>JAIXOP010000016.1 GCA_027486725.1 Burkholderiales bacterium | reverse complement strand
GCGGGGTCTGGCGCTGTTGCAGGAAATGGATGGGCTGGTGAGCGAATTGGCCGATTTGCAAATGGGCGTTGTACGGCATCTGCGGCTGTTTGCCGGAACAGCGGCCATCAACCAGTTTTTACCCCCTTTGATCGCCGAGTACAGCGGCTTGCACCCGGAGGTGCAGATTGATCTGGAAGAGCAAGTGTCAGAACAAGTGGTGCTGGCTTTGAGGGAGGGGCGGGCCGATGTGGGGGTGTTTGTGGAAGGTCCGCACACCGATGGCTTGGATGTTCAGGACTTCCGCAAGGATGAGCTGGTGTTGATCCTGCCGCGCGATCATGCCTTGATGGCGCATTCAGCGGTCACTTTTGTGGACGCCCTGGACGAGTCCTGGATCAGTTTGAACCCGGGTGCCGCCCTATTGCAACAACAGCAAAGTGCCGCCATGGCTGCGGGCAGGGCCTTGAAATTGCGCATGCAGGTGCGCAGCTTTGATGCGGTGGGCCACATGGTCGTGTCGGGTTTGGGAATTGCTTTGTTGCCCAAACGGGCGGCGATGCCGATCGTGCGCGCCATGAAGCTGGGTTGGCGCCCTCTGACCGACGCCTGGGCGCATCGGCGCCTGAAAGTGGCCATCCCAAAGGAGGCCGATTCGGCCGTCAAAGATTTCAGGGATTTCCTGCATGCGCCTTCGCAAAATGCGAAGGCTGACTGATCAAGTCAGAAATAGACCCTTTCCCGCCTGCGCGGCACACTGCGCGGCATGAACACGCAAAAGTCATCTTCCCTTGCATCGATCCCGCCCAGTGCCTTGGCCGGTTTGAAGGTGCTGGAGTTGGGGCAACTGATTGCCGGCCCCTTTGCCGCCAAGACCCTGGCCGATTTCGGCGCCGAGGTCATCAAGATCGAGCCGCCCGGCAGCGGTGACCCGCTGCGCAAATGGCGCATGCTCAAGGACGACACCTCGGTCTGGTGGCAGGTGCAGTCACGCAACAAGCGTTCGCTCGCACTGGACCTGCGCACGCCAGAAGGGCAAGCCCTGGTGCGCCAGCTGGCCCAGGAAGCCGATGTGCTGATCGAAAACTTTCGCCCCGGTGCCATGGAAGGCTGGGGGTTGGCGCCGGACGATTTGGTGGCCAGCAACCCGCGCCTGATCGTGCTGCGCATCAGCGGTTACGGGCAGACAGGCCCCTACCGCAACCGTCCGGGTTTTGGCGTGATCGGCGAGGCGATGGGCGGCTTGCGCCATCTCACGGCCGAGCCGGGCAGAGTGCCTGTGCGGGTGGGGGTGAGCATCGGCGACACGCTGGCAGCCCTGCACGGAGTCATTGGCATTTTGCTGGCCCTGCAGCACCGCCATGCCACCGGGCAGGGGCAGGTGATCGATGTGGCCCTCTACGAGGCCGTCTTCAACTGCATGGAAAGTCTGGTGCCCGAATACAGTGCCTTTGGTGCGGTGCGCGGTGCTGCGGGCAGTACCTTGCCGGGCATCGCGCCCACCAACGCTTACCGCTGCCAGGACGGTGCCTACGCGTTGATCGCGGGCAATGGCGACAGCATTTTCAAGCGACTCATGGCCCTGATTGGCCGCCCGGATCTGGGAGACGATCCGACTTTGGCCGACAACGCCGGGCGTGTGGCGCGGGTGCAGGAGCTCGATGACGCGATTGGGGCCTGGACTGCGCAGCGCCCGGTGCAGGTCGTGCTCGATGCGCTGGAGCAGGCCTCGGTGCCCGCCGGAAAGATTTACAGCGTGGCCGACATCGCCGCCGATCCACACTACCAAGCGCGCGACATGTTGCAGCAGGTGCAGATGGACGATGGCAGCCATTTGACGGTGCCCGGCATCGTGCCCAAGCTCTCGCGCACCCCGGGCAGCCACCGGCGCAATGCGCCGCAGCTGGGGCAGGACACCGACCGCATCCTCGCGAAGATGGGACTGGATGCGCAGCAGATCGCCGAGCTGCGCGCCAAAGGCATTGTGGGAGGTCAGGCATGACACAGCGCATCTTTTTCAATGAGGTGGTCACGCGTGACGGTTTCCAGATGGAGCCCGAGTTCGTTCCAACTGACGCCAAGATCGCCCTGATCGATGGCCTGAGCCAGTGCGGCTACGCCAAGATCGAGGTGACCTCGTTCACCTCGGCCAAGGCCATACCGATGCTGCGCGACGCCGAAGAGGTGATGGGCCGCATCCAGCGGGTGCCAGGGGTTGAGTACACCGTGCTGGTGCCCAACCTGCGCGGCGCCGAGCGGGCCATGGACGTGAAGCCCGACGAGTTCAACCTGGTGATGTCGACCTCGGAGACGCACAACCTGGCCAACCTGCGCATGCCCCGCGAACACAGCTTTGCGGCCCTGCGTGAGGTGATCGAACGCTTTGGCGCGCGGGTACCGATCAATGTGTCCCTGTCGGCCTGCTTTGGTTGTCCGATGGAGGGCGATGTGCCACAGGCCGAGGTGCTGCAGTGGTCGCAGCGCTTTGCCGATCTGGGCGTGCGAGGCCTGACCATTTGCGACACCACGGGCATGGCGCAGCCGCGCCAGGTGGCCGCCATGTGCGAGGTTCTGCAGCAGCGCTTCCCCGACCTGCAGCTCACGCTGCACTTCCACAACACCCGGGGCATGGGCCTGGCCAATGTGCTGGCTGCGGTGCAGTCGGGCATCGACCGCTTCGACGGCTCGCTGGGCGGGCTGGGCGGCTGCCCCTATGCCCCCGGTGCGAGCGGCAACATCTGCAGCGAAGACGCCATCCACATGCTCGCCGCCATGGGCCTCGATACCGGCATCGATTTGCAGCGCCTGCTGCCCCTGGCTCGCCAGCTGCCCGCCATCGTGGGTCGCGAAGTCCCAGGGCAGGTGGCCAAAAGTGGCCTGATCACCGACCTGCACCCTGCGCCACCTTCGGTGGCTGAATTGAAAAAGGAGTTCTCATGATTGACCACCTCGACCATTTGGTGCTGACCACCGCGCGCGAAGCGGCCTGCGTGGACTTCTACACCCGTGTGCTGGGCATGCAGCTCGAGAGCTTCGTGGGCGGCACACCGCCGGTGGAGCGCCGCGCTTTCAAATTCGGTAACCAGAAAATCAACCTGCATGTGCAGGGCAGCGAATTCGAACCCAAGGCCCACCTGCCTGTGCCGGGCGCACTCGATCTGTGCTTCATCGTGAACGTTCCGCTGGAAGAAGTGGTCGCGCGGCTGCAGGCCTGCAACTGGCCGATCCTGGAAGGTCCGGTGATGCGCACAGGCGCTACACAAAAAATCCGCTCGGTTTATGTGCGTGACCCAGATTTTAATTTGATCGAACTCTCCGTACTGGCATGAGCAACCCCTGGAAAGTGAGACGGCCATGACCCGACGACCCGCGCTGGCGTTTGCCTGCGCCCACATGACCGACGAGCGGCTCTATGCGCATCAGCTGGAAGCGCTTGAATCAGCGTATGACTGCAGCGTGTTCGTCTTTCGTGATCACGATTCAATGGCGGGCATGGCTCAGCAGGTGCTGTCGGCAATGCCGGAGCGTTTCACCTGGATTGGCCTGTCGCTGGGTGGCTATGCTGCTTTTGAGGCAATCCGCTGTGCATTGCCACGGCTGGAGCGCTTGGTGCTCATCGACACCACTGCGGTGGCCGATCACCCGCAGCGCCGTGAAGGCCGTCACAAGGACATCGCGACGGTGCAACAGGGGGGCATTGAAGCCCTCATCCCCGAGGTGCCCGCACGATGGTTGTTACCCGCCCATGTTGGCAATACAGCGCTGGCCGAACTGATGGCCGACATGGCGCGCAGTGTGGGTGCGGTGGGCCAGTTCAACCAGCAAACGGCCATGCTGGGCAGGCCCGACTCACACGCCGATCTGGCGCGGGTGCGCGTGCCCACATTGGTGATGTGCGGACGGCAGGACCCGGTCACGCCGCTGGCCGATCACGAAGCCATGGCGGCTTGTGTTCCCGGCGCGCAGTTGGAGGTGATCGAGTCCTGTGGCCACCTCTCGACGATCGAGCAGCCAGATGCCGTGACAGCCGCGCTGACACGCTGGCTGCGTGCGACCGATTGAGGGACGACCTTCAAGCTGTATTCCTTCCTTTTCTTTCCCGATTTTTTTACCCAAGGAGACAATCATGCAAAGACGTCAATGGATCATGAGCGCAATGGGTGCCCTGATGGCACTGGCTTGCGGTCAGGCTGCCATGGCCCAGGCCAAATTCCCGGCCAGGCCCATCACCATCGTGGTGCCCAGTGCGCCCGGCGGCACCACCGATTTCACGGCGCGCTTGATCGCCGTGCCCTTGTCACGCGCGCTGGGCCAGCCTGTGGTGATCGACAACAAGCCCGGTGGGTCTGGCAACATCGGCAATCAACTGGTGGCCAGGGCCAAGCCCGATGGCTACACGCTGCTGCTGGCCTTCAGCGGCTTTCAGGTGGGCAACCCTCACCTGTTCAAAAATACCGGCTGGGACCCGATCAAGGATTTCGCACCGGTGTCCATGCGGACACGTGCGCCGCAGGTGGTGACCGTTCGGGCTGGCCTGCCGGTCAACAACATGCGCGAACTGATCGCCTACGCCAAGGCCAATCCAGGCAGGTTGAACTACGCCTCTTCCGGAGCGGGCTCCATCCAGCACATCGCGGGTGAATTGTTCAAGCAAATGACGGGCACATTCATCACGCACATACCTTACCGTGGTGCCGGACCTGCAGTACAGGACTTGCTGGGGGGCCAGGTGGACATGTTCATCACCACGCCCGCCTCGGTGGTCCAGCACATCAAGGCCGACAAACTCAAGGGGCTGGCCGTGACCAGCACCACCCGCCTGGGCTCATTGCCGCAGGTGCCCACCACCCGCGAGGTGGACCTCAAGGATTTGACGCTCGATTCCTGGTTTGCCCTGTATGCGCCTGCGGGCACACCCAACGACGTGGTGCAACTGCTCAACACCGAGATCGCCAAGGTCCTGACCTCACCGGATTTGAGAAAGCGTGCTGAAGACGCGGGCACCCTGATTGAGCACATGACTCCGGCCCAGCTGGGCGACTACACCCGCAAGGAGTTGGCCTACTGGGGCCGCGTGATCCAGGAAGGCAAGATCACGGCCGATTGAGCGGCTTTGGTCCATGGGCATCCATTTGGCCAAAGCGAAACCCTTTATCCTCGGGTTATCTTTGTTTGAGCCCATACGCCCATGATTGATCCACAAACCACGTTGCGTCACCTCTACGATGTGGCGGTGCAACGTGCCTTGCCCCTGCACAACACCGCCGCCCATTTGCCCTCGCCCCCCAAGGGTCGCACCTTGGTGCTGGGTGCAGGCAAGGCGGGCGGAGCCATGGCGCAAGCGGTGGAGGCCCTGTGGCCCCATGACGCGCCACTGTCGGGCCTGGTGGTCACGCGTTATGGCCACACGCCGCCGCGTCCTGCAGGCTTGCCTGAGCGCATCGAGGTGGTCGAGGCTTCTCACCCGGTGCCCGATGCAGCAGGCTTGCGAGCGGCTGAGCGGATTTTGGAACTCACGCAAGGCCTGACGGCCGACGATTTGGTGTTGTGCCTGATTTCGGGCGGCGGCTCGTCTTTGTTGACTTTGCCCGCAGACGGCATCAGCTTGCAACTCAAGCAAGACATCAACCGCCAGCTGCTGGCCAGCGGAGCGAACATTGCCGAGATGAACTGCCTGCGCAAGCACCTCTCGCGCATCAAGGGCGGGCGCTTGGCGGCCGCTTGTGCCCCTGCGCGGGTGGTCACGCTCACCATCAGCGATGTGCCGGGGGACGATCCGTCCATCATCGCCAGCGGCCCCACGGTGCCCGATTCGGTGCTGCAGGCCTTGCAGTCGGGTGTTTGGGAAGCGCCCAAGCCCGGCTCGCCGGTGTTTGCAGGCCACAGCGTGCACATGATCGCCACGCCCCAGCAGTCGCTCGAAGCCGCTGCCGCTGCGGCGCGTGCGCAGGGGCTGAACGCCTACATCCTGAGCGATGAGATCGAGGGTGAGTCGCGCGAAGTGGCCAAGGTACACGCGGCGCTGGCGCGTGCGGCGGCCAAGGGCCTGGGGCCGTTCACCAAGCCTTGCGTGATTTTGAGCGGTGGTGAGACCACGGTGACCATCAAGCCCCAGCCTGCGGGCACGCCCCGCGGGCGTGGAGGGCGTGCCGGGGAGTTTTGCATGGGTTTGGCTGACGCCCTGCAGGGCCAGTCGGGTGTGTGGGCGCTGGCGGCCGACACCGATGGGATTGACGGCATCGAAGACAACGCCGGGGCGCAAGTGGCCCCCGACACGCTGGCTCGCGCTGCCGCGCTGGGACACAAAGTAGCCGATCATTTGCAGCGCAATGACGCCTACGGCTTTTTTGAGCCACTGGGCGATCTGGTCATCACCGGGCCCACGCACACCAATGTGAACGATTTTCGGGCGATCCTGGTGGTCTGAGTTGATGTGTGTCAAAACGATTGGCCCGGTGCTCTGGCACATTCGGGGCCATCATGTTGGACGACACCGTGCCCCATTCCGTTTTTTCTGCTTCCGATCCGGCCACTGAACCCCTCTCGCTGACGGCGGGTACCGTCTTGCTGCACCGGGGTGAACCGGTTGAACACCTGATGCACATCCTGCAGGGCCGAGTGGTCTTGGGGGTGATGGTCAATGGGGTCATGGCCCATCAGCTGGGCGTGGTCGAGGGTCCGTTTTGGCTGGAGGCGGCCTCGGGTCTGTTGGGTCTGCCGCATGCGGTCGATGCGTTGGCCGAAACCGATGTGCAGGTGCAAAACGTGTCTGTGCAGGACTTTGTGTCCCAGGTGCAAGCGCTGCCACAGGACTCGCAAAACCTGCTCATGGACATGGCGCGTTCGCAGCGCCAGCAAACTGAAATGGGTGTGAGCCGCCTGGCCAAAGACGCCGACGCGCGTTGTGCCGAATGGCTGTTGCGCCATGCCCAACCCGACGATCTTTTGGGCGGTTTGGCCGTCAAGCTCACTGAGCGCAAGCGCACGATTGCCGCCCAACTGGGCATCGCCCCAGAAACGTTCTCACGCGTGCTGCGCCACTTGCGCGAGCGCCAACTCATCAGCGGGGGCGGTCGCGTGCTGGGCCTGCCCAACCCCCAAGCCCTGCGCGAGCTGGCCGGGGTTTGAGCCTGTCAGTCCCTTAGGATTTTTGCAGCCTGGGATTTTTCATCCACAGCACCGGTTGCTCTTTGACAGGACGGGCTGGCGCGCCGTGTTGCAGCAAGGCCTGGTCGAGCGCCTGACCCGCTTCGTCTTGCAGGGCGGCTTGGCGGATGCGGGCTACGGCAGCCGCTTGCTCTGCCAGTGGCACGGCCGAGTTGGGGCCGCAAACGTGACGCAGGATGTGCAGCAGGTTGTCTTTGCCGCGCTCGTTGGTGCTGCCATAACCCTTGATGAGTTGACCGCAACGCGCTAGCTCCAGGCCCAGAGCGGGGGATTGGCGCGTGGCGGCCTCGATGCCGCCGAGCCATTCTTCGATCAAGGCTTGCTCGGTCTGATAGCGGCTGCCCAGTGGGCGCAGCACACGCAAGCT
>JAIXOP010000005.1 GCA_027486725.1 Burkholderiales bacterium | reverse complement strand
GCCAAACTGCTGCCGAGACCCTGAAAAAAGTGGCCAAGCAAGCCGCTGACAGCGCCGAAGCCAGCATCAAGGCCGCTTCTGCCCAAGCCGAAGCTTCTGTTAAGGCCGCCATGACCAAGGCCAAAGCCAAGGCTTGATTTCCTGGCTTCATGAGGCCCCGGCCTCTGATATGAAAAGGCGTCCGACAGGACGCCTTTTTCTTTGCCTGAACGGACCCTGCTCAGATCAGCGCGCTGTAAGCACCGCCGTCGAGCTGCAGGTTTTGGCCGGTCATGAAACCGGAGGTGGTCGCGCACAAAAATGCGCAGGCTGCCCCGAACTCTTTGGGATCACCAAAGCGACAGGCAGGCAAGGTGGCGACGATGCGGGCGCGGGCCTCTTCCCGGTTGATGCCCTTCTCTTTCATCATGCGCTGCGCCATGAACTCCTGGCGTGGCGTGTCAAATCGCTCGGGCAAGAGGTTGTTGATGGTCACGTTGTCGATGATGGCTTCGCGCGCCAGCGCTTTTGACAACGCGGTCAAGCCCGCTCTGGCAGCGGTGGACAAACCCATGGCCGCATGCGGTGTTTTGACCATGGCAGAGGTGATGTTGACGATGCGGCCAAATCGCCGGGCGCGCATGCCCGGAATGGCATCCCGCATCAGCAGCGCGGCCGACAGCAAGTTGCTCTCCAGTGCGTCCATCCAGGCGGCATGGTCCCAGTCGGCCAATTGACCGGGCGGTGGCCCGGCGTTGTTGTTGACAAGAATGTCCGGCGCGGGGCAAGCGGCCAGCAAGGCGCTGCGGCCCGCGTCGGTGTTCAGGTCAGCTCGTACCGGTGTGATGCGGGCCCCGGTGGCATGGTGCAAACTGTCCGCCGCTTGCGCCAGCTTGTCGGCGTTGCGCCCATTGATGAACACGTCGCAGCCTTCTTGCGCCAAAGCCAGCGCACAGGCATAACCCAGCCCTTGCGATGAAGCGCAGACGATGGCTTGTTTACCCTTCAGACCCAAATCCATGGCATCGTCCTTTGGCGTTCAGTGGGGCAGGTCGGCGAAGGTTTTGCCTTCGCGCACCAGCTTTTGCAGCAGCGGCGCAGGTTGCCACCAAAAACCATATTCGGCGTGCAGGCGCTCGATGTCGGCCAGCACTTGTGGCAAGCCGATCCGGTCAGCGATGAACATGGGCCCGCCCTGGTGCGCCGGAAAGCCGTAGCCGGTGAGGTAGGTGATGTCGATGTCGCCGGGCCGCAGCGCAATGCCCTGCTCCAGCAGTTTGGCACCTTCATTGATCATGCCGTAGAGACAGCGTTTGATGATGTCGGCCTCGCTCATCTCGTGGCGAGGCAGGCCCATGCGGGCCGATTCTTCGGCGATGAACTGCTCGACTTGCGGGTCGCGCAGCGGGGTGCGGTCTCCGGCTTCGTAGCGGTACCAGCCCTTGCCACTTTTTTGGCCCAGACGACCCAGATCGCACAGCTTCAGGATCAGGTCGTTCCAGCGACGGTCGGTGGGGCGGGTGGCCATTTGTGCCTTGCGCGTCTGGTAGCCGACGTCATTGCCCGCCATGTCGTGCACCGCAAAGATACCCATGGCGTAGCCGAATTTTTTAAGCGCCGCGTCCACCTCGTGCGGCAGCGCGCCGTCTTCCACCAGAAAGTGCGCTTCGCGGGTGTAGTTGCGAAACAGCGCATTGCCAATGAAGCCGGGGTAAATGCGCGCCAGCACCGCGATCTTGCCCATGCGCCGACCCAGATCCATCAGGGTGGCGATCACATCGGGCGCGGTCTGCGCGCCGCGCACCACTTCGAGCAGGCGCATCACATGGGCCGGGCTGAAAAAGTGCGCACCCACGACGTCTTGCGGCCGACCGGTCACTGCGGCGATCTGGTCCACATCGAGGCCCGAGGTGTTGGTGGCCAAGATTGCGCCGGGCGCACACAGCGCGTCCAGTTGGCGAAAGATGTCTTGTTTGAGGCCCATGTCTTCGAACACGGCCTCGATCACCATGTCGGCGTCTTTCACATCGGCCATCTGCAGTGAGCCGGAGATCAACGCCAAGCGCTGGTCCATTTCGGATTGCTCCAGCTTTGCGCGCTTGACGGTGGTGGCGTAGTTGTCTTTGACGCGTTGCAGGCCGCGCTCCAAGCCTTGGTTGTTGGCGTCGATCAGGGTAACGGGGATGCCGATGTTGGCCAGCGACATGGCGATGCCGCCACCCATGGTGCCCGCACCAATGACCGCCACCCGCCTGATTGGGCGCAGTGGCGTGTTCGCCGGGATGTCGGGGATATGCGCTGCTTCGGCGGCAGCAGTTTTGGCGTGGGCCAGCGCGCGTGTGCGGTCGTCATCGCTGACACTGAAAAAATCAAAATCATTCATGGGGCGTTTTCTCGGTTCAAGCTCACGTTTCAGGCTTGGTTGTCCTGGATTTTTTTGGCTTTGCCTTCGACAAATTCGCGCAGGCGTGCTTCGGCCTCGGGTGGGCGGGCGCGTGCCGAGTTCAGCTGTTCCACAAACAAGCCATCGTTGTGCGTCATGTCGTGGATACGTGGCAGTACGTTGACGATCATCCAGTTGGTTTCCACACTGTTTTTGGCAATGCGGTGGGCCAGCTCCTTAGCTTTGCTCAGGGCTTCGCCGGCCGGGGTCACATAGCGGATGATTTTTTCCTGCAAGCCTTCGGCAGCTGTCAGCAGGCGACCGGTCAGCATCATGTCCATCATGACCGTGGTGCCCACCACGCGCTGAATTCGCACAGTGCCACCACCGCCCACAAAAATGCCGCGCTGACCTTCGGGCAGGCCAAACAGGGCCGACTCATCGCCCACGCGCACATGGGCTGCAGTGGCCAGCTCCAGACCGCCGCCCACGACAGCACCGTGCAAGGCCGCCACAAAGGGGATGGGGCCGCGTTCGATCAGGTCAAACACCTCGTGCCAGTTGTGGCGCTTGCGCTTGCGTGGGGGCTTGATCTGTCCGGTGGCGCGGGCCAGGGCTTCGGCCAAGTCCAGCCCGGCGCAAAAGTTGGTGCCGTGGCCAAATAACACCGCCACATCGGCTTCTTCGTGGGCACGCAGCACGGCGGCGCGCAGCTCGTCAATGAGCGGGTCGTTGATGCTGTTGCGTTTGTCTGGCCGGTTCAGGCCGATCAGGGCGACGTTGCCGTCGAGTTCGAAGGTGATCAGGGGTTCGCTCATTGGAGTGTCCAGAGGTTGAAGTCAAATAATCAATTCAAAGGTCCAGCACCAGCCGGACGCTTTTAGCGCCTGAGCAACAAACCATCATGCGGTCGTTGGCCGCTTGTTCGGCTTCGGTCAGCACCATATCCCGGTGGTCGGGCGTGCCTTCCAGCACCTTGACTTCACAGGTGCCGCAAATGCCTTGCTGGCAAGAAAAAGTTGGCTCTGCCCCGATCGCAATCAGGCCGTCGAGCAGGGTCTGGCCGGGCTGGATCTGCAGCGTGCGCTGGCTGCGCGCCAAGGTCACGGTGTAGCTGCCCCCGGTGGCCGCCTCTTCTTGGGCGGCAAAGTATTCGCGGTGCACACGCGCAGGCGGCAAGCTGGCGGTGGCTTGCCCATATGCGGCCAGAAGGGGCTGCGGGCCGCAGGCATACACATGCGCGCCTTGGGGCAGGGCTGCGATCACGGAGTTCAGGTCCAGCATGCGGCCGCCGGGCTCTTGGTCAAAGTTGAGTTGCACCTCGGCACCGGGCTGGCCCTGGTAAGCCGCCAGTCTGTCCAGAAAGCCTGCGTGCTGGCGGGTGCGTGCGGCGTAATGCAAACGCCAGGGCGTGCCCAGCGCTTGCGATCGGGCCATCATGCTCAGCAAGGGCGTGATGCCGATACCGCCCGCAATGAACACATTGAACGGGGACGACTCGTCCATCTCAAACAGGTTGCGCGGGGCGCTGATGCTCAGCATGGCACCGGTGCGCAGTTGCTCGTGCATATGGCGCGAACCGCCCCTGCTGTGGGCGTCCAGATTGACACCGATGCAGTAGCGGTGCGATTCCTTCGGGTCGTTGAGCAAGGAGTAGCTGCGCAGCAGACCGCCGGGCAGCTGCACATCAATGTGGGCCCCGGCGGTGAAGGAGGGAAGATCGGTGGCCGGGCTCAGGGGCACCAGCTCAAAGCCCAAAATGTGTTGGGCTTCATATGTGGTGGCCTGGACACGGACCTGTAAGGTGGAAGAAGCAGTCACAGGGCTCATGGCTGGGGGGTTAAAGGTCGATCATGCTGATCGGCTGAATCGCCACGCCAGTGGCTTCGGTTTGGGCGAGCTGCACCCACTCGGGTTGCCCGGCGTGAAAGATGAAGTGGTTCAGCAGTCGCGCCCATTTGGGGTGGCGCTGGTAGTCGGCCAGGGGCAGGCCGTTTTGGAAAAAGTCACGCGAATCGCTGGGTAAAAATACGCGCTGGTTGCTGGCCGGATCGCGCAGCAAGCCTTTGGGGTCGCGCCCGGCTTGCACCGCATCGATGTCTTCGAGCAGGCGCCGCCGGATCATGGCGATGCCCAAATCGCTGGCACCGAGGTGTTCTTGTGTGCGGTCGGCAATGCGGCCTTGGCCCACCCAAGCAACGATGTCCTGGTTGATCACATGGCTGGTGATCCAGCGCCCGGTGTCGTCTTTTATCGGGCTGGTCCAGGTCGGAATGCTCGACTGCACATAAGGCTCTTGCTCACGCGGCACTCGGATGAACGACCAGGTCACGCTCAGGGTGTTCTCGTCGTCTACCGGCACCCGCCATTCAAAGTGGTCGCCCAGAAAAAAGCCGTTGGGCCACAGGCATACGCGGCCAATTGTCCACATCGGATGCTGATCGCTGGTGTCTTGCGAAATGCGTTTGTAGAGGAAGCCGTGCTCAAACTCTTCAAACGCCAGCTTCAGGTGTTTGGGCGCGTAACCACCCGTGTGCGCCCGCAGGCGGCGACTCCAGTTGGCGTGCATCCACTCAAAGTGCACCGGGTCGATCGAGTTTTCCTGTGTCTG
This sequence comes from Burkholderiales bacterium, assembly GCA_027486725.1. Taxonomy (GTDB): domain Bacteria; phylum Pseudomonadota; class Gammaproteobacteria; order Burkholderiales; family Burkholderiaceae_A; genus Hahnella. Next base: position 20,329 of record JAIXOP010000005.1, on the reverse strand, counting down.
CAGCCAGTTGCATGGGACTTCGGAAAACACGGCCTGAACAAAACCGTTTGGCCAGTGAAAAGGCTCCCAGTCGGGCAATTCAGGCGCAGGCAGCGGCCCCATGTAGGCCCACAGCATGCCGGCCAGCGGTTTGACCTGGTAAGCCTTGATGCTGATCTTGCATTTCTGGCGGGCCTGCGGGTCCACCTGTTCTTCAAAAGGCTGCTCAACGCACTGCCCCTGGGCATCAAATTGCCAGCCGTGGTAGTGGCAGCGGATGCCGTGTGCCTCGACATAGCCATAGCTCAGGTCGGCGCGGCGGTGTGCGCACTGGCGGTCCACCAGCCCGTAGTCACCGCTGTGATCTTTGTAGAGCACCAGGTCTTCACCCGTCAGGCGCACGGCCTTGACCGGGTTTCGATCGAGTTCGTCGATGCCTGCGATCGGGTGCCAGTGGCGGCGTAAAACGTCGCCCATGGGCGTGCCCGGGCCGACCCGGGTCAGTTGCTGGTTTTTGTCTGCGCTGAGCATGGACGGCGGATGCGCTTATTCAGCCTTGAAGCCCGAGGCCTTGATGATGGGCTCCCAATGTGCAAGTTCGGCGCGCTGCATGGCATCCATCTGCCCGCTGTTGCGGAACACAGGACTGACCATGAGGCGCTGGCTGAGCAGTTCCTTGACGTCAGGCATTTGAAGCACTTGCGCGATGGCTTTTTCCATGCGCTGCACCTCGGCGGCCGGTGTGCCAGACTTGGCCCACATGCCGGTCCAGCCTTCACCTGAAGTCACGTCGATGCCCTGCTCGGCAAAGGTGGGGATGTCGGGCATCAGGGGCGAGCGTTCTTTGGTAAAGACGCCGATCACCTTGATCTTGCCAGCGCGGTGCTGCGCCATCATGCCGTCGAGCAAGCTGATGGCCGAGAGCACATGTCCGCCCACCAGATCAACCACCATGGGTGGCGAACCTTTGTAGGGGGTCACCGGTAGATCGATGTTGGCTGTCTTGGCCAGTTGCACGCCCAGGAACGCATTTTGACCGCCCAAACCGGGGGTGCCAAAACTGGCCTTGCCAGGGTTCTTTTTGACCCACTCGATGAACTCGCGGACATTGTTGACCCCCAGACTGGTCGATACGCCCATGCCAAGCGGGTATGAAGCAAAGCTGGCGACGGGTGTGAAGTCCTTGAGGCTGTTCCATTTGATCTGGTCCTTGAAGACCAGCATCTGGAAAGTTGGTGTGGCATTTGGCGCGACCATGAAGGTCAGGCCGTCTGCCGGTGCCGCAAGCACCAGATCGGCGGCCATGCGTCCACCGACACCTGGCTTGTTGTCAACGATGACCGGTTGACCCAGCACGCCCGGCAGCTTGTCGGCCACGGCCCGGGCGATCGCATCGGTCGCGCCGCCCGGTGGAAAGCCCACCACCAGGCGAATCGGTTTGGGCTGGGCCAAGGTGGCCAGCGGCAGGGTCAGTGCAGCGGCGCTGGCCAGCACAAGCAGTCGACGGGAAAGTTTCATGGGTGTCTCCGAAACGATGTGGGGGTAAATCTCCGGCCTCTGACGTGCCCGACAGGGGGCAGGTTCGGTTGAGATACAGGGACTGCGTCAGTCAACCAGTGTGCGCCAGTCGGTGCCAGCAGGCACCACGCCGCCTACCGACTGGATGGCTGGGTAGTTCAGCTCGGTGTGGTGCGCCCGCGAAGTGGTCTTGCCGTCCTTGAACTCTTTGGCCGCCTTGATCAGCAACTGCCGCACGCGGATCACCGCGCCATCGGCCGAGCACAGTTGCTCGTCGGTGCGGTCATAAGTTGGGCCTTGGCTCAGGAACATTGCAAAGTCTTCGGTGCCCAGGTGCTGCGGAAAACCTGTTTTGTGGCCACGCTTCATGAGGTCGCGGTTCTGGCCCCAGTTGTCTTTGGCTTCCCCCGGCGGCAGAGGCGGGAAGTTCCACACATCGGGCGAGGCCGACATCACGGTCATGCCCAGTTCGCGGTGCGGGTTGTAGTGCACAAACCAGGCGCGGTGCGTCACATCGTCCACCGGGGTGGAGAAAAACACCGTGGTCGGGCCGAGGGCGTCAGGCGGGCAGATGATGCCGAACCAAGGCATCACAAAGTTGTTCACGCGGGCATAGATCTTGTCGTCGGGCAAGCTGCGCAGCGCAGCGTACCGGTAGCCGTAAGGCCGGTCTTCAAATTCGAGTTTGGGGGCCAGCGCCTTGGTCATCAGCATGCGCTCGTTGCCGCCGCCCGACGTGAGTTGGGTGGTTGATTCGTGCAACACCCCCACATGTGAGGAGTCCATCGACGCTTCCACGCCTTGCACCCAGTTGGTGGGCACTTCCACGCTGGTGACCGAGCGCTGTTTGACGGGCAAATCGATAAACGGCAACTCAGGGAAGGGGGGCGGCGTGTCGCCTGTGCCCAGCCACACCCAGACGATACCGCCCCGGTCCACGGTGGTGTAGCGGTTGATGCGCACATGCTTGCAAAACTGGGCCTGGTCACCGGCGTGGTTGGGCGCTTCGGTCACTTCGCCCTTCACGTTGAATTTCCAGCCGTGGTAAAGACAGCGAATGCCGTTGTCTTCATTGCGGCCCAGCGCCAGTGAGGCTTTGCGGTGCGGACACTGCTCGTCAATGACCCCGGCCGTGCCGTCGGTGACCCGAAAGGCGATGAAGTTCTGTCCCAGCAGGCGGATGCGCACCGGCGCGCCATCGGCTTCGAGTTTGACGGAGGGGACTGCGGGCAACCAGTAGTGTTGGCGAATCATCTCGCCCATGGGTGCGCCGTTTTCTACGCGGGTCAACAGCTCGTTGTCTTCTTTGCTCAGGGCCATGGTGTGTTCCTTGGGGTCAGGGGGTCAGCACTGTTCGTCGGTGCGAAAGGCTTTGCTGTACACGCGGCGGCAGTTGCATTCAAAGATGTCGGCTTTTTGTGCATCGGTCAGCCAGTCGATGCTCTCGATCACCGGCTTCATGTCGTCGTAGTCGCGGCCGCTGATCGGATCGCGGGCGCTGCCGGTGCCAGGCTTTTCGGTGCCAAATAGCACGTTGTCGGTGCCCGCCACCTTGATCAACAGCTCAATGGCTTCTTTGCTGTAGTTGCAGGTGTCGAAGTAGAGTTTTTTGAGCTGTTCATCGAAAGTTTCCTTCTCGCCCTTGCGCACGTTCCACGAGCGAAATCGCCCCATCTGGTAAGGGATGGCGCCGCCGCCGTGGGCCACCACAATCTTCAGCTTGGGGTACTGGTCAAACGTCTTGGCCCCCAACAGCGAGATGATGGCGATGCTCTCTTCGTTGATGAACTTGAGCGTGTACGACTCGCGGGCGCTGCAGCTGCCCGCTGAGTGGATCAGGCCGGGTACATCGAGTTCGGTCATGACCTCGTAAAGAGGGTGCCAGAACGGATCGCCCAGTCCCGGTGGCGTAGGGCCCGCGCCTTCAGTTGGATCGGGGTTGATCAGGCAGCCAACAAAGCCCATCTCGTTGACGCAGCGTCGCAATTCGGGGATGGCGCGCACATCGAGCGCCTCGTCCATGTACTGAGGCAAACCGGCCACGCCGCGAAAGCGGTCCGGGAACATCTTGACGAATTCGGCAATCAGGTTGTTGCAGTGGATGGACCACAACTCGGTCACGCGGCCCGGTTTGACCGAGTGCATTTGCAAATACGGGCGTGGCGAGATGAACTGGATGTCTGTGCCCACTGCGTCCATGGAGCGCACCAGTTCTTCGGCGGCCTTGCGCACCGATGCTTCGGGAATTTTGGGCAAGGTGTTGGGGTTGGCGCGCCCGCCAATGAGTTCGGCCATGAAGCGAAAGCTCTCGGGGGGCATCACCAGGTGGGCGTGGGAATCGATGATCATGGGGGTCTTTCAAAGCAGGTTCAAAAAATGGGAGGGCTGCGCAAGGAGATGTTCAGGGGGTGGTGACAAAGGCCGTCACTTCCAGTTGCAGCACCATGCCGTGTTGCAGCGCATGCACCACGATGTGCCGCGCCGGGCGGTCTTGCGGATCGGGAAAACGCGCCAGCCATTCGTTGTTGATGGCATCGCGCACGGCGTTGTCGTGCACCGTGATGTGCAGCTTGGCCACATGGGCCAGCGTGGCACCGCCAGCGGCCAGCAGGGCGTCCATGTTGGCAAAGGCCAGACGCACTTGCTCGGCCGAAGAGGCGGGCAACTGGCCGGTGGCCGGGTCCTTGCCTGAAATGCCGGAGGAGCAGATCAGGGGGCCGACGCGGGCACCGAGCGGGATGGGCGCGTTGTGCCCGGCACCGGGCACATTCAGGGAGCGGGGCAAAGCGGTCATGGTGTTTTGTTGGGGTAAAAAAGGGGGCGGTTTGGTCGATGGTGTGCGCCAAGGGCTCAGTGGTCGGCCGAGTCGCTTTCAAAGAAGCTCATGGGCATGCGGGCCAGAAACTCTGAAAACCCCGAGGAGCCGGAAGGCACATGCAGCAGCATGGCCTGCGCGGCCAAGGGTTCATCGCCGTCCTGGATGGCGCGGGCGACTTGCAGATGCTCTTTGAGCGATTTGCTGATCTGTGTTTTAGTCTGGAAGTCGCGAATGCGGTAGCGTTGAATCTGACGGCGTGCGTTGCGGATCAGCTCGGCCAAATAGGGGTTGCGGCTACCCGCGTAAATGGTCTCGTGGAAATAGGTGTTGGCCATTGAGTATTCGGCCGAGCCGCCTTGTACGGCAGCGTCCTGGCAGCGTTCGATCGCCATGTCGAGTTCCTTGCGCAGGGCCTCGTCGACCCTTCGAGCTGCCAGCTTGGCACACATGGCTTCAAGTTCCCCGACCGATTCCATGATGGCGCGCACCTGACTGATGGACAGCCTTGCCACCGTGACACCTTGTCGCGGGGCAATGCGCACCAGATCACGGGCCGCCAGTTGTTGCAAGGCCTCACGAACTGGCGTGCGCGAGACGTTGAAGCGCAAGGCCAGGGCCCGCTCGTCGAGCGGTGCGCCGGGTGGCAAGTTGCCGCTTTCAATTTCCTCTTGCAGGACGTTTCGGATTTCGTTGGCGCGGCCGCCACGGGGGCGACTGTCATCGATGGTCAATGTGCTGTCGATGGGAATGTCTACGCCGGATGTCTGGGTGTCGTTGATATTCATGTGTTGAATTATGCAACGAATCATCTGTGGCATGCAATAGCAAGGTGAAAAAGATGTTGTTGTAGGGTGATGAAGCGCTTTGTTTGATCGAAAATAAGTCCACGCAACGCATTTGAATGCATGAAGTGAATACTTTTAGAGGATTTTTACGGTATTTAACAGCAATTTGCTAGGCGATGGTTGTGGTCGTTGATGTGGGTGTAAACCCTTAAAAATGAAAAAATAATTTTCTGGTGTATTGAAAACATTGTTTATGCATGCCAGAATCAAATAAACATAAGCCAGAAATGCGCTGTGGTGCATCCAATCTGTCCTGATTTGTCACAAGATTGCTCTCACATGACCCCTTTGTCCCCTCTTTCTGTTGTCGCGGCCCAGGGCCTGCAGGACGTGCAACACATCATCCATCCACGTTCTATAGTGATCGTGGGCGCTTCGGCCGACCCGCGTTCGTTTGGCGGTTTCGTGCAGGGCAACCTGGAGCGCTTTGGCTACACCGGTGCTTTGCACCTGATCAGTCGCAGCAGTGAAGAAATCAACGGTCGCCCCTGTGTCAAAACCGTGGACGAGCTGCCCGAAGGCATCGATCTGGCGGTGCTGGCCATTCCCGAATCTGGTGTCCTGGATGCTGTGAAGGCGCTGGCCGCCAAGGGCTGCAAAGCAGCGGTGTTGTTCGCCTCGGGCTATGCCGAAGCGGGAGAAGAGGGTCAGCACAAACAAGTCGAGCTGGCGCTTGTGGCGCAAGCCGCGGGCATTTTGCTGGTCGGCCCCAATTGCATGGGCTTCACCAACCTGGCTGCGGGTATTCCAGTGACCTTTGAGCCGTTGTCGTTGCGCCCACCCGAGACACGGCCGGGCGTGGGTGTGGTGGCCCAAAGCGGTTTCATGGCTGCCAATCTGCGCGATGCGTATCTGGGTCGCGGTGTGCCGGTGACCACCGTGTTTTCGACGGGAAACGAGGTGTCGGTGTGTGTGGAAGACGTGCTGGCGGCCCTGATTGCAGACGAACAAACCCGTGTGATCACCGTCTATGTGGAGCAAATTCGTCGCCCCCAAGTCTTTTTGCAGCTGGCAGCGCAGGCCCGCGCCGCAGGCAAGCCGCTGGTGCTTTTGATGCCCGGGCGCAGTGCCCGCGCCCGCGTGGCCGCGCAGTCGCACACCGGCGCACTGGCCGGTGACCATGCCACCGCCACCGCGCTCTTGCAGCGTGAGGCCGTGGTGGTGGTCGCATCGCTGGACGAATTGCTTGACACCACCACCGTGCTGCTGCGCTACCCGCAGCCGCCCGCAGGGGGCACCGCTTTCATGACCGGGTCGGGTGCGATGAAAAACATTGCGCTGGACTTTGCCGATGACCTGGGCTTGGACCTGCCCGAGCTGACCCCCGCCACGGTGGAGCAGCTGACCGCCATGCTGCCCGCCTATGCTGTGGCCGAAAACCCGTTGGACTACACCACCATCGGCATCCGCCAGCCCGGCCTGATTGGTGAGCTGGTGCTGACCATGCTGGCCGACGAGCACATTGGCAGCATCGTGCTGGCCATTCCGGTGGGGCCCACCATGGCCCAGCGCGACAAGGCCGATCACATCATCCCAACCATCGGCCGGGCCACCAAGCCCACGGTGCTGGTGCTGACCGGCGACAGCAGCCCGGTGGAGCCGTTTTTCATGGACGCGATCGAGGCCAGCGGCGTGCCGCTGTTCCGTTCGGCCGACCGCGCTTTGCGGGCCTTGCGCCGTGTTGCGCAATATGGCGAAGCCTTGCAGCGTGCCGCACGGGCTCAGACCCACACCATCGAGGCAGTTCCCCTGCCCGGTGCCGTGCCTCCCAATGGCATCTTTGCCGAATACCAAGGCAAAGCCTGGCTGGCCCGCGCTGGCCTAACGGTGCCCCGGGGGGCGCTGGCTACCAGCGCCGATGACGCGGTGGCTGTGGCGCGCCGTATCGGTTTTCCCGTTGTGCTCAAAGCGCAGGCTAGCGAATTGCCGCACAAGAGCGATGTGGGTGGCGTGCTGGTGGGCCTGGCCGATGAAGTTGCGCTGCGTTCTGCTTGGGACAAGCTGTTTGCCAGCGTGAAACACCACCGCCCCGAGTTGGTTCTGGAGGGTGCGCTGGTCGAGGCCATGGGCCCGCGTGGGCTGGAACTGGTGGTGGGCGCCAAACGCGACGCCGACTGGGGTCCGGTGGTGCTGGTGGGTCTGGGCGGCATCTGGATCGAAGCGCTCAAGGATGTGCGCCTGATCCCGGCCGACATGGCCGAAGAAGACATCGCGGTCGAGCTGACCCGACTCAAAGCTGCAGTGGTGCTGCAGGGTATTCGCGGTGCGGCGGCGGTTGATGTGCAGGCGATTGCCCGCGTGGTGGCACAAGTGGGTGCACAAATGCGCGCCAACCCGGGCATCACCGAAATCGACATCAATCCTCTGGTGGCTTACCCGCTGGGCTCGGCCGTGCCGGTGCTGGCGCTGGATGCGCTGTTGGTGGCCCAGCCTGTGCAACCGGTGAAGTGAGGCGAACCATGCAACTGTCGTTTACACCCGAACAAGAGGACTTCCGCCTCGAAGTGCGCGCCTTCGTCAAGGCCCATTTGCCCGCCGACATCCGCCGCAAGGTGGAGCTGGGCCTGCGCCTGGAGCACGCCGACTACGTGAGCTGGTTTCGCATTTTGCAAGCGCGTGGCTGGCTCACGCCCAGCTGGCCCGTGGCGCATGGCGGCCCGGGCTGGGACCATGTGCAGCGCTACATTTTTGATGAAGAAACCTTGCTGGGCGGCGCGCCGCGCATCATCGCCAGCGGCATCCAGATGCTGGCCCCGGTGTTGCTGGCCTTTGGCACCGAAGCACAAAAACAGCAATACCTGCCCGACATCCTGAACAGCAACACCTGGTGGGCGCAGGGCTTTTCTGAGCCGGGCGCGGGCTCTGATCTGGCCGCCGTGCGCACCACCGCCGTGCTGGCGCCCGATGGCCGCCACTTTGTGGTCAACGGTCACAAGGTCTGGACCTCTTATGCGCACTGGTGCTCGATGATGTTTGCGCTGGTCAAAACTGACCCGAACGCCACCAAGCCGCAAGAGGGCATTTCTTTCTTGCTGATTGACATGAAGACGCCTGGCCTCACGGTGCGGCCGATCCGCATGCTCGAAGGCGGCAACGACCTCAATGAATGTTATCTGGACAACGTGCGCGTGCCGGTCGACAACCTGGTGGGTGAGCTGCACAAGGGCTGGTCTTATGGCAAATACCTGCTCGGCCACGAGCGCACCGGCATCGCGGGCATCGGTTCGTGCAAACAGCAACTGGCGCGCGCCCGTGCGCTGGCCAACCAGCAAGGTCTGGCCGAAGACGCACTGCTGCAAAACAAGCTGATGCAATTCGAGGTGGAGCTGATGGCGCTGGAGTTCACCGCATTGCGTCTGCTCAGCGCGCACCAGCAAAGCAAAACCCCGGGCGTCGAGGCTTCGATGCTCAAGGTGCGCGGCACCGAGTTGCGTCAGGCCATTTTCGAAACCCTGGTCGATATCGCAGGGCCCGATGCGGTACCGTTTTCAGCCGAAGCGCAGTTTCTGGAACACCTGGATACCGCCGCGCAAGATGAAACGCTGGTGTCGCTGGCGGCCAACTGTCTGGACTCGCGCAAGCTCACGATCTACGGCGGCACCAACGAAGTGCAGCGCAATCTGATCGCCAAAGCCACGCTCGACGCTTACTGAGAAACACACCATGGATTTTTCATTCAACGACGACCACCTGGCCTTGCGCGAAGCGGTGCAGCGGTTTTGTGCGGGTGAATACCCGGTCGAGCAGCGCGGCAACAGGTTAACGCCCGAACAGGCGCAACACGTCCGCGCCGCCATGGCCGAACTCGGCTTGCTGGGCCTGCCCTTCAGTGCTGACATGGGGGGCAGCGAACAAGGCGCTGTCGAGGTCATGCTGGTTGCGCAAGAGCTGGGCCACGCCTTGGGCGATGGCGCTTTTGTGGCCAGCACGGTGATGGCTGGGCAAGTGCTCACCTGCTTGGGCAGCGGAGCGCAACAGCAGCAATGGGTGCCCGGTCTGGCCAGTGGACAGCAACAGATGGCGTTGGCGGCGTACGAAGCCGGTGCCCGCTATGACTGGCAGCGTACCGAAACGCGTGCGGTGCCTTCGGGCGCGGGCTGGGTGCTTGATGGCCACAAGACCGGGGTGCTGCAAGGCGACAGCGCCGATGTGCTGCTGGTGGTAGCGCGCACCGCAGGGGGCCTGACGGACCGTGCTGGCCTGTCGGTTTTTGCAGTCGATGCCACAGCCCCGGGCGTGACGGTGAAGGGCTATAACACCCTGGACAACCGTCGTGCAGCCCATGTGACTTTCAACGCTGTAACTCTGGGTGCAGATCGGATGTTGGGGCAGGCGGGCAAAGCGGCCGAGGCCGTTGAAGCCGCGCTCGATGCGGCCACCGCCGCGCTGTGCGCCGAAGCTGTGGGTGCCGTCGATGCGCTGCTTGCGCACACCGCCGAGCACTTGCGCACCCGCAAACAGTTTGGCGCGCCGCTGGCGAAATTTCAGGTCTTGCAGCACCGCGTGGCCGACATCGCCATCGCGCTTGAACAACTCAAATCCATGGCTTGCGCCGCCGCCATGGCGGTGCAGGCCGGTGAACCGGTGAAGCGCCGCCGTCTGGTGTCGGCCGCCAAAGTGCTGGCCAGCCAGAAGGGCCGCGAGATCGGTATGGCCGCCATCCAGCTGCACGGCGCCATGGGCATGACCGACGAATGCCGAGTGGGCCACTACGCCAAACGCCTGATGGTGATGGGTCAGACGCTGGGCGATGCCGCCTGGCATTTGCAACGCCTGAACGCCACCCGCTAACCCCTTCCTTTTTTCGAGCGTTAATTTTTTCAACCCAGGAGACAAGCATGATGAACCGCAAGACTTTCAGCACTGTTTTGGCCACGATGCTGCTCAGCATCGGGCTGGGCACCATGGCGCAAGACAAGCCACCGATCAAATTGCTGGTGGGCTTTCCGCCCGGCGGCGCATCGGACAGCCTGGCCCGCCTGATGGCCGACAAGCTGCGCGATCAACTCAAGCAAAACGTGATCGTGGAGAACCGTCCGGGTGTGGGAGGGCGCATCGCCGCACAAGCCGTCAAAGCCTCGTCGCCCACAGCACAAACTTACATGATCGCGCCCAACGCCACCTTCGTGTTCCAGCACCTGACCTACCCGGTCTCTGTGCTGGGCTACGACATGAACACCGACTTCACCTCGGTGGCCCGCCTGACGTCTTACCCGATGGCCATGGTGGTCAGCAGCAGCATTGGTGTAAAAAACGCCAAGGAATATGTCAACTGGCTCAAGGCCAACCCCAGTAAGAACACCTTTGGCACTGCCGGCCAGGGTGGCGACACGCACTTCAACGGCTTGCAATTTGGCAAGCTGGCCGGTATCCCCATGCAGGTGGTTCCCTACCGTGGCAACGGTCCGCTGGTCGTCGACATGCTGGGGGCCCAGATTCTGACCGGAAACATGTTGGCCGGTGATGCGCTGCAACATGTCAAAAGCGGAAAACTCAACTACATCGGCGTCTTCGCGCCCCAGCGCTCGCCCTTGTTGCCCGATGTGCCCACCATGACAGAGCAGGGCTTCAACACCGGTGGCGATGACGGTTGGATGGCCGTGTGGGGCCCGGCCAAGTTGCCAGCAGCCGAGCTGGAGCGCATGCAGACCGCCATCAAAAATGTGCTGGCCACGCCTGAGGTCAAAGAGATCTTGCTGAGCAAGTTCTTGCAAGTGTCCGACTACCGTTCGGGTGCTGAGGTGGACAAGCAATTGCAGGCGGAGCTGGCCCACTGGGGGCCGATCATCAAAGCCTCCGGCTTCACCCCCGCGCCCTGAGCGCGGTTTCAGGAGACGATGCGCATGCAAGAAGTTGACTACATCGTGGTGGGGGCAGGTTCAGCCGGTTGTGTGCTGGCCAACCGTCTGAGCGCCGATGGCAACTCTTCGGTACTGCTGCTCGAAGCGGGCGGTGAAGACTCGCACCCACTGGTGCGCATGCCGGTGGGTTTTCTCAAAGCCTTACAGCGTCCGTCCCTGACCTGGACTTATGAGGGCGAGCCCGAGCCGTTTTTGAACGGTCGGCGCTTGCCGATTCCCCGGGGCCGTTTGCTGGGCGGCTCGTCTTCCATCAACGGCATGTTCCACATCCGGGGCCACCGCCGAGACTTTGACGAGTGGCGCGATAGGGGCTGCATCGGCTGGGGCTATGACGATGTATTGCCTTATTTTTTGCGGTCTGAAAGCAACTGGCGGGGTGCAGGACGTTTTCACAGCGACCACGGGCCGCTGCAGATCAACCCGATCCATAACCGCCACCTGCTGCCCGACCCGTTGCGCGAAGCCGCGGTCAAGGCTGGCCATGCGGCCAACGACGATTACGACGGTGAACAGAACGAAGGCATTGCCGCCGGTGATGTGGCCATCGACGCGCGGGGCCGCCGCAGCAGCTCGGCCAGGGCCTATCTGCACCCCGTGCGCGATCGCGCCAATTTGCACGTTCTGACGCACGCCCAGGCCACCCGAGTGCTCATCGAAAATGGTCGCGCTGTCGGTATCGAATACACGCGCCACGGCCAGCTGCAGCAGGCCCGTGCCCGTGTCGAGGTCGTGCTCAGCGGGGGCACCTTCAACTCGCCGCAGTTGCTGATGCTCTCAGGCATCGGACCGGCGTCGCACCTGAAAGAGATGGGCCTGCCGGTGGTGGCCGATCTGCCCGGTGTGGGTGGCAACCTGTCAGAACACCCGCGCATGATGCTGATGTACCGCGCCAAAAAGCCGGTTACCTTCATCAACCAGTTGCGCTTTGACCAGGCCGCCCTGGCTTTCTTGCAGTGGGCGTTGCTGGGCAAGGGGCCGTTTGCCACCCAGATTTGCAGCGGCACCGTCTTGCTCAAGACCCGCCCTGAGCTGGAGCGGCCCGACATCCAGCTGCTGTGCAATCCGGTGCGTTTTGATGCCGGTCTGTGGTTTCCAGGCATCGTCAAACCCAAAGAGCACAGCTTCTACATCACGGTGTGCCTGCTGCACCAAAAAAGCCGGGGCCGGGTGAGTCTGCGCTCGGCCGACCCGAAAGACAAACCGCGCATTGCCCTGAACCTGTTTTCTGAACCCGAAGATTTCGAGACCATGCGCCAGGGTTTGCGCGCTGCCCGTGACATTTACGGCATGAGCCCACAAGCCGATTTGATCGATGCCGAAACCATCCCCGGCCCGCAGGTGCAAACCGATGAACAAATTGACCAGTCCATCCGCGAGCTAGGGGGCATCACCCACCACCCGGTGGGCACCTGTGCCATGGGCGTGGGGCCGGATGCGGTGGTGGACCCGCAGCTGCGCGTTTACGGTGTGCGCGGTCTGCGCGTGGCCGATGCCTCGGTCATGCCCACCATCCCTGGGGCGAACACCAACGCGGCCACCGTGATGATTGCAGAAAAAGCCGCCGACCTGATCCTGGGCCGCAACGCCGCCGCCGTTTGATTGAAAGATGCCCACGATGACCTCCCTTGAGATGAAGATGCCCGCGCTGCTGAGCCAGCCCCTGAAGATGCTGATCGATGGCGAATGGGTGAGTAGCCAGAGCGGTGCACACATGGATGTGATCAACCCGTCCAATGGCCTGGTGCTGGTGCAGGAAAGCCTGGGCGGTGCCTACGAGGTGGACTTGGCCGTGCAAGCGGCACGCAGGGCCTTTGAGTCCGGCCCTTGGTCGCGCATGCGCCCGGCCGAGCGCACCCGGCTGTTGCTCAAGCTGGCCGAAGCGCTGGAGCAAAACGGCGACGAACTGGCCTTGCTTGAAACCCTGAACACGGGCAAGCCGCTCAAAATGGCACGGGCCTTTGACATCAGCATGGCCGCTGAATGCCTGCGCTACAACGCGGGATGGGCCACCAAGCTCAGCGGCGAAACACGCAACGTGTCGCTGCCCGGCGACTGGCATGCCTACACCCTGCGCGAACCGGTGGGCGTGGTCGGCCTGATCGTGCCGTGGAATGTGCCGTTGGCCATGGCGGTGAGCAAAATCTCGCCCGCGCTGGCCGCCGGTTGCACCGTGCTGCTCAAGCCGGCCGAACTCACGCCGCTGACGGCCCTGCGATTGGGCGAGCTGATTCAGGCCATCGGCTTTCCGCCGGGGGTGGTCAACATCGTCACCGGGCTGGGCCACGAAGCCGGTCAGGCCATTGTGGACCATCCGGGCGTTGACAAAATTTCGTTCACCGGCTCCACCTCAGTAGGCAAATCCCTGCTGGCATTGGCCGCAGGCAACCTCAAGCGGGTGTCGCTGGAGCTGGGCGGCAAATCGCCCGTGTTCATCTTTGCCGATGCCGACCTGGACCGCGCCATGGACGCCGCAGCGCGTGGCATCTTTGGCAATACCGGCCAGGTCTGCGCGGCCGGTTCACGCCTGTTTGTGCACCGCAGCGTGGCCGACCGCGTGATCGAAGGCCTCGTGCAGCGCGCCCGCTCCCTGCGCGTGGCACCGGGACTGTCGCCAGATTGCGAGATTGGCCCGGTCATCTCGGCCCGCCAACGAGAGCGTGTGATGGGCTACATCGACAGCGGCCGCGCCGAAGGGGCCGAAGTGGTCGCCGGTGGCCAAACGGTGCAGGGCGACGGCTTTTTTGTGCAGCCCACCGTGCTGGTCAACACCCGCCCTGACATGAAAGTGGTGCGTGAGGAAATATTTGGCCCGGTGCTGTCCACCCAGTTGTTTGACGATGACAGCCTGGAGCAGCTGGCTGCGCGGGGCAATGACACCCATTACGGGCTGTCGTCGAGCATCTGGACACGCGACTTGCGCACCGCGCACCAGATGGTGCGTCGTCTGCGTGCGGGCAATGTGCGCGTCAATGCCGCAGCCGCGCTGGACTTTGCCATGCCCTTTGGCGGCTACAAGCAATCGGGCTGGGGCCGCGAAAATGGACGCGAAGGCGTGGAGGCCTACACCGAACTCAAGTCGGTGGCCATCGATCTGAACTGAACCACCCCCTGAACACTGAGAAAGAACTTTCCCATGAGTCTGAACGGAACCGCCTGCATCGTGGGTGCCTACGAGCACCCGACCCGCAAGGCCGACAATTTATCGGTGGTGCGCCTGCATGCCGATGTGGCCAAAGGGGCACTCGAAGACGCCGGTCTCGGCAAAAATGACATCGACGGCTATTTTTGTGCCGGTGACGCGCCGGGGCTGGGCACCACCACCATGGCCGAATATCTGGGCCTGAAGCTGCGCCATGTGGATTCGACCGAGTGTGGTGGCTCCGCCCCCATCTTGCATGTGGCGCACGCGGCCGCAGCCATTGCCGCCGGGCGCTGCAACGTGGCGTTGATCACACTGGCCGGTCGCCCCCGTGCCCAGATGGCCGCAGCGCAAGCGGCAGCCAAAGATGGCAAAGGTGGTCGTGCCCCGCTGGCGCTGAAGCCGCCAGACCCCGATGCGCCCGAGCTGGCGTTTGAGCTGCCTTATGGCCCGGCCACACAAAACCTGTATGCGCTGGTGGCCAAGCGCCATATGCACGAATTTGGCACCACCAGCGAGCAGTTGGCCTGGATCAAGGTGGCCGCCTCGCACCACGCCCAGCACAACCCGCTGGCCATGCTGCGCGACGTGGTCACGGTGCAGGACGTGGTCAACTCGCCCATGGTGAGTGACCCGCTGCACCGCTTGGACTGCTGCGTGATGAGCGATGGCGGCGGTGCCCTCATCGTGGCGCGCCCCGAAATCGCCCGAGAACTCTCGCGCAAAAACGGCAGGCCGCTGGTCATGGTGCGCGGCACCGGCGAAGCGCCCAAGCACGGCATGGGCGGCCAGATTGACCTGACCTATTCGGCGGCGGCTTTTTCAGGACCAGCGGCGTTTGCCGAAGCGGGCATCACGCCCGCCGACATCCAGTACGCCTCGCTGTACGACAGCTTCACCATCACCGTGCTGATGCAGCTGGAAGACTTGGGCTTTTGCAAAAAAGGCGAAGGTGGCCGATTTGTGATGGATGGCAACCTGATTTCGGGCGTGGGCAAACTGCCTTTCAACACCGACGGCGGCGGCCTGTGCAACAACCACCCGGCCAATCGGGGTGGCGTGACCAAAGTCATTGAGGCCGTGCGCCAGCTGCGCGGCGAAGCGCATCCGGCCGTACAAGTGCCCAACTGCACCTGGGCGCTGGCCAACGGGATTGGCGGCGCGCTCGCTTCACGCCACACCGCTGGCACCTTGATTCTGGAAAGGGTCTGATCATGAGAAAAATCCCAGCCCCCCGTGTGCTGCCTGAATCCTTGCCGTTCTGGCAAGCCGCTGACGAAGGCCGTTACCTGGTCAAGAAATGCAACAGCTGTGGCCAGGTGCACCACTACCCGCGAGACATTTGCCCGTTTTGCCTGAGCGCCGACACTGTCTGGCAAGACTCGCCCGGCACCGGCGTGGTGTACTCGTTCAGCACCATGGGCAAAGACGATGCGGCCTACACCATGGCCTATGTCACGCTCGACGAAGGCGTGACGGTGATGAGCAATTTGGTGGACTGCGACCCGGCTCAGGTGGTCATTGGACAGAAGGTGCGCGTGGTCTTCACGCCCACCGAAGGCGGTCATGCAGTGCCCATGTTCACACCCGTCTGAAACAGACACCTCAAGGGACACCATGAACACCGAACGCAAAGGACCGCTGTCCCGTTTCACCATCCTGGACGCCACACGGGTGCGTGCAGGCCCCACGGCCATTCGCACTTTTGCCGATCTGGGTGCGCGCGTGATCAAGCTCGAAATTCCGCCCGGTGCGCCCGGGGGGGACGACATGATCGGCAGCCGCGACCACAACCGCGCTGACTACGAAAACCTGCACCGCAACAAGGAGAGCCTGACGCTCAACATGAAAGAGCCCCATGGCAAGGCCATCCTGGAGCAGCTGGTCCAAAAGGCGGACGTATTCATTGAAAACTACCGTCCCGATGTGAAGTACCGCCTGGGCATTGGCCCCGACGAATTGCGCCGCATCAACCCGCGCCTGGTCTATGCCAGCATCTCGGGTTTTGGACAGGACGGACCCTATGCCAACTGGCCGGGCTTTGACTCGATTGCCCAGGGCATGGGCGGCTTGATGAGCGTGACCGGCAAACCCGGCGAAGGCCCGATGCGTGTGGGCATCCCGATTGCCGATTTGTGCTCAGGCCACTTTTGCGCGCAAGCCATCTTGGCCGCGCTGCTGGAGCGCGAGGTCACGGGCGAGGGCCAGTGGGTGCACACCTCGCTGCTCGAATCGCAAATTGCCATGCTCGACTTTCAGGCCGCGCAATGGCTGATCGACCACAAGGTGCCCCAGTCCACAGGCAACGAGCACCCCTTGACGGTGCCCACCGGCGTGTTTGAGACCAGCGACGGTTATCTGAACCTGGCCGCGATTGGCCAGACCATGTGGAAGCGCCTGTGTGTGGCGCTTGACGTGCCGCAGCTGATCGACGAGCCCGGCTTTGGCTCTGACCCGGAGCGGGTGCAAAACCGGGTTCGGGTGAACACCGCCATGGCCGCCGCTTTCAAAAACCGCAGCACCGCCGCCTGGACCGAGATCTTGCTCAAAGCCGGTGTGCCGTGTGGCCCGATCTACAGCATCGACAAAATGTTTGACGACGTGCAGGTCAAGCACCTGGGCATGGCCCGCACCATGCACCACCCTGAGCTGGGTGACATCAAGGTGGTGGGCCTGCCCATGCAGTTCTCGCGCCACCCGCGCAACGATGGGCCGATGAAGGCCGCGCCGCATCAGGGCGATCAGACCGACGCGATCCTGATTGGGCTGGGCTACAGCCCGGCGCAGATCGCTCAGTTGCGCCAACAATTCGTGGTGTAACCCGCGCCCTCAAAGACCGCACGAAAGAGATCAGAACATGGCAAAACTCGTCGCCGCATTTGGCTCCTCGCACAGCATCATGCTGGTTTCGCAACGCGAAGACTGGCAACACGGCTTCAAGGTGATTGACACCAAAAACGCGCATTATTACGACCGACAAGGCCGCAAGACCGACTACGCCACGCTGCTGGCGGCCGTGCCGTCGGGCACCGAGGCCATGGTCACGCCCGAAAAAATGAGCGAACGCTTCGACGCCAGCCAGGCCGCCATGGACGTGCTGCACGAGCGCATTGTGGCTGCCAAGCTCGATGTGCTGCTGATCGTGGGCGATGACCAGACCGAGCTGTTTCGCACCAGCAACAACCCGGCCATGGCGATTTTTTATGGCCCCACCATCCGCAACACGGCGCGCGAGCCGGCTGCACCGAATGACCCTTGGCCCAAAGCTGCCCGCATGTGGCGGCACGAGCCCGAGGTGGACCGCGACTACCCGGTGAAAAGCGATCTGGCCGAGTGGCTGATCCGCCAACTGTGCGACCGTGACTTTGACATCACCGCCATGGACGGCATGGAGCCCGGACAGTCCGAGGGCCATGCCTTCCAGTTCATCCACCGCCGCCTGCTCAAAGGGCACGAGCTGCCTGTGATTCCGGTGATCCTGAACACCTTTGACCCGCCCAACCAGCCCACTCCGCGCCGATGCGTGGCTTTGGGCAAAGCCTTGCGCGAGCTGATTGCGCTGTGGCCACAAGACTTGCGCGTGGGCGTGATCGCCTCGGGTGGCCTGAGCCATTTTGTGGTGGATGAAGAACTCGACCAGCAGGTGCTGACGGCCATTCGCAACAAAGACAGCGCGGCGCTGGCCTCCTTTGACCCATTGCGCTTGCAGGCGGGCAGCTCTGAAATCCGCAACTGGCTGGTGGTGGGTGAAATGGCCAAAGACCTCGATCTGGAATGGGTCGAGTACGTGCCCGGTTACCGCACGCCCGCCCTGACCGGCACCGGGCTGGCCTTTGCCGCCTGGACCCCCCTTTTTTAAACACCTGTTCAGGAAGCTTTTGACATGACCGATCCCGAAGTCCAACGCCTGCGCCGCCTGGACGTGTGCGCCGTCTCTGATGCCCTCGACAAACTGCAACTGCCCGGCGTGGTGACGGGCCTGCCCCAGCGCAGCAGCGCCCCGGGTGGCATGAGCCGCATCGCGGGTCGCGCCGTGACCATGAAGGTCGGCCCCGGCACCCCGCCACCTGGCCCGACCAAACACCTGGGCTGCACCGCCATCGAAGCTTCGGGTGCCGACAACGTGATCGTGGTGGAGCAGCGCTCGGGCGTGGAGGCTGGTTGTTGGGGCGGTCTGCTCACGCTGGGCGCCAAGGTGCGTGGCGTAGCGGGCGTGGTGGCCGACGGACCGCTGCGCGATGTGGACGAAGCCATCGCCTACGAATTTCCAATTTATAGCCGCAGCCTGACCTCGCGCACCGCCCGCACCCGTGTGGTGGAGCTGGGCACGCAGGTGCCGGTGACCATCGGCGCAGCGGTGGGCGGCGAGGTGGTGGTCAACCCTGGCGACTACGTGCTGGCCGACCGCAGCGCGGTGATTTTCATTTCACCCGAGAACATCGAACGCGTGCTGGAAGCCGCCGAAATGATCGTTGCCAAAGAAGCAGCCATGGCCAAAGCCATCTTGTCAGGCACCCCCATCGGCGAGGTCATGGGTGGCAATTACGAACACATGCTGGAGAACTGAACCATGAGCCAAAACAACATCGCGGCAGACCTCAATGTGGCACGCGCCGCCAACCTCGACACCGCCACTTTGTCGGATGCGCTCGACAAGCTGGGCATCATCGGCCAGTGCTACAAGATCAAGCCCCGCGGCACCGACTTTCGCATGGCTGGCCGCGCTTGGACGCTCAAATACGGCCCGGCTGGCAAGCCCTGCGGCACGGTGGGCGACTACATTGACGATGTGGCCCCAGGCAGCGTGATCGTGCTCGACAACAACGGCCGCGACGACTGCACCGTGTGGGGCGACATCCTGACCGAGATCGCGCACCGCCGGGGCATCGCGGGCACCGTCATCAATGGCATCAACCGCGACACGCACCTGTGCCTGTCGCTGGGCTACCCGATCTTTTCCAAAGACAGCTGGATGCGCACCGGCAAAGACCGTGTACAGGTCGAAGCCACGGGCATCCCTGTCAACATCGGTGAGGCGCGCGTGGCCCCTGGTGACATCCTCAAGGGTGACATCGACGGAGTGGTGGTGATCCCCAAAGAACACGAAGACGAAGTGCTCACAGTGGCCGAAGAAATCGAGGCGGCAGAAAACCAGATCCGCGCTGCTGCACGCAGCGGCATGCGCCTGGACGAAGCGCGCAAGCAATTCAAGTACCACCAGCTGCAAACCCGGAGCGAGAAATGATCAACGTGAACCCGGCTCTGACCACCCGTACCGAGGTGCCACGCCTGAGCGCCGAGCTGCTGGCGCAAGCGCGCATTTTGCCGACTGCCACGCTGCACGAGGCGGGCAAGAAAATCGGCGCACTGCCATCGGCCATCAAGCCGGTGTCCAGCGCGTTCAAAACCTGCGGTCAGGCGCTCACCGTGCATTCGCCCGGGGGTGACAACCTGTGGCTGCACCGGGCGCTGGCCATTTCGCAGCCGGGTGACGTGATGGTCGTGTTTGCCAACGGCGCTTACGAACATGGTTACTGGGGCGAGATCATGGGCACCATGGCGCAGGCCCGGGGTTTGGCCGGTCTGGTGATCGACGCTTGCGTGCGCGACGGCGCGCTGATTGCGCAGATGGGCTTTCCGGTCTTCTCGCGCGGTCTGTGCATTCGCGGCACAGGCAAAGATTTTGGGGCCACCGGCTGGATCAACCACCCGGTGATGATCGGCGACATCACCGTGCATGCAGGCGATCTGGTGGTGGGCGATGGTGATGGCGTGGTGGTGATCCCGCAAGCCAAAGCGGCTGAAGTTGTGGCCGCAGGCGTGCGCCGTGAACAAGAAGAAGCCGCCATCTGCCAACGCCTGCAAGCCGGTGAGACGACGTTGGCGGTGTATGGTTGGGGCAATTGATTTTCTAAATTAACCCGAGTCGCAGTATTTGCGCAGCTGGTACCCATCTATTCCCCAAATTTTTTTTTTTTTTTTTTGCATTGCCCGCTTTCCCCTCTGCCCCTGTCCTTCAGATCGATGGCGGCGTGGCCACCATCACCTTGAACCGCCCAGCCCAGCGCAACCGCCTGGAAAACGCCGACCTCAAGGCCTTGCTGGGGCACTTCGATACCGTCAACCGTGACCAGGCCGTGCGTGTGCTGGTGCTGTCGGCCAACACGAG
>JAIXOP010000012.1 GCA_027486725.1 Burkholderiales bacterium | reverse complement strand
GGCTGTTCTGACGGACGCGATTCAGATGATCCCCGGAGCAGACCAGCTTGATCCGGCTGTTCTGACGGATGCGATCCAGATGATCCCCGGAGCCGACCAGCTTGATCCCGCTGTTCTGACGGATGCGATTCAGATGATCCCCGGAGCCGACCAGCTTGATCCCGCTGTTCTGACGGACGCGATCCAGATGATCCCGGCTCCCGCACCCGTGATTACTGCTGTCGTCCAGACCGTTAATAGCCTGCCACTTTTCGGCAACTAAGAGCTCTCTTTGAGCAAGAACGCCACCCTCGGGTGGCGTTTTTTTTTTCTCTCTGATACGGTCGTTTGAATCCTCGCTCCATCCCCACTGCCCCCGAGTTCGAATGACCCAATCTGCCACGGCATCCCCCCACCTGCGTTGGAACGGCTGGGGCTCCACCGACATTGACCTGCCCCTTCCCCCCCAGGCCCATCAGGTCCTGAGCAGCGTGCTCGGCAGCCCCACGCCACCCACCGACATCGCCTGGCCGCAGCTGCGCGAGCTCATCCATGCACAGCAGCCCAGCCGCATTCCTCTAGGCCTGCAGGCCACCGCAGGGCTCGATCTGTCGCCCGAAATCCGCTTCGCCCACAGCCACGGCCACTCCTGCGAGGACTGGATCCGCATGCGATTTGGGGTGCCCGATCGGCTGGTCGATGGGGTGGTCTTTCCCGAGAGCACCGAGGCCTTGCGGGGCTGGATGTCCTGGGCGGCCGAGCACTCCATCGCCATCCTGCCGGTGGGGGGTGCGACCAGCGTGGCCGGCCACCTGCGCGTGCAGGGCAAGAAGCCGGTGTTGGCCGTGAGCCTGCGTCGCCTCAATCGCCTCATCCACCTCGATCCCGTCTCGCAGATTGCGCGCATGGGGGCTGGAGCCATCGGCCCCGAGGTCGAGGCGCAGCTGCGCACCCACGGCTTCACCCTGGGCCATTTTCCTCAGAGCTTTGAGCAGGCCAGCCTCGGCGGCTGGGTGGTCACGCGGTCCAGTGGCCAGCAATCCGGCCGCTATGGCCGCATCGAGCAGATGTTTGCCGGCGGGCTCATGCTCACGCCCACCGGCGAGCTGCGCATTCCACCGCTGCCGGCCTCGGCCGCCGGTCCGGATGTGCGCGAGTGGGTGCTGGGTTCGGAGGGTCGGCTGGGCATCCTCGCCGAGGTCGACATCCGCATCACACCCCTGGCCGACCAAGAGGAATTCCTCGGCGTCTTCTTCCCGAGCTGGACCGAGGGGATGGCAGCCACGCGCGCCATGGCCCAGGAACGGGTGGGCGCCTCGATGGTGCGCCTGTCCAACGCACTGGAGACCGACACCAACCTGCGCATGGCCCACAGCCCCCTCATCCCGCTGCTGTCGGCCTACATGCGGCTGCGGGGCTGTGGCCAGGGCCGCGTGATGATGACCCTGGGCTTTACTGGCAGCCGCGCCCAGGTGAGTGCGCAGCAGCAGCATGCACGCGCCATCTGGAGCCGACACGGCGGCGTCTCGGCCGGCACGCTCGTGGGCAAGGCCTGGGCGGCCAAACGCTACAAGGGCGTTTACCTGCGCAACAGCCTCTGGGAGGCGGGCTTTGTGGTGGACACCATGGAGACGGCCGTGCCCTGGCCCCAGGTGCAATCGACCATGAACGCCATCGAGCAGGCGGGGCGCGATGCCCTGGCAAGCTTTGGCGAGAAGGCCTACGGCTACACGCACCTCTCGCATGTCTACCCCACGGGCTCGAGCGTCTACAGCACCTTTGTCTTTCGCGTGGGCCCGGATGCCAATGCCACGCTGGCCCGGTGGCGTGCCCTAAAGACCGCCGTGAGCCAGGCCATCGCCGATGCCGGCGGCACCGTCTCGCACCAACACGGCGTGGGCCAAGACCATGCACCCTGGCTGGGCGTGGAAAAAGGCAGCCGAGGAATGCAGGGGCTCTCGAGCCTCGTGGGGCACTTCGATCCCGAGGGTCTGATGGCCCCGGGCAATCTGCTGCTCGATGGCATCGAGCCAAGATAGGGCCCAGCCACTGCCCGACCAGGTCGATGTCCTGGTGGTGGGTGGCGGCATCACCGGCGCGGGCGTGGCTCTGGAGGCCGCGCGGTGCGGGGTGTCGGTGCTGCTGCTCGAGGCCCACGACTTCGCCTGGGGAACCTCCTCGCGCTCGTCGAAGATGGTCCATGGCGGCCTGCGCTACCTGAAGTCGGGGGCCCTCGGCCTCACCCAGGAGTCGGTGCGCGAGCGCGAAAAGCTGATGCGCGAGCTGCCGGGGCTGGTGATCCCGCTTCCATTTCTCATGCCCATTCGCCGGGGCCAAGGCCCAGGGCCTGGGCTGATGGGTCTGGCCCTTGCCCTCTACGATCGCATGGCAGGCCGACGTACCCGCCGCTGGTGGGATGCCGAGGAGGTCCTCGCGGCGGTGCCTGGACTCCAGGCCGAGGGACTTCGCGGTGCCTGGTCCTACGAGGATGCGGCCGTTGACGATGCGCGGCTCGTGCTGCGCACCCTGCAGGAGGCGCGCAGCCTCGGGGTGCAGGCCGTGAATCACACCCCCGTCGAGGCATTCCTGTCCGACGCCTCGGGCAGGGTGGTGGGCGCTCGTGCCCGGGGACAAGACATCCGCGCCACCGTGGTGGTCAACGCCACCGGGGTCTGGGCCGATGGCCTGCGGAGCATCGCGCGCCTGCAGCCTGCCGCCCGGCCGCTGCTGCGTCCGCTGCGCGGCAGCCACCTCGTGCTGCCCCATTGGCGATTGCCGCTGCAGCAGGCCATCGCATTCAACCATCCCCGCGACGGCCGCCATGTCTTCATCAACCCCTGGTGGGGTGCCGTGCAGGTGGGCACCACCGACCTCGATCACCGCGCGGCACTCGATCGAGAGCCCGGCATCACTGCCGAGGAGTTCGATTACCTGATGGAGGCACTGACCCACGCCTTTCCGGCCTCGGGCCTCTCTGCTTCCGATGTGGTGGCCACCTGGTCGGGCGTGCGCCCAGTGGTGGCCGGTGGTGCGGCCGATCCATCGAAGGAGGCGCGCGAGGCCTGGGTTGCCGATGAGTCGGGCCTCATCACCGTCACGGGCGGCAAGCTCACCACCTTTTTGTCGATGGCGCGCGAGGCGCTGGCCCTGGGGGCAGACCGCCTCCCGGCCTTGGCCGAGGCGCAGGCGCTGGCCGAGGCCGAACCCCATTTCCACACCCGGATGTCGGTTCGCGCGGCCGCTCGCCTGAAGGCCCTGGAGGCCCAGCATCCCGGCATTGGTGCCACCCTGGCAGGCCGCTGGGGGGCGAGCCTCGATGCGCTGCTGGAGGAGACCCCCGAGCAGGAGCACACGGTGATTCCAGGCAGCCAGACCCTCTGGGCAGAGCTGCGCTGGTCGCTGCGGTGCGAGTCGGTGGCGGGCCTCGATGACCTTCTCCTGCGCCGCACCCGGCTGGGGTTTGTGCAGGCCGAGGGCGCTTCGGCCCACCTGCCGCGGATCCAGCCCATGGCCTGTGCGGAGCTGGGCCTGTCGGACGAGGCCTGGGCACAGTGGACCGGCCGCTACCGCGCGATCATCGACCAGGGCTACGGCCCCAGGGCGGCATGACGACGCAGCTGCTCGCCCTCGACTGCGGCACGCAGAGCATTCGGGCCCTGGTCTTCAATCTGCAGGGCGATTTGCTGGCCAAGGCCCAGGTCCCGCTCAGCCACTACACCGCGCCCCAGCCCGGCTGGCTCGAGGCCGATGCCGAAGGGTTCTGGTCGGCCTGCATCGAGGCCTGCCGTGCCCTGGTGCAGTCTCACCCCGAGGCCCTCTCCAACCTCGCGGGAGTGGCCGTCACCACCCAACGCGGCACGGTTCTGCCCGTGGATGCCGAGGGCAGGGCGCTCTCGCCCGCCATCACCTGGCTGGATCAACGCAAGGCCTCGCGCCTGCCGGCCATGCCCTGGTACTGGCGGGCGGCATTTGCTCTGGCGGACGTGAGCGACACGGTGCGGCATTTTCAGAAAGAAGCCGAGGCCAACTGGCTCGCGGAGCATGCCGAGGAGATCTGGGCCAAGACCCACCGTCTGCTGCTGGTCTCGGGCTGGCTGAACTTCAAGCTCACGGGCCAGTACCGCGACTCGGTGGGGTCCCAGGTGGGCTACCTGCCTTTCGATTACAAAAAGCAGCGCTGGGCAGCGCCGGGCGACTGGAAGTGGAAGGCGATGTCGTTGCGGCCCGAGCAGCTGCCCGAGCTCGTGCCGGTGGGGGGACTCATCGGTGCGGTGAGTGCTCAGGCCGCCCAGGCCACCGGCCTGCCCGAGGGGCTGCCGGTCATTGCGGCGGCGGCCGACAAGGCCTGCGAGATTCTGGGTTCGGGCGCGCTCGACCCCGAGGTGGCAGCGCTTTCCTATGGCACCACAGCCACCGTCAATCTCACTCTGCCGCGCTATGTGGAGCCCACGCCCTGGCTGCCGCCATACCCGGCGGCAGTTCCCGAGCACTTCAGCCTGGAGGTGCAGATCTTTCGTGGCTTCTGGATGGTGAGCTGGTTCAAAGAGAACTTCGGCGCGGCCGAGGCCCTGAAGGCCGAGGCCAGTGGCCAGATCGTGGAGCAGCTCTTCGATGAGCTGGTGGCCACCGTGCCGCCGGGCTCGCTGGGCCTCATGCTGCAGCCCTACTGGAGTCCTGGGGTGCGCTTTCCGGGGCCTGCCGCCAAGGGCGCCATCATTGGGTTTGGCGATGTGCATACCCGGGCCCACTTCTACCGAGCCATTCTCGAGGGCCTGGCCTATGCCCTGCGCGAGGGCCTGGAGCGCATCGAACAGCGCTCGGGCTGCCGTGTGCAACGGCTGCGGGTGTCCGGTGGAGGCTCCCAGAGCGATGCGGCCCTGCAGCTCACGGCCGATGTGTTTCATCGCCCCGTGGAGCGGCCCCACACCTTTGAGACCTCGGGCCTAGGGGCAGCCATGAATGTGGCGGTGGGTCTGGGCCTGCAGCCCAGCTACGCCGAGGCGGTGGCCCGGATGTCGCGGGTGGGGCGGGTCTTTGAGCCCAACGCCAAGGATGCGGCGCTCTACGACCGGCTCTACCGGCAGGTCTACCGCAAGATGTACGACCGGCTATCGCCGCTCTACAACGAGATCCAGAGCATCACCGGCTATCCGCGCCTGGGGGATTAAGCCCCGCGGCGGCTGTTGTTGATCCATTGAATTGGGGCTTTCTTAGGGTTAGTCTCTAGCGAGAGACGAGCAGAGAACCACCCGCGCAAGAGCCGCGACCCGAGGAGGAGAGCCCGATGGAGATGTTCAGCGATGTGATGCTGGCGCGCATGCAGTTTGGCCTCAACATCACCTTCCACATTCTGTTTCCCACCCTCACGATCGCCCTTGGGTGGCTCCTGCTGGCGATGCGCATCGCCTACGTTCGAACCCGAGCAGAGCACTGGCTCATGGCCTATCGGTTTTGGACCAAGATCTTTGCCCTGGCCTTCGCCCTGGGCGTGGTCTCGGGCATCACCATGAGCTTTCAATTCGGCACCAACTGGCCGGGCTTCATGGAAACCGTTGGCAATGTGGCAGGCCCCCTGCTGGGCTACGAAGTTCTCACCGCATTTTTCTTAGAGGCCACCTTCCTGGGGGTGATGCTCTTTGGCCATGGCCGGGTCTCCGAGCGGATGCACCTGCTGGCCACGGCACTCGTGGCCATCGGCACGAGTCTTTCGGCCTTTTGGATCCTGGTGCTCAACAGCTGGATGCAGACGCCCGCGGGCCACGAGGTCGTCAATGGCGTGGTCGAGGTCGTCGATTGGAGCCAAGTGATCTTCAACCCCAGCTTCCCATACCGATTTGCCCACATGATGCTGGCGTCGTTTCTCACGGCCCTCTTTGCCATGATTGGCCTGAGCGCCTGGCAGATCTGGCGCCAGAAAGACAATGCCTCGACCCGGCCGGTGCTGCGCATGGCGCTGTGCACCGCGGCGGTGGTGGCCCCGCTGCAGATCCTCATGGGCGACCTCCATGGTCTGAACACCCTGGAGCATCAGCCCCAGAAGGTCGCCGCGATGGAGGGCCTCTGGAAGACCCAAAAGGGTGCACCTCTGGTCCTCTTTGGCATCCCCAATGCCGAGACCCAGAGCAACGACTTCGCCATTGAAATCCCCAAGGGGGCAAGCCTCATCCTCACGCACCAGCTCGATGGGGAGTTGAAGGGCATCGATGCCTTCCCAAATGCTGCCCCGCCGGTGGCCCCCGTGTTCTTCGGCTTTCGCATCATGGTGGGCATGGGCATGGCGATGTTGCTCGTCTCGTGGCTGGGCGCCTATCAGGCCTGGCGCCAACGCAGGGCGGCACTGCAGGAGTTCACCCTGCCGCGCTGGCTGCTCCCGGTGGCGAGCCTCATGTTCTTCTCGGGCTGGATTGCCACGGTGGCGGGCTGGTATGTCACCGAGATCGGCCGGCAGCCCTACATCGTGAGCGGCATTCTGCGCACCGCCGATGCCATTAGCCTGGTGCCGCCCAGCAACGTGATCTTCTCGCTGGTGGCCTATGGCGTGATCTACAGCGGCTTGTTGGTGGCCTTCTTTGCGACCATCCGGCACATGGCCTCCAAGCCCGTGGACATGTCGGTGCGGCCCGCGGCGGGCGTTCGCCGCGGCGCCTCGGCCACGATCGCGCCCGCCCTGCAGGGCAGCGCCGAAGGCCAGCGATGATGGAGCTCCTCTCGGTCCTGGACCCGTGGCTGCCCAGCATCTTTCTGATGCTGATGGGCTTTGCCATGCTGATGTATGTCTGCCTCGATGGCTATGACCTGGGGGTCGGCATGATGCTGCTCAACGGCAACCGCGAGGAAAAGGATCTGATGATTGGGTCCATCGGGCCCTTCTGGGATGCCAACGAGACCTGGCTGGTGCTGGGCGTGGGCATTCTGCTGGTGGCCTTTCCCAAGGCGCATGGACTCATCTTGAGTGCACTCTATGTGCCGGTGACCCTCATGCTGATTGGCCTGATTCTGCGGGGCGTGGCCTTTGATTTTCGGGCCAAGGCGCCCGAGGCCCAGCTGCCGCTCTGGAACTTTGCCTTCATGGCAGGCTCATCTCTGGCGGCCCTCTCTCAGGGCTGGATGCTGGGCCGATACATCACGGGATTCTCCGAGACCCCCGAGGCCTATGTCTTTGCCGTGCTGATCACGATTGGCCTGCCGGCTGCCTATCTGCTGCTGGGAGCCTCCTGGCTGATCATGAAAGGCGAGGGCGAGCTGCAGGCCAAGGCGCTCTTTTGGGCGCGCCGCCTGCTGCCGGCCATGGTGGCAGGCATTGGCATCATTTCTCTCGCCACCCCAGTGGCCAGCCGCACCGTCTTTGAGCGCTGGTTCAGCTTTCCCGAGTTCTTCTACCTCATGCCCATTCCGCTGGCCACACTGGCGGTGTTTGCGGTGCTGGCCGTGCTGCTCTATCGCGACCCTGAGGTGCTGCGCAGCCGCTGCAGCCTGCCCTTCTACCTCATGCTGGCGATCTTCATTCTGGCGGCACTTGGGCTTGCCTACAGCATCCTGCCCTATGTGGTGATCGACCAGCTCCTGGCGGTGGATGCCGCCAGCAGCGCCCCAGCCCTGCGGGTGATCTTCCTGGGCACGGCGCTCACCGTGCCCGCCATCTTCGGCTACACCTTCTTTGTGTACCGCATCTTCCGAGGCAAGGCGCAGCCGCTGAGTTACGGCTAAAGCCTGCCCTACGGCTAGAGGGTGTCGCTGGCGAAGTCCGCCAGACGGCTGCGCTCGCCGCGCTGCAGAGTCACATGCCCCCCGTGGGCCCAGCCCTTGAAGCGGTCCACGGTGTAGGTCAGGCCCGAGGAGCCCTCGGTCAGGTAGGGCGAGTCGATCTGGGCGATGTTGCCCATGCAGACCACCTTGGTGCCAGGTCCGGCGCGGGTGATGAGGGCCTTCATCTGCTTGGGCGTGAGGTTCTGCGCCTCATCAATGATCAGAAACTTGTTGATGAAGGTCCGCCCGCGCATGAAGTTCATGGACTTGATCTTGATGCGGCTCTTGATGAGGTCATTGGCCGCCGACCGGCCCCAGTCGCCGCCGCCCGCCATGCCGCGGTTGAGCACCTCCAGGTTGTCCTCGAAGGCACCCATCCAGGGCTGCATCTTCTCTTCCTCGGTGCCCGGCAGAAAGCCGATGTCATCGCCAATGGGCACGGTCGCCCGCGTCACGATGATCTCGTTGTAGAGCTTGGTGTCGAGCGTCTGGGCAAGGCCCGCAGCAAGCGCTAGCAGGGTCTTGCCGGTGCCCGCCTGGCCGAGCAGAGTCACAAAGTCGATGTCGGGGTTCATGAGCAAGGACAGGGCAAAGTTCTGCTCGCGGTTGCGCGCCGTGATGCCCCAGACCGAGTTCTTGGCGTGCGTGAAGTCGCGCAGCACCCGAAGCACGGCCGTGCTTCCCTTGACCTCGTCAACGACCGCGTACATCGGCCGCTCGCCCTCGTCGTAGACGAATTGATTGATGTGGAATGCGCTGCACAGGGGCCCAGAGACGCGGTAGAACGTGGTGCCGCCCTGCTGCCAGCTCTCCATGTTGCGGCCATGGGTGTCCCAGAAGCCCTCGGGCAGGGCCATGCTTCCGGTGTAGAGCAGGTCCGCATCGTCGATGACCTGGTCGTTGAAATAGTCCTCGGCGGGAAGACCCAGGGCGTGGGCCTTGATGCGGATGTTGATGTCCTTAGAGACAAGCACCACCGGGCGGCCGCGGTGCTTTTCAGAGAGCGCCCGAACGACGGAGAGAATCTGGTTGTCCGCCTTGCCGGTGGCCAGGCCCGCCGTGAGATCGGCCTGCAGGGTCTCGGTCTGGAAATAGAGCTTGCCGGTGGCGTCGCTGTGGCCCAGCGCATTGAGGGGAAGGCCCGCGGTCAGGTCGCTGCCCTTGCGTCCACCGGGGAGGGCCTCGATCAGTGCATCAAGGCTGCGCGAGACTTGCCGCACATTGCGCGCCACCTCTGAGAGTCCCTTCTTGTGCCCATCGAGTTCTTCGAGCGTCATCATCGGCAGGAAGACGTCGTGCTCCTCGAAGCGAAAGAGGCTCGAGGGGTCGTGCATCAGCACATTGGTGTCGAGAACAAAGAGCTTGCTCGGTCCGCTGTGCCTGGCCTCTCGGGACTTCGCGGCCTGAGCGGGCCTCACGGCGGGGGAGGGCTTGGCCGATGGTGTGCTTCTCGCTGCTGGTGCGGGCTTGGCCGCGGGAGCAGGCTTTGGCGGCTGCACAGGCCGTCCCGCTGGGGTGGTTTTTGCCACTGGTGCGGTCCTTGCCGCAGGCGCTGCCGCCTTTTTGAGGGTGTTGTCGATTTCAACGCGGGCGGAGAGCTTGGACGGCGCCTTGGGCAGGGGCATAGTGACTCTGTTGTGGAAAGGTTGAGGGACGAACTAGGCGGACAGGGTGTGCACTTTGGCGAGGACCTCCTCGGCATGGCCCGGCACCTTCACCGAGCGCCAGGCAGCCACCATCTGGCCCTGGCGGTTGAAGACAAAGGTGCTGCGGTCCACACCGCGCACGGGCTTGCCGTACATGGTCTTGTCCTTCATCACCCCAAAGGCCGAGCAGAGCACCTCCTCGGGGTCGCTAATGAGGGCGATGGTGTAGCTGTATTTCTCGATGAAGCGCTGATGGGCGCGCAGGCTATCTCGCGAAACACCCACCACCTGGTAGCCCGCTGCCAAAAAGTCGGCGTGCAGGCGGGTGAAGTCCTGGCCTTCCACCGTGCAGCCCGGGGTGTCGTCTTTGGGATAGAAGTAGAGCACCAGGCCCTTGCCCAGATAGGCCGACAGCCGGGCCTCGCCCAGCGTGGTCTGAACATTCACATCAAGGGGGCCTTGGCCCAAAACAAGTGCAGCGCTGCGGTCGTCAATCACGGGGTGGGTTCTCTGCGGTTGGGGGAAAGAGGATGGCAATGACGCGACGCCCCTCGGCGGCCAGCACGCCGAAGGTTCGGCAGGCCGCAGGCGTGGTCATGCACTCGATGCCAAAGCGGCGCGGCGGAAAGGCCCGCATCTGCTCGGGAGAGAGAAAGAGTTGGCGGCTGCCGGTGCCCAGCATGAGAACTTCGGGGTTTTCTTGCGCGAGCTCCGCAAGCGCTGCGCCAGGGATGTCTTCGACCCGGGCATGGGGCCAGGGGCGAACGGGCGGCTGGGCGTGAGGGATGACCAAAACGGGATGCGAGTACGGCACACCATTGAGGGTGATGCTGCCTGGCCCGTAGGCCGTGATCCATACGCCGTCTGCCGAAGGGACCGGCTGAAGAGGGTTCCCCATGGCTTCAAAGGTAGCAGAAAACCGCAGGCCCCTCTGTCACAGAACACCGAGGAAATTCAGCACCCCGGCGAGAGTAAAATCCGAAGCTTTCTACTTTCTGCTCGCCATGAAGCCATTTCCTCGGATCCAGCGCCTCCCGCCCTACGTCTTCAACATCACCGGTGAGCTCAAGATGCAGGCCCGCCGCCGGGGCGAGGACATCATCGACATGAGCATGGGCAACCCTGATGGCCCGACGCCCAAGCACATCGTCGACAAGCTCGTGGAGGTCTCTCAGAAAGACCACACCCACGGCTACTCGGTGAGCAAGGGCATCCCGCGCCTGCGCCAGGCCATCGCCACTTGGTACAAGCGCCGGTTCGATGTGGAGATCAATCCCGAGACCGAGGCCATCGTGACCATCGGCTCCAAAGAGGGCCTGGCCCACCTGATGCTCGCCACGCTCGACCGCGGCGACACCGTGCTCGTGCCCAATCCCTCCTACCCGATCCACATCTATGGCGCGATCATCGCTGGCGCCGACATCCGCTCGGTGCCCATGGACTCTGAAGAGGGCTTCTTCGAGGGGCTCCAGAAGGCCATCATCGAGTGCACGCCCAAGCCCAAGATGATGATCCTGGGCTTCCCCAGCAACCCCACGGCCAAGTGTGTGGACATCGGCTTTTTTGAGCGCGTGATTGCCCTCGCCAAAGAGCACGACATCCTGGTGGTGCACGACCTGGCCTACGCCGACATCGCCTTCGATGG
This sequence comes from Burkholderiales bacterium, assembly GCA_027486725.1. GTDB lineage: Bacteria > Pseudomonadota > Gammaproteobacteria > Burkholderiales > Burkholderiaceae_A > Hahnella. The sequence continues at coordinate 43,396 of JAIXOP010000012.1, read as the reverse complement.
CTACCAGCCGCCGTCGATCATGCAGGTGCCCGGCGCGCGCGACATCGCTGTGGAATTCTTCACCCTGTCCAAGAGCTACAACATGGCCGGCTGGCGCATTGGCTTCATGGTGGGCAACCCCGAGCTGGTGGCCGCCCTGGCCCGCATGAAGAGCTACCACGACTACGGCACCTTCACTCCCATTCAGGTCGCCTCGGTGATCGCCCTGGAGGGCCCGCAGGAGTGTGTGGAAGAGGTGCGCAAGCACTACCAGAGCCGCCGCGATGTTCTGGCCAAGGGCCTCATCGACAGCGGCTGGCAGGTCGACATTCCGCGCGCCTCGATGTACATCTGGGCCCCCATCCCGGAGCCCTACCGGGCCATGGGCTCGCTCGAGTTCGCCAAAAAGCTCCTGCTGGAGGCCAAGGTGGCGGTCTCGCCCGGCATTGGCTTTGGCGAATACGGCGATGGCCATGTGCGCTTTGCCCTCATCGAGAACGAGCACCGCATCCGTCAGGCCGTCCGCGGCATCCGCGAGATGTTCCGCAAAGATGGCCTGATCAAGGTGCCCGCCGCCGCGGCACACGATGGCGTTGGCCACGCCGGAGGCCAGGCATGAGCGCCCGCGCCCTGCGCGTGGCCATCGCTGGCCTGGGCACGGTCGGTGGCGGCACCCTCGCGGTGCTCACCCGCAATGCCGAGGTCATTGCCCGGCGCGCTGGCCGCCCGGTGCAGGTGGTGGCCATCGCCGATCTCGACACCGAGCGGGTCAAGGCCAGTCTGCCAGCGGGCAGCACCATCGAGGTCTACTCCGACGCCATGGCCATGCTCGCGCAGGCCAAGCCCGATGTCGTCGTGGAGCTCATCGGCGGCACCGGCTTTGCCCAGGCCCTCATGAAGGCCGCCATCGACCAGAAGGTCCATGTGGTCACGGCCAACAAGGCCCTGCTCGCCAAGCACGGCAATGAACTCTTTGCCCAGGCGCAGGCCCAGGGCGTCACCATCCGCTACGAGGCGGCCGTGGCTGGCGGCATCCCCATCATCAAGGCCCTGCGCGAGGGCCTCACCGCCAACCGCATCGAGTCGGTGGTGGGCATCATCAATGGCACCACCAACTTCATCCTGTCGACCATGCGCGACAAGGGCCAGGCCTTTGCCGAAGTGCTTGCCGAAGCCCAACGCCTGGGCTATGCCGAGGCCGATCCGACCTTCGACGTCGAGGGCCACGACGCTGGCCACAAGCTCTCGCTGATGGCCGCCATCGCCTTTGGCATGCCGGTGCGCTTTGATCAGGTCAGTCTGGAGGGCATCACCGCCCTGCAGGCCACCGACATCACCTATGCCGAGAAGCTCGGCTACCGCATCAAGCTGCTGGGCATCGCCCGTCGGCGCGAGCATGGGGTGGAGCTGCGCGTGCATCCCACCCTGGTGCCCGCCCGCCATCTGTTGGCCAACGTCGAGGGCGCCATGAACGCCGTGCTGGTCACGGGCGATGCCGTGGGCCAGACGCTCTACACCGGCAAGGGCGCCGGCGCCGAGCCGACCGCCAGCGCCGTGATTGCCGACCTCGTGGACCTGGCCCGTGCATCGTCTGCCGCCTCGGCGCTGGAGGTGCCAGCCCTGGCCTTCCAGGCCGAGAGCCTCGAAGCGCTGCCCGTGCTGCCGATGGCCGATGCCGTGGGGGGCCATTACCTCCGACTGCGCGTGAAGGATCAGCCTGGGGTGCTGGCCGACATCACCCGACAGCTCGCCGACCACCACATCAGCATCGATGCCTTCATCCAGCAGGAGCCCGCCGCCGGCTCCGGCCAGACCGATGTGGTGCTCATCACCCACCCCTGCGAGGAGCGCGCCCTGCGTCTGGCCTCGGGCCGTCTGGCCCAGCTGCCCTCGGTGCTCGCCGAGCCCGTGTCGCTGCGCGTGGAGTTTCTGGCATGAGTGTTCTGCAGTACCGCTCGACCCGCAGCAGCCATCGCCTCGGAAGTTTCCAGGACATCCTGCTCGAGGGGTTGGCCCCCGATGGCGGTCTGGCCATGCCCGAGTCCATCCCCCGGGTTGATGCGGCCGAGCTCGCAGCCTTGGCCCAGTTGCCGTATCCCGCGCTGGCTGCGGCCATCATGGGGCGCTTTGCCGACGACATCCCGACCCCAACCCTGGCCGCCATGACGGCCGAGGCCTACACCGCCGAGCGCTTTGGCAGTCCTGCCATCACGCCGGTGAGCTCCCTGGGCATGGAAGACGGCTCGCCCTTGGACCTGCTCGAGCTCTCCAATGGCCCGACCCTGGCCTTCAAAGACATGGCCATGCAGATGCTGGGTCCGCTCTTTTCGCATGTGCTGGCCGAGCGTGGCCAGACGCTGAACATCCTGGGTGCGACCAGTGGCGACACGGGCAGCGCAGCCGAATACGCCATGCGCGGGCGTGAGCGCATTCGGGTCTTCATGCTCTCGCCCGAGGGCCGCATGAGCGCCTTTCAGAAGGCGCAGATGTACTCGCTGCAGGACCCCAACATCATCAACATCACCGTGCCGGGCAGCTTCGATGTGGCCCAGGACCTGGTCAAGGGCGTCTCGGCCGATGCCGAGTTCAAGGCCCGCCAGCAGATCGGCACCGTGAACTCGATCAACTGGGCGCGCATCACCGCCCAGACGGTCTACTACTTCGCCGGCTACTTCCAGGCCATCCGCGCCCATGGCCTGTCCCTGGGCGACCCCATCGATGTGGCGGTGCCCTCGGGCAACTTTGGCAATGTGCTCTCGGGCTACATCGCCAAGCAGATGGGCCTTCCCCTGGGGCGGCTCGTGGTGGCGACCAACGAAAACGACGTGCTCGATGAGTTCTTCCGCACCCTGGTCTATCGACCGCGCGCGACCGAGCAGACCTTCGTGACCTCCAGCCCGTCGATGGACATCTCCAAGGCCTCCAACTTCGAGCGCTATGTCTTTGAGATGGTCGGGCGCGATGCCGATCGGCTGGCAGCCCTCTGGCGCCAGCTCGCCAGCGAGGGCTCCTTCAGCCTGGCGGGAACGCCCGCGGCCGAGGCCGTGCGCGCCAGTGGCCTGGTCTCTGGACGCAGCCACCATGCCGCACGCATCGAGACCATCCGCCGCACCCACCACCGCACCGGCCGCATCATCGATCCCCACACGGCCGACGGCGTCTTTGTGGCCCGCAGCCATCTGCGTCGGGGTATCCCCATGCTCGTGCTCGAGACCGCGCTGCCGGCCAAGTTCAACGAGACCATCGTCGAGGCGCTCGGCATCTCGGCCCCGCGCCCGGCGGGCCTGGAGTCGATCGAGTCCCTGCCGCAGAAGACCGTGGCCCTGCCCGCCGACCTCCAAAGCCTGAAGGCCCTGCTGGCCGAGCGCATCGGGGCAGCCGCGGCGTGAAGTCTCTGGCTGAGGCCCGCGAGGAGCTTCTGGGTCGAGCCTCGGCCCTGGCAGGGCGGCTTGCTGGTCAGTCGGCAGAGCTGGTCGAACTCTCGGCCGCATTGAACCGGGTGCTCGCCCAGCCGTTGCTTGCGGGGCGAGACTCCCCGCCCTTTGCCAATGCCCAGATGGATGGCTACGCCGGCCGCTGGGCGGAGCTCTCTGCCCAGCCTTCGGCCGCCTGGCCCGTCTCGCAGCGCATTGCCGCGGGCGACGCCGCGGCCCCCCTGGCTGCGGGCAGTGTGGTGCGCATCTTCACGGGCGCTCCGATCCCCGAGGGCGCCGATGTGGTGCTGATGCAGGAGTGGGCCACCACCGCGGCCGATGGCGCGGTCAGGTTCTCTCAAGTCCCCGAGGCGGGCACCTTCGTGCGCGAGCGCGGCAGCGATCTGCGCGCGGGCGAGGTGGTGCTCGCGGCCGGCCGACGATTGCGCAGCGAGGACATCGCGCTGGCGGCAAGTCTTGGCCTGGGCCAACTCCCGGTGCGGCCACGGCTGCGGGTGGGTGTTTTCTCGTCGGGCAATGAATTGCTGCAGCCCAAGGCGGCCGGGGTGGCGGCGGGCGTGGCGGCGGGGGTGGCAGAGTCGGCGGCGCTGCCCGCAGGAAAGATCTTTGACTCCAACCGCGCCATGGTTTTGGCCCTGCTCGGTCGGCTGGGTGCCGCGATCGAGGCCCACGACCTGGGCTGGCTGCCCGACGATCCCCAGGCCATCGAGGCGGGACTCGCCCGCGGCGCCGCATCCTGCGATGTGCTCATCACCTCGGGCGGCGTCTCCGTGGGCGAGGAAGACCACCTGAAGGCGGCCTTAAGCCGCCAGGGCAGCCTCGGCCTCTGGAAGGTCGCCATCAAGCCCGGCAAGCCCTTTGCTCTGGGCAGCATCCCCAAGGCCGGCGCCGAAGTGTTGGTGCTGGGCCTTCCCGGCAACCCCGTCTCCTCGTGGGCAACATTCCATTTGCTGGCCCGCCCAGCACTGCTGGCGGCCTGCGGCGTGTTCCAGGGCCTCGTGCCCCGGCCCGTGGCCATGCCTCTGGGCTTCGATTGGCCAAGCCCTGACCCCCGCGAGGAGTATCTGCGCGTTGTGGTCGATGCCGAGGGCCGGTTGCAACTCGCCGGTGGCCAGAACTCGCAGGTGCTCTCTGCCGTCTCCCGCGCCGAGGGCCTGGCCTGCATCCCGCCGGCAAAACCCTGCGCGGCGGGCGATCGTGTTGCCTTCTTTCCCCTGGCCTGCTTTGATTGACCCATGATCCAGATCAAGTACTTCGCACTCTTGCGCGACCGCCTTGGGTGCGACCAAGAGACCCTGTCCCCCCAGCCGGGCCTCTCCAGCGTGGCCGACATTCGTGCCCACCTGGTGGCGCGCGGTGAGCCGTGGACGGTGCTGGCCGACGCGGCCCGATTCAAGGCTGCCCGCAACTTGCAGCTGGTGGCCGAGTCCGAGCGCATCGACTCGGGCGATGAGCTGGCCTTTCTCCCTCCGGTGACCGGGGGCTAGACCAATGGTCGCGCGCGTTCGGGTGCAGGCGGAGCCCTTCGATCTCGGGCAGGAACACGCTGCCCTGCGGTGCAGGCCCGATGGCAGCCCCATGCGCCAGATCGGCGCCATCGCCACCTTTTTGGGCACGGTGCGCGATCTCAATCTGGGCGATGCTGTCTCGTCGCTCACGCTCGAGCACTACCCCGGCATGACCGAGGCCACCATCGAGAAGATCCTCGTGGAGGCCGAGGCGCGCTGGCCCATTCTCTCCATGCGCGTGGTCCACCGCATCGGCACGCTGGCCCCGGGCGAGGACATCGTCTGGGTGGGGGCCTCGAGCGCCCATCGCGAGGCGGCACTGGCCGCTGTGGCCTTTGTGATGGACTTTCTGAAGACCCAGGCACCCTTTTGGAAGCGCGAGTCCCAGCCCAGCGGCGAGGCCCGCTGGCTGGACGCCCGCAGCTCCGACCACGAGGCCGCCGACCGCTGGCGCTCCGATCGCCCTTGAAATTCCGGGCCTGGGCCCCCATGTAGTGACTAGATCAGTTCACTCGGGAGTCCAGCATGCGTCTCGACAAGTTCACCAGCGCGTTTCAGCAGGCCCTCGCCGATGCCAACAGCCTGGCCGTTGGCCGCGACCACACCAGCATCGATCCTCTCCACCTTTTGGTGGCCCTGCTGGAGCAGGATGGCGGCAGCAGCCGTGCGCTTCTGGCCCAGGCCGGCGGCCGTCCGGCGCAGATCCTGCAGGCAGCCAAAAAGGCCATGGAGAATCTGCCCACGGTGGGTCAGCCCACGGGCAGTGTTTCGGTGGGCACCGAACTGGGGCGCCTGCTCAACCTCTGCGATCGCGAGGCCCAGCGTCGGGGCGATGCCTTCATCGCCAGCGAGCTCTTTTTGCTCGTGCTCGCCAAAGACTCGGGCACGGCAGCGGCCATTCTCAAGGCCGAGGGCGTGGCTCCTGCCAAGCTCGAGGCGGCCGTCACGGCCCTGCGCGGTGCAGCCGGTGTGGATTCGCCCGAGGCCGAGGGTCAGCGCGAGGCCCTGAAGAAATACACCTTGGACCTCACCGAGCGTGCCCGTGCAGGCAAGCTCGATCCGGTGATTGGCCGCGACGATGAGATTCGCCGCTGCATTCAGATCCTGCAGCGACGATCCAAGAACAACCCGGTGCTGATCGGCGAGCCGGGCGTGGGCAAGACGGCCATCGTCGAGGGCCTGGCCCAGCGCATTGTCTCGGGCGAGGTGCCCGAGGGCTTGAAGGGCAGGGCGGTGCTCAGCCTCGATCTGGCCTCGCTGCTGGCGGGTGCCAAGTACCGGGGGGAGTTTGAGGAGCGCCTGAAGGCGGTGCTCAAGGAGATCGCTCAGATGTCCGAGACGGACCCGGCGGCAGCCCCCATCGTTTTCATCGACGAGCTCCACACCCTGGTGGGTGCGGGCAAGGCCGAGGGCGCGATGGACGCCGGCAATATGTTGAAGCCCGCACTGGCCCGCGGCGAGCTGCACTGCGTGGGCGCCACCACCCTCGATGAGTATCGCAAGTACATCGAAAAGGACGCTGCCCTGGAGCGTCGCTTCCAGCGCGTGCTGGTCGACGAGCCCTCGGTGGAGGCGACCATCGCCATTCTGCGCGGCCTGCAGGAGCGCTACGAGCGGCACCATGGGGTCGACATCACCGACCCAGCCATCGTTGCTGCAGCCGAACTCTCCCACCGCTACATCACCGATCGATTCCTGCCCGACAAGGCCATCGACCTCATCGATGAGGCTGCAAGCCGCATCAAGATCGAAATCGACTCCAAGCCCGAGTCCATGGACCGGCTGGACCGGCGGCTGATTCAGCTGAAGATCGAGCGCGAGGCGGTGCGCCGCGAGAAGGACGAGGCCTCGCAGCGGCGCCTGGAGCTCATCGAGCAGGAGATTGAGCGGCTGGGCCGCGAGCTCGCCGACCTGGAGGAGGTCTGGAAGTCGGAAAAAGCGATGGTCCAAGGCTCGCAGAGCATCCGCGAGGAGATCGATCGGCTGCGCCAGGAGATGGACCTCTACACCCGCCAGGGCAACTGGGCCAAGGTCTCGGAGCTCCAGTACGGACGGCTCCCTGAGCTCGAGGCTCGGCTGAAGGCGGCCGACAGCAGCGCCAGCAACGCCGGTGCCACCCCGGGCACCACTCCAGGTTCCGCCCCAGCGCGGCCGCGGCTGCTGCGCACCCAGGTGGGTGCTGAAGAAATCGCCGAGGTCGTCTCGCGGGCCACGGGCATCCCGGTCTCGCGCATGATGAAGGGCGAGCGCGAGAAGCTGCTCGAGATGGAGTCGCGCCTGCAGCAGCGGGTGGTCGGCCAGGACGAGGCCGTGCGCCTGGTCTCCGATGCCATCCGTCGCTCCCGGGCAGGCCTCTCGGACCCTCATCGACCCTACGGCTCCTTCCTCTTTCTGGGCCCCACGGGCGTGGGCAAGACCGAGCTGTGCAAGGCCCTGGCCGAGTTTCTCTTCGATGGCGAGGACCACCTGGTTCGCGTGGATATGAGCGAGTTCATGGAGAAGCACTCCGTCTCGCGCCTGATCGGTGCGCCCCCGGGTTATGTGGGTTATGAAGAGGGCGGCACGCTCACCGAGGCAGTGCGCCGCAGGCCCTACAGCGTGGTCCTGCTCGATGAGGTCGAGAAGGCCCACCCCGATGTCTTTCACGTGTTGCTGCAGGTCTTGGACGATGGCCGCCTCACCGATGGCCAGGGCCGCACCGTCGACTTTCGCAACACGGTCATCGTCATGACCTCCAACCTGGGGGCACACCGCATCCAGGCACTCTCGGGCGAGCCTGGCGGCGTGGTCAAAGATGCCGTGCTCGAGGCGGTGCGCGAGCACTTCCGCCCCGAGTTCATCAACCGCATCGATGAGATGGTGGTCTTCAATGCTCTGGGCCGCGATCAGGTGCGCGCCATCGCCGAGATCCAGGTCCAGCGGCTCTCGGAGCGTCTGGCGGCGCAGGAGATGCAGCTCGTGGTCAGCCCCGAGGCCATGGATGAGATCGCCAAGTTGGGCTTTGATCCGGTGTATGGTGCAAGGCCATTGAAGCGGGCGGTCCAGCAGCAGCTCGAAAATCCGATCGCCCGACTGATCCTTCAGGGCCGCTTTGGCCCCAAGGATGTGGTCCCCGTCGATCTTGTGAATGGAGAGCTGTCCTTTGAACGTGTCGTCCACTGAGCCTGGGATGCCAGAAACGCCTGCAAAGCCCGAGAAGCCCTCGACACCAGAGATGCGGCCGGCATCGATCTGGCGCCGGTTTGTCTGCATGGGCTACGAGGGCTTTTTGCTCTTGGGCCCTGTGCTGGTGCTGGGCTTTTTCTACAGCTTTCTGGTGGGCTACAGCACCGAGACGCCCGGCGACGAAGACGCCAAATCGTTGGGTCTGCAGCTCGTGGTGCTGGCGGCCTTGCTCTACTACTTTGCCTGGGGCTGGAGTCGAGGCCGAGTGACACTGCCCATGCAGACCCTGCAGCTTGAGGTGGTCGATGCCGAGACCGGCGGGCCCATCGGCCGCTGGCGGGCCCTGGCGCGGGCGGTGCTGGGCATGGGCTCGCTCTTAACGCTGGCCTGGATCTGGTTTGCAGTTTTTCGTTCGGATCACCAGGCCCCGCACGACGTGCTCACTCGGACGGCTCTGATGCATCGTCCTCGGCCTCGGCCAGTGTAGCGGCCAGGGCCTTTTCCACCGACTCGATTTTTTCCTTGCAGACCTCGTAGGCCACCATGCTCTGCTGCACCAGCGTGAGCAGGCCATCGAGGTCTGGCTCGCGTTGGCTGCGCAGGGCCTCGGCGTTGGCCTGCAGCACGCCGTAGGCCTCTTGGAAGGTCTTGGGCGCCTTGGCGTTGTTGGGGCTGCTGCTGGATTTCGTGCTCATGGGGCCTCCGGGGTTGCTGAAAAGGTGTCGTTGCCGAGTTGAATCTCGAGGCTTCGGCTGGCCTGCGCATCCCGCGCTTGGGTAATTACCCGTCCTTCGGGGCTGCGCACGATGGCCCAGCCGCGGGCGAGCGTTTTCTCGGGCCCTTGCCCCGCAATCTCTCGCATCAGGGCCTGGCTGCGCTGCTGGGCAGTCTGCACCGAGAGCATGGCGCGCTCGGCAATCTGCTCGCGCAGGGCCCCGCTCTGCAGCCGGGCCGTGGTGATGGCCTGCACCGCCTCCGTGCGGATGGTGCGCTCGGCGGTTTCGACCGCCAGTCGAGCGCTGGCCACCCGGGCCTGGGCGGCCTGCTGCACCAGCTGCCAGGCTCGGCGCGCCTCAGCACAGCGCCGCTCAATCTCTTCCTCGATGCCCAGGATGACCTTCGATGGGGTGTCGAAGGCGGTGTGGGCGACCTCGTCGATCAGCGTGCTGTCGCGCTCGTGACCGATGCCGCAGTAGACCGGCACGGGCAGGGTGCAGACGAGCCGGGCCAGGCCATAGTCGTTGAGCCAGGCCAGATCGCTCACCGCACCGCCACCACGGATGATGACCACCACATCGGGCTGCCAGCCCTCGGCCTGGGCTTCGGCCAGGGCGTCGGAGAGCGCCTTGACCATCTGCGCGGGGGCCGTCTCGCCCTGAAATGCGCTGTGGGCATAGCGAAAGCTGCAGACGCCGTGGGCCTGCAGGCGGTCGGCCTCGGCGCGGAAGTCGCCCAGGCCTGCGGCCGCGGGCGGTGCAAGCACCAGGACGCGCTCACAGAGAAAGGGGGCGGGCAGGGCGCGGTTTTGGTCAAAGACGCCCTCGGCCTTCAGGCGCTGCCGGATCTCGCGCTTGCGTGCCTCGAGCTCGCCCAGGGTGTAGCTGGAGTCGATGGCCAGGGCCTGCAGCGACAGGCCATAGCGCGGGCTGACCTCGGGCAGGACCTGCACCAGCAGCTTCATGCCGTCGCCCAGCACCATGCCCGTGGCCTTCTGAAAGGCGGGCAGGATGGCCTCGGCCCGCTGACGCCAGAGGGTCATGCGCACCTTGGCAAGTTCCTGCCCATCGAGGGTTCGCTCGCCCACGTCGAGGTAGACATGGCCATTGCGGGCGTTGGCAGAAAAGACCTCAACGCGCACCCAGGTGGGCTGGGCGAAGGTCTCTGCGACCACGGCCTGGATTGCGCTCAGATAGACCGACAGGGCATAGCCCTGATCCTGGGTGGCCAGGGCCAGCGGCTCCTGGACTAAGCGCTCCTGGGCCAATGGTTCCTGGACGACGGGAAGCCAGGTTGCAAAGGGCTCCAGCGCGGTCCCATCGGGCACGAACCACCTCTTCTGGACGGCGTCCCAGCGGCCTCCCAGGGCCTTGACTCGGTCTTTGTCTCGAAACGGTGCGTCCAAATACGTGGGCATTTTCAGTCCTTTGGCTATACTTTACGGTTTCCGATCGCAACCGCGCCGGAAAAGTCGATCTTGCAAGGCCAAGCCCACAAAGCCCACACCTTGCCGATCCATCAGCTTCCAAGGCCCTGCACCAAAGCCTGTCATCGAATTCCTCGGTGGCGGCGGGCGGGGAACTCTAGAACTCGATTGGACCGAAAGGAAACCAAAATGGAACAACTCTCCGGCGCAGAGATCATCGTGCGTTGCCTTCAAGAAGAAGGCGTGGAGCATCTCTTCGGCTACCCCGGTGGTGCCGTGCTCTACATCTACGACGAGATCTTCAAACAAAACAAGTTCAAACACATCCTGGTTCGCCATGAGCAGGCGGCGGTCCATGCGGCCGATGCTTACTCGCGCTCGAGCCAGAAAACCGGCGTCTGCATCGTGACCTCGGGTCCGGGCCTGACCAATGCCGTGACCGGCATTGCGACTGCCTACATGGACTCCATCCCGATGGTGATCATCTCGGGCCAGGTGCCCACCCATGCCATCGGCCTCGATGCCTTCCAGGAGTGCGACACGGTCGGCATCACCCGGCCCTGCGTCAAGCACAACTTCCTGGTCAAGGACGTGAAGGACCTCGCCTCGGTGATGAAGAAGGCCTTCCACATCGCCCGCACCGGTCGCCCTGGCCCCGTGCTGGTTGATGTTCCCAAAGACATCACCCGCGACAAGTGCAAGTTCGACTACCCCGAAACGGTGGAGATGCGCTCCTATGCGCCCACCGTCAAGGGCCACGCTGGCCAGATCCGCAAGGCGGCGCAGATGATCCTTGCGGCCGAGCGCCCCATGATCTATACGGGTGGCGGCGTGATCCTCGCCAACGCGGCCGCCGAGCTCACCAAGCTGGTCAACGAGACCGGCTACCCCTGCACCAACACCCTGATGGGGCTGGGCTCCTACAAGGCCACCGACCCCAAGTTCCTGGGCATGCCCGGAATGCACGGCACCTACGAGTGCAATATGGCCATGCAGCACTGCGATGTGCTGGTGGCCGTGGGCGCGCGCTTCGATGACCGAGTCATCGGCAACCCCAAGCACTTCGCATCGAGCCCACGCAAAATCATCCACATCGACATCGATCCCTCCTCGATCTCCAAGCGGGTGAAGGTCGATCTGCCCATCGTGGGCGACGTGAAGGATGTGCTGACGGATCTGCTGTCGGCCATGGCCGAGCTCCAACGCGATGGCCAGCGCGTCAATGCTTCGGCACTCAGCGCCTGGTGGAAGCAGATCGAAGAGTGGCGCAGCCTGGATTGCCTGGGCTACAAGACCAGCACCGAGGTCATCAAGCCCCAGAGCGTGGTCGAGGCCGTCTGGCGCGTGACCGGGGGCGATGCCTTTGTGACCTCCGATGTGGGCCAGCACCAGATGTGGGCAGCCCAGTACTACAAGTTCGACAAACCACGCCGTTGGATCAACTCCGGGGGCCTGGGCACCATGGGGGTGGGCCTGCCCTACGCCATGGGCGTGAAGTTCGCCAACCCAGACTCCGAGGTGGTCTGCATCACGGGCGAGGCCAGCATCCAGATGAACATCCAGGAGCTCTCGACCTGCCAGCAGTACCGCATCCCGGTGAAAATCGTGAACCTGAACAATCGCTTCCTGGGCATGGTTCGCCAGTGGCAGGAGATCGAGTACGGCAGCCGCTACTCCGAGAGCTACATGGATTCGCTGCCCGATTTTGTGAAGCTCGCCGAGAGCTATGGCCACGTGGGCTTCCGCATTGAGAACCCGGCCGATGTCGAGGGCGCCCTGAAGGAGGCCTTCGCGCTGAAAGACCGCCTGGTCTTCCTCGACTTCATCACCGACCAGACCGAAAACGTCTGGCCCATGGTGCAGGCGGGCAAGGGCCTCACCGAAATGCTGCTCGGATCGGAGGACCTCTAACCATGCGCCACATCATCTCCATTCTTCTGGAAAACGAAGCCGGCGCACTCTCGCGCGTGGTGGGTCTGTTTTCGGCCCGCGCCTACAACATCGAGACCCTCACCGTCTCGCCCACCGAAGATCCGTCGCTCTCGCGCATGACCATCGTCACGCGCGGCTCGGAGGATGTCATCGAGCAGATCACCAAGCACCTCAACCGACTCATCGAGGTGGTGAAGGTGATCGATCTCTCCGATCATGCCCACATCGAGCGCGAGCTGATGCTCGTCAAGGTCCGCGCCGTGGGCAAGGACCGCGAGGAGCTCAAGCGCATGGCCGACATCTTCCGTGGCCGCATCGTCGATGTCACGGACAAGATCTACACCATCGAGCTCACGGGCGACACCGCCAAGCTCGACGGCTTCCTGCAGGCCCTCGATCCCGAGGTCATCCTGGAGACCGTCCGCACCGGTGCCTCTGGCATCTCGCGCGGCGAGCGTATTCTTCGGGCTTGATCCCCAAGGCCCAGAGTCGGACCCAGACCTACCCAAATCCATCCAGACTTAGCCCCTGCTTCTGCAGCACACCCATTTTTCACAAGGACCCACCATGAACGTTTTCTACGACAAAGACTGTGACCTCGCCCTGTTGAAGGGCAAAACCGTGGCCATCATCGGCTATGGCTCCCAGGGCCATGCCCACGCCCAGAACCTCAATGACTCCGGCGTGAAGGTCGTGGTTGGAGCCCGCAAGTCGGGCGCCTCGTGGGCCAAGGTGGAGAAGGCCGGTCTGACCGTCGCCGAGATCGCCGACGCCGTGAAGGCCGCCGACATCGTCATGATGCTGATGCCCGACGAGACCATCGCCTCGGTCTATGCGGCCGAAGTCGAGCCCAACATCAAGAAGGGTGCAGCACTGGCCTTCGCGCATGGCTTCAACATCCACTACGGCCAGGTCACCCCGCGCAAAGACCTCGACGTGATCATGATCGCCCCCAAGGCGCCCGGCCATACCGTGCGTGCCACCTACACCCAGGGCGGCGGTGTTCCCCACCTGATCGCCGTTCACGCCAACGTCTCGGGCAAGGCCCGCGACCTCGCCCTGGCTTACGCCAGTGCCAATGGCGGTGGCAAGGCCGGCATCATCGAGACCAACTTCCGCGAAGAGACCGAGACCGACCTCTTCGGCGAGCAGGCGGTGCTCTGTGGCGGCACGGTGGAGCTCATCAAGGCCGGCTTTGAGACCCTGGTCGAGGCGGGCTACGCCCCCGAGATGGCCTACTTCGAGTGCCTGCACGAGCTGAAGCTCATCGTGGACCTGATCTACGAGGGCGGCATCGCCAACATGAACTACTCGATCTCCAACAACGCCGAGTACGGCGAGTACGTGACCGGCCCCCGCGTCGTCACCGAGGAGACCAAGAACGCGATGCGCCAGTGCCTGAAGGACATCCAGACCGGCGAATACGCCAAGAGCTTCATCCTCGAGAACCGCGCCGGAGCGCCCACGCTGCTCTCGCGTCGTCGCCTGACGGCCGAGCATCCCATTGAGCAGGTCGGTGAGAAGCTGCGCTCGATGATGCCTTGGATCAAGGCCAACAAGATGGTCGACCAGACCCGCAACTGATGTCCGTGCCCATGGTCGACGCACCGCGCTATCCCCACCCCCGCATCGCCCGCGAGGGCTGGGGCATTCTTGCGGTGAGCCTTGCCGTGGCGGTGCTGGCCACCGCCACCGGTGCGGGCTGGTGGAGCCTGCCGCTCTGGATCTGGTTTGCCTTCGCGCTGCAGTTCTTTCGCGATCCGCCCCGCCAGGGCCCGGCAGACCCCGAGGCCATCTCGAGCCCGGCCGATGGGCGCATTGTCTACGTAGGTCCCTTCGCCGACCCGCTCACTGGCGAGCCGGCGCTCAAGATCAGCGTGTTCATGAATGTCTTCAACGTCCACAGCAACCGTTCGCCCATCCAGGGCCGGGTGCTCGAGACGAAGTACATCCCGGGGCTCTTCGTCAACGCCGACTTTGACAAGGCCAGCACCGACAACGAGCGCAACATCGTGGCGATGGAAGACGCCCAGGGCCGCAGGCTCGTGGCCGTCCAGATCGCAGGCCTCGTGGCTCGGCGCATCCGCTGCTATGTGCAGGCGGGCGATGTCTTGCACCGTGGAGCCCGCTACGGATTCATCCGCTTTGGCTCTCGGGTCGATGTCTACCTGCCCACCACCGCCAAGCCCCTGGTGGCGCTGCACGATAAGGTCTCGGCCCACACCACGGCGCTCGCCCGCTGGAACTGATCTCCCCAGGAATCTGAGGTCCTCATGCAAAAGCCCGGCATCGTGCTGCTTCCCAACCTCATCACGACGGGCTGCCTGTTCTCGGGCTTTTATTCCATCGTTCTGTCGATCCAGGGCCGATGGGAAATGGCGGCAAGTCTCATCCTGGTGGCCATGGTCCTCGACACGCTCGATGGCCGCGTGGCCCGCATGACCAACACCACCAGCGACTTCGGAGCCCAATACGACTCCATGGCCGACCTGGTTTCCTTTGGGCTGGCGCCCGGCCTCTTGGCCTTTCAGTTCGCGCTCGACGACATGGGCCGCTGGGGCATGGCTGCCGCCTTTGTGTATGTGGTGGGAGCGGCGCTGCGCCTGGCGCGGTTCAATGCCCGCATCGCAGTGGTCGACAAGCGCTATTTCCAGGGGCTGCCCAGCCCCTCGGCCGCGGCCCTGGTCGCCACCCTCATCTGGCTGGCGGTGGAGTCGGGCTTTCCGCTGTCCGACCCCAACTGGGCGCTTTCGGTCAGCGTCTCGGTGGCGCTGGTTGCCATCTTGGCGGGCCTGGCCATGGTCAGCAGCTTTTCCTATTACAGCTTCAAGGACCTCGCCATCAAGCAGCAGCCGGTGCTGGTGCTGGTGGGGGTGATCCTGGTGCTGCTGCTGGTGTTTCAGAATCCGCCGCTGGTCATTTTCCTGGGCTTTTTGGGCTATCTCCTTTCGGGTCCCGTCCTGGCCCTTCGGCGTTTTCGAAAGCGTCCATAGCAACAATCAATCAATGGGAATATCGAAAGGCCTCCCGTTGTTCTATAGTGGAGACCTATGACGCACGCCCCATTTCCTTCGGCCGAGATTCGCGGAGCCCAGCTTCGCCGACTGTGCCTGCCGCTGCTGGAGCGACTGCGCCGCGCGCGCTAATCGTTCATCCACGCCGGCAGCCCGCGCTGGCAAATCCGCGGGCCCTTGAATACCCAAATCCGAGTACCCCAAATATTCCGCTGGAAGGAGATTGGAAATGTCCGATCGATTGATTGTGTTTGATACGACCTTGCGCGACGGTGAGCAGAGCCCCGGCGCATCGATGACCCGCGATGAGAAGGTGCGCATTGCGCGCCAGCTCGAGCGGCTGCGGGTGGATGTGATTGAGGCAGGCTTTGCTGCGGCCAGCCCCGGCGACTTCGATGCCGTCCGGGCCGTGGCCGAGTCGATCAAAGACAGCACCGTCTGCTCGCTCTCTCGTGCCACCGAGAAAGACATCCGTGCGGCCGGTGAGGCCATCGCGCCCGCGCCGCGCAAGCGCATCCATACCTTCATCGCCACCTCGCCCATCCACATGGAGAAAAAGCTGCGCATGAACCCCGACCAGGTGGTCGAGGCTGCCGTGGCCGCCGTGAAGATGGCGCTGCAGTACACCGACGATGTCGAGTTCTCGGCCGAGGATGCGGTGCGTTCCGAGATCCCATTCCTCATCCGGGTCTTCGAGGCCGTGATCAAGGCCGGGGCCACCACCATCAATGTGCCCGACACCGTGGGCTACAGCGTGCCGGGGCAGTGGGGCGATCGCATGGCGCAGCTCATCGCCAAGACGCCAGGCGCACAGCGCGTGGTCTGGTCCACCCACTGCCACAACGACCTGGGCATGGCCGTGGCCAACTCGCTCTCGGCAGTGTTGGCCGGCGCCCGTCAGGTGGAATGCACCATCAATGGCCTGGGCGAGCGGGCGGGCAACGCCTCGCTCGAGGAGATCGTGATGGCGGTGCGCACGCGGCCCGATGTCTTTGGCTGCAGCACGCAGATCGATGCCACCCAGATCGTTCCGGCCTCGCGGCTGGTGTCCCAGATCACGGGCTATCCGGTGCAGCCCAACAAGGCCATCGTGGGTGCCAATGCCTTTGCCCACGAGTCGGGCATCCACCAAGACGGCGTGCTCAAGCACCGCGAGACCTACGAGATCATGCGCGCAGAAGATGTGGGCTGGACGGCCAACCGCATCGTGCTGGGCAAGCTCTCGGGCCGCAACGCATTCCGCCAGCGCATGACGGCGCTGGGCATTGAGTTCGACAGCGAGCAGTCCCTCAATGAGGCCTTCGCCCGCTTCAAAGAGCTCGCCGATCGCAAGAGCGAGATCTTCGACGAGGACCTTCAGGCTCTGGTTGGCATTGCCCCCGTGGCCACCGACGAGCGTTTCCGGCTCATTTCGCTGGCCCAGCAGAGCGAGATGGGCGAGAAGCCGCGGGCCAAGGTGGTTTTCTCGATGGACGGCCGCGAGGTCAGCGCAGAGTCCCAGGGCAATGGCCCGGTGGATGCCACCGTGCAGGCCATCGAGGCCGAGGCCAAATCCGGCGCTGAGCTGCTTCTCTTCTCGGTCAATGCCATCACCACCGGCACCGAGTCGCAGGGCGAGGTGACCATGCGTCTGGCCAAGGATGGCCGGGTGGTCAATGGCATGGGTGCCGACCCCGACATCGTGGTCGCCTCGGCCCGGGCATACCTCAATGCCCTGAACCGCCTGAACCAGGCCCCGCGCCCCAACGCGCAGCAGCTCTAGACCCCCGAACCCCCAGCCACAGGCCTCGCGCCCTGGCCTGGGGTATACTCCAGGCTCCACGTTCAGCCTATGGCGGGCTGAACGCCCGTATCTTTTATTCAGAAAGACCTGCCAAATGCCCGTTGCTGCAATCAACAAAGTCGAAATCGTCTCCAATTTCCGCCGTTCGGCCGCCGACACCGGATCTCCCGAAGTTCAGGTGGCTCTCCTCACCGCTCGGATCAACGAACTCACCGAGCACTTCAAGGCCCACGCGAAAGATCACCACTCCCGCCGTGGCCTGCTCAAAATGGTCAGCCGCCGTCGCAAGCTGCTCGACTACCTCAAGCGGACCGATCTGCCCGCCTACCGCACGCTCATCGAGCGTCTCGGCCTGCGCAAGTAATCGTCTCCCGCTCCACCCGAACGGGCAGGGCGGTCTTGGGTTTTTGGCCAAGGTTTGTTCTCTGCCCACAAGACTCTATTAAGGACTGCCCTTGTTTAACAAAGCCACTGAAAGCTTCCAGTACGGCGCCCACACCGTCACGATCGAAACCGGCGAGATTGCTCGCCAAGCCTCGGGCGCTGTTCTGGTCAATGTCGACGACACCGTGGTGCTCGCCACGGTCGTTGCCGCCAAGTCCGCCAAGCCTGGCCAAGACTTCTTCCCCCTCACCGTCGACTACATCGAGAAGACCTACGCCGCGGGCAAGATCCCCGGAGGCTTCTTCAAGCGCGAAGGCCGCCCGAGCGAGAAAGAGACCCTCACCTCGCGCCTGATCGACCGCCCCCTGCGGCCGCTCTTCCCCGAGGGCTTCTACAACGAAGTGCAGGTCGTCTGCACCGTGATGTCGCTCAACCCCGAGGTGGATCCCGACATTCCTGCGCTCATTGGCGCCTCGGCAGCCCTGGCCATCTCGGGCGTGCCCTTCAATGGCCCCATCGGTGCGGCCCGCGTGGGTTACATCAACGGCGCCTATGTGCTGAACCCCGATGTCTCCCAGCTCAAAGACAGCCGCCTGGATCTCGTGGTGGCCGGCACCGAGTCTGCCGTGCTGATGGTGGAGTCCGATGCCGACCAGCTGCCCGAGGACATCATGCTCGGCGGCGTGGTCTTTGGCCATGACCAGATGCGTGCTGCCATCGACGCCATCCACCGCCTGGTGGAAAAGGCCGGCAAGCCCGAGTGGGAGTGGGCGCCCGAGGCAAAGAACGAGGCCCTGGTGCAGCGTCTGCATGCTCTGGCCGCCGAGCCCATCAAGGCCGCCTACGGCATCCGCAACAAGCAGGCCCGCAGCCAGGAGCTCAAGGCCATCTACGCGAATGTCGAGAAGACCGTCGCCGAGGAAGTCGCAGCCGGCAGCCTCCAGGCCCCGAGCGGCAACATCGTGGGCGATACGCTCTTCAATCTCGAGGCAGCCACTGTGCGTGGTCAGATCCTGGCGGGCGAGCCCCGCATCGATGGCCGCGATACCCGCACGGTGCGCCCCATCGAAATCCGCAACTCCGTTCTGCCCCGCACGCACGGCTCCTCGCTCTTTACCCGCGGCGAGACCCAGGCGTTGGTGGTGGCCACCCTCGGCACCAACCGCGACGAGCAGATCATCGATGCCCTGGCCGGCGAGTACCGCGACCGCTTCATGCTCCACTACAACATGCCCCCCTACGCCACGGGCGAGTGCGGCCGTGTGGGCACCCCCAAGCGCCGCGAGATCGGCCACGGCCGTCTGGCCAAGCGGGCCCTGGCGGCAGTGCTGCCCAAGCCCGAGGATTTCGCCTACTCCATGCGGGTGGTCAGTGAGATCACCGAGTCCAACGGCTCCTCGTCGATGGCCTCGGTCTGCGGCGGCTGCCTGGCACTGATGGATGCCGGCGTTCCCCTGAAGGCGCACGTGGCGGGCATCGCCATGGGCCTGATCAAAGACGGCGGCCGGTTTGCCGTGCTCACCGACATCCTGGGCGATGAAGATCACCTCGGCGATATGGACTTCAAGGTGGCGGGCACCGAGTTTGGCGTGACCGCCCTGCAGATGGACATCAAGATCCAGGGCATCACCAAGGAAATCATGCAGGTCGCCCTGGCCCAGGCGCTGGAGGCCCGCCTCCACATTCTGGGCAAGATGAAGGCCTCGATGGGCGAGGCCCGCACCGAGCTCTCCGAGTACGCGCCCCGCCTCTACACCCTCAAGATCAATCCGGACCGCATCCGCGACGTGATCGGCAAGGGCGGCGCCACCATCCGTCAGCTCACCGAGGAAACCGGCACGAGCATCGACATCCAGGACGACGGCGTGGTCACCATCGCCGCCACCAGCGCCGAGCAGGCCCGCGATGCAATCTCCCGCATCGAGGCCCTCACCGCCGAGGTGGAGATTGGCAAGACCTACGAGGGCACGGTGCTTCGCCTGCTCGAGTTCGGTGCCATCGTCCAGGTGCTGCCCGGCAAGGATGGCCTGCTGCACATCTCGCAGATCGCCAACGAGCGCGTGAACCAGGTCTCCGACTACCTCAAAGAGGGCCAGCAGGTCCGCGTCAAGGTGCTCGAGGCCGATGAGAAGGGCCGTCTGCGCCTGTCGATGAAGGCCCTGCTGGAGTCGCCCGCGGCACCGGCAGCCGACGCCGAGTAATCGAGCGCATCGAGCCCCCATCGAGCCCATCGAACCCATCCGCGACTGAGGCAGCCCCATGAGCCTTCTGAGCCTGATCCCCAACCCAGGACCACGCCGTCCCATGGTCCTGGGCAACTGGAAAATGCACGGCGACATGGTCGCCAACGAGGTCTTGCTCGATGCAGTGCTGGAGCAGGGCGCCTCGGTGATCCAGGGCGATCGGGTGGATGTGGGGGTTGCAGTTCCTGCCCCCTACCTCTTTCAGGTCGCGGTGCGGCTGCGTGGCCGGGATGTGTTCTGGGGTGCTCAGGATGTCTCGGATGAGCCCTCCGGTGCCTTCACCGGAGAGGTCTCCATTCCGATGCTTCTCGACTTTGAGACGCACTTCGTGCTGATTGGGCACTCGGAGCGTCGGGCTCGCCATGCCGAGCGCAGCGAATCCATCAACCGCAAGCTCCACGCTGCCGTGGCGGCCACCATGCTGCCGGTGCTGTGTGTGGGCGAGTCGCTCGAGGATCGACGCGCCGGAAGGGCCAAGGCCGCCGTGCTGGGCCAGCTCGCTGAAGCCTTGGTGGGCGTCGACTCGGACATCATCGCCCGCTGCGCGATTGCCTACGAGCCCGTCTGGGCCATCGGCACGGGCGTCAGCGCCTCGGCCGACGATGCCCAAGAGATGCATGCCACCATCCGCGAGTCCCTGGCGGCGGCCTATGGCAAGAACGAGGCCCACTACACCCGGCTGCTTTATGGCGGCAGCGTGAATCCAAGCAACGCGGCATCGCTGTTTGCCATGCCGGACATCGATGGTGCCCTGGTGGGCGGTGCGTCGTTGAAGGCAGCCGACTTCGTCTCGATCATGCAGGCAGCCGACGCCA
Organism: Burkholderiales bacterium; assembly: GCA_027486725.1. Classification (GTDB taxonomy): domain Bacteria; phylum Pseudomonadota; class Gammaproteobacteria; order Burkholderiales; family Burkholderiaceae_A; genus Hahnella. Next base: position 22,996 of record JAIXOP010000012.1, on the reverse strand, counting down.
GCGCGGCCGAGGTCACCGGCACCCCCCATTGAACCGGGCTCGACCCGCAACTATTTTTCCTTCGTCACGGATCCTTCTATGAATTGGTTTTCGACCCTCCTTCAGGTCATTCAGGTCATCGCCGCAGTGGGCGTGATCATTCTGGTGCTGCTGCAGCAGGGCAAGGGTGCCGATGCGGGTGCTGCCTTTGGTGGCGGTGGCAGCGGGGCGGGCAGCGTGTTTGGTTCCGCCGGCTCGGGCAACTTCCTCTCGCGCACCACTGCCATTCTGGCGACCGTGTTCTTCGTGGCCACCCTGGCACTCACCTATGTGGGCAGTCGAGGCGTGGCCGAGGGTGTGCAGGCCTCGGAAGAGGGCACTCTGCTGCGCTCGATTCCAGTGGATGGTGCCCCTTCAGCACCTTCAGCACCTTCGGCCCCTTCAGCTCCCGCTGCTCCCGCAGGTGTCGCCCCGGCCAAGCCCATCGAGTCGCAGATTCCGACCCGCTAAATCTCCGTTATAATTTTGCGCTTCAAAGCAGTGCCGTCGTGGTGAAATTGGTAGACACGCTATCTTGAGGGGGTAGTGGCGAAAGCTGTGCGAGTTCGAGTCTCGCCGACGGCACCAAGAATCTAGGTTTAGTGCAGTCTCCGGGGCAACGTGATGCATCCGTGGTGCACTGGCTCCTCGGTGAATGAAATAACCATTCATCCGAATCAATCCCGCGTCGTTGGCTCGTCTCCTGTCCTTGGGGATTGAGTTTGCAAGGCTAGATCGCCAGCCTCCATTCCCGCAGTTGCCCAACGGTTTGCGTCAACCCTTGTTTGAGCAGGGTGTCCAGATACTCGTTCGTCGTTTTGGGCGGGTTCTTCAGCGACCGACGATGGTTTGCTGCCGCTTCGCACACTTGCGCCGCATGAAGATCCAGCAGATCAAAGATAAAGTCATCCGGATGTTGGGCGGCCAAGTTGTATGGTCTAAGTCGCTCTGCCGGGAAGTGCCTTAGGTTGAACGTGACAATGAGGCTTGCGCCGCCGTGGATCGCAGCCGCCACAACATGACGATCGCCTGCATCCGGCAGTTCGACAGCTGGGATCAGGTGCTCGAATCCCGTAATCAGGCTGTCCCGCACATGAGCGTTCATCAAAGATCGGGTGCGTTCGAGGTCCTCAGCCTTCAAGTCGGGTCGATTTGTCAGGACGTTGTGCATCCACTCGTCATGAATCATGTCTGTCCAGCGCGCCCGATACAGATCGGTCAGCGCTAAGCGCATCAGTAAGTCGCGCAGCGGGGCTGGGTAGAGCACGCACGCGTCATAGATGACGGTGAAGTTCGAACTCATTTAGTCGTACCCCATCTTGAGCGCTTGGCTTTGCTCTGCGAGCGCATCGAGGGCTTTGCTGCGTTCGGCGTCGATGCGCGCCTTGTACGCGATCACGTCTTGGTAGCGAACGCGCCGGTGCGTGCCGATCTTGTGGAACGGTATCTCGCCGCGTTCAAGCAACTGCACGAGGAATGGTCGCGAAACATTGAGCACGTCCGCAGCATGCTGCGTGGTCAGTTCGGCATGAATCGGGATGATGCTTACCGCGTTGCCCTCACCGATTTCGGTCAAGACGTCCACGAGCAGTCGCAGCGCCGACACAGGAACACGAACGGGATGGGCAGCGCCCTTGTCGTCGAAAATTTCGATCTGCTGGGTTTTCGCACGGGTCTGCAGGAAAGCAGACAGTGCTCGGCCGCTTTCACGGGCGATGGCAACCTCTTCGGCCGTCGGCAATGAATGAATGGAAGAAAGAGTGGTCATGGCAGATTTCCGGGAGTGTTCAACGGCCTCAGAGCTCCAAGTATAAACGAAATAAACGAATATTCGAAATATTCAAAATAGATATTCCTTGGGGATCGAGGTTGAATCAGCGACGGCGATGTCGATCGAGACCGTTGTGCTGCTGGTTCATCAAGGACAGTCGAAGGCTGTGCAACATCGTTCAAAGAGGTCGGCGGCGATTCCGGGGAGTGCTCCTTGGTTGCCAATGCAATGGCGGTGTTTCCCCGAATGGTCATCCCCCCAATGCCTTACAATTCAGCGCCGGTGCAGAGCACCTGCCCTTGCATTAAGGCACTGCATATTCAGGGAGGCCCGCTGTGGCGATCGAAGGTTATCTACCAATCCTACTGTTCATCCTCGTGGGGCTGGCCGTGGGTGTTGGACCGATGTTGCTGGGCAAGCTGATTGGCCCCAACAGACCCGACAGCCAAAAACTCTCCCCCTACGAGTGCGGCTTCGAGGCCTTCGAAGACGCCCGCATGCAGTTCGATGTCCGCTATTACCTCGTGGCCATCCTGTTCATCCTCTTCGATCTCGAAATCGCGTTCCTCTTCCCCTGGGCGATCAGCCTCGACGCCATCGGCCTCTTTGGCTTTCTGGCCATGATGGGCTTTCTGGGCGTGCTGGTTCTGGGGTTTATCTACGAATGGCGCAAGGGCGCCCTCGACTGGGAGTAGGCCATGGCCATTGATGGCGTTCTTCAAAAAGGCTTTGTTACCACCACTGCCGACCAGGTCCTCAACTGGACCCGCACCGGCTCGCTCTGGCCCATGACCTTTGGCCTAGCCTGCTGCGCTGTGGAGATGATGCATGCCGGTGCATCCCGCTACGACCTCGACCGCTTCGGCGTGGTCTTTCGCCCCAGCCCCCGTCAGAGCGACCTCATGATCGTGGCGGGCACCCTCTGCAACAAGATGGCCCCGGCCCTGCGCAAGGTCTACGACCAGATGCCCGAGCCCCGCTGGGTCATCTCCATGGGCAGCTGCGCCAACGGCGGTGGCTACTACCACTACTCCTACTCCGTGGTGCGGGGCTGCGACCGCATCGTGCCCGTGGACATCTATGTCCCGGGCTGCCCCCCCACGGCCGAGGCCCTGATGTACGGCATCTTGCAGCTGCAGCGAAAGATCCGCACCACCGAAACCATCGCCCGCGACTAGCCGCCGACCGACAGCCCGGAGCCCCGCTTGAATTTGCCCAGCCATCCCATCTCTGTTCCCCTGCTGCCCTCGCTGGAGCAGGCCATCGTTTCCCGGTTTGGGGCGCAGAACATCCGCCTGACCGAGGCCCTGGGCGAGGTCACCCTCAGCGTCTCGCCCGAGTTCTACCTGCCCGCACTCACGGCCCTGCGCGATCTGCCCGGACTGCGCTTTGACACGCTCATCGACCTCTGCGGTGTTGATTACTCCGACTACCGCATGGGCCACTACGAGGGTCCTCGGTTTGCGGTGGTGCTGCATCTGCTGTCGGTGGAACTCAACCAGCGCATCCGCGTGAAGGTCTTTGCCTCCGACGACGACTTTCCCCGCCTGCCCACGACTGTCCAGATCTGGCCCGCCGCCGGCTGGTACGAGCGCGAGGCCTTTGATCTCTTTGGCATCGTCTTCGAGGGCCATCCCGATCTGCGCCGCATCCTCACCGACTACGGCTTTGTGGGCCACCCCTTCCGCAAAGACTTCCCCACCTCGGGCTATGTCGAGATGCGCTACGACCCGGAGCAGGGCAGGGTCGTCTATCAGCCCGTCACCATTGAGCCGCGCGAGATCACGCCGCGCGTCATTCGCGAGGACCACTATGGCCGAAATTAAGAACTACACCCTCAACTTCGGCCCTCAGCACCCCGCCGCCCACGGCGTGCTGCGCCTGGTGCTGGAGCTCGACGGCGAGGTGGTCCAGCGCGCCGACCCGCACATTGGTCTGCTGCACCGGGGCACCGAGAAGCTCGCCGAGAGCAAGACCTTCCTGCAGTCGGTCCCCTACATGGATCGGCTCGACTATGTCTCGATGATGTGCAATGAGCACGCCTATGTCATGGCCATTGAGAAGCTGCTCGGCCTGGAAGTCCCCCTGCGCGCCCAATACATCCGAGTGATGTTCGACGAGATCACCCGCATCCTCAATCACCTGCTCTGGATCGGTGCCCATGGCCTCGACGTGGGCGCGATGGCGGTCTTTCTCTATGCCTTCCGCGAGCGCGAGGACCTGATGGACTGCTACGAGGCAGTGTCGGGTGCGCGCCTGCACGCGGCCTACTACCGGCCTGGCGGTGTCTATCGCGATCTGCCCGAGTCGATGCCCCAGTACCAGGCCAGCCGGCTGCGCAGCAAGAGCGAGATCCGTCGCCTGAACGACACCCGATCGGGCAGCCTGCTCGACTTCATCGAGGACTTCACCCAGCGCTTCCCGGCCTGCGTGGATGAATACGAGTCGCTGCTGACCGACAACCGCATCTGGAAGCAGCGCCTGGTGGGCATCGGCGTGGTCAGTCCCGAGCGCGCCAAGGCCCTGGGCTTCACCGGCCCCATGCTGCGTGGCTCGGGCGTGGCCTGGGACCTGCGCAAGAACCAGCCCTATGAGGTCTACGACCGTCTCGACTTCGACATTCCCGTGGGCACCGAGGGCGACAGCTACGACCGTTACCTGGTGCGCATGGCCGAGATGCGTCAGAGCAACCGCATCATTGCCCAGTGCGTGCAGTGGCTGCGCCAGAACCCTGGACCGGTCATGAGCGACAACCTGAAGGTGGCGCCCCCCCATCGGGTGCAGATGAAGTCCAACATGGAAGAGCTCATCCATCACTTCAAGCTCTTCACCGAGGGCTTTCATGTGCCGCCGGGCGAGTGCTACAGCGCCGTGGAGCATCCCAAGGGCGAGTTCGGCATCTACCTGGTGTCCGATGGCGCCAACATGCCCTACCGGGTCAAGATCCGTGCCCCTGGCTACGCCCACCTGCAGGCCCTCGATGAGATGTCGCGCGGCCACATGCTGGCCGACGTCGTCACCATCATTGGCACGCAAGACATTGTGTTTGGAGAGATTGACCGATGAATCGTCTGTCTGCCGAGGCCTATCGCGCCATCGATCGCGAGCTGGCCAAGTACCCGGCCAACCAAAAGCAGAGTGCGGTCATGGCCGCTCTGCGCATTGCGCAGACCGAGCATGGCTTTCTGACGGCTGAGCTCGAGACCGAGATTGCCCAATACCTAGGCATGGCCCGCATGGCGGTCCATGAGGTGGCGACCTTCTACACGCTCTACAACAACACGCCCACGGGCCGCTTCAAGATTTCGGTCTGCACCAATTTGCCCTGCGCCCTGCGCAACGGCAACCACGCCCTGGCGACCCTCGAAGATCGTCTGGGCATTGGCCTGAACGAGACCACCGCCGATGGCCTCTTCACCCTGAAAGAGGGCGAGTGCATGGGCGCCTGTGGCGACGCGCCCGTTATGCTGGTGAACAACCACCGCATGTGCAGCTTCATGTCCGACGCCAAGATCGATGCACTGCTCTCGGAGCTGCGCGCCCGCGCTGCCGACGAAGACAAGTCCAATTCCAACGCTTAGGAGATCACGATGGGAGCACCCGAGATTCCAGTGATGGAGACCTGCTTTCACGGCAGGCACATTCAGCCGCAGATTCTTGCTGGCCTCACCGCCGATGGCTGGCACCTTCAGGACTACATCGCCCGCGGTGGCTATTCGGCGCTCAAGAAGATTCTGGGCAAGGATGGTGGCCCCGGCATGACCCCCGATGAGGTGATCGCCGAGGTGAAGGCCTCGGCCCTGCGGGGCCGTGGCGGTGCGGGCTTTCCCACCGGCCTGAAGTGGAGCTTCATGCCGCGCGGCCTGCCGGTGCAGAAGTACCTTGTTTGCAACAGCGACGAGGGCGAGCCGGGCACCTTCAAAGACCGCGACATCCTGCGCTACAACCCCCACATCGTGATCGAGGGCATGGCGATTGCGGCCTACGCCATGGGCATCACGGTGGGATACAACTACATCCACGGCGAGATCTTCACGGTCTACGAGCGCTTTGAAGAGGCGCTCGACGAGGCCCGCGCAGCAGGTCTGCTGGGCCAAAACATTCTGGGCAGTGGCTTTTCCTTCGAGCTCCATGCCCACCATGGCTACGGCGCCTACATCTGCGGCGAAGAGACCGCGCTGCTCGAGTCCATCGAGGGAAAGAAGGGCCAGCCGCGCTACAAGCCGCCATTTCCCGCGAGCTTTGGCCTCTATGGCCAGCCGACCACCATCAACAACACCGAGACCTTTGCCGCGGTGCCCTGGATCATCCGCAACAGCGGCCAGGCCTACCTGGATGCCGGCAAGCCCAACAACGGTGGCACCAAGATCTTTTCGGTCTCGGGCGATGTGAACCTGCCGGGCAACTACGAGATTCCCCTGGGCACGCCCTTTGCCAAGCTGCTCGAGCTCGCCGGTGGCGTGCGCGATGGCCGCAAGCTGAAGGCCGTGATTCCTGGCGGCTCCTCGATGCCCGTGCTGCCGGCCGACATCATGATGGCCACCGACATGGACTACGACAGCATCGCCAAGGCCGGCTCCATGCTGGGCTCGGGCGCGGTGATCGTGATGGACGAGACCCGCTGCATGGTGCGCAGCCTGCTGCGGCTCTCCTACTTCTACTACGAAGAGTCCTGCGGCCAGTGCACCCCCTGCCGCGAGGGCACCGGCTGGCTCTGGCGCATGGTCAAGCGCATCGAGGAGGGCCATGGCCGCCCCGAGGACATCGACCAGCTCAACCGTGTGGCCGACAACATCCAAGGCCGCACCATCTGCGCCTTGGGCGATGCCGCGGCCATGCCCGTGCGCGCCATGATCAAGCACTTCCGGCACGAGTTTGAGCAGCACATTGCCGAGGGCCGCTGCCCCATGCACGACAGTCTCTGAGGTCCCCCATGTCCGACAACCAAAACCTCATCCCCATCGAGATCGACGGCAAGGCCGTTGAGGTGCCCGCGGGCAGCATGGTGATGGATGCCGCGGCCAAGCTCGGCCTCTACGTCCCGCACTTTTGCTACCACCACAAGCTCTCGATTGCCGCCAACTGCCGCATGTGTCTGGTGGAGGTCGAGAAGGCACCCAAGCCCCTGCCGGCCTGCGCCACGCCCGTCACGCCGGGGATGAAGGTCTCGGTCACGAGCGAGAAGGCCCGCATGGCCCAAAAGGGCGTGATGGAGTTTCTGCTCATCAACCACCCCCTCGACTGCCCGATCTGCGATCAGGGCGGCGAGTGCCAGCTGCAAGATCTCGCCGTGGGCTATGGCCCCAGCGCCTCCCGATTTGGCGAAGAAAAGCGCGTGGTATTCCAGAAGAGCATTGGCCCTCTGGTCTCGGCTGCCGAGATGAGCCGCTGCATCCACTGCACCCGCTGCGTGCGCTTTGGCCAAGAGATCGCTGGCGTCATGGAGCTGGGCATGGCCGGCCGCGGCGAGCACTCCGAGATCATGTCCTTCGTGGGCGAGGCCGTCGAGAGCGAGCTCTCGGGCAACATGATCGACATCTGCCCCGTGGGCGCGCTCACCAGCAAGCCATTTCGCTATCGCGCCCGCACCTGGGAGCTCACGCGCCGCCACACCATCAGCCTGCACGATGCCGTGGGCGCCAACCTCGTGGCCCAGTCCAAGAACAAGGAGGTCCTGCGGGTGGTTCCGCAGACCAATGAGCAGGTCAACGAGTGCTGGATCTCCGACCGCGATCGCTTTGCCTACGAAGGCCTGTCGCACGCCGACCGCCTGCTCGAGCCCATGGTGCGCGATGCCCAGGGCCGCTGGCAGGCCGCCTCCTGGCCCGATGCCCTCAATGAAGCCGCACGGCTGCTGCGCAAGGCCGCCGAGCTCGGGCCCCAGCGCGTGCGTGGCATCGCCTCGCCCATGGCCACGGTCGAGGAGCTCGGCCTTCTGGGCCGGCTCGTCCGCGGTCTGCGCTCGGAGTCGGTCGATGCGCGCCCGAGCCTGCAGCAGGCGGGCTTCGATGCCGACCGCAGCGGTGTGCCTCACCTGGGCCTGGAGCTCGAGGAGCTCTCGGCGCTGGGTGCGGTGCTGGTGATTGGCTCGAGCCTGCGCAGCGAGCTCCCCCTGGTGGCCCAGCGTCTGCGCCAGGCCGCGCGCCGCGGTGCCCAGGTCTCCACCCTCCATGCCTACGCCGAAGACCTTCTGATGCCCACGCAGGCGCAGATCGTGGTGCAGCCCTCGGGCTGGGCTGCAGCCGTCTCTGCCCTGGGCTCCGCAGATGCAAGCCCCGAGGGCAGGGCGGTGGTCGAGTCCCTGCAGGCGGCAGCTTCCGATGGCCGTGGTGCTGCCGTGCTGGTGGGTGCCGATGCCTTTGCCCACCCCCAGGCCAGCGCCATCCTTGCCGCGGCCCAGAACCTCGCCGAGCGCACGGGTGCTCGCCTGGGCCTTATGCCGGCTGGCGGCAATGCCGTGGGCGCCTATCTTGCCCAGGCGGTGCCGGGCCCCGGTGGCCGCAGCATGGCCGAGATGTTCAACGACGCCGACGCCTGCTTTGTCTCGCTGCACCTGGAGCCGGGCCTGGATCTGGCCGCAGGACCGGCGGCTGTGGCCACGCTGCAGTCGGCCGTGGCCAGCGGCACGGGCGTGGTGGCCCTCACCGCCTACAAATCGGCCGTGAGCGACTGCGCCAGCGTGATGCTGCCCATTGCCCCGTTCACCGAGACCTCGGGCAGCCAGGTGAATCTCTCGGGCCGTCTGCAGTCGTTCCAGGCCGTGGTGCCCCCGCAGGGCCAGTGCCGTCCTGCTTGGAAGGTGCTGCGCGTGCTGGGCAACCTCTGCGATGTCGCAGGCTTTGAGTTTGAAAGCTCCGAGGCCGTGCGCGAGGCCCTGCTGCCGGGTGCGGTGGTGGGCGAGCGCCTGCCCGGCCTCTTGTGCCGCTTTGTGGCGAGCTCGGCATCGTCTGCCGTTGCGGGCTCGGCCGCCAAGGCCTCGGCCAGCGGCGCTGCCGGCCTCGAGCGGGTCGCGCCCCTGGCCATCTACAGCAGCGACGCCATTGTGCGCCGTGCCGAGTCGCTGGCCGCCACACGCCAGGGCCAGTGCCCCGAGGCACGGGTCTCACCCGCCACAGCCCAGGCCCTGGGCCTGGTCTCGGGTGGCTGGGTGCGCGTGAGCACCGTCGGCACTCAGGGTCGCCATGGCGAGGCCCTGGTTGGCCTGGTGGTCGATGCGAAGGTGGCGCCCAACACGGTCGTGCTGCCCACGGGACACGCCTCCCTGGCCGGTCTGGCGGCCGAACTGCCGGTGGCCATCGAGGCTGCCTCGGTCATGAAGGATGTGGTGAATGGATAGTCTGATTCTTGAGTTTGACCAGGCGGGTGCCTCGCTCTTGGGCGGCAGCTGGCCGGTGGTCTTCACCCTGCTGAAGATCGCGCTGGTCGTGCTGCCTCTGCTGGGTGCCGTGGCCTACCTCACGCTCTGGGAGCGCAAGCTCATAGGCTGGATGCATGCCCGCATGGGCCCCAACCGCGTGGGCCCCTTGGGTCTGCTGCAGCCGATTGCCGATGCGCTCAAGCTGCTTTCGAAGGAAATCATCCTGCCGATGCAGGCCAACAAAGGGCTTTACCTGTTGGCTCCGGTCATGACCATCATGCCGGCGCTGGCTGCCTGGGCGGTGATGCCCTTTGGCCCCGAGACCGTGCTGGCGAACATCAATGCAGGCCTGCTCTTTCTGCTCGCCATCACCAGCCTGGAGGTCTATGGCGTGATCCTGGCGGGCTGGGCGTCCAACTCCAAATACGCCTTCCTGGCGGCCATGCGCGCCTCGGCGCAGATGGTGTCTTATGAGCTTGCCATCGGCTTTTGCATGGTGGTGGTGCTCATGGTCTCGGGCAGCCTCAACCTCACCGAGATCGTTCTGGGCCAGCAGAGGGGCTTCTTTGCCGAGCAGGGCCTGAACTTCCTGTCGTGGAACTGGTTGCCCCTGCTGCCCATCGCGGTGGTGTATTTCATCTCGAGCGTGGCTGAGACCAACCGCCACCCCTTCGATGTGGTCGAGGGAGAGTCGGAGATCGTGGCCGGCCACATGGTGGAGTACTCGGGCATGGCCTTTGCCATCTTCTTCCTTGCCGAATACGCCAACATGATCCTGCTCTCGGCTCTGGCCGCGATCATGTTCCTGGGCGGCTGGGATGCCCCGGTGGCCGCCCTCGACTTCATTCCCGGCTGGATCTGGCTGGGCGCCAAGACCTTCCTGGTGGTGAGCACCTTCATCTGGATGCGCGCCTCCTTCCCGCGTTACCGCTACGACCAGATCATGCGTCTGGGCTGGAAGATCTTCATCCCGGTCACCCTGGTGTGGCTCGTGGTGGTGGGCGCGGTGATGCAGACCCCCTTCAATCCTTGGAAATAAGCGAGGCCCCCCAGTGTCCAGCCTTCAGCACTATGTGAAGTCGTTTCTGCTGCTTGAGATGCTCGCCGGCATGGGCGTGACGCTGCGCAACCTCTTCAAGCGCAAGATCACGATCCAGTATCCCGAGGAAAAGACCCCGATGTCGCCGCGCTTTCGCGGCCTGCATGCGCTGCGCCGCTACCCCAACGGGGAAGAGCGCTGCATCGCATGCAAGCTCTGCGAGGCGGTCTGCCCGGCCAAGGCCATCACCATCGAGAGCGAGGTGCGCGACGATGGCACCCGCCGCACCACCCGCTACGACATCGATCTGACCAAGTGCATCTTCTGCGGCTTCTGCGAGGAGAGCTGCCCCGTGGACTCCATCGTGGAGACCCACATCCACGAGTACCACGGCGAAAAGCGCGGTGACCTCTACTTCACCAAAGAGATGCTGCTGGCCGTGGGCGACCGCTACGAAGAAGAGATCGCCCGCAATCGTGAGCAGGACGCGCGCTACCGCTGATCACTCACCCCACATAAGAAAAACGATATGGATTCCACCAGCCTTCTGTTCTACGCCTTTGCCGCCATTTTGGTGTTTGCGGCACTGCGCGTGATCACCGCCCGAAACCCGGTGCATGCCGCCCTATATCTCGTGTTGTCGTTCTTCAGTGCAGCCGCGATCTGGCTGCTGCTCGAGGCGGAGTTTCTCGCCATCTCTCTCGTGCTGGTCTATGTCGGCGCGGTGATGGTGCTGTTTTTGTTTGTGGTGATGATGGTCGACCTCGACCTCGACAAGCTGCGCCGCGGCTTCTGGTCGAACCTGCGCGTGGCGATTCCTGTGGGGCTGCTCATCGTGTTTGAGATGGGTGCCATTCTGGTGCGTTCCTTCAAGGCGCCGATGGGGGTGGCCAAGGGCGCGACCCCCGAGGGCCTCACCAACACCGAGGCCCTGGGTCGGCTGCTCTACACCGACTATGTCTATGCCTTTGAGATTGCCGCAGTGCTTCTGCTGCTGGCCATGGTGGCTGCCATCTCGCTCACCCTGCGCCGCCGCAAGGATGTGAAGTCGCAGAACCCCGGCCAGCAGGTTCGGGTGCGGGCGGCCGACCGTCTGAAGATGGTCAGTGGCCCTGCGCAGCAGCCCAATGCGCTGCGCGCCCCCGAAGCCTCCGACAACCAAAATTCCTAAGCTAGTCCGCCATGTCCATCACCCTTTCACACTTCCTCGTGCTGGGCGCGATTTTGTTTGCGCTGAGCGTCGTGGGCATCTTTATGAACCGCAAGAACCTGATCGTTCTGCTCATGGCCATTGAGCTCATGCTGCTGGCGGTCAATCTGAACTTCATCGCCTTTTCGCATTACCTGGGCGATCTCTCCGGACAGATCTTCGTGTTCTTCATCCTCACGGTGGCCGCGGCCGAGTCGGCCATTGGACTGGCGATCCTGGTGGTGCTCTTCCGCAACCTCAACACGGTGGAAGTCGAGAAGCTCGACGGACTGAAAGGCTGATCGACATGACCTTGAACGATTTTTCGATGCTGCAGCTGGTTCTGGTTGCGGTCTTCTCGCCTCTGGTGGGTTCGGCCATCGCGGGCTTCTTTGGCAAGACCATTGGCCGCGCCAACAGTCACCGCGCCACCATTCTTGGTGTGGCGATCTCGGCGGCTGCCTCGGTGGTGGTGCTGCTTCGGGTGCTCGAGGGCGAGCGCCTGGTCGAGACCCTCTACACCTGGGCCCAGGTGGGCAGTCTGAAGCTCTCGGTGGGCTTCATGATCGACAGCCTCTCGGCCGTGATGATGGTGGTGGTGACCTCGGTCTCGCTGATGGTCCACATCTACACCATCGGCTACATGGAAGAGGACGACGGCTACCAGCGCTTCTTTAGCTACATCTCCCTCTTTACCTTCAGCATGCTGATGCTGGTGACGGCCGACAACTTCCTGCAGCTCTTCTTTGGCTGGGAGGCCGTGGGCCTGGTCTCCTACCTGCTGATTGGCTTTTGGTTCAAAAAGCCCAGTGCGGTGACGGCGAATATGAAGGCCTTCCTGGTGAACCGCGTGGGCGACTTCGGCTTTATTCTGGGCATCGGTCTGGTGGTGGCCTACACCGGCAGCCTGGCCTATGCCGATGCCTTCACCGCCGCACCCAGCCTGCTGGGCAAGACCCTCGGTGGCTCGATCGGCGCGGACTGGGACCTGCTCACCGTCATCGGCATCTGCCTGTTCATCGGCGCCATGGGCAAGTCGGCCCAGTTCCCGCTGCATGTCTGGCTGCCCGACTCCATGGAAGGCCCCACGCCGATCTCGGCCCTGATCCACGCGGCCACCATGGTGACGGCTGGCATCTTCATGGTCTCGCGCATGTCGCCCGTCTTTGAGCTCGCCCCCATGGCGCTCGACTTCATCCTGGTGATTGGCGCGATCACGGCCTTCTTCATGGGGCTGCTGGGCCTCGTTCAGCACGACATCAAGCGGGTGGTGGCGTATTCGACCCTCTCGCAGCTGGGCTACATGACGGTGGCGCTGGGGGCCTCGGCCTATTCGATGGCGGTCTTTCACCTCGTCACCCACGCCTTCTTCAAGGCGCTGCTCTTTTTGGCGGCGGGCTCGGTGATCATCGGTATGCACCACGAGCAGGACATGCGCCGCATGGGTAGCCTCTGGAAAAAAATGCCCATCACCTGGCTGGTCTCGCTGCTGGGGTCGCTCGCCCTCATTGGCACGCCGCTCTTCTCGGGCTTCTACTCCAAGGACCTCATCATCGAGGCCGTGCATGCGGCCAATCGGCCGGCCGCTGAGGTGGTGTACTACGTGCTGCTGGCGGGCGTTTTCATCACCTCGCTCTACAGCTTTCGGATGTTCTTCCTGGTCTTCCACGGCAAGCCGCGCTGGGGCCAGGACCACGATCCTCTGCATGCCGCAGACCATGGCCATGGCCACCACGAGCCTCACGAGTCGCCCTGGGTCGTCACGCTTCCCCTGGTGCTGCTGGCCGTGCCCTCGGTGGCGCTGGGCTACTTCGCCGTCGAGGCCTTTCTCTTGGGCGAGCTCTTTGCCGGGGTGATCTCGGTGGCCGAGGTGCATCCGGCCATGGCAGCCCTGCAGGGCCACTGGGAGGGTGCGCTGGGCCTGGCCCAGCACGCGGTGGTCACACCGGCCTTCTGGCTCTCGATGTCGGGCATTGTGGTGGCCTTTGTGCTGACCATTGTGCTGCCGCAGTGGCAGGGCCGCATCTCCTCGGCCCTCTCGCCCATCACACGCCTGCTCGAGAACAAGTACTACCTCGATGACCTCAATGCCACGGTCTTTGCTGGTGGCTCGCGCCTTCTGGGCACCGGCCTCTGGCGCCGCGCCGACCAGGGCCTGATTGATGGCCTGGCTGTGAATGGCTCGGCCAGCCTGGTGGGCCGCGTTGCCAGCCTGCTGCGCCTGGGCCAGACGGGCTACCTCTACCACTACGCGATTGCAATGATTCTTGGTGTGGCGCTGATGCTCTGGTGGTTTGCGCCCCTGCTGTACCGGTCGCTGTCCGCCAATCTCGCCTCGTAAATTCCAAAGCCCCGAATTCAAAGCCCCGCTTCCATGCCAAGTCTCGAATCCTCTGCCTATCTGATGGCCAGCACACCCTGGCTGTCGTTGTCCATTTGGCTGCCCATCGTGGGCGGTCTGCTGGTGCTGCTGATGGGCCACTCGCCCGGCGCCACTGCCCGCGGCATCCGTGTGGCCTCGCTGGCCGTGGCCATCGTCTCGCTGCTGGTCACCATCCCCCTCATTGCTGGCTTTGATGCTGCCCACCAGGGCTATCAGTTTGTAGAAAAGGCGCTCTGGATCCCGTCCTTCAGCGTTCAGTACTACCTGGGCGTCGATGGCATCTCGGTCTGGTTTGTGCCGCTGACGGCGGTGATCACCATCTTCGTGGTGGTCGCTGCCTGGGAGGTCATCGAGACCCGGGTGCACCAGTACATGGCCGCCTTTCTCATCCTCTCGGGGATCATGGTGGGCGTCTTTGCCTCGCTCGATGGCCTGCTGTTTTATGTCTTCTTCGAGGCCACGCTCATTCCGATGTATCTGGTGATCGGCGTCTGGGGTGGGGCCAACCGCGTCTATTCGGCCTTCAAGTTCTTTCTCTACACACTGCTGGGCTCGCTGCTGACCCTGGTGGCGCTCATCTATCTCTATCTGCAGTCGGGCACCTTCGAGATCCCGGCCTGGCATCTGCTGCCGGTCTCGCTCGAGGCGCAGATCTACATCTTCCTGGCCTTCCTGGTGGCCTTTGCGGTGAAGGTGCCGATGTGGCCTGTGCACACCTGGCTGCCCGATGCCCACGTCGAGGCGCCCACGGGTGGCTCAGTGGTGCTGGCCGCCATCATGCTCAAGCTCGGTGCCTACGGCTTTCTGCGGTTCTCGCTGCCTATTGCTCCCGATGCCTCGGCCCTGCTGGCGCCGCTCATGATCGGCCTGTCGCTGGTGGCGGTGGTCTACATCGGCCTGGTGGCCCTGGTGCAAGAGGACATGAAAAAGCTCGTGGCCTATTCGTCGATTGCGCACATGGGCTTTGTCACCCTGGGCTTCTTCCTCTTCACGCCCCTGGGCGTCGAGGGCGGCATCGTGCAGATGATCAGCCACGGGTTTGTCTCGGGCGCGATGTTCCTCTGCATCGGGGTGCTCTACGACCGCATGCACACCCGTCGCATCGCCGACTATGGCGGAGTGGCCAACACCATGCCCCGCTTTGCGGCCTTCCTGGTCTTCTTTGGCATGGCCAATGCCGGCCTGCCGGGCACCAGCGGCTTTGTGGGCGAGTTCATGGTGATCCTGGCCGCCGTCGAGGTGAACCTCTGGCTGGGCTTTCTGGCTGCCACCACGCTCATCTTTGGCGCGGCCTACACGCTCTGGATGGTCAAGCGGGTGGCCTTTGGCTCGGTGGCCAACGACCATGTGGCGGGCCTCAAGGATGTGAACCCGCGCGAGTTCTGGATGCTGATGGCGATGGCAGCACTGGTGCTGCTGATGGGCGTCTGGCCCGCGCCCTTCACCGATTACATGAACACCTCGGTGGCGGGTCTGCTCCAGCACGCCGCCACCACCAAGCTGCCCTGATCGCCCCCATTTTCTGGATCGACCCTCTATGACCCTTCTTGACCTCAACATCGCCGTGATCGCCCCCGAGCTGGCCCTCTTTGGCCTGCTGGTGGTGGTCATGCTGGTAGACCTCTTTGGCCGGCCGGGCAGCCCCTGGGTGCAGGGCCTGGCCGTGGGTGGCCTGGTGGTTCTGGGGGCCTGGCAGTTTGCGCAGGTGCCCAGCATCACCCCACAACTCGGCATGGGCGGGCTGGTGGTGGCCGACGCCATGGGCGCGCTGCTCAAGGGCACCGGTGCCTGGGCCACGGCTGCGGCGCTGGTTTATGCGCAGCACACGCTGGCTCCCCAGGCCATGGGGCGGGGCGATTACATCTACTTCGCACTCTTTTCGCTGCTCGGTGGGTTTGTGATCATCGGCGGGGCGCACATGCTCACGCTCTATCTGGGCATCGAGCTGATGTCGCTGGCGCTCTATGCGTCGGTGGCCCTGCGCCGCGACAGCCCCACCTCGGTGGAGGCGGGCATGAAGTACTTCGTGCTGGGGGCGCTGGCCTCGGGCTTTCTGCTCTATGGCATGTCGATGATCTATGGCGCCACCGGCAGCCTGCACCTCACCGATGTGAGCGATGCTCTGGCCCAAGGGTCGGCCGACCGCCTCGTCATGATCTTTGGCACCGTGTTTCTGGTGGCGGGCATTGCCTTCAAGCTGGGTGCCGTGCCCTTTCATATGTGGGTGCCCGATGTGTATCAGGGTGCGCCCACGGCCTCGACCCTGCTGATTGCCGCGGCCCCCAAGCTCGCTGCCTTTGCGCTCATCATTCGCCTGCTGGTCTCCGGTCTGCTCGGTGTGGCGGGCGACTGGCAGCAGATGCTGCTGGTGCTCTGCGTGCTCTCGCTCACGGTGGGCAATCTGGTGGCCATCATGCAGACCAACCTCAAGCGGGTGCTGGCCTACTCCACGATCTCGCACATGGGCTTCTTGCTGATTCCCCTGGCCACGGCCTCCTCGGTCGATGGCTACGGCGCAGCACTCTTCTACATCGTGACCTACGCGCTCACGACCCTGGCCGGATTTGGCACGATGCTGCTGGCTCAGCGGGCAGGGCTGGAATTCGACACGCTCGAGGACTTCAAGGGCCTGGCCCACACGCACCCTGGCCTGGCTGCGGTGATGCTGGCAGTGGCCTTTTCATTGGCTGGGATCCCGCCCACGGTGGGCTTTGTGGCCAAGCTCTCGGTGCTCGAGATCGCGGTCACCCAGGGCTATCTGGCGCTGGCCATCTTTGCCGTGCTGGCCTCGCTGATCGGCGCCTTCTACTACCTGCGCATCGTGAAGGTGATGTTCTTTGATGAGCCAGCCGAGGGCGTGCCGCCCACGGGCTATGGCCTGGGTGCATCCACGCTGCTGTCGGTCAATGGTGTGGCGGTGCTGCTGCTGGGGCTGCTGCCTGGGCCGCTGCTTGCCTTTTGCATCGAGGCCATCCGGCTGAGCCTGGCCGCATGAACACCGATTCGGCGGCGCTGCTCTGGTTTGCGGCGGGCTTTGTTCTCGCGAATCTGCCGTTTGTCACCGAGCGCTGGTTTGGGCTGGTGCCCATGCGGGCCGCGTCGGACGGCGCTCTCCAGGCCAAGGGCCACGGCGTGCGGCTGGTGGAGCTGCTGGTGGGCTATGGCCTCATGCTCGTGATCGGCTTTGCAATGGAAGAGGGGCTGGGCGCGCGTCAGGCGCAGACCTGGAACTTCTACGCCATCTCGGGGCTGCTGTTTCTGGTGATGGCCTTTCCGGGCTTTGTCTGGCGTGTCCTGCGTCGATCGAGACCCCAGGCCTAGTCGGCCCGAGGCCGAGCCTGCCCCCCAGCTCGCCGAGGAGCGTCTCTCGGGCGAGGAGGTCTTTGGCGGGAGGCTCTTGCGCGTGCAGCGCGACCTGGCCCAGACCCCCGATGGACTGAAGGTCGGGCGGGAATACACCCTGCATCCCGGTGCCTCTGCGGTGCTGGCCTTTCTGCCCGATGGCCGGCTTTTGCTCGAGCGCCAGTGGCGCTACCCCATGAATCAGAGTTTTCTGGAGATCCCGGCCGGCAAGATCGATGCGGGCGAGGATCCCCTGCAGACGGCCATCCGCGAGCTGCGGGAGGAGACGGGCTACACCGCCTCGGAGTGGGCCGTGCTCGGGCCCATGCATCCGGTGATCTCCTACAGCACCGAGGTCATCCACATCTATGCGGCCCGAGGGCTGGTGGCGGGACGCGCGCAGCTCGACCCCGGCGAGGCCCTGGAGCTCGTGGCGCTCTCGGTCGATGAGTTTCTCTTGGCTGCAGAGTCGGGCAAGATCACCGATGCCAAGACCCTGGCGGCCGCATTCTTCCTGGCGCGCATTGAGTCGGGCCATTTCCAACCCTCGTGGAGATCCTTGCCATGACCACCCCCCGCCGCGAACCGCCCCAGCTCGAGTCGACCCTGCGCCTGAAGGCCTTTGGCCTGCATCTTCTGGGCAGCCTGGTGGCACTCTTTGTGGTCGACGGCATCTTCGACAGCATCACCTTCACGGGCGTGCAGCCGCTGCTGCTGGCAGCGGTGCTGCTCTCATTCACCAACATCTTCCTGAAGCCTCTGCTGCTGGTGGCCACGCTGCCACTGACGGTGATGAGTGCGGGGCTGCTGCTGCCCGTGCTCAATGGCCTGCTGCTGATGTTTGTGGCGCAGCTCACGCCGGGGTTCCAGGTCTCGGGGTTCTGGATGGCGGTGCTGGCGAGTCTGGCGGTCTCTCTGGTGGGCATGCTCTTTGCCATGGCCACCGGCCAGATGCGGGTGCGCGGCGTGCGGGTCAATCGCGTGCCGGGGACCGTGATCGATGTAGAGGCCCGGGAGAAGAAGGACGAGCGGGAGTAGGGTGGGGGCCGTGCCGCTGGCAAGGTTGCTACACTCTCGCCCGTGGAGGTGTGGCCGAGCGGTTTAAGGCACCGGTCTTGAAAACCGGCGAGGGGGAAACCCCTCCGTGAGTTCGAATCTCACCGCCTCCGCCACCATTCAAACCCCAACCACCCTCGGTTGGGTTTTTTTTGAAGTCGTTGACCTGGACCAGTTTGCTGGTCCTTGCCAAGGACGATGCTGCTGTCCTTGGCAGGCAAAAGTGCTTGCAGTTTGTCAGAAACTCAATCATATTTTCATACATGGAAACGACCCGCAAGACTGCCAAGCTGATTCGCCAGCGCATCGAGGAGATGCCGTTCGGGGAGCCCTTTACCCCGACGGTGCTTCTGGCGTGCGGCACACGTACGTCCGTTGATCAAAACCTGTCGCGTCTGGTCAAGGCAGGGGTGATCGAACGTGTGACGCGCGGGGTCTTCGTGCGCCCGGAGATCAGCCGGTTTGTCGGCAGGGTCATGCCGGAGCCGTTGAAGGTAGCCGAGACGGTTGCCAAGGCCACGGGAGCTGTCGTTCAGGTTCACGGTGCGGAAGCTGCCCGTCGGCTTGAGCTGACCACTCAGGTTCCAACACAGCCGGTCTTCGTGACATCTGGTCCGTCGAAACGAGTCCGCGTGGGCGAGATGGAGATTCGTCTGCAGCACGTCTGCCAACGTAAGCTGGCCCTAGCTGGCCGACCGGCAGGTCTTGCTCTTTCAGCCATTTGGTACCTGGGCAAAGCAGAAGTGACACCTGCCCTCATTGAGAAGATTCGGCGCAAGCTGGGCGCGAACGAATTCGAGGTTCTGAAGTCCGCGACTCCCTCGATGCCTGCCTGGATGAGCGACGCCATCTTCCGCAACGAACGGACGGCGTTTCATGCCTGAATCCTTCCTGCACCTCAACGCTCAAGAGCAGTCCCAGATTTATCGGGCGCTGTCACCGCGACTGGCACGCTCGCCAGTGGTGCTGGAAAAGGATGTTTGGGTCTGTTGGGTGCTGAGGGCAGTGTTCACCATGCCCGGTCGGCTGCCTATGGCATTCAAAGGCGGCACCTCTCTGTCGAAGGTATTCGGCGTCATTGCCCGTTTTTCCGAGGATGTGGATATCACGCTCGACTACCGGGGCCTCGATAGCTCTTTCGACCCATTTGCTGAGCGCGTATCCAAGACCAGACTGAAGAAATTCAGCGAGGATCTGAAATCTTTCGTGCGCGAGCATACCTACGATGTTGTGGCGCCACACATCCAGAAGACGCTGGTGGCGGAGTTTGATAGCAACGTCGCTGAGTTCCGGCTCGAACTCAGTGAGAACGGCGAGCAGATGCGCCTGCATTACCCAAGTGTGTTGGAAGCGCCGGGTGACTATGTGGGCAACAGTGTCCTGATCGAGTTCGGGGGTCGCAACATCACCGAGCCGAATGCTGAGCACAACGTCGAGCCAGATATCGCGCCGCACGTCATTGGCCTGGTGTTTCCACGATCAACAGTGAGCGTCTTGTCCCCGACTCGCACATTCTGGGAAAAAGCCACGTTGATGCACGTCGAATGTCAGCGCAACGAGTTCCGCGCTAGTGCCGAGCGCCTGTCACGCCACTGGTATGACTTGACCATGCTGGCCGACAGTGATCATGGCAAGGCCGCCATAGTGGACCGCGCCCTGTTGGAAGACGTGGTGAAACACAAGAAGGTCTTCTACAACGCGAGTTACGCCAATTACGATGCTTGCTTGACCGGTCAGCTCAGGCTGATCCCGCAAGGTGCCGTGCTGGCCGCCCTTCATGATGACTTTCAGCGCATGATCGGCGCCGGAATGTTCATCGGTGAGCCGCCCACTTTCAACGCTATCGTCGATCGTCTTCATTCCTTGGAGACAGCCATTAATGAGCGCTGATTACGTTATCCATACCCTTGGATGCCTCATGGATCAGCAGCAGGCGGATGCACTCGCGCTCTAGCTGGTGGTGATCGTCGAGGCACTTCGCATGCCGAGGCGCTTCGCATCCATGAGTGGCGCTCACTGAAAAAGCTTGACACCCCTGGGTTTTCCGCATTCAAAGGATCACGGTGTGATCTTCCTTGGTTCTACCTTGTTGGTGCGCTCCGGCGCAATCACCAAACCAAGGGAGAAAACATGAAAACAACTCTGAAGCAGTGGCGGGGGCACCTGAAATCCCTCGCAGGTGCGGCCGTGCTGGCCGGCGTTCTTTCCGTGGGCGTTGTCTCGTGCGGGGGCGGGGGAGGGGGCAGTGGCGCCAGCAGTGGCCCTCCCATCAGTGCCACTGGGGCAGCGCTTCCCGGTGAGCTCGTGACCTTCACGGTCTCGGGCGACCGCAGCAGCTACAGCTACACGATTGTGGAGTCGGCCTATGGCATCGCGCCGGGCACCACCCGCAGCGGAACCCTAAGCCGAAATGCGGATGGCACTTTCACCCCGTCGGTCGACCCGAACTCTCGCGTTGCCTTCCTAGAGAACGGCCTGGTGCTCGGCTTCATTCGAGAGAACCTCGGGATGGGTCTGAAGTCGTATCCCGTGTTGGGCATTCAGCAGCCGATCACTTCGGCAGCGGCGGCAGCGGGCACCTACAACTTTGTCCAGGCCTCGTGTGAAGCCAGCAATCCTGCCAACTGCGCGACGTTCTTTGGCACCTTCCGCCTCAATGCTGATGGAACCTACCTGGTGTGCGTTGGGGCGAATCTCGCCGTCACCGGGGGCTGTCCGGCCGGTAGCCAGTTTCCTGGCACCTACACCAGCACAGGCAATGGGCGGTTCGCCCTAAGTGAAGGCAACCCTGCCACCAACTTCGGCAGTGCTTTGGCGTTCACCAGCCCCAGCACCGGGCAGAAGGTGCTGTTGATTGACCTCAAGGACAGCCGCCCCAGTGGCAGTGGCAGCAATGGCGGCAAAGGCAAGGGCATCGTGGTGGCTGGCGAGCAGCGCTTGATATCCGCCTCAGACATTGCTGGCAGTTATGTGACGAGCGATGGTGGCCGCGTCGTGGTCAGCAATGAGGGCAACTCCTACACCCGCACCGACGGGGCCGACGTCACCACCGGAACCATTGCCATCAATAGTCCTTGGGCAGGCTTTGCGCGGGCGCAGGCCACCGCATTCAATGGCCAAGCGGATGTTGGGGTAAATGGCTATGCCGTGCTTGGCGGCAGTGGCGTGTATGGCTTCGTGGATGGGACGGGATCGACCGCGGATCCCCAGGCAGGCCTCGGCATCCGCTTCCCCTTTCAGTAATCCTCCAACCATCCACCTCTGAAAGGAGCCGCCCATGCGTCAAGTCCAACTTCTGAAGCAGGCCGGCCAGTTTGCCCTGGCATTGGTGCTCGCTGCCTGCCTGCTCGCTGGCACGGCCATGGGTGGCGAGGAGCTGAAGTACAACCCCTACAGCGGCCAGCACGAATACGCACCCAAGAATGCCCAGCCCCGCTTCAATCCCTACTCGGGTAAGCACGAGCTGGTCACGCCCAATGCCGAGCTCCGCTTCAACCCCTACAGCGGTGAGCACCGCTATGTGGAGCCGGGCTCGGAGCTAAGGTTCAATCCCTACAGCGGCCAGCACAGCTTTGCCCCCAAGGGCGCCCAGCCCCGATTCAATCCCTACAGTGGGCAGCACGAGCTGGTGACGCCCAATGCCGAGCTCAAGTACAACCCCTACAGCGGGGAGCACGAGTTTGTGGATGGCTGGGGGAAGAAGAAGTAGCTTGGGTGCTGCGGGATGGTGTGAGCTCCTGCCGGTAGGAGAGCCCGATGCCGGGGATGCGTTTTTGGAATCGGAGGGGCACGGAGGTCTCGGGTACCGAATTACCTGAGCAAGATCAGCTGCGGCACCGCATCCTCACCAACCCAGACGATGGCATCCCGGCGGAAGTGATTCCGAATGTGTTTGGCCTTGGCAGAAACACATGTAGTGCAACCATCACATAGTAGTATTACGATAGAATTAAATGTAAAACCTAGGAGGCCGCATGTCGACCACGCTCACCATCAAGGGGCAAGTCACCATCCCCAAACAAATCCGTGATGCCCTGGGCCTGCACCCCGGTATGCCGGTCGACTTTGCTGTCAACCAAGACGGTGAAGTGGTGATCCATAAGGCTAAAGGCTCGGCCAAGCGCAAGCCCGACCGTTTCGAAGCCGCCCGTGGCAAGGCTGATGTGCAGTGGCGCACCCAAGACCTGATGGCCTTGCTGCGCGATGATGCAGGGAATAGGGCCTGATGCTGGTCGACACGAACGTTCTGGTCGATGTGCTGGAGAACGATCCGGACTGGGCCGACTGGTCGGTGGCCCAGCTGCAAGCACAGTCCAAAGTTCACCGGCTGGTTATCAACCCGATCATCTACTCTGAGCTGTCGCTGACGTTTTCTACCGTCGAAGCACTCGACCATGTGCTCGATGGCATGGAACTAAGGATGCTTGATATTCCCAAGCCTGCCTTGTTCTTGGCCGGGAAAGCCTTCCTCAAATACCGTCGCGGTGGCGGTGTAAAGAGCAATGTGCTCGGCGATTTTTTTATTGGTGCGCATGCCGCAGTGAGCGGCTTGCCGGTATTGACCCGAGATTCGCGGCGTTACCAGCACTACTTTCCAAGCGTCCGATTGGTGGCGCCGGAGTGATGTCGGAAAAGGCGGATATGCAACTGGTTCAAGATTTCGTTAGCAAGGTTTTAGCCATACATAAATCAGGTGCGGCCACCGAGCATTCCTATCGTCCAGCCTGGAGCAGCCCCCATTTCGACCGGACATAGTGCTTTTGAGTAACGCCTAGGCATACGTCTAGGCTTATGACTATGTCTTAGGAGTGATATGGAGTCGATTTCTGTTGTGACCGAAG
>JAIXOP010000010.1 GCA_027486725.1 Burkholderiales bacterium | reverse complement strand
TTGATTGGCATGTCAGGTGACAACGATTTACTCAAAAAAGATGTAACACTTCCGCCTCACGCCTTAGCACCAAACCCGGCAGCACTTTGCCGCCACCGTAAACCCACCGACGCAACTCCTGCGCTGCACTTGGCCAGTCACGCTGATTGACCCGCCGCCTAAGCGTCGACGCCTGCAGCCGACCGGCCCCGAGGTTGAACGTGAAATCCACAATGGCTGCAAGCCGTCCCTCTGGCTCAGTGGCCAGCACCGGACAGAAGCGCATCGTGGCCTTCAGGGCGTCGGCCATGTCAGCAGCAAGATAAGCCTCGCCCTCTTTCATGGTGATCGGCAGATGCTTGGCATCGCAAAGATGGCCGTATCCGATGGTCCAAAACCCTGCCGGACAGACATACGGGTAGGCGCGGTCAGGGTCTGATTTGGGCACCCGGCAGAATCCCTCGAACCGCTTGGCCAAGTCGATAGCTGCTTGCGGAACATCGATCACGGCCGAACCTTGTCAAACACGCGGCCCAAGAACCAGAAGTTCAGGACCCCGGCCCACAGCGCCTGGTCGGCGTCGGTCCAGGCGTGCATAACTGCCGTACCCCAGTCCGCACCGGCAGACAAAGCCGCCGCGAATGCTGCCGTCTTCGCCGCGCAGTACAGGGCCATGAACCAGTAGGTGATCACTGGGCGAACTGTGCTGGAAAGTGCATCGGCCCAGGCAACCCCAGTTTTTTCACCCTGAGTGCGCACAGCATCGCGAAGAGTTTCGATTGCGCCTGTGTTCCATGCGCCGTCGGCAGCCGCGCCGATCTCAGACATGCGTTGAGCACCACGCAGTTTCTCAAACTCGAGCGCCTTGTCCTGCATGGCCAACTCGTGGCCACGCTCGCCTTGGCGGTCGAACCATTTCAGGACCTCTGGAGCCAAGCGGAACGCGCCACCCAGCAAGCCGCCCAATAGTGTCTCAATCATTGGGGACCTCCCATCAGACGCAACTTAATGGCGATGCCGACCAGAAGCGCGGCCAAAACGCCGGTGGTCAGCACCTTGACCGTGGTTTGCCAAGCCGTTCGGCGCGCTTCCCGCCATGCATCGATGAGACCCCGTAGGTCGCGGATGTCGGCGGCGGCGTGGCCGTTTTCAAGGCCCAGGCAGGCCAATGCGCGCTCGGCCCCCCGCTCAGCGGCGCGGGTGAGCAACTCATCAAGGTCCTCAGGGCGCAGGTTTAGGATGTCAGCGCTGTGGTTGCTGGTGGATTCTTCTGTCATGGGCATCTCCAAAAAGAAAAAGCCCGCGCTGGCACACACAAAAGGTGAACCAGGCGGGCGATTGATGAAACGATTTATTGGTTGGCTTAGGCTGTTTGGTGCGCTGCAAGGATCGGAATCACGCGCCTTACTGGTGGCGACTCCACGGTGCTTTTGGCCAGGCCAAAGATGTCCTTACGCTCCGGCGGCAAATCGCCATCGATAAAGACAGGCATGCAACCCGTCAGAAACTCAATGGCCGCCGCAAAGAAGACCAGGTTGTCCGAATAGGCGGCGTCGCACCCTGCTTCCCAAAGCGGACCTTCTAAAAACATGCACGAGCCCTTGCACATTTGCAGGACTGGGCAAGACGAGCAGCCTTGGCGCTGGCTCCAGTGCGTGGCGCTTTTCATGCGCACGGCGGAAAGATCTGAAAGTTGGCCGATCAGATGGCTCTGGCCATTCGGAGCCGTGGCAGCGGCGCTCACGTTTTGGCAGGTGACGACATTGCCTTTGAGATCCACAGCCAGGCTATTGCTGCGGTCCATGCCGCACTTTTGTCCCAGCGCAGAGGCAGGTCGCTGGTAGCGAATGGAATCGATGAAGTCTTGGATCTTTTGGTTGCTGAGGTCAAAGCGACTGGCAAGGCCAGTGCGAATTTCGCCAAATCCTTGCCTGCGAAACTGTGCGTGCTCACCGGTGGTCTTGAAGGTGGCAGCCAGCCCACCTTCATCGTAGGGATCGATGAAAGCTCCTTCACCAATCTGAACATCGGCCCCAAAGCGCTCCTGCAGCCAAAGCTGTACCGCAGCCCTGCTCGTGTTTTGACTGCTAATCATCGCGTTGATGCTGATGCGCCCCTGCGGATGGAGACGCGCATAAAGATCCATGATGGCGGCACGCTTCTCTGGGTCGTCCAGCGGGTCTGCACCGCGTGCATCGTAACCAGGCCCATCATGGGAGAGCCCGACGACGAAGCCTATGCGGTCCAGCCACTCGTTGGTCTCAAGACTGAGCAATGAGCCGTTGGTGATGATCAGGAACTCAGCATCCGGGTACAGGCCGCGCAGGCGCTCAGCCAAAGGCTTCAAGGTCTTGATGTAGACCAGTGGTTCACCGCCCCAAAATTCAATGCGTTCGGGAGCCTGGCTCAGGCTGGCGGTCAACTGCTGCAGGAAATCCTCCACATCCTCGGGGTTGGTGCTTTCGGCATGCGGCACAAATCGCTGGCTGCAGTAATTGCATTCATAGTTGCAGGACAATCCAAGACTGATTTTGAGGGTCTTGATCAGGCCTTTTCGGCCTGGCTGGGTGGTGCTTACGACCGTCGCATCCTGAAACGTTTTGGGATTAACTTCAAGTACCGGGGAGCCAAATCCATTCGCTCCCCACGTCAGGCTGCTGGTCTGGTTGTCGTAATGCAACTCGCGCTCAGTGTTGTCTGGCGCAATGAGCTTGATCTGGAACTTCGCCATCAGAAAACCTCCATCTCAAGATGGATTTCTACGCTGGGAC
>JAIXOP010000009.1 GCA_027486725.1 Burkholderiales bacterium | reverse complement strand
CGCGGCATTGCTGGATCAGGCTTTCGCCCATTGTCCAAGATTCCCCACTGCTGCCTCCCGTAGGAGTCTGGGCCGTGTCTCAGTCCCAGTGTGGCTGGTCGTCCTCTCAGACCAGCTACTGATCGTCGCCTTGGTAGGCCTTTACCCCACCAACTAGCTAATCAGCCATCGGCCGCTCCAATAGCGAGAGGTCTTGCGATCCCCCCCTTTCACCCGAAGGTCGTATGCGGTATTAATCCGGCTTTCGCCGGGCTATCCCCCACTACTGGGTACGTTCCGATGTATTACTCACCCGTTCGCCACTCGCCGGCACCCGAAGGTCCGCTGCCGTTCGACTTGCATGTGTAAAGCATGCCGCTAGCGTTCAATCTGAGCCAGGATCAAACTCTTCAGTTCAATCTCTGCAATATTTAAAACTCAACGCTGCGAGGATTTTTCTTACGAAAAATCTTTACAACTGTTGAGCATTTGGTACTTTTAAGCATTCGAGTCCTCAGCCTCCGAAGAAGCTTCACTGGATCTCGTGCATCGCGGCCCAAATGCCCACACTTATCGGCTGTTAGTTTTTAAAGAGCAATTCGCCAAGAACCCAACAGAATCAAGAGCTTTGTGAACTTGCCGACGAGGTTTGCTGCATAGCTTGCCCGTTGGTTTGTTTCAACTCCGTGACTGCGTCAGCAGCGAAGAAACGAGACTTTAAAGAGTCTGAAAAGGCTTGTCAAACGATCGGGGGCGCTGGGGCTGGGGGCAGTGGTGCTTTCCCTAAAGATCAACGCGTTAGAGACCCGACGCATCGCGGGTCTGCGCGCCAAAGAACAGCGCCCGCAGGGCCTCGCCGGGATTGGGCGCGCGCATCAGCGACTCGCCCACCAGAAATGTGTGCACCCCGGCTGCCCGCATGGCCTCGACGTCTGCGCGGGTGTGGATGCCGCTCTCGGTGATGGCCAGGCGGTCTTGTGGAATCCGATCGAGCAGGTCGAGGGTGGTCTGCAGGCTGGTCTCAAAGGTGCGCAGGCTGCGGTTGTTGATGCCCAACAGGGGCGTGCTCAGCCGCAGGGCGCGATCGAGCTCGGCGCCGTCGTGGACCTCCACCAGCACGTCCATGCCCAGGTCCTCGGCCGCAGCCGCCAGCTCCTGCATCTGGACGTCGCCCAGGGCCGCCACGATGAGCAGCACCGCATCGGCACCCCAGGCCCTGGCCTCGAGCACCTGGTAGGGATCGATGAGGAAGTCCTTGCGCAGCGCTGGCAGTTGGCAGGCAGCGCGGGCCGCCGAGAGATAGCTCGGGTGGCCCTGGAAAAAATCGATGTCGGTGAGCACCGACAGGCAGGCTGCGCCCCCCGCCTCGTATTGCTGGGCATGGATGGGGGGGTCGAAGTCTGGCCGAATCACGCCCTTGCTGGGGCTGGCCTTCTTGATTTCAGCAATCACGGCAGGCTCGCGGCGGGCGGCACGCGACTGCAGCGCCCGCGCAAAGCCCCGGGGCAGGCCCCGGTCCTGCGCCTGGTCGTGCAGGGCGCTGGCAGAGATGCGGCGGCGTGCTTCGGCCACCTCGTCGGCCTTGCGCTCAAGAATTTGGGAAAGGATGTCAGCAGGCATGGGTGAAGTCGATGAGATCGCGTAGGCGCTGGCGAGCAGCCCCCGAGGACAGGGCGGCACGCGCCTGGCGCACCCCATCGGCCAGGCTCGTGGCCCGATCGGACGCCCAGAGGGCAGCACCCGCATTCATCACCACGATGTCGCGGGCAGGACCGGGCTGGTCGTCCAGGGCCTCCAACAGCCGCGCCTGAGCCTCGGCCAGGGTGCGGGCGCCCAGGCCCTTCTGAAGATCCTCTTCGTTGTATGCCGGCACCCCGTATTGCTGGGCAAAGACAAGCCGCTCATGGATGTCGCCCTCGGGGGTGAGCTCGGCGAGGAAGGTCTCGCCGTCGAGGGCGATTTCATCCAGGCCATTGCGGGCATGGACCACCAGCACATGGCGGCTGCCCAGCTCGCGCAGCACCTCGGCCTGGGTGCGCACCAACTCGGGAGAAAAGACCCCCATCAACTGGTGCAGGGCACCGGCCGGATTGGTGAGCGGGCCCAGGATGTTGAAGATCGTGCGCACGCCCAGCGCCTTGCGCACGGGGGCAACGAAGCGCATCGCGGGATGGTGGTTGGGGGCGAACATGAAGCCAATGCCCAGGGCCTCGATGCAGCGGCCCACCTGCTCGGCAGTGAGATCCAGACGCACCCCCAGGGCCTCCAGCACATCGGCGCTGCCGGTGCTCGAGGACACCGCCCTGCCCCCGTGTTTGGCGATCTTGGCGCCAGCGGCGGCGGCAACGAACATGGCCGCAGTGGAGATATTGAAGGTGTGTTGGCCATCGCCCCCCGTACCGCAGAGATCGACCAGGCCAGGCATCAGGTGTTCGGGCAGATGCACGGGCTTGGCGTGCTCGCGCATGACCCGCGCAGCCGCGGCGATTTCCGCGACCGACTCCCGCTTGACGCGCAGCGCCAGCAGGAAGGCCCCCACCTGGGCCGGCTCGGCCTGGCCCGACATGATGAAGCGCACCGCCTCGGCCATCGCCTGGGGCTCAAGATCTTGGCGTTCGATGAGGGACTGGAGCTGGGGGGTGAGGCTCATGGCATGCCCTTCTAAGGCGCGCACTGCAGGAAGTTTTGGAGCAGCGCGTGACCATGCTCGGTGAGGATGCTCTCGGGGTGGAATTGCACGCCCTGAATGGGCAGGCTGGTGTGGCGCAGGCCCATGATCTCTCCGTCGTCCGTCTCGGCCGTCACGCGCAGCACCGGCGGCAGGCTCTCGCGCCGAACGGCCAGGGAGTGGTAGCGGGTGACGGTGTAGGGGCTGGGCAGGCCCGAGAAGACCCCCTCGCCGGTGTGCCGGATGGGCGAGGTCTTGCCATGCATGAGCGACTTGGCCCGCACGACCTCGCCGCCAAAGGCTGCCCCGATCGACTGATGGCCCAGGCAGACGCCGAGCAGCGGAATGGGCTGGGCCATCTGCGCCACCCAGCGAATCAAGGGCACCGAAATGCCGGCCTCGGCAGGGCTGCAGGGTCCTGGGGAGATGACCACCCGATCGGGCGGCTGGCCGCCAAAGGCCGAGAGCGCGGCCTCGACGCTCTGGGTGTCGTTGCGCAGGGTGACCACCTCGGCCCCCAGCTCGGCCAGGTACTGCACGAGGTTGTAGGTGAAGGAGTCGTAGTTGTCGAGCATCAACACCCGCAGGGCGGGCGTCTGGCTGAAACCTGGGCTCAGGTTGGGGCTCATGGCAGCAGGCCCTCGTCGGCAATTTCGGCGGCGCGCAGCACAGCGCGGGCCTTGTTCTCGGTTTCCTGCCACTCGGCCTCGGGCACGGAGTCGGCCACCACCCCAGCCCCGGCCTGCACCGTGAGCATGCCGTCTTTGAGAATGCCGGTGCGAATGGCAATGGCGAGGTCCATCTCGCCGCTGAAGGACAGATAGCCGCAGGCGCCGCCATAGAGGCCGCGCTGCACGGGCTCCAATGCATCGATCACCTCCATGGCCCGGATCTTGGGTGCCCCCGAGAGGGTGCCCGCCGGGAAGGAGGCCCGAAGGATGTCGAAGGCGGTGAGGTCGGGGCGCAGCAGGCCTTCGACCTCGGACACGATGTGCATCACGTGGGAGTATCGCTCCACGGCCATGGTCTCGGTGACCTGCACGCTGCCCGTTTGCGCGATGCGGCCCACGTCGTTGCGGGCAAGGTCGATGAGCATGAGGTGCTCGGCGCGCTCTTTTTCATCGGCCAGCAGCTCGGCCTCGAGCCGCAGATCATCCTCGCGGGTTGCCCCCCGAGGCCGGGTGCCCGCGATCGGCCGCAGCACCGCGCGACTGCCGCGCTCGCCCTCGACGCGCTCTTGGCGCACCAGAATTTCGGGCGAGGCACCCACGATTTGAAAGTCGCCCATGTCGTAGAAATACAGATAAGGCGATGGGTTCAGGGCCCGCAGGGCGCGATAGAGCGCCAGCGCGCCCGAGATGAAGGGCCTGCGGATCTGCTGGGCCAGCACCACCTGCATCAGGTCGCCGGCCGCAATCAGATCCTTGGCGTTGTCGACAGCCCGCAGGAATTTCTCCTTGCTGAAGTCGCGCACCACCTGGGCGGTGACCCCCTGCACACCAGGATAGGGGGCCAGGGCCGAGGGCTCGGGCTGGGTGGCCGGCAGCGGGGAGCGAAGCTTCTGAACCAGCGCCTCCAGGCGCGCGGTACCCCGCTCCAGCGCGGCCCGACAGGAGGCCTCGGTGCCATCGCCGGGGTTGATGTAGACCACGAGACTGAGGGCGGCCGAGAGATTGTCGAAGACCGCGATCTCTTCGGTGAGCAGCAGCTGGATGTCGGGAATGCCCACGGGGTCGGGCCGCTCGCGCAGCTCGGGGCGGTCGAGGCGGGGCTCGATCAGGCGGATGGTGTCGTAGCCGAAGTAGCCGGCCAGTCCCCCGCTGAATCGCGGCAGGCCCGGCAGGGGCGGCGCCCGAAAACTGTTGGCCACCGCCTCGAGGCAGGCCAGGGGGTCCTGCGAGTCGAGCACCTGCCGAGGAGAGGTGCCGGCGGGAACATCGCGGTGATTGATGCGCACCGTCTCGCGGCCATGGACCTCGAAGCGGGCCACCGCCGGCAGGCCAATGATGCTGTAGCGGCCAAAGCGCTCGCCACCCACGACCGACTCCAGGAGAAAGCTGTGGGGGCCGGCAGCCAGCTTGAGATAGGCCGACAGCGGCGTGTCGAGGTCGGCCGACATCCGCCGCAGCAGGGGAATGCGGTTGTAGCCCTGGGCGGCCAGGGACTGGATCTGCTCGAGGCTCGGCAAGTCGTTGCTAGGCATAACCCGCCAGTGTAAGGCTAGGCGAGCGCCCCCATGAACCGGCCCACGATGGACTGGTAGGTGCGGGGGCTGCTGCCCTCGTCGGGCGCACCAAACACCGCCGATCCCGCAACGAAGGTGTCGGCCCCGGCATCGGCCACGGCCCGAATGTTCTCGACCTTGATGCCGCCGTCGACCTCCAGGCGAATGGGCCGCCCGCCCGCGCGCTGGTGGGCGTCGATCTTGTCGCGGACCGCCCGCACTTTCTGAAGGGTTTCGGGGATGAACGCCTGCCCGCCAAACCCCGGGTTGACGCTCATGAGCAGCACCATGTCGATGCTGCCCATCACCCAGTCGAGGCACTCGATGGGTGTTGCAGGGTTGAGCACCAGACCACCGCGCTTGCCCAGGGACTGAATGAGCTGAAGGCTGCGGTGGATGTGGGCACTGGCCTCGGGATGGAAGGTGATGATGTCGGCACCTGCCTTGGCGAAGTCGGTGATCAGGGCATCGACGGGCGAGACCATCAGATGCACATCGATCGGGATCTGCACGTGCGGGCGAATAGCTGCGCAGACCAGCGGCCCCACCGTGAGGTTGGGCACATAGTGGTTGTCCATCACATCGAAGTGGATGAAGCCCGCCCCGGCAGCCTCGACCGCCCTCACCTCCTCGCCCAGGCGGGCAAAGTCCGCCGACAGGATGCTGGGGGCCAAGACGGGGGTCTGTCGAAGGAATGGGGCAGCGGGAGCATTCATGCAGGGGAATCCTGTGGCGTGGTGGTGGGGATGGACCGAGGGGCGTGGGGGAAGAGCGCGGGACTATTTTTTACCGCGCATGGTCCAGAGGACAATGGCAATCAACAGACCGCCCGCAATCGCTGCTTCCAGAAAAATGAGCCACATGACAAATCTCGTCCAGTCGATGTTGTTGAGAATCCAGCAGGGTGCCCGCCAGGCCGCACTGCTGAGCCTGATGGGCCTGACCGGCAGTGTGGCGTTGGGTGTGCAGGGCTGCGCCACCCGCTCCGCCCAGGCACCCATTTCGGGCAGCACAGGGGGTATTGTCGGCCAAGACCGCGGCGGCGTGGGCAGTGCCCCCGGCCGAGCACCCTCGGCCCCAGTCCCACGGCTCGAGGTGCCCCTGGAGCCCATCACCTTCAGCCAGCTTGCCGACTGGCGGGGCGATGCCGTGGAGCAGGCCTGGGGCGCCTGGCTCCAGAGCTGCACTCGCCTGCCGGGCCTTGGCCAGCCCTGGGTTCGGCTCTGCCAAGAGGCCGAGCAGATCACTGCCTTGGCCGCCCTCGAGACCGGATCAGCGCCGCGGCGCGAGGTGGTGGCCCGCTACTTTGAGGTGAATTTCCAGCCCATGCGGCTGGGCGGTGGTGTGCGCTCGCACAACACCCTGACCGGCTACTACGAGCCGGTCGTCCGGGGCAGCCGGACCCGGCAGGGGGCCTATCAGTGGCCGCTCTATCGGACGCCAAGCGACCCCAGCCTGCTGCGCGAGACGAGGGAGTCGCTCGAGCGCAGCGGTGCCCTGCGGGGGCAGGAGCTGGTCTGGCTCGATGACCCCACCGAGGGCTTCTTTTTGCAGATCCAGGGCTCGGGCCAGGTGGTGCTGCCCGATGGTCGGGTGATGCGGGTGGGGTTTGCAGCGGCCAATGGGCATCCGTTTCGCAGCATTGGTCGATGGCTTGCCGACCAGGGCGAGATGCGCCTGGCCGAGACCAGCATGCAGGGCATCAAGGCCTGGGTGGCACGCCATCCAGCGCGCCGCGACGAGCTCTTTTGGCAGAACCCCCGAATGATTTTTTTCCGCGAGCTGCCCGCCAGCCTGGGCGCCAACGAGGGGCCCATCGGCGCTCTGGGCGTGCCCCTCACTGCAGAGCGCTCGATTGCTGTGGACCCACGCTACGCACCTCTGGGATTTCCGGTGTTCCTGACCGCGCAGCTCGTGGGTGAGTCGCGTCCTCGGGGTCGCCTGGTGATGGCGCAAGACACGGGCAGTGCCATCCAAGGCCCGCACCGCACCGACTTCTACTACGGGTCGGGCGAGGCGGCAGGAGAACGGGCTGGCAAGACCAAGGCCCTGGCGCAGCAGGTGCTGCTCTGGCCGCTGGGCTATCCGGTGCCGCTGCCTTAACGCTTCGCGGCGGCGAGGGCCTCTTCCACCCGATCGGCTGGCATCGCACCCACCAGCCGCACCCCGCTGGGCACAAACGAAATGGGCGTGGAGCGCACGCGCAAATCGCGCGCGAGCTTCTCGAGCTTCTCCTGAGGGAACTGGCAGGTGATGGGCGCAGCGGCAGGCGGCTTCTGGCCCAGCATCCAATCATTCCAGGCGGCGGCACGGTCCTTCGAGCACCAGACATCGCGGGCCGTCTTCACACTCTCGGGGCGGATGACCGGCAGCAGATAGACATACACCGTGAGGTCCTTCATGCCCATGAGGGTCTGGCGGAACTGACGGCAGTAGACGCAATACGGGTCCTCGAACACCGCAATGGCGCGGCCATTGATGGGCTTGGCCGGGCCGTAGCGGATGGCCAGGTCGGTGGGCAGGGCCGCAAAGTCGATCACGTCGGCCGCCGCAATTTGATCGAGGCGGGCCTTGGTGAGGTTCTGGCCGGCAGCGATGTCGAGGATCTGCCCCTGGATCACGAATCGGCCAGTGGCGTCGGTGTAGATCACCTGGCGATCCACCGTGATTTCATAGATGCCCGCCACGGGGGTGGGGGCAATCGATGTGATGGCCTTGGGATCTTTGAAGACCACCTCGAGCGACTTGCGGATGCTGGCCTCGACCGAGGGCGTGGTGGCCAGGGGGCCGCCGGGCGATGGGTCGGTGGGCTTGATCGCCGAGGCCGAGGGTGCGATGGCCAGCAGGGCAAGGCCCAGGGCCGTGGCGCAGAGCGCGGCGATGAGCTTCGATGGGGATGCGGTGGCGGCGGAGGCAGACATCGGGACGGACATCGGGACGGAAATCGGGGTGGGCATCGGCAGGGTCATGGCGAGGGGCGGACGATGGAGGCGGTGGGGTCGGTGGCGACGGAGGCTGCGGGCGCTGGAAGGAAGGGCAGACCACCATCCTGAGCGGCCTGCACGAGCATACGCTGAGCCCAGGGGCTGCGCGAGAGCATTCCAATGCCCAACTGCAAACTTTTGCCAACCCAGGGGGCACTGCCCGCGGCAGCCATCGCCCGATGGATGCCATGCAGGCCCCACTGGGCCGTGGCGAGAGCGCGGCGGCGGCGCTGCGCCACGCCAGCAGCAATGGCCTGGGGGTCGCGCAGATGATGGTCGCGGGTGATCTGTGGGGCCATGGCCTGGGCCAGTTCGGCCAGGTCGTCGAACCCGAGATTGAGGCCGTATCCCGCCAGCGGATGCACGGTGTGGCCCGCATCGCCCAGCAGGAGGAGTCGCCCGAGATGGAGTCGCTCGGCCGTGCCCATAGCCAGGGGGGCCATGGTGGCGCGGTGCTCGCCCGTGCTCTCGAGCCTCGGGCTCAGGGCGCCCAAGGGTGAATCCTGGGGCAGGGCCTGCGCCCGGGCCACCGGGTCGAGATCCACAAAGCGTGCCGCGGCATCGTTGCCCATGGAGTAGACCAGCGACACCTGATGCGGATGCGCCATGGGAAGCAGGGCCAGAACGCGGCCATCGGCCTCGAACCATTGGAAGGCGCGGCCCTCGTGAGGGTTTTCGGTTGCAAAGGCTGCCACCACCGCCTTCTGCCCATAGTCGTGGCGCGACCAGAGGATGCCCGCGGCCCGGCGGGTGGGCGACTGCGCGCCATCGGCAGCGAGGACCAGGCGGGCCGGGGGCAGCTCGGCCTGGGCATGGCCAGGCCGGGGGCTGGGATGCCAGGCGCCCCGGCGGCGAAGGGTGGGCTGATGGGCGGCTGCGGCCTCGAGCGCCGACAACAGGGCATGGTGCAGGCAGGTGCGCGCCAGCGGCTGCGGGCTGCTGGAGGCCAGCTGCCACGAGGCGCCGGGGGGCGGCTCGCACAGCCGCAGATGCATGGCATGCACGGGCTGGGTCTGGGGCTCGAGTGAAGGCCAGACACCCAGAGAGGCGAGCAGTGTCTGGCTTCGGGGTGCCAGAGTGTAGGCCCGGTGGGCTGCACCATCGGATCGCTGAGGGTCTTCGGGGGGCGCATACCAATCGACCGCAAGGCCATGGCGAGCGCAAAGCAGCGCGGCTGCCGCGCCCAGGATGCCGCCGCCTACGACGGCAACTTCTGCAGTGCCCGCCATCCAATGTCCCTGCGGTAGTGCATGCCCTCGAAGCCAATCTGCGCTGCCTGGGCATAGGCCGCCTGCTGCGCCATGCGCAGGCTGGGGCCCAGGGCGGTGACGCAGAGAACACGCCCGCCGGTGGTGAGGACCTCGCCCGATTCGGCCAGCCGGGTGCCGGCATGAAAGACCATGACCTCGGTGTCGTCGTTGCCACGGATGCCGTGGGGTAGGAAGTCTTGCGAGGCGATCGGCAGGCCGTGGATGGTGTCGCCCGTGCGTGGGGCCTCGGGATAGTTGCCGGCCGCCAGCACCACCCCCACGGCAGGGCGAGGGTCCCAGAGGCCGTCGGCCAGCTGCTCGACGTGCTCCAAGCGGCCTGCGGCCGCAGCCTCGAGGATGGGCAGGATGTCGCCGCGCAGGCGCATGAAGATGGGCTGGGTCTCGGGGTCGCCCATGCGGCAGTTGAACTCCACGACCTTGGGCACCCCATCGGGCGAGATCATGAGTCCTGCATAAAGGAAGCCGGTGTAGGGCTGGCCCTCGGCAGCCATGCCCCGCAAGACCGGATTGATGATCTCGCGCATCACCCGGGCATGGACCTCGGTGGTCACCACCGGTGCCGGACTGTAGGCACCCATGCCTCCCGTGTTGGGGCCAGTGTCGCCATCGCCCACCCGCTTGTGGTCTTGGCTCGTCGCCAAGGGAACAGCCATCTTGCCGTCGCAGACCACCATGAAGCTGGCCTCCTCGCCGGGCAGGAAGTCTTCGATGACCACGCGGGCACCGGCCGCACCGAAGCGATTGCCCTCGAGCATGTCGCGCACCGCGGCCTCGGCCTCGGCATGGCTGGCGGCCACCACCACGCCCTTGCCGGCAGCCAGGCCATCGGCCTTGACCACGATGGGGGCCCCCGGCTGCTCGCCGGCCGGACCCACCTTGCGTTGGATGTAGGCAATGGCCGCTGTGGGGTCGGTGAAAGTCTCGAAGGCGGCGGTGGGAATGCCGTGTCGCTTCATGAACTGCTTGGCGAAGTCTTTGGAGGACTCGAGCTGCGCAGCCAGGCGCTGGGGCCCAAAAATGGGCAGGCCAGCAGAACGAAAGGCATCCACCACCCCGGCAGCCAGGGGCGCTTCGGGGCCCACCACCGTGAGGCCGATCTTCTCGGCCTTGGCAAAGGCGATGAGCTCGTCGATCTGCCGCACGGGATCGAGGGCAAGGTTCTGAATGCGGGGCTCGCGGGCCGTGCCGCCATTGCCGGGGGCCACAAACACCTGCTGCACCCGTCGAGCGCGCGCGAGCTTCCATGCCATGGCGTGTTCGCGGCCGCCACTTCCGAGGATGAGAATCTGCATGCGGACTTGGGCCGGAGCCCTAAGAGATGTTGGCGTTGGAGTAGACCTCTTGAACATCGTCGAGGCCTTCGAGGGCATCCAGAAGCTTCTGCATGCGAATGCCGTCGTCCCCAGCGAGGTCGGCCGAGGTGTCGGGCCTCAGGGTGATCTCGGCCACCTCGGGCTTGAGGCCCTGGGCCTCGAGGGCGGCACGCACCGCAGCAAAGTCGTTGGGCTGGCAGAGCACCTCGATGACCCCGTCCTCATCGGTGAGGACATCGTCGGCTCCGGCCTCGAGCGCGGCCTCCATCACCGCGTCTTCGCTGGTGCCGGGGGCGAAGAACATCTGGCCCACATGCTTGAACATGAAGGAGACCGAGCCATCGGTGCCCAGGTTGCCGCCGTGTTTGGCGAAGGCATGGCGCACCTCGGCGACGGTGCGGGTGCGGTTGTCGGTGAGGCAATCAACGATCACAGCCGCTCCGCCGATGCCGTATCCCTCGTAGCGGATCTCTTCGTAGTCCACGCCGTCCAAGGAGCCCGTGCCGCGCTTGATGGCGTCGAGCACCTTGTCCTTGGGCATGTTGGCGTCGCCCGCCTTGTCCATCGCGAGGCGAAGCCGCGGATTGGTTGCGGCATCGCCTCCGCCCAGCTTCGCAGCTACGGTGATTTCTTTGATGAGGCGCGTGAAAATTCGGCCACGTTTTTCATCCTGCCGGCCTTTGCGGTGCTGGATGTTGGCCCATTTGGAATGTCCTGCCATGGCGCGATGGTACCCCACAGAAGGCGAAGTCGACGGCGGGTTCGCGGCCCGAAACCAGGTCGGCCAGCGCAGCGCCCGAGCCGCAGGCATGGGTCCAGCCCAGGGTGCCGTGGCCGGTGTTGAGAAAGAGGTTGGCAAAGCGGGTGCGCCCAATTAAGGGCACATTGGACGGCGTGGCCGGCCGCAGGCCGGTCCAAAACTCGGCCTGCTCCCAGTGTCCCGCCTCGGGCATGATCTCGCGCGCGCGGCGAATGAGCGCACGACAACGGACCGGGTTGAGCTCGGTGCCGTAGCCGCCGCCCTGGCCGCCCAGCTCGGCAGTGCCGGCAATCCGCAGTCGGTTGCCGAGGCGAGAGAACACGAGCTTGTACTCATCGTCGGTGAGCGAGACCTGGTGGGCGGCTGCCTCGTTGTTGACGGGCACGGTGGCCGAATACCCCTTGGCGGGATAGACCGGCAGATGGATGCCCAGGGGCTTGGCCAGCAGCGGGCTGAAGGAGCCGGCAGACAGCACGTAGGCATCGGCTGTGAGTACCTGGTGGCGGCCCTCGCGAATGGCGCGCACCCCGGAGATCTTGCCCCCCTCGGCATTGATGCCCTGGACGGTGGTGCCGGTCGCGAACTCCACACCCTGGTTCTGCAGCCATCGGGCCAGCCCCTGAGTGAACTTGCGGGCATCGCCCGACTCGTCGGCATCGGTGAAGGTGGCGCCCTTGATCTGATCCGCGATGGGGGCCAGGGCAGGCTCCAGCCGAACGGCCTCGCTGGCGCTGATGATGTCGCGCTGGCAGCCGTACTCGCGCATGAGCTCGGTGGGCCCGATGGCGCCGTCGAACTCCGCCTGCGAGGTGTAGAAATGCAGGATGCCCTTTTCGAGGTGGTCGTACTCAATGCCGATGTCGCGGCGCAATTGCTGGAGTTGGCTGCGGGAGTAGTGGCCCAGATTCAGGATCTGAATGATGTTGTGGCGGGTGCGCGAGGGCAGGCACTCCACCAGAAATTGCATGCCCCAACGCCACTGGTTCCAGTCTGCCCTCAGGCGAAACAACAGCGGCGCATCTTCGCGGGCCAGCCACTGCAGCACCTTCAGGGGTGCCGAGGGATTGGCCCAGGGCTCGGCATGGCTCACCGAAATCTGCCCGCCGTTGGCAAAACTGGTCTCGCAGCCCGGCTGGGCCTGGCGGTCCACCACGGTGACCTGATGGCCGGATTTGTGAAGAAAGTATGCGGCAGCGGTGCCCACGACGCCCGCGCCCAAGACGATGACCCGCATATGCTCTCCCCTGTGCTGATGGCAAAATCTTGCCACCATTCCGCAGCCCATGCGCGCTCTTTTCGTGGAGGTTTTCAATG
Source organism: Burkholderiales bacterium (assembly GCA_027486725.1). Lineage (GTDB taxonomy): Bacteria > Pseudomonadota > Gammaproteobacteria > Burkholderiales > Burkholderiaceae_A > Hahnella. The sequence continues at coordinate 84,927 of JAIXOP010000009.1, read as the reverse complement.
CCGACAGCCGCAGGTTCCATGGTTCCACCCCGCCAGCGCATGGCGATTCAGATTCGGGCGCCCGGCGGCCCCGAGGCCATGCACATGGTCGAGGAGGACCTGCCCAGCCCTGGCCCCGGGGACGTCACCCTGGTGCACGGGGCGATCGGCCTCAATTACATCGACGTTTACTTCCGCAGCGGCGTCTATCCCCTGCCAGCGCTTCCAGCAGTTTTGGGCCAAGAGGCCGCTGGAACGGTGGTGGCGCTCGGAGCAGGGGTCGCCGAGCGTCTTCCTGAGCTTCGGGTCGGCAGCCGTGTGGCCTATGCGGGCATGCCCATGGGGGCCTACTGCACTGCCCGGAATGTGAGGGCCGACCTGCTCGTTCCCATTCCCGATGCCATCGCCTTGGAGACCGGCGCTGCAATGATGTTGAAGGGCATGACGGTGCACTACCTCTTTCACCGAACGGTGGCGCTCAAGCCGGGCCAGACGGTGCTGTTTCATGCGGCCGCCGGTGGCGTGGGACAGATGGCCTGCCAGTGGGCAAAGCACCTCGGGGTGCGGCTGATCGGGACCGCGGGCAGCGACGCCAAGTGTGCCTTGGCCCGAAGTCTGGGCGCCGATGCGGTGATCAATTACAGCACCGAGGATTTTGTGGCCCGCGTGGCCGAGCTCACCGGCGGCGAGGGCGTGGATGTGGTCTACGACTCGGTGGGGGCCTCGACCTTCGAGGGCTCGCTCCGATGCCTGAAGAAGTACGGGACCATGGTGAGCTTTGGCAACGCCTCGGGCAAGGTGCCGCCCGTCGATCTGGGCCTGCTCCAGGGGCATTTGCACATCACGCGCCCAAGCCTGATGCCCTACACCGCCAGTCGGGCCGAGCTGCTCAGCTCTGCCCTTCCCCTCGTGGAGATGGTGGCCAGCGGTCGGCTGCGCGTGCCCATTGAGCAGCGCTTTGCTCTGAAGGACGCCGCCGACGCCCACCGGGCGCTGGAGTCGCGGGCCACCACAGGCTGCACTGTGCTGCTGCCCTGAGTGCTCACATTGAGCGACACACCCCGGAGCGACACACCCCGCGGCATCGCCAGCACGGCGCGGCTCTATTCCTCCGAGGCCTTCGAGCGGGTGCGCCAGGGCCATGTGGCGGTGGTCGGTCTGGGCGGCGTGGGCTCCTGGGCCGTCGAGACCCTGGCCCGCAGCGGCGTGGGGCGCATCACCCTGATCGACACCGACCATGTCGCCGAGGGCAACCTCAACCGGCAGGTGCAGGCCCTGCGCAGCACCCTGGGCATGGCCAAGGGCGCCGCACTGAGGGCACGCATCGCGGACATTCACCCCGAGTGCCGCGTGGACTGGATCGATGACTTTCTGACCCCCGAGAACCTCGGGGAGCTGATGGGCTGCGGGGCACAGATCTGGCTCGATGCCTGCGATGACCGGCAGGCCAAGCTGGCCCTGATCGATGCCTTCGATTGGGACAGCCGGCCGCAGCGGCTGATCGTGAGCGGTGGTGCCGGCGGCAAGACCGACCCATCTCGGGTGCGGGTCGAGGACATTTCAAGGGCAGAGCAGGATCCGCTGCTGGCCCGCATCCGCCAGCACATGCGGCAGAAGGGGGGCGCTCCGCGCAAGGGGAACCTGCATGTGCCCGCGGTGTTTTGTACGGCCAATCCGGTGCAGCTGCCCGAGGGGAGTGACTGCGACCCCAGTGCGCGGCTGGCCTGCGCCGGCTACGGCTCCAGCATGGTGGTGACGGCCACCATGGGCATCGCGGCCGCGGGCTGGGTGCTGGGCCAGCTCAGCGGTGAGGCTTGAAGTTAAAGCGCCCGGTCTTTGTATTTGGTGAAGCGCAGGGCCGTGCCCTCGGCCTCGATGCGGTCCCAGACCCAGTCTTTTTCCTCCTCACTCATCACCACCCATCGGGTGATCTCGTCGAAGGTCCGGCCGCAGCCTTTGCAGATGTCGTCGCCCTGGGCCGTGGAGCAGATGGCGATGCAGGGGGAGTCGGCGGTGCGGGGTTTTTTGGCGGGGTTTGGCGTGCTCATGGACGAAGCATAGGTGCGGACGCCGCCGGCGAGTGCTGTATACTTGCGCGCTCTGTGGCCAAGTAGCTCAGTTGGTAGAGCAGCGGATTGAAAATCCGCGTGTCGGTGGTTCGATTCCGCCCTTGGCCACCATATTCAAAGCCCAACCCGCCTCGGTTGGGCTTTTTCGTTCTGGCGGCGGCAGACAATTGGAAGGCAAACTGTGCTCAACTGAGCCCAGAATTCACATTGGAGCCGCCCATGGACCATCTCGACCCCTGGATGGAGGAAGACCAGTCCGCCGAGAAGGATGCCGCGGTCAAGCGCAGCACCTGGGTGAGTGTGGTGACCAATGTGGGCCTGACGGCCGCTCAGATCACCGCGGGCCTGGTGTCTGGGTCGCAGGCCCTGGTCGCCGATGGCATCCATTCGCTGTCGGACCTTCTTTCTGACTTCGTCGTATTGCTTGCGGCACACCACAGCAAGAAGGAGGCCGACGACGACCATCCCTATGGCCATCACCGCTACGAAAATGCAGCCTCTCTGGTGCTGGGCCTGCTGCTCTTGGCGGTGGGGGTCGGCATGGCCTGGATGGCGGTGGGCAAGCTCCAGGCCCCAGAGGACATCCCGCCCGTTCATGCCATGGCTCTGTGGGCGGCCCTCGCCGCCTTGGTGATCAAGGAAGCGCTGTTTCGCTACATGCTGGGGGTGGCCGAGCGGGTGAAGTCGGGAATGCTGGTGGCCAATGCCTGGCATGCACGCTCCGATGCCGCGTCGTCCTTGGTCGTGGCCATCGGCATCGGGGGCAACATGCTCGGGCTGCCCCTGCTCGACCCTGTGGCCGCCTTGGTGGTGGGCCTCATGGTGGGCAAGATGGGCTGGACCTTCGCGTGGAATGCGATGCACGACCTCACCGACCGCGCGGCCACCGAAGACGAGTTGCAGAGCATTCAAGCCGAGATTGCCAACACACCGGGGATTCTTGGCCTGCATGGACTGCGCACGCGCCGCACGGGCGACCTGCTTCTGGTCGATGTGCACCTGGAGGTGGACGAGTCACTGAGCGTTCGCGAGGGCCACGACATCGCCCTCGAGGCACGCCGCCGGGTCATGGCCAAGCACCCGGTGCTCAACATGATGACGCACGTCGATCCAGCAACGCCGACATCCGCGGGGAGCACAGTGGCCCCCGCCGTCAATCGATCTTCGCCCCCCGCAGCCTGAGGGCATTGCCGATCACACTGATCGACGACAGGGTCATGGCCGCTGCGGCCACGATGGGCGAGAGCAAAACGCCCAGAAACGGATAGAGCACCCCGGCGGCCAAGGGAATGCCCGCGACGTTGTAGGCAAAAGACAGAAAGAGGTTCTGCCGAATGTTGCGCATCGTCGCCTGCGAGAGTCGGCGGGCACGCACGATGCCCATCAGATCCCCATGCAGCAGGGTCATGCCTGCACTTTCCATCGCGACATCGGTGCCCGTGCCCATGGCAATGCCCACCTCGGCCGCCGCGAGGGCGGGTGCGTCGTTCACCCCATCGCCGGCCATGGCCACGCTGCGGCCCTCGCTGCGCAGGCGTTGCACGACCCGCGCCTTGTCCTCGGGCAGCACCTCGGCCACCACCTCGTCGATGCCCAACTCCCGGCCAACCGCCCGCGCCGTGGTCAGGCCATCGCCGGTGAGCATCACGATGCGCATCCCCGCCCGGCGCAGGGCATCCAGGGCGGCCGGGGTGCTGGCCTTGATCGGGTCGGCGATGGCGACATAACCCACGGCAATGCCATCGAGTCCCACGCAGATGACCGTGGCAGACCGTGCGCGCCACTGCTCGGCGCCGGCCGGCAGGTCCTCGATGCGGACGCCCCGCTCCACTAGAAATCTCTCCGCACCCGCCACCATGGCCACACCGCCCACCCTGCCCAGCACCCCCTGGCCAACGGGGGAGTCGAAGTCGACGACCTCGCTCAACAACAGGCCACGGTCCAGGGCCGCCGCCACCACCGCCATGGCCAGGGGATGCTCGCTGGCGCGCTCGACGCTGGCGAGTTGGGCGAGAAGATCGTCGGCCGAACATCCCGGCGCTGCCTCGATGTGCACCACGCGCGGGCGCCCCTCGGTGAGGGTTCCAGTCTTGTCCACCACCAGGGTGTCGATGCGCTCCATGCGCTCGAGCGCCTCCGCATCGCGAATCAATACCCCATGCTGCGCGCCCCGGCCAACGCCCACCATGATCGACATGGGCGTTGCCAGGCCCAGGGCACAGGGGCAGGCAATGATCAAAACGGAGACCGAGGCAATCAGGGCATAGGCCAGTGCAGGGCTGGGTCCCCAAATCATCCAGGCGATGAAGGTGATCGCTGCCACCCCCATCACCGCGGGCACGAACCATCCAGCGGTCATGTCCGCCAGACGCTGGATCGGGGCCCGACTGCGCTGGGCCTTGGCCACCATGTGCACGATCTGCGAGAGCAGCGTGTCGGCGCCCACCTTCTCCGCCCGCATCACGAAGCCGCCGGTCTGGTTCAGAGTGCCCGAGGTCACCTTGGCGCCGGGGGCCTTCATCGCTGGCATGGACTCGCCCGTCACCATGGACTCGTCGACAGTCCCCCGGCCCTCGGTGAGCTCCCCATCCACGGGGATCTTCTCGCCCGGCCGAACACGCAGCAGATCGCCGACGCGAATCGAGTCGATGGGGACGGTCTCGTCTTGCCCCGATGTTGCAAGGCGCACCGCCGTCTTGGGCGCGAGGTCGAGCAGGGCCCGGATTGCTCCCGAGGTCCGCTCCCGGGCGCGCAGCTCGAGCACCTGCCCCAGCAGCACCAACACGGTGATGACCGAGGCCGCCTCGAAATAGACCGCCACCCCGCCCTCGGCCAAGCGCAGATCGGCTGGAAACAGCCCTGGCGCGAGCGTGCCGACCATGCTGTAGAGCCATGCAGCCCCGGTGCCCATCGCGATGAGCGTGAACATATTGGGGCTGCGGTGTTGAATGGACACTCCCGCGCGCGCAAAGAAAGGCGCACCCGCCCAGAACACCACCGGCGACCCCAACACCATTTGGATCCAGCTCGAAATCTGGGGATCGATCCAGTGGGCTGTGCCCACCAGATGACCCCCCATCTCAAGCACCACGACCGGCGCCGCCAGGGCCAGGGCCCACCAAAACCGCCGGGACATGTCCTTCAGCTCCAGGTTTTCGGTGGATGTGCCCGCGGCCATGGCCGGCTCCAGCGCCATCCCACAGATCGGGCAGGCCCCCGCACCCATCTGACGAATCTCTGGATGCATGGGGCAGATGTATTCCCCGGGCAATGAGTGGGCGGCGTGCTGGGTGTGATCCATGGGGCCTCCGACGCGGAAGCACCATGCTATGCCCAGGCGCTCCGCCGTGGGCAGTTTCTGGATCTCTTTTTAGAAGCCCCGAGGCAGCCGTCTGGCCAGCGGTGGGCTGGGGCTCGCGGCCTCATCGGCCGTGCCCAGATCAAAGCGAAAGAAGTAATTGCCCTCGCGGCCCATGCGCAGATCGATGAGCTCGAGGCGCCCGCCGGTCTCCTTCATGGCCACAAAGCCCTGGGCAAAGCGCTGCAGATGGACCACGCCGGGATGGGCCTGGTATCGGGCGAGCAGATCGTCGCCGCGCGGCAGGGGCTTCAACTGCACCGGCCGAGCATCGCTGGGCGGATTCAACAAAGACACCACGCCCTCCCGAAACTGTCCCGTCGGGTGCAGCACCACCACCCGCCAGACCAGGCTCTGAAACGGCATCGGATTGACGAGCACTGGGGCATTGGCCGGCACCCCTTGGGCGGCGAGGCCATGGCGGACCTGGCCCTCGACCCAAGACTGGGCAGCCAGGCCCCAGCCCAGATAGGCCGTGCTCAAGAGGAGGCCCAGGGCATTGCCCCAGGACCGGGGTGCGGTCTTGCGCAGGCTCAGCCAGAGGCCCAGCAGCAGCGGAAGGGTGTAGAGGGGATCGATGATGAAGACGCTGCCGATCTGGAATGCGTGGTTGCTGAAGGGCAGCGCCAGCTGGGTGCCGTAAATGGTGAAGGCATCGAGCAGTGCGTGGGTGGAAAACACCAAAAACACCGCGAGCATCCATCGGGCGAATCCCCCCGCGGGGACATCGCTGCGCCGATGGAACCAACGAATGAACCACGCAAACACCGGCGCAGCCAGGGCCTGAAAAAAGAAGGCATGGCTCTCGCCACGGTGAAACACCATCGATTCGATGGCATCGGCGTAGGGGATGACGACGTCGAGGTCGGGCAGCGTGCCCAGGCCAGCACCCCACCAGGCGGCGCGGCGGTAGGCTGCGGGGCGGCCGGCCACGGCCAGGCAGACCGCGGCCCCCAGGGCCGCCTGCGATACGGAATCCATACGGCCTTAGGCTTGGGGTGCGGCGTGCTCGGCTCTGCGGGCCATGCGGCGGCCCCAGAGGCACAGGGGCAAGGCGGTGGCATACATCAGCAGCCCATAGACCGCCACCGGCACTGCGATCTCTGCGCTCTGCATCACCGACAGCGCGATGGTCAGGCCAAGCGTGGTGTTCTTGATGCCCGACTCAATGGCCAGGGTGAGCTGATCCGCCAGCGACAGCCCGGCCAGCCGGCCCACGAGAATGCCCAGGCCGAGGGCCAGCACATTGAGCAGCAGCGTGGGCAGCAGGCCCACCGACAGCCACTGCGGCAGCTGCGCCCACTGCGAGGCCACGATGCCGACGATGATGAGTGCGAGGACCAGCATCGAGAAGCGCGCCACCCAAGGCTCGGCGCGCTGCGCGAATTCCGGAGCCCGCGCCCGCACCAGCATGCCCAGGGCCACCGGCAAAACCACGATGAGCAGCACGGTGGCGAGGGTCTGATCGGCAGGCAGGGTCAGTGGGGTGTCGCGGCCAAGGAAGGTCTGCAGGCCGATTTCGAGCGCCACCGGCATGACCAGCGGCGAAGCAATGCTCGCAAGCACCGTGAGGGCCACCGACAAGGCGAGGTTGGCCCGTGCGAGGTAGGTGAGCACATTCGATGTGGTGCCCCCGGGCAGGCTGGCGCACAGCACCAGGGCTGCCGCCAGAAGCCCGCCCCCAAAGGCAAAGCCCAGGGCGAAGGCCAGGGCCGGCAACAGCAGCATCTGCAGCGCCATGCCCACGATCACCGGCCTGGGCGACCTCGCGATGATGGTGAAGTCGCGGGGGGTCAGGGCCAGGCCCATGCCCACCATGATGATGAACAAGGAAATGGGCAGGCCCAGCGTGATGAGAAGCGAGTCGGTCATGGGGGCTCCGAAGTTGAAGGGTCTAGACTCGCGGAATCTCTCAGCATTGGCAAGGCGAAGAACCCCCATGAACACCGTTTTACTCAAGCCCGGCAAAGAACGTTCGGTGGTTCGAGGGCACCCATGGATTTTTCAGGGCAGCGTGGCCAAGGGTGGTGCCGACTCCGGCGACACGGTTCGCGTGGAGAGCGCCGAGGGCGAGTTCCTGGGCTGGGCGGCGTACAGTCCGCGCTCGCAGATTCGACTGCGCCTCTGGAGCCGCGATCCCCACGAGACCATCGATGCCGACTTCTTTCGCCGACGGATCGCTGCGGCCATCGCCTACCGCGATCGGCTCGCGGTGCCCAGCAATGGCGTGCGGCTGGTGCACGGCGAGGCCGACGGACTGCCCGGCTTGATTGTCGATCGCTACGACCGCCTGCTCTCGGTGCAATTCATGTCGGCAGGTGCAGAGCGCTGGCGCACCGAGATCCTGGCTGCCCTTCAATCGCTGACCGGCCTGACCCTGGCCTACGAGCGCTCGGACGCGGGCGTGCGTCAGCTCGAGGGTCTGGCCCTGCGCAAGGGCTGGCTGACCGAGCCCGGCGCGAGCAGCCTCGAGCTTCACGAGCATCGGATTCGGCTGCGGGTGGATGTGGCCGAGGGCCACAAGACGGGCTTCTACCTCGATCAGCGCGACAACCGCCACCGCTTTGGGCAGTGGGTGGCCCAGCTCGGCGCCCAACGGGTGATGAACTGCTACTGCTACACCGGAGGCTTTTCGGTGGCGGCGCTGGCCGGTGGCGCACGAGAGGTCTGGAGTGTGGACTCCTCGGGGCCGGCCCTCGCCAAGGCCCAGGAGAACGTGGCACTGAACGCCACCCATGGGGGCTTTGATCCCAGCGGCCACCGCACGCTCGATGCCGATGTGAATCAGACCCTGCGCGAGGCCATCCAGCGCGGCGAGCAGTTCGATGCGATCGTGCTGGATCCACCCAAGTTCGCCCCCTCGGCAGCCCATGCGGACCGGGCGGCGCGGGCCTACAAAGACATCAATCGGCTGGCGTTGCGGCTGCTCTCCCCTGGAGGGCTGCTGCTGACCTTCTCGTGCTCTGGGGGCGTGGGCCCCGAGCTCTTTCACAAGATTGTTGCCGGGGCCGCGATGGACGCCGGCGTGGATGCGGCTGTGCTGGACCGCCTGAGCGCCGCGCCCGACCACCCCCAGACCCTCTGGTTCCCCGAGGGCGAATACCTCAAGGGCCTGGCGGTGGTGAAGCGCTAGCGGTCATCCGCGGGCAGCACGGCCCTCGGGATCAGCGCTCGAGGATCGCGGTCACGCCCTGGCCGCCGGCGGCGCAGATCGAGATCAGGCCCCGGCCGCTGCCTTTTTCCTGAAGCATCTTGGCCAGGGTGCCCAGCACCCGACCGCCCGTGGCAGCAAAGGGATGGCCCGCAGCGATCGAGCTGCCATAGACATTGAGCTTGCTGCGATCGATGGCGCCCAGCGCGGCCGACAGTCCCAGGTGCTGACGGCAATACTCATCGCTCTCCCAGACCTTGAGGGTCGAGAGCACCACGGCCGCGAAGGCCTCGTGGATCTCGTAGAAGTCGAAGTCCTGCAGCGACAGGTTGAGCTTCTGCAGCATGCGGGGGATGGCGTAGGCCGGTGCCATCAGCAGGCCCTCGCGCTCCTCGCGGAAATCGACGGCCGCGGTCTCGGCCGCGCGGAAGTAGGCCATCACGGGCAGGCCCCGCTCCTTGGCGAACTCCTCGGTGCACAGGAGCACGGCCGAGGCACCATCCGTGAGCGGCGAGGCATTGGCCGCGGTGATGCTGCCGGTGGGGGTGAAGGCGCCCTTCAGGCTGGCAAGCTTTTCGATGCTGCTGTTGGCGCGCAGATTGTTGTCGCGCTCGAGCCCATGGTAGGGCATGACCAGATCCTTGAAGAAGCCTGCGTCGTAGGCCTTGGCCAGGTTCTGGTGCGATGCCAGGGCGAGCTCATCTTGCTCCCGACGGCCAACGCCGAGCCGATCGGCGGTGATCTGGGCATGCTGGCCCATGCTCTGGCCAGTGCGGGGCTCGGCGTTGCGGGGGATTTCCGGAATGAAGGTGCTCGGCGAGAGCAGGCCGGCGGCGATCTTCAGCTTCTGGCCGGTGGTCTTGGCCCGGTTGAGCTGCATGAGCTTCTTCTGAAACTTGCGGCTCACGGCAATCGGCGCATCGGAGGTGGTGTCGGTGCCGCAGGCGATGCCGGCCTCAATCTGACCGAGGGCAATCTTGTTGGCCACGAGGATCGCGGCCTCCAGGCCCGTGCCGCAGGCCTGCTGCACATCGTAGGCTGGGGTTGCGGGATCCAGCGGGGTCGAGATGACGGCCTCGCGGACCATGTTCCAGTCGCGGGAGTGCTTCATCACCGCGCCGCCCACGACCTCACCCAGGCGCACGCCCTCAAGGCCGGTCTTCTTCACCAGGGCCGTCAGCACATCCGAGAGCATGGTGAGGTTGCTCAGTTCGGCGTAGGCCGTATTGGAGCGGGCAAACGGAATTCGCAGGGCGCCAGCGATGACGACGCGACGAACAGAACCAACATTCATGGGAATCTCCAAAAGAGGGACGTCGGCGGGGCCACGTCGATGGGGGCATTGGTGAAAATCAAACGATCGTTCGGATTCTCGCACGCCTGCTGGACGGCTGCTGCGCGCCTGCTGCGGGCGGGGTTCTCACGCGCCCGAGGGCAGGGCCCTAGAATGCCGCGATGATCACCACCCTGCCCCCACCCCCCGACCGCCTGGTCTCGATGGCCGCACACCCCTGGGGTCGTCGACTGCTCTCCGGCCTTGGCCTTCCCCAGCCCGTGGCCCTTCGCCGTGTGGCCGGCGGCACGCGGCCCGATGCCCTCTCGGGGTTGCACGGGGTGGTCACCGCCCTGGCGGGTGGTGCGGCGGCAGGGTCGGGCCATTCGAAGGATCTGGTGGATGCCATCGCCTCGATGGGCGGCCAGGTCATGCCCGGCCCCGTCTGGTCGGCGCAGGCCCGCGTGGACTTTGCCGTGGTCGATGCGCGAGGCGTGGCCCAGGTCACGGATCTCGCCCGCCTGCGCTCATTCCTCCAGCCCCTGCTGCGGCAGCTCTCTCGGCAGGCGAAGGTTCTGCTCATTGCCGATGCGCTGCCCAGCGCTGATGCCCGCAGTGTCGTTCGCTGCGGACTGGAGGGATTTGTCCGATCCCTGGCCAAAGAGATCGGCCGCAACGGCAGCACCGCCAATCTGCTGGCCGTGGAAGAGCCATCGGCCGATGGCCTGCGCCATGCCCTGCGATTTTTCCTGAGTGGGCGCAGCACCTACGTCTCGGGCCAGAGCTTGGAGCTGCGGGGCGGCGCTGTGGGCGATCGGCGCCTGGGCCAGGTGCTGGTCACCGGTGCTGCGCGTGGCCTGGGCAGGGCCACTGCCCAGAGGCTGCATGAAGAAGGCTTTGGACTGCTGCTGGTCGATGTGCCCGCAGCGCAGGACGCGCTGCAGTCGCTGGCCACCGCCCTCGGGGCGCGTGCCCTAGCGCTCGACATCACCAGCCCACAGGCCGGGGATGCCATCCTGGCGGCCCTGGGCACCGAGAAATTGTCGGGCGTGGTGCACAACGCAGGCATTACCCGAGATCGGCTGCTGCGCAACATGAAGGGCAGCGAATGGGATGCGGTGCTGGCGGTGAATCTGCAGGCGATTCAGGCCATCGATGCCCGGCTGGATGCCGCCAATGCCTGGGCACCCAGCGCCCGTGAGGTCCTGCTCTCATCCATCAACGGCATCGCTGGTGCGGCGGGACAGACCAACTACAGCTTCACCAAGGCGGCCGTGCGAGGCTATGCCCAATTCCGGAGCCACCAGCGCCCGGACCTGATCGTCAACGCCATCGCACCGGGCTTCATTGAGACCGAGATGACCGCCAAGATTCCCCTGCTGATGCGCGAGGTGGGGCGCCGCATGAACTCGCTGTCGCAGGCGGGGCAGCCCCGCGATGTGGCCGAGGCCGCCTGCTTTTTCCTTTCCCCCGAGGCTGCTGGCCTGCGCGGACAGACCCTGCGGGTCTGCGGACAGGCCATCGTTGGCGCATGATGCGCGGCGGCGCAGTGAGACCACCCCCTCAACCACCCCCTCAACCACCCCCTCAACCATCCCCCAACCATCGAACCGAGGACACCACCATGAGCAATTCCCGCCAACTCATCTCCAGCGGCTCCCCCTTTGAGGCCACCATGGGCTACTCCCGCGCTGTGGTCCAGGAGCCCTTCTGCTTTGTCTCGGGCACCACGGGCTACGACTACGCCAACATGACCATGCCCGAGTCGGCAGCCGAGCAGGCGCGCTGCGCTCTGGCCACCATCCGCAAGGCGCTCGAGCAGGGCGGCTTCAGCATGAGCGATGTGATCCGTGCGACCACCTACATCACCCAGGCCTCTTACTTTGATGAGGTCGTGCCGGCCTTGGGCGAGGCCTTTGGCGAGATCCGCCCAGCGGCCAGTGTGGTGGTCTGCGGCCTGATCAAGCCGGAGATGAAGGTTGAGATCGAAGTGACCGCACTGCGCCGATCGGCCTAAGCGGTATTCAGCACGCGGCGCGGCGCCGCAGTCGCCTCAGTAGGTCTGCTGCAGCAGCACTGCCCCGGGGGGGCTAAAGGGCTGGGCCAGAATCCAGAGCCCAAACCAGGTCAGCCCCACCATGAAGGCCAGCATGCCCAGCTGGCTCTTGAAGGCCGGCCAGGGTGCGCCGCGCAGCTCGAGCGCACGGATGTGGGCAAGCCAGACGCTCACGCCGTGGCCCAAGACAATCAAGAAGACCTGCCAGTCCCAGATCACCCGGGGGTCTGGCGACAGGGGAGGGCGAAACCAGAGGGCGGTTCCAAAGAGGTTCTGCCCCCAGCCGAAGGGGTCAGAAAGCAGCGGGATCACCTGGCTGCCCTGGGTGATGGCCAACGACAGGTAGTGCCCCAGGTGGTAGACCAGAATGATGGGCACCAGGGTGAAGGCGTAGTGCGATGACTCCCGTCCCCGGGCACTGCAGAGCCAGAACAGTAGGCCATACACAAACGGTGCCAGCACCATCGCCGAGAGCTGCCAGACCAGATAGAGCCGATCCAGGGCCACATAGTGCTGAATCAGTGGGGGCGAGAAGAAGTTCTCCCAGAAGTCCGCGAGGTCGACCCAAAAGAGGCTGACCCAGGTTCGGGTCTCGTGCAGGCCATCGAAGCTCGTGGCGGTGAGCAGAAACAAGAGGAAGACCATCTCGCTGGGATGCCTCAAGCGCGGGCCCAGCAGGCGGGCAAAGGGCATGCCCAGCAATGGCTGATTGGGGGCCACATGGGCCAGGGCCCAACGCCCTCGGTGGGGTGCGCAGAGGGCCAGAAGGCGAATCAGGCGGCCGAAGCATTCGCCCTCGCGCAGCCAGGTGGCGGAGCCAAACAAGAGGCATCCCAAAACGGTGATGCCTGAGTAGGCCAGCAGAAGGATGGCCAGCGTGTGGGGCAGGACAAAGCCAAAGAGCTCCACACAAACAAAAGCCATGTACAACCCCACCGCCACCCAGCCCGCCGCAGGGCGCACGCCCGGAAAGATGCCCATGCGCGCCATCGGCAGCGAGCGCTCCACCAGCCGACCCAGGGCATAGAACGGATTGGCCACCGCATTGATGTTGCCCAGCACAGCGGCGACGTAGGGGATCCAGAGAATGAACACGACCCAGAAGAGGGTCATGTTGAGGTTGTTGAAGGGGTTGCGAACACCCACGAACCCTCCGACGATGCAGACCAGCAGCATGGCCAAGGCAGGCAGCCCGCGCCAGGGCGACAGTCGCTTGGGCAGCAGGCGAACGCTGCCCTCAAAGCGCAGGCCCTGGGGCACCGACGCCCGGGAGGCCGGCGGCCGGCGCAGGGCGAGGACAGCCAGTGCGAAGGTGAGCAGAACCGCCCCGACCGCGCCGCTGGCGTAGAGCTCAAACGGCAGGGGAAGGCTGATGGCCTGGCCAAAGCCGTGGGCCAGCGCCGGGCACGCTGCCAGCGACAGCGCGCCACCGACCACCGCGCGAATCATCGCCGGGCGGCGGGTGCGGCGGGACTGCCCGTGCCAGCGGTGGCAGGACCCACGCGCATGGCCTGCTCCCACATCTGCAGGTAGCGCTCGGCCGAGAGGTAGAGTGCCTCCAACGCCTTCGTTCCCCCCTCGATGCGGACTTCCTCGACGAAGTCGGCAATCAGGCCGTAGTGGGCCTGGCCCTCCTTGTCGATGTCGAAGATCCGCTCGCCAGACTTCTGCCGATCGAACGTCACCGGCGTGGTCTGGCCAAAGATGGCGGGATTCCAATCGGGTCCCTGAAAGAGGGTGAAGGGGTACTGGATGGGTTTGCGGTCGCTGCCTCGGGGGCCGGCCTGGCCACCCAGGCCATTGGTGTCGGCGCCGAAGCCCACGGCAAAGGGCTTGGTGGTGCCGCTCGCGGCGTGTGCCGCGCGGGCCTTTTCGACCGCACCGGTGTAGCCCTGGCCGTTGCTCTTGTAGTCGTAGATGATGCCGCCGGTCTTAAAGAGATTGATGGCGTCGGACTGCAGCAGACCACCCTGAGCGCCGTGGGTCGAGGTGACCGGATAGGGCTCACCCGAGGCCGTCTTGCGCGCCAGGGCCATGTTGATCACATCGCCTTTCATGGTGAGTTCCATGTGATCGACGTCGATGATGATGCCGCGATCCATCATGCGGTTGATGGCGTAACGGCCCAGCTCGCTCATTTTGCGGACATTGCACTGCTTCTTGTCGGTCTTGTAAGCAGGCAGGCCCAACCGACCATTGAGGAGGCTGCGCAGGGGGCTGCCCAGGGGGGTGGTGTCGTCGAAGACGCCGAACATGCCTGGAATCCCCGCGGTGACCATGAAGGCGCCGCCGCCGAAGTAGTAGGGGTTGGCCTCTGGGTCGGGGCAGTCGTAGGTGGTCCAGAACCGGTTGGTGTCGATGAAGTTGCCGACGTTGAGCACATCGCCATTGAAGATGCCGTTGCCACCCAGGGCATTGTCGAACTCATGGACGGGGAAGAGCTGGCGGATGCCGGCATCCCAGAGCTTCTGAATCTCGGCATCGATCGAGGCCCGATCGCAGCCTGGCTGCTCGATGCCGCCGGGCAAGACCTTGAGGTTGCAATTGAGCACGTGCGAGACCTCGATGCCCAGAATGACCGCCAGCTTGCCCTGGGCGATGACCTGTCGCGCCTCGGCAGGGCTGCGGACAATGCGGAACCAGCCCTCGCCCGGACCGCCCTCCTGGGCGTCGATGTAATCCTGCATCTGCTTCATGAACTCGGCCTGCCGGTAGACACTGTTCATTTCGTTGCAGTCCTGCAGGCGGCCCTTGGCAGTGGAATACAGGGTGCAGAGCACCTCGTTTTCGACCAGCTCGTTGACCATCACGCGCAGACCCGCGCGCCAGGCCCGCTCCACCCACTTGTAGTACATGCCCTCGTGGGTGAGGGAATCGCGGGCAGGCCAGCTCGCAAAGGTGGGCCAGCCCTGGGTGTCGTGGGTGGCCTGGGGCGTGCCGGCAAAGAGATTGCCCACCAGGTCGAGTCGGCCGTTGGGGCCGTGTTCGCGGCTGCAGTCGTGCAGGGCCTCGGTCACGCCAAAGCGGTGAAAGGGCGATGCGGGCTGGGCGCCGCCCAGGAAGTCGGTGGCACTCACATGCACGTGGGCATCGGCAAATCCCAGCACCCGGCCATCGGGCAGGGTGCCTGCGAAGGGTGTGCCCGTGGACTGGGTGGCGATTTCGGGGAACTCACCGCAATCGCTGGGGCTGGCCGCCAGGGGCAGCTGGAAGGGCGTACCCGTGCTGCCCAGCGAGAGGGCCCCATTGCCTGCGGCCACCAGGGCCTGGCCACCGGGCGTGCGCAGCTCAAAGAATCCCGACGGTGCCGAGCTCTCGACGAGAATCCAATCGGCGGTGGCCGAGGGCAGGGCCTGAGTCGCCACCGCATTGTTCGCAAACGACAGCAGGCTGGCGTCGGGCAGGATCAGTAGATACCGACCCAGTTCGGTGGGCTTCATGAACAGCGGCATGGCGGTGGCAGCATCGCCCGCCAGCAGCCGCCCACCCACCTCGCCGAGCTGTCGTCCATCGGCGAACGCGAGCTGGTGGCACTGGTTGGCCGGTGCGAAGCGGTTGGTCGCAGGGCGCAGGGCCTTGGCGGATCCCGATCCATTGTCGGGGGTGCTGGCGACCTCCGAACCGCCCCCGATGCAGGCCGTCAGGGCCACAGAACCGACGACCAGGGCCAGGGCCCGCAGTGCGATGGATCGCTTCACGATGAACTCCCAAAAATGGAGCCGGCGCGATCGCCGGCACAGTGTTGTTTTTTGGAGTCTCTCCGCTACAGCGTTTGAAACGAACGGCCCAGGTCTAGGGCGAACCCTAGCCTTGCCGCTTCGGTGTCAAAACCTTCCAGCGCCATCGATCGAATCCGCCCAAGTCCACAGGCCCAGTGCGTGGGCTCATGTCGTGGGCTGAGTTGGCGGGGTTTCCCACCTCTGCTCGGCCCATGAATTCGGCCGCGAGCACCCACACTGAAGATCCAACCCCCCAAAGGGTCCAACCCTTTCGGGCCCAACCCTTTTGGGTCCAACCCTTTTTGCAAGGCATCCCATGAACAACTGGCCCCTCGGTCGGCGACTCTCGGCGGCGGTCGTCGCGGTGGTCGCGGTCTTTTTCGTGTTGTTTCAGCTGATCTACGCCGAAGTGGCCACGCGGGAGGCCGAGCGCTCGGCCGCAGCGTTTCTTCGCGAGACCACCGGAGGTCTGCAGGCCATGGTCAGCGCCAGCGAGAAAGACCTCGCTCAGCGCACCCGTGGCCTTGCCAAGACCTTTGGGCAACGGCTCTCGGGCACTGTGGCCCTGGGCAACGGCACCGTCCCCATCAAGTCGGTGCAGGCCCCGATGCTGACCCTCAACGGCCAGCCGCTGACCCTCAACTTTGGCATCACCGATGGATTCACCCAGGACACCGGCGCGGTGGCCACCATCTTCGCCCGCCAAGGGGATGACTTTGTCCGCGTGACGACCTCCCTGCGAAACGACAAGGGCGAGCGCGCGGTGGGCACACTGCTGGCCCGCGATCACCCGGGCTATGCCGCAGTGCTGGCAGGCGGCTCCTACCAGGGGATCGCACGACTCTTTGGTCGCCCGTACATCACCCAGTACGACCCCATCCGCGATGCCAGCGGCAAGGTGGTGGGACTTGCCTTTGTGGGCATGGACATCACCGACTTCGAGGCCAGCATCAAGAAGGCGATCCAGACCCTGACGGTGGGCGAGACCGGCTACTTTTACGTGCTCGATGCGCGGCCCGGACCCAACGCGGGGACCCTGCTGGTGCACCCCGCCTCCGAGGGCAAAAACATCATCGACGCCCAGGATGCCTCTGGCCAGACCTTTGTGCGCACCATGCTCGAGCAGCGCAATGGCGTGATTCGCTATCCCTGGGTCAACGCCGCCCTGGGCGAGACCACCGCGCGCGACAAGATTGTGGCCTTCGGCGAGATTCCCGAAATGGGCTGGCTTCTGGCCGGTGGCAGCTATGTGGACGAACTCACCGAGCCCATCCGCGAGATGCGAACCATTGGCCTGGCGGCGCTGGCGGTGCTTTTGGTGCTGCTCACCGGCATCACGCTCTGGATGATGCGGCGGATGCTGAGCGAGCCGCTGCAGGCCTCGCTCGATGGCCTTGCCCGACTTGCCAACGGCGACCTGACCAGCCGAGTGGCGGTGGCCCGCAACGATGAGTTGGGCCGTCTTGCCGAAGCCACCAACACCGTGAGCGAGAGCCTGGCCCGGCTGGTGGGTCGCGTTCGCGACGGAGCCCTGGGTGTGGAGACCGCCAGCAGCCAGATCGCAGCGGGCAATGCCGACCTGTCGTCGCGCACCGAGCGGCAGGCCGGCGCTGTCGAGGAGACGGCCGCCACCATGGAGGAGCTCAGCTCCGCCGTCACGGCCAACAGCCAAGACTCCCAGCAGGCGCTGGCGATGGCCGAGCAGGCGCAACACCTGGCCGAGTCGGGGGGAGCGGCTGTGCAGGCCGTGGTCGGCACGATGCGGGAGATCGAGGCCTCGGCCGCCCGAATGGCGGCCATCACCAGCACCATCAATGGGATTGCCTTCCAAACCAACATCCTCGCCTTGAATGCGGCCGTGGAGGCTGCCCGGGCCGGCGAGCAGGGCCGCGGCTTTGCGGTGGTGGCCAGCGAGGTTCGCGCCCTGGCCAATCGCAGTGCCGAGGCAGCTCAGGAGATTGCCGGCCTGATCAACGCCAGCGTGGGCCGGGTCAATGCCGGAACCCGAGAGGTCGATGAGGCCGGAGCCATGCTGCAGAAAATGGTCGTGTCCGCCAACCAGCTGAGCGAAATCCTGGGCCGCATCAGCGACGCCAGCCGAGAGCAGGCCAGCGGCGTATCGCAGACGGGGGCAGCGGTGGCCGAAATGGATCAGACCACGCAGCAGAACGCGGCGCTGGTGGAGCAGATGTCGGCAGCGGCCCAGACCCTCTCGCAGCAGGCCCAGGGCCTTGTCCAGGAGGTGGCGGGATTCCGCACCTAGCGGGGCGTGTGGAATTGGCGGCGCGGCCGGTCAACTTCGGCCCGGACCTCGCGATAATGACGGGCTGTGAAGCCCTCGCCCGCCCACATCGCGCACCTCACCCATGGCCTCATCGTGCTCGACGATGGGCTGTCGGCAGCGCCCGAGCGCCGGGGTCGAATCTACAGCGGGCCGGCCGACGTGCTCGAGGTCATGGAGGCCTCGGCCCTGGAGTCGGGGCTGGCCTGGGTGGAGGCCGAACACCGCGCCGGCCGCCACCTCGTCATACAGCTTTCCTATGAATTGGGCCTGATTTTTCAAGGCCTGCCGCTCGACCTCGGAGGGAAGCCTGAGGGACCTGCGCGCACCGAGCCGCTGTTGAGGGCATTCGCGGTCGATGGCCCCCAGAGGGTCTCGGCCGAGGCCATGCGGGCGCATCTGGCCATGCGTCGGGCACTGAAGGAAGCCCAGGCCCGATCGCAACCCCACGCCGATGGTCCGACCGCCCTGCTCGACTGGCGCGGCATGGGCATGGATGCCCAGAAGCGTTTCCTCTCGGATGTGGAGCAGATCCGGGCCGCCATCGGCCGCGGCGACACCTATCAGGTCAACCACACCATCGAGCTCGCCGGACGCTGGAGCGAGCCCACCCCCAACGATGCCGCCGGAATCGTTCTGTTCGCCGCCCTGCGCGAGCGACAGCCGGCCGCCTATTCGGCATACCTGCCCGAGTCGCCACGGTCCGGCCCCCTGCTCTGCCACTCGCCCGAGGCCTTTGTCTGGGGACAGCTGGGCGGCGAGGTCTTTGCCCGCCCCATGAAGGGCACGGCGCCAAAGACCACCGAGGCCGAGGGCCTGCGCAGCGATGCAAAGAATCGGGCCGAGAACCTCATGATCGTGGACCTCCTGCGCAATGACCTGGGCCGCGTGGCCCTGCCCGGCAGCGTCTCGGTGCCACGCATGTTCGATGTGGAAGGGGTGGGCGAGCTCTGGCAGATGACCTCCACCGTGCGGGCGGAGATCGGACCCGGAGTGTCCTGGAGCGACCTGATGCGCGCCCTGCATCCCTGCGGCTCCATCACGGGCGCGCCAAAGCGCAAGACCATGGAGATCATCGCGCGGCTCGAGCAGCGCGAGCGGGGAGCTTATTGCGGCAGCGTGGGATACCTCGACCCCGATGGCCGCTTTGGCATGAATGTGGTGATCCGGAGTCTGGTGCTGGATGTGCAGAACCACCGGTGCAGACTCGGGCTGGGTGCTGGCATCACCCACGACTCCGTCGGCGAGGCCGAGTGGCAGGAGGTCTTGTCGAAAGGGCGATTCGCCCTCGGCCTGCCCAGCCCGGTCGGCATCTTTGAAACCCTGCGGGTGCTGGAGGACGGCAGCTTTGAGCGGCTGCAGGCCCACCTGGCCCGACTGCGGGGCTCGGCTGCTGCGCTGGGCATCGCGCTCACCGAACCCAAACTTCAGGTGGCCCTCACCCAGGCGCGGCGGCAACAGACGGCCGATGGCCTTCTGGGAAGGCCCTGCCGGCTGCGCATCGCCGTCTCGCCCGACGGCGACGTGACCGCCGAAATCAGCCCACTCAGCGATCTGCCCGAGGTCGATGGCCGTGGCGAGCGCCGAGTCTTCTGGGCCACCGACCTTCTGGGACCAGCAGCGACCACGGTGGCGGGCCATCCGCTGCTCGCCCACAAGACCACCCACCGGGCCCTCTACGACATGGGGTGGCGCGAGGCCGAGCGCCGGGGCGGTGTGGATGCACTCTTTGAAAACGATGCAGGCGAGGTGACCGAGGGCGGACGGACCTCGCTCTTTGTGCTGCTGGGTGGACGTTGGCTGACGCCACCGCTGTCGTCGGGGGTGCTGCCCGGCATCGCCCGTCAGGCCTGGCTCGATGGTGAACTGCGGCGGCAGGGCCCGATTTTTGGTGGTCGCCTCATGCGGCTTGGGGAGCCTGCCACCGAGGCACGACTCACCCGGGCGATGGTTGAAGAGGCCGAGCAGCTGGTGGTGGTGAACTCCCTGCGGGGCGCGATGGCGGTGGCTCTGGCTCCCGCACCGGGGGCGCCCAGCGCTTCGGCGTCGCCGGGGGTGCCCACCATACCTGTGGCACCCTAGGCGGATGCCCCCAACGATGTCCCTCTCCGAGCGCAGCCGCCGCGCGGTCTGGCATCCCTGCACCCAGATGCAGGCCCTCGATGAATTTCCGCCGCTGGCCATCGCCCGCGCCGAAGGGCCGTGGCTCTACCCCGAGGGCGGCGGCCGCGTGCTCGACACCATCAGCAGCTGGTGGGTCTGCCTCTTCGGCCACCGCCACCCCACGATCCACGGCGCCATCAAAGATCAGCTCGATGCACTCGACCACACCCTGCTCGCCGGCCTCACCCACGAGCCGGCCGTGGCCCTGGCCGAGGGGCTCTCTCGGCGCACGGGCGGTGCCTTGGGGCATGCCTTTTATGCCAGCGACGGCGCCTCGGCGATCGAGATCGCCCTCAAGATGGCCCACCATGCCTGCGTGAATCGGGGCCAGCCCCAGCGTCGGGGCTTCGTCTTTTTGGAGCGCAGCTACCACGGCGAGACCCTGGGCGCGCTGGCGGTCACCGACGTGCCGGTCTTTCGCGAGGCCTACCAACGGCTGCTCATGCCCAGCCTGCTCGCGCCCAGCCCTGATGCACGGGGCATGGGCTCCGAGGCGGCCGCCCAGCGGCTGGAGGCCCTGCTCGACGAGGCCGGCGACACCATTGCCGGGGTGGTGCTCGAGCCCATGATTCAGGCGGCAGGGGGGATGGCCTTCCACGACGCCCATTACCTGCGCCGCGTGCGCGAGATCACCCGCAGTCGGGGCATCGCATTGATTGCCGACGAAATTGCGGTGGGCTGCGGACGAACGGGCCCCTTCTTTGCCTGCGAGCATGCGGGGATCTGGCCCGACCTGCTCTGCCTGTCCAAGGGCATCACCGGCGGGGTGTTGCCCCTCTCGGTGGTGCTCTCGAGCGATGGCATCTATGAGGCCTTCCTGAGCGACGAGGTGGGCCGTGGATTCCTGCATTCGCACTCTTACTCCGGCAATCCGCTGGCCTGCCGGGCTGGCATGGCAGTGCTGTCGATTTTCGCGAACGACACCACCCGCATCGACACTGCGGCCCGGGTGAGTGCCGCACTCGAGGAGTTCTCTCGCAGGCCCGAGCTCTGCCATGCGCGACACCTCGGCAGCATCTGGGCCTGGGACCTCAGCCCGCAGGCGGCCGAGCGTGCACCCGCGGACTTTGCCGCGCGGGTCCGCCATGTGGGCCTGCAGGAGGGCCTGCTGCTGCGGCCCATCGCCCAGACCCTGTATGTCATGCCCCCGCTGCACCTCGATGCCGAGGCCATCGACCATCTGACCGACCGACTTCCCCGAGTCCTCGATCGTGTCCTGTCCCATTCCAGCCGCGAGGCGCCTGCTTGGACCACCCCCTCGATCGCCTGACGCGGCCCCTGCAGGAGCGGCGCGATGCCCGGCTCTGGCGACACCACCGCACCGTGGTCTCGCGCCAAGGTCCACTGACGCAGCTGGCCGATGGCGCTGCGCCCGTGCTCGCCTTTTGCAGCAACGACTATCTGGGCCTCACCCAGCACCCTGCCCTGATCGAGGCGCAGTCCAAGGCCTTGGGGCGCTGGGGCGTGGGCAGCGGCGCCTCGCACGTGGTGTGTGGCCACACCCAGGCCCACGAGGAGCTGCAGGATCTGCTGGCTGTCCAGCAGGCGGGGCGGATCCCCGAGGCCCAGGCCCTCGGGTTTGCCACGGGCTACCTTGCCAATATGGCCATCTTCTCGACGCTGGCGGCGGCGGGGGGGCGATCGCTGCAGGTGTTTTCCGACCGCCTCAACCACGCCTCGCTGGTGCATGGTGCACAGGCTGCAACCCGCCACCACTTCCGCTTTGCCCATGGGGATCTGATTGCCCTGCGCGGGATGCTGGAGCGCGCTGCCACCGAAGATCCAAAGGCCCTGCGGGCCATCGTGGTCGATGCGGTGTTCAGCATGGATGGGGATGAGTCCTCGTTGCCCGGCCTGCTGGCACTGGCCGTGGAGTTCAATGCGCTGCTGGTGGTCGACGATGCCCACGGCTATGGCGTGGTCGGGCCCGCGGGCCGAGGCAGCCTCTGGTCGCAATGGGACGAGGCCCCCTCCGGTGCAGAGCGAATCATTTTTATGGGCACCCTGGGCAAGGCGGCGGGCATGGCGGGGGCCTTCGTGGTGGCCCATGACCAGTGGATGGATGCCATGCGCCAGTGGGCGCCCGAGGCGATCTACACCACAGCAAGCCCCCCGGCCCAGGCCGAGGCGCTGTGCGCCGCAGTCGCGCTGATGCACGGCGTCGAGGGCGAGGCCCTGCGCCAACAGCTGCGCCACCACATCGGGGCGCTGCGCGCCATGCTGCCCAAGCTCGGTGCTGCGGCAGCGCCCGGCAGCGCTGGCCTGATGCCCTCGCGCACGGCCATCCAGCCCTGGTGGGTGGGCGGCGTGGCCGAGGCCCTGGCCTTGGCTGAGCGGCTGGAAGCGCAAGGCATTTGGGTTCCTGCCATCCGTCCCCCCACCGTGCCCGCCGGCACCGCCCGGCTGCGGGTCAGCCTATCGGCTGCGCACACCGAACACGACCTCCAACGCCTTGGCCATGCCCTCCTTGAATCTGCATCCTGAAGCCCTGCCCCTGCTGCTAAGCCAGCCGGGCGTGCAGGTGGTGGGCACCGACACCGAAATCGGCAAGACCACCGTCTCGTGCGCCCTACTTGAAGCCATGGTCGGCGCCGGACGGCGTGCGGCGGGCTTTAAGCCCATCGCGGCAGGCACCGAGCCGGGTTCGGATGTCAACGATGATGTGGCCCGGCTGCTCGCTGCAGGGCACCCCGGGCTGGGGCTCAGTGCCCAGGACCTCTGCCGTCGCTCCCTGTCGCTGGCGGCATCGCCCTGGGTGGCCGCGGAGGCCGAGGGCCAGACGCTGGCCGGCTGCATTCCCCAGCTGCTGCAGGCCGCCCGCGCCCTGCAGGGCCGCGGAGTGCAGTGGCTGCTGGTGGAAGGTGTGGGTGGGGTTCGGGTGCCCCTGGCCGAGGGCCTGTCCACCCGAGAGCTGCACCAGGTCTTTCATCGAGAGCTGGGGCTGGGGGCGCTGCTGGTGGTGGGCCTGCGGCTGGGCTGCCACAGCCATGCCCTGCTCACGCTCGAATCCCTGCGGGCTGCAGGCATCCCCATGCTCGGCTGGGTCGGCAATGCCTGCACGGCCGCGCCCTACGACGGCCGATCGCTGGAGGTGCTGACCCAGGCGCTGCGCAGCGAGGGCCTGCGCTGCCTCGGCCTGATGCCGCGGCTGAGCGATAATCGGGCATGACCTCTGCCGAACTCCTCTCGCTGTTTGAGCTTCCATTCCTCGACCTTCTCTACCGCGCCCAGGGCGTGCACCGCGAGAATTTTCCGAGCAATCGAATCCAGCTCTCGACCCTCTGCTCCATCAAGACCGGCGGCTGCCCAGAGGACTGCGGCTACTGCCCCCAGTCGGTCCACTACGACACCGGGCTGAAGGCCGAGAAGCTCATGCCCCTCGATGCCGTGCTCGAGGCTGCCGCTGCGGCCAAGGCCCAGGGCGCGCAGCGCTTCTGCATGGGCGCGGCCTGGCGCAGCCCCAAAGACCGGGATATCGAGCAGCTCGGCGAGATGGTCCGAGGGGTCAAGGCCCTGGGTCTGGAGACCTGCATGACCCTCGGCATGCTCGAATCTCATCAGGCGAAGGCTCTGGCCGAAGCTGGCCTCGACTACTACAACCACAACCTCGACACCGCGCCGGAGTTCTACGGCGAGATCATCCGCACCCGCCAATACGAGGATCGGCTCGAGACCCTGTCGGCCGTGCGCGAGTCGGGCATGAAGGTCTGCTGCGGCGGCATCGTTGGCATGGGCGAGACCCGCACCCAGCGGGCGGGCCTTCTGGCCCAGCTCTCGGCGCTCAGCCCCCAGCCCGAATCGGTGCCCATCAACCAGCTGGTGCCCGTGCCCGGAACCCCCCTGGCCGACCAGCCACCCATCGATCCGCTCGAGTTTGTGCGCACCATCGCAGTGGCACGCATTGCTCTGCCCCGAAGCACCATCCGCCTCTCGGCTGGCCGTGAAGCCATGGACGACGCGCTGCAGGCCCTGTGCTTTGCAGCCGGCGCCAGCTCCATTTTTTACGGCGACCAGCTGCTCACCACCAGCAACCCCCGCGCCGAGGCCGACCGCTCGCTCATGGAGCGCATGGGGCTTCAGGCCGCCTGAGTGACCTCGCCGTGAGCTCGCCGCCCTCGGCGCTGTTTGAGACCGACGGCATCGCGCAGACCCACGCGGCGGTGTCGGAGGCCCTGCGAGATCCGCGCCTGGTGGTGGCGCGCACCGGTGGCTGGATTGCCCACCCCACCCTGCCTCGGCGCCAGCTTCAGCCCCTTCGACACCTGATCTCGCGGGTGCTGGTCTTCCAAGAGGGTGGTCAGCACGCTGCCATCAAGGCGGCCCTCGGCCCCGAGCTGCTGCTGCCGCGCCTGCAGGGCATTCGGCCTGCCCTGCTGAAGAGACTTCGCTCTGCACTGGATCCCGCCCCAACCCGGATGTCCGATGGCACATCCACGGCAGGGTCCACACATCCCCCGGTGCTCTGCGGATCCGACCTGGTGGCCGAGCTCCCACGCCATGCGCTGGAGTGCCTGTTGGGTCTGTCCCTGCCCCACCCCCTGCCCACCGCCGCCATCGCCCGGCTGCTGTGCTCGCCGAGCCCAAATTCGGGGCCCGACGCGGAGGTTTTATTGGAGGCCCAGGAGGCCGCGGTGGCCCTGCTCGACTGGGCCCGTCGCGCCCTCGCCGAGTCGGTGTCACCGATGCTGCGCAGCCTCTCGGCCGAGGAGCAGGAGCGCTGCCTCTGTCTGCTGGCCTTTGCGGGCACCGAGACCAGCCAGCACCTCCTGGCGGGACTGCTCGACCGTTGGCTGCACGCCAATGCTTTGCAGCGGCAGCAGCTCTGCGCCTGTGCCTCGGCCACGATTCGAGAGCAGCTCCGCTGGCAGTCGCCGATCCAATACACCGTGCGGCGCGTTGCCGAGGCGGGGATCTGGGAGGGCCAGAGGCTTCGGCCCGGACAGTCCCTGCTGCTTCACCTCGGCCGAGCACAGCGCGATCCCATGGTCTATTCATCGCCGTCGGTGTTTCTGCCCCATCGGGTCGAGGGCCCGGGGCTTTCGCTGGGGCTGGGGCTTCATGCCTGCCTGGGGGCGGCGCTGGCGCGCTTTCAGGCCGAGGTTCTGCTCGAGGCGCTGGCCATGCCCGAGGCCCAGGGGTGGCGGCCGACCCCGGGGGCGGCGCCCTGGGTGGCCGATCCCTTCGACCCGACAGTGGGCCTCGTGTGTCGGCCTCTGGCCCTGAATATGGTCTGGGGGGCAGCGCTCGGTGCTGCAGACGGGTTGGAGAGGCATCGAGCATGCAGCTGACCATCGTCGCGGTGGGCCAACGGCTCGAGGGCTGGATGCAGGCGGGCACCGAGGAATACCTCCGGCGCATGCCGCCGGACTGGCCCACCCGTCTGGTGGAGGTGAAGGCCGAGCCGCGCACCACCGGCAAGACGCCCGAGGCCATGATGCGGGCCGAGGCGGATCGCATTCGCGCTGCCATGCCAACCCGCACCGCCTTTTGGATTCTGGACGAGCGGGGCCGCAGCCACACCAGCCGCAGCCTGGCCGAAGCCCTGCAACGGCTGCGCGATGTCCAGCAGCTCTCGGCCTTGGCTCTGGTGATCGGTGGCCCCGACGGGCTCGATGCAACGCTGAAGACGGAGTCTCAGGGCAGCCTTCGGCTGTCGGACTTCACGCTGCCCCACGGGCTGGCTCGGGTGGTGCTGGCCGAGCAGCTGTACCGGGCGGTGAGCCTGATTCAGGGCCACCCCTACCACCGGGATTGACCGCGGCAGCCATACGCAGCCGCCGTTGGGAATCTAGGCGGAAAAGCTCGAGAGTCGGCGCTCGACACGGTCGAGGCCCTCGCGCAGTCGCCGCAGGCGCGCGGCCGTATCGTCGAACTGGGCCTGGGTGAGGACCCACTCGCCGGAACGAAGCGATGCCTGAAGGCCGGCAGCCGCCCTCGAGACCCAGGGCACAGACATCAGCCGGGCCTGCAGCTCCTCGGCCCGGGCCGAAATGAGCGAGGACAAGGGGGCAAGCCGCTCGGCGAGCAAGGCGTTGCCCTCGATGCGAAGTCCATCTCGGCTGGGTTTGGTGAGCACCAGGACCAGATCGGGCTCCGCCCCCGGCTCCAGCGAATCGAGCAGGCCATCGGCGGCGAAGGCGACATCGATCTCGCCCATCGCCAGAAACTCCGGCCTCAGGCGCAGACGACGCCCCGCCAGGCCGCGGCAGATGTCGTGCAAGGCGGGATCGGCCTCGATGCCGAAGTTGATCGACTGGGTGAGGGCGGCCTTGGCCGCATCCATCCAGGCGGACGGCGCAGCCGACCAGAGGCTCAATGCACCGACTCCTGCTCGATGCCCACGATCATCCAGCCGGCATTGGCGCCCGACTCGCGCTGAAGCAGCCAGACCTCGGCGAAGGGCTCGGCAGCAGCATCTCGGTCCTCGCGCACCAGGCCCGAGAACCGAACCAGGGCCTCGGTGGCGGCAGCACCCGAGGTGGTCTCGGCCGGGTGAACCGACAGCAGTTCCACCTCGAGGGAAACCAGGCCGGTGTAGCCACCTTGGCCGCCCCGAGCATGGTGCTGGTGGGCGATCTCGGCAAACACATCTGGGCTGCAGAGCTCGGAGATTGCCTCGAGCTTGCCCTGATCCCAGAGCGACTGGAGCTCGATGAACTGCCGACGGGCGTTGTCCTCGAAAGCCTTGACCTCGGCGGCAGTTGCCCCCATGAAGCGATCGTCGGCCGGTGCGAGGGACTCGGTGGGCTCGAGACTGTCGGCCATGGCGGGTGCGGGTGCGCGGGGGGCGGAGCGGACATCGCTCGAGTCGCCCATGCGGCTGCGCAGGGTGTTGGACGATGTGCTGCCGGCGTCGGCAGGGCCGCCCGCCATGGCGGGACGCTGGCGTGCGCCCATGGCCATCGACATCAGGAACCGAACTGCAAACACCGCCACGATGCCCAGCAGCATGATGGTGAGCAGGCCCATGAGCTCCTCTCCGATGCCCAGCGCACTGGCGAGCGCCGCGATGCCCAGGCCGGCGGCGATGCCGGCCAGGGGGCCCATCCAGCGCGATCGGCTGGCCGCCGGTGCAGCGGCCGTGGGGGCGGCAGACGAGGTCTTGGCCGTGGCGGTGGTGGGAGCCCCCGCGGGCGCCGCGGTGGGTGCAGTGCTGGTCGGCGCGGTGGGGCTCTGGGCGGGGGTTGCCTGACGCTGCAGGGGCGCAGACGGTGCGGGCTTGCCGAAGGTGCGGCCGCCACCCAGGCGCTTGGCCTCGGCATCAGAACCGAGGCTCAGGCCAGATCCAACCAGAGCAATGGCGGTGAGGGTGGCAATGATCGTGCGGCGGTTCATGCGGTTTTCACTCCTTGATGAAGGGCAACGATTCCAGCGGTGAGGGTTTCGAAACGAACAACACCAAAGCCTGCGACCTTGAACATCTCGGCGAGTTCTTTCGGACCCGGATGCATCCGAATCGACTCTGCCAGATATTGATAGCTCTCGGCATCGTTGGCGATCCATTTGCCCAGCTGGGGCAGGACTTTGAAGGAATAGAAGTCGTAGGCGGGCTTCAGGGGCTCAGCCACCTGGGAGAACTCGAGCACGAGGAGTTTGCCCTGGGGTCGCAGCACCCGGTGGAGTTCAGCGAGCGCCCGATCCTTGTGGGTCATGTTGCGCAGGCCAAAGGCCAGGGTGATGCGGTCAAAGCTGTTGTCCTCGAAGGGGAGCTCCTCGCAGTCGGCCACCACCGCCTCGACGATGTGGCCCGCATCGAGCAGGCGCTTGCGGCCGATGCCCAGCATCTCGGCGTTGATGTCGCTCATGACCACCCGGCCCGTGGGCCCAACGCGCCGTGCTGCCGCCAGGGCCAGATCGCCGGTGCCACTGGCCACGTCGAGCACATGCATGCCCTCGCGCACATGCGCCTGGGCCATGGTGTGCATCTTCCAGAGCCGGTGCAGGCCACCGCTCATCAGGTCGTTCATGACGTCGTAGCGGGGGGCCACCGAATCGAAGACCTGCTTGACCATGCGGGCCTTGTCGGACTCGGCGACCTGCTTGAATCCAAAGTGGGTGCGGGATGAGCTCATGGGCTTAGTTTACGGGCTTGGGCGCACTGTCACACTTGTCACAAAAAATTCACCCAGTCGGCATACAGTCGTCGCATGGCCAGCACAATTCTTGTCGTCGAAGACGAACCCGCCATCGCCGAACTCGTGGCGGTGAACCTCAGCTTTGCGGGGCACAAGGTCCTGCGCGCGGCAGATTCCATCCAGGCCGAGACCCTGATCCGGGCCGAGCTGCCCGATCTCATCCTGCTCGACTGGATGCTGCCCGGCACCAGCGGGGTGAATTTCGCCAAGAAGCTGCGCAACGACGAGCGCACCCGCGACGTGCCCATCATCATGCTGACGGCCCGCTCCGAGGAGAACGACAAGGTCGAGGGGCTCGACAGCGGGGCCGACGACTACATGACCAAGCCCTTCTCTCCCAAGGAATTGTTGGCGCGCATCAAGGCGGTCATGCGGCGGCGTGCTCCCCAGCTCACCGACGATGCCGTAGAGATCGCTGGCCTGAAGCTCGACCCACAGACCCACCGGGTCTCGGGGGCAGGACAGTCCCTCGACCTGGGCCCCACCGAATTCCGCCTCCTGCACTTCTTCATGACCCACCCCGAGCGAGTCCACAGCCGTGGGCAGCTTCTCGACCATGTCTGGGGTGACCATGTGTTTGTGGAGGAGCGCACGGTCGATGTGCACATCCGCCGGCTCCGGCAGGCCCTCACCCCCACAGGCCACGACCGGCATGTGGAAACGGTGCGCGGCAGCGGCTATCGCTTCACCGCCCAGCCCGCACCCTAGCCTTCCCTCGGGGCTACACTCCCCGAATGCCTTGGATGTTTTACCTCAGTGTTGGGTTGGTGGCGGTCATGCTCGTGGCCGCGGTGGCGGTGGCCCGCAGCCTCTTGGGGGCGGACGTCGCCTTCGGGGTGGCCATTCTTGGTCTCGGGGCCTGGCTGATCTACCAGCTCTGGCACATTCGGGCATTGGCTCAGTGGGTGAAGGACTTCCGCGGTTCGCCGGTGCCTCGGGGCTCCGGCAATTGGCAGGTCCTGTTTGGCGATATTGCCCGCCTGGTGCGGGCCTACGAGCGCCAGCGCGAGCAGCTGAGCAGCGCAATCGACAACTTTCGCAAGGCCACCGAGGCCATGCCCGATGGGGTCGTGGCGCTCGACGATCACCAGCAGATCAGCTATGCCAATGCCCGTGCGCAACTGCACCTGGGCCTGCAGATGCCCCAAGACGCTGGCCTGAGCATTCGCCACCTGCTGCGGGACCCCCGATTTCTGGACTACCTGAACCTGCCTGCAGCCATCGCCAACCAGCGCAGCATCGCCCTGACCGACACCCCCATCGCGGGGCGCACCCTGCAGATTCAACGCGTTCCCTACGGCCAGGCCGAAGAGCTCCTCATCACGCGCGACATCAGCCCCATGGTGCGGCTGGAGACCACGCGCCGCGACTTCGTCGCCAATGTCTCCCACGAGCTGAAGACCCCACTGACAGTGATTGGCGGCTTCATCGAGACCCTGCTGGACCACGACTTTGCGCCCGAGCAGCAGCGTCAGGTGCTGCAGACGATGGGGCAGCAGGCGGCTCGGATGCAGGCCCTGGTCGAGGACCTGCTGGTGCTCTCGCGCCTGGAAACCGAAGACAAGCCCCTCGACGAGGCACCCCTGGAGATTGGGTCTTTGCTGGAGCGGCTGCTTGCCGAGGCGCGGCTGCTGAGCCGCGAGCGCCACACCATTGGCCTCGCGAATGAGGCGCAGCCCGAAGGCGAGATCCTCGCCGACTTTCAGGAAATCGCCAGCGCCCTGGGCAATCTGGTGAGCAATGCGGTGCGCTACACCCCCGAGGGCGGGCGCATTGAGCTGGGCTGGTCGTGGCGCGAGGGCAGCGAGGGCCGGCAGGGTGTCTTCTGGGTGCGCGATACGGGGCCGGGGATCGAGCCTCAGCACATCGACCGCATCACCGAACGCTTTTATCGAGTGGACAAAGGCCGATCGCGCGACAGCGGCGGCACTGGCCTGGGCCTGGCGATCGTCAAGCACATCGTCGAGCGCCACTCAGCGCGGCTGGAAGTCAGCAGCGCCGTGGGCCGGGGGAGCACCTTTTCGGTGGTCTTTCCCGCCCAGCGCACGGTGGTCTAGACCGGCAGCCGTTGGCCTAGACCAGCACCCGCTCGATGCCGCCGTCGTTGGCGGCGGCCACATACCGCTCCATCCAGTCCTCGCCCATGGTGTGGCGGGCCATCTCGACCACGATGTAGTCGGGATCGACCTGGGTATCGTCGGTGTAGCGAGATAGCCCCTGCAGGCAGCTCGGGCAGCTGGTCAGCACCTTCACCGGGGCGTCGGCCAGCCCTTGGGCAGCCGCCTCGGCGCGCAGCTTCTCCGCGCCCTGGCGCATCTCGGCCTCTTTGCGGAAGCGCACCTGGGTGGAGACATCGGGGCGGGTGATGGCTAGGGTGCCCGACTCGCCACAGCATCGGTCGTTTTTCTCGACCTTGCCGTTGAGCTCGCTGTTCATGAGGGTGTTCACCACGGTCATGCTGGCGTGCTTGCGCATGGGGTTGTGGCAGGGCTCGTGGTACATGTAGCGCGTGCCGGTGACGCCCTCAACCTTCATGCCCTTTTCGAGCAGGAACTCATGGATGTCGAGGATTCGGCATCCAGGGAAGATCTTCTCGAATTCGTAGCCGGCCAGCTGGTCGTGGCAGGTGCCGCAGCTCACCACCACGGTCTTGATGTCGAGGTAGTTGAGGGTGTTGGCCACCCGGTGGAACAGCACCCGGTTGTCGGTGATGATGCGCTCGGCCTTGTCGAACTGGCCCGAGCCCCGCTGCGGGTAGCCGCAGCAGAGGTAGCCCGGGGGCAGCACGGTCTGCACGCCGGCCTTCCAGAGCATGGCCTGGGTGGCCAGGCCGACCTGGCTGAAGAGCCGCTCGGAGCCGCAGCCCGGGAAGTAGAACACCGCCTCGCTGTCGGCGCGGGTGGCCTGCGGATCGCGAATGATGGGCACATAGCGGCTGTCTTCGATGTCGAGCAGGGCACGCGCGGTTTTCTTGGGCAGATTGCCCGGCATGCGCTTGTTCACGAAGTGAATGACCTGCTCGCGGATGGGCGGCTTGCCCACGGTGGCGGGCGGCGCGCTGGTCTGACGACGGGCCAGGGGCTTGAGCAGCCCATGGGCCCAGCGCTGCAGGCGATAGCCCACATCAACGATGGCCATGCGGGCAAGCTGGATGGTGCGTGGATCGCGGGCGTTCAAGAAGAACATCGACGCGGCGGTGCCCGGGTTGAATTTCTTTTTGCCCATGCGCCGCAGCAGATCGCGCATGTTCATCGAGACCTCGCCGAAGTCGATGTCGACGGGGCAAGGGGTGACGCACTTGTGGCACACCGTGCAGTGGTCCGCCACATCGGCAAACTCATCCCAATGCTCGATGGAGACCCCGCGACGGGTCTGCTCTTCGTAGAGGAAGGCCTCGATGAGCAGCGAGGTGGCCAGGATCTTATTGCGCGGCGAATAGAGCAGGTTGGCCCGCGGCGAGTGGGTCGCGCAGACGGGCTTGCACTTGCCGCACCGCAGACAGTTGGCAAAGGAGTCTGCAATCGAGCGGATGTCGTTTTGCTGGAGGATGAGGCTCTCGGAGCCCATCAGCCCAAACGATGGGGTGTAGGCGTTGCGCAGGTCTCCACCATCGAGCAACTTTCCCGCATTGAAGTGCTGGGCCGGATCCACCTTCTGCTTGTATTCGGCAAAGGCCGCGCGCTCCTCCGGGGAGAGGAACTCGAGCTTGGTGATGCCGATGCCATGCTCGCCCGAAATCACACCATCGAGCGACTTGGCCACCTCCATGATGCGCGCCACGGCATGGTGGGCCTCGGCGAGCATTTCGTAATCGTCGGAGTTGACTGGAAGATTGGTGTGCACATTGCCGTCGCCCGCGTGCATGTGCAGGGCCACGAAGACGCGCGAGCGCAGGACCTTCTTGTGGGTCGCCTCG
Organism: Burkholderiales bacterium; assembly: GCA_027486725.1. GTDB lineage: Bacteria > Pseudomonadota > Gammaproteobacteria > Burkholderiales > Burkholderiaceae_A > Hahnella. The sequence goes on along the minus strand of JAIXOP010000009.1, from coordinate 52,827 downwards.
ATGCGGTCCATCACCGGGGCGTAGCAGAGGCCGGTGAAGGTCTGGCGCAGGCCTGCGCGCAGCTCGCGCTTCCAAGACACCCGCAGGGTGTGGTCCTGGAGCAGCTCCCCCAGGGTGGCCTGGGGCCGACGCTGGGCAAGGTCGGGGGCCAGCTTCGACAGGTCGATGCCGTGCTCGGCGAGACGAGAAAGCGTTTCGGGGGCGAGAGCCACCGCATCGAGGTGGGCCAGGAGGTAGGCCCAGCGGGCCTCGACGGCCTTCAGGAGCGCCCCGGCATCGGCCAGCTTCTGGGCGAATTCCGCCTCGCGGTCGTCGCGGACTTCGCCTTCTTCGGTCTTGTTGAGCAGCCGGACCCCTTCGGCCTCGGCGTCGTTGAGCGTCTGGCGCAGGGCCCGGGTGAGCTTCAGCTTGTTGCTGATCGAAAGCTCGATGTTGATGCGCTCGATGGCGTTGGTGTATTCGCCCATCCTCGGCAGCGGGATCACCACGTCTTCGTTGATCTTGAAGGCGTTGGTGTGGCGGGCAATGGCCGCGGTGCGGCTGCGGTCGGCCCAGAAGGCCTTGCGCGACTCGGGGCTGACCGCCACAAAGCCCTCGCCCGCCCGGCCATTGGCCAGACGAATGACCTCGGAGCTGGCGGCGGCCACCGCATCGGCATCGTCGCCCACCAGGTCTCCGATCAGCACCATCTTGGGCAACACACCGCGCTTGCTCTTGGTGGAATAGCCCACGGCGCGCAGGTAGCGCTCATCGAGATGCTCGAGGCCGGCGAGCTGCACACCCCCGGGCTTGTTGTCGAGGTATCCCTTGATGTCCACGATGCTCGGCACGGCATCCTGGGCATTGCCGAAGAACTCCAGGCAGACAGTTCGGATGTGGCCGGGCATGCGGTGCAAAACCCAGTGGCAGCTCGTGATCAGGCCATCGCAGCCTTCTTTCTGAATGCCGGGAAGGCCACCGAGGACTTTGTCGGTCACGTCCTTGCCCAGGCCCAGCCGACGGAAAATCCGACCCTCGAGCTTCAGCCGCCGCGACTCGATGGGCTCGCCCACGAGGCGGCCCGAGCGGCCGTCGACCTGATACTGATCGGGCCGGTAGCGGGCGATCTCGAACTCGGCGATGGGCTCATCGTGAATCTTGCCCATGCTGTGGGCGATGCGGCGCACCTCAATCCAGTCGCCGTTGGGATCGACCATGCGCCACGAGGCGAGATTGTCGATGGCAGTGCCCCAGAGCACCGCCTTCTTGCCGCCGGCATTCATGGCGATGTTGCCGCCCACGCAGGAGGCATCGGCGGAGGTGGGGTCCACAGCAAAGACCAGGCCCGCCGCATCGGCGGCATCGGAAACCCGCCGGGTGACAACGCCCGCGCCGGCGTAGATGGTGGCCACGGGGCTGCTGAGTCCGGGGAGCACCCGGCGCTCCACTGCCCCGAGAAGATCGAGCTTTTCGGTGTTGATGACCACCGAGCGGGGCGACAGGGGAACGGCTCCGCCGGTGTAGCCGGTGCCGCCACCGCGCGGAATGATGGTCAGGCCGAGCTCGATGCTGGCCTTGACCAGGGCGGCCATCTCCGACTCATGGTCGGGGGTCAGCACCACAAACGGGTATTCCACCCGCCAGTCTGTGGCGTCGGTCACGTGCGAGACGCGCGAGAGGCCATCGAACTTGATGTTGTCGAGCGCGGTGATGCGCGAGAGCCGGCGCACGACCTGCTTGCGCAGGGCCAGGGTGGCATCGAAATCCTGTGCGAAGTCGCGCACTGCCCGGCGGGCCAGGCCCAGGAGCTGCTGCACCTGATCGACGCGGGCACGCTCGTCGGCGTCGGAGGCAGGCCCCGAGCGGCGCTCGATCTCGGCCAGTCGGTGGTGCAGGGCCTCGATCAGGGCCCTGCGGCGCTGGGGGCTCTTCAGCAGGTCGTCTTGGAGATAGGGGTTGCGCTGCACCACCCAGATGTCGCCCAACACCTCGTAGAGCATCTTGGCCGAGCGGCCGGTCTTGCGCTCCTGCCGAAGGCCCGAGACCAAGGCCCAGCCCTGCTCTCCCAGCAGACGCCCCACGATCTCCCGGTCGGAGAACGAGGTGTAGTTGTAAGGGATTTCGCGCAGGCGGGCGTCGTCCGGGCCGGGGGCCGCGACGAGGTCTTGCAGCAGGGCGGGATGCAGCGGAGCGTTCATGGCGTAAGTGTAGTCCGTGCAGGGCCTTGGAACCCGGGGAAACCCCTTCCGCCGTTTAAACTTCAGGGATGCAGGACGCCTACCTCAAGAAAATCCTCACCGCCCGGGTCTACGACGTTGCCCACGAGACCCCCCTGGAGGCAGCGCCGCGCATGTCGGCCCGCCTGGGTAGGCCGGTGCTCTTCAAGCGCGAGGACCTGCAGCCCGTCTTCAGCTTCAAGCTGCGCGGCGCCTACAACAAGATGGCCCACCTGAGCCCTGAAGAGCGCTCTCGGGGTGTGATCGCCGCCAGTGCCGGCAACCATGCCCAGGGCGTGGCGCTGGGTGCCCGTCGGCTGGGCTGCCGCGCGGTCATTGTCATGCCGGTCACCACCCCCGAAGTGAAGGTCCGCGCCGTGCAGGCCTTGGGCGGGGAGGTGCGGCTGGTGGGCGAGAGCTACAGCGATGCCTATCAGGCAGCGCTCGAGATTCAGCAGGCCGAGGGCCTGGTGTTTGTCCACCCCTTCGACGATCCCGATGTGATTGCAGGCCAGGGCACCGTGGGCCTGGAAATTCTTCGTCAGGCGAGCCAGCCCATCGATGCGATCTTCATCGCTGTCGGCGGTGGGGGTCTGATTGCAGGGGTGGGTGCCCTGGTCAAGGCCCTGCGGCCCGAGATTCGCATCGTGGGTGTGCAGACCGACGACTCCGACGCCATGGCCCAGTCGCTCGAGGCGGGCCGCCGTGTGACCCTGCCGGAAGTGGGGCTTTTCTCCGACGGTACGGCAGTCAAGCTGGTCGGCGAGGAGACATTCCGCGTGGCCCAGCAGGTGGTCGACGAGATGGTGCGCGTGAACACCGATGCGGTGTGTGCAGCGATCAAGGATGTGTTTGACGAGACCCGAACGATCCTGGAGCCTGCCGGCGCCCTCGCCCTGGCGGGCCTGAAGGCCTGGGCCGCGCAGAACCCGGGCCAGGGGGCATTGGTGGCCATCAACTGCGGCGCAAATATGAACTTCGATCGGCTGCGCTTTGTGAGCGAGCGCAGCGAGATCGGCGAGGGCCGGGAGGCGGTCTTTGCCGTCACCATCCCCGAGGAGCGGGGCAGCTTCAAGCGCTTCTGCAGCCTCTTGGGTGGCCACAACATCAGCGAATTCAACTACCGCATCAGCGATTCGCGCGAGGCCCACATCTTCTTGGGGCTTTCGGTGGCCCATGCCGCCGAGGCCGAGTCGGTGGCCGATGGTCTGAGGGCAGCGGGCTTTCCCACGCTCAACCTCACCGAGGACGAGGTGGCCAAGACCCACCTGCGGCACATGGTGGGAGGGCGCAGCGACCTGGCCCGCAATGAGCAATTGTTCCGCTTTGAATTTCCCGAGCGTCCGGGGGCGCTCATGCGCTTTCTATCGAGCATGAATCCAAGCTGGAACATCTCGCTGTTCCACTACCGCAATCACGGGGCCGACACCGGCAACATCCTGGTGGGCATTCAGGTTCCGCCCCAAGAGCAGGCTGCACTGCGCGACTTTCTCATGGGCCTGGGCTATCCCCACTGGGATGAGTCGGCGCACCCGGCCTTTGCCCTGTTTCTTAGCTCGGCAGGATCGTCGTCGGGGGCATGAGCGCGCTGTTGCTCTTTGGGCTGAACCACGAGACAGCCGACCTCGCCCTGCGCGAACGGCTCGCCTTTCCGGCGCCAGTGCTCACCGATCGGCTGGCCTCGCTGCGTCGGGCAGTGGAGCCTCTGGCCCCCGAGCAGGCCATTCTCTCGACCTGCAACCGCACCGAGCTGGTGCTGGCTGTGGGGGCGTCCAGCGACGTGGACCATGCCGAGGCCCGCACGCTGGCCTGGCTGGCCGAGCAGGGTCAGCTCGATCCGCAGGCCCTGCGCTCGCATCTCTATGTTCACCGCGATGCCGATGCGGCCGAGCACATCTTTCGCGTGGCTGCCGGGCTGGATTCGATGGTGCTGGGCGAGCCCCAGATCCTGGGCCAACTGAAGGATGCCGCCCGCGACGCGCAGGCGGCGGGCAGTCTGGGCCCGACCCTGCACCAGCTGTTTCAAAGCGCCTTTGCCTGCGCCAAGGAAGTCCGCACCCACACCGCCATCGGCAGTGCCTCGGTGTCGCTCGCCTCGGCCGGGGTTCGCCTCGCGCAGCAGATTTTTGGCCAGCTCTCCGAGACCCGCATGCTGTTCATCGGCGCCGGCGAGATGATTCAGCTGTGCCTCGCCCACTTTGCCGCCCAGCAGCCTCAGGCGCTGGTGGTCTGCAACCGCACCCTTGCCCGGGCGGAGGCCCTGGCCGCGGAGCACGGCGGCAGTGCCATGCCCCTGTCTCTACTTCCAGAGCGGCTGCACGAGTTCGATGTGGTGGTCAGCTGCACGGCCAGCACCCTGCCGATTCTGGGCTCGGGCCTGGTCGGCCGCGCCCTCAAGCGGCGCAAGCACCGCCCGATGTTTCTGGCGGATCTGGCGGTGCCCCGAGACATCGAGGCCGAGGTGCGCGGCCTTTCGGATGCGTTTCTCTTTACCATCGACGATTTTTCGGCCCTGGTGTCTCAGGGCACACAGGCGCGGCGCGATGCCGCCGCCGAGGCCATGGTCTACATCGAGCGGGCACGAGAGGGCTTTGTTCAGCGCATGGCCAGCCGCGAGCAGCTCCCCCTCATCAAGGCCCTGGGTCAGTATGCCGACGGCCTGGTGGAGCAGGAGGTTTCCGCAGGCCTGCGACGCCTCAGTCCCGAGGATCGGGCCGCGGCCGAACCCACTCTGCAGGGCGTGGCACGCGGCGTCGTTCAGAAGCTTTTGCACGGTGCCTACGCTGGCCTGAACGACCCCCGGCCCGAGGTCCGCTCGGCCACCGCCGCCCAGGTTCAGGCGCTTTTGCGGCTGGATGGTTTTTCCAAAGGAAGTGAATGAAAGATAGCCTTCTGGCCAAGCTCGAGCAGCTGGTCGCCCGTCATCAGACGGTCGAGGCCCAGCTCTCGGACCCCAGCATCGCCCAGCGCATGGACGACCTGCGTCGGCTCTCCAAAGAGCGCAGCGACCTCGAGCCGATCGTGGAAACCTTTGCGCGGCATCGCTCGGCCGAAGCCGACCTGGCCTCGGCCCACGAGTGGCTCTCCGACCCCGAGTTGAAGTCCTTTGCCCAGGATGAGATCGCGCGGCTCAAGGCAGAGATCGAGTCCTGCGAGGCGGAGCTCCAGAAGCAGCTTCTGCCCAAGGACCCCAACGATGAGCGCAACATCATTTTGGAGATTCGTGCGGGTACGGGCGGCGACGAATCCGCCCTCTTCGCAGGCGATTTGTTTCGCATGTACAGCCGCTACGCCGAGCGCATGCGCTGGTCGGTGGAAATCCTTTCGGCCAATGAAAGCGACCTTGGGGGATACCGCGAAATCATTGCGCGCCTCTCGGGGGACAAGGTCTACAGCCGGCTGAAGTTTGAGTCTGGCGGCCATCGGGTCCAGCGGGTTCCGGCCACCGAGACCCAGGGCCGCATCCACACCTCGGCCTGCACGGTGGCGGTTTTGCCCGAGGCCGACGAGGTCGCCGAGGTGGTCTTTTCGCCCGACGAGCTGCGCATCGATGTCTTTCGGGCTTCGGGTGCCGGCGGCCAGCACGTGAACAAGACCGAGAGTGCGGTGCGCATCACCCACCTGCCCACCGGGATCGTGGCCGAATGCCAGGACGATCGGTCTCAGCACAAGAACAAGGAGCGGGCGATGAAGGTCTTGGCCGCACGGGTTCGCGACAAGCAGGTGGCGGCGCAGCAGGCGGCCGAGGCCAGCACGCGCAGGCTGATGATCGGCTCGGGCGACCGGTCCGAGCGCATCCGCACCTACAACTTTCCGCAGGGCCGGATCACCGACCACCGGGTCAACCTCACGCTCTACAAGATGGACGCAATCATGGACGGTGATCTCACCGAGCTCACCGACTCGCTGATTGCTGAGAACCAGGCCGATCTGCTCGCCGCCCTCGGCGACTAGGCGCATCGGCCAGCTCAGGCACTTCAGGCACATCAGGCACATCAGGCACATCGGACACAACGCGTCGACATGATTCCTAGCCACGAGGTCTGGCATCTGCTCACCTGGCTGTCGGGCAGGCCAAGGGCGTGGTGGATGTCCCGGGGGCTGGACCGCGGGGAGCCCGAGGCCGTCGCGGTTCTTTGGCCCGAGGGGGCCAAGGCCTTGGAGACCCTGGTCGCACGGCGCTCCGCGGGGGTTCCGTTGGCCCATCTGTTGGGCGAGTGGTCGTTTTACGGCCGACGATTTTTTGTCAATCGCCACACCCTCATTCCGCGCGCCGACTCCGAGCCGATGGTCGAGGCAGTGCTCTCGGAGTTTCCCCCGCCCAGGCGGCCCAGGCAGCCCTTGCGGGTGCTGGACCTGGGCACCGGCACAGGATGTCTGCTGCTCTCGGTGCTCGCGGACTGCCCGACCGAAGTGGCGGGGATTGGGGTGGATCAGTCCCGTGCGGCCCTGGCCGTGGCCCGCGCCAATGGGGTCGGCCTGGGCATTGGCCAGGAACGGCTGCAATGGCTCTGGGGGAGCTGGCTGGAAGACGCCGTGTGGCACAGGCTCTCGGGCCTCGCGCCTTTTGATGTGGTCCTGTGCAACCCGCCCTATCTCGCGGGCGATGACCCCCACCTGGCCCAAGGAGATCTTCTTTCAGAGCCGCGGGCCGCGCTGGCAGGCCTGATCGACAGTGCCGATGGCCTGCACGATGTTCGGGTGGTGCTGCAGCGCCTTCCCAGCATCCTTGCCCCGGGGGCCGCCGTGTTTCTGGAACATGGCTGGACGCAGCGGGAGGCGGTGCTTGAAATCGCAGCGCAGGCCGGGTTCCAGGATCGGCAGGGGGGCTCAGACCTCGAGGGACGTCCCCGTTGGGTGCGTCTGGCCGGCGTAGAATGCAGAGTCGCTGGGTCTTGAGGGCGCCTGCCGGTCGGGCGCGCGCAGCCCAGTGCAGCCCCTGACCCCAAATTTTTTAAGTGACAAGCCATGGACGCCAAAGACTTCATCCACCAGACCGTGACCGACAATCCCGTGGTGCTCTTCATGAAGGGCACTGCCTCGATGCCCCAGTGCGGCTTCTCCAGCAAGGCCGTTCAGATTCTGAAGGCCAATGGTGTGACCCAGGTGGCCATCGTGAATGTGCTGGAGGACGACAGCGTGCGGCAGGCGGTGAAGGAGTATTCGAATTGGCCCACCATCCCCCAGCTCTATGTGAAGGGGGAGTTTGTGGGTGGCTCGGACATCATGGGCGAGATGCACGAGAGCGGCGAGCTCAAGCAGGTGCTGGTCGACGCGGGCGTCGTGGGCGCTTAGTTGTGTTCTGAGGGTGCCGCTTGTCGGATTCGAACTGACGACCTACCGCTTACAAGGCGGTTGCTCTACCAACTGAGCTAAAGCGGCACAGAAAAGCGCAGTTTACTTCACGCGGCGCAGTGCCGGCCGGCCTCCCGCCGGCGCCGTCGGCCTCGGGGGTTCGTCGTCGTCCGGGGATGTTGAGACCGCGGCACCAGACCCATCGCCCTCGACCTGAGAACCCAGCTCCAGGGAAGACGGCCGAAACGACTGCTGTGCGGCCTCTTCCTCGGGGGTGAGGCCCAGGGGCTTGGCCACCTCGAAGGCCATGCCCGCGCCGGTTTCCTTGGCATAGATGGCCGACACCTGCTCCATCGGCACCCAGATGTCTTGGGCCTGACCGGAGAATCGGGCAGTGAAGGCGATGGACTCGTTGGAGATGTGCAGCCGATGGGTCGCCAGGGCGGAAATGTTGAGCACGATTTCCCCGTTGCGCACATGGCCGCGCGGCACCACAGTCTCGCTGTTCACGGCCACGGCGATGTAGGGGGTGAAGCCGTTGTCGGTGCACCACTCAAAGATGGCGCGAACGAAATACGGCTTCTGTGAAATCGGCTCAGACACGGGATTGCCGACGCCTATCGGCGCATCACTTTCTCAGATGGGGTCAGGGCCTCGGCAAAGGCGGGCCGGGCGAAGATGCGCTCGGCGTACTTCAGCACGGGCGCAGCCGTCTTGGGCAGCTCAATGCCGTAGTGGCCGAGGCGCCAGAGCAGGGGTGCCAGGGCCAGGTCGATCATGCTGAACTCTTCGCCCATGATGTAGGACGACTTCATCAGCACGGGCGAGAGCTTGGAGAGCTGGTCTCGGATGATGGTGCGGGCCTTCTCGGCGACCTTCTCGGAGGTCTTGTCGAGCGGCTTGTCGGCCTTTTTGGCCTCGAGTCGCTCCAACTCCTGGACATGCACAAACACCTCACGCTCGAAGTTGAGCAGCAGCAGCCGCACCCGAGCCCGCTGGATGGGGTCCACCGGCATCAGCTGGGGATGGGGAAAGCGCTCGTCGATGTACTCGTTGATGATGTTCGACTCGTAGATCACCAGATCCCGGTCGGCGAGGATGGGCACCTGGCCATAGGGGTTCATGATGGAAATGTCTTCGGGCCGATTGAACAGGTCGACGTCGCGAATCTCGAAGTCCATGCCCTTTTCGAACAGAACAAAGCGGCAGCGGTGGCTGAAGGGGCAGGTGGTGCCCGAGTACAAAACCATCATGGTTTTCGGTCTCCGAAAAAATTGCGGGGCAGGCACGACCAAGGCCGTGATCCCGCCCCCACAGATTGTAAGGAAAAGACTTAGCGGACGTATTCCCTAGCGAAGGTCTTTCCTAGCGAACATCTTTCTTAGCGAACATCTTTCCAATAGGCCGCGTTGAGGCGCCAGGCAAAGACAAAGAAGAGGCCGAGGAACAGCAGCACGACCACGCCGATCTGCTTGCGGGTCGAGGCCACGGGCTCTGCCACCCAGGCCAGGAAGGCAGTCAGGTCGGCCACATCGGAGTCGTAGTCGGCCGGGGACTTCGCCTTTTGGAGATCCCACAGCACATGGGGCATGCCCACATTGGGGTAGACCTTGTTGTTCCAGCCGGTCGGGCGGGCCTCGTCGGGGACGTAGGTGCGCAGGTAGGTGTAGATCCAATCGGCACCGGTGCCGTCGCCCGAGGAGCGCGAGCGGGCGGTGAGGGACAGATCGGGCGGAGCCTTACCGAACCATTCGGCCGAGGCCTTCAGGGGCATGGTCGTGCGGATGGGATCACCAAACTTGGCCTCGGTGAGGATGAGGTTCTGCTTGATGATGTCTTCCGACAGACCGATCTGACGCAGGCCGTTGTAGCGGACCTGCGAGATGCCATGGCAGCCCAAGCAGTAATTCATGTAGAGCTTGGCGCCGTTTTGCAGGGCCGCCTTGTCGTTGAGCTTGGTGACGGGGAAGGTGTCGAGCGGAACGCCGGCACCCCCGGCGGCCATGGCCGAGCCGGCAGCAAGGCACAGGCCCAGGGCTGCGGCAGCACCCACGGAAACGACCGACCGACGAAGGCGGAGGAGGCTTGAAGAGATCAGCATAAGAACAGGGCCTTCGAGGGGTCAATGGGGTTGGAAGGTCACGCGGGCGGGCACTGGGCGGAACTCACCCAGCGGCGTCCAGAGCGGCATGGCCAGGAAGAAGCCAAAGTAGAAGACCGTGCCGATCTGCGAAATGATGGTGCCTGCGGGGGTCGGCGGCAGGATGCCCAGGTAGCCCAAGACCACGAAGTTGACCACAAAGGCGCCGTAGAGCCACTGCTGCCACTGGGGGCGATAGCGGATGGACTTCACGGGCGACTTGTCGAGCCAAGGCAGGAAGAACAGGATGATGACCGCACCACCCATCACCACCACGCCCCAGAACTTGGCGTCGAAGGTGCGGAAGGCGATGGCCAGCACCAGCATGGCGCCCGCACCCACCAGGGACATCATGCCCAACTTGGCGCGCAGGAAGGCGAAGGCGCCGAAGGCTGCACCCGCCACCAGAACCCAGGTGAAGACGTCGGTGGTGGCGCGCAGCATGGAGTAGAAGGGGGTGAAGTACCAGACCGGGGCGATGTGGCTGGGGGTGACCAGCGGGTCGGCCGGAATGAAGTTGTTGTACTCCAGGAAATAACCACTCAGCTCGGGCGCAAAGAACACCACCGAGAAGAAGATCAGCGCGAAGCCCGCCACACCCATGATGTCGTGCACGGTGTAGTAGGGGTGGAACGGGATGCCGTCGAGCGGAATGCCGTTCTTGTCCTTCTGGGCCTTGATCTCAACGCCATCGGGGTTGTTGGAGCCCACCTCGTGCAGGGCGATGATGTGGGCCATCACCAGACCCAGCAGCACCAGCGGCAGAGCAATCACGTGGAAGGCAAAGAACCGGTTCAGGGTGGCATCGCCCACCACGTAGTCGCCGCGGATCCAGACGGCGAGGTCAGGACCGATGAACGGCACCGCAGCAAAGAGATTCACGATGACCTGGGCGCCCCAGAACGACATCTGGCCCCAGGGAAGCAGGTAGCCCATGAAGGCCTCGGCCATCAGCACGAGGAAAATCAGGCAGCCAAAGATCCAGATCAGCTCGCGGGGCTCGCGGTAGGAGCCGTACATCAGGCCACGGAACATGTGCAGGAAGACCACCACGAAGAATGCCGATGCGCCGGTCGAGTGCATGTAGCGAATCAGCCAGCCGAAGGGCACCTCGCGCATGATGTATTCCACGCTGGCGAAGGCCACCGGGATGCCCGCCGCGTTGAGCGAGGCATCGGGCTTGTAGTGCATGACCAGGAAGATGCCGGTGACGATCTGCAGCACCAGGACGAGCATCGCCAGGGAGCCAAAGAAGTACCAGAAGTTGAAATTCTTGGGCGCGTAGTACTCAGAGAGATGGCCCTTGTAGAGGCTGATCAGCGGAAAGCGCCGATCGATCCAACCCACGAGGCCATCGGCCTGAACTGTTTTCTCTGCTGCCATGGAGGTCGCCTTTAAAAAGTGAATTGCGTTGGAACTTCGCCTCGGTCTTACGCCTCGCCCTGCTCATCCTTGCCGATCACCACGCGGGTGTCGGAGAGGTACATGTGGCGGGGAACTTCCAGGTTGTCGGGGGCGGGCTTGTTGGCATAGACACGGCCGGCCATGTCGAAGGTCGAGCCATGGCAGGGGCACAAAAAGCCGCCGGGCCAGTCGCCAGCCACGCCCGAAGCGCCGCCAGTCTCGAATTTTGTGACCGGCGAGCAGCCCAGGTGGGTACAAATCCCCACAGTGATGAGGAATTCGGGCTTGATCGAGCGGTGCGCGTTTTTGGCGTAGTCGGGGACGGGATAGTCCTTGCGATCGGAATTCGGGTCGGCGAGCTGGGTGTCCAGGCCGTTGAGGCTCTGCAGCATGGCCGGGGTGCGGCGCACGATCCAGACGGGCTTGCCGCGCCACTCCACGATCTTGAGGCCGCCCTCGGCGATGTCGGACAGATCGACCTCGACGGGTGCTCCGGCAGACCGGGCCTTCTCGGACGGGGCCATCGAGCCCAGAAACGGCACTGCCACCGCTGCGCCAGCGACGGCACCGGCGGCGCCGCAGGTAATCATCCAGGTGCGGCGGCCAGGGTCCTTCTCGTCCATCTTGAAGGACTCGCCCTCGGTGATCTCGGAGGCCAGGCCCAGAGGCTTTTTCGGGGCAGCGTTGGACGATCCGGCCAATCCGGCCGATCCGGCCGTCGTCGAGTTTTGCGCGGGGTTTTGCATCGGGCTATGGCTCCAAGAACGCAGATGGATTTCGGTTAGCCTATGATTTTAGCGCACCATTCACCCCGGATTCCACCCATGATCAAACGCCTTTGGCTCCTCTACGCCCAGGTCTGCACCGTCGGGCTGGCCTTGATTTTCGTGGTGGCCACCCTCAAGCCCGACTGGCTTCAGGGCTCCGGACTGGCGGGATTGGGCTTTCAGCAGGGCCTGCCAGGCGCCTTGGTGGGCGGGGGTCAGGGCCCCGCGGTGCTCCAGACCGACCTGCCACCCCCGGCCTCCTCCCTGCGCGAGGCGGTTCGCCTGGCCATGCCGGCGGTGGTGTATGTGAACACCCAGCGGGCCCGCCAGCCCCACCCGCTGATCGACGATCCCGTGCTTCGGCGATTCTTCGGCGACCGACTTCCGGGGCCCGACGACGATGTCGGGCCGGGCCAGGGCCTGGGCTCGGGCGTGATCGTCAGCCCCGACGGCATCATCCTCACCAACCACCATGTGGTCGAGGGGGCCGAGTCTTTTCAGGTGACCTTCTCCGACGGCCGACAGCTCGATGCGGAGTTGATGGGCTCCGACCCCGAGAGCGATCTCGCGGTGCTGCGGGTCAAGGCCACCAACCTTCCCACCATCGTGTTTGGACGACCGTCGGAGCTTCAGGTCGGCGACACCGTCTTGGCCATCGGCAACCCGTTTGGTGTTGGGCTGACCGTGACCCAGGGCATCGTGAGTGCTCTGGGGCGCACCGAGCCCGAACTCGCCACCTTCGGCGACTTCATCCAGACCGACGCCGCCATCAATCCGGGCAACTCGGGCGGCGCTCTGGTCGACGCCAACGGGGCGCTCGTGGGCATCAACACCGCCATCATTTCCCGCGACGGGGGCAGTCTGGGCATTGGCTTTGCCATTTCGGCCGACCTTGCCCGCCGCGTCATGGAGAGCATCGTGTCCACCGGGAAGGTAAGCCGCGGCTTCCTAGGCGTTGAGCCGCAGGATGTGAATGAGGACATCGCCCAGACCCTCAAGCTGCCCAGTCCACAGGGCAGCATCATTGCCCGCATCGCGCCTGGTGGCCCGGCCGACCGTGCTGGCCTGTCGGTGGGTGATGTCGTGGTGTCGATCAATGGGCAGGCAGTGCGCAACCGGCGCGAGTTGCTGGCCCAGGTCGCAGGGCTGACTCCGGGCACCAAGGCCCAAGTCACGGTGATTCGACAGGGGGCACGGCGCGAACTGACCGTCACGCTCGCCGAGCGGCCCACCGGGCGCTGACGCTGAATCCGACTGCTGCGCCCGGCCCCCCGGGGGATGGCCCCATAGGCCTAGGGCAATCAGTCCGTGAGGTCTTGGTTCTTGGGAGTGATCCAGGCCGCGAGGTAGATGCCCAGCTGATAGAGCAGGCAAAGCGGGATGGCCAGCAGCAGCTGCGAGACCACATCGGGTGGGGTCACAACCGCCGCCACCACAAAGGCGATGACGATGAAGTAGCTGCGGAAGTCCCGCATTTTCTGCAGGCTGACGATGTTCATCCGCACCAGCACCATCTGCACCACGGGGGTCTCGAAGGAGACGCCAAACACCAGAAATAGGCTGATGGCAAAGGAGAGGTATTTGTCGATGTCGGTGGCCATCTGCACACCGGCTGGGGTGTAGGCCGCGACGAAGCCAAAGACCGCGGGAAACACAAAGAAGTAAGCAAAGGCCATGCCCACCAGAAACAGCACGAAGCTCGTGATGATGATGGGCAGCACCAGCTGCTTTTCGTGGCTGTAGAGGCCGGGGGCAACGAAGGCCCAGGCCTGGTAGAGCACCCATGGCAGGGCAATGATGAAGGCCACCAACATGGTCACCTTCATGGGCACGAAAAACGGTGCCGTCACATCGGTGGCGATCATGCTCGAGCCCTCGGGCAGGGCAGCAATCAGCGGGCCAGCAAAGATCGAGTAAATGTCGGGGGCCCAATACACGATGGCCACAAACACTGCGAGGATGGCCACCACAGCCCGCACGAGGCGGTCGCGCAGCTCCACCAGATGAGACATGAAGGTCTCTTGGGCAGCGGTGTCGGCGTTGTTGGGGCCGTTGGGGTTGTTGGGGTCGGAAGAATTATTCGTCGCCATAGCGGGGCTTTTTCTTCATGTAGCGGCGGCGCAGCCGGGTCTGAATGCGGGCCCTCAGGCGCTCATCGGCCTGTTCCTCGGTCCAGGTGCGGCGTCCCGCACCGATGTGCAGGCCCGACTTGAAGGCCGACGACGCATAGGCGCTGCTCTCGAAGGCCCCATCACTGAAGCTGTCGTTGACGTCCGCAGCAGTATTTTTGGCAATCCCTTCGAGGTCTGACGTGGCCTCGGTGAGGCTGGTCTGCATGTCGCGGCCCATGGTCTCCATGCTGCTCTGCATCTTGCGCAGCTCCTCGAGCTCCATCTGGCGGCTGATGTCGTTCTTTACGTCCGAGACATAGCGCTGGGCTCTGCCCAGCAGGGTGCCCACGGTGCGGGTGACCACCGGCAGTTTTTCGGGCCCCAACACAATGAGGCCCACCACCGCAATCACGATGAGTTCGGCAAAACCGATGTCGAGCACAGGACGGTCTTTGGCTCAGGTCTGCCGAGACGCTCGGCCTACGACCGGGTCTTGTCCTCGGCCTTCACATCGATGACGGCAGGCTCATCGGCCGACTTCTGCACTGGAGCGCTGGCCTCGGCACCACCGTCTTTCATGCCTTCCTTGAAGCCTTTGACTGCCCCGCCCAGGTCGGAGCCCAGGGTCTTGAGCTTCTTGGTGCCGAAGACCAGAACCACGACGAGAAGAACGATTAGCCAATGCCAAATACTGAACGAACCCATGGATGACTCCGAATGTGTGAGGAACGGCGGGTTGGTGTGGCGGAAAATTACAGTTCGAACGTGGGGGGCACGCCCAGCGGCGCATCGGCTGCCAGGACGTGGAAGTGGAGATGATATACCTCCTGACACCCCACTCGGCCGGTGTTGGCGACGGTGCGAAAGCCATCGGTGTAGCCCTCGGCGCGCACAAGATCTCCGGCCTTGACCAGCAGATGACCGACCAGGGCCGCGTGCTCGGGGCGCAGTTCGGCCATCGAGGGGATGTGCTGCCGGGGGATCAACAGGATGTGCAGTGGAGCCCGGGGGCGGATGTCCCGAAAGGCGACCATGTGCTCGTCTTCATAGACCTTCTGCGCAGGGATCTCACCGGCAGAGATGCGGCAGAAAATGCAGGAGGGGTCGTGGCTGGGGTGTTGGCTCATCGCGAAGGCTCCCGACGGTTGGCTTTTTCTTCGATGCCCGAGAGGCCCTCGCGCCGAGCGAGCTCGGAGAGAACCTGCTCTGGGCGCAGGCCCTGCTGCTCCAGGAGCACCAGGCAGTGGAACCAGAGATCGGCCATTTCGGCCACCACCGCCGAGGGCTGATTGTCTTTCGAGGCCATGACGAGCTCGGTGGCCTCCTCGCCGATCTTTTTCAGCACCCCATCGGGGGCCTTGGACAGGAGCTTGGCGACATAGCTCTGCTCGGGGCTGGCCGAGCGGCGCTGCGCGATGGTGTCGGCCAGGCGGGCCAGGACATCGCCCGGTGCGAGGGCGGGCCGGGGGCCTTGACCATAGAGGTTCTCTGGGTCCACCAGCACCGGGTCGACCACCCGCCAAGTGGGCTGCGACTTGGACCCTTCAGACCCACCCAGCGGCCCATCGGCCGCCGCCTCGAGGATGGAGAAGAAGCAGGACTCGCGGCCGGTGTGACAGGCAATGCCCTGGCGCTGCTCGACCTGCAGCAAGAGCACATCGGCGTCGCAGTCGAGGCGCATCTCAACCAGTCTCTGGGTGCTGCCGGAGGTCTCGCCCTTGCGCCAGAGGGCGTTGCGCGAACGCGAGAAATACACGACCTCGCCGGTGGCTGCGGTCTGCTCCAGCGCCTCGCGATTCATCCAAGCCACCATCAGGACTCGGCCGGTCTGGAAGTCTTGGGCGATCGCGGGCACGAGACCCTGCGCGTTGAAGGTGATTTGATCAATCCAGTCGGACATGAATTCCCCGCTGTGCCATGAAGGCCTTGGCCTCGGCCACCGTGTGTTGGCCAAAGTGAAAAATGCTGGCGGCCAGAACGGCGTCGGCCTCGCCCAGCGATACTCCATCGGCCATGTGCTCCAAAGAGCCCACGCCGCCCGAGGCAATCACCGGAATGGGCACCGCCCGCGAGACGGCTCGGGTGAGCTCGAGGTCGAAGCCCGAGCGGGTGCCGTCGCGGTCCATGCTGGTGAGAAGGATCTCGCCCGCACCCAGTTCTGCCATGTGCTGGGCCCAGGCCACCGCATCCAGGCCAGTGGGATTTCGGCCGCCATGGGTGAAGATCTCCCAGCGGTCATCGACCCGCTTGGCATCGAGGGCCACCACGATGGCCTGACTGCCGTAGCGGGTGGCGGCCTCTTGGACCAGCGCGGGATTCTGCACCGCGGCGGTGTTGATGGAGACCTTGTCGGCCCCCGCATTGAGCAGCCGAGAGACGTCGTCGACCCGGCGGACGCCCCCGCCCACCGTGAGTGGAATGAAGACCTGCGAGGCCACGGACTCAATCACCGACAAAATGAGGTCGCGGTCATCGGAGGAGGCCGTGATGTCGAGAAAAGTGAGCTCGTCGGCGCCCTGGTCGTTGTATCGGCGCGCGGCCTCCACGGGGTCGCCCGCATCGCGCAGGCCCACGAAGTTGGTCCCCTTGACCACACGCCCCGCGTGCACATCGAGGCAAGGAATGACGCGCTTGGCCAGCACTGCTGGCCGCCCTAGACCTGGCCGTCGACCAGGGCCTGGGCCTGGGCGAAGTCGAGATGGCCCTCGTAGATGGCCCGGCCGAGAATGGCGCCCATGATGCCTTCGTCGTGCAGGGCAGCGAGCTGACGAATGTCGTCGATGCCCGCAATGCCGCCCGAGGCAATGACCGGGATGGAGACGGCCCGCGCCAGTGCCAGGGTGGAATCCACGTTGACGCCGGTGAGCATGCCGTCGCGCCCGATGTCGGTGTAGAGGATGGCCGAGACGCCATCGTTCTCAAATTTCTGGGCAAGGTCGATGACCTCATGGCCGGAGAGCTTGCTCCAGCCGTCGGTGGCCACCTTGCCATCTTTGGCATCGATCGACACCACAATCTGGCCGGGAAAGGCGGCGCAGGCATCTTTGAGGAGGCCCGGGTTCTTCACGGCCGCAGTGCCAATCACCACATACCGGGCGCCATCGTCGAGGGTGCGCTCGATGGTGTCGAGGTCGCGAATGCCGCCGCCGATCTGGATGGGGATGTCGGGGCCCACGGCCTGAATGATCGCCTTGATGGACGACTCATTTTTGGGGCGGCCGTCGACCGCGCCGTTGAGATCCACCACGTGCAGACGCTGTGCCCCCAGGCCCACCCAGTGCCGTGCCATATCGGCTGGGTTTTCGGAGAACACCGTGGCGTCGGCCATCACGCCCTGGCGAAGACGAACGCACTGGCCGTCCTTGAGGTCGATGGCGGGAATCAGCAGTAGGGGCATGGCGGTGGGGCGGTGGGGTGATGGGTGGGGGGCTGCTGGGCTAGGGGGCCCAGTGGACGAAGTTCTCAAGGAGCCGCAGACCTGCTTCGGCGCTCTTTTCGGGGTGGAACTGGGTCGCAACGATGTTATCTGCGGCCACCGCACAGGTAAAGGCAGACCCATAGTGGGTCTCGGCGAGAATCAGCGCGGGATTGTTGGGCTGGGCGGCATAGCTGTGAACAAAATAAAACCAATGCCCCAGGGGCATGGCGTCGAGCCCGGCAAGCACTGGGTGGCTGCGGCGGCACTGAATCTCGTTCCAGCCCATGTGGGGCACCTTCAGGGGGCGACCCTCGGCATCGACGGCGCCGCGCGCGGCGGTCAGGCGCAGAACCTCGCCCGGAAACACGCCCAGGCCCGGGGTGTCGGCCTCTTCGCTGCGCTCAAAGAGCATCTGCATGCCCACACAGATGCCAAGGAATGGGCGGCAGCGCAGGGCCTCGAGCAGCGGGGCCTTCAGGCCGCTGGACTCCAGCCGGGCCATGCAGTCGGCCATCGCCCCCTGCCCCGGAAACACGATGCGATCGGCTGCGAGCAGGTCTTCGGGCGTGGAGACCCTCTGGGCCTGGCCGCCCGAGGCCCGCTGCAGGGCGCGCAGGACGCTGGCCAGGTTGCCCCCGCCATAGTCGACCAGGCCAATCATGGTGGGTGGAGGCGGGCGTTCGCCGGGGCAGCCTAGAGGCTGCCCTTGGTGGAGGGAATCGCCGAGGCGTCGAGCCTGGGATCAATCTCCACCGCCGCCCGCAGGGCGCGGGCAAAGGCCTTGAACACCGTCTCGCACTGGTGGTGCGCGTTGATGCCCTTGAGGTTGTCGACGTGAATGGTCAGGGCTGCGTGGTTGACGAGGCCCTGGAAAAACTCGCGGATCAGGTCGAGGTCGAAATTGCCCACGCGCGCACGCGTCCAGGCGACGTCGAAAAAGAGGCCGGGCCGGCCGGAGACGTCGACCACCACGCGCGAGAGGGCCTCGTCGAGCGGGATGGTGGCGCTGCCGTAGCGGCGAATGCCGGCCTTGCTGCCCAGGGCCTGGGACAGGGCCTGGCCCAGGGTGATGCCGACGTCTTCCACCGTGTGGTGGTCGTCGATGTGCAGGTCGCCGCGGGCCTCGACGACGAGGTCGATGAGGCCATGCCGAGCGATCTGATCGAGCATGTGGTCGAGAAAAGGCACACCGGTGGCCAGGGTGCGCTGGCCGGTGCCATCGAGGTTGATGACCACACGGATCTGGGTCTCGGAGGTGTTGCGGATGATTTCTGCGGTGCGCTGAGCCATAGCGCGATGATACAGTCGGCCTCATGTCCCATGCGCATTCCGGCTCGACGCCCTCGCCCTTCTGGAGTCCGGGCCTGGAGGCCCTCCATCCCTACGTCCCGGGCGAGCAGCCGCGCACGCCACCGCGCGCCAAGCTCAACACCAACGAGAACCCCTATCCCCCATCGCCCAGGGCTGTGGCGGCCATGCGGGCGGTGCTCGATCAATCTCAGGCCGACGCGCTGCGGCTCTACCCCGACCCGACCAGCCTAGCGCTGCGCTCAGCACTGGCGCAGGAGTCGGGCCTCTCGGCAGATCAGGTCTTTGTTGGCAATGGCTCCGACGAGGTCCTTGCCTTCGCCTTCCAGGGGCTATTTCGGCACCCGGGCCGGCCCCTCGCCTTTCCTGAGGTGAGCTACAGCTTCTACCCCGTCTACTGCGGCCTCTACGGGATCGAGTCCATGACCCTTCCGATGCGCGCCGAGGGCGAGCGCGGCGAGGCCCTGATCTTCGATCTCGATGGGGTCCCCCGCCACGCCTGCGGCCTCATCTTTCCCAACCCCAATGCGCCCACCAGCATTGCCAAGCCGCGGCAGGAGATCGAGCGCCTGCTTCAGGCCCGCCCCGAGCTGCTGGTTCTGGTCGACGAGGCTTACGTGGACTTTGGCGCGCAGTCGTGCGTGCCCCTGATTCACGACCACCCCAACCTGCTGGTGAGCCAGTCTTTCTCAAAGAGCCGCGGGCTCGCGGGCCTGCGGCTGGGCATGGCCTTTGGGCAGGCCCCGCTGATCGAGGCCCTGGTGCGGGTGAAGGACAGCGTCAACTCCTACCCCATCGACCGCCTGGCGCTGGCCGGAGGCACGGCCGCGGTCGAGGACCGGGCGCATTTTGAGCAGACCCGAGACGCCATCGTGCGCGACCGAGGGGCGCTGCGGTCGGGGCTTCTGGCCTTGGACTTTGCTGTGGCCGAGCCGGCGGGCAACTTCGTCTTCGCCAAGGCACCGCTGGGCCAGGATGCCTTGGGCCTCGCCCAGGCCCTGCGCACGCAGGGCATTCTGGTTCGGCACTTCAACACGCCGATGCTGAGGGACTTCCTGCGGATTACGGTCGGCCGGGCCGAGGAGAATGCGCTGCTGCTCGAGGCCCTGCGCGCCCTACTCGCCGCGCAGCCGGAGGTCGGCCGCCAGGGCGTGGGCCTGTAGGCCCTCGCCAAAGGCGAGGTCTCGCGCCACGGGGCTCAGCACTGCCGAGCCCTGGGCCGAGATGTCCACAATGCTCGTGCGCTTCTGGAAGTCGTAGACCCCCAGCGCCGAGGAGAAGCGGGCTGAGCGCATGGTCGGCAGCACATGGTTGGGGCCCGCGCAGTAGTCGCCAATCGACTCCGACGCATAACGCCCCAGAAAGAGTGCGCCCGCATGGCGGATGCGATCGGCCCAGCGCTGCGGGTCTTGGGTGGAGATCTCGAGGTGCTCGGCCGCGATGTCGTTGGCGATCTCGCAGGCCTGCTCAAGGCTCTCGACCTGGATGAGGGCGCCTCGGCCCTCCAGGGATGCGCGGATCACCGCGGCCCGCGGCATCTCGGGAAGCAGGCGTTGGATCGCCTCCTCGACCGCATCGAGGTATTGGGCATTTGGGCAGAGCAGGATCGACTGGGCAAGCTCGTCGTGCTCGGCCTGCGAAAAGAGATCCATCGCCACCCAGTCGGCGGGGGTGGTGCCGTCGGCGATGATCAGAATTTCGGAGGGGCCTGCAATCATGTCAATGCCCACCTTGCCAAAGACCTGGCGCTTGGCCTCGGCCACATAGGCATTGCCGGGTCCGGTGATTTTGTCGACGGCAGGGATGGTCTCGGTGCCGTAGGCCAGAGCAGCCACTGCCTGGGCACCACCGATGGCAAACATGCGGTCGACGCCCGCGAGGTGGGCCGCGGCCAGCACCAGGGGATTGCGCTCACCCCGGGGCGTGGGCACCACCATCACCACCTCGGGGACGCCCGCCACCTTGGCGGGCACCGCATTCATCAGCACCGAGGATGGGTAGGCCGCCTTGCCGCCCGGCACATAGAGGCCGGCGCGGTCGAGGGCAGAGATGCGCTGGCCCAGGCGGTTGCCGTGGGCGTCTTGGATGAACCAAGACTCGGCCTTCTGATGCTCGTGGAACTCGCGAATGCGGGCGGCGGCGGCCTCCAGCGCCGAGCGCTGGGCGGGCGCAAGGCCGAGGAAGGCTGCCTCGGCCTCGGCGCGCGGAATCTCGAGATCGGCCATGCGCTCGGCAGAAAGGCCATCGAACTGCCGAGTGAGGTCGAGCACTGCCGCATCGCCCTCGGAACGCACCCGGCGGATGATGCCCCGCACGGTGGTCTGAATGGACTCGTCTTGCGTGCTCTCGAAGGCCAGCAGTTCGTGCAGCCGAGCACGGAAGTCGGCAGAGCTGCTGCGAAGGCGGGCAATCGAGATGCGTGGGCTCATGGGTGGGATGGCGATGTCGGCGCGGTCTGTGCGGTCTGGGCGGTCTGGGCAAAGGCAGCGATGAGGGGCTCCAGTGCATCGTGCCGCGTCTTCAGAGCCGCAGGGTTTATCACGAGCCGGGACGAGATCTCGCGGATGACCTCGATTTCCTCGAGGCCATTGGCGCGCAGGGTGCTGCCCGTGGAGACCAGGTCGACGATGGCATCGGCCAGGCCCACCAGGGGGGCCAGCTCCATGGAGCCATAGAGCTTGATGAGGTCGAGGTGCACGCCCTTGTGCAGGAAGTGGGTCCGTGCGGCATTCGTGTACTTGGTGGCCACCCGCAGGCGGGCACCTTGGCGGATGCGGCCCTCAATGTCCGCCCCCATGGGTGCGGCCACACTCATGCGGCAACGGCCAATGCCCAGGTCCACGGGCTGATAGAGGGACTCGCCCTCGGTCTCATCGAGCACATCGGACCCGGCGATGCCTGCGTCGGCCGCTCCATAGCGAACATAGGTGGGCACGTCGCTGGCCCGCACAATCAGTAGGCGCAGCTCGGGCGAATTGGTCGACAGAATGAGCTTGCGCGAGGCGTCGGGATGTTCGGTGGGCTCGACCCCCATGGCCTTCAGAAACGGCAGGGTCTCGTCGAAGATTCGGCCCTTGGAGAGCGCCAGGGTAATCATTGCGTGGCCCCCGATGTCACCCGGCGCACCTGCGCACCGAGGGCGCGCAGCTTGTCTTCCATGCGGTCGTAGCCCCGGTCGAGGTGGTAGATGCGGTCGATCTCGGTCTCGCCATCGGCCGTCATGGCGGCGATCACCAACCCCGCCGAGGCCCGCAGGTCGGTGGCCATAACTCGGGCACCGGTCAGGCGTTCGACGCCCTTGACCACGGCAGTGTGGCCATCGATGTCGATGCTGGCCCCCATGCGCCGCAGCTCTTGAACGTGCATGAAGCGATTCTCAAAGATCGTCTCCGACACCGTGGAGACGCCATCGGCGATGGCATTGACCGCCATCAACTGGGCCTGCATGTCGGTGGCGAAGGCTGGATACGGCGCCGTGCGCAGGCTCACCGGCTGGGGTCGTTGCTGGGCCCGGGCGCGAATGCCGTCGCGGGCAATCTCCATCTCGAGGCCCGCCTGGGCGAGTTTCTGCACGGTGGCGCCCATGTCTTCGGCGCAGGCCCGGCGAAGAAACACATCCCCGCGCGTGGCCAAGACCGCAGCCAGGAAAGTGCCGGCCTCGATGCGGTCGGCCATGATCGGGTGTTCGGCGCCACCGAGCGCCTCGACCCCGTGGACCACGATGCGGTCGGTGCCCTCGCCCTCGATCTGCGCGCCCATGGCCCGCAGGCAGCGGGCCAGGTCCACCACCTCGGGCTCGCAGGCCGCATTCAGCAGCGTGGTGGTGCCCTCGGCCAGGGTGGCGGCCATGAGGAGATTCTCGGTTCCGGTGACGGTCACCATGTCGGTGGCAATGGTCGCCCCCCGCAGGCGCGAGGCCTTGGCCACGATGTCGCCATGCTCGAGATGGATCTCGGCGCCCATGGCCTGCAGGCCCCGAATGTGCTGATCCACGGGCCTCTGGCCAATCGCACAGCCCCCAGGCAGCGAGACGCGGGCCTCGCCGAAGCGGGCGAGCATGGGGCCCAGCACCAGGATCGAGGCGCGCATGGTCTTGACCATCTCGTAGGGGGCCTCGAGGCGATCGACGGCATTGGCCTGCAGGGTCGCGGCCTCGTCGGTCGGGTCCTCGCTGACCCGCACGCCGGTTCCGGCCAGCAGCTTCAGCATGGTGCGGACATCGTGCAGGGGCGGCAGATTGCGCAGCGTCAGCGGCTGGGCGGTCAGGAGGCTGGCGCACAGCAGCGGCAGCGCTGAATTCTTCGCGCCCGAAATCACAACATCGCCGTGGAGGCGGCTGCCGCCTTGAATGAGGAAACGATCCATGGGGTGGGGACTGGGTCGGGGAGGCCGGCTAGGCCTGCCGGGCCGGGGACGTCGACCACTCGGCCGGCGTCAGCGTCTTCATCGACAGGGCGTGGATCTCGGCACGCATGCGATCGCCCAGGGCGGCATAGACGAGCTGATGGCGGGCAACACGGCCCTTGCCCTCGAATTCGGCGCTGACGATCAGGGCCTCGAAATGCTGGCCGTCGCCATCGACGTGGAGGTGCTCGACGGCCAGGCCGGACTGGATGTAACGGTGGATGTCTTGAGGGGAGACCATCCCTCTAGTTTACGGCCTCCGCCATGCGACGGCGAAATGCCTGGGCCACACCGCCCTCGGCGATCAGATCGCTGGTGGGGCCGACATCAACAAGGCTGCCACGGCGCAGGAAAGCCACGCGGCTGCACAGCGCCTCGACCTCTTCCAGGTAGTGGGTGGTGAGCACAATCGTATGGCCCTGGGCATTGAGGGTGCGCATGAAGGCCCAGAGGCTCTCGCGCAGGTCGATGTCGACTCCGGCGGTGGGCTCATCGAGGATGATGACCGGGGGACGATGCACGAGCGCCTGGGCCACCAAGACCCGGCGCTTCATGCCCCCCGAGAGGGCGCGCATATTGGTGTTGGCCTTGGCGCTGAGCCCGAGCTGCTCGAGGCAATGGTCGATCCAGTCGTCGTTGTTGGGAAGGCTGTAGAAGCCCGACTGAATCTGCAGGGTCTCACGGACGGTGAAGAACGGATCGAAGACCAGCTCCTGCGGAACGATGCCCAGGGAACGGCGGGCCTGCACGGCATCGGTCCGAATGTCGTGGCCCATCACCAGGGCGGTGCCCTCGGTTGGCCGCACCAGCCCACCCAGGCACTGGATGAGCGTGGTCTTGCCCGCCCCGTTGGGCCCCAGCAGGGCAAAAAACTCCCCCTGCTGGACCTGCAGGGTGACGTTGTCGAGCGCACGCACGGGCTCGCGGCCCCCGCGGCTGCCGTGGGCCGCGTAGAGCTTGCCCAGACCCCGAATGTCGAGCGCAGGAGTCAAGATCTAGGCCACTTCGCCGATGAGAGTCTCGGCCGACGACAGGCGCGCCAGTGCGAGCAAGGCCGGGGGAGGCTGGAGCACCCGCCAGCCACGGCCCTGGGCCATCGCCATCCGCCGCAGCTGCAGCAGGGCGGCCAGGCCCGCGGTGTCGACCTTGCGCAGGGCCGATGCCTCGAGCACCAGCGGCTGGCCAGGCGCCGTCTGGCGCAGAACTGCGCTGGCCTGGGCCCGCAGAGACTCCAGCAGCCGTGGCAGGGTGGCCAGGGTCAGTTCCGAGGGCAGGGGCAGCGTGGCGTTCAAGTGGGAGCTCCGGGCGGTCGGCGTGTGGGTTTGGGCGGATCGGGGGCTGGTCGGGACCGTTGTCGGGACTGTGATCGGGGCCGTTATCGGGCAGCCGACTTGGTGGCGCCGGGCGCGGGCAGGCCCGGCTCGCTGGCCCCCTTGGCCCGCAGCTGGGCGTTTTTCTCGCGCAGCTGGGCGATCAGGGCCGGCATGCCGCCCTGCCGCAGGGTGGGGGCAAATTGCTCTTGGAAGTAGCCCACCACCCAGCTCGTGAGGATGCGCACGTCGTAGACCTTCCAGCCATCGGGGGTCTTCTGCAGCCGGAAGTCGAGCGGCACCGAGGGGTTGTTTCCGCGGGCGATCTCCGCCTTCACCACCACATCGGTGTCGTTGGGCAGAACCTTGGTGGGCAGGACATTGATGCGCGTGTCGGAGGCGTAGCGCAGGGCCTGGGAATACTGCAGGGTGAGCTGCTCCCGGAACGCGGCAATCAAGGCGTCGCGGTCGGCCTGAGACGCCTGGCGCCACGGGGGCCCCACGGTGAGTGCCGTCATGCGGGGCAGATTGATGACCGGCAGCACCTGGGCATCGACCAGGGCGTTGACCTTTGAGATGTTGCCGCTCATGAGCTCAGGATCCTTCTGGATCTGCTTGAGCACATCTTCGGAGACGATTTGCACGAGGGTGTCGGGAGGAAGGACTGCCAGCTCCGCTTTGGTGCGGACCTGCTGGGCAGCCGCCGGCATGGCAAGGCCCAGGGCTGCAATACCCAAGGTGACGCAGGCAAGGACAGAGAATGCGGCGCGGGGGAAGGCCGAGGTGGTCATGGTCGTTGGATGGGGAACTGGTTGAGGGGCTTAGGGAAGGGTGGGATCGTCGTACGTCGGAAGAGTTTCATCGAGCTTCTCGCCCCGACTCTCGGCGATGCGCTTGGCCCGGTCGGACAGGTATGCATTGCGGACCGCCACATAAGGGTCGAGCGGCAGATCCATGAACCGGTCGGTCAGGTCCAGGGCCTTGGCGCGGCCATTGAGCAGCTGGACCCCACGCGTTGCGAAGCCCTGGGCGGGGGTGAGGTCGCCCGCGAACTCGATGGGGTTGACCGAGATGTCAACGACGCGACCGCTCACGTCGCGGATGGTGGTCGGGCCGAAAAAGGGCAGCATGAGGTAGGGACCGGGGCCCGCACCGTAGTGGCCCAGGGTCAGGCCCAGGTCCTCGTTGGTGCGCTCTAGGCCGGCCTCGGTGGCGGGGTCGCCCAGACCGAGCACACCGATCGTGGTGTTGATGGCAAAGCGCCCCACCGCGTTGGCGGAGTCGCTGACCTCGCCCTGGAGCAAGTGGTAAACCGCCCGAAGGGGCTCGCCCAGGTTCGAGAAGAAATTGCTGATGGCATCCCGCAGGGGCTCGGCCACCACGAATTTGTAGGCGCGCGCGGCCGGCTGGAGAAGGGTCTCATCGAGCTCTTTGTTGAACTCAAAGACGTTGCGGTTCACCAGCTCGATGGGGTCGCGCGGGTCTTCCACATGCCCCGGCGGGAGCGAGGCACAGCCGGAGGCGGCCACCAGGGCCACGGCCACGATTGCTAGGCGCATTACTGGGACTCCTCGCTCGACGAGCTGCTGCCGCGGTTGTAGATGAACTGGCTGATGAGGTTCTCGAGGACCACGGCCGACTGCGTGCGCACCACGCGGTCGCCCGCCTTCAGATTCTCGATCTCTGCCCCGGGGGTGATGCCGAGGTACTTCTCGCCCAGCAGCCCGGCGGTGAGAATCTGCAGAGAGCTATCGGAAGGAAAGGGGATGCCGGCCTGAAGGTCGATGGACACATCGGCCTGGTAGCGCTCGGCGTCGAGCTTGATGGCCGAGACCCGGCCCACCAGCACGCCCGCACTGCGCACTGCGGCGCCCTCTTTCAGGCCGCCGAGGTCATCGAAGTAGGCCTGCACAGTGTAGGTGCTGCCGCCGCCGAGCTGGGTGAGGTTGCTCGCGCGCAGGGCCAGAAACAGGATGGCCGCCATGCCGAGGAGGACAAAAACGCCGACGAGGAAGTGGGTGGTCTGCTTCATGGGTTCGCTTCTCGATTAAGTGTTGCCGAACATGAGGGCGGTGAGGATGAAATCAAGCCCGAGCACTGCCAGCGAGCCCGCGACCACCGTGGTGGTGGTGGCGGTGGACACGCCCTCGGGGGTGGGCTTGGCGGTGTAGCCGCAATAAAGAGCGATGGCGGTGACGGTGGCTGCAAAGACGAGGCTCTTGACCACGCCATTGAGCACGTCGGAGACAAAATCAACCCCACCGCTCATCTGCGACCAGAAGGCGCCCGCATCGACCCCAATGAGCCCCACGGCGATGAGCCAGCCGCCCACGATGCCGATGGCCGAAAACAGCGCCGCCAGGATGGGCAGAGCGATGAAGCCCCCCGCAAAGCGCGGGCCAATGATGCGGGTGAGGGGATCGACCGCCATGGCCTCGAGTGCCGCGAGCTGCTCTCCGGCCTTCATGAGGCCAATCTCGGCGGTGAGCGAGGTGCCTGCCCGGCCCGCAAACAGAAGCGCGCTCACCACCGGCCCTAGCTCGCGGACCAGGGAGAGGGCCACCAGCAGGCCCAGGGCCTCCTCGGAGCCATAGCGCCGCAGGGTGTAGTAGCCCTGCAGGCCGAGCACCAGGCCCACAAAGAGGCCCGACACCAGAATGATGGACAGGGAGTAGTTGCCCAGGAAATGCACCTGACGAGAGATCAGGCCGGGCCTGCGCCAGGCGGCCGGCTGACGCACCAGCACCTGCGCCGAAAAGACTGCGAAGCTGCCGAGGCCCTGCACCGAGCCCACGGCCCAGGCGCCGAGGTCAGCGATTTTTTGCGCGATTCCCGAAAACCATGCACCCATGGCTAGGCCCCCCCGAAGAGATCGGCCAACGGGGCCGCGGGATGGTGGAAGCTCACGGGCCCGTGCTCGTGGCCATGCAGGAACTGCTGAACATAGGGATCTTCGGAGGCCATGAGGTCTTTGGGGGTGCCCGAGGCCCGGATCTCCGCCCCCACCGGCGTCGGCGCCAGCACGATCACGCGATCGGCGATGGCGAAGGTCTCTTGGATGTCGTGGGTCACGATGATGGCGCTCGCACCCAGGGCCCGATTGAGGCGCTGAATGAGCCGCGCCGTGACGCCCAGGCTGATGGGGTCGAGGCCCGCAAAGGGCTCGTCGTAGAGGATGAGTTCCGGGTCCAGCGCAATGGCCCGCGCCAGGGCCACCCGACGCGCCATGCCGCCCGAGATCTGCGAGGGCATGAGGTCGGCGGCACCTCGAAGGCCCACGGCCTCGAGCTTCAACAAGGCGATGTCTCGGATGAGGTCTTCGGGCAGGCCGGAGTGCTCGCGCAGTGGGAAGGCCACATTGTCGAGGCAGGAGAGGTCGGTGAAGAGCGCGCCAAACTGAAACAGCAGGCCCATGCGCTTGCGCTGCGCATAGAGCCGGTCTTGGCGACGGGCATCGACAGGCTCACCAAACGCACGGATGCTTCCAATGCCGGGCGACAGCAGGCCGGCAATCAGGCGCAGCAGCGTGGTCTTGCCCACGCCCGAGCCGCCCATGAGGGCCAGAAGCTCACCCCGGCGGACCTCGAAAGAGATGTCGGAGATGATGGCGCGGCCGGGATATCCAAACCCGACCCGCTCGAAGGTCAGCACGGAATCCTGCGCCTGTGCAGTGGGGGAAGAGGACAAGCTCATGAAGCAGAGTGTAAGGGCTTGCCGGAGAGAATCCCCTCGGCCTCCTGAAGGAGGTCGGCAGGGCCGCGCAAAACGATGGCGTCTTCGGCCGCGATCTGCACGGTGGCCGTGGGCTCCAGCCGTCGGCCCGCTCGTCTCATTCCTGCAACATCCACTCCCAGGGCGTCGAGGTGAAGCTCCGAGAGCGGACGTCCCACCCAGGCCGAGCCTGGCTGCACGACCAGCGTTCGAAGCACCACCGGGTTGGCTGCGCCCCGCTCGAGATGCTCATCGTCGGCCCCATGGATGTAGCCACGGAACAGGCTGTAGCGGGTCTCTCGCACCTCGCGCACTCGGCGCACGACCCGATGCAGAGGAACCCCAGCCAAGGCCAGGGCATGGCTCGCGAGCATCAGGCTGCCCTCCACCACCTCGGGCACCACCTCGGTGGCCCCCGCCTCCATGAGTCGGGCAATGTCGGGCTCATCGAGGGTGCGCACCAGGATGGGCAGGGCGGGGGCGACCTGGCGCACCGTGGAGATCACCTGCAGGGCCGCATTGGTGTCGGCGTAGGTGATGACCAGTGCCGCGGCACGATGGACACCCGCGGCCACCAGGGCCTCGCGGCGCGAGGCATCGCCAAACACCACCGAGTGACCCGCGGCGGCGGCCTCACGAATGCGCTGAGGATCGAGGTCGAGGGCCACGTAGCTGAGGCCCTCCCGGTGCAGGAGCTGGGCCAGGTTCTGGCCGCATCGGCCAAAGCCGCAGATGACGAGGTGCTGATTGGCCGCCACGGCCTTGGCAGCAATGCGGTGGATTTCCAGCGAGCGCCGCAAAAACTCCGAGCGAGCAAAGCGCAGGACCAGGCTGTCGCTGCGCTGAATGACCCACGGCGTGACGACCATCGAGAGCACCATGGCGGCCAACACCGGCTGCAACAAGGATTCGGGGATGGCGCCCTGAATGAGTTGGGGCTCGAGCAGCACAAAGCCGAACTCTCCGGCCTGACAAAGCCAGAGCCCAGACTTCAGAGCAGGCCCTGGCGGCAGGCCCATCAGGCGGGCCAGGCCCGCGATTGCCAGCGCCTTGATGGCAAGCATCACGGCAAGAATTCCCAGCAGCAGCACCGGCTGCTCCAACACCACCGCACCATTTAGGCGCATCCCAACCGTGAGGAAGAACAGGCCCAGAAGAATGTCGCGGTAGGGCCGGATGTCGGCCTCCACCTGATAGCGGTACTCGGTCTCGGAGATCAGCATTCCTGCCACAAAGGCACCGAGCGCCAGCGACAGGCCAAGGTGCTCGGTCACCCAGGCCAGGCCCAGGGTCATGAGCAGCACATTGAGCGAGAAGAGTTCCTGGGATTTCTGTCGGGCCACGAGGTGCAGCCATGGGGTGACCAGACGCTGCCCCAAGAGGGTGACGACCACGACAACCCCGACGGCGCCGGCCAGGGCCAGGACCACGGGCAGGCTGAACTCGGGGCCGCTGGCGCCGCGGCCAGCGCTGGCAGCCAACAAGGGGACCGCCACCAGCAGCGGCACCAGGGCCAGGTCCTGAAAGAGAAGCACGCCCACGACCGCGCGGCCGTGGGGCGTCTCCAGCTCGCCTCGATCGATGGCCAGCCGCATCACCATGGCCGTGGAGGACAGCGCCAGCACCAGTCCAAGGATGAGGGCTCCCTGCCACGGCAGCCCCAGCCAGGGGCCGACAGCGCCCAGGCCCAACGCCAGCAGGGCGGAGACCACAAGCATTTGCAGGCTGCCCAGACCCAGCACGAGCTTGCGCATGCTGCGCAGCTTGGGAAGGCTGAATTCCACCCCGATGGAGAACATGAGAAAGACGACCCCGACCTCGGCCAGCCAGCGCACCAGCTCAGTGTCTGGCGCCACCGCGAGGGCATAGGGCCCCAAGACCACCCCCAGAGCCAAATACCCAATGAGCGGGGGCTGGTGCAGTCGACGCGCCACAATCACCACCGCCACGGCGAGGGCCAGCAAAACGACAATGAGGCCAAGCAGAGATGCGTCCATGGGATTGTTTAGACTGTGGAGCTTCCAGTGTATCGCCGCGCCCCGCCGCACATGAGCCCCAACGACCAGCATCCCCACTCCGCCCAAGCCTCGGTGCTTCGGACCCTGACCATCGA
This sequence comes from Burkholderiales bacterium, assembly GCA_027486725.1. Lineage (GTDB taxonomy): Bacteria > Pseudomonadota > Gammaproteobacteria > Burkholderiales > Burkholderiaceae_A > Hahnella. The sequence goes on along the minus strand of JAIXOP010000009.1, from coordinate 22,651 downwards.
GGCCAACGCCATCCGTGCGCTGGAGTCCCACCTCGATGCAGGCAAGCTCGAGGCCCTGGTGGCACAGATCGTGTCCATGCCGGGCCGACTGGTGGTCATGGGGATTGGCAAGAGCGGCCACATCGGCCGCAAGCTCGCAGCCACCTTTGCCAGCACCGGCACCCCATCGTTCTTCGTTCATCCGGCCGAGGCCCAGCATGGTGACCTCGGCATGATCCGTCCCGGGGATATGGTGTTGGCCCTCTCGTATTCGGGCCAGACCGACGAGCTGCGGGCCGTGCTGCCCCATGTGCGCCGGCTTGGCGTCCCAGTGGTGGGGCTCACCGGCAAGGCCGACTCCAGCCTGGCCGCCATGTCGGACCACCTGCTGCTTGCGCCCGTCAGCGAGGAGGCCTGCCCCCACAACCTCGCACCCACAGCGAGCACCACTGCGGCCCTGGCCCTCGGCGATGCCCTGGCGGTGGCTGTGCTCGAGCGGCGCGGCTTCACCGCCGACGACTTCGCCCGGTCTCACCCCGGTGGCGCCCTGGGGCGCAGGCTGTTGGTACGGGTGGGCGACCTCATGCACAAGGGCGCCGGCCTGCCGGTGGTCGAACCCGGTGCGCCCCTCATTCGCGCCCTTGAGGTCATGAGTCAGGGCCGCCTGGGCATGACCTGCGTGGCCAGCGCCGAAGGCCAACTCGAGGGCATCTTCACCGACGGCGACCTGCGCCGACTGATTGCCAAATCGGGGGCGGGCCTCAACCCCCAGCTGCCGATTGGTGACGTCGCCAGCCGCAATCCCCACAGCATCCACGCCAGTGCCCTGGGCACCGAGGCCGCCCTTCAAATGGAGCAGCGTCGCCTCAACCATCTGGTGGTGCTCGACGATGCCGGCCGCCTCGAGGGCGTGATTGGCCTGCGCGACCTGCTCGATGCGAAGGTCATCTGACATGCCCACCAGCCCCGAATTTCAGCGCCGGGCCCAGCAAGTCCGCTGGGTGTTTTTTGACGTCGACGGCATCCTCACCGACGGCGCGCTGTATTACGGCCCCGAGGGCGAGGCCCTCAAGCGCTTTCATGTGCTCGATGGCCATGGCCTGGTGATGCTGCGCGAGGCCGGACTGGGGGTTGGGCTCTGCAGCGGGCGCGACCACCCCGGCACGCGACGTCGTGCGGCCGAGCTCGGTCTCGACCCCGTCTTCATGGGGGTGAAGGACAAGCTCGCCACCCTCACCACCTGGGCCGAACAGCAGGGCCTTCCCCTGTCTGCCCTGGCCCACATGGGCGACGACCTGCCCGACCTGCCGGTGATTCAGTCGGTGGGGCTGGGGGCCACGGTGGCCTCCGGCGTTCCCGCGGTTCGGGCTGCAGCGCTCTACTGCGCCGAGCTCCCCGCCGGCAACGGGGCGGTCCGACAGTTCTGCGACGACCTGCTGCAGGCCCGCCTGGGCCTGCCCCGCTAGTGGCCGCCCTGCGCCGCCGCGAGGCCCTGGGCCGTGGCGCCGCGCTGCTGGTGCTGGGGACGGTGGCCGCTGCCTCTTGGCTGCTCTCGACCCTGGCCCGGCAAGACATTGCCCAAGGGCCCAAGCTCGAGGCCCTGGCCCCAGCGACCCGCATCGTGTTTGGGCAGCTCTGGGTCAGCAGTGCCGTGGGCTCGCCCCGATTCCGCATCGACTCGCCCGAGATGATTCAGCGGGCCGATGGAGTCCTGGAGCTCAGCCTTCCCCGCCTAGAGGGCCAGCGCACGGAGGGCGGTCGGCCGGTGCGCATCAGCGCACTGAAGGCCACCGTCAACAAGGAACAGACCATCGCCGAACTCACCGGCAATGTGGAGCTCGAGCAGCTTGCCACCCCCACCAAGCCGCGCACCCTCATCCGGACTCAGGCCCTCACCGTGGACCTCGTGACGGGCTCGGCCCAGACCCGACTCCCCGTTCGGGTCGACCAAGGCATTCGCGTGCTCACGGGCGTGGGCCTTCGCTTCGAGAACACCACCGAGGAGGTGGAGATCCTGTCCGAGGTGGTCGTTGAGCTCCCTTCCTAGCAGGTCGATGTGCGACCATAGCCGGATGCGCGCCAATCCCCCGACCTCCCGCCGGATGCAGGCCATCGCGTTGACGATGCGGCTGTTCATGGGCTGGTGGGCGCTGGTGCCGATGTTGGTGCCGATGTTGGTGCTGGTGTTGGTGCTGGCGTTGCCGATGTCGTCGGCCTGGGCCGCCGAGGGCGACCGCAATGCCAAGACCGTCGTCAACTCGGACCGACTCGACCACAACGAAAAGACCGGCACCACCGTGTTCACCGGCCGTGTCACGCTCACCAAGGGCACGCTCATCCTGACCGGCGACCGACTCGAGCTTCAGCAGCAGCCCGATGGCAGCGTGGTGGCGGTGATGGGCGGTGCCCCCGCGCGCTTCCAGCAGGCCCGGGCAACCCCGGGTGAGTTCATCCGTGGCCACTCGCGCCAGGTGCGCTACGACAGCAAGGCCGATGTCACAGTGCTGATCGGCGAGGCCCTGATGCGGCGCGAAAACTCTGGCCGCCTCATCGATGAGCTGGTCGGCGATCAGCTTCGATACGACAACACGACCGAGCAGTACCGGGCAGTGGCCGGGGCCGATTCGGGACGGACCCAGATGACCATCATGCCCCGCGGGGCAGCCCCCACCCGATGACCCCCAACACGCCTGCCCCGGCCGGCCAGAGCCGGCTCGAGATCTCCCACATCCGCAAGTCCTACCAGGGCCGGGCCGTGGTTCGTGATTTCTCGCTGGAGGTCCGCAGCGGCGAGGTCTGTGGTTTGCTTGGGCCCAACGGCGCCGGCAAAACGACCTGCTTCTACATGATCGTTGGCCTCATCCCCGTCGATGGCGGCAGCATCGTGCTCGATGGCCAGGACATCACCGGCAAGCTCATCCACCAGCGCGCGCGGCTCGGACTGTCCTATCTTCCGCAAGAGGCCTCGGTCTTTCGGCGGCTCACCGTGGCCGAGAACATTCGGGCCATTTTGGAATTGCAGACCGATGAGCAGGGCCGGCCCCTGTCCTCGGGTCAGGTGGGCATGCGGCTGGCCGAGCTGCTCGAAGAACTCCAGATTCAGGGCATTCGAGACAATCTGGGCCAGAGCCTGTCGGGCGGCGAGCGGCGGCGGGTCGAAATCGCCCGGGCACTGGCCTGCAGCCCCCGCTTCATCCTCCTCGATGAGCCCTTTGCGGGGGTGGACCCCATTGCTGTGATCGAGATCCAGCGCATCATTCGCTTCCTCAAGGAGCGGGGCATTGGGGTGCTGATCACCGACCACAATGTGCGCGAGACCCTGGGCATCTGCGACCACGCCGCCATCCTCAGCGAGGGCAGGGCCATCGCCCATGGGGCGCCCGACGACATCGTCAATGACCCCGCTGTGCGCCGCGTCTACCTCGGCGAACACTTCCGGATGTAAGCCATGGCGGGCATGCGCCCCAGCCTCGGTCCTCAGCTCAAGATGGGCCAGAGCCTGCGGCTCAGCCCCCAGGTTCAGCAGGCCATTCGCCTTCTGTCGCTCTCGAGCCTTGAGCTGCGGGAGGAGCTTCAGCAGATGGCGGACGAGAACCCACTGGTCGAGCTCGAGGCCGAGGGCCCGGAGATGGCCGGCGATGGCCTGGTCTGGGAGTCGGTGGGCTCCGGCAGCGATGACCCCGATGCGGACGATCGCCCCGCCGAGGCCGAGCGGGCTGGCCTGCGCGAGCACCTGATGGCCCAGGTGGCCGGGCTGCATCTTCCCCCGGCCGAGCGGGCCTGGCTCATCGTCCTCTGCGAAGCCCTCAACGACGATGGCTTTCTCGAGGACCCCCTGCCCGACCTGGCCGAATCCGTGGCCGACATCTTTGAGGCCCTGGGCGAGCCCCTTCCCTCGTCCGCCCAACAAATCCTAGGGCTTCAACGGCTTCAGGCCCTGGACCCCACCGGGGTGGGCGCCCGCAGCCTCTCCGAGTGCCTGCTGCTGCAGCTGCGCCAGGGCCTCAGCGACCAACGCATACCGCCCGGGCGAGCGGCGGAACTGGCCGAGCGCCTGCTCACTCACCACCTCGACGAGATGGGGAGCCTGGTCGTGGGTGGGCTCGCCCGGCGCGTGGGCGCGCCCGTGGCGCTGGTCGAGGAGGCGATGGCCCTGGTGCGACAGCTCGATCCACGGCCGGCAGCCCGATTCTCGGGCGATGCTGCTCCAGCAGTGCTTCCCGATATCTTGGTCCGCCGCAGCCGGCAGGGCGTCTGGGTGCCAGAACTCACCCGCTCGGCGCAGCCACGCCTGCGCATCCTCCCTGCGGTGGCCGAGGCGGTCGAGGGCACGGCCGGGCCCATGCTGGAAAAGCTCCAGGAGGCCCGCTGGATGGTCCGCAACCTCGAGCAGCGGGCATCGTCGCTGCTGCGGGTCGCTGAGGCGATTGTTGCGGAGCAGCAATTGTTCTTCGAGCTGGGGCCCGAGTCGATGCGGCCACTGATCCTGCGCGACATCGCCGAACGGGTCGGCCTGCACGAATCTACGGTCTCGCGGATTGCCCGCAGCAAGACGCTGGTCTGCCCACGCGGGACATTCGAGCTGCGGTATTTCTTTAGTGTCGCCCTCGACCGGGATGGGGCCGAGGCCACCTCATCCACCGCCGTCAAGGCACAGATCCGGTCCTGGGTAGAGCAGGAGGACCCTGCCAACCCCCTGTCTGATCAGGCGATGGCCGACCGCTTCACCCACGAAAGCGGCACCCAGATTGCGCGTCGCACCATTGCAAAGTATCGGGAAGCGCTCAGAATCCCCAGTGCAAGTCATCGAAAGCAACGCTGATCCACGAAAGGAGGGGCCCCCTTATGCAGGTCACCATCACTGGACATCACATGGCTGTTACCGATGCCCTTCGGGAGTATGTTGAACAAAAGCTTGCCCGTGCCTGGCGGCACTTTGGTCAAGGCAACGAGGCCAATGTGGTGCTGAGCGTAGAACGACTGGTGCAACGGGCCGAGGTCACCGTGCACTTCCAAGGCAAAGACCTCCATGCCGAGGCCACCCACGAGGACCTCTACGCCGCCATCGATCTGCTGGCCGACAAAATCGACCGACAGGTGGTGCGCTACAAAGAGCAGCATCAGGCCAACGTGCACGAGGGCCGCGGCCGTCGCGACTTCACCGACATGGCGGGCGCCAGCCCCGCCTGAGCTCGGTGGGTTTTTTGCAACGCACCAAATTCGGATCATCGGTCTATACTGCCTGCCTTCACGGGGGCAGCAGGTCATGCGCCGCCGCGTCCAAAGCAACGGATAGAAAGCGCGAGGTAGAAAGCCGATGAACCGAATCTGCGAACTGCTGCCGGTCAGCCACATCCAGCTCGATGTCGAGGCACAGAGCAAAAAGCGCATTTTTGAGCTGGCGGGCCTGCTCTTTGAAGAGCGCCACGGCCTGGCCCGAAGCAAGGTCTTCGACTCGCTGCTCGCCCGCGAGCGTCTGGGCTCCACTGGCCTGGGCGAGGGCATCGCCATCCCCCACGGCCGCATCAAGGGCCTGCAAGAGGCCATCGTCGCAGTGTTTCGTCTGGCCACGCCCGTGCCCTTCGAGGCCCCCGATGGCCAGCCCGTGTCGGTGTTGATCTTTTTGCTCGTGCCCGAACAGGCAACGCAGCAGCACCTCGAGATCCTCTCGGAGGTTGCGGAAATGCTTTCTGACAAGGGCCTGCGGGAATCGCTGGCGCGCGCGCCATCGGCCGAGGTTCTGCACGAAGCCCTCTGCCAGTGGAGTCCGGCCGGCGCGGCCTAAGCCCGCCACTGCCGCCTTGGCACGACTGCCCCCGGACCTGCGGCCATGCTCAACGTCCAACAGTTCTACGAGGCCCAGAAAGGCTTCCTGAAGCTCACCTGGGTCGCGGGCCTCGACGGAGGCCATCGCCACATCAGTGGCCCGTCGTTCGAGAGCAGCGACATCGTGGGCCACCTCAACCTCATCCACCCCTATCGAATCCAGGTGCTGGGCGAGGCGGAAATCCAGTATTACGAACGACTCGACCCCCAGCGCCGCTCTTACCTGACGGCCGAGCTGATCTCGGGCGGCCCCCCAGCCATGATCGTGGCCGATGGCCTGGTGCCCCCCGCTGTGCTCTACGAATCCTGCGAGCGCGCCCAGCTTCCGCTGTTGCGCAGCATGCTGCCGGCCGCGCGCATGATCGACCTCATGCGCCTGCAGCTGGGCAAGTTTCTCGCGCCCAAGGCCACCCTCCACGGCGTCTTCATGGATGTGCTGGGCCTGGGGGTGCTGATCACAGGGGAGTCGGGGCTGGGCAAAAGCGAGCTGGCATTGGAGCTCGTCACCCGCGGCCACGGACTGGTGGCCGACGATGCGGTGGAGATGTCGCGCATTGCGCCGGACGTGATCGAGGGGCGCGCCCCGGCACTTCTGCAGAATCTCATCGAGGTGCGTGGCCTGGGCCTGCTCGACATCTGCACCATTTTTGGCGAGACCAGCGTGCGCCGGAAGATGCGCCTGCGGCTCATCGTCAATCTGGTGCGACGCTCGGCCATCGATGAATACGAGCGGCTGCCGCTGGAAGCCCTCAGCGAGGATGTGCTGGGGATGTCGATTCGCAAGGTGGTCATCCCGGTGGCTGCGGGCCGCAACCTCGCGGTGCTGGTGGAGGCGGCAGTGCGCAGCACCGTCATGCAGCTGCGTGGGATCGACACGATGAAAATCTTTATGGAGCGCCAGCGCGCTGCCATGGATCAAGGGGGCGCCCCGTGAGGCTCGTTCTGGTGAGCGGCATGAGTGGCTCGGGCAAGTCGGTGGTGCTGCACGTTCTGGAAGACGCCGACTTCTACTGCGTGGACAACCTCCCGCTGTCCCAGGTGCCCGCCTTGGTCGAGCGGCTGCAGGGCGATGGCATCACCCAGGTGGCGGTGGCGGTCGATGTGCGCAACGGCGAAGACCTTCGAACGCTCCGGCCCCACGTCGATGCACTGCGGGCCAACGATGTGGAGGTCACCGCCCTGCTGCTGACCGCCCGCTCGGATGTGCTCATCCACCGGTTCTCGGAGACTCGGCGCCGACACCCACTGAGCCTGCGCGGCCTGCATGCCTCGCGCGGACTGGGCGAGGCCACCCCCCTGATCGAATGCATCGAGGCCGAGCGCGAGATCATCGAGGGGCTTCGGGGCCTGGGGGAAATGATCGACACGTCCGACCTCAAGGCCGCCGACCTGCGGGCCCTGGTGCGCCAACGGCTTCAGCTGACCGGGGTCGGAATGCTCATCACCTTCCAATCGTTTTCGTTCAAGGCGGGCATCCCCCTCGACTCCGACCTGGTCTTCGATGTGCGGTGCCTGCCCAACCCGCACTACAGCCCCGAACTTCGGCCCCTGAGTGGGATGGATGCCGCGGTGGCTGGGTTTCTGGACGCAGAGCCCGAGGTGCAGCGCATGCGCGCCCACATTGCTGGCTTTCTCGAGGCCTGGCTGCCGCAGTACGCCAACGAGCCACGCAGTGCCTTCACCGTATCGGTGGGCTGCACCGGTGGACAGCACCGCTCGGTCTACATCGCCGAGCAGCTGGCCCGGCAGTTTTCCTCGGACTTCTCCACCATCACCCGCCACCGCGCCCTGATTGGGCGCCCCAGCCCCCGGGGCTAGGGCTCGACGCCGAGGTCGCGCGCCGCCTGCACCAGAAGGCGCCGGACCGGGGTTGGAATGCCGAGCGTGAGGGCCTCGGGCCAGGCCCAGCGCTGAAGGCCCACGCCCCCATCCACTGCATGGCCATCGGCGCCCTCGACCAAGGCCTGCGGCCGCCAGACACGAATCTCCAGGCGGCGGTGGGTGAGCAGATGGGTGAGCTCCTGCCAGGGCTGAGCCGCCATCGACTCGGTCGGCGCGAGGCGCGACACCACCGACCAATCCGGCAGCACCCAGAGGCCAGCCCAGACGCCCGTGGGTGGGTTCTGCGCAAGCAGCACCCCACCCGCATCGGCCACCAGGCCCCACTCGATGGCCACCGTGGGCCGCTGCCGCACGGCCTTGGGCCGGGGCAGCTCGAGGGTGCGGCCCTCGGCCAGCGCCACACAATCGGCGGCCACCGGGCAGGCCTCGCACCGCGGGCGCCGAGGTGTGCAGACCAGGGCGCCCAGATCCATCATGCTCTGCGTGTAGCCCTGCATGCGCTCGCGCTGGGCCTGGGGATCGGGCAGCACCTCGGGCAGGCGCGCCTCGGCGACGGGCCAGAGCGCGCGCGTGAGCGCCTCGCTGCCCCAAGGCAGATCGCAGCCGGTGTGGCGAGCCAGAAGGCGCTTGAGATTGCCATCGAGAATGGCCGCCCGCTCGCCCTGAACCACCGACGCCAGCGCAGCCGCAGTGCTGCGCCCAATCCCCGGCAGAGACTCCCAGTCGGCAGCGCTCTGGGGCCACAGGCCTGCGCCCCCCGAGGCCCGCGCACCCATGGCCTTGACCACGGTCTGGGCAGCACGATGCAGGTTGCGGGCCCGCGCGTAGTAGCCCAGACCACTCCACTGGCCAAGGACCTCGGCCTCCTCCGCCTGGGCAAGGTCCTCCACCCGCGGGAATCGCGCGATGAAGCGCTCGAAGGCCGGCAAGACGGTGGCCACCTGGGTCTGCTGCAGCATGACCTCCGAGAGCCAGACCCAATACGGATTCGCCACCCCGGCCACAGGCTGCCATGGGAGCCCGCGTCGGCCGTGGGCCGCACCCCAGGCGAGCACCCGCTCGGCAAAGGCCATCGTGGAAGCCTTTGAATTCGAGGGCGCGCGATCCATCAGCGTTGGCAGCGGGGGCAGTAGAAGGTGGAGCGCTGGGCCTGAACGATTCGGCGCAGGGTGGCCTGCATGCAGCGGGGACAGGCCGCGCCGGCTTGATCGTAGACGCGGTGGGCGCCGCCGTAGCGGCCCTCAGCCCCTTGGGCATCGCGGAAGTCGCGCAGCGTGCTGCCCCCAGCCTCGATGGCATCGGCGAGGATGCGCCGAATGTGGCCATGGAGATCGGCCATGCGCTGAGCCGAGACCCGCCCCGCTGCCCGCAGGGGAGAAATGCCCGCCGCAAACAGGGCCTCGGATGCGTAGATGTTGCCCACCCCCACCACCGCCTGTCCGGTCATGAGCCAGGGCTTGATCGCCTGCCGCACGCCCTGCGCCGCGGCGATGAAGGCCTCGGGGGTGAAGTCCTCGGACAGGGGCTCCATGCCGCGGGCCGATGCCCCCAGCGCCTCGGTGGGCAGCGCCTCCTCTGCACCCGGCCCGCGCGGATACAGCCGCGCATCGCCGAAGCGGCGGGGATCGGCAAACTGCAGCAGTCCCTGCCCGAAGTGAATCCGGAGGTGCGTGTGGGGCAGTGGTGCGGGTTGGTCCAAGGCCTGGAGCGTGCCGGTCATGCCCAAGTGCACCACCAGCCAGTGCCGATCGAAGGCCAGAAAAATCGACTTGGCTCTCCGCTCGACGCGCTGCAGGCGCTGGCCCACCAGGGGTGCAAGGGCCTCGGCCGAGGCCGTTGCATGGCGCAGTGCCAGGCCACTGCCCCAGACTGTCTGGACCCTCTGGCCCGGTAGGCGGGAGGCCGCAAGGCCCCGCACCACCACTTCCACCTCGGGCAGCTCAGGCATGGCCCCCCCGGAGGGATTCTTCTGCTCTACTCTTTGGCATGGAGACAAAACCCTGGGTGTTGGATATGCATCGGCGAGATTATGGGCTCTGGGTGCGGGCCATTCTGCTGCCACGGATTCTGCCTGCGGTGCTCCTGGTGCTGGCCGCTGTGGCGTCGGTGCGGCCTGCACAGGCAGCGGTCTCGGCCGAGACCCTCTACCAGCTGCTGGTGGCCGAGATGGCCCAGCAGACCGGCAACACCGTGTTGGCTGCCCGTGCCTATGAGCGGCTTGCCGAGGGCAGCACCGATCCCCGCGCGGCCCAGAAGGCGGTCGTTCTGCTGGTGGCCATTGGCGACCGGTCCGGTGCGCTGGGCATGGCGCGCCGCTGGCTGGCGCTGGAACCCAGCAACGGCGAGGCCCAGGCGACGCTCGACTACCTTCGGCTGCTGCTCGATCGCCGCTCCGACCTGCTCACCTCGCTGACCGCGCGCCGCGATCTGGCCGCCCAGGCTGGCCCCGAGGCCCTGAATGATTTCTATGGCGAACTCGATGGCCTGGTCAGGCAGACCGACCAGGCCCGCCGGAGCCTCGAGATCTTCGACTCGGTGGCCCAGCCGCACGCGGCCCTGCCCAGCGTTCGCTATACGCGCGCCCTGCTGCTCGAGCGCGCCGGTGATGTGGCCGCGATGGAGCGCATCCTGCGCGAGCTCATCGCCGAGAGGCCCCAGGATGCGCAGGCCCGCAACGCCCTCGGCTACAGCCTGGCCGACCGCAATGTGCAGCTCGACGAGGCCCAAGAGCTCATCGAATCCGCCAACCGTCTGGCCCCTGGCCAGGCCCACATCGAGGACAGCATGGGCTGGGTGGCCTATCGCCAGGGGCGCATCCGCGATGCCCTGACCTGGCTCTCCAAGGCCCACCAGAAGGCCGCCGACCCCGAGATCGCCGCCCACTTCGGCGAGGTGCTCTGGTCGGTGGGGCAACGCGACCGCGCTGCCCTGGTCTGGCACATGGCCCTCATCACCCATCCCCGCCATCCTGCCCTTCTGGCCACCCTGGCGCGACTGGGCATTCCTCCCGAGGCCTTTGCGGGCATGGACCATGGGCGCAGCGACCGGCCCTGACGCCGCACGGCGTCGATGGGTGTTGGGCCTGGGCCTTGTGCCAGCCCTTCTGTCCACCCTTGGCCCAGCCCTCACGCTCACCGGATGCGCGAGCACCCGAACCGCCGAGCAGCCGGGGCTTGCCGTGCGCACGGGCCGTTTTGCCATCTCTGGCGAGGCGGTGGCCGAGCCCGTCTCGGGCCGGTTTGAGCTTTTGGCCCAAGACAATGGCGAGCAACGCTTCTGGCTGATGGACCCGCTGGGCGTGGTGCGCGCCGGACTGCTGAGGGCAGCCGGCGGATGGCTCCTCACCGACGGTGCAGGCCAACCTGTGCCCACGGCGCGCCTCGAGGAGGTGTCGCAGTCTCAGCTCGGCCTGTCTGCCTCGGAGTGGCCGCGCTTGGGCAGTGCGCTCGATCGGGGCGTCGCCCACCTGCTGGTTGCCCGAGCCGAGCCCTTTCAGGCCATCGAGCCCACACCGCGCGGACCTCTGCGCCTGCGGCTTCTGGCCGACGCCGACTGAGCCCATTCGCATGCGCATTCTTGCCCCGGCCAAGATCAACCTCTTTCTGCACATCACGGGGCGACGGCCCGATGGCTACCACCTGCTGGAGAGTCTCTTCGTTCCGATCGACTGGTGCGATGAGGTCCTGCTGCGCGAGGCCAGCGTTCCGGGCGAGCTGCGGCGCATTGGCGCGATGGCCTGGCCCGAGTACGAGGACCTTGGGCTGCGGGCGGCGCAGGCGCTGCGCTCTGCCCTGGCCGAGGCGGGTGCCTTCGGCCCTGGCCCGCTGCCGGGCGCGGACATCGAGATCCGCAAGCACCTGCCCCATGGTGCAGGACTCGGCGGCGGCAGCTCGGATGCGGCGGCGGTGATGCGCGGGCTGCTGCGGCTCTGGGATGTCGAGGCGCCGCGCCGTCTGCTGGAGTCGGTGGCGATCTCGCTGGGCGCCGACGTGCCATTTTTCCTGGACCCCCGGCCAAGCTGGGTGGGGGGCATCGGCGAGGTGCGCCAGCCAGTGGCTCTGCCAGGCTTTGGCTTGCTGCTGCTGGTGCCTGAGGTGTCGGTGCCCACCGCCACCATCTTCCAGGACCCTGCGCTGGTGCGCGACCACGACCCCATGCCCAGCCCCTGGCCCGAGGCGCTCGAGCTCGATGGCCTGAGCCAGGGAAGCAACGCCCTGCAGCCGGTCGCGCGGCGTCTCTTTCCTGCAGTGGGGCAGGCCCTGGACCTGCTTCACGAGGTGCTCGGCGATGCAGCGATCAAGATCGCCATGAGCGGCAGCGGTGGGGCATGCTTTGCCCTCATGGCCAGCCCGCGCCAGGCCGACGACGCCCTGCCCCGGCTGCGCGCCATGGCGAGCCGCTGGGGGATGGCCTGCAGCCTGCGCACCTGCGAGCCTTTGCTGCGGGCCCCGGCCTAGACGGCGGCCCCGCCCGGCGCAAACCGTGCGCCGATGACTTGCGGTTATAATTCGGCGCTCGGTGGGGAGTCGCCAAGTTGGTTAAGGCACCGGATTTTGATTCCGGCATGCGAGGGTTCGAGTCCTTCCTCCCCAGCCACCCCTCCACGCCTGTGCCAGCCCGAGCCCCTTCATGAACAACCGCCTGCCCGTGAACCCTGGATCGCCCGAGTCGATCATGCTCTTCACCGGCAACGCGAATCCGCGCCTGGCGGCCGATGTGTCTCGACATCTGGGCCTGCCGATTGGCCGGGCCACCGTGGCCCGCTTCAGCGATGGCGAGGCCACCGTGGAAATTCTGGAACACGTGCGTGGCCGCGATGTGTTTGTGCTGCAGAGCACCTGCGCGCCCGCCAACGACAACCTCATGGAAGTGATGCTGATGGTGGATGCCCTGCGCCGCGCCTCGGCCGGCCGCATCACTGCAGCGATCCCCTACTTCGGCTATGCGCGCCAAGACCGCCGAGTGCGCTCGGCCCGGGTGCCCATCAGCGCCAAAGTCATTGCCAACATGCTCCAGGCTGCGGGTGTGGATCGCATCCTCACGATGGACCTGCATTCCGACCAGATTCAGGGCTTCTTCGACATCCCGGTGGACAACATCTATGCCGCGCCGATCATCCTGGCGGATGTGTGGAAGCACGATTATCAGAACCTGATGGTGGTCTCGCCCGACGTGGGCGGGGTCGTGCGCGCGCGCGCCTTTGCCAAGGAGCTCGACACCGACCTGGCCATCATCGACAAGCGCCGGCCCAAGGCCAATGTCTCGGAGGTGATGAACATCATTGGCGATGTGTCGGGCCGCACCTGTCTGATCATGGACGACATGGTCGACACCGCGGGCACGCTGGTGAAGGCGGCCGGGGCCCTGAAGAATCATGGCGCAGAGAAAGTCATCGCCTATTGCACCCACGGCGTGCTCTCGGGCGGTGCCGTGCATCGGGTCGAAGACAGCCCGCTCGATGAGCTGGTGGTCACCGACACCATCCCCCTGTCGGAAGAGGCCGCGGCCTCGACCCGCATTCGCTCGATCAGCTGCTCGGCGCTGCTTGCCGAGACCATCGTGCGCATCGCCAAGAGCGATTCGGTCAGCTCCCTCTTTCTCGAGTAGCCCCCAGGCGTTCTGCGGCTATAATCCGCGGTTCCGTTGGGCTGGTCGCGGCCCGGCGGAATTTCCCAACCTTTTGAAAGATCATCATGAAAATCTCCACGTCCAAAGTCGTGGCCAGTCGTCGTTCGGTTGAGGGGTCGAGTGCGAGCCGCCGCCTCCGCCGTGCGAACAAGGTGCCTGGCATCGTTTATGGCGGAACCACCGCCCCCGTCTCCATCGAGATGGACCACAACCCCATCCTGCTCGCCCTGCGCATCGAGGCCTTCCACAGCCACATCCTCGATCTCGAGCTCGACGGCAAATCCGAGCAGGTCATCCTGCGCGATTTCCAGATGCACCCCTACAAGCAGCAGGTGCTGCACATCGACTTCCAGCGCGTGGATGCCAACCAGAAGCTGCACACCCGCGTGCCCCTGCACTTTGTGGGCGCCGAGGTCTCGCCGGCAGTCAAGAAAGACGCCGCCGTGGTCAACCACGTGATGAACGAGGTGGAAGTCAGCTGCCTGCCCAAGGACCTGCCCGAGTTCATCGAGGTGGATCTGTCTGGTCTGACCGTGGGCCACTCCATCCACGCCCGTGACCTCAAGCTGCCCGCTGGTGTCTCCCTGGTGCTGCATGGCCAGGACAACCCCGTGGTGGTCACCGCCCAGAAGGTCGGTGGCGGCGACGAGGCAGCGGCAGCGGCCACCCCCGCAGCCTAAGCCCTCGGGGCCGGGCATGGCTTCTGGCCCCATCTCTGTGGTGGCGGGTCTGGGAAATCCAGGCCCCCGCTACGACCCGACCCGGCACAACGCCGGGTTTTGGTTTTGTGATGCCCTGGCGCGTGCGCACGGACAGGCCTTTTCGGAAGACAGCCGGCACCAGGCCCTGGTGGCCAAGATCCCGGCGAGCGCCGTGGGCCCAGGCAGTGCGCCGGTCTGGCTCTTGAAGCCTCAGACCTTCATGAATGCCTCGGGCGAATCGGTGGGCGCCTTTATGCGCTTTTATCGGCTCGAGCCCGAGAGCCTGCTGGTCGCCCACGACGAGCTCGACATCCCTCCGGGCGACATCAAGCTCAAAAAGGGTGGCGGCCATGCGGGCCACAACGGCCTGCGCAGCATCGACCTGCACCTGGGCAGTCCGGCCTACTGGCGGCTGCGCATCGGCATTGGCCATCCGCGCAGCCTGGGCCTGCAGCAGGGGGTGGCCGACTTCGTGCTGCATCGGGCGAGCGCTGCCGAGCAGCCCGCCATCGATGCCTGCATCCAGCGCGCGCTCGATGCCCACCGAACATTGCTGATCGACCCTCTGGCGGCGCAGAAAATATTGCACGCGCCAGCCCCCTCCCCACTTCCTTCGAAAGACTGATCCATGGCACTCCAATGCGGCATCGTCGGCCTGCCCAATGTGGGCAAATCCACGCTCTTCAATGCGCTCACCAAGGCGGGCATCGCGGCGGAGAACTATCCCTTCTGCACCATCGAGCCCAACACCGGCATCGTGGAGCTGCCGGACGCCAGGCTGGATGCCCTGGCCGGCATTGTTAGGCCCGAGCGGCTGATGCCCGCGACCGTGGAGTTTGTCGACATTGCGGGCCTGGTCGCGGGAGCCAGCAAGGGCGAAGGTCTGGGCAATCAGTTCCTCGCCAACATTCGCGAGACCGATGCTGTGGTGAATGTGGTGCGCTGCTTTGAAGACAGCAATGTGATCCATGTGAATGGCCGGGTGGATCCGCTCGCCGACATCGAGACCATCACCACCGAGCTGGCTCTGGCCGACCTGGCCAGCGTGGAAAAGCAGCTCATGAAGGTGCAGAAGCTGGCGCGCTCGGGCGACAAGGAGGCCGCGAAACAGGCGGCCGTGCTCGAGAAGTGCACGGCGCATCTGAACGAGGCCAAGCCGATCCGCAGCCTGGGGCTGGATGCCGAAGAGATGGCGGTGATTCGCCCCTTCTTCTTGCTCACCGCCAAGCCCGCGATGTTTGTGGCGAATGTCTCGGAGACAGGCTTTGAGAACAACCCGCACCTCGATCGCCTGCGTGAATACGCCAAGGCCCAGGGCAATGCGCCAGTGGTGGCGATCTGCGCGTCCATCGAGTCCGAGATTGCCGAGCTCGACGATGCCGACAAGATGGCTTTTCTGGCGGACATGGGCATGCAGGAGCCCGGCCTGAACCGGCTGATTCGCGCGGCCTTTGGGCTTCTGGGCCTGCAGACCTACTTCACGGCCGGCCCCAAGGAGGTGCGGGCCTGGACGGTGAAGGTGGGCGCCACCGCCCCCCAGGCAGCCGGCGTGATCCACACCGACTTCGAGCGCGGATTTATCCGGGCCGAGGTGATCGGCTTCGACGACTACATCGCCTGCAAGGGCGAGGTGGGCGCCAAAGAAGCGGGGAAGATGCGGCTGGAAGGCAAGGAATACATCGTGAAGGACGGAGATGTGATGCATTTCCGGTTCAACGTCTAATACGGCACTGGGCACCCGGCTGCGCGGGCAGAGTCTGACGCAGCCCCCCACCAGCGTGGGCTGGGACAAGTGGCCGGACTATGGTTGGGGGAGTGTTTCCGGAGGCTGGGGGCGCGAATGGGGTAAAGGTGCGTTTATAGGGGGTAATTAATCTATTCTTTACCCCAATAACCGATACGATTACCCCATTGGCATCCCTAACATACTGCATGCACTCGCTCTCGTCTCATTACCTGACTACGCTGCGCTTCGACGCGCAGCAGCTGGCGACGTTGCGCGCCTTGGGTGAGTTCAGGGGCAAGCAACAGCTCTTCGTGGCGCAGTCGCCGGAGGTGTTGAGCGACCTGCGGCAGGTGGCAGTGGTCGAGTCCACCGAGTCGTCGAACCGCCTGGAAGGCGTGATCGTCGCGGCACATCGCCTCAAGTCACTGGTGCTCAAGAATGCCACGCCGCAAAGCCGTTCCGAGCAAGAGGTGGCAGGCTACCGCGATGCCCTCGGTCTGATCCATGAGAGCGGCGAGCAGATGCCGTTTTCCGAAGGCACGGTCCTGCAGCTGCACGGCATGCTGTACCGCTACATGCCTCAACCAGGCGGGCACTGGAAGGCCACCAACAACGACATCGTCGAGCGCCACCCCGATGGCAGCTCACGCATCCGCTTTCGTCCGGTTGCCGCGCACCTCACGCCCATCGCGATGGCTGACCTGATCGCGCGCTACCGCTTGGCCTTGGATCAGCACTTGGCAGACCCCTTGGTGCTGGTGCCGCTGGCCATCCTCGACTTCCTGTGCATCCACCCCTTCCCGGATGGCAACGGCCGCATGGCACGACTGCTGACCCTGCAGTTGCTCTACCACTTCGACTATGCAGTGGGCCGCTTCATCAGCCTGGAGCGCATCTTTGAAGAATCGAAGGAAAGCTACTACGAAACGCTGGAGGCCAGCTCCCAGGGCTGGCACGAGGCCGAACACGACATTGCCCCGTGGCTCGACTACTTCTGGGGCGCCCTGCTGCGCGCCTACAAGGAATTTGAAGAGCGCGTGGGCACCATCGAGCGAGGCCGTGGCGCCAAGGGCGACCGCGTTCGCTCTGAAATTCTCAAACGCCAACTGCCCTTTTCCATCTCGGAGATCGAAGAGGCCTGCCCCGGCATCAGCCGCGACATGGTGCGCGTGATCCTGCGCGCCATGAAGGCCGAGGGGGTGATTGCCCCTACGGGCAAGGGCCGCGCAGCGAAATGGAAGCAAACCGGGTTGCAGAGCACACCAACACCCAACGACACCAGCAACGGAATCGGGCCAGTGAGCTCCTCAGCAAAGACATGAAGAACACTGGAAAGCAAAACTTGCTGGACAGTTTGGGGCAGATGTCAGCCCCGGAGCTGCGTCGCTTACTGACTGAGCACCTTACCCGCCAGAAGCTCGGATCGACCGCATGCGGGTGCAGGCAAACTCGTTGGGCGAGCGGCTGGATCGCGCCTCGGTCGGACCACTGCTGGCACAGCAGATTCAGGCCGCCGTGGAGGAGTGTTGCCGGAGGTTGGGGTGATGACTTGACCCTGAGGAAAGGCCAAGGCTTGAAAAGTCTTACATAAGGGTTGTTTCTGCCAACAGCATCCAACGCGGGCTCATCTGATGAGCCTCACGTCAAGTACCCTTTAAACAGGTCATAAAAAAAGGCCGCATATAGCGGCCTTTTCATTTTGTGTCGCAGTTATCGACTTGTTAGCGGACAACGCTCAAATCCTGATTGATTAGGTATGGAGAGTAAAACGCGATGGATAAAGCTGTCAATAGCCCTGCCACCACGAGCCCAATGCGAAAACCGGCCTTCCCTTATCGTCTTGGGCTAGACCTAGGCACCAATTCAATCGGATGGGCTGTACTGAGGCTCAACGCAGACAGTCAGCCATGCGCCGTTGTTTCTGCCGGTAGCAGAATTTTTTCTGACGGGCGACATCCCAAGAGCAAACAATCTCTGGCGGTGGAGCGAAGGCTCGCTAGGCAGATGCGTCGGCGCCGCGACCGGCTGCTACGACGCAAACGTCGACTCATCCATACCTTGGTCGAATATGGGCTTTGGCCGTCCGATAGGGTGCAGCAGCGCTCCTTGGTGCACATGGATCCATACGAAATCAGGGCACGCGGCTTAGATAAGCCACTCACGGGACCTGAATTGGGAAGAGCGCTTTTCCACATCTGTGTGCGGCGTGGCTTCAAGAGCAACCGAAAAACAGACAAAGGAGACTCTGATTCGGGGGTGATGAAGGCCTCAATCAATAGCACTCGGAAGGCCATTTTCGACAACAACTCTCGCACAGTTGGAGAGTGGCTTAGCAAGCGACATAGCCAGAGAATCAGCGTTCGTGCGCGGCGCCGCGGCGTCAAGGCGTCTGAGGTTACTTACGATCTCTATGTCGACCGAAGCATGGCTGAGCACGAGTTTCAATTGCTTTGGGAGACTCAGTCGAAATTTGATGCGTTGCTGTTTAACGCGGCCGCCAAAGAAGCAATTCACAGTGCAATTTTCTATCAAAGACCCCTCCGTCCCGTAGAGGCTGGACGCTGCACTCTTCTTCCCGAGGAGAAGCGTGCACCCGCCGCATCGGTGTGGTTCCAGAATGCCAGGATCCTTCAAGACCTAAATCACATCCGACTCCGTGCCGACGGCGGGGTTGGGGAGCCCCGCGCCTTGACCCTGCAAGAGCGCGATTGTCTCTTTGACTTGCTTCAGACAAAGGACCTGAAGTGGGAGCAAGTATGCAAAGTATTGGGCCTTCCAGCCGATACGGTTTTCAACCTTGCCAGTGATCGGCGCAGTCTGTTGCGAGGAAACTCAACCGCAAAGGCACTCTCCAAGAAGGCCGTTTTGGGCGCCACTTGGAAAAGTCTTGCGCCGAATATTAGGGACGAGCTGGTCGATAAGCTCTTGGAGGAGGAATCTGAGGCCGTGCTGTCGGAATGGCTTCAGAGGCTTAACCTCTTTGATTCAGAGCAGATCGAGGCACTCCTATCGGCATCACTCGAGCAGGGCTACGGCAATCTCAGTCTGAAGGCTCTCAAGGCTATTACCCCGCACCTAAGCAGCGCGGTGATTACTTACGATAAGGCAGTAGACCTTGCGGGCCTTGGGTCGCACTCGCTTTCCCGATCCCTTGGAGATGAGTTCGAGCCCCTGCAACAACTTCCCTACTACGGACGGGTGCTCACACGGCATGTTGCTTTCGGAACAGGAAAGGACAGTGATAGCGAAGAGCGCAGGTACGGAAAGATTGCTAACCCCACCGTCCATATCGCACTCAACGAGCTGCGCAAAGTAGCCAACGAGTTAATTCTTCGTTATGGACACCCCCAGCAAGTCGTGGTGGAACTTGCTCGCGATCTTGGACATTCGGCGGAAATGGCGAGCGAGGAGAATGCGCGCCAGGCCAAGAACCAAAAGCGTAATGACAGTATCCGGGCGATAGTTTCAGAGTTGACCGGTGTTGATCCCGCAAACGTGTTGCGAGCCGACATCGAGCGTTACAAGCTTTGGGAGGATCTGAACCCCAAAGACGCTGCCGCTAGATGCTGTCCTTACACCGGGACGCCCATCAGCCTCTCGATGTTGTTTGGTTCCGAGGTAGAGGTAGAGCATATCCTGCCGTTTTCTCGCACCCTGGATGACAGCCTTAACAATAAGACCCTCTCGATGCGCAAGGCCAATCGTCTTAAGGGCAACCAGTCGCCCTTCGAAGCATTTGGTGCAAGTCCAACGGGATACAAATGGGACGAGATTCTTGCGCGAGCTAGGTATATGGATCCTGCCAAGGCAAGACGTTTCGCGCCTGATGCCATGGCGAAGGCCGATAGCGAAGGCGGGTTCCTCGCCCGCGCTCTCAACGACACAAGGTACCTTTCTCGACTTGCGAGGGAATACTTGTCGTTCATCTGTCATGAGCACTCTGTTTGGGTAACACCCGGGAGGTTGACCGCCCAACTCCGCAGACTGTGGGGTCTGAACAAGGTTCTGTCACCTGCAGATATCAAGAATCGTCATGACCATAGGCACCACGCAATTGACGCCATCGTTGTTGCCGCCACTGATCGCCGTACTCTGCAGACCTTTTCAAGGATGGCGGAACAGGCTAGGCAGCGAATGGTCGGCAGGCTCGTGGAAGACCTCCCGGCGCCCTTTTCTAATTTTTGGGAACACGTGAAGAGAGCCATAGATCGAGTGGTCGTGAGCCATAGACCAGACCATGGCCATCAAGGGGCTATGCACAACGACACCGCCTATGGGCTTTTCGACGAGGGAGTTGCCTCCCAGTTCGTAAGCCTTTCAAAATTTGATTCGGTCGCTGCCATCAAAGAGGCCGACTTCGTTGACTCTGACCTTCAGGGGCGATTGTTGGCGGCCATTTCAGACAAAGACAAAGACGGCGTGCTGGCCGAATTGCAAAGTGTTCGCTGGCCCAAGCGCGTGCGAGTTAAGCAAAACCTGAAGCTCATCACAATGAACTCTAGCCAATCGAGCGATAGGCATGGTGTCGATCCCGTGACGGGAACGACTCGCCCCTACAAAGGCTACAAAGGCGATAGCAACTACTGCATTGAGATTTCCCTAGGGCCAAACGGCAAGTGGGTCGGAGATGTCATCTCGACTTTTGAGGCTCACCAAATAGTTCGGCATGGCGGAGTGGCGGCACTGCGGAACCCAAGGGTGGGACGCAGCGGGCACCCACTGGTGATGCGACTAATGCGTGGGGACTATGTGCGGCTGGTCCATAACGGAGAACGAGGTTTGTACACCGTTCGGGTAGTCAAGGGTAGCGGCCAGATACTCTTTGCGCTGCACTTGGAGGGGAACGTGGATGCTAGGGACCGCGATGCTCAGGATCCATTCAAGTATGTAACCAAAGTGGCGTCGTCGCTTCATTCATCCGATGCCTGCGCAATGACCGTGTCCCCCGCCGGACGGGTGCGAAAGAAATAAGGGTGTTTCGCACCATCGAAGTTTCAAGTGAGGGCGCAGAGCTATCGAAAGCCAGGGGCTTCCTCGAGATACGCTCCGCTTTTGGCTCGCACCGAGTCGACATTTCAACCATCTCGGCCCTTGTCATTAGCAGTCGCGGGGCACGAATTTCGACCTCCGCGATTGAGGCGCTTGCGGAGCTTGGGGTGGTGATAAGCTTTTGCGGAAGCAACTACAGCCCAATTGCGGCGGTGGTCCCCGGTTGCGGCCATGCCCTGATGGCGGAGAGGTTTGACGCACAAGTCACAGCCAAACTCGCCACCCAAAAGAGGATCTGGGCTCAGGTGGTTTCCCACAAGATTCTTCAGCAGGCTGAAACCCTGCAGCTAGTTGGCCGGGATAGCCCCCAATTACTTCGTTATGCAAGGACTGTGAAGGCGGGTGACGCGAGCAACAATGAGGCGCATGCGGCTCGAGTTTATTGGGGCAAACTCTTCGGTGATGCCTTTCGCCGAGATCAAGACCTACCTGGCATCAACGGAGCGCTCAACTACGGCTATGCAGTGGTTCGATCCGCAGTAATGCGATCTCTTACTGCGTGTGGACTGCATGTGTCGTTGGGGGTCTTTCATCGCAGCAAGAGCAACCCGGGCCGGCTTGCGGATGACATGATGGAGCCCTACCGGCCTGTCGTCGATCGTCACGTCTATGAGGCGGTTGCGGCAGCGCCTGCGTGCTTCGACGCAGGCCTTGAGTCTCACCACAAGAGGGCCCTGGCAGAGTTACTCAATCAAGACTTCAAAGGAGGGGCCGTATCAAGCCCGCTGTATCAGCATATCGACCGCTACTGCCGCTCTCTTGCCAACGTCTACCTTGGTGTTGGGCGATCTCTTGAGTCGCCCTTCAATCAAGGTCACTTCGTCTCTGAGCGGCTATAGGTTGATGTGGCTGATGGTTCTCTTCGACCTGCCAACTTTGACAGAGGACAACCGCAAAGAGGCGAACGGATTTCGGAACACGCTTCTCGACATGGGCTTTGAACGAATGCAGTTCTCGGCGTACCTGAAGTTCGCCTCAAGCCAAGCTGCTTTGGACGTGATCTCGGTCCGTGTTGAAGCGGCGCTTCCGCCTCACGGCAAGGTCACGTGCATCGCGTTTACCGACAAACAGTACGAACGTATGCGCCACTTCTGGGGGAGCAAACAAGCCAAATCTAACGTGTGTGTGAACCAATATGATCTGTTCTAAGCACGCTTGTGGGCACACATTTCACCAACGAAACAACAACTTGAGATGCCCGGAGTTTAACCAATCAGGATTTGAGCGCTGGCCGGAACCCGCACATTGGCGTTGAACAGGGCATGGTCAGTTTAACCAATCAGGATTTGAGCGCTGGCCGGAACTGCGACTGTGTTGGTGACAATTGCCGTTCCAGTTTAACCAATCAGGATTTGAGCGCTGGCCGGAACCTTCGATAATGATTGCTTCATGCTGGCTGGAGTTTAACCAATCAGGATTTGAGCGCTGGCCGGAACAGTCCTGAATCGATCCCTGATTGAGCGCCAAGTTTAACCAATCAGGATTTGAGCGCTGGCCGGAACTCGGATGCCGATCAGGAGCTGCGCAACCGCAGTTTAACCAATCAGGATTTGAGCGCTGGCCGGAACAATGCTGTGCCCCACTTCATAGCCAACGATAGTTTAACCAATCAGGATTTGAGCGCTGGCCGGAACTGCCAGAACACCGGTAAGGATCGGGCGCAAAGTTTAACCAATCAGGATTTGAGCGCTGGCCGGAACCGCCGGGACAAATACCTGGGCGAGTCCTTTAGTTTAACCAATCAGGATTTGAGCGCTGGCCGGAACCCTTGGCCTGGTATTCCGTGCCGTTGCGATAGTTTAACCAATCAGGATTTGAGCGCTGGCCGGAACGAGGTCGTGCTGATCCACGAGAAGGCGAAGAGTTTAACCAATCAGGATTTGAGCGCTGGCCGGAACTG
>JAIXOP010000002.1 GCA_027486725.1 Burkholderiales bacterium | reverse complement strand
GTGGTTCAATGACTACAACGAGTGGCACCCACACAAGGGTCTGCGGATGAAATCACCACGTCAGTTCATCCGCGCCCAAAGAGCGGCACCATGTCCGGTTTAATAGGGGCAACTCCACACCCGTCCACAACTGGCAAAACCCCAAACAAGCAGATTTGTCCGCAATCAACGTGTCTACTTGACGGGGGAGACTACACTCAAGGTGACAAAAATGGAAAAGCCATCACTGTACTAGGAGTGAAAGTAACGAAGGTACTTCATTTGGAATGGACGTAATGTTGAGGGTGACATCCAACGGACCAGGTTCCGCTCTGCTGTTTTGAATATCTGGAATCCTTGGTCAAACTGGAGCCCGCCTTTAACACTAAAAATACACCGAGGGTGATGCGAACCACCAGGCAAACTAAGGTCTTCAACTTCCCAAAGAATTTCAAGATTGGAATCAGCATTCGCTCTCTCAGCAATCATTGACAAATCGTCGCTTAGCGTTTCCTCCATACGCCTTGAAATCTGAGCATGATTAAATACTAGAAGAACTCGCTTGGTGCGCTTCGAGTCAACCATGGATCGGAAAAGATGTTCTAAAACAGTTGAACGACTACGGTCTATCTCAAGATTGTCGGAACGGCGAAGAGTCATAAAATAGTCATGTATGACTACTTCTTCAGAAAAAAAGAATAGCGGCAAGCAGGATCGAGCATATGCTGCGGGAGTAACTTCAATAAACTCCTCACGCCCGTCTTTGAGATCACATTGTAGAGGATCGGCTATTCGCTCGAGCGGCTCTATAAAGTCAATTGGCGCCCTCGAGAAGAGCCTTTCAAAGGTCCGATCAGTTTTCTGTACTCTAGCGGCGTTCTCAGACCAAGGTCGATTAAGATTAAAATGAGCAGATACGGGCAAGAAACAGTTAGCTGACGCTTGCAGAACAGTTACTAGGTCAGAAAATTGCTTGCTTTGCCTTGGTATTGAGCCAAGAATATCATGCACCCAAGATTTCGGATATTGCCCAATAAATCGCCCTTCTGTGAGACCGAAGTGATTCAAAATAAACTTAAGCTCGCTTGCCGTAAGGTTGAGTTCATCTGGGTCAAGGCCATACAATTCATTCATCAAATAACTCCCCCGCACGTTCGGCGAAAAAGCCATCCGGCCATAGATCAAGAAAGTCACCTTGACTGTCAAAACGAATGGGATGGACTGACGTTGTACCGTCACCATTAGGCTTAAAGTAATAAATAGATACTTCGTCGGGCGATAGCTTTAAATGATCTTGAATTAATGATCCGCGTGTCGTCTCACGTATGCGTCGCGATAGTCTGAGAATACAATGCTCCGAATGGGTTTCAATTAGCAATGTACTTCCCCTTGTGTTCATCGCCGCTATGAATAAATCGCCCAACTCACATTGGGCTCTTGGATGAAGATGCAATTCCGGTTGCTCAATGACAGTCAATCCCGGTTTGCTGACGGCAGAAATGATAGGAAGCACAAAACTTAAGCCGCTACCAACGTTAGCAAAATCGATGCGACCACCTTCGAGGTTCTCTGAATACAAAAAAGGGCGCGCTATTAATCTTGAACGCAACTCTGGAGCACTTTGTTGTGACGAGACGTTCGTACCTCCGGGGGTCCATGAGGAGCTTTCCTCGGTGATTCTTAATATTTGCGGCCGGAACTCATAACGTCCGAGAGAGGGAAGAAGGTTAGCGAGGGAAAAATCAACGAATCTGATTCTTTGAAGTAGCTCTTCCCTCAGACGTCCATAACCAAGAATTCCCTCTCCACACTCTTCTTCATACGCTATTTCATAATCCATTAAGAGATCTTGAACTTGAGTCGAATAAGTTCCAAGATCAATTACATGATTTTTCTCGTCTTTGTGATTCGAGCGCTCCCAAATGTATGGTGTATTAGTTGATATCAGCCCCCTACCGCCCCCAACTTGATTAAATGTCAGGTGGGATTTATACCTTAGAAATACGGATTCTAGAGTAAAATTAATCATGTCACACCAGCCCCAAAGGTATGACTCTAATTCGTCAGCCACATCCCTTACGCTAGAACCAAGGAGCCCCGCGGTAAATTCACGCTCCTTAATTTTAGGGGGCAACCAACTCCCTGCCTCGCCCCTAGATTTAACACGGCTATATGCCTCTTTGTAGGCGTTGCTATATTCACCAATATCGTAGCCGACGTCAACACATGGGCTTAGAAAAGTTGATTTTGGGAATTGCCCAGAGTCTATAGGATTAAGTCCAGACATGTAAAACCCTCGGAGGACAATTTCATCTGCGCTCTCAGCATAAAAAAGCTTGCGCATAGCATAATTTGCGGGCCGCTCAGGTATGCTCGTAAAATATTCCTCATACATTGGGTTTTGCTTGTTGATCCGAACCTCCCCAACAAGCCCTAGGTGTGCACCAGGCCAGTGCTCTGCACCCTCCCCTAGCGAGTTGCCACTTCTGTCCTTGCCGTCAGAATTAAACCCCTCAAAGTCGTATCCGTCCTTATCAAATCCGTCGTCGCCTAACCCCTCTATGATCTCAAAGTTATAGTTAAAATATGAGACTTTGAAGAAAATACTTATTAATCTCTCTCCATTAATGCAGATCTCCAGTTTACTATTCCGGTCATACTCTAGAGTTATCGTTTTTCCCCTTAGCCCACTGGAAATGCTTTCTTCCGACGCTCCAAGCTCAATCATTAAATTTGTGTAGCTATCAAACCTATAGTTTTTCTTGCCGTCTGGGGACGATAGATGTCCATTTGTGCTTGGCTCTTCGGGATCAATTTCTATTTCAACTGAACTTGCAAACTTGCCGAACCCTTCTTTGCTTTTCTCGGAAACCGCTCGTTGAACTTCAGCATTCTTGACCCCATCTTTTAGGTCCCCGAGAGTCTGATAGTATTCAATCAAATCAATAATCGCACTTTTCCCTGAGGAGTTTGGGCCGCAGAGAATAGTTATCGGCTTAATGTCGATGATTGCTGGGCCTACAATAGATTGGAAGTTTGCAATCTTAATTTTTTTTATCATATTATTTAGTTTATTTGGATTTTCCGGCCTTTGTTGATCAACTAACTCAACCCCACATTCGGTAATCCCCCCATTTTTAGCTAGGGCGAGAAGTAGAGCTAAGCGGCCATGGCCAGCCGCTGTTTTGGTGTGATGCCGCACAAGGCCATGTTTGAGCACACATCATTGTAGGTTCAGAGCCATTCGACAGCCTGATTCCTCATTAACCCTGCACTGGATGGCAAGTTATTTCTGATTGGTCGGTATGACGTCCATGTGCTCTCCAGCCATACGTTGAAACGACCCAATCAACCGACAGGAGTCGACTGGCAGACTTACGCAGGTCACGTCCGGCCCATGGATCGAGCATTGATGGTCAATGCGCTCATTGGCATAATATGCCAATTGATCTCAGTGAGGAGACCAGCATGCCTACGCGCAACGTTGTACTGACCAACCATCAGGCGTCCTTCGTGGAACGTCTCGTCAGCACTGGCCGGTATCAAAACGCCAGCGAAGTCTTGCGAGAAGGCTTGCGCATGATGGAACAATGGGAAGCCGAGAATGCCTCCCGCCTGGAAGCCCTGCGCAGTGCAGTCAAGATTGGCGATGATGACTTTGAGCAGGGGCGCTACGCCACCTTTGAGTCGGGCGCTCAACTTAGAGGTCATTTGGCATCCTTGGCGTCCAAGACCATCGTTGGGGCATGAAGCACGGCTGGACGGTTCGGCTCGGTCGACAGGCTGAGCAGGACTACGTTGAAATCCTGCAGTGGACGGCCAAGACCTTCGGTGAAAGGCAGGCCAGTACCTACGCTGAAACGATGTCGCGTGCGATCGAGGCTTTGGAGGACGGACCTGATGTTCTGGGCGTCAGAGCACGCGATGACATTCAGCCCGGCATTCGGACCTTTCACGTCGCGCGGCACGGGTTCGCGGGGCGTCACTTTGTGGTGTTCCGCGTAGCAGGGTCCCATATCAATGTTCTGAGACTGCTTCACGACAGCATGGATCTACCGCGGCACTTGCCTGCGGCCGACGATCACTTGCCCTGACGCACCTTCCCCAACTCGTCCGTCAGGCCGACGGGCAACGAGTCAGGAGCCCGTTAGTAGTAATTGGGCAGGGTGACACAGCACCTCGAGGACCGGCGGAGACAGAGGCCGCACGGTGAACCTCGACTCACTCACGCGCTGGGGCGGGGCATCCATCGGTGAGAAAGCGTTCGGAAAAGCGAGAGAGCCCACCCCCTGACACCGGCCAAAAAGGAGGTTCGATTCCGGTCGGTGCACCATGGGTGCACCAAAAGTGCACCAAATTGCCCTGGAAACCGCATAAAACCTCAATTCTTGGTTCCGGTCTCGGGTACCAATCATCGCGCCCCTCTCCTGATTGCCTATTTGTAGTGACTCAATCGCTGATTTTCGCCTGATAGCACGTGCTAACCGTCATGTCAGAAACGGATGTATATTTCTGACATGAGAGGTGAATCATGACCACGCTGCCCGAAGCCATCCTGCTGCATGCACGCGCCCTTCCCGAGGGAGGCGTACTCACGCCCCGCGAATTCCTGCACCTCGGCAGCCGTGCCGCCGTGGATCAGGCATTCACTCGCCTGACCAAAGCCGGAGAGCTGATGCGTGCTGGCCGTGGCACCTATGTCAGACCGGTGAGCAGCCGTTTCGGCACGCGCCCGCCTGCACCTGAAAAAGTGGTAGAGACCCTGTCGGCGCAGCGTGGCGAAGTCATCACGCCGCATGGCGCAGTAGCTGCTAATGCCCTCGGTCTGACCCAGCAGGTACCCATCCGCGAGGTCTACATGACCTCCGGGCGCACGCGCACCCTGAAGCTGGGGCAAACGGAAGTGCTGGTGAAACATGCGCCAAACTGGATGCTGGCACTGGGCACACGTCCGGCTGGAGCGGCGGTGCGCGCACTGGCATGGCTAGGACCGACACAAGCGCAGCATTCGCTGGATCAGTTGCACCGGGAGCTGCCTGCGGAAGAATGGCAACTGCTCATGAATGCCCGTGCCACCCTGCCCGGCTGGATGTCACGCGCCATCAGCGAGGAAGCGATTCGTGGATGAACACTTCCTGAATCTGAGCAGAGACGATCAACGCGAAGTGCTGGAGATCGCCAGTGCCGCCATGGGCAGGCCCGCCCATCTACTGGAAAAAGATGTCTGGGTGGTCTGGGCGTTGTCGGCGCTTTATGGCGAGACCTCTCCGCTGGCGACGGCCCTGACCTTCAAAGGCGGGACGTCGCTGTCCAAGGTGTATCGAATCATCGACCGGTTTTCGGAAGATATCGACCTGACCTATGACATTCGCCGGTTGATTCCTGACTTGATGGGCGAGTCCAATGAATTGCCTGTCTCCAGCAGCCAAGCCCGGAAATGGACCAAGGCAGTCCGAGAGCGTCTGCCAGACTGGATTGCCAGCGAAGTGCAGCCGATCTTGCAGACCGCGCTGAGCAACGCGGGCCTAGATGCCAAACTGGTGATCTCCGGGAAAGAAAACGAGAAGCTGCTGCTCTGCTATGTCCCGGTCAAAACCGGCACCGGCTACGTCAAACCAGAAGTGGCACTGGAGTTCGGTGCACGTTCCACTGGCGAACCGCATACGGCGCAGGCCGTCAGTTGCGACATGGCCGGCCAGGTTGCCAACGTGCTGTTTCCCACCGCAAATCCACTGACCATGAGCGCCGCACGCACCTTCTGGGAAAAAGCTACAGCGGCGCATGTGTTCTGCGCGCAAGGCCGCATTCGTGGTGAGCGCTATGCACGGCACTGGCATGACCTGATCGCCCTAGCGCGCAGCGAGCACTTTCAACAAGCCATCGGTGACAGGGTACTGGCGTTGGCCGTCGCACAGCACAAGTCGTTCTTTTTCTCCGAAAAGGATGCCCATGGGCAGGTCATCAACTATGTGCACGCAGTCAGCGGACATTTGCAGCTGGCACCTGTCGGACAGGCGCGGGATGCGTTGGCCGAGGACTATTCCCTGATGATTGCAGACGATGTCATGGTCGGTCAGGCACTGGCATTCGGTGATCTCATGCAGGCTTGTGAGGCGCTAGAGCAGCAGATCAACGCTGCTTGAAGTCAGTATGCTTGAGCGCACGCCATCAGGCTCTAGCGTAGACGGCACGCTCTCTTTTCAGCATTTACAAGGCTTCCATGCCTTCGGCGCCACCTCTTTACACTGCTGCCAAGCACCCGCAGAGATCCCACCCCCACCCACATCCCCAGCGATCCCCATGTCCCCCACCACCGAACTCGTCGCCGCCGTCATCTTCGCCATTGCCATCCTCCACACCTTCTCCACCCCGGTGTTCGAGCGACTCGCCCACCGTCACCCAAAGCACCATGGAGTCTTTCATTTGCTGGGCGAAGTCGAGGCCGTCTTTGGCTTCTGGGCCTTCATCCTCTTTGGCTGGCTGGTGCTGGGCGAGGGGCTCAGCAAGGCGGTGGACTACATCGACACACGCAACTACACAGAGCCCCTCTTTGTCTTTGTGATCATGGTCATTGCGGCAAGCCGCCCCGTCATGTCGGCGGCCCGAATGCTCACCGACCTCATCACCCGCGCGCTCCCACTGCCCAGGGCTCTGGCCAACTACTGGGTGCTGCTCTCGGTGGTCCCGCTGTTGGGCTCGTTCATTACCGAGCCCGCCGCCATGACCCTGGCTGCGCTGCTGCTCGCCCAGGTCGTCTTCAAGGCCCCCACCTCGGCGGCGTTCAAATACGCGACCATCGGTGTGCTCTTTGTGAATGTCTCGATTGGCGGCACGCTGACCCACTTTGCTGCGCCCCCGGTCCTCATGGTGGCAGGCACTTGGGGCTGGGACACGCACTTCATGGCGACCCAGTTTGGCTGGAAGGCGGCGGTGGCGGTCTCGGTCAATGCCACTCTTGTCACCCTGATCTTTCGGCGCACCCTGCTGAGCATTCAGCAGCAGATGCAGTCTGGCGACCTCCACACCGAGCAGCCCACCCGAGTGCCCGGGCTTCTCATCGCCATCCACCTGCTGCTGATCACCGCCGTGGTGCTGGCCGCGCACCATCCCGCCATCTTCCTCGCTGTGTTTCTGCTCTTTATGGGGCTGGCCACGGCCTACCAGCAGCACCAAGACCGCCTCATCCTGCGCGAGGGCCTCATGGTGGCCTTCTTCTTGGCAGGCCTGGTGGTCCTGGGCGGTCTGCAGTCGTGGTGGCTGCAGCCCGCGCTGAGCTCCATGACTCCCACCAGCGTTTACTACGGCGCCACAGCACTGACCGCGATCACCGACAACGCAGCCCTCACCTACCTCGCCTCGTTGGTGGAGGGGCTCTCCGATGAGTTCAAATATGCCGTGGTGGCCGGTGCGGTCACCGGTGGCGGCCTGACCATCATCGCCAATGCACCCAACCCCGCGGGCGCATCCATTCTTCGCCGGTTTTTTCCCGACCAAAACATCGCTCCGCAGTACCTGTTTTTGGGCGCTCTAGGGCCAACCCTGATCACCATTTTGGCCTTCCAGATGCTTTGACCGGTCTGCCCGGAAGGCCTGTCAAATCAAGGCTTCCGGGCTTTCCCCGCCGACACACCATGGGATTCCATGGTGGTTGAAACCCTAACCGTTTGGCCTCGTGAATCGGGGCAGCGATCGCTATAGTCACCCCTGCATCAACCTGGTACCGAGGCTACCCGCTTCGGAACTCAGTTCATCTTAGGAGACTTCAATATGGCGACTCAATCGCTGAAAGATGCGCAGGCATCGCGCCCAATGACAGGTGAAGAGAAGAAGGTCATCTTCGCCTCGTCGCTGGGTACCGTGTTCGAGTGGTACGACTTTTACCTTTACGGCTCGCTCGCAGCCATCATTGCCAAGCAGTTCTTCTCTGGCCTCGATCCCTCGGCTGCGTTCATCTTCGCGCTGCTGGCGTTCGCAGCTGGTTTCGTTGTCCGTCCCTTTGGCGCACTGGTGTTCGGCCGCCTCGGCGACCTGATCGGCCGTAAGTACACCTTCTTGGTGACGATTCTGATCATGGGTGCCTCCACCTTCATCGTGGGCGTCCTGCCGAACTACGCAGCAATTGGCATCGCAGCTCCTGTCATCCTCATCATCCTTCGGATGCTTCAGGGTCTGGCACTGGGTGGCGAGTACGGTGGTGCCGCAACCTACGTTGCTGAGCACGCCCCGCACGGCAAGCGTGGTTTCTACACCTCGTGGATTCAAACCACCGCCACCCTGGGTCTGTTCCTCTCCCTGATCGTGATTCTGGGAACGCGGACCTACATGGGCGAAGAAGCATTTGCCGACTGGGGATGGCGCATTCCGTTCCTGCTCTCCATCGTGCTTCTGGGCATCTCGGTCTGGATTCGGATGCAGATGAACGAGTCGCCCGCCTTCAAGAAGATGAAGGAAGAAGGCAAGACCTCGAAGTCGCCCCTGGGTGAGTCCTTCGGCCAGTGGAAAAACCTGAAGATTGTGATCCTCGCCCTCGTTGGCATGGTCGCAGGTCAGGCCGTGGTCTGGTACTCCGGTCAGTTCTACGCCCTGTTCTTCCTGCAGAACGTGCTGAAGGTGGACGGTGCGACGGCCAACATCCTGGTTGCGGTGTCGCTGATCATCGGCACGCCCTTCTTCGTGATCTTCGGTGGCCTGTCCGACCGCATCGGCCGCAAGCCGATCATCCTGGCCGGCCTTGCCCTCGCCGTGGTGACCTACTTCCCGCTCTTCAACGCGCTCACCCAAGTCGCCAACCCCAAGCTGGCTGCCGCTCAGGCCACCGCTCAGGTCAGCGTCTCGGCAGCAGCGGGCGACTGCTCCTTCCAGGGCAACCCCGTGGCGCGTGAGATCGACTTCACCAAGTCGTGCGACATCGCCAAGCGCTATCTGGCTCAGCAGTCGGTCAGCTACACCAACCTGGTGGCAGCACAGCCCGGCCCTGCAGTCGTGAAGATCGGCGAGACGGAAATCATTGCTCCTGTGGGTGTGGTCGAGAACCAGAAGTTCACCGCCGAGAGCAAGGCCCAGATCGACGGCTTCAAGAAGCAGGTGAGCGAGGCCTTGAAGGTGGCTGGCTACCCCGCCAAAGCAGACCCGATTGCATTCATGTCGACTGCCTGGTGGAAGATCGTTGCCATCCTGACGATCCTCGTGATCTACGTCACCATGGTGTATGGCCCGATCGCGGCAGCTCTGGTGGAGCTCTTCCCGACCCGGATCCGTTACACCTCCATGTCGCTGCCTTATCACATCGGCAACGGCTGGTTCGGTGGACTGATGCCCACGATTGCCTTCGCGATGGTCGCCCAGAACGGAAACATGTTCTACGGCCTCTGGTACCCCATCGTGATCGCTGCAGCAACCTTCGTGATTGGTCTGCTCTTCCTGCGTGAGACCAAGGACGTGGACATCTACGCCAACGATTAAGATTCACGTTGCGTTTAGGTAGTGCCGAGGCCCTCACCCGAGGGCCTCGTTTTTTCAACCCTCAAGGAAAATCATGCTCAAGATCTTCATCGCATTTGTCATCTTTGCTGCCATCAGCCTGTATGTGATCTCTCTCGGCGGCGACAACGTCGACATGGGCGGCGAGAAGCACGGTGTGGACACCTCGCACAGCGCGCCCGCCCCTGCAGCAGCTCCTGCCGCAGCCCCTGCTGCTGCCCCAGCCAACGAGGCACAGCCCGCAGCGCCTGCTGCCCCCGAGAAGAAGTAAACCCCTTGGCAGTGCCGTGAGGGATGCGGGCCGAGCCCGCTTCCCTTGCTAGAATCGCAGATGCAGGGGTGCCCGAGCCTTCTCGCTGAAGGCCCAGGCTGAGAGAGACCCTTAACACCTGATCTGGTTAGGACCAGCGGAGGGAGCATGTTGATGAATCAATCCAGTGGGCCCAGCGTCGTCTTGGCGATCGCGGGCTCCGACAGTTCGGGCGGTGCCGGTATTCAGGCCGACCTCAAGGCCGCTGCCGCGCTTGGCGCTTACGCCGCCACCGTCATCACCGCCACCACGGCACAAAACACCCTGGGTGTTCGCTCGATCTGGGCTCCCCCGCCCGAGCACCTCCAAGACCAAATCGACGCCGTGATGCAGGACCTGCCCGTGCGCTGCATCAAGGTGGGCATGGTGGGCTCCGCCAAGGCCATCAAGGCCATTGCGGAATCTCTGGCGCGCTGGACGCAGGGCCCGGGCGATGCGATTGCGGTGGTGCTGGACCCCGTCATGGTGGCGAGCTCTGGTGCCTCGCTGCTGCAGCCCGACGCCCGCGATGCACTCATCGAGCAGCTCATTCCTCTGGCCAGCATCATCACGCCCAACCTGCCCGAGGCAGCGGCCCTGATCGGCGCCAACGCCTCGGCGACTCAAGAGGCTCTAAACACGGTAGGTGCTGTAGGCGCCGACACCCCGCCAGCGCTCCTCATGGAACTGCTGCAGAAGCGATTTCCCCGCCAGCACATCCTTTTGAAAGATGGTCACGGCCAGGGCGCCGAGATCCAAGACCTGCTCAGTTTGGCGCCCCACACGGCCAGCTCGAGGGTCTATCGCTCCCCGCGCATCGACAGTCGAAACACCCACGGCACGGGCTGCACGCTCTCCAGCGCCATCGCCAGCCTGATCGCCCAGGGCCACAGCTGGGAAGATGCCGTGGGCCTCGCCCAGGCCTATGTCCACCGGGCAATCGAGGCCAGCCAACACTGGAGCCTGGGCCACGGCCACGGGCCATTGCAGCATTTCCCAACACCCCCATCCACCACCCCACACTAGGACTCCCCATGTCACGTCCCATGCCCTTCCGCGCCGATGAGGCCCAGGTCGACACCGCAGCCATCGCACCGCTTCCCCAGAGCCGCAAGGTCTATGTGCAGGGCTCGCGGCCCGACATCCGCGTTCCATTTCGAGAGATCGCCCAAGACGACACGCCGGAGATGATGGGTTCCGAGAAGAATCCGCCGATCACGGTCTACGACTGCAGTGGGATCTACACCGACCCGCAGGCCAAGATCGACATCCGCAGTGGCCTGCCCGAGATCCGGGCGGCCTGGATTGAGGAGCGCAACGACACCGACCGACTCGAGGGCCCCACGAGCCACTATGGCCTGGGCCGCCTCCAAGATCCCAAGCTCGCTGAGCTGCGCTTCAACCTGCAGCGCAAGCCCCGCCGCGCCAAGGCGGGCCGCAATGTCACGCAGATGCACTACGCCCGCCAGGGCATCGTCACGCCCGAGATGGAATTCGTGGCGATTCGCGAAAACCTGCGTCGGCAGGAATACCTGGCCTCGCTCGATGCCTTGGGGGAGAAAGGCGGGCGCATGCGCCGCCTGCTCGAGCGCCAGCATCCCGGTCACTCGTTTGGTGCCGCCATCCCGCGGGAGATCACTCCCGAATTCGTGCGCGACGAGATCGCCCGAGGCCGCGCCATCATCCCCAACAACATCAACCACCCCGAGAGCGAGCCGATGATCATCGGCCGAAATTTCCTGGTCAAGATCAACGGCAACATCGGCAACAGCGCCGTGACCAGCAGCATCGCCGAAGAGGTCGACAAGATGACCTGGGGCATCCGTTGGGGGGCCGACACCATCATGGATCTCTCTACGGGCAAACACATCCACGAGACCCGCGAGTGGATCATCCGCAACTCGCCGGTGCCGATTGGAACCGTGCCCATCTATCAGGCCCTCGAGAAGGTGGACGGCAAGGCCGAAGACCTCACCTGGGAGCTCTTCCGCGACACGCTCATCGAGCAGGCCGAGCAGGGCGTTGACTACTTCACCATCCATGCGGGGGTGCGCCTGGCTTATGTGCCCCTGACGGCCGAGCGCATGACCGGCATCGTGAGTCGCGGCGGCAGCATCATGGCCAAGTGGTGCCTGGCCCACCACCAAGAGAACTTCCTCTACACGCATTTCGAAGAGATCTGCGACATCATGAAGGCCTACGATGTGGCGTTCAGCCTGGGCGATGGCCTGCGCCCCGGCAGCATCTGGGACGCCAACGACGAGGCCCAGCTCGCCGAGCTCAAGACCCTGGGCGAGCTGACCCAGATCGCCTGGAAGCACGATGTGCAGGTGATGATCGAGGGGCCAGGCCATGTGCCCATGCAGCTCATCCAAGAAAACATGGACAAGCAGCTCGAGTGGTGCGCCGAGGCGCCCTTCTACACCCTGGGGCCGCTCACGACCGACATCGCACCGGGCTATGACCACATCACCTCGGCCATCGGCGCAGCACAGATTGGCTGGTACGGCACAGCCATGCTCTGCTATGTCACGCCCAAGGAGCACCTGGGCCTGCCGAACAAGGAAGATGTGAAGGCCGGAATCATTGCCTACAAGATCGCTGCCCACGCTGCCGACCTGGCCAAGGGACACCCCGGCGCGCAGATCCGAGACAACGCGCTCTCGAAGGCACGCTTTGAATTCCGCTGGAACGATCAATTCAACCTCGGGCTGGACCCCGACACCGCCAAGGCCTACCACGACGAGACCCTGCCCAAAGAAAGCATGAAGGTCGCCCACTTCTGCTCCATGTGCGGCCCCCACTTCTGCAGCATGAAGATCACGCAGGACGTGAAGGATTACGCCGCGAAGAAGGGGATGGCGCCCGAGCAGGCGATCCGCGCCGGCATGGAAGAGAAGTCCATTGAGTTCGTGAAATCCGGGGCCAAGGTCTACCACCGCAACTGAGCATGCCGCAACACATCCTCATCGCCGGCGCTGGCCTGATGGGCCGGCTTGCCGCGGCCACGCTGTCGATGCAGGGCCATCGGGTCGAGGTCTTTGACTCTGCCCGCCCCGAGCATCGGGCGGCGGCCGTGACCTCGGCAGGCATGCTGAGCCCGCTGGCCGAGATGGAGGTGGGCGGCGATGAGATCGCGTTGATGGGCTGGGAGTCCATCGAGGCATGGAAAATCTGGCAGCAGCGCCTGTTGGCGGAGGGTCTGCCGGGCCTGGGCCTGGTCTGCCAAGACAGCCTTCTGGTCTTTCATCCCCGAGAGGCGGCTGTGGCCGAGCGAAGTCTGCGGCGCATGCCCGCCGAACAGATCCGGCGGCTTGCGCGGGGCGAGCCTGCGGCACTCGAGCCCATGGTCTCCCCAGACCTTGCCGGTGCCCTCCTGCCGGGCGAGGCCTTTTTGGAGCCAAGGCTGGCCCTGGAGAGCCTGCGGCAATACGCCGAGGGCCGGCCAGCGCCCGCGCAGTTTCATTTGGATCGGCCGGTGGCCCAGATCGCGCCCCGAGAGCTCGTGCTCGAGGGCGGAGAGCGCCGGAGGGCCGACGAGGTCTGGGACTGCCGGGGGCTGGGCGCCAAGGCCGAGATGGCCGTGCGCGGGGTGCGGGGCGAAACGATGCTGCTGCGCTGGCCCGAGAGCCTTCCCACCCAGAAAGACGATGCATCGCTGCTGCCCCAGCGCTCCATTCGGCGGCTTCATCCCCGCTGGCGGGTCTACCTGGTTCCGCGTCCCGGGCGAGAGCTGCTGGTCGGCGCCACCGAGATCGAGTCCGAGCACCGTGGCCCCATCACCGCAGAGAGCAGCATCGATCTCTTGGGTGCCGCCATCCAGGTGATGCCCAGCCTGGCCGAGGCCGCGATCGTGGCCACCGACAGCAACCTGCGCCCTGCACTGCCCGACAATCGGCCCATCGCGCTGGCTGAGCCAGGCCTTCGCCGATTCAATGGCCTCTTTCGGCACGGCTGGCTGGTGGCCCCAGGGCTCCTGGCACGCCACCTCGTTGAGCATCCCCTGCCCGGCACCGCCGACTCCGTGCAGCAGCCCATCGCCACCCCCGCATGATGCCCATGCCATCGCCGCCGTCATTGCCCGCATCGGCAGCACCACCCGCGCCACCAGCGCCCATGGTGGAGTTGAACTCCCGTGCTGTTCCATGGTGCGAGGGCCTGACCCTGGCCCAGCTCATGGAGCGCGAGGGCGCCAGTGGCCTGCCCACCGCGGTCGTCGTCGATGGCGAGTTCGTTCCCAAAAGCCGCCACCCGCAGACGCTGTTGCAGCCTGGCGCCAAGATCGCCACCTTCTCCCCCATCACTGGGGGCTAGACCACGCCATGACCAACCCGCAGCACGGCAGCACCCCACGCGACCCCCTTCGGATTGCCGACCTGGTGTTGCAGAGTCGATTCTTCTTGGGCACGGCGGGCTATCCATCGCCCGCCGAACTTCAGCAGAGCATCCAGTCCTCGGGCACCGAGCTGGTGACGGTGGGCATCAAGCGCCAGACCGCCGAGGGCCGGGATTCGGGCAGCGCCTGGTGGACACTGATCCGCGATTCGGGGTGTCACCTGCTGCCCAACACCGCGGGATGTCGCACGGCCCACGAGGCCATCCTGCTGGCCCAGATGGCGCGCGACATCTTCGAGACGCCGCGAATCAAGCTCGAGGTGATCGGCGACGACTACTCGCTTCAGCCCGATCCTCTCGAGCTGGTGAAGGCTGCCGAAGCCCTCGTCGCCGATGGCTTTCTGGTGTTTCCCTACTGCACCGAGGATGTGGTCACCGCCCGGCGACTCCTCGATGTGGGCTGCAACATCCTCATGCCCTGGGGAGCACCCATCGGGTCGGGCCAGGGTCTGGCCAATCCATCGGGACTGCGCCGCCTGCGCGCGGCTTTCCCCGATGTGGTGATGGTGGTCGATGCTGGCATTGGTGCGCCGTCGCACGCCGCCATGGCCATGGAGATGGGCATCGATGCGGTCTTGCTGAACTCTGCAGTCTCTCAGGCCTCACACCCCGTGCAGATGGCGAAGGCATTTGGTCAGGCCGTGGATGCGGGTCGGCTGGCCTATCTTTCCGGGGTAATCCCCTCCCAGGAATTTGCCACTCCCAGCACACCGACCGGTGGAAGGCCATGGTTCTAACGAAAACCCGACGATGGGGCGGCAGCAGCGGATGTAAATTACTCTTACCCTATTGTTTATTCCGGCGATTCAACTTTTCCCGCCGGGGTATTAATAAGACATAGATTTTTTTAAGGGAGTTTTGAATGTCGCACTTCACAAACGCAATCCCCAAGAACTCGAGCAAACTCGTCTTGGCTTGCATCTCCGTTTTGGCCCTGAGCGCCTGCAGCGTCAATGACCCCGGCAACTTCTCGGGCGAGTTTGTTGGCAGCCCCAACAGCATCGGAACCATCGTTGGCTCGGCCGGCGGCTCGGCCAGCAGCGTAGGCCAGTCGGTCTCCAACATCGGCAGCACGATCGCCGGCACTGACCAGCTCAACGCACTCCTGGGCACCGAGGGCACCAATGCGCTGGGCGGCACCGTCGGCACGCTGGGATCCACTGTGGGTACCGTCGGCGGATCCCTGAGCAGCGGCCTTGGCATGTCGGGCGCCACCACCAACCCCGTGTCGGGCAATGTGGACGGACTCACCAACACCACCAACGGCGTTCAGTCGACGGTGGGCAGCGCTGCAACCCTGGTGGATGCCGTCGGCAGTGGCGACAGCCCCCTCGCACCGCTCAACCCCGTGACCTCGGCCCTGTCCGATGGCCTCAACACGGTCAACGACCAGGCCGTGGGGATGGTGATCACCGCAGTCAACGGCGTGCTCACCGAGCAGCTCGATCCCCTCACCACCCCGCTCGATGGGCTGGTCACACCCCTGACCAATCAGCTGGCCGACCTTGGCGAGGGAGTTGGCCTGGCCACAGGTCTCAACGAGCCCATCGGTGATGCACTCACCGCGATTGGTGGTGGCGTTCAGCAACTGGGCGAGGCCATCACTGGTTCGGGTGCACCGATCATCTCCGAGCTGGGCGCCCCGGTCACCATGCTGGGTGGCACTGTCGAGACCGTCGATGTGCTCCTCTCCGGCAACGGCGGCGTGGGAACGATCATCTCCGACCCTGCAGGTATTGGCCTCCTGGAGGCCACGGTCTTCAATGTCAATCAGATTGGCGGTGTCCTCGGACTTGAGGAAGAAACCAACCAGCTGACGGCCACACTGGCAGGCTTTGTAACTCGCACGGCGGGCGCAGCCACGGCACTGCCCATCCCCCTGCCCTGATGATTGATTCCGGGAGCCTTGTGCTTCCTG
The DNA here is from genome assembly GCA_027486725.1 of Burkholderiales bacterium. Lineage (GTDB taxonomy): Bacteria > Pseudomonadota > Gammaproteobacteria > Burkholderiales > Burkholderiaceae_A > Hahnella. Next base: position 114,775 of record JAIXOP010000002.1, on the reverse strand, counting down.
CAACGTGCGCCCGGTTCACCGGGCGCATTTTTTTGGAGGCCGCCACCGACTCGGTGGGTGCGCTCGATGCGCTTGCGTCCCTGGTGGCGCACTGGGAGCGCCTGGGCCATCCCGCCGAAGACGCGGCCGTCCTCGCGGTCATCTCCTGCATGGCGGAACTGCCGCGCTGGAGCCCCAGCGCTGAAGGACCCATAGGATCCATAGGCCACAACACCGACCATCGGCCAACTCCGCTGGCCCTGCAGACAGCCCGACGGCACTGCCGGGGTCCCTACCCCATCGTCGCCACGGCCGAGGAGCTCGAGGCCGTGCTGCGGGCCGGGGTGCGCATCGCGCAGCTTCGGTTCAAGGGAGCTGCCGCACAACGGCGGGACCGGATTCACGAGGCGATGGAGATCGAACGGCAATTTCCACAATCCCTGGTGGTCATCAATGACCATTGGGCGGAGGCCCTGGCTGCGGGAGCGAGGGCCATTCATCTCGGTCAGGAGGACATCGCTGAGGCCGACCTATCGGCCATCCACCGCGCTGGGGTCAGCCTCGGCATCTCGACCCACAGCCCCGTGGAGGTCTGTCGCGCCCTCTGGGCCGGCGCATCGATGGTCGCGGTGGGCCCGATATTCCCCACCTACGCCAAGGCCATGCCGTGGCGGCCGCAGGGCCTCACAAACCTTGCCTTCTGGCGCCGTTGGGTCGACCTGCCGTTGATCGGCATCGGTGGCCTAGCCCTCGACCACTGCGATGCCATTGCCAACACCGGTGCCGATGCCATCGCGGTGATCGGTGCGATCGCTGGCACCCCAGACCCCGAGCGGGCGGCCACCGAATTCTGTCAACGCTGGGATGCTGCGCAGGCGCTTCGCGCCCCAAGCCCCACCCTCGACCTCTGACTCGTGGTTTCCAAACGATCCCTGCGCTGGAAGGAGGGCGAGGACGACGGGCTGCCCGATGGCGACGAGCCATCTCCCTGCCCACTGTGCGGCAGGCCCCTGGTCCCTGGGCCCACGGTCGATGAGCACCACCTGCTGCCCCGCTCCCAGGGCGGACGGGACAAGTTTTTGGTCCATCGCGTCTGCCACCGAAAGATCCACCAGGCCCTGAAGCCCCGCGAGCTCGCACGCGACTTCAACACCTGGGAGAGCCTGCAGCGTCATCCCGAAATCGCCAAGTTCATCGACTGGGTGCGCAAGCGACCGCCCGAGTTCATGGGCTAGCCTAAAATCGAGGGGTGCACGCCCGAAGCAGCGCACACCCATCGCAATCCGAACCCGGCCCCCGCCGACATCTCTCACTGCCCAGCACCATGCCCCAGACGCAGCCGTCCCCCGCAGCGCCCACACCACCGCTCGATGCCCTGCCCCACGGGCGCCTGCCCCGCGATTTCTACCTCGAAGACTTCCCCCCGGGGCGCCGCTTCGAGCTGGGCTCGATTGTTGCCTCAGAGCAGGAGATCATCGATTTCGCATCCGACTTCGATCCCCAGACCTTCCACACCGATCCCCAGCTGGCGGTACATTCGGGGTTCCAGGGACTGGTGGCCAGTGGCTGGCACACCGCAGGCCTGTGCACCCGGCTGGTCTGCGCTGCCTTTCTCGCGAAGACCGACTGCCTGGGAAGTCCGGGGGTGCGCAGCATCCGCTGGCTGCAGCCCGTTCGGCCCGGCATGGAGCTCGTGGGGTCGGTGGAGGTGCTCGAGCAAAACTTCTCCCGCACCAAGCCCGATCGTGGCCTCACAGTCCAGCGCTGGGAACTGCGCGACACCCGCGGAGAGCCGGTGTTCGAGTGCGACATGATGATCGTGTTCGGACGTCGGCCCACTTCCGCAGCCTCCCCCACCGCCCCAGCAGCGGCACTCGACGACTGGCGGCGCCAGGCGCAGTCGCTGTGGTTTGGCGACGGGAGCTGCACTGGCGGAAAGCCGGAGTGAGCCCATGGTCATCGGCTGGATTCTGATCTTCGTGGTGGGCGTGCTGGTCGGCTACGTCGTCGGCCGCCGTCGCTGAACCGCGGCTGTTGCCAGCCACGGCGCTGTCTACATCGTGGCGATGATGCTCGAGGCAACACTCAGCATCGCCAGGCTCAGCAGGGTGGAGATCAAGAGAACCTGGCTGGCCCAGATCTGCAGCCCACTCTGCTGCGCAAACATTGGAAACACACTGAAGGTGGGCGACAGGGCTGCCAGCACGGCGGCCTTGGCAAGATCTGAGGGCAAGGGATAGGCCCAGAACACAGCCAGGCCCACAGCCAACGGGTGCAACACCAGCTTGCCGAGGATGGGCCATGCCCTTGCCAACGAGGCCACCCCAGGAGCGGACGACTGGGCCAGATTGCCCCCAATGCAGACCAGGGCGATGCCAATGCTCGCCTGACCCAGAAGCTGGCTCGCCCGCACAAGGCCAGAGGGCCAAGCCAAAGCCACGCCCATCAGCTCTGACCCTGCGGCGGGGATGGCCGCCAGGACGATGGCCCAGATGAGGGGGCTGCGCAGCAGCCTCTGCACCGAGAGGCGGAGCCCATGCAGCAGTCCGTGCCCACGGTTCTCCATGAAATTCAAAGACAGCAGAAACAGGGGCAGCAGCAGGACGTTCTCAATGATGAGGTTCATCACGAGGATCGAATTCGCAACATCGGGCAGCAAAACCGCAAGAATCGGAAAGGCGATGAAGGCACTGTTGGGGCCCGCCGAGGCCACGCCCACATAGGGCGCCATCGAGGGGGTCATGCCGAGACTGCGCCGCCCCGCCGGATGCCGCTGCGCCAGCGCGACCGAGAGCATCAGCATCAAGCCAAACACCAGGACCGAGGCGCCCCCATAGGCGATGAAGTACCGCGGGTCCGCACCACGGAAGCCCCCCTGGGCCAAGGCAGCCACGGCAGCAAACAACATGGCGGGCAGACTGATGGACACCACAAAATTGCCCAGCACCGTGAGTGTGGGTGCCGAAAGGATGCCTGCCCGAGCCAAGCCCCAGCCCAGCGCCAGCAACAGAATCATCGGCAGTACGGCATCCATATTTTTTACACCCCCCAGTTATTCAAACCTTGACACTTTCGCACGGGCGGTATTCTTCGCTCGCGTCTGCCAGGTTCCAGTCTCTAAGGCAGCACACCATTCTCTTTTTGAAAGGCAATCATGACCCACCTGAACTTCCGCAGCCTGCTGCTCGCCTCGTCCGTCGTGCTGCTCGCAGCATGCTCTTCCAACAACGATTCCGCCGATTCGGGTTCGACCTCCGGCGAGCCCGCTCTGCTGAGCTCCACCGCCACCGCGGTCGACAACATCGGCGCAACCATCGCTGGAAGCCAAGAAGTCGGCATGGTGGTCGGTCCTGAGGCCGCTGCGGCCCTGGGCGGCACGGTCTCGAGCCTGGGCGGCACTGTGGGCAATGTTTCCACGGCAGTCGATGCTGGCCTGGGCTTTCTGGGCGGCAGCGGCGATCCCGTGGGCACGACCGTGAATCTGGCCGGCAGCGTGGGTCAAGACCTGCCCGTCGTGGTGGGTGGCGTGGCGACCACCGTGGACGCCCTGGGTGCCGAGTCCTCGCCCCTGGCGCCACTGGCCCCCGTCACCAGCGCCCTGGCCGCCGGTCTGAACACCCTGAACGACTCGGTCGTCACCGAAGTTGGCAATGGCCTCACGACCGTTCTGCAGAGCGAGGAGCTCGGCACAGTCACTGCTGCCCTCTCCGAGGGTCTTAACCCCATCAGCGACGGCCTGAGCCAGGTGACCACCACCATCGGCGGCACCGGCATTGGTGCCCCCCTGAATGACGCCCTGAATACCGTCGACAACGACGTGCTCGACGCCTTGGGTGCCGCCATCAGCGACTCCGGCGTTCCCGTCATCTCCGAACTGGGTCCTGTCGTTGACGGCCTTGGGACCACGGTGGCCTCGGTGGGAACGCTGCTCGACACCGGTGCAGACACCGGCACGGGTGCCAATCCCCTGGGCCAGGTGCTCGATGCCCTCTCGGGCGGCACCTCGGCGGGCCTGCCGCTCGACGCCAGCATCCTCGAGCCCATCACCACCCCGCTGACGAGTGCCCTCGGTGGTGCTGGAGCGACCGGCGGAACCGGCAGCGCACTGCCCCTCCCCCTGCCCATCCCCCTGCCGTTCTAAGAGGCTCGACCCATCCCCTCCCGATGCGCGCTAGCCATGGGGTTGGGGAGATGTCTGAATCCTCCGAGACCGCCCCTGGGACCTCCCCAGCGGCGGTCTTTTTTTGGCCTCTTCGATACAATGGCGTAGTTTTTTGACACCCTGCCCATGGGTGCCAGGCATTGCGTCGCCGTTGCTTTGCGCCCGCCGACGCCCGCTTTGCATCTTGAGCCCGACCACAAGAAGATCCGACATGCGACCATCACCTGTCCGCCTCCGCCGCATTGCCGTTGCCCTCGCAGGACTCCCCCTCGTTGGCGGCGCAGCCCTCGCTCAGAGCGTTCCGCCCCCGGTGGGCGCCAACATCCAAGACCTGCCGGCAGCGACCGGCCAGTCCACCACGGCCCCCCTGCCCTCGGGCCCGCGGATCGACAAGCCCGCCGCCACCAATCCCCAGGACCTGCTCAACAAGGTGGTCACGCCCACCCAGTTCCAGATCCGAGGCTCCAAGGCCATCGATTTCTCCCTGCTCTCCAACCACTTCGCCCCCCTGGCCGGCAAGCCCACCACGGTGGCCGCCCTGGTGGCCAAGGCCAATGAAGTCGCTGGCATCTACCGCGACAAGGGATTTGCCCTCTCCTACGCCGTGCTTCCCACCCAGGACTTCGCCGACGGCATCGTCCAGGTTCAGGTGGTGGAGGGCTTCATCGACAAGATCATCATCGAGGGCGATGTTGGGGGCTCGGAGGCCCGAATCCGCGAGGTCGCCCAGGCCGCAGTTGGTGAAAAGCCGCTGACGAGCGCCACCTTCGAGCGCATTTCGGGGATCCTCTCGCGCATGCCCAGCATGGGCCTGAAGGCCAGTGCGAGTTTCCCGAAGGTCGCCAGCGGGGCAACCCCCCTGACCATCACCGCCAACCGCCGTCCCCTCACGGGCAATGCCAGCCTGGAGTCGCGCGAGGACGGCCTGCGCTCCATCGTCAACGTGGGACTGCACGGCTACACCCCGTTGGCCGAGAGCGTCACCTTCACGACCCTCATTCCCTTGGGCGAGACCCAGGACCGCTTCTATGGCGTGAATGGCTCCATCCCCCTGGGCGGCAGCGGACTGCGCCTGGGCGTCTTCGCCAGCATTTTTGAGAGCATGCCCGCCAACAATTCGCTGACGAATGTCGGCTTCCAGCGCGACTACATCAGCGAGAGCGATCGGGCGGGCGTCTCGCTGTCGTATCCCCTGCTCCTCACGCGCCAGGAGACCCTCGACGGAAGCCTTCGGGCCTACGGTGGCCGCAATGAAGAGATCTACTTCACCTCGGCCAACAACGCGCAGCTCTCCATCGGCACCGTCACGCGGGTTCTGGCCGGCGACCTGAACCATGCCGTCACCACCGGCGGCGGGGTGCGTCGGCTGGGCCTCACGGTGGCCAAGGGACTCAATGTGCTCGATGCGGAGCGCTCGAACTCCAACGCCGAGCTCGCCTTTTTCCGCATGCGGGCCACGGCCAGCCAGTCCTTCACCCTCAGCCCCAAGCTGGGTGCCAGCATCTCTGGGGTGGTGCAGACCTCGCCCGACGAACTGCCCAGCACCGAGCGCATCAGCTTCGGCGGCCGATTCTTCGGCGCGGGCTACAAGGCGGGCGACCTCTCGGGCGACCAGGGCTATGGCATCGCGGCCGAACTCAACACCAGCTTTGCGCTGCCGTTTCAGTACATCACCGACATCAAGCCCTACCTGCTGGCCGATGCCGCCCGGGCCTTCTCCAACGGCGCCAACCTCATCCGCAGCGACATTGCCTCGGTGGGTGCCGGCGTTCGCGTGGCCGACCGCAAGTACTACAACATCGACATCTCTGTGGCCCTGCCCGTGGGCGACACCCCCTCGGACAATGCCGACCGAGTGCCTCGCCTGAACGCCAACTACTCGCTCAATTTCTAACCGCCGCAGGGCGGCCTCGGCGGCCCACGGCCCTGCATTCACCAGGACAGACCCCTCCATGATCCAAGCAGTCATTTCCGGCACCGGCCTCTGGGTGCCCGAGCATTCCGTTTCCAACGAAGAGCTGGTGGTGGCGTTCAACGCCTACGTCGACCTCTTCAATGCCAGCCACGCCGCGGAGATCGCCGCGGGGACCCGCCAGGCCCTAGAGCACTCATCGGCGGCCTTCATCGAGAAGGCCTCCGGCATTCAGCGCCGGTATGTGGTCGACAAGACCGGAATCCTCGACCCCCACCGCATGTTCCCCCGGATTCCTGCCCGTGCCGACGACGAGCCCAGCCTCATGGCCGAGGTGGCGGTCAAGGCCGCCATGCAGGCTCTGGCCCAGGCGGGCCGCAAGCCCGAGGATGTCGACGGCGTCATTTGCGCGGCAAGCAATATGCAGCGCCCCTACCCGGCCATGGCCGTCGAGATCCAGCAGCTCCTCGGCGCCCAGGGCTTTGGCTTCGATATGAACGTGGCCTGTTCCTCGGCGACCTTTGGCATCGAGCAGGCCGTCAATGCGGTGCGCGCGGGCACCGCACGCTGCGTGCTGGTGGTCAATCCCGAGATCACCTCGGGCCACCAGGAATGGCGTGACCGCGACTGCCACTTCATTTTTGGTGATGTCTGCACGGCAGTGCTCGTGGAGGCCAAAGACAGCTGCGTGGCCAAAGAGCAGTGGGAGGTGCTGGGCACCCAACTCGCCACCCAGTTCTCCAACAACATCCGCAACAACTTCGGCTTCATGAATCGTTGCGAGGACACCCCCGCCGACGCCCGCGACAAGACATTCGCCCAAGAGGGACGCAAGGTCTTCAAGGAGGTGGTTCCCATTGCTGCGGCCCACATCGAGCGACATCTCCAGAAGCATGGCTTCAAGGCCCACGATGTGCGCCGCTTCTGGCTGCACCAGGCCAACCTCAGCATGAATCAACTGGTGGTCAAGAAGCTGCTCGACACCGAACCCAACGCCGACATCGCGCCCATCATTCTCGATGAATTCGCCAACACCGCATCGGCAGGATCTGTGGTCGCCTTCCATCGCCACCGGGCAGACCTTGCCCCGGGCGATCTCGGAATTGTCTGCTCGTTTGGTGCGGGCTACTCGGTGGGCAGTGTGTTGATTCGCCGCACCCAATAAATCACAAAGAGACTGAGGGCCACGGCGAGAAGCGATGCATGGCCGTAGCCCTCGAGCTGCCCGTCGGGCCGAGGGGTAATCAGCAGTCCACCAACCACGGCGGCCGTGCCCATCGAGAGCTGCTGGGCAGAGGCGTTGAGCGACAGGAAGCGCCCGCGAACCGACGACGGGACGGATGAGACCAGCAGCGCCATGGCGGGCACCGTTCGGCCCGACACGAGCATGAAGAAGAGGGTCGTGCACACGAGCACCAGGCCGAAGTGGGCATCCGGCCCAACCTGAGGCAGCGCGACCAGAGGGACCATCGCGCCCAGCGCCACCCAACGGAATACCCGCGCTTTGCCATGGCGGTCAGCCCAGCGGCCAATCCACCGGGCACTGAGAAAGGTGGCGGCACCACCCACCAGATACACCCAAGGCACCCGATGGGTCGGAAGGCCCACCCCCTCCACCAGATGCACAGTGATGTAAGGAATGATGAGAAAGCTCGAAAAGAGCAGCGCTGCGCTGAACACCAAGGCCGTGATGATCGACTGCGTGCGCAGCAGTGCACTGGTCGCCCGCAAGGACAATCGCTGCGAAAGGCTCGCCGCCACCGTGGGCAGGAGGCGGGGCAATCGGCGCCAAGCCAGAAGCATGACCACGATGCTGAGCAGTGCCAGCGCCAGGAAGGGCATGCGCCAATTGGAGGCCTCGGCCAGAGCGAGGCTCAGCGGTACCCCCATCACTGTTGAGACGGCGAAGGCGCCCAGAATGATGCCGCTGGCCTGGCCGCGGCGCTCCTCGGGAACAATGTCGCCAGCGATGGTGTGGACCAGCGAGCCCAGCAGGCCACCAAAGGCGCCCGCCGCGCAGCGCGCAAGCAGCAGCCCTTCATAGCTTTGAACCAGACCACAGAGCGCTGTCGCTGCAGCAAACAGGGCCAGGAGCCACAGCAGAAGTCCTCGGCGGTCGGTGCCGTCGAGGAGGCCGGCGGCCAGCACCCCGAGCACTCCCGCACTCACGGAATAGGCCGAAACAAGAAGCCCGAAGGCGCTGGGGCCCACCGCAAACTCGCGCATGATCTGGGGCCCAAGGGGCATGATGACCATGAAGTCGACGATGTGCACAAACTGCACAGCCGCCAGCACCCAGAGTCGGCGAGACTCCATGGGGGAAAGGCGCGCTGAGGGGGGAGGCGCTGAGGGAGGCACCGACGAGGGGGGAGGATTGATTTCCACTGATTTGGGGAGGCGGGACCCGGAATCGAACCGAGGTACACGGCTTTGCAGGCCGCTGCATAACCACTCTGCCATCCCGCCCTAGCCTGGGCTCGGGAACATCAGGGCATCCAGGGACATTCAATGGAGCGGGAGACGAGTCTCGAACTCGCGACCTCAACCTTGGCAAGGTTGCGCTCTACCAACTGAGCTACTCCCGCAACGAAGGCCGAATTATAGAGAGAGATTACGAGCCGCGCAAATCCGGCCACGCGGCGCGCAGATAAACGCTCATGGAGATGACGGTGAGCGCCGAGGCGATGCCGATCAGCACATCGGCAATGGCAGGCAGGAGGGGAAAGGCCAGCGTCGGGTGCACTGCGCCATCGGGCGAGGCCGTGAGCAGCAGCAGAGGAATGGCGATCATCTGGGCCGCCGTTTTGATCTTTCCGAGGCTGTTGACCGCGACCCCACGCCGAGATCCCACGGAGGCCATCCATTCGCGAAGCGCGGAGATGGTGATCTCACGGCCAATGATGATGAGGCCCACCACCGGCCCAACCCGGCCGATCTCAATCAAGCAGACGAGGGCTGCGCAGACCATGAGCTTGTCGGCCACCGGGTCCAGAAACGCTCCAAAGGCCGAAGTCTGATTCCAGCGGCGCGCCAGCATGCCATCGAGCCAGTCGGTGATGGCGGCCCCCACAAACAGCGCCGCAAGAAGGGCAAACCGATCGGCTGAGGATAAGCCCAGCGGCAGATAGAAAATGGCAACGAACACCGGGATCGCAAGGATCCGGGCCAGGGTCAGAAAGTTGGGAAGATTGGGCTGCATGGTGTTGTTCTCGACACCATCATACCGAGCGCAGCTGCTGCACGATCTGCTCGGCCAGGGACCGCGAGATGCCATCGACTCGGGCCACATCGTCCACCGAGGCAGCCCGCAGCCCCTGCAGTCCACCAAACCTTGCCAGAAGCCGCTGCCGACGCTTCGGGCCGATGCCCTCGATGTCGTCGAGCACCGAGCCCGTGCGGGCCTTGGCACGCCGTGCCCGCATGCCCGTGATGGCAAATCGATGGGCCTCATCGCGGATCTCGGCAATCAGCATCAGGGCGCCATGGTCCCGGCCCAGGGCCCGCTCCGTGCCGTCGATGAAGATCAGGCGCTCAAGGCCGACCTTGCGCCCCTCGCCCTTGGCCACCCCCACCAGAATGCCGGGATCGTGCCCCAACTGCTCAAACACCTCGCGGGCCTGGGCGAGCTGGCCCTTGCCACCATCGACCAGCACAAGGTCGGGAAGCTCCGCCACATCGCTGTACCGGCGGGTCATCACCTGACGCATGGCGGCGTAGTCGTCGCCTGGGGTGATGCCATCCACATTGAATCGCCGGTACTCGGAGGGCTGCATGGCCTCGCCTCGAAACACCACACAAGACCCCTGCGTGGCCTCGCCCGCGGTGTGCGAGATGTCGAAGCATTCGATCCAGAGTCGGCCAAGGTCGTCCTCGGGCAGCGAGATCCCCAGGGTGTCGACCAGCAGACGAATCCGCGCACGCGCACCGCCCTGCTCCTGGGCTCGGCGCATCAGGGCCAGGCGGGCATTGTCGACCGCGAGCTCCAGCCACTCGCGGCGCCGACCCGGGGGGCTGTGGAGCACACGCATCGGCCGCAGGCCCTCGCGCTGCGAAAGCCATTCGGAGATGGCCGCGGCCGCCTCGGCCCGATTGACCACGAGCACCGACACTGGGCTCTGCTCCGCATAGGTCTGACTGGCAAAAGCCAGCAGGGCCTCGTCCAGGGTCTCTGCGTCGTCCTGCAGAGTGGCGTCGCCCGAGGCCAAGGCCTGGCTGAAGTAAGGCCGATCCCCCAGATGCCGACCGCCACGGACCATCGCGCGGTTCACCACCGTGCGCTGCCCATCGGAGGCGACCGCGAGGATGTCGCAATCGAGATCGGCCTCCCCCTCCATGCTGTGCTGCTGCAGCACCCGAGACAGGGCACCGATCTGATCCCGATGGGTTGCGGCCTTCTCGAATTCCAGCGCCTCCGAGGCCGCGAGCATCTTGGACTCCAGATTCTTCAGCACGCGGTCGTGCTCACCCCGAAGAAACGCCAGGGCATCGCGCACATCCGACTGGTAGGCCTCGGGGGAAATGGCCCCCACGCAGGGGGCCGAACAGCGCCGGATCTGGTGCAGCAGACAGGGGCGAGATCGGTTGGAAAAACTGCTGTCGGTGCAGTTGCGCAGCTGAAAGACCTTCTGAAGGATCTGGATGCTCTCCTTGACTGCCCAGCCGTTGGGAAAGGGGCCGAAGTAGTCGGCCCGCTGATCCACCGCACCGCGGTAAAACGAGATCCTCGGGCTTGCATGGCGGCTGATGCGCAGGTAGGGGTAGCTCTTGTCGTCGCGAAACAGGATGTTGTAGCGCGGCGACTGCGTCTTGATGAGGTTGTTCTCGAGCAGCAGTGCCTCGGCCTCGGAGCGCACGAGGCTGATCTCAGCGTTTGCAATCTGCCCGACCATGTGGGCGATGCGGGGGCCATGCCCCGACTTCTGAAAATACGAACTCACCCGCCGCTTGAGGTTGCGCGCCTTGCCCACATAGAGCAGTCCGCCCTCGGCATCGTAGAAGCGGTAGATGCCCGGCTGATCGGGCAGAGACTGCAAAAACGCCTCGCGATCGAAGGCCTCGGGAATCTTCACGGCCCCGCTCACTGCCCTGCCCCGCCCTCAAGACACCGAGCCAGGCGCTCGAAGACCGCATCGAAGGAGGCCTGGGTGACACGGCCAGTGTTGAGGTTGTAGCGAGATGGGTGATAGCTCGAGAGGAGCCACTGGGGCCGCGTGGCGGGCCTTGGCCTTTGGGCCTCGTCGCCATGAAGAGCCCAGGCGCCCCCATGGGCAAAGGCAAAGCCCTTGGGGGCCAGACCCAGGGCCGCCAGGACCGCCCGATGGGCCACGGCACCCAGGCTGAGAATGGCGCGCGGGCGCAATGTGGAGATCTCTCCCATCAGATGGCTTCGGCAGGTGCGCACCTCCTCGGGGGTGGGCAGATTCTGTGGGGGCAGGCACTTCACCGCATTGGTGATGCGTGCGCCGTGGAGGCGAAGGCCATCGTCGGCGCTGACGGACGTGGGCGCGGAGGACCAGCCCCAACGGTGCAGAGTGCCGTAGAGAAAATCGCTGCAGCCATCGCCCGTGAACGGACGGCCAGTGCGGTTTGCGCCGTGCAGCCCGGGCGCTAGGCCCACGATCAAGAGCTGGGGCGAGGCATCGCCAAAGGCCTCCACGGGCCGGGCGTGGTAGTCGGGGTGCTGTTCTCGAACGCCATCCAAAAAAGTGGCCAGCCGCGGGCAGGCACGACACTCCAGCAGGGTGTGGGGATCCTGCGTGGGCATGAGCAAGGACTCAGGCGCGACCATGGCGGCGCGGCCGCAGACGTGCCAGCGACCGTCGGCCCTGCCCCAGGGGCTCCTGGCCCAAGCGGCCTGGCAGCTCGGCCAGAACCACATCGACCAGGTCGGGGCGGTTGCACAGAAGCACAGCGTCGCAGCCTGCCCTCAGAGCGGCCATCGCCCGATCGACCACATCGGGCAGCACCTCGGCGCCCGCCATGGCGAGATCGTCGCTGATGATCACGCCATCAAAGCCGAGCTGCTGGCGAAGAATGTCCTGCAGCCAGACCGACGAAAAACCGGCGGGCCGGTCGTCGACCTGCGGATAGATGACATGGGCGGGCATGACCGACTGCAGCGGTGCAGCCGCACCGCCACGGGACAGCCAGGCATAGGGCGCCGCATCGTCGGCGAGGATCTGACTCAGGGGCCGCTCGTCGACCGGCACCGCAAAGTGGGAATCTGCCTCGGCCCAGCCATGGCCTGGAAAGTGCTTGCCGCAGTTCGACATGCCCGCCAAGGCGAGGCCCTGCATGGTGGCTGCGGCCATGGCCGAGACCACCGAAGGCATGCGGTGGTAGCTCCGATCGCCAATCACCGCACTGCGGCCATGGTCGAGGTCCAGCACGGGCGTGTATGAGAAGTCCACGCCCACCGCCAGCAATTCGCTGGCCAGGCAGTGCGCGGCCTCGCGTGCCCGAGTCTGACAAAGCAGCAGGGTCTGCATCAGGCTCTCGGCGGGCACCGCCCGGGGATCTTGCTGAGCGGCGGAGAGTGCCTCGGTCAGCGGCGCCGTGAGCTCTCGGAGCCCTGGAATGGCGGAAAAGCCCTCGCGGAATCGCTGAATGCGCCCGCCCTCATGGTCCACGCTGATGAGCAGCGGCTCGGGCCGCGGCAGTCCACGAATCTCAGCGCAGAGCGCTGCGACCTGCTCGCGGTCGGTGAAGTTTCGGGAAAACAGAATCACGCCACCCACCCAGGGGTGCATCAATCGGCGGCGGTCGTCCTCGCCCAAGGAGGTGGCAACGACATCGACAATCAGTGGGCCAAGGCTCATGAAGACTCGCAGAAGCTAAGTGAAAAAATTAGGCGGCAGGAAAGGGCCAGTCGCTCAGTGTCGGATTGCCCGATGAGCGATCGGTGGCCTCGGCCAAGGCGTAGGCCACCACGTGGCTGCGCTCGTCGGCAATGCTCAGATGCAGCCGCAGGCCGCGCTCCTGAAGCCAGTCGGCCAGGTCGGGCTCGGGCAGAAGCTCCGGCGCCCCGAGGGCGCTGTGGCCGATGCGCATGGCGCGAAAGACCACCGGCGGACGAATGCCCGTGCGCACCGCCTTGGCGATGGCCTCCTTGGCCGCAAACCGCTTGGCAAGAAATCGGGCACGGGCCAGCTCGCTGGGCTGCTGGGCCAAGTCGACCAGCTCCGCCTCGTGCAGCAGGCGCTGGGCCAGGCGAGTGCCGTGCCGCTGGCAGGCCCGATGCACACGGTCCACCTCCACGATGTCGGTGCCCACACCAAAAATCACCGGGCGGCCTCCCGCATCAGCCGCTTCATCTCCTGAACCGCCTGACGCATCCCGACAAACACCGACCTCGACACGATGGCATGGCCGATGTGCAATTCGCGAACGCCGGGGATGGCGGCCACCGGCTGAACATTGAAGTAATTGAGCGCATGGCCGGCATTGAAGCGCATGCCCAGCGATTGGATGAGTGATCCTGCGGCGCGAATCTTCTCGATCTCGGCGCGCACCGCCGGCCGGTCGGGATCGCGCCCATGGGCGTGGAAGGCGTGCGCATAGGGGCCGGTATGAACCTCACAGACCTCGATGCCGAGCTCTGCCGCACATTCGATTTGTTCCATGTCGGCATCCACAAAGGCACTCACGATGATTCCCGATGCCCGCAGCCGCTCGATCATGGGCGAGAAATGCTGCCGCTCGGCCACGAGATTCAGCCCCCCCTCGGTGGTGACCTCCTGCCGCCCCTCGGGCACCAGCATGGCCATCTCCGGGCGCACATCGCAGGCCATGGCCACCATCTCATCGGTGGCTGCCATTTCCAGATTGAGCTTGATCTGGGTGTGATCGCGCAGCCGACGCACGTCGGCATCCTGGATGTGGCGTCGGTCTTCGCGCAGGTGAACGGTGATGCCATCGGCACCGCCCAGGTGAGCCTCCACGGCCGCCCAGATCGGGTCGGGATCGAAGGTCTTGCGTGCCTCCCGCAGGGTGGCCACGTGGTCGATGTTGACGCCAAGCTCAATCATGGGAGGGTCTCTGGAGGGAAGGGGGTGAAGACATCGCGCGCAGCGCCTGCAGGCTCTCGCGCGACGACAGCGGAACTTCCCCGCAATGATGCCCGAGGAGGCGGGCCAGGAGTTGTCGAAGCTCGGCGGCATGGCCCCCCAAGGCCATCTGGGCGGCCATGGCCTGCGGCGTGAGTCCCGCCGCCTGCGATGCCAAGGCCAACACACCCCCTCGAACCGGGCGCCCGGCCGAAGCAACGCTGCCATCGAGGGGCTCTGCGGCCGCCATGGATGTGGGAGCGTCGGTGGCGGTCACCCAGAATGTGGCGTCGGCGGCGTAGGGGCCGGCCGACAGCCAGGGGGCCAGACCCAGAGCCTCAAGCAGCTGGCACTCAAAGCGCCGAAGAATGGCGGACAGCAGCCGCCCGTCGGCGCGCGGATCCGCACAGTGCGAGAGTGCCTGGAGCGACTCGGCGTAGGCGGCGAAGATCTCTGGCTGAGGGTCGTTGCGGGCGGTCAGCCGCAGCAGAAGTTCGTTGAGGTAAAAGCCCGAGAGCAGCGCCTCGCCCTGCAGGGGAGCAAGCCCCGCCTGCCATTCGGCCGCCTGCAGAACACGCAGCTCGCCCTTATCCGTGTGGCGAATCCAGAGGGGCGTGAAGGGCTGGAGCAGGCCCCGAAGTGCAGACCTCGGGCGGCGGGCGCCCTTGGCAATGAGGCCCAGGCGCCCCTCCGAAGGGCAGAAGGCCTCCACCACGAGGCTGGTCTCCCTCCAGGGGAAGGTGTGGAGGACGAAGGCCTCAGTCGCCGCCATAGCCGAAGCTGCGCACCATGGCCTCGTCGTCGGCCCAGTTGTCCTTCACTTTCACCCAGAGCCGAAGGTGCACCTCCATGCCCAGCAGCTCGGCAATGCGGGACCGGGCATCGGTGCCGATGCGGCGGATGCGCTCGCCGCCCTGCCCGATCACCATGGGCTTCTGAGAGTCGCGCGCCACCACGATGGTGGCATCAACCTCCAGGCCCCGGCGGCCCTCGGCAGGATTCGGCTCTAGGAATCGGTCGATGACCACGGTCGCGGAATATGGAATCTCATCGCCCGTGAGGCGAAAGACCTGCTCGCGGACAATTTCCGCCACCAGAAATCGGCTGCTGCGGTCGGTGAGCTCATCGGGGCCATACATCGGCGGCGCCTCGGGCAGCTCTGCCTCGAGGGCACCCACCAGGGCTTCGAGCTGAAAGCCGCTCACCGCCGAGACCGGCACCAGGGCCGACCAGGGGCGCTCGGCGGCCAGGCGCTGGGCCAGGGCAAAGGCCTCGGCCCGGTCGCGCTCGCTGCGCAGCGTGTCTTGCTTGTTGAGGGCCACCACCACCGGTAGATCGCGCGGCAGACGCTGGAGCACCGCGGCGTCTTCGGGCATGAAGCGGTGAATGTCGAGCACCCAGAGAATGACGTTGGCCTCGGCCAATGCCCCCAGGGCCGCACGATTGAGCTGCCGATTGAGCGCTGCCTTGTGCTCGGACTGCATGCCGGGGGTGTCGATGAAAACCATTTGGTGGGCCTCGGTGGAGCGAATGCCCAGAAGGCGATGGCGCGTGGTCTGGGCCTTGCGCGAGGTGATGGCCACATCGGCCCCCACCAGACGATTGAGCAGGCTGGACTTGCCCACATTGGGGCGCCCAACAATGGCGATGGCACCACAGCGGTGGGATGGATTCATGGGTGAACGAGGCGCTGACAGAGTTGTTCGGCCGCGGCCTGCTCGGCAGCCCGGCGGGATGGACCCTCGCCCTCGGCCTGCATGGCGGGCTTGTCGATGCGGCAAACCACGCGGAAGGTCTGGTTGTGGGCCGCCCCCAGGGTGGCCACCACGGAGTATTCGGGCAGTGCCTGTGCACGCGCCTGGGTCCACTCCTGCAGGCGGGTCTTGGCGTCTTTGCTTTGTCGAAGCAGGTCGGGGTTGTTCAGCAGAGGAAGGAACAGGCTGCGGACCCAGGACTCGCAGGCCTCAAAGCCTTGGTCGAGATAAAGCGCGCCCATCAGGGCCTCCAGCACATCGGCCACGATCGACGGGCGAGGCCCCTCGGCACCGCGAATCTCGCCCTCGCCAAGCCGAATTCTGGGCGGCAGGCCAATCTCGGCGGCCACCTGAACGAGCCGCTCCTGGCGCACCAGATGGGCGCGGATGCGGCTCAGCTCGCCTTCGGCATGCCCCGGAAAGCGCTCGATCAGCATCCGACTCACAATCAAGTTGAGCACACTGTCGCCCAGGAACTCCAAGCGCTCGTAGTGCTGGCTGCCAAAGCTGCGGTGCGTGAGGGCCTGGATCTGCAGGCTGGCGTCGCGAAACTCTGGCCAGGGGCTCGGCCCAGCAGAGGCCTTAGTGGATGGATCCAAGCCGATCCCATCGGCCGGAGAAGACCTCCGACGCGTTGAACCAGACCACCACCGCGCGACCGACGAGATTGCCCTCGGGCACAAAGCCCCAGATGCGGCTGTCGGCGGAATTGTCGCGGTTGTCGCCCATCACGAAATAGTGGCCCTCGGGCACGGTGCAGGTGAGTGCCTCGGAGGTCTGCTGGCAGAACTCCCGCAGGGGGTGAGAGATCATCGCGAAGGTGGGGGCAGGCGCTGCATTGCGCAGGCTGATGTATTCGGTGTTGCCCAGCCGCTCCTGCGAGACCCGAAAGACCTCGCCAGGCCCCAGCTGCAAGGGCGCGGGCAGCGGGCTGGCGATGGCCTGGCCATTGACCTCGGGAAGACCGCCCGCGACGCGCACCACATCGCCGGGGACTCCGATCACCCGCTTGATGTAATCCACATCGGGATCGCTGGGATAGCGGAATACCGCCACATCGCCCCGCTCGGGGCGCCCCGTGTTCACGATTTCCTGATGGCCCACCGGCAGGCGAATGCCGTAGCGAAACTTCTCGACCAGAATCAGATCGCCGACCCGCAGGGTGGGGATCATGGAGCCCGAGGGAATGTTGAAGGGCTCGTAGACGAAGCTGCGAACGAAGAAGACCAAGAAAATGACGGGGAATAGGCCAGCCGAATACTCCAGCCAGGCGGGCTCAGCAGCCGGCAGCCCCTGGGACTGCGCCTGCGCGATGCGGCGCGGCCGGAGCACCAGGCGATCGTAGACCCAGACCGAGCCGGTGATCAGGGTGAGGAGCAACAGAATCTTTTCAAAATCCACGGCAAACCTTTGTTGTCTGGGGTGCAGCGCCGCTGCGAATTAGTCGTCGACCTTCAGCACAGCCAGGAATGCCTCTTGGGGGATCTCCACCGAGCCCACCTGCTTCATGCGCTTCTTGCCGGCCTTCTGCTTCTCGAGCAGCTTGCGCTTGCGGGAGATGTCCCCGCCGTAGCACTTGGCGAGCACGTTCTTGCGCAGTGCCTTGATGGTCTCGCGCGCGAGGATGTTGCTGCCAATGGCCGCCTGAACGGCCACATCGAACATCTGCCGGGGAATGAGCTCGCGCAGCTTGGCCGTGAGTTCTCGGCCCCGATGCTGGGCATTGGCCCGGTGCACGATCACCGACAGGGTGTCGACCCGATCGCCGTTGATGAGGATGTCCATCTTGACGACGTCGGAGGCCCGGTACTCCTTGAACTCATAGTCCATCGAGGCGTAGCCCCGAGAGACCGACTTCAGCTTGTCGAAAAAGTCCAGAACGATCTCGTTCATCGGGATTTCGTAGCTGAGGTGCACCTGACGGCCGTGGTAGCTCATGTTGGTCTGCAGGCCGCGCTTGTTGTTGCAGAGGGTCATCACCACCCCCACGTACTCCTGCGGCATGTAGAGCTGCACATCCACAATGGGCTCCCGGATCTCCTCGATCTTGGCGGGGTCCGGCATCTTCGATGGGTTGTCGACCTCCACCACCGTTCCATCGCGCATCACCACCTGATAAATCACCGTGGGGGCGGTGGTGATGAGGTCCATGTCGTATTCGCGCTCGAGCCGCTCCTGCACGATGTCCATGTGCAGAAGGCCCAGGAAGCCGCAGCGGAAGCCAAAGCCCAGAGCCTGCGAGACCTCGGGCTCGAACTGCAGGGCGGCATCGTTGAGCTGGAGCTTCTCGAGGGCATCGCGCATCAGGTCGTACTCGCTGCTCTCTACGGGGTAGAGGCCCGCGAACACCTGCGGCTTGATCTCTTTGAAGCCCGGCAGGGGGGCCTCGGCCGAGCCTTTGGCCGTGGTGATGGTGTCGCCCACCTTGGCAGATTTCAGCTCCTTGATGCCCGTGATGACAAAGCCCACCTCGCCCGCCGACAGAAACTCGCGCTGTTCCGACTTGGGGGTGAAGACACCCACCTGATCGACCGGGTGAACCGCACCGGTGGCCATGAGCTTGATGGTGTCGCGCTTGCTCATGCGGCCATTGACCACCCGCACCAGCATGACCACACCCACGTAGTTGTCGAACCAGGAGTCGATGATGAGGGCCTGCAGGGGTGCATCCACACGGCCCTTGGGTGCGGGGACTCGAGCAATCACCTGCTCGAGGATGTCTTGAATGCCCTCGCCGGTCTTGGCACTGGCACGCACGGCGTCCGTGGCATCAATGCCAATCACGTCTTCGATCTCACGGCTGGCCGACTCGGGATCGGCGGCCGGCAGGTCGATTTTGTTGAGGACCGGAAAGACCTCCACGCCCAGATCGAGGGCGGTGTAGCAGTTGGCCACGGTCTGGGCCTCGACACCCTGCGAGGCATCGACCACCAGCAGCGCACCCTCGCAGGCCGACAGGGAGCGGCTCACCTCGTAGGTGAAGTCCACATGGCCCGGGGTGTCGATGAGGTTGAGGTTGTAGACCTTGCCGTCGCGGGCCTTGTAATTCAAGGCTGCCGTCTGGGCCTTGATGGTGATGCCGCGCTCACGCTCCAAGTCCATGGAGTCGAGGACCTGCTCGTCCATCTCGCGGTCGGCCAGTCCACCACAGAGCTGGATGATGCGGTCGGCCAGAGTGCTCTTGCCGTGGTCGATGTGCGCGATGATCGAGAAGTTGCGAATGTGGTCCACAAAAAATCCTATAGTTCCAAAAAAGGGGCGCCGGATCGTTGCCGGCGCCTAGGGTCCATCATGGCCCGAATCTTACTCAGGCCGCACGGCGATATATGCCACCGAGCCGCTGCGCCAGACCAGGAGGATCACCGGCTGCTTGCGGTTGAGTCCGTCCAACCGCGCCACCAGCTCTTCGGGTGATGCCACGCGGCGGGTATTGACTGCCAGCACCACATCGCCCCGGGTGAGGCCATCGCG
Source organism: Burkholderiales bacterium (assembly GCA_027486725.1). GTDB lineage: Bacteria > Pseudomonadota > Gammaproteobacteria > Burkholderiales > Burkholderiaceae_A > Hahnella. The sequence continues at coordinate 95,452 of JAIXOP010000002.1, read as the reverse complement.
CCGGGCAGCACCCCGGACCTCCTCAACGAACACGCCGCCCTCCACGCCAAGCTCCTCGCGCTCGGCCTTGCTGAGCGCCCTGAGCCCAAGCCCGATCCAGGTCTTGGTGAGGGCCTTATTGCTTGGCTCCTCGGGGGCCTTGGCCTTGGGCTTCTCGCTGGGCTCGAGCTCCATCACCGTCACCGACAGGCGTCGCACGCTGCCCTGCCGCCAGACTTCCATCTCCGCCTTGGTTCCGGGGGCGGTCGCGCCCACAATCCGGGGAAGATCGGAGACCTTGGCCACAGGCTTGCCTGCGAACTTGAGAATGATGTCGCCGGGCACCACGCCCGCCTTTTCGGCTGGGCCGCCCTTTTCGACGTTGCGCACCAGGGCACCCTCGGCGCGCGCCAGTCCCAGGCCCTCGGCGACCTCGCGGCTGACCTCATCGATGGCCACACCGATGCGCCCGCGCACCACGCGCCCCTTGGCCTTGAGTTGGCCCATCACCGCCTCGGCCTCGTTGATGGGGATGGCAAACGAGATGCCCATAAAGCCGCCGGTGCGGCTGTAGATCTGGGAATTGATCCCCACCACCTCGCCCCGCAGGTTGAGAAGCGGGCCGCCCGAGTTGCCGGGATTCACCGCCACATCGGTCTGAATGAAGGGAAGGTAGTCGCCCGTCTCTCGGCTCTTGGCCGAGACAATGCCGGCGGTGACCGTGCTCTCCAAGCCGAACGGCGACCCGATGGCCACCACCCACTCGCCCACACGGAGTTGGTCCGGGTTGCCCAGACGCAGGGTGGGAAGTCCCTTGGCATCGACCTTCAGCAGGGCCACATCGGTGCGCTGATCGGAGCCCACGATGGTGGCCTTGAATTCGCGCTTGTCCGGCATCGTGACCAGCACTTCGTCGGCACCCTCGACCACATGATGGTTCGAGAGGATGTAGCCGTCGGCACTGATGATGAAGCCGGACCCCACTCCGCGCGGCCGATTGGCCCCGGGCTCTTCAGCACCATTGCCCTCGCCCTCGGATCCCGGCGGATTGCCGGGGAATCCGGGCGGGAAGAAACGCCGGAAGAACTCAAAGCGCGGGTCGTTGGGGTCGAAGGGCAGTCCACCATTGGCCCCCGTGCGGCGGGCCTTCTCGGTGGTGCGGATATTTACCACCGCCGGACCGGCCAGCTCGACGATGGGCGTGAAATCGGGCAGCCCTGTGACGAGGGGCCGAGCGCTGGCGCTGCCACGCTCCTGCGCCATCCCGGGCGCGGGAAGTGTCGCCAGCAGCAAGGCCGGCAGCAGGACCGATGTCAGGCCTAGGGTCAGGGCCAGTGTCCGCCTTGGGGCCGACTTCACCAAACGTTCGACAACGCTGTGCATGAAAACTCCTGAAGGGTGGAATGCCGCGGGCACGAAAGACCGGGAGAGAGTGCCCGTCACTTGGGAAGCCGAAGCTCGGAGACCACGATGTCGCGGGCGATGAGCTCGGCCGCCGCCAGCGGCACATCGCCCAGGACCAGAACCTGCTGATTGCCATGCCGATGCGATGCCATCGAGGTGGTGCCCTCGTGGCCCATCTCGCGCTCCACCCGGTTGGGAGTGCGCGGCTCAACGAACACCGAGACGCTGGCGATGCCGTCCGTGAAGACCCACTGGGTCAGGGGCGACTCCCGCGAGGCAAAGACGTGGGAGAGGCTGAATCCCGCCAAGGGGAAGCGCGGCCGAACTGCGGGGGAACCAGCCAGGGGATACACCCGGCGCATTTCCATGGGCACTTCGGTCCAGCCGGGCGCGGCATGGTGGTGGGGTGCCACGCGCGGCTTGGCCTGACGGCCGAGGGTCAGCTCGGAGAACGCCTGCTCATCCATCACCTCGCCGGCCTTGCCCAGGACCTGCTGCTTGACCATCAGCCCCGTCTGGGCATCGACCCAGCACCGCAGCGCCCAACGGTGGCCGTCGGTGGGCGTGAGCTGCAGCACCTTGGTCTTGCGCCCCACGAACACTGGGCCCTCGTGGGCCACCACACTGTAGTGGCGCAACACATCCTCGACGGGACCGAAAAAGAGCTGCGGGAAGTCGGGCCGGACCATGCCTTCCTGGCCTACCCTCACCTCCTTGCGATGGGGGATGTAGGCCCGAATCTCGGGGCCCTGACGGATCACCTCAGCGATGTCGTCTCGGGCATCGCCCGAGGCCTGGGCCTCCATGCGGACCACCGGCCCCGCAGCGCTGGGTGCCTGATGCAGTCGTGCCAATCGAATGCCCTGGGCCGACTGGTGGACCACACTGCCGGAGAAGGTCTCGGTCTGAGCGGCCTGGTGCACCTTGCGCAGCCAATCGGCGGGCGTGGTCTGGGCGGCACTGGGCCCAGCGGCCGCGCCCAAAAGAACCGCGCACCCCAGCGCAGCGCGCAGCCGTGGGAGGATCCCGCCGATCAATCAGCGTCCTCCGTTGCCCTGTGCTGGGGAATTGATGCCCTCGGAGGCTCCGATGCGCAGCCACACGGCGCCGTTGCCATGGGCCTGGATGTACCGGCTGGCGCTGGGCGCCGAGAGCGAGACTTGCACTGGGCGGACATCAAGCGAAGCGCTGTCCCCCGCACTCGAGGCCACACGCACCCCACTGGAGGGGCCATCGATGGATGAAAACTCTGTGAGCGCCAGACCGAGGAACGCCACCGCAGCGACGCCAGCAGCGAGCGAGCCCCAGCGCAAAAAGCCCCGGGCCTGCGTGGCCTGGGCACGGCGATGGCTGCGCTCCTGGGGAAAGTGGATGGGCTCGGAGGCAAGCGCCTGCGCCACCCTCTGACCCACCCGGCGCGCGCCAAGGCTGGGCTCGAGGCTGCGCAGAGCATCGCCCACTTCGGCGTGGGCCCGGAGCTGCTCCAAAGCCGCTGGATGGGCTGCCAGCGACGTGGGCACGGTCGACCCTGGCGCAGAACGCTCCCCATCGAGGGCCCAGGCGAGGAATTCCTCGGCCTGGCGGGGATCGAGATCGGTCGGGCTGGTCTGGCGGGTCATGGTCATGGCGTGGCTCAAGTGTGATGGATCTTGGGGCGGAAACTGCGCTACCACCGGCGGTCTTCAGGGGTATCCAGCAGAGGGCGCAGTGCCGTGGCGATGGCCTCGCGGGCGCGGAAGATGCGGGAGCGGACGGTACCAATCGGACAATTCATGGCCAAGGCGATTTCCTCGTAGCTCAGGCCCTCGATCTCCCGCAGGGTCACCGCGGTGCGGAGTTCGGCCGGCAGCGCCGCGATCGCCTTCTCGAGGGTCTCGCCGACCTGCCGGCTGTGGAGCAGGCTTTCGGGGGTCTGATTGTCTTCTGCGACATCCTCGACCCCAAAAGATTCCCCGTCCTCATCGGAATTCCCAAGCTCGGAGCGGGTCTGCGGCTGCCGGCTCCGGCTGGCCAGGTGATTTTTTGCGGTGTTGACCGCGATGCGGTAGAGCCAGGTGTAGAAGGCGCTCTCGCCCCGGAAGTTCGGCAGCGCCCGGTAGGCCTTCAGGAATGCCTCTTGGGCGACATCTTCCTGCTCGCTGGGGTCCCGCACCAGCCGAGACACCAGGCGCAGCACCTTGCGCTCGTATTTGGTGACGAGGATGTTGAAGGCCTGGACATCCCCGCCCTTGACCCGATCCACCAGGGCCTGGTCGGTATCCCGCTGAGCGGCTGACACGCGGGAGGCCGGCCCTATCCCAGGCGGCGAAGAACCAGCGACCCGTTGGTCCCCCCAAACCCGAAGTTGTTCTTCAGGGCCACCGAGGTCTTGATCTCGCGGGCCGCGTTGGCGCAGTAATCGAGGTCGCACTCGGGATCTTGGTTGACGATGTTGATCGTCGGGGGGGAAATCTGGTGGTGCAGGGCCAGGGTGGTGAACACGGTCTCCAGCCCACCCGCGCCACCCAGCAGGTGGCCAGTCATGGACTTGGTGCTGTTCACGATGGTCTTGCGGGCCGCCGCCTCGCCCAGGGCAAGCTTGATGGCTTCGGTCTCGTTCTTGTCGCCCAGGGGGGTGGATGTGCCGTGGGCATTGACATAGCCCACCTCGTCGGGATTGACGCCGGCGTCCTTCAGGGCCGCCTGCATGCAGCGGCGCGGACCGTCGGTGCTGGGGGCGGTCATGTGGAAGGCATCGCCCGTGAAGCCGACTCCCGCCAGCTCGGCGTAGATGCGGGCTCCGCGGGCCTGCGCGTGCTCGAGGCTCTCGAGCACCAGCACCCCAGCGCCCTCGCCCAGCACAAAGCCGTCGCGGTCTTTGTCCCACGGCCGCGAGGCCGCTGCGGGGTCTTCGTTTCGGGTCGACAGCGCGCGGGCGGCAGCAAAGCCGCCAATGCCCAGGGGGGAGACGGTGCTCTCGGCACCGCCAGCCACCATGACGTCGGCGTCGCCGGCCTGGATGAGGCGCGCTGCCAGTCCGATGCTGTGCAGGCCGGTGGTGCAGGCTGTGACGGTGGCCAGGTTGGGACCCCGCAGATTGAATCGGATGCTCAGGTGCCCAGAGATCATGTTGATGATCGATCCGGGCACGAAAAATGGCGAGATGCGGCGTGCGCCGCGGGTGGTGTACTCGGTATGGGTGTCTTCGATCATCGGCAGGCCGCCGATGCCAGAGCCCACCATCACGCCCACCCGCTCGGCGTTGGCTTCGGTGATCTCAAGTCCAGAATCGGCCAGGGCCTGCGTTCCCGCGGCGATGCCGTAATGGATGAACATATCCATATGCCGCGCCTCTTTGGCGGGCATGTAGTCTTCGACGTTGAACCCCTTGACCTCGCCAGCGAAATGAACCGGCATGCCGCTGTGGTCAAAGCGGGTGATGGTGGCGATGCCGCTGGTGCCAGCCACGAGGGCGGCCCAGCTGTCGGCAACATTCAGACCGACCGGGGATACACACCCCAGGCCGGTGATCACAACGCGTCGCCGATGGGCGGCGCTCGAAGGGAGAGACCCGCTCATCGGCGCTCCAGAAAAGGAGTGGTTGGAGTTTGCTGAAACTTACTTGGCGAGATGCGCGTTGATGAAGTCGATCGCCTGCTGAACCGTGGTGATCTTTTCTGCATCTTCGTCGGGAATCTCGCACTGGAAGGCATCTTCCAAGGCCATGACGAGTTCGACGGTGTCGAGGGAGTCGGCGCCGAGGTCATCCACGAATTTGGATTCGTTTTTGATGTCCTCCAGCTTCACGCCCAGCTGCTCTGAGACGATGGCTTTGACGCGCTTTTCGATGTCTTCCATTGTTTTCCTTCCGGTGATGAACCTGGGTTTCTTAAGCGGTGTGATTGTATCAGGACATAAACATGCCGCCGTTCACGCTCAAGGTGACGCCGGTGATGTATCCAGCACGGTCCGAGGCCAGAAAGCCCACCGCATGGGCGATGTCCTCGGGGGTGCCCAGGCGCTGGGCGGGAATCTGCTGAGTCAGCGCCTCGATCTGGGCCTCGGGCAGGGCGCGGGTCATGTCGGTTTCAATAAAGCCCGGAGCGACACAATTGACGGTGATGCCGCGGCTGCCGATCTCACGGGCGAGGGCGCGGGTCATCCCGCCCAGGCCAGCCTTGGCCGCCGCGTAGTTGGCTTGGCCTGGATTGCCACTGAGCCCCACCACCGAGGTGATCGAGATGATCCGGCCATACCGGGCCTTCATCATTGGCTTTAGGGCAGCGCGCGAGAGCTTGAACACTGCCGACAGGTTGGTGTCGATGACGGTCGACCACTCCTCGTCCTTCATGCGCATGGCCAGGTTGTCCCGGGTCACGCCAGCGTTGTTGACGAGCACATCGATGTGGCCCTCGGTGGCGAGGACCTCGGCCATGAGGGCCTCGGCGGCACCCTCCGCATTGGCCTGGTAAACGAGGCCACGGCCGAGCCCTGAAGCGGATGCGGCCCGAAGGCTCTCCCCGATGGCGGAGGCCGAGGCCTCGGAGGTGGCGGTGCCCACCACGCGATAGCCCTGACGGGCCAGTTCGGTGGCGATGGCTGCGCCAATGCCACGGCTGGCGCCCGTGACCAGGGCGACGCGGGGGGTGTTGGAGATGGGGTCGGTCATGGGAGTCTGAGCAGAAAAAATGGAAGGGGTCGGTGCGGCATGCCTGGACTATGCCGCCGAGGCCGCAAGGGCGTCGAGGGTGGTGCGCAGGCTGGCCTCATCGGCGATGTTGAGGATCTGGGCCTCGGAGAGCGTGCGCTTGACCAGGCCCGAAAGAACCTTGCCCGGGCCGCACTCGACATAGACCCGCACCCCCTGCCCCCAAAGCTTATGCAGGGTGGCGACCCACAGGACCGGGCTCATCGCCTGCTGGGCCAAAGCCTCGCAGATTTGGCTGGGCCCCTGGGCCGGCTGGGCGTCGATGTTTTGCACCACGGGCGTGCTGGGGGCGTGCAGCGTCAGGCCCTGCAGATGGGATCTCAGAGCATCGGCTGCGGGCCGCAGCAAACTGGAGTGAAACGGCGCCGAGACGGGCAGCAGCAGCGCACGCTTGGCACCGGCAGCCTTGAGGGCCTCGGACGCCTGCTCCACGGCAGCACGGTGCCCCGCAATCACGGTCTGATCGGGGGCGTTGAAGTTCACGGCCTCCACGCGGGCCGCATCGGAGGACAGGCCACGGCAGATCTCATCCACCCGCTCGCCCTCCATGCCCAGGACTGCCGCCATCGCGCCCACCCCCACCGGCACGGCCGACTGCATGGCCTCGGCGCGAAAGCGCACGGCGCGCACGGCATCGGCCAAGTCAAAGACTCCAGCGGCGGTCAAGGCCGCGTATTCGCCCAGGCTGTGGCCAGCGAGCACCGAGGGACGCGGGCCACCGGCGGCAACATAGGCCGCGAAGAAGGCAAGATCGCTCGCGAGCATGGCCGGCTGGGTATTTCGGGTGAGCGAGAGCGCCTCGGCAGGCCCCTGGGCAATGAGTGCCGAGAGGTCTTCGCCCAGGGCCTCGCCCGCCTGCGCCATCACGGCAGCAACGCGGTCATTGCCCGCAAATCCTTCGAGCATGCCCACAGTCTGTGAGCCTTGGCCCGGAAACAGCAGTGCCAGATCGGAGCGCACTGGCCCGGATTGCGTCGCGTCGAAGCCCATGGAAATTCCCCCAGATGAAAAAGGAGGAAGGTTAAGCGAAATCGGGGGCCAGCCGCAGCGCCAGGGAGCCCCAGGTGAACCCGCCACCCACCCCCTGCAGCAGCAAGGTCTGGCCCGGCAGAAGACGCCCTTCTTGGTGCGCCAGGTGCATGGCCAGCGGAACCGAGGCGGCCGATGTGTTCGCGTGGCGATCCACCGCCACCACCACCCGCTCCATGGGAATGCCCAGCCGTTTGGCCGTCATTTGCAGAATGCGCATATTGGCCTGGTGGGGAATCAGCAGCCCGAGATCCTCGGGGGCGATGCCCGCCTCGGCCAGCACCTGTCGGGCCGATGACTCGAGGCTCTCCACAGCCATTTTGAAGACCGCCTGCCCCTCCATGGTGAGAAACGGGTGGCCCTGAATGGCGCCCCCATGGACCCCACCGGCGGCGCGCAGGATGTTTTCAAACTCGCCCCGGGCCTCGAGCCGGTGGGCGAGGATTCCCGGCTGAGACTCGGCCCGCAGGACCACGGCGCCGGCACCATCGCCAAACAGCACGCAGGTGCTGCGATCGCGCCAGTCCAGCAGGCGGGAAAACACTTCTGCACCGACAACCAGCGCGTTGGTGGCCTTGCCGGCACGGATGTAGAGGTCGGCAGTGGCCAGGGCATAGAGAAAGCCCGAGCAGACCGCCTGAATGTCGAAGGCAGGGCCCTGGTGGATGCCCAGCCGCTTCTGAACCAAGCACGCGGTGGACGGGAAAATGATGTCGGGGGTGCTGGTGGCGACGATGACCAGGTCGATGTCCGAGGCGGCCAGGCCAGCATGCGCCAGGGCCTCGCGGCCGGCCTCGGCTGCAAGCATCGAGGTGGTCGTGGTGGGATCGGCCAGGTAGCGTTGGGTGATGCCGGTGCGCTCTCGGATCCACTGGTCCGACGTCTCGATGCCCAGCTCCGCCAGTCGCCCGGCCAGAACTTCGTTTGAAACGGGGTTTCCGGGCAAGGCATGCCCGATGCCCCGCAATTGGGAATAGATCATTGGAGGGCGGTCCGTTCGGAGAGGTCGACCTCGGCCGCAGCCGTGGCCGGGGTGGCAACAGCGGGCGAGGTCTGGGCCCTGGCCAGGGCCTCGGCCAGGCGATCGTTGAGCGAGTAACGCGCCACGGAGGCCGCCTTCTGCAGGGCATGGCGGAAAGCGTAGGCGTCGGCGGACCCATGGCTCTTGAAAACCACGCCGCGCAGACCCAGGAGGGCCGCACCGTTGTAGCGGCGGTGATCCACCCGCTTGGCAAAGCGGCGCAGCACCGGGGCCGCCGCCAGCGCAGCCAGACGGCTCGGGAAGCTGCGGGTGAACTCTTCTTTCAGATAACCGCCCAGCGCCTGGGCCAGGCCCTCAGAGGTTTTGAGTGCGACGTTGCCAACAAATCCATCGCAAACGATGACATCCGTCTTGCTCTTGAACAGCTCGTTGCCCTCAACGTTGCCAACGAAGTGAAGGCCCGAGGCGCGCAGCAACTCCGAGGCCTGCTTCACCACCTCATTGCCTTTGATGAGCTCTTCGCCCACATTGAGCAGGCCCACCGTCGGCCGATCTCCGGCGCCCAGGGCGGTGACCAGCGCGCTGCCCATGTAGGCGAACTGCAAAAGGTGCTCGGCCGAGCAGTCGACGTTGGCGCCCAGATCGAGCATATAACTTACGCGATCGCCCGGACCGGGCATGGCTGCGGCGATGGCGGGACGATCAATCCCATCGAGGGTGCGCAGCACAAATCGGGAGATGGCCATGAGCGCTCCCGTGTTGCCGGCACTCACTGCGACGTCGGCAGCACCATCTCGAACGGCCTCGATCGCCAGACGCATCGACGACTGACGTTTGTTTTTGAGGGCCAACGAGGGCGAGTCGTCCATCAGCACCACCTCGGGCGCGTGGACCAGTTCGAGGCGCTCAGCAAGCGCTGAGGCGCGCTTGCGGAAACGGCGCCGCTGGAGCTGCTGCTCCATGGATGGGCGGTCGCCCACCATCAACACCCGGGTCTCGGGCGTTGTTTCAAGAAACTCCAGGGCGGCGGGGACCGTGGACAGAAGCCCATGGTCGCCCCCCATGGCGTCCACCGCAATGCAGGTGGGCTTTTTCACGCTAGAACGCTGATCCGCCGATGGTCACTCGGATGCCCGTGCGGAGGAGGTCTCCGGCCGGACGTGGCCGAGATATGAGCCAGGATAGGGCTTAGGCGTCGGCGCCGGTCTTCACAACCTTGCGGCCGCGGTAGTAGCCCTGGGGGCTGATGTGGTGGCGGCGATGGACCTCGCCAGTCACGGGCTCAATGGCCGTGGCGGGGTTGGTGAGAAAATCGTGCGAACGGTGCATGCCCCGCTTCGAGGGCGACTTCTTATTCTGCTGGACGGCCATGGTGCCTCCTGAAATCCAAAACCCCGGATTGTAGATGTTTTTTGCTGGGCTTCACAGCCTCCGGCGGATCAATCTTTGCTCTGGCGGCCCTGAAGCAAGTCGGCCAGGCCCGAAAAGGGCCGCTGGGTGGGCTCCGAAGGCGAGGCGTCGGCCGCAGGGGCCTCCGACCCAACGCCCTGCATGGGCCCGATGCAGGTCTCGTGGCGCAGGGGTTCGGTCAACGCCATCAGAATCTCATCCTCGAAGAGGTCCCCGAGGCTCAGACCATCCTCATCGGAGATGGGGTCGGCCAGGGCCTCCAGGTCCAGGGCTGCATCGGCCTGGTCGCCGCTGGAATACAGCACAAACTCCCTCTCCCAGCCCTGCTCGGCGGCAACATCGTCGGTGCATCGGCCACACGGCGAGCGGGTCAGCGCCCGCAGCGTGAGTTTCAGATGCAGAGGTGCCTGGGGGTCCTTGGACGGGGGGAACAGCACAGCACCGGCCTCGGCCTTGTCGCAGACGATTCCGAGCTCCGCCAGCCGAGGCATTGGCCAGTCGGCGAGGCTTCCGTGCCACTGGGATCCCGCCGGGAACCGCTCGCGCAGGGGCCGACACTGCAGGGGGGTGGGAAGACCAAAGTCCGTGTTCATGGGGCTAGTGTGCCATCCTAGCCGCCATGCGAAGCCCCAGCCCCCGACTCATTCTTGCCTCAACCAGCCCGTACCGCGCGGAGCTCCTGCGCCGTCTGGGGGTGGCCTTTGATGCCATCGCGCCCCAGACCGACGAGACCCCCGAGCCCAACGAGGCCCCAGAGCATCTCGCGCAACGCCTGGCCCGCCGGAAAGCGGAAGCGGTCGCCGCCTTGCACCCCGCTGCGGTGGTGGTGGGTTCCGATCAGGTGGCGGTCTGCCGAGGCCAGGTCATGGGCAAGCCAGGCAGTGCTGGCCGGGCGCTCGAGCAACTCCAGTGGCAGCGCGGCCATGAGACGCTATTTTTTTCCGCAGTGGCGGTGGTCGGACCCCGGGACTCTCGCGGGGAGAGAGCCGTCATTGAGGGCCATGTGGAGACCCAGGTCCGCTGGCGCTCGGCCGAGGAACTCACCGACCAACGGCTCTGGCGCTACATCGACCTCGAAAAGCCCTTCGACTGCGCCGGATCGGCCAAGTCCGAGGGGCTCGGCATCAGCCTTGTGGCCTCGATTGCCAACGACGATCCAACGGCGCTCATCGGGCTGCCAATGATCTGGCTGGTGGATGCCCTGCGTCGCCAAGGAATAGACCCGCTTCGGGGCTAGTCCCGCCCAGGACCCCGGTCCCCAGCCAATCGCGCAGCACCGAGCGCACGACCGTCTCGAGCTGCTGGGCCATGCTGGCGCCCAGCTGGCGGCCCAGGAGTTCGGCCAGGCTGCGGGGCACGGCGTACTCCAGCCAGACCTTCTGGCCAAGGTCCTCCTCGACCAGCTGCTCCAGGGTGCGAAAGTCGTCGACCAGACCCACCTCCTTGGCCTGGCGGCCGGTGTAGACCATGCCCGAGAGCACCTCGGGCTTGGTCGAGAGCCGATCCTTGCGGCTCTCGCGCACCGCAGCGATGAACTCCTCGTGCACGCTGGCCAGCAGGGCCTCCATGCGGGCCTTCTGCTTGGGATCTTCGGGAAGGAAGGGATCGAGCATCGCCTTGTTCTCGCCCGATGTGAGCAGGCGCCGCTCCACGCCGGCCTTCTTCATGATTTCGGTGAAGCCAAAGCCGTCGAGCCGGACCCCGATCGAGCCCACGAGGCTGCTCGGGTGGGCGTAGATCTTGTCCGCCGCTGCGGCGATGTAATAGCCGCCCGAGGCTCCGAGGTCCTCGATCACCGCATAGACGGGCCGCGAGTCTTTGCCGCGCAGCCGGCGCAGCTCGTCGTGGATGATGGCCGATTGGACGGCACTGCCGCCGGGGGAGTTGATGCGCAACACAATCGCGGTCGCCTTGGGGTTGTCGATCGCGCGGCGGAAGGCCTGAACGCTCGATTCCGCATCGATGTCGCCCCCCGCCACGATCATCCCCGACATCGACACCACGGCGACGTGGGGATCGTCCTGGGCCGACGGCGGAGCGATGCCGCCAAACATCAGCACCCCCAGGATCAGAAACACCGTCATGCTGAAGATGCGCCACCGGACGCGGCTGCGGCGGGCCTGGCGCTGCTCGTCGAGCTGCGCCTGCAGGACTGCGGCCAGGGCGTCCGAGGGCGTGGGAGGCAGAGACGGGGTGCTCGGCTGTGCCGGCAGTTCGGTATCGGGAACGCTCATGGTCGGGCCTCGGAGGAGATGGAGATCGGAGAGACAAGTGCCCCGCGGGGCAACAACAGGCGGGCCTCGAGCACCTCGGCCAGGCCCACCACACTCGAGGCCAGGTGGTCGGGAGACTCAGCGCGCAGGCGCTCCTCGGGGTGAGCGCCGTAGGTGACGGAGACGATGCCAGCACCCGCCGAACGGGCCATGCCCAGATCGTGGGTGGTATCGCCAATCACAAGGCTGCGCGCAGGGTCCACGGACAGCGACTCGCACAGCTCCAGCACCATGCGCGGCGCGGGCTTGGGATCGCTCTCGTCGGCGCACCGAGTGTCGGCAAAGTAGTGGCGGGTGGCCGTGGCATCGAGCGCTCGTTCGAGGCCGGCGCGGGATTTGCCGGTGGCCACGCTCAGGGCCACCCCGTGCTGGGCCAAGCCATCGAGCATGGCCCGCATGCCCGAAAAGAGCTCAAGGCAGTGGTCGTGGGTGAGGTAGTGCACCCGGAACCTGGCCGCAAGCATCTGGGCCTGACCGGCCGACAGGCCTGGTGCCACATGGCCCAGGGCGTCGGCCAGACCCAGGCCAATGACATAGGCACAGCGCTCGGCGTCCGGCACTGGAATCTCAATGTCTCGGCAGGCGTTTTGGATGGCCCGGACGATGGTCTGGGTGGAGTCGACGACGGTGCCATCCCAGTCGAAGATGAGGAGTTCGGGCTTGGTCATGGGCGAATGCTGGACAACAGCGACATGGATTTGCAGGCGGCCTCGAAGGCGGGATCCAACGGGGCCTCGAGCTCGGGGACCTCAAGGCCCTTGGGCAGCTGGAGGCGCCAGGCATGCAGAAACATCCTGCCCATCCCTGGCGCCCGATGGCGTCGATCGAGGTCCTCGCGGCCATATTTGGGGTCGCCCAGGATGGGCAGCCCCAGGTGCTTCATGTGCACACGGATCTGGTGGGTTCGGCCCGTGAGGGGCTCGGCCTGCACGAGGCTCACTGGGGTGGGGGGTGCGCCGTCGGTGGGGGCCACCGCCGACACCGCCAGGCAGCGCACCCGAGTGATGGACGGCTGGCCTTCCACATCCACTCGGACCCAGCGCTCCCCATTGGGCAGGCGGGTCTTGAGCAACGGCGCCTCGACGAGCTGGCTGCCTTTGGCGATGCGGGTGGTGGCATCCCCCCAGACCAGGGCCAGATATCGCTTGCGCAGGCTGCCAGAGCGCAGGGCCTCGTGGAGTTTGAGCAGCATGGGGCGGCTGCGCGCCAGCATCAGCAGCCCCGAGGTGTCGCGATCGAGCCGATGGACAAGCTCCAGAAAGCCCTCGCCCTCGGACTGCCGAAGAACCTCCACAAGCCCCAGGTCGACACCACTGCCGCCATGGACGGCGAGCCCCGCAGGCTTGTTGACCACCCAGAGTCCGCCCGCATCGTGCAGGGTGGTGATGTCGGCGCGGGTGGCTGCAGCCTTGGCCCGCAGGGCGGCCGCCGCCCCCTCGGCCAGCTGCACCGGCGTTGGCATCCGCACGGGAGGGACCCGCAGCCGCTCGCCGATGGCCAGCCGATGCTCCGGCTTGACCCGACCGCCGTCGACCCGGACCTCGCCGGAGCGCAGCATGGAATACACGCGGGCTTTGGGCAGACCCCGAAGAATGCGCAGCAGGTAGTTGTCGACCCTTTGGCCGTCGGCGTCGGGGCCAATGTCGATCCACTGAACCGCCGGAGTTGCAGGATTTTGGGCCATGGGGGGGTATACTAAGGCTGGAAGTGTTGTGGATCGCAGGATTGTGGATCGCGACATGGGGACCCGCCAGCGGTGGCGTCGACGATGTGCACGAGCAGTCAGTGTACGCACCGGCCACCATGTTCAGGCGATGGCCCCATGATTCTCGAGCGGCAGTTGGCCCCCAGCACCCACCAGTTGCCGAGCCTCTCCAAACGCTCGGGACTCATCCAGAAAGCAAGCCATCAGTGAAACGCGTGGTTCATCCCGCACCGACGAATTTTTTGCAGGCGCTGCCCCCTACCCGCGGCAGCGCAGCCACCAGCGCCCGCCCACCGTGCCAGCGCCCAGCCCGTCCGTTCCCTGTCATCTCTGCCCTTCGGCGATCCCCGTCGAGTGCCGGCATGAGGCTTTTGCGCCTGCCTGAGTCCCAGCGTTTTCCGATGCTCTCTCGTCCCGCCTAGCGGGTCGCCATCGGCGCAGCCCCTGTGCTGCGCCATTGTTTTGGAGAACGCGTCATGAAACGCATGTTGTTCAATGCCACCCACGCCGAAGAGCTGCGGGTGGCCATCGTTGATGGTCAACGCCTGGTTGACCTTGACATCGAAGTCGCTGGCCGTGAGCAGCGAAAAAGCAATATCTACAAGGGTGTCGTCACCCGCGTCGAGCCGAGCCTCGAGGCCTGCTTCGTCAATTACTCCGAAGACCGCCACGGCTTTCTGCCCTTCAAGGAAATCGCCCGCGAGTACCTCGTGGGCCAGGATGGGGCCAAGGGCCGGGTTCAGGACATCATCAAAGAGGGCACCGAGCTCCTGGTGCAGGTCGAGAAAGAAGAGCGCGGCAACAAAGGGGCAGCGCTGACCACCTACATCTCTCTGGCCGGGCGCTACCTGGTGCTGATGCCCAACAATCCCAAGGGCGGCGGCGTCTCGCGTCGGGTCGAAGGCGAAGAGCGTCAGGAGCTCAAAGAAGCCCTCGACCAGCTGCAGATGCCCTCGGGCATGAGCGTGATCGCCCGCACTGCTGGCATTGGCCGCGGGGTCGACGAGCTCCAGTGGGACCTGAATTACCTCCTTCAGCTCTGGAAGGCGGTCGACGATGCGCGCGGCCTGCAGTCGGGTGCTTACCTGATCTATCAGGAGTCGAGCCTGGTCATTCGCGCCATCCGCGACTACTTCCACGCCGACATCGGCGAGATCCTGGTCGACACGGACGACATCTACGAGCAGGCGCGACAATTCATGCTGCACGTCATGCCCGACATGGAAGGCCGTGTGAAGCGCTACCGCGACGACATGCCGCTGTTCTCGCGCTTCCAGATCGAGCATCAGATCACCACCGCCTATTCGCGCCAGATCAACCTGCCCTCGGGCGGAGCCTTGGTCATCGACCACACCGAGGCGCTGGTCGCCGTCGACGTGAACTCGGCTCGGGCCACACGCGGATCGGACATCGAAGAGACCGCGCTGCGCACCAATCTTGAAGCCGCCGATGAGGTGGGCCGACAGCTGCGCCTGCGCGACCTCGGTGGACTGATCGTGATTGACTTCATCGATATGGAGTCCGCCAAAGCGCAGCGCGAAGTTGAGCAGCGCCTGCGCGACGCCCTGCACCACGATCGAGCCCGCGTTCAGATGGGCAAGATCTCCAAGTTCGGACTCATGGAGCTCTCGCGCCAGCGGCTGCGCCCTGCCCTCAACGAGGGAAGCCACACCACCTGCCCACGATGCAACGGTGTGGGCGTGATCCGCGACACCGATTCCTCGGCGCTGCACATCCTGCGCATCGTTCAGGAAGAGGCCATGAAAGACGCCACGGCGGCCGTGCACATCCAGGTTCCTGTGGAGGTGGCGAGCTTCCTCATGAACGAGAAGCGGACCGACATTGCCAAGATCGAGGCGCGGCTCAACGTCACCATCGTGATCGTGCCCAACCGACACCTCGAGACCCCCAACTATCTGCTCGATCGACTCAAATACGACGATCCTCGCCTCGAGGACCTCAAGGTCAGCTACGCGATGATCGCCGCCCCCGAGATCAACGAGCTCAAGATCAAGAAGGACGAGCAGGCGCCTGCCCGCGCTCGGCCCGAGCCCGTGGTCAAAGGCATCACGCCGTCGGCGCCCGCCCCCATCCCCAGCGCAAGCAAAGCGGTCGGAGGCGCCAGCACCAAGGCAGTCGAGTCGGCCTCTGGCGGGCTGGTCCAGCGACTGCTGGCTGGCCTGCGTGGCCTCTTCGGTGGCGGCGCCGCCGCCAAGCCGTCGGCCAGCGCTCGGCCCCTGCCGGGACGTGCCGCGGGCCGTCGAGGAAGTTCAGGCTCTGAAGGCGCCGGCCGAGGACAGTCGCGCAGTGGCGGTGGCCGTGGCAAGCGCGGCGACGAGCCGCGCGAAGGGCGCGATCGCCGGGAGGCCAAGGATGGCCGTGATGACCGCTCCAACCGCGAGGGTCGCGAGGGGCGCGAGGGGCGCGCCGACCGTGAGCCTAGGGAGCAGCGCGCCGGACGCACCGGTGCTGCCACCGGCAATGCCGCACAGAGTCAGGGTCAGGCTCAGGGCCAGGGCGAGGGTCGAAACCGCCGTGGCCGCGGCCGCGGACGAGCCGAAGACGCGGCCCCCCAGGGCCCCCAGGGTGCCGCATCCGACACATCTGCGGAAGATATCGCACGGCAAGGCCGCACCTCGACGGAGGTGAACGAGGACTCGATGTCCACCGCTGGCACTCAGATCGAGGGCAGCAATGCCAGCGACATGGGCGATGCCGGTGAAGGTGGACGCGGCCGTCGCCGTCGTCGCCGTGGCTCGCGCCGCGGATCGGGCGACAGTGCCGAGGTGGGTACCGATATGGGCGCCGACATGGGTGCCATCGCCGGCGCCAGCGAAGGGTCGGTGAATGCCGAAGTGCCCGCCCAGGCAGAAGCACCCGCCGAGGCACCAACATCGGCAGATGCAGTCGTGACCACCGAAGCCGAGGCGTCCGCCGAAGCAGAGGCACCCGTCGAGGCCGCAGCTCCAGCAGCCCCTGCGGCCTCTTCGGCCCCTTCGGCCCCCGCGGTGCCGGAGGCAATGGCTTCGGCCCCTGCCCAAGCACCAGCCCCCAGCCCAGCGCCAACGCCGACGGCGGCCCAGGCTCCGAACATGGATGCACTGGCCCCAGTGCTCCAAGAGGCCGGCCTGCAATGGGTTCAGACCCGCAGCGATGCCGCCCCAGCAGAGGCCGGGGCGCCTGCCCCCGCCGCTGCTGGACGCAAACCGCGACGGGCCGCAATAACCCCAGAGAGCGAGCCGCTGGTGATGGTGGAAACCCGAGCCGGGGACACCAACGCCGGGTCGCAAGGGTAAATTGCGGGGGTGACCAAGCGCATCCCCATTCCCATCGTCGCCGAGCAATCCTCGAGCCGCGAGGGCCGACTTCGGCCCCCGCCCTCGGGGATTGTTTTTTCTGCGGGGCAAGTCAACGACCGCCTGAACCGCCCCCTGCGCGACCTGCGTCTGTCGGTGATTGATCAGTGCAATCTGCGTTGTCGCTACTGCATGCCGCGGGAAGTCTTCAACCGCGACTATGAATTCCTTCCCCGCGAGGCTTTGCTCAGCTTCGATGCCATGGAGCATCTGGTGCGGGCTTCAATTCCACTGGGCGTCCGAAAGCTGCGCATCACGGGCGGTGAGCCTCTGCTGCGCAAGGGCCTGACCGAGCTGATTGCCCGGCTATCCCGCCTGCAGACGCTGGAAAACGCTCCACTGGAGATCGCCCTCACCACCAACGGCGTGCTGCTCAAATCCCTGGCGAGGCCACTGGCCGAGGCTGGACTGCACCGAGTGACGGTCAGCCTCGATGCCCTCAGCCCCCAGACCTTCCAAGCCATGGCCGATGCCCCCGACATCGATCCGCGGTCCATCCTCGAGGGCATTGAGGCGGCCGAGGCTGCCGGCCTGGCCGTCAAGGTGAATATGGTGGTTCAACGCGGCGTGAATGAGCATGAGATTCTGCCGATGGCACGCCACTTCCGGCATCGATCGGCCACACTAAGATTCATCGAGTTCATGGATGTGGGCAGCACCAACCACTGGTCCTCCAGCCAGGTGGTCTCTTCGGCCACCATCATCGGCATGATCGCCAACCACCATCCGCTGCGCCGGGTCGGCCGCAGCGATGCCCACGAGGTCTCCGAACGCTGGGCCTACGCCGATGGCGCAGGCCAGATCGGCCTCATCTCGTCCATCAGTGAACCCTTTTGCCGGGGCTGCTCGCGCGCTCGAATTTCTGCCGAAGGGGGCTTCTACACCTGCCTCTTCGCAGACCAGGGAACCGACCTGCGACCACTGGTCGATGCCGTGGCCCTGGGCGCACCGCTGCTCAGTGCCGAGGGCCTTCAGCGCTCGGCCGCATCGCTGGCAGCCCTCTGGCAAGGTCGCACCGACCGCTACTCCGAGCTGCGCTGGCAGCAGAGCATTGCCGAGCACCGGATCGGGGAAAAAACAAACGCGCCCGGACTGTCGTCGGGGCGCGTTGAGATGAGCTACATCGGCGGCTAGGCGCCGATCAGCAGTCCTGGCGCAATATCTTCAGCGCTTGATGGTTTTGAGCGGCGATGGCAAGGACGCGTAGTAGGCCGACAGGTTCTTGATGTCTTCCTTCGAGAGCGCAGCCGCCATGCCCGTCATGATGGCGTTGGTGCGCGCGCCCCGCTGGTAGTCGAGCAGTGCGCGCTCGATGAAGTCGGGGTACTGACCGGCGAGAATGGGGAAGGTGGGATCGGTCACCGAGACGCCATCGGCGCCGTGGCAGCCCACGCAGCCAGCACTGTTGGCGGTTTCAGCACCCTTTTGGATGTTGCCGGCCGAGGCTGGAGTTGCGGCCACCAGGCCCAGAGCGATCGCGATCACCGAGAGAGCGGCATGGAAGTTCGAGCGAGCTTGCATGATTGAAATCCTTTGCGTGGAAGGGCGGGCTTACTTGCCAGCCTTGGCGTAGAAGGCTGCGAGGTCGGCCATGTCTTGATCCGACATGGAGGCGGCGATGGCGCGCATGCTGGCGTGGGAGCGCTCCCCATTTTTGTAGGCCTGGAGGGCCGCGTAGAGATAGGCCTCGGACTGGCCAGCGATCTTGGGCACCCGATACAGGAGGGGGAAGGCAGTCTTGTACTCAGGGATGCCATGGCAGCCCACGCACATGGAGTTCTTGCGGGCACCCGCTTCGGGATTGCCGGTGACCGTGCCTTGGGCGTGCGCAGGCGCCGACAGAACGGCGGCGGAAAGCGCCAGGGTGGCGAAAATCGACTGGACCGTACGACGACCCGAAAAAATGGATGACATGGCGAGCTGAATCCTTGGCGCGTGGACTAAAAAACGGGAGTAGAAAAGTTGAATCCGCGGGTGGGCCTGGCGGTGATTAGCAAAGCCACCGTCGCGGATTTTAACACCGAGACCGCCGATCAATTCCCCTGCCGGAGTCCGTCGAGCAGAAGCCGGTTGAGGCGTTGGACGAACTGCGCTGGGTCCTCGGGCTGGCCGCCCTCGGCCAGAACAGCCTGATCGTGCAAAAGCCAGATGAGGGGCTCAGAAGATTCCGCCTCCGGGGCCTCCAACAGCCGCTCCACCAGAGGATGGCGGGGATTGAGCTCCAGTCGGGGTTGCCGAGGCGGCACGCTCTGCCCGGCCGCCTTGAGCAGCCGCTCCATGTGCGGACTCATGTCGTGCTCACTGCCCACCAGGCAGCAGGCCGACTCCGTCAGCCTCTGGGTAAACCGGGCCTCGCGGATGCGGTCTCCGAGCACCGCCCGAATGCGCTCGATCAGTGCCTTGCCCGCGGCCGAATCGGCCACCGCGCTCGCCGCCTCAGCGCCTGCCTTTGCAGCATCGGCCGCAGCATCCGACCCCTCGGCCGCCGTGGGCGGTGGCAGGTCATGGAGATCAATATCGCCCCGAGAGACCAGCACCAGAGGCTTGTCGGCGAATGTGGTGAGGTGCCCCAGCATCCACTCATCCACCCGGTCGGCCAAAAGCAAGACCTCCACCCCGCGCTGCTGGAAGACCTCCAGGTGGGGGCTGGAGCGAAGTGCCGTGACCCGATCACCCGTCAACACATAGATGGCCTTCTGGTCCGGCTTCATCCGCCCGATGTAGTCCTGGAGGGATACCCGAGGACTGCTCGCGGCATCGTGGGTCGAATGAAAGCGCAGCAACGCAGCGATCCGGTCGCGCTGGCCCGCATCCTCCCCCACACCCTCTTTCAGTACTTGGCCAAAGGCGTCGGTGAAGGTGGCAAAGGCCTCTGGCTTGTTCTGAGCCAGATCCTCCAGAAGGGAGAGCACACGCCGACTGCAGCCCTCGCGAATGGCCTTGATGTCGCAACTCTCCTGCAGAATCTCGCGCGAGACATTCAGCGGCAGATCCGCTGCATCCACGACCCCCCGCACAAAGCGAAGGTAGTTGGGCAGGAGCTGATCGACATCCTCCATGATGAAGACGCGCTTGATGTAGAGCTTGAGGCCCGCTTTGCGCTCCCGATCGTAGAGATCAAAGGGCGGCTGGCTCGGGATGTAGAGCAGCTGGGTGTATTCGGTTCGACCCTCCACTCGATTGTGGCTCCAGGCCAGGGGTGCATCGAACTGATGGCTCACCGACCGATAGAACTCCTGATACTGCTCGTCGGTGATCTCCGACTTGGGCCGCATCCAAAGGGCCGCATCCTCGTTGAGCGTCTCCCACTGGCCGTCGGACTCCATCTGGATCGGAATCCCAATGTGTTCGCTGTATCGGCGGATCAGGCTGCGCAGGCGGTATGGGCTGAGGTAAGCATCGAGGCTCGCATCGAGGGTTCGGCTCTCGCCGTCCTCCAGGGGCGGGTCTTGCCGAAGGTGGAGCACGATCTCGGTGCCTCGCTCTTGGCGCGGCTGCGAGCGGATCTGAAACTCACCATCGCCCGAGGACGACCAATGGATGCCCTGCTCGGCGCCCTGCCCCGCGCGGCGGGAATAGACATCGACCCGCTCGGCCACCAAGAAAGCGCTGTAGAAGCCCACACCAAACTGCCCGATCAGCGCGGCATCTTTGGCCTGATCGCCCGAGAGCCGGGACATGAAATCCTTGGTCCCCGACTTGGCGATGGTGCCGAGGTTGGCGATGGCCTCGCTGCGGTCCAGGCCAATGCCATTGTCAACAATCCGAATCTCTCGTCGCTTCTCATCGACCGAGACCCGAATCCGAAACTCAGGGTCGCCCTCGAGCAGCCCGGGATCGGCCAACGCCGCCAGCCGAAGCTTGTCGCAGGCATCGGACGCATTGGACACCAGCTCTCGCAAAAAGATGTCGCGATTGCTGTAGAGCGAATGAATCATGAGGTGAAGCAGCTGCTTGACCTCGGTTTGGAAGCCCAAGGTCTCGGGGGTCGTCGCAGTGTTCGTCACGAAAGATCTCCTAAGGGTGGGTTGGGGACGGAAGTTTAAGAAGCAACTGGTCTAGAGCGCGAGAAGTCCATCCATGCTGTGGCGGAGTTTCAGCTCGAGGCCCTTGCGGGCCCGGACGCCCCGTGCCTCCTTCAGAACAGCGGGCTCTAGGGCGGTCTCCGTCGGCTTGCCCGACCGCGAGAGTCCGACCACATGCAGGGTCTGGCCCTTGGCAATGCCGCGCGCAGCCACGAGGGCGTCGCCCTTGGAATCGAGCCCGATCAAAGCAACACCACGGCCGCCAGTGGCCAGGGCCTTCACATCGTCGAGCGACACCACGAGGAGTCGTCCTTTCTTGCTCAACAGGGCCAGCTCCGACGCCGCCTCCTCCAGGGGCTGAATGATGGCAGGCACATCGTTGGGCTCCAGCTGCATGAAGGCCTTGCCACTTCGATTGCGCCCCACCATTGCCTCGAGCGGGGCAACAAAGCCGATGCCGCCAGCGCTGGCAAAGAGCGCTTTGGAAGATCCTGCACCCGCATAGAAATGCACCAGCCGGCTTCCCGCCTCGAGCTCAATCATGCTGGTGAGGGGAGCCCCATCGCCGCGACCTCCGGGCAGGCCTGCAACCGAAGTGCTGTAGGCCCGCCCGGTCGACGAGAGCATCAGCACATGGTCGGTGGTTCGGCACTCGAAAGCAGCATAGAGGGCGTCGCCCGTTTTGAAGCCGAACTGCGAGGCATCGTGGCCATGGCCCTGGCGGGACCGCACCCAGCCATTGACCGACACGATCACTGTGACGGGCTCATCGATCACCGGCGCCTCGAAGGTGGTGCGCGCGTCGGCCTGCATCAGGGTGCGGCGGGGGTCACCGAATGCCTTGGCGTCGGCCTTGATCTCCTGGGCGACAGCCTTGCGCAGCGCAGGCTCCGACTCCAGCAGGAAACGCAGCCCAGCCGCGGTCTCGCGCAGGGCTGCGAGCTCGGTCTCGATCTTGATCGCCTCGAGGCGGGCCAGCTGACGCAGACGAATTTCTAAGATGTCTTCGGCCTGCACCTCAGAGAGTCCGAACTGGGCCACCAGGGCGGGCTTGGGCTCATCGCTCTCGCGAATGACGCGGATGACCTCGTCGATGTGCAGCAGCGCCAGTGCGCGCCCCTCCAGAATGTGGATGCGCCGTTCGGCCTGGGCAAGGCGGTGGCGGCTGCGGGCACGCACGGTCTCGATGCGATAGCCCACCCACTGCTGCAGCATTTCCAGCAGGGAAATGGATCTGGGCTTGCCCTGGGCATCGACCACCACGAGATTCATCGCGTAGCTGGTCTCGAGGCTCGTCTCGGCCAGCAGCAGCCGGCTAAACTCGCCACGGTCGATTTTGCTCGAGCGGGGCTCGAAGACGAGGCGGACCTCGGCGTCCTTGCCCGACTCATCGCGCACCGACTCCAACAGGCCGAGGATGCGCTGCTTGGTCTGCGTCTGCTCTGCCGACAGGGCCTTTTTGCCTGCCTTGATCTTGGGGTTGGTGAGCTCCTCGATTTCCTCCAGGACCTTCTGGCTGGAGACGCCGTGGGGCAGCTCGGTGACCACCAGCTGCCACTGGCCACGGGCGAGCTCCTCAAAGACCCAGCGGGCCCTCAGGCGAAGGCTGCCACGGCCACTCGCATAGGCCGACTCCAGGTCTTCGGGGCTGGAGATGATCTGACCGCCGCCCGGGAAATCGGGCCCTGGCAGCACCGAGAGAACCGACGCCAGGCTGGTGTTGGGCTTGTCGAGCAGGAGTCTTGCGGCCTCGGCCACCTCGCCCAGATTGTGGGGAGGGATCTCGGTGGCCATGCCCACCGCGATGCCACTGGCGCCATTGAGCAGCACCACGGGCAATCGTGCCGGGAGCTGCAGGGGCTCGTCCATCGAGCCGTCGTAGTTCGGGCCAAAGGCCACCGTGCCCTCGTCGAGCTCATCGAGCAGCAGTCGGGCAAAGGGCGTGAGCCGCGCCTCGGTGTAGCGCATCGCCGCTGCACCATCGCCGTCGCGGGAGCCAAAATTGCCCTGTCCGTCGATCAGGGGATAGCGCACCGAAAACCCCTGGGCCAGACGCACCAGGGCATCGTAGGCGGACTGATCGCCGTGCGGATGGAACTTGCCCAGCACATCGCCCACCACCCGCGCAGACTTCACGGGCTTGGCATCCGAGCGCAGGCCCAGACGATCCATCGCGTACAGGATGCGCCGCTGGACGGGCTTCAATCCATCGCAGAGGTCGGGCAGAGCGCGCCCCTTGACCACCGAAATCGCGTAGTCGAGGTAGGCCCGCTCGGCAAAGTCGGCCAGGGTGAGGTGGTCGCCCATCTCGCCCCCCGATCCCATGCCCGCCTCGGGGGGGCGTTGCGGGGGATCTTGGTCGCCGGCCGATGCCGAATCGAGGTCAAACAAATCTTGGGTCTGGTTGTTCATGGTGCCTAGATGCTGCAAAGGGGTTAGATGTCGAGCTCAGCCTCGTGGCCACGGGCCTCAAGCCAGGCGCGGCGCGCCGAGGCCTCGGTGCGGCCCATGAGCAGCTGGAAACGCTCCTGCGTGGCCGAACTTCCCACGGCACCGAGGGCCACCGGCAGCAGGCGTCGGGTGTCGGGGGCCAGCGTGGTCTCCCAGAGCTGCTCGGCACTCATCTCGCCCAGGCCCTTGAAGCGCGAGATGGACCAGGCCTTCTCGCTCAGCCCCTCTTGGCGGAGCTTGTCGAGGATGTGGGCGAGCTCGCCGTCGTCGAGGGCGTAGAGCTTGCGTGCCGGCTTCTTGGCCCGCGCCTCGACATCCACCCGGAACAAGGGCGGGCGGGCCACATGCACATGGCCTCGGGCAATCAGCTCGGGGAAATGCTTGAAGAAGAGCGTGAGCAGCAGGACCTGGATGTGTGCCCCGTCGACATCGGCATCCGACAGGATGCAGACCTTGCCGTAGCGCAGGCCCGAGAGGTCCACCGCATCGCCCGGCGAATGCGGATCCACGCCCAGGGCCACCGAGATGTCGTGGACCTCGGCGTTGGCAAAGAGGCGGTCGCGATCTGCCTCCCAGGTGTTGAGCACCTTGCCGCGCAGGGGAAGGATGGCCTGAAAGCTCTTGTCTCGCCCCATCTTGGCCGAGCCGCCGGCGGAATCGCCCTCGACCAAAAACAGCTCGTTGCGGCTTAAGTCGGTGGACTCGCAGTCGGTGAGCTTGCCGGGCAGAACTGCCACACCGGAGCCCTTTTTCTTCTCCACCTTCTGGGCAGAGCGCTGGCGGGTCTGGGCGGCACGAATCGCCAGATCGGCAATCCGCCGACCGGCCTCCAGATTGGTGCTCAGCCAGAGTTCCAGAGGACCACGCACCTGATTGGCAATCAGCCGCAGGGCGTCGCGGCTGGTGAGCTTTTCCTTGGTCTGCCCTTGAAACTGCGGGTCGAGCACCTTGGCCGACAGCACGAAACTGGATCGGGCAAAGACATCTTCGGGCAGGAGCTTCACGCCCTTGGGCAGGAGCCCGTGCTGTTCCACGAAGGCCTTGACCGCCTGAAAGAGCCCCTCGCGCAGTCCCGCCTCGTGGGTGCCCCCCGCAGGCGTGGGAATTAGATTGACATACGACTCGCGGACCACCGAGCCCTCGGCGGTGAAGACCAGCACCCACTCGCCCCCCTCGCCTTCGGCAAAGGTCTCATCGCCCGCTGCCACAAAGCCCGCATGGCTCCAGGGCGCACAGACCCGCTCGACATCGCCCAGGGCCTCATCGAGGTAAGAGCGCAGGCCACCGGTGTAATGCCATGCCTGGTCCTGGCCGGTCTTATCGGAAAAGAGTCGGGTGGTCACACCCGGCAGCAGCACTGCCCGAGCACGAAGCCCGCGGGCCAGTTCGGCCACCGGAATGCCTGCATCGTCGAAGTACTTGGCATCGGGCCAGACCCGCACCGCAGTGCCGGTGCGCCCGCCCGAGGGGCCAAGCTTGCGCAGGCCGCCCTCGGGAACGCCCCCCACGAAGGTCATCTGCCACTCGTGGCCCTCGCGCCAGACGGTCACCTCCAGGCGCGTGGACAGCGCATTGGTCACGGATACCCCGACGCCATGCAGGCCCCCCGAGAATGCGTAGGCCCCGCCCGAGCCCTTGTCGAACTTGCCGCCCGCATGCAGGCGCGTGTAGACGATCTCCAGGACAGGAACACCCTCCTCGGGGTGGATGCCCACCGGAATGCCTCGGCCATCATCGACGACGCTCACGCTGCCGTCGTCGTGAAGGCGCACCCCAATGACGCTCGCGTGCCCCGCCAGGGCCTCGTCGGCGGAGTTGTCGATCACCTCTTGGATGATGTGGAGCGGATTCTCGGTCCGGGTGTACATGCCCGGCCTCTGTCGAACGGGTTCGAGCCCCTTGAGGACCCGGATCGACGACTCGTTGTAATTATTTTTTGCCAAGTGAAAAACCAAAAAAAGTTATCCCCAGACCGTGTGGAAAAACGGCGTTCGATTGGGGGGGGATGACGAAGAACTCAGCCTTTTGGTGGAATGGACAGAAACTGCTCATTGCGCTTTCGTCGACTTGACACCCGAAATGAGATTTGCGTCGGACACCAAAATGCCATCGGGGTCGGCCACGCACCACTCACCGGGACGCACCAAAACGCCCGCCATGTCGATGGGAAGATCGCGCTGGCCACTGCCCGCCTTAAAGCTCTTGCGCGGGTGGGCGGAAATCGCCCAGATGCCCACCTGCGACTCGATGAGCTCACCGACGTCGCGCACGCAGCCGTGGACCACGATGCCGGCCCAACGATTCCGCTCGGCCAACTGGCCCAGATTTCCACCCACGAGGGCACACCGGTCGCTGCCGCCGCCATCGACGAACAGAATGCGGCCCTCACCCGGGGTCTCGAGGGTGGCGCGCACCAGGCTGTTGTCCTCGAAGCACTTGAGGGTCACGATGCGGCCGTGCATGGAGTCGGCACCGCCGTAGTTTTGGAATACCGGCGGCAATACCCGAAGACGGCCCTCCAGGAGCGCTGCCTCGTGGGCGTCGCAGAGGTCCGGGGTGGTGGGCACTGCGGGGGAATTGGATTTGGGCAAGGCCATGGGGCACTCCTGAGGGAATCAATGGGCGTCGTGGGGCGTCGTTGGGCGTCGTGGGGACTCGGTGCGCGTCGTCAGGCGCGGAGTTTACGGCAGGCGGGGTCATTCGACGGCATCACCAAAATGGCGCGGAAGTCGTTCACATTGGTGCCTGTGGGGCCCGTGCAAAAGCCCATGCCATGCGCAGCAAAGAATCCGTGGGCGTCGTGCCGGGCCAAGGCATGCCGAGCCGCCTGAGGATTCAGCGCCACCGCCTGGGTGAGGGCTGGGCCCCAGAGAGCACCCGCCTCGGGCCCCTGGCCATCGATGCCGTCGGTGTCGGCCATCAGCGCGTGGACGCGCAGTGCTGCCTCGAGGCCACTGTCTGCCAGGGCAAGGCCGAAGGACAAAAGGGTCTCGGCCGACCGTCCGCCGCGGGCGTCGGGGTCTACGGATGGCCCCAGGGCAACGCCGGCCTCCCCACCGCTGAGGATCAGCCTCGGCCGCTCCAGCGCATCCGCAGCGGCAAACAAGGCCATCTGGGCCAGCATGCGGCCCATCGGTGCCGCCTCGGCCTCCAGTCGGTCGCTCAGCACCACCACCTCCAAGCCCAGCGATTCGCCCAAGGTCTGTGCTGCCCGAAGCGAGTCTCGCGCCGAGGCGACAATCTGAATTGTGGGAAGCGCAACCGCTGCGCCCGAGTCGTCTGGCAGGAGGAATTCGGTGCGACCCGGCGTCTTGGCCGGCACGGAGTTCAGTGCTGCCCGCAGGGCAGGCGAGACCTCAATGCCCAGCCGGTCGATGAGGTCGAGGGCCTCGGAAGGCAGGGACTCGTTGGGGATGCCGGGCCCGCTGGCGATGTCTCCAGCCACATCGCCCGGAATGTCGGAGAGCAGCAGATTGCTGACCGGGGCCGGCCGACAGGCCCAGGCCAGGCGCCCACCCTTGATGGCCGAGAGATGACGCCGGATGAAATTCATCTGCGAGATGGACGCCCCCGAGGCCAGCAGCCGCCGATGGAGCTCCTGCTTGTCGGAGAGCGCGAGGCCATCGATGGGCACGCAGGCCAGCGCCGAGCCCCCACCAGAGATCAGCAGAATGGCGTGGTCCTGGGCCTGCAATCCGGCAGCCCAGGCCAGAGCCGCTCGGCCGGCAGCCAGGCTGGAGGCGTCGGGCACAGGGTGGGCGGCTGAGAAAATCTGAAAGTGGCCAGCGAGGCACTGCGCCAAGGCCTCGCCCTCGGGCTCCCGAAGAGCTGCCGCATGGGCCACGATCAGGCCCCCCGAGAGTTCGCTCCCATAGTGGTTGAGCGCAGCCTCGGCCATCGGGAGCGCGGCCTTCCCCAGGGCAAAGACCCTGGGCCGCATACCAGCACCCAGGGTTGGAAATGCCCCCGGCAGGCAGTGGGCCGGCAGAGCGGCATCCACCGCCGCCGCATAGAGCGCCGACAGGAGTTCGGCCGGCCGGTGAGGATCGGGCTTAGGCTCCACCCACCGCTTCTTGACGCTTGGCTCGGGCCCGGATGTTCAGGGCCTCCACGGCCAGCGAGAAGGCCATGGCGCCATAGATGTATCCCTTCTCGATGTGCTGGTCGAGCGACTCCGCCACCAGGGCCATGCCGACCATCACGAGGAAGGCCAGGGCCAGCACCTTCACCGAGGGATGCCGATCAACGAACTCGCCAATCGGCTTGGCGGCAATCAGCATCACCCCCACGGCGGCGATCACGGCAGCAGCCATGACCGCCAGCTGGTCGACCATGCCGACGGCCGTGATGACCGAATCGAGCGAAAAGACGATGTCAATGATGGCGATCTGGCCAATGATCGACCAGAAGAGCCTTGCCCCCTTGGCCTTGATGTCTGCCGGGTCGGTGTCGGGCGGACCACCCTCCTCCTTGGCCTCCACATGCACGAAGATTTCCGTCGATGCTTTGTAGAGCAGGAACACACCGCCAAAGAACAGCACCAGGTCACGGCCACTGATGCCCATACCGCCCACGGTGAAGAGGTCGGCGGTGAGGCCCACGATCCAACTCAGCGAGGCCAGCAGCAACAGCCGGGTGATCATGGCGAAGCCCAGGCCCAGACGACGCCCCAGATCCCTCTGCTCCGGCGGAAGGCGGCCCACCAAAATAGAGATGAAGATGATGTTGTCGATGCCGAGGACAATTTCGAGCACCGTCAGCATGCCGAAGGCGATCCAGACATTGGGGTCGAGCAGAAGCTCCATGGCGTGCATTCCCGATTCGTTGAAGTTGCGGGAGTTTAGGCGAAGTCGCCCCCGGCCGACCTCGTTCTAAGGACCGAGTTTTCCCCGCCCTTTATGCGTAAAAGGTTTAACCAAATACTTTTTTAGCAGTTCCATTTATAACGACGGAGGCCTACAGTGGCGCTCCATGTACCAGCCCACCGCCCTCGACACCCAGCTCCTGCACGAGCGGGCATCCCAACTCGACCGGCAACTGGCCGCCAACCGGGCCCAGACGCTGTCCGACGAGCACCTCCGTCCGCTGCGCCTTCAGAATGGGCTCTACATCCAGCGGCATGCCCCGATGCTGCGCATCGCGATTGCCTACGGCATGCTGCGCAGCAGCCAGCTGCGCGGCCTGGCCGCCGTGGCTCGCCGCTACGACCGCGGGTATGGGCACCTCACCACGCGGCAGAACATGCAGCTCAACTGGATCGCCCTGGAAGATGTGCCCAAGGCGCTGCACGACCTGGCCGATGTGGGCCTGCACGGCATTCAGTCGAGCGGCAATTGCCTGCGCAACATCACGGCCGATGCCTTGGCCGGCATTGCACCCGACGAGCTCTTTGACATCCGCCCCTACGCCGAGCTGCTTCGCCAGTGGAGCACCTTTCACCCGGAGCTCAGCTTCCTGCCGCGCAAGTTCAAGGTGGCGCTGACCGGATCCCCCGAGGATCGCGCGCTGGTGCAGGTCCACGACCTCGCCTTCGAGGCGCTGCCCCTGCGCGCCGATGGCGCGTGGTTCCGGGTGCGGGTGGGCGGTGGTCTTGGCCGCACCCCCATCCTGGGCCCGGTCGTGAAGGACGAGCTGCATTGGACCGACCTTCTCTCCTACACCCACGCCGTGATGCGGGTTTACAACGAGCATGGCCGCCGGGACAACCTCACCAAGGCGCGCATCAAAATTCTCGTGCGCACCCTCGGTGTGGAGGCCTTTGCCGCGCAGGTCGACGAGGCCTGGCAGACGATGCGCCACGGCCCCGACCAACTCCACCCCGAAGATCTTGACCGGGTGGTGCAGCACTTTGTGGAGCCCGACTGGACCAAAGGCAGGGCCATGGCGGCTCTGCCGACCGACGATCCCGCATTCTCGCGCTGGCTCTCGCGCAATCGCTTGCCGCACAAGCAGCCGGGCTTTGCCGCGGTGCTGCTCACCGTCAAGGGTGCCGGCCGCGCACCCGGGGACCTCACCTCCGACGAGATGGACACGGTGGCCGAGGTCGCCGACCGCTTCAGCCAGGGCTTTGTGCGCGTCACCCACGCCCAGAATCTCGTGCTGCCCGCCGTGGCGGAGGCCGATCTGCCTGAGCTGTTTGCGGTCCTTCGACCCCTGGGACTGGCCGCGCCGGTGGGTGGTTTGTTGGGCGACCTGGTCGCCTGCCCAGGCGGGGACTACTGCTCGCTGGCCAATGCACGATCGCTTCCGGTGGCCGAAGACATCTCCGCGCGCTATGCCAACCTCGACCGGCAAGAGGCCCTGGGGCCCATTGACCTGCGCATTTCGGGCTGCATGAACAGCTGCGGCCACCACCACATGGGCCAGATTGGCATTTTGGGGGTGGACAAAGACGGGGACGCCTTCTACCAGGTGCTCCTCGGCGGCTCCACCGGCCACGGCAATCCGGCCGCCCTGGGCAAGGTGATTGGCAAGGCCTTCTCTGAAAACGAAGTCGCCGATGCGGTCGAGGCGATCCTCGACGAATATCTCGAGCAGCGCCAACCGGGCGAGAGTTTCCGCGAGGCCCTGCTTCGTCTGGGGCCCGCGGGCTTTGCTGCTGCTGCCGAGACGGCGCGCAAGGGGCCCGCACTGGCCCAAGACCTGGAGGACTAAACCCATGGCGGATGCCAAAGCCATCGCGGTGGTCATGCCCACCGAGGTCCAGCCCTTCGATCTTCGCCTCGGTGCGCCCATGCCCGTGCAGCCCTTCGCGGAGGGCATCGATGCCGCCACGGCCACGCCCGCCGACCTGCTGGGCCTGCCCGAGATTCGCGTGCAGTTCCCCAAGGCAGCCGACGGCCGCGCCTATTCCCTGGCGCTGCGACTGAGGGAACAGGGTTACGCCGGTCGGCTCATTGCCGTGGGCGATGTCCACGCGGAAATGTCGTACTTCCTGCGCCGCTCGGGCTTCGATGTGGTGGAACTCGATGCCCGCAAGGCCCCCGCAGAGCTTCCCATCGAGCAGCGGTTTCCATTCCACGCGGCCTATCAGACCACGGCCGCCGACCAAGATGCTTGAGCCCTCCGCTCCCACCGATCACCTGGTCTCCGGCAGCGTTGCCTTTGTGGGCGCTGGCCCCGGAGATCCAGACCTGCTCACCCGCCGGGGCGCCCGCTTCTTGGCCGAGGCCGATGTGGTGCTCGCCGATGGCCTGCTGGACGAGGATGGCTTTCGTGCTCTCGCTCCGCAGGCACTCTGGCTCGACGTCGCCAAACGCGCCGGCCGACCGTCCACCGAACAGGATTTCATCGGCCGCATGCTGGTCTCCCAGGCCCGACGCGGCCAGCGCGTCGTTCGACTCAAGGGCGGCGACCCCGCCGTGTTTGGTCGACTCACCGAAGAACTCGAGATGCTCGATGCCGCTGGGATCCCCTGGCAGATGGTCCCGGGTGTGACTGCCGCATCGGCGAGTGCCGCCGAGCTGGGCGTTTCGCTCACCCAGCGCGGCGTGGCGCGCAGCCTGGTGATCCTCACCCCCGCAGAAGGCCGAGGCGAGGTGCCAAACCAAGACTGGCTCTGCGGCGCAGCGCCTGGACAAACCCTGGCCATCTACATGGCCGGCAGCCGTGCCCAGGCGACCGCTCGAGCATTGATCGATCGAGGATGGGCGGCTTCGACGCCCGTGGCCGCGGTGGAAAGTGCCTCATTGCGCACCTCCAGCACGCACGGCACCAGCACCGTCGCTGGCAGCGACCGGGGTCTGCGCCACGTGCTCACCCTGGAAAGCATGGCCGAACTGGGCCTGCCATCGCTGATTCTGGGCGGCCCCGTCTGCATCCTCGTGGGCGATGCCCTCGCCGGCTTGATGGGTCTCACGGGCCTTGGACACGAGTCGGATGCAGCACCAAGCACCAAACCGTCTTCCGAAGATCCCGCTGCCCCATGGGCGGCCGCATCCCAGTGACCACCACCGCACCCACCACCGCACCCACCACCGAGCTCGAGGCCAAGTTGCTGGCCGCCGAGGGTCTTCTGGCCGAGGCACTCGCCCAGCACCGCCCGGCCGTCTTCACCAGCAGCCTGGGTCCCGAAGACCAGCTCCTGCTCTACATTCTGAATCGACTGGGCCTGCCCAAATCCGCCGTGCGGGTGGTCACGCTTGACACAGGCCGCCTTCCCCCCGAGACCTACGAGCTGCACGCCGCCACCGAGGCCTTCTTCCAGCGGCGAATTGAGCTCCTATTCCCCGATGCGGCAGCGGTCGAACAGCTGGTCCAGATCGACGGCATCATGGGCTTTCGCGAGAGTCTTGCCCAGCGCAAGGCCTGCTGCGAAGTGCGCAAGACCCGCCAGCTCGAGCGAGCCCTGCAAGGCCAAGGCCTCTGGATTACCGGCCTGCGCCGCGAGCAGTCCGAGACCCGCAGCGTCCTTCAGGAGCTCGGTCGCGATGAAGGGCGCGGGCTGATGAAGGCAGCCCCGCTCGCCCACTGGACGGCGGCCGAGGTCTGGGCCGTATTGAATCATCATCAAATTCCAACCAATGCCCTGCATGCGCAGGGCTACCCCAGCATCGGCTGCGCGCCATGCACCCGAGCGGTCGCCCCCGGCGAGCCCGAGCGTGCTGGCCGCTGGTGGTGGGAATCGGCCGAACACAAGGAGTGTGGACTGCATGTCAAACCGCAATGAATTCGCCCTCGCCCAGGCCCAGCACCTGAGGGCCCTCGAGGCTGAGGCGATCAGCATCATCCGCGAGGTGGCGGCGACCACCAGCAAGCCCGCCCTGCTCTTCTCGGGCGGCAAGGATTCGCTCGTCATGCTGCGTCTGGCCGAAAAGGCGTTTGCGCCGGCCCCCATCCCATTCCCCTTGGTGCACATCGACACCGGCCACAACTTTCCCGAGGTCATTGAGTGCCGGGACCAGCGGGTGCGAGAGCTCGGTGCCACGCTGATCGTGGGCCACGTCGAGGACTCCATCCGCAAAGGAACCGTGCGGCTCGCGCACGAGGGCGCATCGCGCAACGCTGCCCAATCGGTGACCCTGCTGGAGACCATCGACGAGCATGGCTTTGATGCCCTGATGGGGGGCGCCCGCCGCGACGAGGAAAAGGCCCGCGCCAAGGAGCGCATCTTCTCCTTCCGAGACAGCTTCGGTCAGTGGGATCCCAAGGCCCAACGCCCTGAGCTTTGGGACCTCTACAACGCTCGGGTCCACAAGGGCGAGCACATGCGCGTGTTTCCCATCTCCAACTTCACCGAGATGGACATCTGGGCCTACATCGCCCAGGAGAACCTCCTGCTGCCCAGCATCTACTACGCCCACACCCGCGAGGTGGTGGAACGCCGTGGCCTGCTGGTGCCCGTCACCCACCTCACCCCACCGGCCGAGGGCGAATCGGTGGTGACGCGGTCGGTGCGCTTTCGCACGGTGGGCGACATCTCCTGCACCTGCCCGGTGGCCAGCACCGCCGCCACCGTGGCGGAGATCCTCCAAGAGACCGCCAGTGCGGACCTCACCGAGCGCGGTGCGACCCGCCTCGACGACCAGGCCAATGAGGCCGCCATGGAGCGGCGCAAGAAAGAAGGGTATTTCTGATGTTGCGATTCATCACCGCCGGCAGCGTTGACGACGGCAAAAGCACGCTGATTGGCCGCCTGCTCTTTGATGCCAAGGCCGTGCTCTCCGACCAGGTTCAGGCCCTGCAGAACGCCCGAAATGCCCGGGTGGCCGAGGGTGAGATTGACTTCTCCTTCCTCACCGACGGCCTTGAGAGTGAGCGCGAGCAGGGCATCACCATCGATGTCGCCTACCGCTACTTCAGCACCCCGCGCCGCAGCTTCATTGTGGCTGACTGCCCAGGCCATGAGCAGTACACCCGAAACATGATCACGGGTGCCTCGACGGCCGATGCCGTCATCATCCTCATCGATGCCACCCGGGTGATCCACGGTGAGCTGCTCGTGCAGACCCGGCGCCACACCGCACTGGCGCTGATGCTGGGCATCCAAAACGTGGTGGTGGCCGTCAACAAGATGGATCTGGTGGGCTATGGGCAGGAGCATTTCGAAGCCATCGCCCAGGCCTACCGCACCCTCTATGCAGGCCTCGGTGGTGTGGGTAGCCCCCACATCCTGCCGGTCTCGGCCCTGCGCGGCGAGAACCTTCTGGTGCCTCCCACCCAGATGCCTTGGTACTCCGGGCCCCAGCTCCTGCCCCTGCTCGAGAGCCTGCCCGGGCAAGCCGAGCAGACCAGGACCTCCCAGCCCACCCGACTGCCGGTGCAGTTGGTGGTGCGCAGCGACGGCCACAAGGCCGATGACTTCCGCGGCTACGCCGGTCGACTCGCATCGGGGAGCTTGCGCCAAGGACAGACCATCCGCCTTCTGCCCTCGGGACACGAAGCCAAGATCAACCAGCTGCGGGTCCATGGCGAAGAGGCCACCCAGGCGGTGGCTGGCGAGTCGGTGATGGTCGTGCTGGACCGGGATGTGGATTGCGCGCGCGGCGATGTGCTGGTCGATGCGGCCGATGCCGCAGCGCCTGCCCGCAGCCTGGAGGCAGACTTGGCCTGGATGGACGCCTCGGCCATGGTGCCTGGGAGGCGCTATCTGATGCGTCAGGCCTGCGCCGACATTCCCGCCAAGCTGCAGGTGCTCAACCGGCTGGACCTGCGCTCCCTAGAGCGCACGCCCCACACCGATGGCCTGCAGATGAACGATGTGGGCCGGGTCCGGGTGCAGTGCGCCCGCCCAGCCCTGCCCGATCTCTACCACGAGCTGCCCAGGACGGGCTCCTTCATTCTGATCGATGAGGCCACCAACCAAACAGCGGCGGCCGGCATGATCAGATCTGTCGCAGGATAACGGCGCCGTAGAGGGCAAACAGAACCAGGCTGCTCGAAAAAAAGCAGTAAAACCGCGTCATCACCCGATTGAAGGTGAGGTGCGTGACGGCCTGCAGGGCACGCAGTGCCACGAAGGCCCAGCAGCCGTAGAGCATCCATGCAGACTCCGGGCCTGCCCCCAGCATCAGCACGATGCACAAGGGGTAAAACAGCACCGGAACTTCGAAGATGTTGGCAAAGTGGTCGCTGGCACGGCTGTCTTCGACGATGGCTGCCGTGGCGGTGCGCCGGTCGAGCTGCTGCGGATCAATGCCACGGCGCTGGAGTTCGGTGATGCGACGAACCACCAGCACCAGGAAGGACACGAACACCAGCGCCACCATGGCGAGCAGGGGCTGCAGATACGCGGTCTGCAGGGCAACGTTTGCGAGCGGGATCTGAAGGTTCATGCGGTCCTCTTGGGTTTGGGGGAAACATACACATCAATCGTGGCATCGCAGACCACGGTGCCGGCACGATCAAAGATCTCGATGTAAACAGGCAGCACATACGACTCGCCCTCTTTCATGGGCTCGACGCGGGTCTTGGCCACGAGGTCGGTGCCCGCCTTGGCTCGATAGTCCACACGCATGCCCTTCGGGATCCACCGCATGGAATCCGGGATGCTGGCCTCCATGACCATGCCCATCGCAAACTCGGCCAAGTTGCAGCAGGCAATGGCGTGGACGGTGCCGATGTGGTTGGTGACCGACTTGCGCTTCTTGATCGCGACCTCGGCGTAGCCGGGGCGCAATTCGATGGTCTTGGGCGAGATGCTGCCGAAATACGGCGCCCAGGCAGAAACGAAGTGGCTGAAAAAAGCCTTCCCGAAAGGAAGGTTGGCGACGCGCTGATACAGCTTGTAGGTGGGGGTTGCCACAGAAAACTCCTCCGAGGTGGGTGGGTGCGGGGAGTCTAGCCTTGCCGGGCGGGCGCTGTCTCCAACGGTGTTTCATCCAGAAATCGCCGAAGTTCTTGGGCGTAGGCCTGGGGCTTTTCGATGGCCAGCCAATGGCCCGCATCGGGGAAGGTGCGGACCCGGGGGGTGGGAAACCGATGGGCAAAGTGGGCGGCGATGTATGGATCCTTCTCGCCCCAGAGCACGAGCGTGGGCCGCTCCGCCATCAACTGGAACACCACCTTTTCCACATCGCCCATGGTCGAGGGCGTGGTTGCGCGATAGAGCTTGAGCACCGTCTTGCGCGTGCTGGGCGTGAGGTTGGCGTAGGTCTGGGCGATGTGCTCGTCGGTGAGCCCCGGCGAGCCGCGACGCATCTCGCGGCCAAACATCCATCGGTTCATGGCCAGCATGGAGAGCTCGCCCAACAGCGGGGTTCGCCAGACCCGTGCCCAGGCATGCCAGCGATAGTCCGAGAAAAAGATGGTGTTCTGCACCACGATGCGGGCGACCCGCTCGGGGTTCTGGTGGGCCCAGGCCAGGCCATAGGGGCCACCAAAGTCGTGGACCACGACCGTGACCGGGCCATCAACGCCCGCCTGATCGAGCACGTCATCGACGTAGCTCGCCATGTGGTCCAGGCTGAAGTCGAAGCCCTCGGGGGCCGGCGTGCCGTTGAATCCGGGGAGGTTCGGGGCAATGCACCGCGCGCGATCAGAGAGCAGGGCCATGACCGGGCGCCACATGGCCGAGGAGTCCGGGTTGCCGTGGATGAAGAGCACGGGCTCGCCCGAGCCCTGCTCTTCGATGCGGATCTGCCCCCGAAGGCTGGGAGCAGGACGGGTGCCAGCTCGCGCCGATGCGAGGGCCAAATCAGGCCGCCTTGAAGGTCTTCATGAGGGCCTCGGAGGCAGCGATGGGGCTGCCCGAGGTCTCGAGGGTGTTGACCCAGAGGTCGTAGTGGGTCATCTCGGGATGCTGCCAAGGATGGAATCCGGGCTTGAAGTAAGCCAAGTAAAAGCCCACGGCCGGCAGGAACGCGCCGCCCGGCTTGTGCATCCACCAAAGGCCCTTCGCCCAGGTCTTGGCCTGCTGCCAGAGGCTGAGTTTGTCGGCCTGGAACATGCGATTCATGATCCGCATGATGCCCAGCGGGAACATCACCGACACCAGCAGCATGGCGGCCACCCGCTTGAAGTAACCCACTTTGGCGACCTTCTGCATCACATCAAAGCAGACCGCCTTGTGCTCGACCTCCTCGATCGCGTGCCAGGTGTACATAGCGCGGATGCGGTGGTCCCAGTCACCAATGATGTCCTCGCGCTCGATGAAGGTGGAGCACATCATTGCGGTGAGGTGCTCGAAGGCGGCCGTGACGGCGAGATTGAACTCCTTCGAGAAATTGTCGTTGAAGAACTTCACGTGGCGGGCAATCTCGCCCTCAATGAATTCCAGGTCGATGCCCTGCCGGGTCAGCATGTCGTTGAACTTCCCATGGACCATGCCGTGCTGGCCCTCCTGACGGATGAAGTCGCGGACTTCGGCAAGAAGCTTGGGATCCTGGATTTGATCGCGGAAGGCCCGGCAGCTGGTGATGAAGTAGCGCTCACCAATCGGGAAGGTGGTCGACATGGCGTCAAAGAAGCGGGTCTTGAAGATGTCACCGCCTGCCCAGTGGCGGGGAATGTCGCCGTCCAAGCCGAAGTCGAGTTTTTCGCGCGGTTGGATGGGGCGGGCAATGGCGGGCTGGGCATTGAGGATGCTGTTCATGGGAGCTCTCCTGTGGGATGGGTGGGGTATTGCAGACTGCTGGGTTAGAGGGATTCCGAAGATTCGCTGCCGGCACCAAGGCCACGGCCGCGCATCTCCGCGGGGGTGAGGCCCGTCGCGCGCTTGAAGGCACGCGAGAAAGCCGATGGGTCTTTGAAGCCTGCCTTGCGGCCGACCTCGCTGATGGGGCGGCTGGTGGTGAGCAGCAGCCGCTCTGCACGCTCGATGCGAATCTGCTCGAGCAATTCATTGAGGGTGACGCCCTCGTCCTGAAGACGGCGGCTGAGGGTGCGCGACGACATCGCGAGCTCACCGGCCACCTGCTCGGCGCTGGGGGTCGCCCCGCTCGAGAGCGACAGGGACAGAATGCGCTTGACCCGCTGCATGAAGGGCTTGATGTGGCTCTCGTAGCTCACCTCGCGCAGCAGCAGGGCCTGCAGGGCCGCACGCGTGACCCGGTTGCTGGTGAGCAGGCGGCACTGCAGGGTGCTGTGGGGAACGAAGAACGAGTCTTCTTCGGCCTCGAACACGACTGGCTCCCCAAAGAACGCCGCGTAGGCAGCGACATCGCCCTGGGGCTTGTGGCGGAGGCGAACCTGCATGGAGAGGTCCTTGGCCATGGCGTAGGGCGCGATGTTGTGAAACACGCCCAGGATGACCTCAGTGATGAGGTCGTTGTGCTGGCCGAAGTCGATGGTGCGCTTGACCCGAACCCGAATGCCGGCGGAGACGATTTCGCGGTGGAGGTCGAGCCCGGGCATCACCAGGGGGTAGTACTGCAGCGCCGCGCCCAGGGCGTCGCCCACCGTCTCGCAGGTGATGGTCAGCATGCCCAGGGTGCCGTGGGCGGTGAGGGGGAAGTGCCGAAGGATCTGCAGTGCGGGGGGCTCACCGGCCGGGCAATGCTGCAGAGTCAGGTCCATCACGGCCAGCAGCTGCTCCCCTGAGAGCGTGGCCGACGGGCTGGAGGGATCTTGGGGGTTCAGGCCAGCCGCTTTGTAGAGCGCTGCTGGATCTCCGCCACGGCTTCGCACCAAGGCAACCCCGACATCCAGGTAGTGGATGGGGAAGCAGGCGTCGTGCAGCGAGAGTGTCTGGCGGAAAGGGGAACCCATGACCGAGACTCTAAGCCCCTGGCCTATGCCTGTGCGGTCAATCCTTTGCAGAAACTGCCAAGATGGATCGGGGAAACCCTGAGTTTTTGCCCCCCAGCCGCTGGGGGGCGGCGATCACCGGGATTCCAGCGAAGGCATGGAGCGGATGCGGTCTTGGCCTGTGGGCACGGCCGATCCCGAGACTTCGTTGGGGGTGCTGGGCGGTGTGGGTCGCAGCATGCGGGCCCAGAAAGACTGTGCAGGTGTCGCCACCCCTTGGATGCTGCTGCGCCCGGCAGTGATGGACTGAAGATAGACCACCGCCTCACCCTCGGCCAAGGCCCGCACCTGCAGCACCAGGTCTCGCGCCTCGAGCGGCGCCAGGGTGAGCGGCCGCCCCGGCCCCAGGTCGGGGGAAGGCAGAAACTCGAGGCCCGCCAGGCCTGCGATGGAGAGTTGGGTCTCGTCGAACGGAGAATCGTTGCGCAGCGACAGCCGCCAGACGGCCGGCTCCCCCACCACCAAGACCTCGGGCGCCTCGACCTGAATCCAAAGAGCTGAGCCCGCGTGCTTCTGAGCCAGGACCTCGCTGCGGGTTGCCGCAGTGGTTGACCAGGGCGATCTGCCGGCCGCCCAGACCAGGGCCAGCATCAGCACTGCCGTGAGCACTGCCATCCCAGCCGCGAGGGTGGCTGTGCGCTGCATGGTCCATCGACCCTGGGACTTGCTCATGGGGCTGGCCTTTTCAGTTGATGTTGACGCCATAACAAAGCCGATTGCCTTGGGTATTGCTGGTGGTCGTGATGGCGAGGATGTGGGACCCCGCAGGGAAATTCACTCCCGCCAACGACAGGCCCAGAGCGCCGCCAAAGACCGCACGCTCGCCGTTGGAGAAGAAGATTTCCAGTCGGGGGGCCGAGGTGATGCCCGGCAGCAGCTGGCTGAGATTAAGGGCGCTCACCAGGATCGTTCGGGGCCCGGCCGACGGGGTCTCGTAGCGGATGTAGCGGTAGGCCCCGAGCCGATTGCTGGAGGCGGTGGAGGTGGCCACGCAGGCCTCCACGCCGGGGCTGTAGGACAGGTGCAGCGGGAGATTCGCGGCATTTCCGTTGGTGTTCGTCTCACCATCCCCAAAGCGGTTTGCCTGGGTCGAAATCGAGCTTGCCGACAGGCTGTTGTTGAGCGCCGCGAGCGCCGAGGAGTTGCCGGACACCGCCGTGCGCAGCGCATCGGCCAGGGCAAATATGGTGGTGGCCGCATCCGAGGTGCGAAGGCTCTGGAATGCCTGAGCGACGGGCCCGATGCCGATGTCGCGGGCAAGCTCAAAGATCACGTTCTGGGTGGAGTTCTCCGCATAGAAGCCCCGGGGAGTGAATGCATCCACATCCACGCTGAATCCGAAGCCGCTGGCCTGTCGCTCGCCATTGGTGTCGACGTAGCGCGGGTTGTTGAGCACCACCGCCTGCCAGGCGTTGCCCCAGCCCTCGCTGAACGCAAGGCGTGCGTCCAGGGCCACACCCAGGGTGTGCTGTCCTCCCGGGGACATATCTCGGGCCAGCACCGACTGGAAGTAGTGGCCCCACTCGTGGGCGATGATCGGGTCGTCGTACTCGTCCGAGTCGACGTTTTCCTGGCCCAGGATGTAGATCGATGGGCCCTGGCCGGCCATGTTCGAATAAAACGAGGTGCCGATGTTTCCGCTGCTGAGGCTTCCACTCACCGGGCGATTGGCTGGACTCCAATACACGCCAAGGGGGGCGAAGTTTGCCGTTGGCAGTGCGTTGGCCATGGCCTCGGTGGCGCTCAGCACCACATCGTGGATGTTGAAGACCCCACCGATGCGCTCGCCCGCGGTGTATCCCGAGCCATTCCAGCCGGTGCCCGCGGTCAGGTTTTCGGTCAGTCCCTCGGCCGGACTGAGCGTGCGGGAGCTCCCCACCAGGGCATAGAGCGAGTTGCCGTTGGTGTTGTCGCGCACCGAGAAGTTGTGGCGCGACGTGACCGACTCGGCCAACACCTGGACAAACACGGGGATGCCGGCCGGCGCGTTGGCGAACTGGTAGTTGCCGGCGCCATCGGTCGTGGTCGTGGCCAGCACAGGTCCTGGGCTCTGGGGCGATCCCGACACCAGCTGGACGGTCGCCCGCCGGATGGGTTTGGTCAGGGTGTTGGCATAGTTCAGTCGGGCCGGAGAGCGCACCAAGTCGGGTCTCTGAAACTGGGCCGTGCCAGCGATTGCCGCCTGGCCCGTGCTGCGGGCCAGGATCTCCGCCGCCGTGGAACCACCGCCGCCCTCGGCCGATCCACCGCCACCGCCACCACCACCGCCGCAGGACGCCAGCACGACCAGGAGAGGCAGCAGCACCACCATGCGCCATGGCACAGGCCTGGCGAGCACCGCATGGCCTGCCTTTGACCAGGCCATCGGTGAGCGATTCGGGCGGGGAGTGCCCGAGGCGAGGTTTCGAAATCTCATGGTCCAAGCGTAGCAAAGCCGATGGTGCGCGTCAGTGCCCCGATGGCCGCAACAGCAGAGACAAAAAGCCTCAACTTCTTGGTTTGACTACCGACCGGTGGCCCGCCGAGGCCCTGACTTCATCTAAAGACTTGGCCCCGCCCCCAATGCCTTGAAGCTGCTGCCCCAGAGCCATGCGATCGACCTGGGCGATGGGCAGCGCCAACAACGACTCGATGCGCTGACGCAGCAGCCGCCCCGTCTCGCGAAACCGCTCGAGGCGTTGGTCTGGTGA
The DNA here is from genome assembly GCA_027486725.1 of Burkholderiales bacterium. Classification (GTDB taxonomy): domain Bacteria; phylum Pseudomonadota; class Gammaproteobacteria; order Burkholderiales; family Burkholderiaceae_A; genus Hahnella. The sequence goes on along the minus strand of JAIXOP010000002.1, from coordinate 54,776 downwards.
CCCCGTGCCTCCCGCAGGGTCCTCCACGCCCCAGTGGGCTGCGATGGGGGCTCCGGGCCACACCGGACAGACCTCGCCAGCCGCACCATCGCAGACTGTGAAGACAAGATCGAGCTCTGGGGCACCGGCCCCCACAAACTCCAGCCAGCCCTTGCTTCGAAGGCCTTCGAATGGCACGCCCGACTCTCGGAGAACCTGAAGGGCCTCGGGCGCGATGAAGCCCCGCGGCTCGCTGCCCGCCGAAAACGCCCGAAACCGGCCAGCCCCCAAATGATTCAACAGGGCCTCGGCCATGGGCGATCGGGCGGAGTTCCCCGTGCAGACGAACAACACGTTCATGGCCCGCGTTGGCGTGGCCGACACGCCCGTAAATGTCGGGCATGACTCGGCGGACAGCCACGCCCAAAACGGTGAGGAGCGCGAGAGCCGAGACGCCTCCGACACCCCACCGCAGCAGTCGCGCATGAGGTATTCCACGATCGCCCCAACCCGCTCGGGCTGGGCGGTATAGACGATGCCGCGACCTTGGCGCTCGGGCCGAATCAGCTCAGACTGCACAAGCTCTTTCAAATGAAACGACAGGGTCGCCGGCGCGATGGCCAGCGCCTCCGCGAGCTGACGGGGATGCAGGCCCTCGGGCTGGGCAGCCACCAGGGCTCGGAAAATCCGAAGCCGATGCTCCTGGGCCAGGGCCGCCAAGACCGCAATCGCCTGGGCTTCGTTCAGGGGCAGATCCGGCAGCGCTGGCATGTGCCGCGACCCGGGTGCGGACGGGACCACATTCATAATTCGATGGTATTCGAAGGGAAACACCCATGCCATCCCTCAGCGCCCCACACTCCCGCAACTACAACGCAGCCATCGCACACCTGTGCTCGATTGAGCCGCTCTTCGAACGACTGTGCACCCCCAAGGCCCCGGCGCCCTACGACCCGCGGGGCACCGGATTCCCTGCTCTGGCCCGCGCCATCGTGGGGCAGCAGATCTCCGTCAAAGCAGCCGACTCCTTGTGGCTCCGACTCTGCAGCGCGGGTGAGCTCAGCCCCTCGGGACTCCTTGCCCTCTGCCCCACCTCGGCCGACGACCTTCGCCGCCACGGCCTCTCGGGCCAGAAAGCGCGCTACCTCCACGCGTTGGCCCAGAAGTGCCATCAGGACCCCGACTTCTTTTCTCGGCTGGAGTCCCTGCCGGATGAGGCAGTTCTCAAGACGCTCACTGCCCTTCCGGGGATTGGACCCTGGACCGCTGAGATGTACCTGCTGTTTTCCCTGCTGCGACCGGATGTGCTCCCCGCCGGCGACTGGGGCGTTCTTCAGGCCTTTGGGCGTTGGATTGCACCTGCTCAGTCGGCCGATGCCAGCGAGGCCTGGAATGCCCTGAGGCCCGCAGCACGCAGCCGTTGGGTGGCCGATCATGGCCAGCGCTGGGCCCCTCACCGGAGCACCGCCACCTGGCTCCTATGGCAAACCCTGATTTCCCCGAACCTATCCAGCCCATAGCAAAAAAGGATTGGGAATCGCTGGCCAATTAACCTAGCCTAACAACTTACGTCTGCTTCGCCCGTTTCCCCAACCCCAACCCACGCAGGAGGTTCACATGACCCAAGCCCGCTGCCCCGTCATGCACGGCGCCAACACCCAGGTCACCCACAACGTTCAAGACTGGTGGCCGCAGTCGCTCAACCTCGACATCCTTCACCAGCACGACACGAAGACCAACCCCATGGGCGAGGCCTTCAACTACGCCGACGAGGTGAAGAAGCTCGACTTCAAAGCGCTCAAGCAAGACATGCTGGCCCTGATGAAGGACAGCCAGGAGTGGTGGCCCGCCGACTGGGGCACCTACGCTGGCCTGATGGTGCGCATGGCCTGGCACGCGGCCGGCTCCTACCGCACCGCCGACGGACGTGGCGGCGGTGGCACGGGCAATCAGCGCTTTGCTCCCCTGAACTCGTGGCCCGACAACACCAACCTCGACAAGGCCCGCCGCCTCCTCTGGCCGATCAAGCAGAAGTACGGCAACAAGATCTCGTGGGCCGACCTCATGCTCTACGCCGGCAACATTGCCTATGAATCCGCAGGCCTCAAGACCTTCGGCTTTGGCTTTGGCCGCGCCGACATCTGGCACCCCGAGAAGGACATCTACTGGGGTCCGGAGACCGAATGGCTGGCCAAGAGCGACACGCCCAACAGCCGCTACTCCGGTGAGCGCGACCTCGCCAACCCCCTGGCAGCCGTCATGATGGGTCTGATCTACGTGAACCCCGAAGGCCCCAACGGCCAGCCCGACCCCCTCAAGTCTGCCCACGACATTCGCGTGACCTTCGCTCGGATGGCGATGAATGACGAGGAGACCGTCGCCCTCACGGCAGGCGGCCACACCATCGGCAAGGCCCACGGCAATGGCAAGGCCGGCAATCTTGGCCCCAACCCCGAGGCCGCCGACCTGCACGAGCAGGGCATGGGCTGGAACAACCACGTAACCCGCGGCATTGGCCGCGACGCTGTAACCAGCGGCATTGAAGGCTCCTGGACCAGCGACCCCACCAAATGGGACAACGGTTACTTCCATCTGCTGCTGAACTACGACTGGGAGCTCAAGAAGAGCCCCGCCGGCGCCTGGCAGTACGAGCCCGTCAACATCAAGCCCCAAGACATGGCCCCCGACGTGGAAGATCCGAGCATCAAACGCATGCCGATCATGACCGACGCCGACATGGCCATGAAGATGGATCCGGCCTACCGCAAGATCTCGGAAAAGTTCTACTCCGACCCCGCCTATTTCTCGGAGGTCTTTGCCCGAGCCTGGTTCAAGCTGACCCACCGCGACATGGGCCCCAAGTGCCGCTACGTCGGCCCTGAGGTTCCGGCCGAAGACCTGATCTGGCAGGACCCCGTGCCGGCAGGACGCAAAGACTACGACGTGGCTGCCGTGAAGGCCAAGATTGCTGCCAGCGGCCTATCGCTGCAGGAGATGGTGGCCACGGCCTGGGACAGCGCCCGGACCTTCCGCCACTCCGACCTGCGCGGTGGTGCCAACGGAGCCCGCATTCGACTGGCCCCGCAGAAGGACTGGGAGGGCAACGAGCCGGCACGTCTGTCGAAGGTGCTGGCCGTCTATGACGCCATCGCGAAAGGCACCGGGGCCAGCGTTGCCGATGTCATCGTGTTGGGCGGCAATCTGGGCGTTGAGCAGGCGGCGGCAGCAGCCGGCGTGAAGGTGTCGGTGCCCTTCCACCCCGGACGCGGCGATGCCACGCAGGCACAAACCGACGTCGAGTCGTTCGATGTGCTCGAGCCTCTGCACGACGGCTTCCGCAACTGGCTCAAGGGCGACTACATCCCGAAGCCGGAGGAAATGCTCTTGGACCGTGCCCAGCTCCTGGGTCTGACCGCCGCCGAGATGACCTGCCTGGTCGGCGGCATGCGGGTGATGGGCACCAACCACGGTGGCAGCAAGCATGGCGTGTTCACGGACAAGGTCGGCGCACTCACGACCGACTTCTTCCGCACCCTCATGGACATGCGCTTCACCTGGGTCCCCACGGGCAAGAACTCCTATGAGATTCGCGACCGGAAAACCGGAGCCGTGAAGCACACCGCCACCCGGGTGGATCTGGTCTTCGGTTCCAACTCCGTGCTGCGGGCCTATGCCGAGGTCTACGCCCAAGACGATGGGCGCGAGAAGTTTGTGCGCGACTTTGTTGCGGCCTGGACCAAGGTGATGAACGCGGATCGATTCGACCTCGCCGCCTAGCCTGGCCGCCCAACCTCGCCGCCCAAGCGACGGGGATGATCCTGGAGACCCCGGGGGCACGCAGGTGCCACCGGGGTTTTTTTATGCCTCGAGCACTTCCTTCGCGACGCGCATGGCCTCCAGCGCGGCGGGGAAGCCCACATAGGCGCTGGCGTGCAGAATCACTGCCCGGATTTCCTCGGGCGTTGCGCCATTGTTCAAAGCCCCGCGGATGTGGCCTTTGAGTTCCCCACTGGCCCGCAGGCCAATGAGAAACGCCAACGTCACCAGACTCCGGGTGGACCGCGGCAAGTCGTCTCGGGCCCATGTTCCCCCCCAGGCGTTCTCCATCACCAGCTCCTGCAGCGGCATTTCATAGTCGCTGGCTGCATGGAGTGCCTTGTCGACAAAAGAACTGCCCATCACCTCGCGCCGAATCTTCTCGCCGCGGGCCCGATCTTGCTGTCCCATGTTGATCTCCTCGTTTGTCCAATGTGGGGGCGTGCGGGATAGGATCTTCAATCCATCCAGACCCTGTCAAACTCGCGGGCGCGGCGCTCTCCCGTTCTCCCATGCTCGGTGGATGCCCTCCCCCACCACAACCCGCCCCCCACACACACCCTCGCCATGCGCTCTGTCCGCATTGATTCGCTCAAAACCCTGGGCGCCCTCACCATCGCCCTTCACCACATCGTGAGTTACTTCCCGGGGGCCGCCTTGCTGCCCGCTGCGCTCGATGCCGGGGCACTGGCGGTCTTGGGTTGGTTCGCCGACGATGCGCGATTCATGGTGCAGTTTTTCTTGGTGATGGGTGGTTACCTCACCTGCCAATCGCTGGTTCGATCGTCGATCGGAGATGCGCCCGGGGCTGGGTTCCTGGGCCGAATCGGCCGTGCCCTGGGCGACCGATACATTCGCCTGGCGCCGGAGCTCTGGCTGGCAGTCCTGATGGTGGTGGCGATCAAGCTGGCGCTGCAAACCTTACATTCGCCCGCCCTGGATCTGGCTTGGGTCTCGGACTTCCCCAGCGCCTCGGTCCTGCTTGCCCACGCCACGCTGCTGCAAGACATACTCGCGATTCCCGCCGTTTCGGCCGGCATCTGGTATGTGGCGATCGACTTGCAGCTCTTTGCGGTGCTCTGCTGCATCAGCCTTCTGGGCACCTCGTCTCCGATGCGACTTCCGCTCGCAATCACCGCACTGGCAGCGATCTCGCTCGTCTGGGGGCAAGACATTCCCGGCGGGGATGTGGCAGCGCCCTACTTCTTTTTTGCCTACGGCGCGGGTGCACTGGCCTCGATGGCGCAGCAGCGACATCGTTGGGCGCTCGGTGGGCTGGCCGTCCTCAGCGCCCTGGTGATCCACCAGGCCGTGGTGGATCCGCAGGTGCGGCCCTTCTGGGCTCTGGGCTGTGCTCTGCTGCTGAGTCTGCCGCGGGGCCCCGCTCTATCTGAAGGGCTGCGCACCCTGGTGGCACGCGCCAGCGATCGATCCTACGCATTCTTTCTGGGGCATTACGCAGTCATTCTGCTGGTCAGTGCCCTCTGGCTGCACCCGTCGGTCCAGGGCCTGATGGGCCACGCCCTGCACCGGCCCGAAAATTCCGTTGGGTGGGTGTTTTGCTTCATCATGCTGGTGCTGGTTGGATCCGCGATGCTTGCCGTGCCCCACCACTGGGGGTCCCAAAAGGTGCGGCATGCCCTTCGATCCCTGGCAGCACTCCACCCCCTGGCCACTTTCTCCCACCGATCCCCCCGACTGCCATGACCAACATCAATTCCTCCATCCAGCTGCCCTGCGGTACCGTTCTGCAGAACCGACTGATGAAGTCCGCCATGAGCGAGACCCTCGGCAACGACCATTTCGCGCCGACCCCCGAGCTCATCCGGCTCTACGAGCGCTGGGGATCATCGGGGATTGGCCTCCTCATCACAGGCAATGTGATGATCGATCGACATGCGCTGGGCGAGCCCGGAAATGTGGTGATCGAGGATGAACGCGACCTCGACATGCTGAAGGCCTGGGCGGCTGCCGCGCCATCGGGCACGCAGATCTGGGTGCAGCTCAACCACCCAGGCAAGCAGGCCCCCAAAGGTCTCAACCCGCGGAACATCTCGCCATCTGCGGTTCCCTTCCATCCCAAGATGCAGGCGCTGTTTGCCACCCCCGAGGCGGCCACCGAAGCGGAAATCCAAGACATCATCCGCCGCTTCGCGCAGGCGGCCCGCATCTGCAAGAAGGCAGGGTTTCATGGTGTTCAGATCCATGGGGCCCACGGCTACCTGGTGAGCCAGTTTCTCTCGCCCCACCACAACCAACGCACCGATGCCTGGGGCGGTAGCCCCGAGAACCGGCGACGCTTTGTGCTCGAGGTCTACCGGGCCATCCGCGCCGAGGTGGGGCCCGCCTTCCCCGTGGGCATCAAACTCAATTCCGCCGACTTCCAACGCGGCGGCCTGTCCGAAGAGGAGTCCATGGGCACCATCGCTGCCTTGGCCGAGGCCGGCATGGATTTAATCGAGGTGTCGGGCGGAACCTACGAGGCCCCGGTCATGACGGGTGCTGTCCCTGCCAAGGCCAGCACCGCTGCGCGCGAGGCCTACTTCTTGGAGTTCGCAGAAAAGGTTCGCGGCAAAACCTCTGTTCCCTTGGCGGTCACCGGAGGCTTCCGAAGCCCTGCAGGCATGAATGCTGCGCTGGACTCGGGCGCGCTGGACATCGTGGGCATTGCACGGCTCATGGCCATCGACCCCGATGCGCCACGGCACCTCCTTCAGGGCAAAGCCAGCCCGGCGTCGGTCCGGCCCATCCGTACCGGAGTGGGAGCCATCGACAATGCCGGCATTCTGGAAATCTCTTGGTACGCGCTGCAGCTGCGACGGATCGGCGAGGGCCGTGCAACACGGCCGCACGAGGGGGCCTGGATGTCGCTGGCCAAGACCCTGGTCCATGGCCTTGCCGGTCGGCGGAGTGTGAAGCGGGCTCGCGCTGCGGGCTAAGCACCCACGACAGGCCGCTCGGGGCAAGTCAGCCCCATGCGCCGATGCGACATCTCGGCAACACTGCCCGGCCAGAGTGCAGTGCTGAGAAGGGCGTGGCTGCTGCGCAGCACCGCCTTCAGGGCCATCACCTCCCACTGCGCGGCTCTGGGCCGACCGAGCTGCCGCAGGGCCCAATCCGGAAGAATCTCGAAGGCTGCGCTCTGCATCGCCGTGTACAGCAGTCGTTGGTGCAGAGGCACCGGAAAGTCCTCCAAGATGCGGATGACCTCGCGTGTTCGTGCGGTGCAGCGCAGTTCACCCACACGCTCTGCAAGCCGCAACTCTAGGCCTTGCCATGTCGAGGGCAGAGATTCGTTGCAGCCCAGGGCCATGCCCTGCCGACGCATCTCTTCGGCATAGATGTCCGCCGACCATCTCGAATCAGCAATTCCCATCCACTGCCAGGCACTCCAAAAACTTCGGGTCTCGGTGAGCTGAACCCACTCCAGCAGAGATGGGTCGTTGGCCTCGTAGGGGACGCCAAACTCATCCACACCCCGGACCTGCTCGTGAATCGAGCGGACCCGCGCCATGGCCTCATTGACCACCGAGGTGGGGCCAAAGCTCGCGATCGCGACGAACCGCGCGGTGCGGCCCAGGCGGCCCATCAGATCCGTTCGAAAGCTCGAGTGGTCCCAGACTCCAGCGAGTGCCCTCGGGTGCAAGGCCTGCAGAATCAAGGACGACAATCCCCCGACCATCATGGGCAGGAATTCGGCATGCACCTTCCACACCAGCGAATCGGGACCATAGAGCCCTGGGTCACCCTCGGGAACCAGAAAGAGCTCCGGGGACGCCGGACCACCGAGAGAAGAACGGATCGACGCCGCGATGGCCGAGTGCAGAGGGCGCCAGCGCGAGGCCTCCATCAATCGCCCTGCCCCTCGTCGGGCCCGTCATCGTTCAATAGATCGGGGCGATCGAGGCCCAAGAGTGCCGCGGAGTCGGCCTCGGGCAGCGTCCCAACGGTGCGCAGAGAACGATCAATTGCTCGCCGGCGAATCCCAATCTGATCAATGCTCGAGCTGGCCTCCTGAAGCTTTTTTTGCACCTTGTCCATCGCTGCCTCGAATTTTCCAAATTCGGTCTTGACGGCCTCGAGCACCTGCCAGACCTCACTCGACCGCTTCTGGATGGCCAAGGTCCGAAAGCCCATCTGCAAGGCATTGAGCGTTGCTGCAAGGGTGGTTGGCCCTGCGAGCGTGACGCGGTAGTCCCGCTGAACGCTGTCGACCATGCCTGGGCGTCGCAGGACTTCGGCATAGAGCCCCTCGGTGGGCAGGAACAAAATGGCAAAGTCGGTGGTGTGGGGGGGGCAGATGTACTTATCGCGGATATCCCGCGCACTGGCCTTGATTCGGGCCTCAAGTGCTTTGGCGGCGGTCTCCACACCCTCCGCATCGGCACGGTCGGCCGCCTGCAACAGCCGCTCGTAGTCCTCCTGCGGGAATTTGGCATCGACCGGCAGAAGCACCTCGCTGCTGTCACCGGCCTCCCCACGGCCGGGGAGTCGAATGGCAAATTCCACCCGCTCGGCCGAGCCCGGCTTGGGCTGTGCGTCGCGAAGATATTGCTCCGGAGTCAGCACCTGCTCGAGCAGGCTGCCGAGCTGGACCTCCCCCCAGGTGCCGCGCGTCTTCACATTGGTCAAGACCCGTTTGAGGTCTCCAACCCCACTGGCCAGGTTACGCATCTCGCCCAGACCCTGGTAGACCTGCTGCAGTTGCTCGGTGACCTGCTTGAAGGATTCGCCCAGGCGCTTCTCGAGCGTGCCTTGCAGCTGCTCGTCCACGGTGTGCCGGATTTTCTCCAGCTTCTCCACGTTCTCGCGCCGCAGCTGATCGAGTCGTTGCTCCACTGCATCGCGCAGGGTCTGAAGACTCTGCTGCGATTGCTGAATGCTCGCCAAAACCTCCTGACGCAAGGACTGCGCCTGACTGGCCTGCTCCTGCCGCTGTGCCTGCGCCTGCGCAGAGAGTTCCTGACGCATGGCCAGAGCATGCGAGGCCTGCTCCTGTCGCGCCCGTGCCGATTCCTCACGGGCCTGTGCATCGTCGCTGCGACGGCGCTCTCCGTGATTCTCAATTCGAAGATAGATCAGACCTGCCACCGCCAGAATCAAGACCAGCAGGACCAGCACCAACACATCAGCCATCGGCATGAGAACTCCCAGGGGAAAGGCAATCCTTAAAACTTCGCATCGAGCTGGACTCGGAAGACCCGCTGGGCTGCGGTGACCGAAGCCTCCTCCACGCTGCCAGAGACATCGGACCGTCGGCGCAGGCTCTCCTCATCCGAGGGCAGCAGCTGCGCCACCGAAAACCGAAGGCTCAGCTGAGACGACCACCGATATTGTGCGGTCAACTCCGAGACGCGCCGAATCCCCTGCCGTTGAAACTCGTTGTTGGGCCTCTGCAGATCTGTTGGGGGAGTCAGGCTGAAGTTCGCACCGAATTTCCAGCGGCTCTGGGGAATCGGAAGGTCAAGACCCAGGCCAATGCTGCTCTTGGGCTGATCCGCCAGTCGGTTGTTGGGCCCAGGAATCCGATCCACGCGGCTTTCTTGGCGACTCACCGTTGATCGAAGCTCGATCCCCGGAACCGCAGCAACGAGTCCCGGAATGAATGCCAGGTCTTTGCCTTTGAGCTTTGCCTCAAGCTCAAGCCCATAGGTCTGCGCATCGCCAAAATTCTCGGGACGTCGAACGAATCGTGGGGCTGTGCTGTACGACACCGTTTGAAGGCGGGTGTTCTGCAGAATGACATCGTCGATCTGCCGGTAGAAGACGCTCGCGGTCAGAATGCCATCGGTCGGGAGATAGTGTTCGAAAGCAAGGTCCAAACCCCAGGCCAACTCCGGACGAAGGTCTGGGTTGCCCTGGCTGTCGGGCTGCAACGCGCTGTTGGTCTGGTCCAGGCGGCCCTCCGTGGACAGGCCCACCGTGGGATTGAGTTCCGCCAGACTCGGGGCCTTGTAGGTTCTCGAAAGCCCCAATCGAAATTGATCCTTGGCCTCGGGATCCAGCCGAAGTACCGCATTGAAGATGGGGCTGATCACCTGCGCCACATTGCCTGCCCCCACCTCTTGGGTTTTGACATCCTGCGCCACTCGCTCCACCCGGATCCCGGGGGCAAGCCCCAGCTGTGGCGTGAGGTCGCTCTCCCACTGCACAAAGCCCGCCGTCAAAAGACTGACGCCCTCGAAGCGCTGAGAGGCAGCTCCCACCCCCTGCCCGTCATCGTTGGCTCGCCGAACATCCCGGCTGTTGGCCGCATCGATCTCGAGTCCATACACCAGTCTCTGCACCTCGTCCTGGCGCAGAGTCCACTTGGGCTTGAGGTTCAGACCCAGGCCACTCGATCGAGAGTTGAAGTTGCGCAATTGAGAGCTTCCATCCAATCCCACGGTGCGCAGATCGGTGTCGCTGCGTCCTTCCGTTGCGCGCAGGCTTCCGGAGACATCGAGGTTGTGCTGTGGACTGAGGGGCACGCCCAGGTTCCACTGAAAGCGGGCCAGCTGAAACCGAGTCTCCGTGTTGGCCAACTGCGATGCGAAGGGGCTCGATGTGTTGGCCAAACCACCCGCCGATGATGGCGTGAGGGCGATGTCGGTGCGCGATGAACCGCGAGAATCCAGAACAAACGGATCGATGGTTAGGCGACCACCCCGCAATATGCTCCCCGGCTCTCGCAGCTTGAGGGTGGCCCCTGCAAAGGTGCTGACCCGCTCGGACTGCAGCCGCTCGGTCTGTGCATCATCCCGCGTGGGGCTGCCAGACGAATCGCGGGCCATGGTCTTGCGCACCGTCTCATCGAGCGCGTCGCGGGCCCGCACCCCGAGTCGAATGCTGCCTGCAAATCGTTCACCCTCCAGAGGAATTCGCAGACCGAGGCCGGGAGACACTCGGCCATTCTCGATGGCCACAGACACATTGCCGGACATCGGCTCAAGCCGAACTCCTTCATCCAAAACGAGGTTCAGGGTTCCGGCCACCGCCTGGGTGCTGAACTCGGCCGACGGCGATCGGAGGACCTCGATGCGGGCGATTTGGTCGGCGCTGAGATTGTCGAGGGCAAAGCCCCGAGGAACTGGCTCACCATTGATGAGCACCTGCGTGTAGGCACCCCCCAGACCACGCAGGCGGGGGGCCCCACCCCGTCCGGCCGCCAAAGAGACTCCAGGCAGGCGCTTGAGCACCTCCGTCACAGGCTCATCGCCAAAGCGGTCCAGCTCCTCGCGCCCATAGATCGCGCGCGTCAGGCTGGAAAAACGCCGCTCCTCGGTCTCGGTGATGGGTGCTGCCTCGACCTGAACACCGCGCAGCACCGCATCGGCGGGTGGCGCCAACTGCGCCAGCGCGACACTAGTGGGAAGCTGCCAGCCGATGGCCCAGGCCAGTGCCCGAATGCTGGGCCAGGATGTCGGAGATTCGACGGTCCTTGGCCTCCCAGATGCCGCCAACCCAACGATGGACGCGCGCTCGCGCCTCGGGATCGTTCTCATAGTCGCCATCGATGATGTCTCGGGGGATTTCAATCTCATGGACCTGCACGATAACCCTGGGAACCCGGCCGCAAAGGAAATCCCAGAGGCTGCTGCGGCCATCGGGGTACACGATGGTGATGTCAAGAAGCGATTGAAACTTATCGCCGAAGGCAGAAATGGCGTAGGAGAGCCCTCCAGACTTCGGCTTGAGCAGGTGCCGGTAGGGCGAGGCCTGGCGCGCGTGTTTGGCCGGAGTCCAGCGGGTGCCCTCGAGGAAGTTCAGAACCAGCACCGGCGATGACCGAAATCGCTCGCAGGCCTTCCGGGTGGTCTCCAGGTCCTTGCCCTTGAGCCGCGGGTTCTTGGAGATCTGCTCTTTCGTGTACCGCTTCATAAAGGGATAGTCGAGCCCCCACCAGGCCATGCCCAGGATCGGAACCCAGATGAGTTGCTGCTTCAGAAAAAACTTGAAGTACGGCGCCTTGCCGACCAAGGCCTGCATGAGCATGAAAATGTCGGTCCAGGACTGGTGGTTGGAGCAGGCAAGGTACTGGCCCCGGGGATTGAGCCCCAGCGGTACCTGATTCCCATAGGTGGTGCCCATCAAGGCCCGAGCGACGGCGGTGTTCACCTTGGACCAGGTCTCGGCCAGAAGGACCACCACCTCGGTGACCTGAGCCCGCAGTCTCGCCGTGGGCATGAGGATCTTCACCACGATCACCAGCATTGCGGGAACACCCCAGAAAATCGTATTGCCGATCAACAGGACCAGCATCAAGACGCCCAACACCGGGCCTCGCATCCAATTCAACATGCATTCAATCCCAAGGTTCAAATCCGCAATTATCCGCTGCCCAGAACGACAGCCCAAATTCAATTAGCCCTGGGCGCGCTGCAGCCGCAACAGGATCAACAGGCCAAGGGCAAGGAGCACCGTCGCGAACTTCAGTGAATCCAGATAGTCGCCGCGAACTTCCGCGATAACCCCGGCCAAGGCCGGTGCCAGAATCTGGCCAGCACCGTAGCTGAGTGTGAGGCGGGCCATGGCCTTCGATGGGTTGCGGGGCGTGCGGCGACCGACGAGGGTCAGCATCAGACTGACGATCCCCACAAACGTCATGCCAAAGAGGGCCGCACTGGCCAGCGACAGCCATGGGTTGCTGGTCAGCAATGGCGTGGCCGATGCCACGATGTGGAGTGCAAAGGCCAGAATCAGAGACGGCAGCATGTCGATGCGGCGGGCCACGCGATCCCAGAGGAAGGTGGACGGCGCGGCCGCAATGCCCACCGCACCCCAAACCCAACCCCCATGCCCATCCAATGCGGGCAGCCGCTCCAAAATGGCCACGATGAAGGTCGCACTCACGGCAAAGCCAACCCCCGCACAGAAGTAGGCCATGGTCAGCTGGGCCATCCACCCCGGTGGCGCCGGATCCTCTTCTGCGGCCTGGGCGCTGGCGGCGGTCGACGCGATGGCTTCAGGCCTGGGCATCCACGCCCAGGCAGGAACAAACAGCGCCAGCCCCACCACGCCCAAAAGCATCCACTGAACATCCCAGGGCGTGCGCCAGGGCTCCCCGGACATTGCGCCCACGAGCAGTCCCGAGAGAACGATGCCCAGCCCAAGGCCCGCGAAGTGCAGGCCCAGCTCCGGCCTCAGCCCTCGTCGCACCAGCCAATGCATGATTAGGCCCGAGGCTAGGAGCATGCCCACCGCGCCCGACAGGCCGGCCAGAAAGCGCAGCAAGGCCCAGGCCCAGGGGTCTTGGGTGAGTCCCATCGCCGCGGTGGACAGAAGCCCCAGCACCAGACCGGCGCGGTAGTAGATGAACTTCCGGGCAAGGCTGCTGGTGAAGGCCGCCAGCAGGGCTCCCGAGAGATACCCCAGGTAGTTGGCGGTGGCGAGCCAACCGCCCGCCAGCAGCGACAGCCCCGCCTCGTCACGCATGACGGGCAGCAGTGGGGTGTAGGCGAATCGAGCCAGACCCACGGTGAGCAGGAGGGAGGCAATTCCTGCGATGATGGCGCGGGTTTTTGTCATGCACGCCATTGTGATCCACCTTGCAGATGAACGATTTCAGTCTCTCCAATGCCCAGTACTCCATCGAGATGTTGGGCACCATCGCCTTCGCACTCTCTGGAGTTGTGGAATCCGCCCGCCGTCGGCTGGATGCCGTGGGCGTTTATGTGGTGGCCTTTCTGGCGGCATTCGGCGGCGGGACCCTGCGCGACATCCTCCTCGATCGACGGCCATTCTTCTGGGTCGAGCACAGCGAGCAGCTCTGGCTGGTGTTTGGCCTGGTCACGGCCGCGCTTTTGTTCATGAGAAGTCGCCATCTCGAGCCCACCGAGCGGGCGATGCAGTGGCCCGATGCATTGGGCATGGGCCTGTTTGCGGCCAGCGGCGCTCAGCTGGCACTCGCCTTCGACTCCCCACCCTTGGTGGCCGCGCTGCTGGGCACCGTGACCGCCGTCTTCGGAGGGGTCCTTCGAGATGTTGTCTGCAACGACATCCCCAAGGTCTTCCGAGACCATCAGCCATATGCCGTCTGGGCATTTGTCGCTGGCTGGATGATCGTGGCCATGGACGCCCTGGACGTGGCGCAATGGTTGGCGCTGGTGCTGGCTGCCGGCACCGCGACACTGCTGCGGGTCTTGTCGGTCCTGCTGGACTGGAGACTCCCCGCATGGCGGGTCGAGAGTTAAATCCAAAGAGGAAAAAGCCCAAGGCTCTGAAATAATGGCCAGATGGCGTTTTCTCTCACCCACGCGGCAGTGATATCGATCGGCGCAGCCGCCGGAGCGCTGCTGCGCTGGCAACTGAGCGTCCGCCTCAACCACATCTTCCCCAACCTGCCCCTGGGCACACTCTTGTCCAACATTCTCGGGGGATACATCGTTGGCGTCGCTGTGGGCTGGATCATCCAGTCCAACAACCTCTCGCCCGAGTTGCGTCTTCTGGTCATCACCGGCTTCTGTGGAGGCCTAACGACCTTTTCAACATTCTCCGTGGAGGTCATCGCCGCCATGCAGTCGGGAAGATTGGCCACCGCACTGTCTCTGGTGGGTCTGCACCTCTTCGGATCCCTGGCCGCCACCTACCTCGGGCTGCTCACTGTCCGCGCCTAGGTACACTGGCGGCACTCCGATCGACACCAACGCTCCCCTGCCGACTGCCCGTGGACTTCTCTGCCCTCATCGACATCGTTCTCCATCTCGACAAACACCTGGCCGCCATGGCCGTGCAGTGGGGACCCTGGATCTACGCCCTGCTGTTCGCCATCATTTTTGTGGAGACTGGCCTGGTGGTCATGCCGTTTCTGCCCGGCGACTCCTTGCTCTTCGTGGCGGGAGCCATCGCAGGCCTGGGTGGGCTGGACCTGCCAACCCTCTGCCTGCTGCTCACCACCGCCGCCATTCTCGGCGACTCCGTGAACTACTCGATCGGACGCCATGTGGGGAATCGCGTCTTCTCTTGGGAGAACTCGCGCATCTTCAATCGGGACGCCTTCGACAAGACCCACGCCTTCTACGAAAAGCATGGCCCCATCACCGTTGTGGTGGGTCGATTCCTGCCGTTTGTTCGCACCTTCGCGCCCTTTGTGGCCGGAGTGGCACACATGGATCGTCCTCGATTCATGTTCTACAACATCGTGGGCGGCATCGTCTGGGTGGTTGGGCTCACCTGCCTCGGCTATCTCGTGGGCAACACCGCCTGGGTCCAGGCCAACTTCTCCTTGGTGATGCTCGCGCTCATCGTGGTGCCGGGCTTACCGGCCGTCTACGCCGTCGTGCGTGCTCAGATCGATCGGCTGCGCCGCCACAGGGGACGCAGCTTCAAAAACACCCCGTAGGCGACGTCGGCCAGCGGCAGCATCCAGCGCTGGCCCACCAGCCGCCCCAGCCAGCGCCAGCGGGGCAGCGCGAGCCAGATCTCTGCGAAGGCTGCCGCCCCCTGAGCGAGGCTGCCGTCGGCGCGGCGAACATGCATTCGAGCCATGGCCTGATCCAGGCGGAGGCCTGGACCAAGCTCGGCCTCGGTGGCCCGGGTGAGATCGAGCCAGCGCAGGTTCTCGGCACCATCCATGCGTTGGTAGGCCTGAATCTCAGCCCGACACAGGGGGCAGCCCCCATCGAAATACACCGTGGGCTTGGCGCAAGAAATGGAGTCGCTGTTGGTCATCTCAGGTTCGATTCTGCATGTGGTCTGCGGTGGCCTCGAACGATGCCTTGAGTCGCGCTCGAAACTCGGCATCGAGTTGGGTCTGCTCATCCAATGCCGCATTCATGCACCAGAGCCAAGACTTTTTCTCGTCGCGCCCGATCGGAAAGGGCATGTGCCGAGCCCGCAGCCTGGGGTGCCCATACTTGGCGATGTAGAGATCGGGCCCGCCGAGCCAGCCCGACAGGAATTCGAAGGTTTTCACTCGGCTCTCGGTCATATCGGGGGGGTGAATTCTCCGCGCGGCCAGCCCCTCAGGACACAGTTCCATGAGGTCGTAGAAGCGCTCCACCAGCTGCCGCAGGGCAGCCTCTCCACCCAGACGTTCGTAGGGGGTGACGACCTCGGACGCACGCCCGGAATCATTGTTGGGTGACATCGCCGACTGACGTGCGTCGCTCAAAACGAGACCTTGGTCCCCAGCTCAATGACCTGGTTGGTGGGGATCTTGAAGTAGGACACCACACTGCCTGCATTCCTCAGCATCGACGCGAAGATCTCCTCCCGCCACTTGCTCATCTGACCATTGGTTTTCGGGACGACCGACTCGTGGCTCAGGAAGTAGGAGGTCGCGAAGAGTTCGATGTCGAGGCCGTGCCATTCCTTGGCGTACTCCAGCACTGCCGGAATATTGGGCGAATCTTTAAAGCCATAGCGCACAGAGACCCGCTGAAACCTTGCGCTCAGAGGCTCGATCGAGACGCGCTCGTGGAATGGGACCCAAGGCCGGTCTTCGAACACCACGGTCAAGACCAGGTTCATGCGATGCAGAACCATGTTGTGCTTGATGTTGTGCATCAACGCCTGCGGTGCCGTGGACGGATCGGACACCAAATAGACGGCAGTCCGCTCGACCACCGGCAGACCGGCATCCTCGATCTGCCCGATGAAGGTCTGCAGCTCGGGGTCGTCGTCGTGGATCGTGGCGGTGAGTAGGGCGCGACCCTTTCGCCAGGTGGTCATGAGCATCAGCACACTCAGGCCGAGAAGCAGGGGGAACCATCCACCATGGAGAATCTTTGATAGGCAGCCAGCAAGCAGCAGACCATCGAGCGCGATAAAGAATAGGGTCACGGCGGCAGCCACCACCCACGGATAATTCCAGTGCTTTCGAGCCACAAAAAACATCAGGATGGACGAGCACAGCATGGTGGTGGTCACCGAAACGCCATAAGCGTGGGCCAGCGCACTGGAGGACCCAAAGGAGACGGTCACCAGCAAGACGGACACCAACAGCACCCCGTTGACGAACGGGATGTAGATCTGGCCTGCCTCCTTGGAGGAGGTATGGATGGTGCGCATGCGGGGCAGGAATCCCAGCTGAATGGCCTGCTGGGTGGCCGAGAAGGCGCCCGAGATGGTCGCCTGGGACGCGATCACTGTGGCAAGGGTGGCCAGGATCACTGCGGGTATCAGGAGGGGTTCGGGGAAGGACAGAAAGAACGGGCTCTCGATCGACTCGGGCTCGCGCAGGATCAGGGCACCTTGGCCGAGGTAGTTGGCGATCAGGGCGGGATAGGCGACACCGAGCCAGGTCACCCGAATCGCCTTGCGGCCGAAGTGGCCCATATCGGCGTAGAGGGTCTCGACACCGGTGACCGCCAGCACCAAGGCCCCCACCACAATGAGCACCCCTGGGCCGCGGTCGATCAGGAACGACACAGCATGCATGGGGTTGAAGGCTGCCAGAATGCCTGGGTGCTGAAGGATCTGAAAAACACCAACGGCGGCGATCACCACAAACCAGAGCAAGATGATTGGCCCAAAGAATCGTCCGACCTGGGCGGTGCCATAGCGCTGGACTGCGAAAAGTGCGATCAGGATGGTGAGGGCGATGGGCATGACCAGGGGCTCAAGGCTGGGCTCGATGACCTGGAGGCCCTCCACGGCACTCAGCACCGAGATGGCCGGAGTGAGGATGCTCTCGCCAAAGAATAGGCAGGCGCCGAAGCAGCCGATCATCAGGATGCTGGCCTGAAGTCTGGGCGACTGGCTCACGGCGTTGCTGGCCAAGGCGAGCAAGGCCATGATGCCGCCCTCGCCGCGGTTGTCCGCCCGCAGAATTAGAAAAACGTATTTGAGCGAGACCACCAGAGTGAGCAGCCACAAAATGGCCGACACGGCCCCGATCACCTGGCTGGGAACCGCCTGCACCCCGGTGGCCGGGGCGAAGGTTTCTTTGAGGGCGTAGAGGGGGCTGGTTCCGATGTCGCCATAAACCACCCCAAGAGCACCCAGGATTAGGGCGCCGAGCGGGGTTTTGGCGATGTGTTGTTGGCTCATGCGAACTGGCGGAGAGGGTGGGATTCGAACCCACGGTGCGGTTGCCCGCACGCCTGATTTCGAGTCAGGTACATTCGACCACTCTGCCACCTCTCCGAAGCGGCGCAGTATAGCGTCTTCGCTGGGGCTTTGCTCAGGCCAGCCGGCGCAGCCCACCCATGTAGGGCCAGAGCACCTCGGGAATGTCCACCGAGCCGTCGGCCTGCTGACAATTCTCCAGCACCGCCACCAGGGTGCGGCCCACGGCGAGCCCCGAGCCATTGAGGGTATGGACAAACTCGGTGCGGCTCTTTCCCCCCTCCCCCACGACTCGGGTGCGGGCCTGCATGCGGCGGGCCTGGAATGCCTCGCAGTTGCTCACACTGGAGATCTCGCGATACGTGTTCTGCGCGGGCAGCCAGACCTCGATGTCGTAGGTCTTGGCCGCACCAAAGCCCATATCGCCCGTGCACAGCAACATCACCCGATAGGGCAGCCCCAGGCCCTGCAGCACCGCCTCGGCATGGCCGACCATCTCCTCGAGCGCCGCGGCGGACTGCTCGGGGTGCACGATCTGCACCATCTCGACCTTGTCGAACTGATGCTGACGAATCATCCCGCGGGTGTCTCGGCCATGGCTGCCCGCTTCGCTGCGAAAGCAGGGGCTGTGGGCTGTGAGCCTGATGGGCAGGGCATCCGGCTCCACGATCTGGTCGGC
Organism: Burkholderiales bacterium; assembly: GCA_027486725.1. Taxonomy (GTDB): domain Bacteria; phylum Pseudomonadota; class Gammaproteobacteria; order Burkholderiales; family Burkholderiaceae_A; genus Hahnella. Next base: position 36,313 of record JAIXOP010000002.1, on the reverse strand, counting down.
CACCAGATTGGTGAGGCTGACCTCGGCGGTCGGAATCAGGTAGTGCGGCTGCGTGTCTTCATCATCGGCGCCGCCCGCGCCCCCCTTGTGGGCAATGAAGAGGTCTTGGGCGAACTTGGGCAGCTGACCCGTGCCCTGGAGTGCCTTGGCATGGACCAGATACGGTGTGTAGCACTCGGTGTAGCCATGCTGGCCGGTTTGAAGATCGAGCATGTATTGCGCCAGGGCCCGATGCAGGCGGGCCATGCCCCCACGAAGCACTGCGAACCGCGCGCCCGAGAGGGCGGCACCGGCGGCGAAGTCCAGACCCCGGGGCTCACCCACCGCGACATGGTCTTGAACATGGAAGTCGACCTGGCGTGGTGCCCCCCAGCGGCGCACCTCCACATTCCCCTCGGCATCGCTGCCCGCAGGAACATCGGCCTGTGGAAGGTTGGGCACCGTCTGAAGCCAGGCGTCGAGCTCGGACTGCACGGCAGCCAAGGCGCGGCTGTTGTCCTCAATTTTGCCGGGAATGGCGGCCACCTCAGCCATGAGCGCATCGACCGACTCTCCCTTGGCCTTGGCCTGCCCCACCTGCTTGCTGAGCTGATTGCGCTGGCTCTGCAGCTGCTCGGTGGCGATCTGCAAGGCCTTGCGCCGGGCCTCGAGCTCGGCGAAGCGCGCGGTGTCGAAGGCAAAGCCACGGGCGGCAAGGCGAGCCGCCACCCAGTCGGTCTCGCGGCGCAGAAGGTTGATGTCAATCATTCGAGGCTTTCGGGTTGTTCGAGTGGTTCGGGTTGTTCGGGTTGCTTGAGTGGACCGTGGCGCGGGGGGCGAGCGATCGCAGGTGCTCCAGCTTGGCAGCGATTTTACTTTCAAGCCCGCGCTCGGTCGGCTCGTAGAGCCGCTGCGGGGCGATGCCGGCCGGGAAATAGGTCTGGCCTGGTGAGTAGGCCTCGGGCTCATCGTGCGAATAGCGGTAGGCCTGGCCATGGCCCAGCGACTTGGCCAATCCCGTGGGCGCATTGCGCAGGTGCTCGGGCACCGGGGCGCTGCCCGCCTTCTGGACCAGGGCCTGGGCGGCCTTCCATGCCCCATACACCGCATTGCTCTTGGCAGCGACCGCCAGATAGACCGCTGCCTGAGCCAGGGCCAGCTCGCCCTCAGGACTGCCCAGGCGTTCGTAGGCCTCGGCAGCATCGATGCAGAGGGCCAGTGCTCTGGGGTCGGCATTGCCGATGTCTTCACCGGCCATGCGGATCAGCCGCCGCGCCAGATATCGACCATCGGCACCACCATCGAGCATGCGTGCCAGCCAATAGAGCGCGGCATCGGGATCGCTGCCCCGAACGCTCTTGTGGAGTGCCGAGATCTGGTCGTAGAAGTGGTCGCCTCCCTTGTCGAACCGACGGCGAAGACTTGGCAGCAGTCGCAGCACAGCCTCCGCATCCAAAGACTCCGCCGGGGCGCTAGCTGCCAGCAGCTCCACCAGGCCCAGAAGTCGACGGCCATCGCCGTCGGCTGCATCGACCAGGGCCTGGCGTCCCGTCTCCGCCAGCTGCAGGTGGTGCACATCGGGCTCGGCCAGGGCACGGTCGAGAAGCCGCTGCAGGGCATTGGCGTCGAGGGCACGCAGCACAAACACCGGGGCCCGACTCAACAGCGCGGCATTCACCTCGAAGCCTGGATTCTCGGTGGTCGCGCCCACAAAGCCAAAGAGGCCTCGCTCCACATGGGGCAAAAAGGCGTCCTGCTGGGACTTGTTGAATCGGTGCACTTCATCCACAAACACCAGCACCCGCTGCCCCAACGCCACGGCATGTTCGGCCCGCTCCACCGCCTCGCGGATGTCCTTGACGCCGCCCAGCACCGCCGAGATGGAGATCATCTGAGCGCCCGCCGCCTCGGCCATGAGCAGGGCAATGGTGGTCTTGCCAACCCCTGGAGGCCCCCAGAGGATTGCGGATGGGAGCTGTCCAGCCCGCAGGGCTCGGCCCAAGGGCCCCGACTCGCCCAGGAGATGCTCCTGCCCAAGGACCTCGTGGAGTTGCTTGGGCCGCAGGCGCTGGGCGAGCGGAGTGAGCATCCTCAGCCCCGAATGACTTCCGTGCCGGGAGGCACCGAGAACTCAAAGCGCGACGCGGGAATATCCCCGTCGATCACGATGTCGCTGAAGCGCACCACACTGCTGCGGCCCAGAGAGTCCGTCAGTCGCAGTACCCGGGGCTCGCCCCGCTCCGGCCCGATGCCCACCACCATCTCCGTCACACCACCGCCGCCCTTGCTTTTGGGCACGAGGCGCGTCCACTGGAGGCCATCGGTGGTCTCGGTCAGGTTGAAGAACCGGAAGCGTTGGTCCAGCAGCTTGGCGGCCTCGGGCCCCGCGGCCATTAAAAGTCCCGCGGGGGTGGACTCGATGCCCGCATCGAGGTTGCGCTGGGTGAGTTGGGCCAGGCCTTCGTCGTAGAACCAGAACTCGCGCCCATTGAGCAGGTGAAGCTGCTTGTATGGCTTCTCGATCTGCCAGCGCAGGCGCGCCGGCCGACGCATCCAGACCTGCCCCTGGAAGACCAGATTGCCGCCCGACGGCGAGCGCTGCTCATGGCGAAAGCGTGCCTGAAAGCTCTGCATCGCGAGCAGAAACTTGGCCAACGAGATCGCCGGATTCGGCTCCGACGGACTGGCGAGCACGCTGGAGCACAGGCCGCCCGTCGACAGCACGGCAGTGGCCGCACCCAGGCCTTGCAAGACCCGGCGTCGGGAGGTGGGAATGATGTGGGGATGCATGGAATTAGTCTCCGGCCGACCCTGCAGAGGGCGGCACCATGATGTCGCGGTTGCCATTGGATTGCATGGCCGAGACGAGGCCTGCCTGCTCCATCGCATCGAGCAGGCGGGCGGATCGGTTGTAGCCGATGCGCAGATGACGCTGCACCAACGAGATGGAGGCCTTGCGGTGCTTGAGCACCACTGCCACCGCCTCGTCGTAGAGCGGATCGTTTTCACTCTGATCGCCCGAGGGCTTCTCGAGTCCTGCGAGGAAAGTGCCCCCGCCCGAGGACTCCGCATCGGCCCCATCGAGAATGCTCTCGTCGTAGTTGGGCCCGCCACACACCGTCTTCAGGTATTCCACCACAGCCAAGACCTCGTCGTCGGCAACGAAGGCGCCGTGGACCCGGGTGGGCATGCCCACGCCCGGCGGCAGATAGAGCATGTCGCCCATGCCGAGCAACGACTCCGCGCCCATCTGATCGAGGATGGTGCGCGAGTCGACCCGGGACGACACCTGGAATGCCACCCGCGAGGGGACGTTGGCCTTGATGAGGCCAGTGATCACATCGACCGAGGGGCGCTGGGTGGCAAGGATGAGGTGGATGCCCGAGGCGCGGGCTTTGCCCGCGAGTCGGGCAATCAACTCCTCCACCTTCTTGCCGACCACCATCATCAGGTCGGCCAGCTCATCGATCACCACGACCAGATGCGGCAGGGGCTCCAGCATGGGAGGTCCACCCGCCTCGACCATCTCGGGCGGAATGGTGGGGTCTGGGATCGGCGAGCCGCGCTTGAGCGCCTCCTCGACCTTGCTGTTGTAGCCGGCCAGATTGCGCACCCCGAGCTTGCTCATGAGTCGGTAGCGGCGCTCCATCTCGCCCACACACCAATGCAGGGCGTTGGCGGCCAGCTTCATGTCGGTCACCACCGGCGTGAGCAGGTGCGGAATGTCCTCGTAAACCGAGAGCTCCAGCATCTTGGGATCGATCAGGATCAGGCGCAGGTCTCGGGCGGGCAGGTGGTAGACCAGCGAAAGCAGCATGGCGTTGATGCCCACCGACTTGCCCGAGCCCGTCGTTCCGGCCACCAGGAGATGCGGCATCTTGGCCAGGTCGGCCACCACCGGCTGGCCCGAGATGTCTTTTCCCATGGCCAGGGGCAGTGCCGCCCGGCTGGCACTGAAGGCCTGCGAGCCGAGAATCTCCGAGAGGCGAACGGTCTGGCGTTGGGGGTTGGGTAGCTCCAGCCCCATGAGGTTCTTTCCCGGAATGGTCTCCACCACCCGGACGGAGGTCACGGCCAAGGCACGCGCAAGGTCGCGCGAGAGCCCCACGATCTGCGAGCCTTTGACCCCCAAGGCGGGCTCGATCTCGAACCGGGTGATGACTGGCCCCGGCAAGGCGGACACGACCTTCACTTGAACATTGAAGTCCGCCAGCCGGGTTTCGATGAGCTGGGAGGTGTAGGCCAGGGTCTCGGGCGAGATGGTGCTCGCCTGGGCTGGAGCCGGGGCCAGCAGGCGCAACGGCGGCAATGCACCGGCGCGGGCAGGGTCGGGCGGAAGTTCGTCGAACAGCGGCTGCTGAAGGACTGCCGCAGACTCCTTGCGAGGCCGTTTGGCCGGCTCAATGGGCTCGGGATCCACCACAGAGAATTCGGGCTCAGGCCGCTCGGCCCGGATCGTCTGGAGTCGGCTGGCCCTGGCCTCGGCACCGGCGGAGCCGAGACGTCGGTCCCGACTTGCCTGCATCCAGGCCCAGGCCCAGCCAATCCCGGTGGCCAGGCCGCGTCCCAGCACCTCGAAGACCGCGAGGTAGGAAATCCCAAACGCGAAGCGGATGCCCACCGACGCCACCAGCAGCGCCACAGCGGATGCGCCCAGGTCGGTCAGGCCCACTTCGAGCGCGGAGCCCACCAGACTCCCCAGGGCACCACCGGGAGCGATCCCCGAGGGCAGAAAGACCTCGGGAAACCATTGCGCCTCAAGCGCGGCCAACATTGGCAAGGCCATGAGCAGCCCCGCAAGGCGAGGCAGGAGCCCCGCCTCGGCCAAGGACGGCAGTGGGGGCAGCGGCTCACCGGAGCCTGGAGGATGGAGTACCAAGGTTTGGCGCAGGCGCTGGCCAGCCCGCAGCGAGAGCCAGCCCATGCTGAAGAAGAAGACGGCCAGCAGATGGCCGGTGCCCCCCAAGAGAAAATAGACCGCATCGGAGACCCACGCGCCGGGGCGCCCCAGCCAGTTGCTGGCGGCCGCTAAGCCCCCGGGCTCGGTGCCAGCGGGCAAGCCAGGGCCCACCTGGAAAAAGGCATGGTCGAGGGGGGAATGGCTCCAGAGTGCTGCCAAGAGAGCAGCACCGGCGCAGAGCCAGCCCAGCCAAAACAGAGCAGAGGCAGCCGACAGGAGGGCCGTGGCCATGGGGGTCGCCGCAGGGGACGCGGAGGCGGGGTATTTCAAGGCGATGCGCTGGGGGTCATTTCGTTGATCAACACCCTCGTACCCTATCATTGACCTACCAAATTACCCCAAAGTGCCATGACCACCATCCACCACGATCTCATCATTCTCGGCTCCGGCCCTGCCGGCTACACCGCGGCGGTCTACGCCGCCCGCGCCAACCTCAAGCCCGCCCTCATCACCGGGCTAGCCCAGGGGGGCCAGCTGATGACCACCACCGATGTCGAAAACTGGCCGGCCGACCCCGATGGCGTGCAGGGTCCCGATCTGATGGCGCGCTTTCAAGCCCACGCCGAGCGCTTCGAGACCCAGCTCCTCTACGACCACATCCACACCGTGGAACTGCAACAGCAGCCACTGGTCCTCCGGGGCGACATGGGCACCTACACCTGCAAGGCGCTCATCATCGCCACCGGCGCCTCCGCGATGTACCTCGGCCTGCCCTCGGAAGAGGCATTCATGGGGCGAGGCGTGTCGGCCTGCGCCACCTGCGACGGCTTTTTCTACAAAGACCAGGATGTGGCCGTCATCGGCGGCGGGAACACCGCCGTGGAAGAGGCGCTCTACCTGGCCCAGATCGCCAAGACCGTGACGGTGGTTCACCGCCGCGACAAGTTCAAGGCCGAGCCCATCCTGATCGACCGACTCATGAAGAAGGTCGAAGAGGGCAAGGTCAAGCTCGCGCTCAACCGCACACTCGACGAGGTGCTGGGCGACGACAAGGGCGTCAATGCGATCCGTCTGGCCAGCACCCAGGGCGAGGCCCCCCTGCAGGTGTCGGTTCGCGGCATCTTCGTGGCCATCGGCCACCGACCAAACACCGAAATCTTTGCCGGCCAGCTCGACATGGAGAATGGCTACATCAAGACCCATGGTGGCTCGCACGGCAATGCCACAGCCACCAACATCCCGGGGGTCTTTGCTGCCGGCGACGTTCAAGACCACATCTACCGGCAGGCGATCACCAGCGCCGGCAGTGGCTGCATGGCGGCCCTCGATGCCCAGCGATACCTCGAAGCCCTCGCTGGCCAGTAAGCCGACCATCCCCCAGGAAGAGCTTCAGCTCTTTCGCGAGGCGGTATCGGGGGCAACGCCCTTGCAGGCCGAGCCTCCGCCAACGGCCTTGCAGCGGCCGCGGCCGGCACCCCTCCCACTCCAACGCCTGCGCGATGAGCACGAGGCACTCGAACTCAGCCAGTTGTCCGACCTCACGCCGGACACCCTGCTCGACACCGACGAATCCCTATCGTTTGCCCGAGACGGCATCGGCCGGGATACCCTGCGCAAGCTTCGCCGCGGGCACTGGACCGTGCAGGCCGAGCTCGATCTTCATGGGTATCGAGTGGATGAGGCGCGCGAGGCCTTTGCGGAATTCATTCGGCAGTGCGAACGCCGCGGCCAGCGGTGCGTGCGGGTGATTCACGGCAAGGGCCTTGGCTCGGTCGGTCGCGAGCCGGTGCTCAAGCTGAAGGTGCAGGGTTGGCTGCGGCAGAAGACCGAGGTGCTGGCCTACTGTCAATCGCCCCCGCAGCAGGGGGGGTCGGGCGCTGTGCTGGTGCTGCTTCGAGCCTCGCGGGGCTAGACAGGCCTGGCGGGGCTGGAGGCAGGCACAGGGCCCCACCACATCAGATCGCGTCTGGACCGCTCTCGCCCGTGCGAATGCGAATGACCTGCTCCACCGGGGTTACAAAGATCTTGCCATCCCCAATCCGCCCGGTGCGTGCCGCGGCCACGATGGCCTCGACGGTGCGGTCCACCATCTCATCGCCCACCAGCGCCTCAATGCGGACTTTGGGCAGGAAATCGACAACATACTCCGCTCCCCGATAGACCTCGGTGTGGCCCTTTTGCCGGCCGAAGCCCTTGACCTCGGTGACAGTGAGGCCAGTGATGCCCAAGTCGGCCAGGGCCTCGCGGATGGGATCGAGCTTGAAGGGCTTGACGATGGCGGTGACGAGTTTCATGCCAAATACTCCTGCTCCGAGAAGCGGTTGGTGAGGGGGTAGCGCCAGTCGCGACCAAAGGCCCGGGGCGTGATTCGGGGACCCGGGGCCGCCTGACGGCGCTTGTATTCCGACAGGCGCAGAAGGCGCAGAACTCGAAGGACCACCGCCTTGTCGTGGCCCGTGGCCACGATGTCGGTGACTCGCTCGCCGCGCTCGACAAAGCGGGCGAGGATGTCGTCGAGCACATCGTAGGGGGGCAGGCTGTCCTGGTCGGTCTGGTTGGGGCGCAGCTCGGCGCTGGGGGCGCGGGTCAGGATGCGCTCAGGAATCACCGGGCCACCCTGCACGGCGGCGGCCACGCGATTTCGGTGGTGAGAGAGGCGATAGACCCAGCCCTTGAGCAGGTCCTTGATGACCGAATAGGCCCCGGCCATATCGCCATAGAGGGTGCAGTAGCCCACCGCGAGCTCGCTCTTGTTGCCAGTGGTCAGCACCAGCCGACCGGTCTTGTTCGACAGGGCCATCAGCAGCGTACCGCGGGCCCGCGACTGGAGGTTCTCTTCGGTGAGGTCGGGCGCGAGACCTTGAAATGACGGAGCCAGCCCAGCCTCGAGGGCGTCGGTGATCGGACCAATGGGGATGGTTGTGAGGGCAACACCCAGCGCCTTGGCGCAGGCGGCAGCATCCTCAAGGCTGATGTCGGCGGTGTAGCGCGAGGGCATCATGACGGCCGTGACCTGGTCGGCGCCGAGGGCATCGACGGCAATCGCCAGGGTGAGTGCGGAGTCCACACCGCCGCTGAGCCCAATCACCCCCCCACGGAAACCATTTTTGCGGACGTAGTCGCGCGTGCCCAACACCAGTGCGGCGTAGGCCTGGGCCTCGGCCGAGCTGGGTTCGGGCAGGGGCTGGGCGAGCGCGTCTCCACTGGCATCGAGCGCAACGATCAGGTCGTGCTCGACGAATTGCGGCGACCGAGCCACCACCTCGCCCGCCCGATTCAGGGCGAAGCTGTCGCCGTCGAAGACCAACTCATCTTGGCCGCCCACCAAGTTGCAGAACACCGCAGGCAGGCCCTGGCGCGAGACGTGCTGACGCATGACGGCCAGTCGCTCATCGAACTTGCCCAGGTGAAAGGGCGAGGCATTGAGAACCAAGAGGGCCTGGGCGCCCTCGGCGCGCGCCAAGGCACCCGCGCGCGGGAACCAGACATCCTCGCAGATGGCCAGGCCGAGGCGAATGCCCTCGACCTCAAAGACGGTGGGCGCTCCATCCGGCCGGAAATAGCGCCGCTCATCGAAGACGGCGTAATTGGGGAGTTCGAGCTTGGCGTATTGGCAGACCAGAGCGCCGTCGCGGAACACCGAGGCGGCATTGAAGAGCTCACCGTCGCGCGCCCAAGGATGGCCAACGACAATCGCCAGCCCCGGGGTCTGGGTGCTGGCCTCGGCGATTTCGGACAAAACCTCGTCGGTGCGCTGCAGAAACGAGGCGCGCAATAGGAGGTCTTCGGGTGGGTAACCGGCCAGAGAGAGCTCGGGGGTCAGCACCACCTGAGCACCCGCGGCGTGGGCCCGGCGCGCCGCTGCGAGGATGGAGTCCCGGTTGGCGATGAGGTCGCCAACGACAGAATTCATTTGTGCTGACAAGATGCGAAGCGCCATGTCCAATTATCGCACGCAGCACCGCACCCAAGCCTTCGACTCCTATGCCGAGGTTCCTGCCGATGCATGGGAGCAACTCTGGGCGGAGTCTCCCGATCCGACGCCATTCGTTCGCCTCGATTTTCTTCGGGCCATGGAGTCCTCGGCCTCGGCCTCGGCCGACACCGGTTGGCACTCTCGGCCTGTGGTGGTTTGGGGAGACGATGGCCAGCCTCGGGCTGCCCTGCCCCTCTATCTCAAAGACCACAGCTATGGCGAATACGTCTTTGACTGGTCATGGGCCCGAGCTCTGCAGTCGCTGGGCGAGGATTACTACCCCAAGGGCCTGCTGGCGCCCCCGTTCAGCCCTGTGCCCGGCAGCCGCATTCTGGCCCGCGATGCCGAGGGCCTGGCGGCGGGTGCGGCGGCACTCACCGAACTCGCCGAGTCGTCCCAGCTTTCCTCGTTTCATGTCTTGTTTTCGACCGAGGCAGAGGCCGCCGCCTTGGAACAACAGGGATGGATGATTCGCCATGGTCTGCAGTTCCATTGGCACAACCGAGGCTATCGGGACTTCGAGGATTTTCTAAGCACCCTGTCGCAGCCCCGGCGCAAAAAGATTCGTGCCGAGCGCCGCAAGGTTGCCGAAGCGGGAGTCACCACCCGCATCGTGCTCGGTGAAGATGCCACCGAGGCCGACTGGGCCCACTTCTACGACTGCTACTGCAACACCTACTGGGCCCACGGCAACCCACCCTACCTGCAGAAGTCGTTCTTCGACACGTTTGCCCGGGACCGACCGGAGCATTGCCTGCTGGCAATGGCAGAGCACACCGGCACGCCGATTGCGGCGGCCCTGCTCATGCGGCAGGCCACGCCACAAGGTCTGGTGCTGTATGGGAGGTACTGGGGAGCCATCGCCCATGTGCCGTGCCTGCACTTTGAACTCTCGTACTACACCCCCCTCGAATGGGCCATCGCCTCTGGGGTGGTGCGCTTCGAGGGCGGTGCCCAGGGCGAACACAAAATCTGGCGGGGCTTTGATCCGGAGCCCATGCGCTCAGCCCACTGGATCCGCAATCCCAGACTGGCGCAGGCCGTGGCCCACTTCCTTGCCCGCGAGGGGCAAGGAATGGATCACGCCATGTCGGAACTCAACGAGCGCCGGCCTTATAACGCGACACGCCGTCGGTGATCTCTTTGTGGGCGTCGGCCACGGTGCCGTAGCCCTTGAGCTTGACCCACTTGCCCTTTTCGAGATCTTTGTAGTGCTCAAAGAAGTGCTGCACCTGATTCAGAAACTCCGGTGCCAGATCATCGCTCGACTGAATCTTGCTGTAAGCAGGCAGCAGCTTGACGGTGGGGACTGCCAACAGCTTGGCGTCGCCCCCGGCCTCATCGTCCATGTGCAGGATGCCAATCGCGCGGCAGGCGACGACCGAGCCAGGGATCAGGGGGAAGGGAGTCACGACCAGCACGTCCACCGGGTCGCCATCGTCGGCAATCGTCTGGGGGATGTAGCCGTAGTTGCAGGGGTAGTGCATGGCGGTTCCCATGAATCGATCCACCGTGAGCGCACCGGAGTCCTTGTCGACCTCGTACTTCACCGGGGGAGAATTGGCGGCGATCTCGATGATGACGTTGAACTGCTCGGGCAGCTTGTCGCCGGGGGACACTTGAAGCAGGGACATGAAAACTCCTCAGGGGTTGGGGTCAAACACTGCGCGAATTCTAAACGCTGTTTGTGGGGCCTCGAAGTGCCGCGACCAGGCTGGCGGGTGCGAGGTCGGGCAGCAGGGCGATGCGGGTGTTCATGCCCGCTCCGGTGGCCTGCGCCTTGTCGGTCGCCAGCTCCTCGGCGATGCGATCGCGAATCTGCGGGTGGTGGGTCAGCCAGAGCACGGGCCACTGCTGCGCCCGCTCGAATCGGGTGGCAAGAAGGCCGACCTCCGACGACGAACATGCCAGCACCCCAAACGGCTCGCGTTTGGGCGGCAGGTAGGTGTTGGTGACCCGCTCACGCTCGAACACCGGGCAGGATCGAACTCGAACATGCTCTGGGGCCAGCGCCTGAAGTCGCTCCGGAAAGTCGGCACGGGCATGGGTTGCCCCGACCACCAGGAGGTCGCCCCCACGAAGACGCTCCAGGTGCGGGCGAATGATCTCGAGCAAGGCATCAGCCCCACCGGAGCCCTCGGGATGGACAATCTCCGGGGCGGACTCCAAAGACATGTGCAAAAGGGTCTGGCGGATCGCCTGAGCCGTTCCCACGCCCAGAGCAAAGAGTTGGGTCTGGGTGGCAAGCTCGAGGGCCCGGGCAGGACCCACGAGCCGCAGCACCGCCGCCGCAGCGTTGGGGCTCGAGAAGACCAGGCCCGTGGGCGGTATGGCGCGAGACTCCATGAGCATGTGCTCGGCCGACTGCCGATCAAAGCCCGAGACGAGCCGGTATTCGTAGGGGGGGAAGCCTCGGATGTCGAGGCCCTGCAGGGCTGAGACTGCGCTGGCCGCAGCACGGCATGCCAGCATCCAAATGCGCACCGGATCGTCGACGGGGGGCTGGGATGTGGATTCCTGCCAGACCGAGCGGGCCAGCAGAAGCGCTCGGATCGGCACCGTCGTCATGCGGCCGGAGCGCCCAGGGCCTGCATCACCGCATCGGCGCCCTGCTTGCGCAGGGCCTGCGCAGCCTCGAGGCCAAGGGCCTCAGGGTCGTCCCCCCAGAGGCTGATGCGGCACGGCGAGCTGCCATCGGGCAGGGACAAACGAGCGCGCAACTGCAGCAGCCCGGAAACAGGATCGGAATCGCAAAACGCCGCCAGGGGAATCTGGCAACTGCCGCCCAGGGCCCGCGAGACCGCCCGCTCGGCCAGCACCTCGCGGTGGGTGCGTGGACAGTCGAGGCATGTCTTCACGAGGGCGATGCCCTCGGCATCGTCTGCACGCATTTCAATGCCCAAGGCGCCCTGCCCCGCAGCAGGCAGCATTTCTTCTTGGGGGATGAGGGCACGAATCCTCTCGACCATCCCCAGGCGCTTGAGCCCTGCCGCCGCCAAGATGATGGCCTGCATGTCGCCACGGTCGAGCTTGGCCAGGCGGGTGTCGAGGTTGCCCCGCAGGGGAACCACCTCGAGGTGGGGGAAGGCGGCACGAATCTGCGACTCGCGGCGCAGGCTGGAGGTGCCCACCTTCGCACCTGCTGGGAGCTCAGCCAGGCTGCTGACCTCGGCCGAGACCAGAGCATCGCGGGGATCTTCCCGGGACATGACGGCGGCCAGCACGAAGCCCTCGGGCAGCTGCATGGGGACATCCTTGAGGGAGTGGACCGCCAGTCGAGCCCGCCCCTCGGCGAGCGCGACCTCGAGCTCTTTGGTGAAGAGACCCTTGCCCCCCACCTTGGCGAGGCTGCGGTCCAGGATCTGATCGCCCCGGGTGGTCATGCCCAGAATCGAAACCTCAGCACCCAGCCCATCCATCAGACGCTGCTGAACGTGTTGGGCCTGCCAAAGCGCCAGCCGGCTTTCTCGCGATGCGATAATCCACATAGAAAGCGAGTGTATCGAAATGTCCTCAGCCCCCTCCAAAACACCCACTGCCGCCGCGCAGAGTTCCCTGCATCAAAAAGACCAGGCCTGGTCGGGGCGCTTCTCAGAGCCCGTCTCCGAGCTGGTGCAGCGCTACACAGCGTCGGTCCAGTTCGATCAACGGCTGGCTGAAGTCGACATTCAAGGCTCACTGGCGCACGCCGCCATGCTCCAGCGCGCGGGGCTACTGAGTGACCAAGACCTTGCCGACATTCAGCGCGGCATGGAGACCATCCTCTCGGAAATTCGTGCGGGCCAGTTCCAATGGTCGGTGGCCCTCGAGGACGTCCACCTCAACATCGAGCGACGGCTGACCGAGCTGGTCGGCGACGCCGGAAAACGCCTGCACACGGCCCGCTCACGCAACGATCAAGTGGCCACCGACATCCGCCTCTGGCTGCGCGGCGAGATCGATCTCATTCTGGACCTCCTGCGCAATCTTCGGCTGGCGCTCATCGGGCAGGCCGAAGCCAACGCCGATGTCCTGATGCCGGGCTTCACCCACCTTCAAGTGGCGCAGCCCATCAGTTTTGGCCACCACATGCTGGCCTACGAGGCGATGTTCGGCCGCGACGCCGAGCGTCTGATCGATGCACGGCGGCGGGTCAATCGTCTGCCGCTGGGTGCGGCCGCTCTGGCGGGCACGAGCTACCCCATCGATCGGGCCTTTGTGGCGGAGCAGCTGGGATTCGAGGGCATCTGCGAAAACTCGCTCGATGCGGTGAGTGATCGGGACTTTGCCATCGAGTTCACTGCTGCTGCCTCGGTGCTCATGATGCACATCTCTCGGCTTTCCGAAGAGCTCATCCTGTGGATGACCAGCCGCTATGGCTTCATTCGGCTGCCCGACCGCTTCTGCACCGGGTCTTCGATCATGCCGCAGAAGAAAAACCCCGACGTGCCGGAGCTTGCCCGTGGGAAAACGGGAAGGGTCTATGGGCATCTGATGGGCCTGCTGACACTCATGAAGGGCCAGCCGCTGGCCTACAACAAAGACAACCAAGAAGACAAAGAGCCGCTCTTTGATGCGGTGGACACCGTGCGCGATACGCTGCGGGTATTTGGCGAGATGGTGGCGGGCATGGAGCCGCAGCCCGAGGCGATGCGTCGCGCGGCGCTCGAGGGATACGCGACGGCGACCGACCTGGCCGACCACCTCGTGAAAAAGGGACTGCCCTTTCGCGATGCACATGAGGCCGTGGCCTTGGCAGTTCGAGCCGCCGTCGATGCGGGGGTCGGCCTTGAGGACCTGCCACTGTCCCAGTTGCAGTCCTTCTCACCCCTGGTGGGCGAGGATGTATTCGAGGTGCTGCAACTCGAGGGCTCGGTGGCCTCGCGCAACCACCCCGGCGGCACCGCGCCCACCCAGGTGCGCCAGGCCGCCGCCCGGGCTCGGGCCCGGCTTGGGGGCTAGAGACCCGGCACGGCGGGGCCAGCGCTCTGAAAGACCTGGCGCTCCCCATCGATGACCACCTCGCTGGCGTGCAGGTAGCTGAGTCGCGGGTGGGCGGTGCGCAACACATCCTTGGCTGAGCTCATCCCTCTCAGGTGGAAATCCATCCAAGCCAAGGAATACTGCGCGGCAATCTCGCGGCCCCAGGTGGATGTGGGCAGAAGTGGGTAGTTGGTGTGCTGGGCATGACTGGCAGCGTCGGCCACGATGAACGCGCGATTCCCGGTGAGCTTGTCGTAGACCGGTCGAACAATCTGTGGATTGACGAACACGATCGGTGCGATCGGACCATCGTGGTCGCCGGTCTGAATCATCACCGGAATCGGGTTGGCCTCGAAGGGAGCTGACCGCTCGCTGATGGGTGCTGCTGCCACGGCCGCCCGAAGACGAGGCTCGACGGCCTGCAGGCCAAGGGTGGCGATGGCTCCCATGCTGTGGCCAATCACCCCCACCTGGCTTGGATTCAGGAACGACCTCACCGGAGACTGCTCCAGCAGGTACGTCAGGGCGTCTTGCGCCTCTTCGATGTTGTTCCCGGGGTCGCCGGCCACCTCATCGTCGGACCGTCCTTGGCCCGAAAAATCAAACGCAAACACAAGGTATCCCGCATCGGCGAACAGCTGATGCCACCAGCGATACATGGCGGTGTTGGTGTTGAGGCCCTCGAGCGCGAGAATGACGGGGAATTGCCCGGGGCGGGCCGCGACTTGGCCCTGCTGCGGCAGCACAATCTCTCCGTAGAGACGGGTTCCATATCGATTGGTGAAGGACACCGGCACCAGCGCGACGCCCGCGTTGTTGTCGGGATGGCCATACCAATGGAAGGCCTGATCCAGGCGCGACCCATCGCTCAGCTGCGCGGCCATGGCTCGAATCTGAAATTCCACGACGCGCGGATCGAGCAGGTCACCCACCGTGAATCCCAGCGCAACTGGGCTCAGTGCGGTTGCAAGCTCGTTGCGCGGCAGCGAGGCCAGCAATCCGTTGAGCTGCAGCGCCAGGTCGCCCGTTGGCAGCGGCGACTCGGGCGGCCCCTCGCCGGGCTTGGAGGCCGGCCAGCCGAAGGCCTCCGAGCCGGCCTCGGGCTTGGCGGGGGACAGATTGGGCTGGCCTGCGCTCAGGCCAAGATCATCCTGACCGCAGCCGGCCAGGGTCAGGCAGAGAGAAAGAACAAGGACAGCGCAGGAGCGGTGATGCATGGGTCCACCTCAATGATTCGGTGCCCTATCCTAAATGCTCCCGCGCCGCCTGAAAGTACTTGGAGAACGATGCACAGAAACGTGGTGGTTCTTCCAACAGAGGGGAAGCCCCAACACATCGGGGCTTGAGGCTGGAGATCGCCTGGTGAGTCTCGGGGCTGCCCAGATCTTCATCGGCGTAGACCGGGATGCCTGGGGGGATCTCACGCGACAGGGCCGCAACATTGCCCACAAAGACGCGGTCGGCAATCAGGCCCATGCGCCCCAGGACGAACGCCCAGCGACGGGCGGACCAAGGAAATCTTGCGGTGCTTGGAAGGTGCACCACGGCCAGGCGGCAGAGGGTCTGCCCAGCCGCAGGGCGGACAAGCGAGGTTCGGCGCAGGGCCCATGGATGCACCAACTCCAGGGCGATGGGTGCTGGCTGCTCGGCGATCCAGGCCCCCACCTCGGCGGCCGTCAGCGACCGCACCGCACTCAAGCTGCTCATCTCGGGGGGAGACCGATGCAACGGCGGCTCCTCGATGGCAAAGGCGCGACGCTCTGGGCGGGAGGCCAGGGCGGAGAACTCGGTCCGGCCGGGCTCATCCTGACCACGGGCCATCATCTCCAAATGTTCGTAGCTGGTGTCGAGGGGGGTGCCCTTGCAGTTCCAGACCCGAGGTGCAAACTTCGCCACATTCTCGGCATTGAAGAGGTAGGGCTTGCTGCTGAACGTGCTGGCCACCCACTGCCACGACAGGTGATTCGAGGCGAGATCGCCGTCGATCAGGTGGCCATACAGCCAATCGGCTCCCGCCTTCCAATGGATGTGGCGCAGGTGAACCACGTAGCTGGCCAGCCACATCCGGGCATGGTTGTGGAGATACCCCGTAGCGTAGAGCTCGGCCACCGCCTGGTCGATCGCGGGCAGACCCGTGCGGCCCTCGCGGATGTCGGGAGGCAGCGCGTTGGCGTATCGCACCCCCGGCAGCGCCGCACGAAGATCTCGAAAGATGTTCTCGCCCTGGTGCGACCAGACATGGTGGAAGAATGCCCGCCATGCGAACTCGGCAAAGAGCTTGTCATCGGGCCGCAGACGGACCCGGCCGCGAATGGCCTCCACGGCTTCGCGCAGACTCAGAAACCCATGGGTGAAGTACGGAGACAGCCGACTCACATCGCCTTGCAGGTGGTTGCGCGTCTTGGCATAGAGCGCGGGATCGAGTTGATCCAGACGCGCCTGCCAGGCATCGTCGGTGGTCGGAAAATCGATGTCTCGGCGGGATAGAGAAGTCATGGGCCGCATCATCGCCTCGGATCCAGCACTCCGGCGCGAAATCCCTGACAGCCGCCACCAAATCTATGTGGGCTGGTAGGGCAACGACGAGTGGTGCAGCACGATTCGCATGGCGCCACGGTCGTCTTTCACAAAGCCCAGAGTCTTGTCGACCGTGGTGGACTCACCCAGCCGGTTGGTGAATGTCGCCTGACACATCACCAGTGCCACACTGCCCTCGAAGCGCAGAGCGATATTGCGCATCTCGACCGAGCGCCAGCCCAGGCAGGCAAAACCACGATCCTCGGGGTAGCGGGGATTGCCACCCACGAAATACGACAACGCACCCTCGACATCGGTGCGCACCGTCTGCGGCGCGACGGCCAGGGTGGGTTTGAACAACACAGGACCCAGGCCAAAGCCATACGTTCGATCGATCGCAGCCATGGCGGTTTGCGATGCCTTGGCGTGTCCCCCCGTCTCAAAATCCTCGGAGATCTGGACCAGAGCCTGACCCCAGGCCCGTTGTGCCTCCAAAACCTCCAGCTCAGACATGACGCTCCTTGCTTGCGCGGCGGGCCGGCGGCAGATCGGTGCAGGTGCCTTCGAACACCTCGGCCGCCATTCCCATCGATTCGCCGAGGGTCGGGTGTGGATGAATGGTCTTGGCGATGTCGGTCGGGTCGCAGCCCATCTCGACCGCCAACGCGAATTCCCCAATCATCTCGCCAGCATGCGTGCCCACAATACCGCCGCCCACCACGCGATGGGTCTTGGCATCCACCAGAAGCTTGGTGAAGCCCTCATCGCGCCCATTGGCGATGGCGCGGCCCGACGCAGCCCACGGAAAGACTGCCGCCTCCACAGCGATGCCCTGGGCCTTGGCCTCGGTTTCCGTGAGGCCGACCCAGGCAACCTCGGGATCGGTGTAGGCCACCGATGGGATCACCCGCGCATCGAAGTGGGACTTCATTCCAGCCGCAGCCTCCGCAGCCACATGGCCCTCATGCACGGCCTTGTGGGCCAACATCGGCTGACCCACCAGATCCCCGATGGCGAAAATGTGGGGAATGTTGGTGCGCATCTGCGAATCTACGGGAATGAATCCTCGGGCGTCGACCTGGACACCAGCCTGCTCGGCGCCGATGGATGCCCCGTTGGGGCGACGGCCCACGGCCTGAAGCACCAGCCCATAGGTCTGTGGCTCGCCGGGGGCCGAAGCGCCCTCCAGGTGGACCCGAATGCCCTCGGGGGTCGCCTCGGCCGAGACTGTTTTGGTGTTGAGCCAGACATTCTGAAACCGCGACTGGTTGTGCTTCTGCCAGACCTTGACCAGATCTCGATCGGCACCCTGCATCAATCCATCGCCCATCTCCACCACATCCACCTGGGCGCCCAGGGTGGAATAGACGGTGGCCATCTCCAGGCCAATGATGCCGCCACCAATCACGAGCATGCGATCGGGAATCGACTCAAGACGCAGGGCCCCCGTGCTGGTCACCACTCGGGGATCCTCTGGCAGAAAGGGCAGCCGCACCGCCTCGGACCCGGCAGCAATGATGGCCCGATCGAAGCCGATCACTTCGGTGCTGCCATCGGGCCGATCGACGGCCAGGGTCTCGGGCCCCGTGAAGCGACCCAGGCCCTGCACGACCCGCACCTTGCGGGCCTTGGCCATGCCTGCAAGGCCGCCCGTGAGCTTTCCGATCACACCATCCTTGTGGGCACGCAGCTTGTCGAGCTCGAGGGTTGGGGTGCCGAAACTCACCCCAAGGCGATCCATGTGGGCCACCTCGTCCATCACTGCCGCGACATGGAGCAGTGCCTTGGACGGAATGCAGCCCACATTGAGACACACGCCCCCGAGTGTTGAATAGCGCTCGACCAGCGTGACCTCGAGGCCCAGATCTGCTGCGCGAAATGCGGCCGAATACCCACCCGGCCCTGCGCCCAGAACCACCAGTCGCACCCCGCCGCTGGAATTGCCCAGACCGGCAACACGTTGTTCAGTCTCTGCCACGGCCCGTCTCCTTACAGTGAAATGCGCCGGAAATCAGCGAGCAGCTGGACCAGCAGAGCATTGAATCGCGCGGCGGCCGCACCATCGATGACGCGATGGTCGTAGGACAAGGACAGCGGAAGGATGAGCCGCGGCTCGAAGGCCGAGCCATTCCAGACGGGCCGCATGGCCGACTTGGAGACGCCCAAAATGGCCACCTCAGGGGCATTGATGATGGGGGTGAAGTGCGTGCCGCCGATGCCACCCAACGATGAGATCGAGAAACAGCCGCCCTGCATTTCCGACGGCGAGAGCTTGCCATCGCGGGCCTTCTTGGCCAGAGCGGAGGTTTCGGCAGCAATCTCCAGCACTCCCTTGCGGTCGGCATCCCGCAACACCGGAACCACCAGCCCATTGGGCGTGTCGGCTGCAAACCCAATGTGGAAATAGTTCTTCAGCACAAGGCTATCGCCATCGAGCGAGGCATTGAACACGGGGTACTTCTTTAGAGCCACCACCGAGGCCTTGATCAAAAAGGCGAGCATGGTGAGTTTCACCCCATCTTTCTCGTGCTCGCGATTCATCTGAACCCGGAAGGCCTCCAGCTCGGTGATGTCCGCATCGTCGTTGCCAGTGACATGGGGAATCATCACCCAATTGCGATGGAGGTTGGCGCCCGAGATCTTCTTAATTCGCGAGAGCGGCTCGCGCTGCACGGGGCCAAACTTCTCGAAGTCCACCGAGGGCCAAGGCAGAAGATCCAGCGAGGAGCCCGAGCCCTGAGCCCCTAGGGCACCGGGGGTGGCCGGTGCGCCGAGAGGCTGCGCCATCACCCCCTTCACAAAGGCCTGGACATCTTCTTGGGTGATGCGGCCCTTGATGCCCGTTCCCTGAACCCGCAGCAGGTCCACGCCCAGCTCGCGCGCGAATCGGCGCACGGAAGGGCTGGCGTGGGGGAGCGACTCCGAGGAGGCCGGAGCGAGCGCAGATGCTGGTGCTGCGGCGGCTGGTGCTGCGGCTGCGGTTGCTGGTGCTGCGGCTGCGAGGACCGCGACCGCATCCGCGACAACTGCGTTCGCCACAATGACGCCCGGAGCAGAGCTGCCTTCCACGGCGCCCAGGACCGTTCCCTGAGAGACGCGGTCGCCGAGCTTGACGGAGAGCGAGACCAGGGTGCCCGCCGCGGTGGCAGGGATCTCCATCGAGGCCTTGTCGCTCTCCACGGTGAGGACGCTCTGATCGAGTGCGATGGTGTCTCCGGGTTTGACCAGGATCTCAATGATCTCGACGTCTTTGAAGTCGCCGATGTCTGGAACGATGAGTGAGGTGCTCATAGGGATTCCTGTGATTTAGGCCAGGGCCGGATTGATTCGATCGGTGTCGAGGGCAAAGCCACGAACAGCGGCCGCCACCTCGCTGGGGGCCACTGCCCCCTGCCTCTGCAGGGCATACAGGGCGGCTGCGGCCACATAGCGTCGATCCACCTCAAAGTGCTCGCGCAGCTTGGATCGGCTGTCGCTGCGGCCGTAGCCGTCGGTGCCCAACACGGTGTAGCTGCGGCCCTCTGGAATGAAGGCGCGAATCTGATCGGCAAAGGCCTTCATGTAGTCCGTGGCGGCGATCACCGGCCCTGGGTGGGGATTGAGCTGCTGCTGAACAAAGCTGATGCGGGGCGCGGCCTCGGGGTGCAGTCGATTCCAACGCTCGACCTCCAGGCCATCGCGCCGCAGCTCGTTGAAGCTCGGGCAGCTCCAAACATCGCTGGCGATGCCGAACTGCGTCGCCAGAATCTGGGCTGCGGCCTGGACCTCTCGAAGGATGGTGCCGCTGCCCAGCAGCTGAACCCGCAGGGGTTGCGCATCGGGCCCTTGACGTGGGCCCTTCAGCGCCGCCGCAGCGTCTTTCCCAGAAGCGGCCTCCACCGACTCCAGCAGATACATCCCGCGGAGAATCTCCGCCTCGCTTCCAGGCCTGAGACCTGGATGGGGGTAGTTTTCATTCATGAGCGTGATGTAGAAGAAGACATCTTCCTGCTGCTGCACCATGCGCTGCAGGCCGCTTTGGAGAATCACGGCGACCTCGTGGGCATAGGTCGGGTCGTAGCTCACGCAATTCGGAATCGTGCTGGCCAGAATCTGGCTGTGGCCGTCCTCGTGCTGCAGGCCCTCGCCATTGAGGGTGGTGCGCCCTGCGGTTCCGGCCATGAGGAATCCGCGCGCCCGCATATCGCCCGCGGCCCAGGCCAGGTCGCCCACGCGCTGCAGACCAAACATGGAGTAGTAGGTGTAGAACGGAATCATGATGCGGTTGTTGGTGCTGTAGCTGGTGGCCGCTGCAATCCAGCTGCTCATGCCGCCCGCCTCGTTGATCCCCTCCTGCAGGATCTGGCCCTTCACATCCTCGCGGTAGTACATCACCTGGTCGCGATCGACAGGCTCGTAGCGCTGCCCCTCAACGGAGTAGATGCCAATCTGGCGAAAGAGCCCCTCCATGCCGAAGGTGCGGGCCTCATCCACAAGGATGGGCACCACCCGGGGCGCCAGCTCCTTGTCGCGCAGCAGTGCGGTGAGGCATCGCACATAGGCCTGGGTGGTCGACATCTCCTTGCCTTCGGGCGTGGGGTCGAGTGCCGCGCGAAAGGCTTCCAGATCGGGAGCACGCAGCTGCTCATCGGCTTGGGTGCGACGGCTGGGCAGGTAGCCCCCGAGCGCCTTGCGCCGCTCATGGAGGTATTGAATTTCGGGCGCATCGTTGGGGGGCTTGTAAAACGGGACCGTGGGCAGCTCGGCGTCGGAGACTGGGATGCCAAAGCGGTCTCGAAACTCGTGGATCGTCTGGTCATCGAGCTTCTTGGTCTGGTGGGCAGTGTTTCGGGCCTCGGCCACTCGGCCCATGCCAAAGCCTTTGATGGTCTTCACCAGAATCACCGTCGGCTGACCAGTGTGGCGGGTCGCGGCCAGGAATGCGCTGTAGATTTTGTGGGGGTCGTGGCCACCACGGTTCAACCGCCAGATGTCGTCGTCGGACATGTTGGCGACCATCTCGAGCAGCTTGGGGTGCTTGCCAAAGAAATGCTTGCGCACGTAGGCACCGTCGTTGGCCTTGTAGTTCTGATACTCGCCATCGACGGTGTCCATCATCACCTTCTGCAAGATGCCGTCTTTGTCCTTGGCGAGGAGTTCGTCCCAATAGGAGCCCCAAATCACCTTGATGACATTCCAGCCCGCGCCGCGGAAGTCCGCCTCGAGCTCTTGAATGATCTTTCCATTGCCTCGAACCGGACCATCGAGCCGCTGCAGATTGCAGTTCACAACAAAGACCAGGTTGTCGAGCTTCTCGCGGGCGGCCATGCCAATGGCACCCATGCTCTCGGGCTCGTCCATCTCGCCATCGCCACAGAAGGCCCAGACCTTGCGGGCCTCGGTGTCGGCAAGTCCTCGGGCATGCATGTACTTCAAGAACCGCGCCTGGTAAATCGCCATGATGGGACCGAGCCCCATCGAGACCGTGGGGAACTGCCAGAAGTCGGGCATCAGCTTGGGGTGCGGATAAGACGAGAGGCCTCCCCCATCCACCTCACGGCGGAACCGATTGAGCTGGTCCTCGCTCAGTCGGCCCTCGAGAAATGCGCGGGCGTAGATTCCCGGCGATGAATGGCCTTGAATGAACAGCAGGTCCTGGCCCTTGGGGTGATCGGGTCCCTTCCAGAAATGGTTGAAGCCAATTCCAAGCATGTTGGCCAGCGAGGCGAACGATGAGATGTGGCCGCCGAGGTCGCCGTCGGCACGGTTTGCCCGCACAACCATGGCCATGGCGTTCCAGCGCATCCAGCTGCGCAGGCGCTCTTCGATCTCGAGATTGCCCGGACAGTGAACCTCGTCGGCCACCGGAATGGTGTTGACGTAGGCGGTGTTGGCCGAAAACGGAATCTGACCACCGCTGCGCCGCGCCTGGTCGATGAGCGCTTCGAGCAGAAACTGGGCCCGCGCAGGGCCCTCACGCTCGATCACAGCCCGCAGGGAGTCCAGCCATTCGCGGGTCTCCTGGGCGTCGGTGTCCGCCGCGGTGTTGATGAGTTGGCTGACGTGGTCGGGCAGGCTGGACATGCGGGTCTCCTCGGAAGGCGCGGGTGGCGCCGATGGTGGGCTGCTTCGGGTCGGCAGCGGGTTTTTGAAAAGTCTGCACGCCACCGGACCCGCCGTCCACCTTTTTTCCGTAGTGCAGAATAAGATTTCACATTAAGAAATGACGGGAATTCCTCGGGTTTTCCTTAAACTGGCGCCATGTCGCGCATGTCCTGGATCCCCAGCCTTCAGTCCCGCAAGGCCCGAACCGAAGAAGAACTCAAGCGCGAGATCGCCTTTCGTCGCGCCATGGAGAATTCCATGCCGACGGGCATGCGGGTGATCGATATGGAGGGCCGAATCGAGTATGTGAATTCGGCCTTCTGTCGACTGGTGGGAATGTCGCAAGAGGAGTTGCTGGGCCAGACCCCGCCCTACTCTTATTGGCCCACCGAGGAAATGGAGCAGCACAAGCGCAACATTCGCATGCTGCTGCGCGGGGACATTGCCAGCCTCAACAGCGAGGTGCGGGTGATGCATCGGGATGGGCGCCGCCTCATCTGCCGAATGTTCACCTCCCCCCTCACCGACTCCGATGGCACCCAGACGGGGTGGATGACATCGGTCACCGACATCACCGAGCCCACACGGATCCGGGAAGAACTTGCCAAGGCCCAGGAGCGCTTCATCACCGTGCTGCAGTCCCTCGATGCCGCGGTGTCCGTCGCTCCCCCCGAGCCCTCCGACGAGCTGCTGTTTGCCAATGAGGCCTACCAGAAGTGGTTCGGCCAACTGCTGGCACCCGGACATCGAGTGCTGGCGCGCACCAGCCGATCTCCCTGGGCCGAGAGCCGCGAGGTCTTCAATCCCAATGTGCAGCGCTGGTTTGATGTGCGACTGCGCAGCATCCAATGGGTGGACGGCCGAATCGTTCAACTCCTGGTGGCCACCGACATTACGCTGCGCAAGCTCGCCGAAGAAAACCAGCGCCTGCAGTACCAGCGGCTTCAGCAGACCTCCCGCCTCATCAATATGGGAGAAATGGCCTCGTCCCTGGCCCACGAGCTCAATCAACCCCTGGCTGCGATCTCGAACTACACCATGGGTGCCGTGGCCCGGCTGCGTTCATCGCAGGCCGGCGGGGTGAGCCTCACCACCGACGACCTGATTGAAATGCTCACCAAGACCGCGGCCCAGGCGGAGCGGGCGGGCAAGGTGATCCAGCGGATTCGAGGATTTGTGAAGCGCAGCGACCCAGTGCGCAAGTCGGTGGAGGTGGCCGACATCGTTGCCGAGGCGGTCGGCCTGGCCGAGATCGATGCCAGGGCCTTGGGGATTCGAGTGCAGGTGGACCTGGCCGAGGCACTGCCGGCCATTCACGTCGACCCCATCCTGATCGAGCAGGTGCTGCTCAATTTGATCAAGAACGGCCTGGATGCAATGAAGGCCATGCCGCAGGCTGAAGCCAACGAACTCTGGGTTCACGTCTCGCAGCCGCAGGCCCAGACCATCGAGGTGGCGGTCGTGGATCGTGGCAGCGGCGTGGCGCCCGAGATTCGCGACCGGCTCTTCGATTCGTTCTACACCACCAAGCAGGAAGGCATGGGCATGGGCCTCAACATCTGCCGATCCATCATCGAGTCGCACCAGGGCCGACTCTGGTTCGACGACAATGCCGAGGGTGGCTCCACTTTTCGATTTACCATCCCCGTGGGCTCAGGGCCCCGAACGCTTAAGGAGACGTGATGCAGCAGGAAGTGGTGTATGTGGTGGACGACGATGAGGCCGTGCGCGACTCGTTGCGGTGGCTTTTGGAGGGCCAGGGATTCCGCGTCATGGTCTTTGAATCGGGCGAGCGGTTTTCCCGCTACATCGATGAGAGCCGCAACTCGGTGCTGGGCTGCCTGATCCTCGATGTCCGCATGCCCGGAATCACAGGAACCGAGCTCCATGAGCAGATGATCGCCAGGGGCGTCGACATCCCAACCATTTTCGTCACTGGCCACGGCACGGTCCCCATGGCCGTCGACTCCATGAAGCGGGGCGCTGTCGACTTCCTCGAGAAGCCCTTCAACGACGAGCAGCTCTGTGCCCTGGTGAGCAAGGCCTTCGAGCGGCTGCGCAGCGACGAGGAGAAACTCGAGGTCCGCCGGCGCGCTCAGACCCTCATTGATCGGCTCACCTCCCGCGAGGCCCAGGTTCTGGAGCGCATCGTGGCTGGCCGCCTCAACAAACAGATTGCCGATGACCTCACGATCAGCATCAAGACCGTGGAAGCACATCGCGCCAACATCATGGACAAGATTGAGGCCCGGACCATGGCCGACCTCATGAAGATCGCAATCGCAGCCCGCGGCGAGCAGTAGCGGCAACAAAACGGCCATCACCGGGAGATTTTGTATATACTCTCGGTTTGCTTTTTTCGGGCGGCTGTAGCTCAGTTGGATAGAGTACCTGGCTACGAACCAGGGGGTCGTGGGTTCGAATCCTGCCAGCCGCGCCAGCAAATCCAGGCCAAGTTCGCGAAGCCAACCTCGAGGGCAAGTCATGAGCTTTGAGATCGCCGAACTGCTGCGCACCATCTCGATCTACACCCTTCCCGTGCTGTTCGCCATCACGCTGCACGAAGCTGCCCATGGCTACGCTGCCCGGCACTTCGGCGACCACACGGCAGAGCGGGAGGGACGAATCACCCTCAATCCCCTGGCCCACATCGACCCCATCGGCACCCTGCTGATGCCGGCGGCCATTTTTGTTCTGAGTGCTGGAAGCTTCCTCTTTGGGTATGCCAAGCCCGTGCCAGTGTCGTTTGGCATGCTGCGCAATCCCAAGAAAGACATGGTCTGGGTTGCCCTGGCAGGCCCGGGCAGCAATATGGCCCAGGCAGTGCTCTGGGCGAGCACACTCGCGGTGCTGGTCTCCCTTGGCTACGGCAGCAGCGATTTTCTGGTCGAGGTCAGCAAGGCCGGCATCTTCGTCAATCTCTTGGTCGCCGTCTTCAACCTTCTGCCTCTGCCTCCCCTCGATGGAGGCCGAGTGCTGGTGGGTCTCTTGCCCATGCGCCCTGCCCTGCTGCTGTCGCGCGTGGAGCCTTG
Organism: Burkholderiales bacterium; assembly: GCA_027486725.1. GTDB lineage: Bacteria > Pseudomonadota > Gammaproteobacteria > Burkholderiales > Burkholderiaceae_A > Hahnella. The sequence goes on along the minus strand of JAIXOP010000002.1, from coordinate 10,863 downwards.
GGGCATCTGGATTGTGCTCGGACTCATGCTCGCCGGCGTGCTGACCAGCCTCTGGATCCGCCCCCTGATGGAGGCTGGATTCCAGCTGGTTCAACTCATCACATGGCCACTGAGGGCTCTTCTGGGCCTCTGATTCAAATCGTGGGTGCGGGCATCGCCGGCACCGCGATGGCCCACGGCCTGCTGCTCCATGGCCGCAGCACGCACGACCTTCGCGTGGTCGACGAACGACCAAGCCCGCCACTCGAGGGGGCAGGAATTCAGCTGAGTCCCAACGCCATTCATGCCCTGGCTGCGCTCGGGCTGAGTGCCCCCCCCAACGCCTGCCGCCCCGAGGCCATCGAGGTCCTGCAGCAGCGCAGCGGCCGCGAGCAGCGCCTGGCCCGACTATCGCTTCTCGACTTTGAGACACGGTTTGGTGCTCCCCTGCTGACCTGCCGACGGGCTGCGCTCCAAAGCCACCTGCTGGAGGCCCTCGCAGACCGGGGTCTGACGATCGACTGGGGACACCAGGCATCGATCGAGGCTGAGCCCACGGGCGATCTTGCAGTCAAGGCGACCAGCCCATGGCGGATCATGGCCACCGGGGTTGCGGCTGCCCCGCGACGGGCACTGGGATTGGCGCCACTGGCCGAGCCATCGGGGGTCGCGCTGCGCGGGTGGATACCCGCGGCCGAGGGCGAGCCGCGAATTCAGCTCTGGCTGGGCGCCGGCGGTCACGCGGTCAGCTACCCCCTCGACGATGGCCGAACCCACCTGGTGGTCTGTGCGGCCGATGAGCCCGCCGCACGGCGGGTGCTGGAGCATCTGCCGAGCCGGTGCGCGGACTTCACCCCCCTGGGCACATGGCCCCTCACCGACCCGCGGCATATCGCCACCGAGGCCGACTACCAACATCCCGACTGGCCAGGCATGGTCTGGATCGGCGATGCAGCACACCCGATGCTGCCCCACCTGGCCCAAGGTGCCGCCATGGCTCTCGAGGATGCAGCCGTGCTGGCTCCACATCTTGCCCACTCAGGGCTCGGGCAATCTGCTGCGCTTCGCCACGTGCTGGCGCGGCGGGCTGCGCGCGTGGCCCGGGTTCAGCGCGATGCGCGCAGCAACGGCCGCATCTTCCGGCTCGGGGGCCTTGCCGGCTGGGCCCGAAACTGGGCCCTACAAATGGCAGGGCCCCACCTGATGGTGAGGCCCTGGCTGTACGGCAACCGCCCCTCGGGGTGAGGAGCCCCGGGGTGTTTAGAAGCTCAGGCGCAGGCCAGCGCTCACGCCCTCGGCCTGGAGATTTCCACCCTGGAGCTCGACGTCGACGAACCGGGTGTAGTCGGCCACGACCTCGATGTCATCCCGAATGGCGTAGGCGACGCCAGCACCATAAGAGAAATCTCCCTCGGTGAAGGCCCGCTTGGCGCCCGTGACGTTGTTCTTGGTCTCGAGGTCGACGAAGCTGTAGCCCACCCGGCCGAAGACCTCGAGGTTTTTCAGCACCTCAAAGCCCGCCTTCAAAAACACGCTGTAGAGGCCATCGATGTTGGCTGCAACGCTCTGGCCGTTGACCGAAGAGTCGACCTCTTGAACGCCGGTCGCGGCCTGCATTTCCAGGCCCAGATACTTCGAGAGCCGAACGCCGTAGCCGATGCGGGCCATGTAGAAGTTGTCATCGAAGACCCGATCGTTGAGCGAGACCGACTGGACTGCGAGATCCAGATACTTCTCTTTGCGCTGGGAGGGCTCGGCCAGGGGATCGAACCACTGCGCCTGGGCAGCCACCGGCAAGAGGCAGAGGGCGGCAGCCATGGCTGCCTGGGCGGTCGATGCTCGGAAGGAATTCAACGCGGGGAAAGCCACAGTCATGGGGAAGCTCCAAAGGGTTCTGTGCGAATCGAACAACTGTTTGCTTCGAATCATAGGGGCAGCGCCCTGCCTTGCCGACCCCGGGCCTGTAAAAGTCTTACAACCCGGCCTTGGCACCCGCGTGTGGATAATACGGCGCCATGGAACGTATCCTCTTCTGCCATGGCAATGGCTTTCCCAGCGGCACCTATGCCGAGGTCTTTCGAAGCCTTGCCCGTCGCGGCTTTGAGGTCGAGGCCATCGACCGAGTTGGCCACCGCCCCGACCTCCCGGTCACCAGCAACTGGCCCCACCTGGTGACCGAATGGCGGGAGTTCATTGAGCACGATCTGCAGACGCATGGAAAACCCGTGTGGCTTTTGGGCCACTCCCTGGGCGGCATGCTCAGCGCCATGGTGGTGGGCATGCTCGGCACTCGGGCAACCAGCCTGGCCGGTGTGGGCATTCGCGGAGCCATCATGCTCGACACCCCGCTGGTGAGCGGCTGGCGGTCTCGGCTGGTCTGGGGCGCCAAGAAGGCAGGCATTGTTGGGCGGATCTCACCCGGGGCGGTTAGCCAAAAGCGCCGAAACACCTGGCCTAGCCGGCAGGCGGTGCGGGACCATTTCCTCGCCAAGCCGGTCTTCGCTGCCTGGCACCCGCAGGCACTGGAGGACTACCTCGATGCAGGCTTTGAGCCCTGCGCGGAGGGGCTCTGCCTGCGCTTTGACCGGGATGTGGAGACTGCCATCTACAACGGCCTGCCCCATCACCTCGATGCGTATTTCCGCGCGCATCGCCCCGAGGTGCCCCTCGCTCTGGTGGCGGCCCTCGATTCGCGAGAGATCCGGCAGGGTGGGCTCGCCTTGAATCAGCGGCTCACCCGCGGCCGAATCATGCGCGTGGAGGGTTCACACCTCTACCCCATGGAGCAGCCCGAGATGACCGCCGCCGCCGTCGAGGCAACGATCCTGAGCCTGGCTTCGGCGAATAAAACGCGGGCAAGGCCCTAAAGCGGGCCATGGCACGCCGGGTGGTTCGCGCCACGGTGGCCTTGCCGCGCCGCGTGGGGCAGGTGAGCAGCCAGGCCAGAAATGCCCAGGGCGACATGCCACAGAGAATCAGGGCAAGAAGCAGGCTGTCTGAGTAGACCCCCAGATTGATCTGGGCCAGAAAGAGCGACATCAGCAGGGTCACCACCCCGGCGGGCGACAGCAGCATCCATGCCTGAGAGAAGCCAGCATCCCGCAGCCGTCGAACGGTCAGGGGCAGAAGCACCACCAGCCAGGCCAGGGCCATCCAGCCAGCTCCTGCGATCCGACCCTGCAGGTCGAGGGCACCCACCACGAGGATGGCGGGAATCGAGAGCACGATGAACGACCAGTACTCGAGCCGGCTGCTGCGACCGGAGTAGTCATAAAAGCGAATCAGGGGGGAAATTGGCATAAGTTCGCGATTCTAGTGCCTTGCGCTGCGGCCTAGACTTTGGGCATGGATACCGCCACGGCCGCCATCCTGCGCCAGCGCCCCAAAACCGGCCTTGTGCTCTCGGGGGGAGGGGCGCGTGCGGCCTATCAGGTCGGGGTGCTTGCCGAGATTGCTCGACTTCTGGGCCACGATCGGCGCGATCGGCGCAGCCCGTATCAAATCGTCTGTGGAACCTCGGCCGGCGCCATCAATGCCGCGGCCATCGCCTGCAGCAGCGATGCCCACCGCGCAGCCATCGCCAACCTCGAGGAGGTCTGGGGAAATTTCACCGTGGAGCAGGTCTACAAGTCGGACATCCTCGACATGGTCGGCTCTGGCGCTCGCTGGCTCTCACTGCTCTCGGTGGGCTGGCTGATGGCACGGCGCAAGCTGCGCCCAAAGTCGCTGCTCAACAACGATCCCCTGCGGACCCTGCTGCAAGAAAAGATCGCCCTGCACCGCCTGCCCGACCTGCTGTCGCGCAATGCGCTGGAGGCGCTGGCCATCTCGGCCTCGAGCTACAGCACCGGGGAACACGTCACCTTCTATCAGAGTCGTCAACCCATCGCGCCCTGGGTTCGGAACCAGCGCGTGGCCCAGCCCCAGGCCATCAGCCACGAGCACCTGATGGCCAGCGCGGCCATCCCATTCATTTTTCCCCCCAGCGCGCTCAAAGAGGCCCGGGGGCTGGCCTACTTTGGCGACGGCTCGATCCGCCAGACCTCCCCCATCTCCCCAGCAATCCATCTCGGCGCAGATCGGCTGCTGGTGGTGGGTGCTGCGCATCCCAAAGAGGTCCATGCCCGCGAGCAGCTGCCCAGTCAGCAGTATCCAACCCTGGCCACCATCGCCGGACACAGCCTCTCGAGCATTTTTCTTGACTCGCTGGCCATGGACGTCGAGCGCATGGCCCGGGTCAACCAGACCGTGCGCCTGATTCCTGCCGAGCACCGACGGTCCACGGCACTGCGCCATGTGGATCTGCTGGTGATCTGTCCATCCAAATCCATCGACGATCTCGCCGCCGAGCACGTGGACTCGCTTCCGATTTCGGTCAAGAGCCTCATGCGCACGCTCGGTGGTGGCCGACACAAGGCCCCCACCGGACCCACGCAGGGCCAGGCCCTGCTGAGCTACCTGCTCTTTGAGGCACCGTTCACGCGCGCACTCATCGAGCTTGGAAAGGCCGATGCGCGCTACCGGGCCGATGAGGTTCTGCAGTTTTTTGGCAAGGATGGGCTGCGGGGTGATACAACATGAGGCCCTGCCACCCATCACAGGAAGCGCCCCATGTCTGCCACCACCCCCCGAGTCCGATTCTTCGCCCATGCAGTGGCCTTGGTTCTGGCCATCACCGGCATGAGCCTCGCCCCCAGTGCAGCATCGGCTGCCAGCAAGGCAGAGATCGACGCTGAAGTCCGAGCGGCCCTCAACACCTTCAAAACCCAGGTTCCCGCTGGCCACGAGTTGGCGCAAAAGGCTGTGGGCGTGTTGGTCTTTCCCAGCATCGTCAAGGCAGGAATCGGCATCGGCGGTGAGTTTGGTGAGGGTGCGCTGCGGATCGGCGGAAAGACCGTGGCCTACTACAACCTCGCCTCGGTCTCGGTGGGCTTCCAACTCGGGGCTCAGTCCCGCAGCCAGATCCTGCTCTTCATGACCGACAAGGCCCTGCGGGACTTCCGAAACAGCGATGGCTGGAAGGCCGGCGTCGATGGCAGTGTGGCTTTGGCGACCCTGGGTGCTGGCGGCGCGATCGACTCCGAAAGCCTAAAGAAGCCGATCATTGGCTTCGTGTTCTCGAACGAAGGCCTCATGTACAACCTCACGCTCGAGGGCTCGAAGATCACGAAGGTCTCGAAATAACGAATTGATCCGCGAAAGTTTTATAGGTCAGCGGCGACCCAGGGATTGGGCATCCGGGTGAACCCTAGGCTTCAGGGTACTATCCGGGCAAACTTCCTTGGAGTTGTCATGAATCTTCGCCACGTTGTTGTACCCACCGCCCTCGCTCTGGCCCTCAGCGCCTGCGGCTTTCCCCGCCCCCACTGCCCGACCATCGCCGAAGACATCGGCTTCTGCGCCGGCGGCAATAGCAATAGCAATAGCAATGGCAACGGCTCTGGCAATGCCGGAGCCAACGGCGGTGGTCCGCTGGACGGCGGCCTGGGTGGACTCTTGGGTGGTGGCCTCTTGGGCGGCGGCAACGGTGGCAACGGCAACGGAGCCACCGACGGCGGCGTGCTGACGGCTCTGGGTGCCGGTGTGACCGACGTCGGCCAGCAGATCGCGACCAGCCCCCTGGATCAAGTGCTGGGCGGAGCCGTGACCACCGAACTCGGGCAGACCGTGAGCACCCTGGGCACCGCCACCGTTGGCGTGGCGGGCGATGCTGTCAGTGCCGGTCTCGGAACCCTGGGCAGCGGCAGCGCCGATCCCATCGGTGATTCGGTGGCGGGGCTTTCTGGCACCACCAGCAACCTCAACAACGTCTTAGACCAGGCATCGCAGCTCGTGGGCGCACTGGGCGACTCCTCCTTCCCCCTGGCACCCGTCACAGGCCTGGTAGCCACCCCGCTTCAAGAGGTGGTGAGCCAAGTCCAAGACCCTGTGGTCTCGACCGTGATCGAAGGCCTCAATGCAGTGCTGACCAGCGACGAACTCGGGACGGTGACTGAGGGACTCTCGACCGTGGTGGCTCCGGTCTCCGACGGACTGACCATGGTGACCAGTGCCCTGGGCGACGCAGGCCTCGATGCCGTCACCACCCCCCTGCTCGTGGATGGTCTGGGCGGCGGCCTGCTGACCCCCCTGGGCGACGCCATCACAGACGCCAATGTGCCTGTGCTTTCGGCCCTTCTGGGTGGCACGGTCTCCGAGCTTGGTCAAACCGTCACCGGTGCCAACGAGCTGCTGACCGGAAGCAGTGGCACTGCCAACGCCCTCGGAACCACCCTCACCAACGTGGGCGGCATCCTGCAGTAAGCCGTATGGAGTTCGTCGCAGGGTGCTAGCCTTGGGGACCATGGCGTCACCCAGCACCCTGCGGTCAGTCCAATGTCTTGCCGGCCTCGCTGTCGTCGGGGCACTCCATAGCGTGGCGGTGGCTGCCGAAGTCACCGTAGCAACCGCTGCCAATTTCGCGATGCCCATGAAAGCACTCGCTGAGGACTTCGAGCAGACGACAGGCCACAAAATCACTGTGTCGGTGGGCGCCACGGGACAGTTCTACGCCCAGATTCGCAACGGGGCTCCCTTCGATGTGCTGCTGGCCGCCGATGAGCAGACGCCCGAGCGGCTCATCTCCGAGGGCCTCGCGGATCCCGCTTCTCGCTTTACCTACGCCACCGGCCGCCTTGCCCTCTGGAGCAAGACCCCAAATCTGATCGATGCCGAAGGAAGCATTCTTCGGTCTGCGGCCCTAACCCGACTGGCCATCGCCAACCCCAAACTCGCCCCCTACGGTGCAGCCGCCATCGATGTGCTGGAGCGCATGGGGCTTCAGGCCAGCATTGCCCCAAAGCTCGTCGAGGGCGCCAACATTGCGCAGGCATATCAATTCGTGGCCTCGGGCAACGCGATGGCGGGTTTTGTTGCCGTCTCGCAGGTCTTTCAAGGGGGGAGGCTGCGCGAGGGATCCGTCTGGGTGGTTCCCGCGACGCTGCACCGCCCGATACGCCAAGATGCGATTCTGCTCAGGCCGGGCAAGGACAAGCCAGCAGCCCTGGCCCTGCTTGGGTTCCTGAAATCCGACCCAGCGCGCGCCAAGATACGCGCATTCGGCTATGAGGCACCCTAGACAATGACTTGGTCGATGGGTCCCGAGGCATGGCAGGCCATTCTCCTCACCACCAAGCTTGCCAGCCTCACCACAGCGATTCTTTTGTTGATCGCCACCCCCCTGGCATGGTGGTTGTCGCAGACCACGTCCCGGTGGCGCTCGCCCATCGCCGCCCTGGTCATGCTGCCGCTGGTGCTGCCACCCACCGTGCTGGGCTTCTACATCCTGGTGCTGCTGGGCCCGGAAGGCTGGATCGGCGTGATCACCCAGTCGCTGGGCGTGGGGCTCCTGTCGTTCTCCTTCGGGGGATTGCTGTTTGGCTCCGTCGTGTTTTCTCTGCCCTTTGCAGTGCAGCCCATCCAATACGCCTTCGAGGCGGTGGGCCGCCGGCCCATGGAGGTCGCGGCCACCCTGCGGGCAAGCCCCATCAATGCCTTTTTCTCGGTGGCACTGCCGCTGGCCAGGCCAGGTCTATTCACGGCCACGGTGCTGAGCTTTGCCCACACAGTGGGAGAGTTTGGCGTGGTGCTGATGATCGGCGGGAACATTCCCGGTCAAACCCGAGTGGTCTCGACCCAGATCTTTGGCCATGTCGAGGCGATGGAGTACAGCCAGGCCCACGGACTGGCGGCGGCGATGGTGGTCTTTTCCTTTGGGGTCTTGATTGCGCTCTCGATGCTCAAGCGCCGGACCGATCGGGTGATGGTGTGAGCGCGCAGCCAGAGCGCTCGGCCGCCGTCGCCACGGACTCCGAGGGGCTGGTGCTGCGGCTGCAACTCAGCCGACCCGATTTCCGCCTCGATCTCGACATCGACCTCCCCGCCCACGGGGTGACGGTGCTGTTTGGTCCCTCGGGATCGGGAAAGACCACAGTCCTGCGATGCGTGGCTGGCCTTGAGCGCGCCACCGGCGTGGTGAGGCTCGGCCAGACCATCTGGCAGGATTCGGCGTCGCGGCGCTGGGTTCCTACCCACCAGCGGGATCTTGGCTATGTGTTTCAAGAGGCCAGCCTTTTTGAGCATCTCAGCGTCTGGGCGAATCTGCGCTTTGGTGTGGAACGGGTCCGTCGGCCGGGTGCTGCCGAGGCCCTCGATTCCGCCATCGCCCTTCTGGGCATCGGCCACCTGCTGCACCGGGACGTGGCCAGCCTGTCGGGGGGCGAGCGTCAGCGGGTGGCCATCGCCAGGGCCTTGGCGACCCAGCCGAGAATTCTGCTGATGGATGAGCCACTGGCGTCGCTCGATGTGGCCCGCCGACAGGAGATTCTTCCCTGGCTCGAGCGCCTGAACCAGGAAGCGGGAATTCCAATGCTGTATGTGACGCACACGATGGAGGAGCTCACGCGTGTTGCCGATCATGTGGTGCTGCTCGAGTCGGGGCGCGTGGTTTCCCATGGGCCGATGTCGTCGGTGCTGTCGAACCCGCGCTTTGCGGCCTCGGTCGGCAGCGAGGCCGGCACCGTCCTGCGTGGCCGTCTGCTTGCCCACGAGCCCCTGCATCACCTCAGTTGTGTGGAGGCCGATGGTCAGCAGTTCTGGGTGCGCATGCAAGACCTGCCCATCGGAACCGAAGTCCGCCTGCACGTGCAGGCCAACGACATCAGCCTGGCGCTCTGCCGCCCCGCCGACTGCTCGATTCAAAACATGGTGCGGGGCACCCTGGAGTCGATTCATCGCGACCGCCACCCCGCGAGCTGCCTGCTGGTGCTGCGGCTGCAAGATCAACGGCTGGTGGCGCGCATCACTCAAAAATCGGCCGGGGCACTGGGCCTGCGCGAGGGATCGGCAGTCTGGGCCTTGATCAAGTCGGTGGCCTTGACCAAGAACTGATTCCATCCGACAACATCGGCAACAAAAAAGGCCCGAAAGGGCCTTTTTGTTTTTGGCGGCCCAAAAGGGTCTGTATAGATAACTTGCTCAGGTCAAAAAGCATCGTTTTTTGGTGACGTCGGGGATTCTAACTAGGCAGAGCCGGCGAATCCCTCGCTGAGGCCATGCTCCCAGGCCAGCATTGCGATCTTCCGTTCGGTGTTCCATCGGTACTGTCCGATCCCTCCAGACTCCTGGATAACGCGATGGCAAGGGATCAAGTAACCGATGTCGTTGAGCGACAGCGCGGTGCCCACCGCACGGTGAGCACGTGGGTGTCCGATGCGTTCAGCCACCTGGCCGTACGACAAGACTTGACCCGGACGGGTATGAATCATCGCCTCCCAGACCTTGATCTGAAAATTCGTCCCTCGCAAAACAAGGTGGATGCACCCGCGGCCGGGGGTCGCTGGAAAGATTTCGTCTAGCCATTCTCGGGCTTTCTTATCATCACGTTCAAACCGGGCCCGTGGCCAGGTTAAAAGCAAACTAGCCTCATGGTCCTGCGACGACTGATCAAGAAAAGCAAAGTGGCAAATACCGCGTGGAGTCCAGGCAAGACATACCGCCCCGAAGGGTGAATCCCCCATGCCGAAACCCACGTGCAGTCCGTTACCCAAGGACTGGACCTCACCGGGCGTCATGGCCTCGGACGTCACCATCAGGTCGTGCAGCCGGCTGCTGCTGCTCATGCCCAGGTCATCGGCAACCTCCAACACGGTCCTGGATCTTAAAAGCGACGCCTTGGCGTGTTCTTTGGTGACGTACTGCAAGAAACGCTTGGGAGAGAGCCCAGCCCACTCAGAGAAAACGCGTTGAAGGTGAAACGGGCTCATGTGCACTGCTTGAGCAATCTCCTCAAGCGTCGGCTGCTGTCGCAGGTTGTTGCGGATAAAACCGATAGCCCTTTCCACGGTCTGGTAGTGCCGGGCGCTTAGATCGCGCGCCATTATGTAGTTCCTTCCTGCTTGGTACGGCCAAACAATGCCATCGGCGAGAACCCCGTGACCTTGGCAGTACCCAGGACTACCAACAGCCCGCCGACTGCGGTTGCCCATGTGACCGGCTCGCCCAGGAGCCAAGCACCCCACAAGGTGCCGAATACGGGACTAAGAAATGTGACCGTGAGTGCAGAGACCCCACCGAAATCTGCGATCAGGCGGAAATAGATCAGATACGCAAAACCGCTGCAGACAATCGCCAAAGCCAGCACGGCCAGCCCTGTCGGGACCAGTGGAACCTCGGCCGGCACAGGCGTCGCCAACGCCACGGGGATTATGACCAGGGTCGCCGCCCACATGCTTCCATGTGCGTTCGAAAACGACTCGACATTGGGCGCCACCTTGGTGTAGTTGGTTGCAATGCCGTAGGAGAGCGTCGCGGCAAGACCAGCAGCAATGGCCCACATGCCGCCCGTAGGCAACGTCATCGATTCAACACCGGCCAATACGGCCACGCCCGCTAGTCCAATACTCATCCCCACCCACTTGGACATCGAGAGCTCTGATTTGAGCCACACCCTTGCGATAACCGCGGCCCACATCGGGGCGGTTGCGTTCAAGATGGAAAGCAGCAATGCAGAGATGGTTTGAGCCGCATAGGCAAAGAGGAGGAATGGCAGCGCCGAGTTGAAAAACCCGAGCACAAGATAGTGCCGCCACTACTGTGATGCCTGTAGCTCCTTTTTGAACCACGTGGCGACCATCCACAAGAAAATAGCCGCCAAGCCGACACGAGCCAAGATCAGCCATGCTGGGCCGACCACTGATGCTGCCATGCGCATGAACAGGAATGAGCCGCCTGGAGCAGCCCCCATTTCGACCGGACATAGTGCTTTTGAGTAACGCCTAGGCATACGTCTAGGCTTATGACTATGTCTTAGGAGTGATATGGAGTCGATTTCTGTTGTGACCGAAG
>JAIXOP010000018.1 GCA_027486725.1 Burkholderiales bacterium | reverse complement strand
TGGTTCAATGACTACAACGAGTGGCACCCACACAAGGGTCTGCGGATGAAATCACCACGTCAGTTCATCCGCGCCCAAAGAGCGGCACCATGTCCGGTTTAATAGGGGCAACTCCACAGCCCTTGAGTTGCTTTTAAATGGTCTGGCTGAAGAAGTAACTGCAATCAATGAGCCTAAAAGAGTTGCGTGTGGCGCGCCCGATTTCATCGTGCAACGTGGTGCTATCGCTATCGGACATTTGGAGGCGAAAGATCTCAATATCGACTTATCGAAACTCAGTGATAGCAACAAGGCGCAGCAGGCCCGGTACCTCAAGGCTCTGCCCAACCTCATCTATACAAATTGTCTTGACTGGAGGTTTTTTCGCAATGGGGCGTTGATCGCTTCGGTCAGTATAGGAAACCTCCAAGACACTATTCAGCTCGACGGCAGCCAGTTCGAGGCCTTGGAAAACCTGCTGCGCGACTTCATCGCCCAGCGCCCGCAAACCATCACGTCACCGCGCGTGCTGGCCGAGATGATGGCCGGCAAAGCCGTGCTCATCAAAGACGTGTTGCGCAAGGCGCTGGAGGCCGATGCCGAGCAACAGACACCCCTGGCCGGCCAGTACCAGGCCTTCAGCGAGCACCTGATCCACGACATCACCCCCGAGGACTTTGCCGACCTCTACGCCGAAACCATTGCCTACGGCATGTTCGCGGCCCGCCTGCACGACACCACCACCGATAACTTCAGCCGCCAGGAGGCGTTGGACCTGTTGCCCAAGTCCAACCCCTTCCTGCGCAGCTTATTTGGCTACATTGCGGGTCCGGATTTGGACGAGCGCATCCGCTGGATCATCGACGACCTGGCCGACGTGTTCCAGGCTGCCAACGTCCACAAACTGATGCAGGGCTTTGGCAAACTCACTGGCCAGAGTGACCCGTTTCTGCACTTTTACGAAACTTTCCTGGCCGCATACAACCCGGCCAAGCGCAAGGCACGCGGCGTCTGGTACACGCCCGAAGCCGTGGTCAACTTCATCGTGCGCGCGGTCGATGAGGTGCTGCAAACCGAATTTGGGCTTTCCGACGGCCTGGCAGATACCTCCAAAATCACCGTCGACTGGGACACCGGCCAGGCAGACAAAAAAGGCAAGCCCATCGTCACGCGAAAAGAGGTGCACCGAGTCCAAATACTGGACCCGGCCACCGGCACCGGCACCTTTCTGGCCGAGGTCATCAAGCACATTGCGCCGAAGGTTAAAAACGTGGCCGAAGGCATGTGGTCTGGCTACATTGAACGCGACCTGATCCCGCGTTTGCACGGCTTCGAATTGCTCATGGCGTCGTATGCCATGTGCCACATGAAGCTTGACATGATGTTGACCGAACTGGGTTACCAACCCAGCAGCACACCGCCGCGCTTGGGCGTGTACCTGACCAACAGCCTGGAAGAAGGCGAGCGCGACGTGCGTGACCTGTTCATGGCCCAATGGCTGACACGCGAGGCGCGCGAGGCCAGCACCATTAAACGGCAAACCCCCATCATGTGCGTGCTGGGCAACCCGCCCTATGCCGGCGAAAGCAGCAACAAGGGGGACTGGATCATGGGCTTGATGGAGGCCTACAAGAAGGAACCCGGTGGCCAGCAAAAGCTGCAGGAACGCAACCCCAAATGGATCAATGACGACTACGTTAAATTCATTCGGCTAGCCGAACACTTGATCGAAAAAAACGGCGAAGGCGTTCTGGGCTTCATCACCAACCACGGCTACCTGGATAACCCCACTTTCCGGGGTATGCGTTGGCACCTGCTCAACACTTTTGACAAGTTGTACGTGCTGGACTTGCACGGCAACAGCAAGAAGAAGGAAGTGGCCCCCGACGGCGGCGCGGACAAAAACGTGTTCGACATCCAGCAAGGCGTAGCGATTCTGGTGGGCGTGAAGCAAAAGCGTCCGGGTAACGCGACAAAACCGCTGGCGCAGGTGTTCCACGCCGAGCTGTGGGGCGACCGCTCTGGCAAATACGACACCTTGCTGGCTTCTGGCCTGACTGGCCCGCTGTGGCAGCCGCTGACGCCGCCGGCACCGCAGTACGCCTTGGTGCGGCGTGACTATGGGGTGGAGGCAGCCTACCGTGTTGGCTTTGGTGTGCAGGAATTCATGCCCGTCAACTCGGTGGGCATCGTTACCGCTAGGGACGCGCTCTCCATCGACATGGACAAGCAAACGTTGTGGCAGCGGGTGCAAGACTTTGCTGCATTGACGCCAGAGGACGCTCGACGAAAATATGACTTGGGCAAGGATGTCCAGGATTGGTCGGTTGGTGCCGCCCAGGCCGACGTCAATACCAACTTGAGTGAAAGCAACTTGGTGCCTATTGCATACCGGCCGTTTGACACCCGTTGGTCCTTTTATACGGGCACCTCACGAGGTTTTCAATGCCGACCGCGTGAGGAGGTGATGCGGCATATGTTCCGTGAAAATTTGGCATTCAGCTTTACGCGCACAGTAGAAGGTGCGAGAGCCTTTGCTGATGCACTTGTCTTTAATCGGCCCATTACCCACCACACGCTAAGCATCAAAGAAGTCAACACGCTATCGCCGCTGTACCTTTACCCCAGCGCGCAAGACCTCGACCAAACCCGCCGCGTCAACTTCGACCCGGCGCTCTACGCCAAGCTGCAAGCACTGGCCACCGACGCCGAACGCGGCAGGCCCGACGAAGTGGCGGTGTTTGACTACATCTACGGCGTGCTGCACCGCCCCAGCTACCGCAACACCTATGCTGAGTTCCTGAAAATCGACTTCCCGCGCATACCTTGGCCCGATAGCCCGACCGAGTTCTGGGCCACTGCCGACTTGGGCGGTCAGTTGCGCCGCCTGCACCTGCTGGAGCCCGCTGCCATCGGCGCGGCACCTTATCCCTTCAAAGGCGACGGCTCTGGCGTGGTGGAGCAGCCCCGCTGTGCAGACGGCCGCATATGGATCAACGCTACCCAGTACTTCGATGCGGTGCCCGCCGTGGCTTGGGAGTTCTTCATTGGTGGCTACCAACCCGCGCAAAAGTGGCTGAAAGATCGCAAGGGCAAGGCACTCTCATTCGATGACATCAAGCACTACCAGCGCATTCTGAAAGTGCTGGCTGAGACAGACCGAATCATGGGGCAACTATGAACGAATCGTTTTGGTTTGTCGGCGCAAGCTACGACCTCACGATTCCTGGCCGATGGCATCTGGTAAAACGGCTACGACGACCGTTATCTGGATCAAGTCAAAGCCATGCGTCCTGCAACGCGTTGCCATCAAATCCCGGGGGAAGACTACAGCATTCAGGGCAGCAGCCCCACACTCAGCAGCATCAAGCCCGCCGAGGGGCTGGATATCTCATGCGATGCGGCTGCGCTCGCAAGCCCAGAGTTTGTTCGCTGCGAAGCGGCCAACGTCGCCCGCACGCTCGAGGCCAATGCCGAGCAGCTCCAGCCCGACTTTCTTCAGCGTGCTGCCGCCCAATACATCGCCAACATGCAGGCCCTGCTGGCCCGCAGCCTCAGCGATCCCAGTTGGATCCTTCCCCCAGCCTTTGGCAACACGGCCGCCACCCCGCTGTGCGCGGCCGGCATCCTGCCCTGCGTGGGCGACCCGTTCCGTTACTCGGGCGTGGATGGACCCGATGGCCGCACCCTCTACGAGCAAGAGGCCGAGATCATGCCCGTGGTCTATTACGACCAGGGCTGCGCGCGCATTAGTGGCCGTGTCTGGCGCCCCCGCAACACCGCCGGCCGCACATTGCCCGCGGTGATCATCAAAAACGGTTCGGTACAGGCCAATGAGCAGCTCTATTGGTGGGCTGCCCAGCCCCTGGTGCGCGCAGGCTTCATGGTCCTCACGGCCGACCCCCGAGGCCAGGGCCTTTCAGACTTCAGCACGCCCACCGGAGAGCAGGGCGGCAACGTCAATGGCAATGTCTTCCACGAGGGACTGGTCAACGACATCGACTTTCTGCTCTCTTCGCCCACCCAGCCGTACCCGCACCAAGCGCGGTGCGCAGGCACCTATCCCACCACCACGGCCGCCTTCAATCCCTTCCACCAGAGCCTCGATGCCAGCCGCATCGGCCTGGCCGGGCATTCCTTTGGGGCGGCGGGTGCCACCTGGGTGCAGAGCTATGGCGCCGCAGACTCCAGCCCCTGGCCTGGCCTGCTCTCGGCCCAGAACCCCGTGAAGGCCATTGTGGCCTGGGATGCTCTAGGCTCCAGGGCCACACCAGTGAGCGCCACCGCTTCCAGCCTTGGATCCACTGCGGGGGTCGATGCCGCCCTGCCGGGGCTGCTGGATGTGGTGCTGCCCGCCGACGGCGCTCCGCCCGTGAGTCCTCGGGTTCCGGCCCTGGGCTTCACCTCGGAATATGGCTTTACACCCGTGCCCTTTGTGCGCGACCCTGCCCGCGATGAGCACCTGGGTGGCTTTCAAGACTGGGCAGCCGCTGGGGTGCCCGTGGTGCAGATGACCATCGCCGGCACCACCCACCTCGACTACTCCCTGGGCCACCTGCTGCCGGCGAGTTCCTGGTGCCCGCGCATCGAAAACAACGCCTGCGTGGGCGGCTGGGCGCGGCCGATGGTGACCCACTACACCGTCGCCTGGTTCGACCGATTCCTCAAGCTCCCAGGCGAGGCGGGCTTTGCCGACGCCGACGCGCGCCTGCTGGACGATGCGCAGTGGGCCGAGCGCCTGTCGTTTCACTTCGCCAGCGCGCGACGCTTCACCACCCGGGCGGGTGAGGCCATCAATGATCTGGACATCCGGGGGCGGGGGCTGGCTGCCGGGCAGTGAGTTGGTGCTGCGGTACTAGGGCTTTTGGCGGAGTTGCTCAAGGCCTGCGATCCGCTCACCATCACCCGAGGCAGGCGCAAGCAAGTTCTTCTTGACAGGTTCTGTGTCGCGGAACAAACTTAATGGCGATTCGATCATTTTCGTGCGAAGACACAGAGGCTCTTTTTCAAAGTCTGTCGGTCCCGAGGTTCAAAACCGTCGAGCGGGTTGCGCGTCGGAAACTTCTTCAACTTCACGCTTCCACTTGCGTGGATGACTTGAGGGTTCCACCAGGAAACCGACTGGAATCCCTGTCAGGGGATCGAAAAGGTCAGTACAGCATTCGCATCAATGATCGATGGAGGCTTTGTTTCGTCTGGGGCCATGAAGGGCCCGAAGGCGCTGCAATCATTGATTACCACTGAACTGCTGGAGTGCGCCGTGCCCAAGTTGCTCGATGAGATTCACCCAGGAGAGATCCTTCTTGAGGACTTCATGAAGCCCGCGGGCATCACCGCTCGGCGCCTGGCGGCGGACATCGATGTATCTCCCAGCCGAATCAGCGAGCTGGTCAATGCACAGCGACCCATCACAGCCGACACCGCTCTGCGTCTGGGCTTATTTTTCTCAATGGACCCACGGTTTTGGATCAACCTTCAAGCCGAGTACGACATGCGCATTGCTCGACGCGAGTCGGAGGCCTCCATTGCAAGCCGGGTGAGGGTGTTTAAGCCCTGAGCACGTGGCCAGGTTCGACCACGGCCACGGCCCTCAGTAATGCACGTGATCTTTGGTGGTTGCGGGAGGAGGTCAGTGACTTACTCCGCCCTTTATCGCTACTGAAGTCTTGGCAAACCAACCCCAATGGTCTCGGCCACCAGGCAACGCGGTCGAGAGACTGGCCATGGTTACTTCGACAGCCCAGCCAGCCAGGTCTTCACCGGCGCCACGCTCTGCTTGGGGTCCTCGTCCTGGGGCACATGGCCCAGCTCAGGGAAGATCACGAGCTGGGTGGGGGCGGGGATGTCTGCCTTGAACTTCTCGGCATTGACCGGCGGAATCAGTCGGTCCTGGCCGCCCCAGAGGATCAGCGTGGGCGCCTGAATCTTCTTCACGCGCTCGGGCTCCACATCCAGTGCGATGGCCAGCCGCTGGCCCAGGGCCTCGCGGTTGCCGGGGCGCAGGGCAATGGTCCAGTAGCGATCCACCAGCTCGGGCGTCACCTTGCTCGGATCGCCATAGACATTCTTCACGCTGGCCTCGGTCACGGCACGGGGCAGGGTGTTGGTGGTGATGGGCTTCAACCAGGGCGTGGCCGCGAGCTTAAAGCCGATGGGAATGTCGCGCAGCTCAAGCGGATAGCCTGCGGCATCGACCAGGATGAGTGCCGAGACGCGCTTGGGGTAATCCACCGCCGTGTTCCAGGCGATCTCACCGCCCAGGCTGTTGCCGCCCACAATGGCCTTGTCCACCTTCAGCGCATCGAGCATCGCATTCACAAACTCCGTGTAGCGGCTCATGCGGTAGTCCTGCTCGGGGTGGGGGCCCGTGAGGCCAAAGCCCGGGATATCAAAGCGGATGACACGCCGCTCTCCCCGCAGGGCCTCGGCCCAGCCCTCGAAGGTGTGCAGGCTGGAGCCCGTTCCATGGATGAGCACGATCGGGTTCGGGTCGTTGCGCGGGCCTTCGTCGCGCACGTGCACTGTCATGCCCAGCACCTCGACAAAGGTCGAGGGCGCAGCACCGTACTTCGCCTTCACCTCCTCGAGGGGGAGGTCGGGCTGATAGCTGAGTGCGCCCGTCAGACCAGCAACAACGAGCACGGCAAGGAGGATCTTCTTCATGGGACGATCTTTCTGGTGGTGAGCAACGGTGGGGAGATGCGTTGGAGAGGGCTTAGAAGGGGAGCGTGAAAGGCAGTGGGAAGGGGAAGGGCGATGAAGCTCCTGGCGCCGGCGTGGGCGCAGGCGCGGCTGCTGCACCCGCGGCAACGAGCGGAAGCTGCACATTGCCCGACACCTGAACACCCAACGACAGAAGGTCGCGACTTCCTGTCACCACATACTGCGGGTGAAACGCATAGGCCATCACCACCAGTTGGTCGTTCGGCGCGATGCGCTCGGCAATGCCAGTGAACTCCACATGGCGGGTGCCATATCCCCGCACGGGCACGAGCTGGTCGTCAATGAGCGTGGCTGCCTGCTGGCCTGCACGGCGAATTCCCAGGCCCAGAAGCACGATGGGGTCACATCCCGGCGTCAGGGCGGTGAGGTTCAGAGGCAGTTGCGCGCCAGCCGACTGAATCTCCTCGCAGGCTGGGTTCTTGAGGAACTGTCCATCGGCCGGCGCAATGGTCACCGTGCCCGCTGGAATTCCCGCAAGAAATACATCTCCACCGTCCATAGGCCGAACGAACTGCAGCGGACCGCTGCTGACCGCAGCAGGCAGAAGCGAGGTCCCAAGACCCGTCACGAGGTTTCCAGCAACCGGCACTGTGGCGCCAATCGGTGCCGGCAGCTTGAAGCCAAAATCAACACTGGGTGCTGCCGTGCCGGTTGCCACCTTACCGTCCGTCCGAATCAGGTCACCCTTGGCCGCGGGCATCAGGGTCTTGAAGAATGTATCTTCGCTCACATAAACACCGGCGCCTGTGGAGTCGTTGGCACTCAGGCAGACCTTGCCCTTGTTGTCATCCAGCGCCGCCAGCGCGGCAGCGCGACGCTCATTCAAGCCCTGTTTCAGGCTGTCGAACTCGTCATCATTAAGCAGCTTCTCCGCCAAGAACAAGAACTGTGCATCGCCAAACTGAGTCCCCTGGCAGACGGGGGCACCTGCAGGTGACTGAAACTCAGGCAGGGAAATGAGGCCCAGCGTTGACAGGCCCGTCGTGAGGGCAGGGCCGAGAGCGGGGATTGATTCCACCGACACCGGCAGGATGTGGCCGCTTTGGTGCGTGAAGAGCCGTACATCAGGCACGCTGCCGTCTGCCTTGAGCAGGTCCTTGTAGCACTTAAAGTTCCATGCGGCCTCGTTGAAGGGGAAGAGCGTGTCGCGCATGCCCTGCGTGATGAGCATGTCCACGCCACGGGGCTTGGTCTTCAGCGTGAGGGGCGTCACGGTGGTCATGCTGACCGGGAAGGTCATGGCACCGAGCGGCTCGCTGTCGCAGTAGTAAGAGGGGCTGTGGTAACGGAAGAAGTTGAGCGCACCCTCGGGAAAGAGGTTTGTGATCAGTCCATTGGCCAGCGTCTCGAGGATGAGCGGATCCTGGCCGTCTTGGGGCGTCATGGAGCGCGCCCCAACCTCGCCGAGACCCACCAGACCCAGCACCCAGCCGGCCTTAACGCCACCTTTGGCAGAAATGTCTTCTGCGCGCCGCGTGCCCTCCGCCCGGGCGTAGGTCGCGCCAGGATTCAGGCTGCTGCGCAGGTCGTTCCAGGTGATGTCGGGCGTCATGGCATCCATTCGGCCCTTGGGATCGATGTTGTGGATCAGGAACTGATAGCCGCCGCCATAGCTGCTGCCCGTGGCGCCCAGCATGAGGTTGTAGGCGCGCGCCTCATCGCTGGCGGTGGGCGTGGGCTTCTCGAGCCGGTAACGAAGCCAATCGAGGTTGGCCTCGGCCCAGTCGAGAATCGCCAGCAGATCCTGGCCTTCGAAGTCCGGGTCCATCACCCGCACGGTGCCGGTGCTCTCGCCAAAGCCGCGCTGGTCGATGCTGATGACGCCCATATTGGCGGCAACCAAGTCTCCGGCAATATTGGGAACAATGACCTCAGCCACGGTGCTGCCGGTGGAGGTGCGCCGC
Organism: Burkholderiales bacterium; assembly: GCA_027486725.1. Taxonomy (GTDB): domain Bacteria; phylum Pseudomonadota; class Gammaproteobacteria; order Burkholderiales; family Burkholderiaceae_A; genus Hahnella. The sequence continues at coordinate 49,055 of JAIXOP010000018.1, read as the reverse complement.
GAGCCACCGTAGCCGTGGCCATCGAGCACCAGTGGAGCGCCCATCTCACAGTTGAATGCCGCAGGCTCAAACACCTGGAACACAATGGTTTCGCCGCTGGCCGAGGGAATGGCCACTCGGTAGTTGCCCCCGCCCTCGCGGGTGGGCTTTCCGTCTGCCCCACAAACTGGGGCTGCAAATTCCACCGCCTGAGCGTCCGAGACGGCTGCCTTGCGGGCATTGCTCACCAACAGAGGGCGCGGGTCGGAGGTGGCCTCGTTGTTGTTGTCGTCCATCATTCCAAGGATGGAATCGCCGCCGCAGGCAGCAAGAACGGTGGCGGCGACCAGGGGGGTGACCCAGGGAAGGAATTTGCGAAGGCGCATGGCTCAGACTCCAAGTTTGAAGGCGTCAGTTTCCCTGACTGGAATCAAACGTTTGTTGGGTCGGACCTAGGGTTGTCACGGATATGTAACCTGCGGGGTAAAAATCTTCCATATCGTATGGGAATGAAGGTTATTCCCCGCATCGTCTTCTTACTCCCAGTTTTTCTAGTTTTGAGCGCCTGCGGCGACGAGCTGGGCCTGTCGCCCAGCAGTTCCGAGACCAAACCCGAAGAGCCACCGACACCCGTCCCGACGGAGCAGGCCGAGTTTGATGCGGTTGAGGACCCCGATGCGCGTCGTCTGCTCCAGCAGATCTTCGCCGCCGACAGTGCCGCAGCGTCCGCCGCGTCCAGCACCAGCCCCTAATTTTTCGAGCCCAACCTCCCTCAGTCCTGCCATGCGACTCCCCCCGCCGTTTTCTGCCCGCGTTCTCATCATCCTTGCGCTGCTGTGCCTGGTTCCTGGCTTTGTTCAGGCCGCGGGCATGTCGACCCATGCCGCCATGGCCGACTTTGGCCGCCAGGCGCTGCCCGAGGGGCCGCTCAAAATGCTGCTCACGCGGCATCGCGCCTCGCTGGTGGCCGGCGCCCTGAACCCCGATGGGGGCTACGGCACGGGCGCAGCCTTCCCCGAGGATCGGGGCATGGCCGAGGGCTCGCACTGGGGCGACTTCACCAAGGCCTTCATCCGCTATCTGCGCGAAACCAAAGACGGCGGGCGATGCGCTCGGGAGGCCCGCACCTTCCAGGCCACGACCCTCGCACAGACGCCGGCTGCCTTGGGCAACCCCTTCAAGTTCAGCGACGACTGTGGCCGCCTGATCGCGTTTTTCTTTGGCAACGCTGCCCACGGCATCACCGACGAGACCTGGGACATCCTGTTCGAGCCGCAGGTGCGCGCCCGGGGTGAAGATCCCAACCCTGCCACCCTGCTGGCCATGGTCCCCTGGGGCAATCAGCTCTCGGCCCTATCGCAGCTCTTTGCCGCAACGCCGCTCAATGCCATCGAATATGCGGGCGATGTGGTGGGCATCGCCGAATATGGCCTCTTTGCCGAGGCGCCGATCCTAGAGAATCCACCCACCCAGGATCTGGTCGCGGTGTGGGCCTCGTTCAAGCCCAACCCCTACACCGGCAGCAACACGGTTACGGCGGAGGCCATTGAGCGCGCCCACCTGCTGGCGCGCGGTGCCGTGGCCGCCGAGCGGTCGGGCGCAGCCGCAGAGATTGTTCGCCTGCGCGCGACCATGCCCTGGCTCGTGGCCAACTACATGGCTGGCCCTGGCGGTGTGGTCGACTCGGGCTACATGGTCTCGGCCATGTACCAGCAGTGGTGGGAGCTGATCACCGCAGAGAATCCCGCCCAGATCCGCACGCCGTTTGTGGGCGGCGTCTATCCAAAAAATGCCGCCCGCGATGTGCCCCTCAATCTGCGCGACGACCGCACGGGTCTTGACCCCGCGGGCACCGACGGCCGCGACCGCTTTCGTGTGGTGGCGGTGATGGGCCGCAATGTGCTGCCCACATCGGCCAATGAGAAGACCGTGCTCATGTTCGATGAGGCCGGCAAGGCAGTGCCGGGAAATGTCAGCGTGGGCATCTACAACCGCGACTTCACGCACCTGGTGCGCTTTGCCCCCCGCACACCACTCAAGGCTGGCCACACCTACACCATGGTGCTCACCACCGGCCTGAAAGACGTCGATGGCCAGCCCCTGGCCAAGGCCTACAGCTGGCGCTTCCAGACGGCGGCGCAATAATGGCGGGATGAATTCTCGCCGACTCCCAAATCAATTTCTTTGGCTTGGGGCCTTGCTGATTGCAGCGGCCCTTGCAGCGCCCCCCACCGCCCAGGCCCAGCTCCGCAGCGAGGTCCAGACCCTCGATCAGCTCAAGGTCGATGAGTTTCCCGCCGCGGTGGACCTGCCCGATGGCAAGCGCCTGGTGCTCAACGGCAGTGGCCTGCGCAAATACGGCATGGTCGGGCTCAAGGTCTACTACGGCGCCCTCTACCTCGAGGGCCGCGAGCACAGGCCCGAGGTGATCCTTGACTCGCCCGGCCACAAGGCGGTGGTCATGCGCATCCTTCGCGGCGTCAATCGCGATGTGAGCCGAGACAACATCCGAGAGAACATCGAGCGCAACTGTCGCCCGCCCTGCGCCATCCCCCAAGACTCGTTGCGCGAGCTCCTGCGCATCACCCCCCACACCATCGCTGGGGAGTCCCAGACCATCATTTTCGGCCCCGAGGGCCGCATCACCATCTATCGGCAAGACCAGAAGATCGGCGAGATCGTGGATGCCCGCTTTGCGCGCATTCTCTTGTCCACCTGGATCGGTGGCGCACCGGTGAGCGAGGAGCTCAAGCAGGGCATGCTGGGCGCGAAGAAGCCTTGAGCCAACTCAGTCCTGCAAGCCCAGGTCCTGCAAGCCCAAGCAGCCTGCCCGCCGCGCGCCGGCGCCCCGATGGCAGCCTGACCATCGACATGCGCCGTGTGCTCGCCCTGGCCCTGCCGCTCTTTTTGCATTCGGGGCTGCAGGCCATCCTCAATCTCACCGACACCTGGTTTTTGGGCCAGGTCTCGGTCGATGCGTTGGCGGGGGTGTCGGCCATCTACTGGCTGCTGCTGGGCATCCTCTTCTTTGTGAATGGTGCCGCCATGTCGGTGCAGGCCTTTGTGGCCCAGGCCCAGGGTGCCCGGGCCTACGCCGAAGCATCGCGGGCCGTGGGGGCAGGGCTTAAGCTCGCCCTGGCCTCGGTGCTGCTTTTTGTTCCGCTGGCGTTGGCCTCAGACTGGGTGATCCCTGCGCTGGGGCTTTCGCCCGCAGCTGCCGAGGCGGCCGAGGCCTACTGGCTGCCCCGCATTCTGGGGGGCCCGCTCGCCATGGGCATGGTGGCCGTGCTCTGCTTTTTCGTGGGCATCGGCCAGGTGGGCTGGGCGCTGCGCGTCAACATCCTGGTCGCAGTACTCAATGCCGTGCTCAACGCGCTCTTCGTGTTTGGCTTTGGCTGGGGGGCAGAGGGGGTGGCCTGGGCAACCACCGCATCCATTGGTTGTGGCTTGGCTCTGGGGCTGTTGCAGTTCTTTGGCCGCCGCCATCTGGTGGATCAATACGGCACGCGCGGTGCGCTCGCGGTGGGCTGGTCGATGGTCGGCCGCCTGCTTGGGGTGGGCCTGCCGCTGGGCGCCTCCATCGCCTTTGATGTCTTGGGTCTGGCCGCCTTCCACGCCATGGTGGCGCGCCTGGGTTCGGTCGAGGCCGCCACCACGCAGATCATCATGATGCTGACCTCGGCCGCTTATCTGCCGGTGGTGGGTCTGGGCAAGGCCGGCACCACCCTGGTGGGCCAGTCGATGGGGGCCGGAGATCCCCAGTGGGCGCGCCGTCTGGGCAACCGCATCATTCTGCTGGCGGTGATCTACATGGCCGTGGCGGGGCTCGTGATTGGATTTGGCGGCGAGTTTTTCATTCGCGCCTTTCTGGATGCGGACACCGATGCGGCCACGGTGGCGGCAGCCCTCCAGCTCGGGGCCACCATCGCCTGGATCGCTGCGGCATATCAAATCTTCGATGGCATCCACCTGGGCAGCATCTTCTGTCTGCGCGGCGCGGGCGACACCCGCACACCGGCCATCATCTTTTTCATCCTGGCCTGGGGCGCCTTTGTGCCGCTCACCCACTACCTCACCTTCGAGCCTGGCCAGGGCTGGTGGGCCGAGGCCCCGGGCCTGGGCCTGGGAGCCGTGGGTGGATGGCTTGGGGCACTGACCTACATCGGCCTGCTGGCCTTGGTCTTGGGGGGGCGCTGGTGGGCCGGGGGCTGGCAGCAGCGTGCCCTGCTGGTTCGGGCCCCTTAAATGGCATCGGATCGGTGATGTCGGCAGAGCTCCTCACCCTTCGGCCCGAGGGCCTCTATTGCGCCGAGGCCGATGTCTTCATCGACCCATGGCGGCCCGTGCCGCGCGCCATCTTCACCCACGGCCATGCCGACCATGCCCGGGCGATCGCGCCCGAGGCCATCGCCGCCGAGCGGGGCCTGGGCATTCTGCGGGCGCGTCTGGGCGAGGGCATTCGCCTGCAGGGCCTGGCCTGGGGCGAGCGGCTGCGGCTGGGCTCGGCCATCGTGTCGCTGCACCCCGCCAGCCACGTGCTGGGCGCGGCCCAGGTGCGGGTCGAATCGGCCCGCGGCGAGGTCTGGGTGGTCTCGGGCGACTACCGCGTGGCGGCCGACGCGAGCTGCGATGCCTTCGAGCCCGTGGCCTGCCACACCTTCATCAGCGAGTGCACCTTTGGCCTGCCCATCTACCGCTGGCGCCCCCAGGCTGAGGTGTTGAATGAGATCCTGGCCTGGTGGCAGCAGGGCGCTGCCGAGGGCCGGGCAAGCCTGATCTATGCCTATGCCTTGGGCAAGGCCCAGCGCATTCTCTGTGCACTGGCAGACCTCGGGCGGGATGCTCCCCCGGTGCAGGTGCATCGGGCGCTGCTGCCGCTGCTCGAGGCCTACGAGGCCCAGGGCATTCGGTTCGCGCCGTACACCCCGGCAGACCTCACCGCAGCACCAACCCCAGGGGTGCTCTTTCTCGCGCCGCCCGCCGTGCAGGGCAGCGCCTGGGCGACGCGGCATCGGCGGCTGCTGCAACAGGCCACGGCCTCGGGCTGGATGGCTCTGCGGGGTGTGCGTCGCCGACAGCCGGGGGTTCGGGGCTTTGTGCTCTCGGACCACGCCGACTGGCCAGGCCTCACCCAGGCCATCGAGGCCACGGGTGCTCAGCGCGTGCTGCTCACCCACGGGGCCACCGACACGCTGGCGCGATACCTGCGCGAGGAGCGCGGCATCGACGCTCAGGGGCTGCGCATGGCCGGGCCCATCCGCGATGCGGGGGTCGAGGAGTGAGTCGCTTCGCAGCCCTGCTGCGCGATCTGGAGTCGGCCGGCGGCACGCGCGACAAGGAGCGGCTATTGCTCAATCACGTGCTTGATCATGTGGGCGCTGCGGCCGCGGCGTCGGCCTCGCTGGCCTGGTCAATCCGCCTGCTCTCGGGTGTGGGCCTGGGCCGGCGCCTTGCGGCCACCCGAGTGCGCGAGGCCCTGGCCCTGGCCTCAGGCCTGCCCCTCTGGCTGGTGGAGGAATCCCACGAGAGTGTGGGCGACCTGGCCGAGACCTGCGCCCTGCTGCTGCAAGACATGCCCGCTTCAGGCCCTGCTGCCAGCACTGCCGACCTGCACGCGACGGTGGCCATGGCGATGGCGGTGCTGCAATCGGGCCCCGAGGCCCAGGCGGCACTTCTGTCGTACTGGCGCTCCACCCACCCAGGCGCGCGCTTTGCCCACACCAAGCTGCTCACCGGTGGCCTGCGGGTCGGTGTCTCGAGGGGTCTGGTGGCCCGGGTGCTCTCGGGCTGGCTCGAGGTGCCCTCGGCCGCCATGGCCCAGCAGCTCTCCGTTTTTCTCGCCATACGCCCCTGCCCACGGGCGGTGCCGGCCGCCTGGGATCGGCTCGTGCAGCAGTGTCAGGCCATGGCCGCAGGGCAGGGCGATGCCGAGCCCCCGGGGCCGCGGCCATTTTTCCTTGCCCAGCCCCTGCCATCGGACATGGACCCCGAAGCCCTCGAGGCCCAGCTCGGCCAAGCCCAGAACTGGCAGCTCGAATGGAAGTGGGATGGCATCCGCGCCCAGGCCTGGATCGCCGAGGTGGACGGGCGCACGCAAGTGCAGCTCTGGTCTCGGGGTGAAGAGGACATCAGCCAGAGCTTTCCCGACCTCTGCGCGGCGCTGGCGGGGCTGCCCAGCGGCCACCTGCTCGATGGCGAGATCCTTGCGCTCGCGGTGGGCGGTGGCGAGGGGGAGGTGGAGCCGCAGTCCGAAGGACACGGGGACGGACGGGTCGCGCCCTTTTCGGCGTTGCAGCTGCGCCTTGACCGGCGCTCGCCGAGTGCCGCCTTTTGTGCGGAACATCCGGTGATTCTGCGGGCCTACGACCTGCTGCGCGATGCCTCGGGCGACACCCGCGCGCTCAGCCTGAGCGAGCGGCGTGCCCGCCTCGAGGGGCTCATGGCCACACCCGCCGCCCGGGCCGCAGCGCCATCGTTGTCTCTAAGCCCGGTGCTTGCCTGCACCAGTTGGCAGCAGGCGGCCCAGTGGCGGTCTCAGGCCAGGGCCTTGGGCGTCGAGGGACTGATGATCAAGCGGCGCGATGCGGCCTATGGCGTGGGCCGCACCAAGGCATCCGCCGAGGGCGAGGTCTGGAAGTGGAAGGTCGACCCCTGGTCGATCGATGCGGTGCTGGTCTATGCCCAGCGCGGCCATGGCCGAAGGGCAGGGCTTTACACCGACTACGGCTTTGCGCTCTGGGACCGATCGCGCAGTCCCGCCCAGCTGGTCCCGTTTGCCAAGGCCTACTCCGGGCTCACCGACGAGGAGATCCGCGAGGTCGATGCGGTGATCCGAAAGACCATCCTCGAGAAGTTCGGGCCCGTGCGCTCGGTCGCCCCCACGCTGGTGATGGAGCTGGCCTTCGAGGGAGTGATGGCATCGCGCCGGCACAAGAGCGGGGTGGCGGTGCGCTTTCCGCGCATCCTGCGCCTGCGCCCCGACAAGCGGGTCGAAGAGGCCAACAGCCTCGATGATCTTCGCGCCATGCTGCCCGATGGGCATGCCCATGACTGAGGAAGCAGCAGTGACGCAGGCATCGGTTGCAGAGAGCGCCTTTGCGGCGCTGGGGCTGCGGCCCTTTGCCTTTCAGACCCGGACGTGGGCGGCCATCGGAGCGGGCCAGAGCGGCATGCTGCACGCGGGCACTGGCAGTGGCAAGACCTATGCCGTCTGGGGCGGGCTGCTGCAGCACGTGAACTGGAGGCCCGGCCTGCAGGTGCTCTGGGTCACGCCCATGCGGGCCCTGGCCCACGACAGTCTTCGGGCGCTGCAGGCCCTGTCGCTGCCGCACATTGCCATCGGACTGCGCTCGGGCGACACGCCCAGCAGCGAGCGCCAGCGACAAGACCGCTGCAGCCCCGAGGTGCTCGTCACCACGCCCGAGAGCCTCTGCCTAATGCTCAGCCGCAGCCTCTGGGTCGCGCGACTGGCGGGCCTTCAGGCTGTGGTGGTCGATGAGTGGCACGAACTCCTGGGCAACAAGCGCGGCGTGCAGCTGCAGCTCTGCCTGGCAAGCCTGCGCAGCCTCACTCAGGGGCGCCTTCAGACCTGGGGCATGTCGGCCACCCTGGGCAATCTTTCTCAGGCCGCCGAAATCCTGTGTGGCCCGGGTGCGGTGCTTCTGGAATCCGACGGCCCGGCCGCGGCCGAGAAGATCGACATCTCCACCCTCATGCCCGCCCAGGGCGTGGCACGCTTTCCCTACGCGGGCCACCTCGGGCGATCCATGGTGCCGCAGGTGGCACAGGCCATCGAGCAGGCCAGCACCTCGCTGGTCTTCACCAACACCCGAGCCCAGGCCGAGCTCTGGTATCAGGCTCTGCTCGACGAGCGGCCAGACTGGGCTGGGCTGATTGCCCTGCACCACGGCTCGCTCGATCCTTCCCACCGCACCTGGGTGGAGCAGACCCTGCGCGAGGGCCGGCTGCGGGCGGTGGTGGCCACCTCCACCCTCGACCTCGGTGTGGACTTTGCGCCCGTGGCTCAGGTCCTGCAGGTCGGCAGCCCCAAAGGCATGGGCCGGCTGGTGCAGAGGGCAGGGCGCTCGGGCCACAGCCCTGAGCAGAGGTCTCGTCTGGTCTTGGTGCCCACCAACAGCTGGGAGATTGTGGAGTCGCTCGCTGCCCAGCAAGCATTGAGGCTCGGGCGTATGGAGTCGCGGCACCCGCCCCAGGCCCCACTCGATGTTCTGGTCCAGCAGATCGCCACCCGTGTTTTGGGCGCTCCCATGCACCCCGATGCGCTCTATGCCGAAGTCTGTTCGGCTCCGAGCTACGCAGGCCTCTCTCGCGAGGACTTCGACTGGGCGCTGGCGCATTTGGAGCACGGCGGCCAGAGCCTGCAGGCCTACCCCGACTTCCACCGCCTGCAGCGCGACGAGCAGGGGCGCTTGTGCATGACCGATGCCCGCCAGGCCCGGCGGCACCGGCTCTCGATGGGCACCATCGTCTCGGATGCCACGCTTCAGCTCGCTTGGATGCGCGGTGGCAAGATCGGGCAGATCGAGGAGCAGTTCATCGGCCGCCTTAAGCCCGGAGATCGATTCCTGTATTCGGGGCGGGCGCTGGAGCTGGTGCGCGTGAAGGACCTCACGGCCTATGTGAAGGTGGCCAAGTCCTCGGCGGGCGCGGTCCCCCGATGGCTGGGGGGGAATATGCCGCTCTCCTCGGAGCTGGCCGAGGTGCTGCGTGGCCTGCTGCCCGGGCTGCTCTCCGGCACCACCCCCGAGGCACAGGGCCTGCGGCCCATGCTAGAGCGGCTGGCCCAGCAGTCCCGGATTCCCCATCCCCAGGAGCTGCTCATCGAGCAATGGGAGTGCCGCGAGGGCAGCCATCTCGCGGTCTTCCCGCTGCTGGGCCGCACGATTCACCTGGGCATGGCGACGCTGATGGCCCAGCGCCTCAGTGCCGAGACCCCGCGCTCGATCTCCGTGGCGGTCAATGACTATGGGTTTGAGCTGCTGTGCCCGCCGCCCACACGCGCCCAGCGCGCGCAGGCTCTGGCCGAGGGATCGCTCTTTGATCCGGTGCGGGTGCGCGCTGCCCTGCGTCCGGAGCAACTGTTGCAGGACCTCCTGGCTGGGGCCTCGTCGGGAACCCTGCCTCTGCGGCGCTTTCGCGAGATTGCCCGCATCGCGGGCCTGATTCAGACGATGGTGCCCGGCGCCTCGCCCAGCAGCCGGCAGTTGGCGGCCTCGGCAAGCCTCGTCTATGAGGTCTTCGACAAGTACGACCCCGACAACCTGCTGCTCGCGCAGGCTCGCCAGGAGGTGCTTCAGGGCGACTGGGCCTTCGACGCACTGGCCGCTGCCTGCGCGGATCTCGACCACCGAGACTGGGTCTGGAAATCCATCCAGGGTCCCTCGCCCTTGTCCTTTCCGCTGGTGGTGGATCGACTGCGCGAAAAGCTCAGCAGCGAGTCTCTGCAGGACCGCATCGAGCGCATGCTGGAGGCGGCCGGTGCCTGATCCCATGGGCGAGCCGAGGCCTGGGCCCTCGCGCGGCAGCCCCGAGCTCGCCCTGGGACCCCTGCTGCTCGATGCCCGCCGCGCCATGGTGATTCCCGGTGCGCGCACCGCCTTGATCTCTGACCTGCATCTGGGCAAGGCGCGGTCCTTTCGCGCGGCTGGCCTGGCGATTCCCGAGGGCAGCGATGCCACCACACTGGATCGCCTGGGGGCCTTGGTGGCTCACCACCAAATCCAGCGCCTTGTGGTGGTGGGCGATTTGATCCACAACACAGCCAGCCTCTCGGATGCGCTCGCGGCGCTCTGGCAGGGCTGGCGCGAGCCCCTGGTGGCGCAGGGCCTGCTGGATTCCATCGTGCTGCTGCCGGGCAATCACGACCGGCGGGCGGTGCGGGCCACCCAAGAATGCCTCGAGGGTCTGGAAGTTCTCGAACACTGGTCGATGGATCTGCCGGCCGAGACCATCGATGAGGCCCAAGGCTTGCCAAGGGCATCGCAAACCAGCCTGGCCATCGCGGCTGCCCACGAGCCGGCCGACTTTCCCAAGCATCTGCAGGACCGGGCCGATCTGGTGCGGGTTGTGGGCCATGTGCATCCGGTGGGCCTGCTGATGGGGCCTGGCCGCGATCGGCTGCGGCTGCCGATCTTTGTGCGCGACGCCCGGCTCTGGACGCTGCCTGCCTTTGGTGAATTCACAGGCGGCCATGTGGTTGAGGCCCACCAGGCCGAGGCCCGCTATGCTGTGGGCGCGGGCTGCGTTTGGCCTCTGCCCCAAGCCCCCATTTCCCCACGCCGCGCGACCCACCCAAAACCATGACCCCCGTCGACCTCTACTGCGAACGCACCGACCCCAGCCTCTGGTCGGAGCCCATCAACGCCATCACCAACGCGGCCTTCATTCTTGTTGGCCTCTATGTGTTCTCGCGCCGAGAAAGCCCCCACCGCTGGGAGCTGGGGCTTCTGGGGCTCCTGATCGTGGCCGTGGGCCTGGGCAGTTTGGCTTTTCACCTGGCCGGCACCTCGGAGACGGCCACGCTCGATGTGGCCTTCATCGCGCTCTACCTGGCAGTGTTTTCTGCGCTGCTGCCCGCCCGACTCTGGTCGGCAGGCGCCGAGACCGGCTCCTCGGCCGCCGCACCGTCGGGGGGTGCCCAGATCGTCTGGGGCGTTGCGGGTCTGGCCGTCCTGGCTGGCTGCATTGCGGCAGGCGAGGCGGCCATGGCGGCGGCAGAGCCCCACATCGGCTGGGCTCCTCCGGGGCTCTATGTCGGCGCCTGGACGGCATTGGTGGTCTTTGTGGTGATCAGCCGACTGCGGGGCTTGGCACCCCACCGTGTTCGGTCGCTGGCAATCGCAGCCCTGATTTTTCCTGCCTCTCTCACCGCCCGGCAGCTCGACCTGCCGCTGTGCGACAGCCTCCCCCTCGGTCTGCACTGGCTCTGGCACTGCTTAAATTCCCTTGTTCTCGGCTTCACAGCCCTGGCATTTCGGCGACAATAAAGCCATGAATCAGCACGCATTCGCGCGACCAGTTTCTCGGCAGTCACTCGTTGCTTTGATCGCAGTTTCCCTCTTGCTCTCGGGGTGCATGACCCTGGGCGAGATCGGCCGGGCCAACACCGGCGCCGACTCCACCGAGACCGGGCCCGTCACTGCCATTGGTGGCGCACCCTCGGGCGGTGTGGATTCGGGTGGCCCGCCGGCCGCCGGCGGTTCGGGCGATGCCCCGCCCGACAATTCCCCGGTGCTCTCCATGCCCGACATGGGGTCCGGGCAGGCACTGGGCGATGGCCTCGATGCGCTGATCACGCCCGTGCAGGCACTGGTCGATGGCCTGGGCGATGCCCTGCTGCAGTTTTCTCCTGTGGCGCCCCTGGGCATTCCCGGTGCGGCAGCGCCCAACGCAAGTTCGTCGAGCAACACAAGCAGTGGTGGCGGTGCCCTGGGCGGGGTCGTGGGTGGTGTGGGCGATGCGGTGGGTGGTGTCTTGCAAGGGCTTGGCGGTGTGCTTCAGAGCATCACCGGTCAGTCTCAGCCCTCCGGCACTGAGGCGCCTGTCCGGCCGACAAGGACACGCTGATCCATGATCCTGCGATCTGCGGTGTGGCTTCCTGCGGTGGCGCTGGCTTTGGCCCTGAGCCTGGTCAGCCCCGACGCTCAGGCTCAGATCGCCCCGCGATTCACCACGGTGGTCGATGCCTTTGATCGGGTCGCCCGAGGCACCGGGGCGCTGAGCGCCGCCGACTACGACGCCTTCTGGAAGCGCCTTGGGGACCCCCGCCCCGAAGACCGACAGCGCATGATTGCCGAGCTGCGGCGCAGCGTCTTTCTGGTCTACGACTACAACTATCAAAAGCAGCTCTGCGCCATGCGGGCCTGGCAGATGCGCGAGGTGCCCTCCTGCCCGGAGGCCGAGGCCCGCTACCTCGACATCCGCGAGTGGCAGCGTTCGGTCGGAGCCAACAGCGACCCCATGGCCCAGTCGCATGCGGTGTTTCTGAATGCCTTGCGTTCGGCCGCGCGCCGTGGGGAACTGGAGTCGGCCGCCTCGGGGATGCGCGTCTCTGAATCGGGCCTGCTCAACAACCTCGAGAAGGCTGCCCGTGCTCTGGATCGCATCAATGCAGCGCTCCAGCCGGTGTTCCCCTCGGCCACGGCCCAACAAAACAGCAGCCTGACGGCCAACAGCCCCGCTACGCAGCTGCGTTAGAGCGGGCCTCCAGGGCTTCCCAACGGGCGAGGGCAGCGTCCATCTTCGCCTGCAGGGCCGCCATCTCCTGAAACAAATCCCCCGAGGTCTCCGACCCGGCGCGATCTGCCATGGCGGCGAGTTCCTGCTCCCAGGCATCGATTTGGGCGGGAAGTCCATCGAGCTCGCGCTGCTCCGCCCGGCTCAGCAGGGGGGTCGAGCGCTGTCCGGAGGCTTGGGTGTTGACCTTCTGGCCCCTCGGTGGGGTGGTCTGCGTGGATTCTGCCGCCTGGGCGTGCTGTGCATTTGGGCGCTGGGCATTCTGGCGCTGGGCATTCTCGCGGTGGGCATTTTCGCGAAGCCAGTCCTGGATGGTGCCCTCCACCTCGCGCCAGAGGCCCGGTGCCTCGTTGACCAGCAGGCTGTCGACCACATTGTCGAGAAAGACCCGGTCGTGGCTCACCAGAAAGACCGTGCCCGAGTAGCTGCGCAGCAGCTCCTCGAGCAGCTCGAGGGTCTCGATGTCGAGGTCGTTGGTCGGCTCATCGAGCACCAGCACATTGGCCGGCCGCGCAAAGAGACGCGCCAGCAGCAGGCGATTTCGCTCGCCACCGCTCAGGCTGCGCACCGGCGAGCGGGCTCGCTCGGGCGAGAACAAAAAAGACTCGAGGTAGCTGCGCACATGCTGCCGATGGCCATCGATCTCGATCCACTCCGAGCCGGGGCTGATCGTGTCTTCGAGCGTGGCCTCGGGATTCAGGCCCTCGCGCATCTGATCGAAGTAGGCGACCTGGCAGCGGGTGCCTTGGCGCACGGTGCCGGAGTCGGGGCTGAGTTCGCCCAGGATGAGTTTGAGCAGGGTCGTCTTGCCCGCACCATTGGGGCCCACCAGCCCCACCTTGTCGCCGCGCAGAATGGTCGTGGTGAGGTTGTCCACGATGCGCTTGGGCTGCGGGCCGGGGAAGGTCTTGCACACGCCGTCGAGGTCGGCCACCACCTTGCCGGAGATGCCGCCCCGGCTGATCGCCATGCGCACCTGGCCGACCTGCTCGCGGCGGGCGGCACGGCTCTGTCGCAGGGCCTCGAGCCGCGCAATGCGCGAGACGCTGCGCGTGCGGCGGGCCTCCACGCCCTTGCGAATCCAGACCTCTTCCTGGGCCAAGAGCTTGTCCTCGCGGGCAAAGGCCAGCGCCTCGGCCGCAAGCTGCTCGGCCTTGTGGCGCTCGTAGGCCTCGAGATTGCCCTGGGTTCGGCGCAGCACGCCGCGATCGAGCTCCAGAATTCCGGTGCAGACCGCATTCAGAAAGGCACGGTCGTGGCTGATCACAATCAGGCTGCCCCCCCACTCGGTGAGCAGGCCCTCGAGCCAGCCGATGGCCTGGATGTCGAGGTGGTTGGTGGGCTCATCGAGCAGCAGCACATCCGGCCGCTGCACCAGGGCCTCGGCCAGGGCGGCGCGCTTGAGCATGCCGCCGGAGCACTCCGAGCACTTCACGCTCGCCTGCAGTCCCAGGCGCTCGAGGGTCTCCTGCACCCGCTGCTCCCAGGTCCAGCCATCCAGGGCCTCGATCTGGGTCTGGAGATTTTCTAGCGCCTGGGCCTCGGCCTCACCGATGTCGCCGCAGGCGATGCGCTCGTAATCCTCGCGCAGGGCACGCAGCGGCGCCAGGCCTCGGGCCACCGCATCAAAGAGGGTGTCGACCTCGGCAAAGCTGGGCTCCTGCGGCACATAGACCCAGCGCAGACCCTGCTGCCGCTGAAGGCCTCCGGCGTCGGGCTGCTCGATGCCTGCCAGGATCTTCAGCAGGGAGCTCTTGCCGGTGCCATTTCGGCCAATGAGTCCGAGCCGCTCGCCGCGGTCGAGCCGCATTTCGGCGTTGTTCAGCAGTGCCACGTGGCCATAGGCCAGGTGCGCTGCCTGCAGAGTCATGAGGGCACTCATGGTGCCCCTCGGCTGGGGTCGGGGGGCGAGCCCGCCGGGGGCGCGTCGAACATGCCGCCCAGCCATTCCATGATCTGTGCCAGCCGGCCGATGCCCGTGTGGGTCTCGAGAAGGGTCTGGCGCTGCTGGGGCGATAGGGGTGCGATCTCCGCCCAGCGGTCGGCCACCCAGCCTGCCTCATCGAGGTGAAAGGGCGGGCGAATGGGCAGCCGCGCATCGGGGATGCCCTGGCGGCGCAGCTCGGCGATCACATGGCCCAGCGCATTGGCTGCGGACTGAAAGGCCGGTGGGATGGGGTCGGGCTGTGCAGCCTCGAGGACATCCACCTCGGCGCGCCAGAGCCCGAACTTGCCGCATTCCGAGGAACGGATGCGGAACTGCTCGCCGCCCTCGCAGACGATGTGCAGCAGCGCTGGCTGCAGGGCATTGAACTCGGTGATGTGGGCCAGGGTGCCCAGGCTGGCAAAGCGCTCTTCCTTGCCGGGCTTGCGGATTTCATCGCCCTCATGGAGGGCCACCACGCCAAAGGGCTCGCCCGTTTTGTGTTGCTGGCGAACCATGTCCAGGTAGCGGATTTCGAAGATTTGAAGCGAGAGAACCCCCTGCGAATGCAGTGGCAGTCGCAGGGGAAACAGCGGGATCGAGAGCTGCTGCTTAACGCGGGCTTCGGGCATCGTGGTGGGGGCGGCCCTGGCGGGGCTTGCCCTGGGGACGTGCACCCGGCCGGCCTTTGTAGCCATTGCCGGGGCTGCGCGGTGGGCGCGACTGGCGCAGGTGCTCGGGCAGCAGGTTGCAGCCGGTCAGTCGCTCGATCTGGCGCGCCAGCTTCTGCTCGCTGGGCTCGCAGAGGGAGACCGCCACCCCATCGCGTCCAGCACGGCCGGTGCGGCCGATGCGGTGAACATAGGCCTCGGGGATGTTGGGCAGGTCGTAGTTGAAGACGTGGGTGATGGTGTCGACGTCGATGCCGCGGGCGGCGATGTCGGTGGCCACCAGAACCTTGACCCGACCATTGCGGAATGCGTCGAGCGCACGGTCGCGCTGACCCTGGGTCTTGTTGCCGTGCAGGGCCATGGTGAAGTGGCCCGCATCGCGGATGAGCTTTTGCACGCGGTCGGCGCCATGCTTGGTGCGGGTAAAGACGATGGCCTGCTCGATGAGCGGGTCGCCGAGCAGCTCGACCAGGGTGGTGGGCTTGTCGCCCGGATTCACCAGGATGAGCTCTTGGCGGATGGACTCGATGGGCTTGCTCTGCGGGGCCACCGAGACCTCGACGGGCGAGGTCAGAAACTGCTCGGCGAGCTGGCGGATTTCCTTGGGCATGGTGGCCGACAGCAGCATGGTCTGGCGGCTCTTGGGCAGCAGGGCCAGCAGGCGGCGGATGGCGGGCATGAAGCCCAGATCCATCATCTGGTCGGCCTCATCGAGCACGGCCATGCGGGTGGCATCGAGCCGGATGTGGCGCGATTGGAGATGGTCTTCGAGTCGGCCGGGCGTGGCCACCAGGATGTCCACGCCGGGCATCATGGCCTTGATCTGAGGGTAGGCCTTGGCGCCACCGACCACGAGGGCGGTGCTCACCTTGAGGGGCTTGCCGAGTTCGATCACGGCCTCGTGGATCTGGCTGGCGAGCTCGCGGGTGGGGGCGAGGATCAGGCAGAGGGCCGACTTGGCCAGGCGCGGCTTGAGTGGCGAGTGGCCTTGCTCGGCGCGGTATTTCGCCACGGCCTGCAGGGCTGGCAGCACAAAGGCCGCCGTTTTCCCGGTGCCGGTCTGGGCGATGCCCAGAACGTCCTTGCCCTCGAGGGCAAGCGGGATGGCCGCCGCCTGGATGGGCGTGGGCGCGGTGAAGCCTTGGGAAGCCAAGGCGCGTTGAATGGGTTCGGCAAGGCCGAACGCCTGGAAGGTGGGTGTCGTCATGGGAGCAGGGGCCACAGATGTGGCTCTCGCCCCCTGTGGAAAAAGTGGAATTCGGCACTATGACAGACATTTGCTGCGGGTGCACAATAACGGTGTGTCTTTTTTCTCGGCAAGGAGCCGAACCACCGTGCACATCACCCTGCTCAAGTCGAAGATTCATCGCGCCACCGTGACCCAGTGCGAATTGCACTACGAAGGCTCCTGCGCCATCGATGAAGACCTTCTGGATGCCGCGGGCATCCGCGAGTTCGAGCAGCTCCATGTCTGGAACATCAACAACGGCAGCCGCCTGGTGACCTACGCCATCAAGGCCGAGCGCGGCTCGGGCGTGATTTCACTCAACGGCTCGGCGGCCCGCCACGCCGCGGTGGGTGATCTGGTGATTCTTGCCACCTATGCCCAGATGACCGAGGCCCAGGCTCAGGAATTTGCGCCCCGGCTGGTGTTTGTGAACGAGGACAACCGCCAGGTCGAGCTGCGCGGCACCATCCCCACCCAGGCCGCACCCCGCCGCTGAATCAGCCCGTCGTTGGCTTTCCCCGTCGTCAGGTGACTCCAAAGCGCCGCCGCACCAGGTGCTGGGCGAGCGCCAGGGCGAGCAGCGCGTATCCCAGCAGCAGTGCCACCGACCGCATCGGGGTCTCGGGGGCTAGGCCCAGAAAAATCGGCCGAATGAGGTCGACGGCGGCCGAGAGCGGCAGCAGCGCCACGGCGCCCTGGATGGCTTCGGGCAGCTGGCTGCGGGGAAAATAGACGCCTGAGAGAAACATCATGGGCGTCAGAAACAGCGTGAGGTAGTAATTGAAGAAGTCGTAGCTCTTGGCCATCACGGTAAAGACCATTGCCATCGCGGCAAAGCAGATGCCCACGAGCAGCAGCAGGGGCCAGACCAGCAGCAGCTGGGCCGTCTCGGCCAGCCCCAGAAGGCGTGCCACCAGCAGGATGGCCGCACCCGTAAATAGAGCCTTGAAGCCCGCCCACAGGATCTCGGCCGCAACGATCTCTTCCAAGCTCACCGGCGCGTTGAGAATCCCCTCCCAGGTTTTCTGCGGACCCAGCCGGCTGTAGCCACTAAAGAGCGCCTCGAAGCTGGCGGAGTTCATCGCCGACATGCAGACCGAGCCACTGGCCAGAAAGACGATGTAGGGCAGGGCGCTGCCATTGGATTCCACACGGCCCACCAGCAGGCCCAGGCCGTAGCCCAGCGCCACCAGGGTGATGAGGGGCTCGGCCACATTGAAGACCAGGCTGGGCACCAGCAGCTTTCGCCAGACCAGGAAGTTGCGCAGCCAGACGCTGGCAATGCCGCGCAGGGTGAGGTTTGAAAATGGGTTCAGGGTCATCGGAGGGCAGGGGAATCCGGGGTCACGGCCGTCGGGCCTAGGCGTCTTGTCGAATCTGACGGCCGGTGGTCTTGAGAAAGACGTCTTCGAGGTTGGCTGGCCGATGCAGAACGCGGGCTGAGGGCACTGCATCGAGGGCGCGCGCCAGGTCCTCTGCCCGATGGGTGTAGGCGAAGAAGGTCTCGCCGGAGATCTCGGTGCGGCTGGCGGCAGCGAGCACTGCGGGGTTTGCGGCCACGACGGCGGGGTCCACGCCCGAGACCTCGAAGACCTCGGGCTCGATCTCATCGGCAATCAGGGCACGCGTCTCACCCTCGAGCACCGGTCGGCCATGGTCAATCAGCAGGATGCGGCTGCACAGCCGCTGGGCCTCTTCCATGAAGTGGGTGGTGAGCAGGATGGCTCTGCCCTCGCGCAGGAGCTGGCCCAGCCGATCCCACATCAGGTGTCGGGCCTGGGGATCCAGGCCCGTCGTGGGCTCATCGAGCAGCAGGAGCTGGGGGTCGTTGACCAGCGCTCGGGCCAGACTCAAGCGCCGCTTCATGCCGCCCGAGAGTTCGCCGATCTTGGCATCGGCCTTGTTGGTGAGCTCGGCAAAGGCCAGCAGGCGAGGGATGCGCTCCTCGAGCAGCGCGCGGTCGATGCCGAAGTAGCGGCCATAGACGCGCAGATTCTCGGTGCAGGTGAAGTCTGGATCCAGGGTATCGAACTGGCCGACCACGCCGACCTTGCCTCGGGCGTCACGGGCGCCCTCGGGCAGGGTGTGGCCCATCAGCTCGATGCGGCCGGAGTCGGCGGCCAGGTGCCCCAGGATCATGCGCAGGCTCGTGGTCTTGCCTGCGCCATTGGGACCAAGCAGGCCCAGGCACTCCCCGGGACGAATCTCGAGCGACAGGCCATCGACCGCGGGCTGCCCTGCGAACTGCTTGCGCAGCTGCTCCACCCTCAGCAGGGGGGCGGTCATGCGGCCACGGGGAAGGTCACCACATGGTCGGCCTCGAGCTTCAAGCCAATGGGCTCGCCGATGGGGTGGTTGTGGTGGCTGGGCACGAGCGAAAGAATCTCTTCACCCGTTCCCAGGCGCAGCGTGTAGAGGAAGTCGGCACCGCGAAAGGCCTTGGCCACAACCGTGGCGGTCAGGGGGCTGTCGTCATCGTGGACCACATCGTCGGGGCGCAGCAGCACGCGCACGGGTTCTCGGGCTGCATCGGCCCGGCAGCAGCAGGCCCGCAGCGGCAGGCGCCCCATGGGCGTCTCCACCCAGTGGCCATCGCGCACGCCAGCCACCATTGTGCCCTCGCCGACAAACTGTGCGACCTCGGCCGAGCAGGGCTCGTGGTAGACCCGATAGGGCGTGTCGATCTGCTGAATCTGCCCAGCAAACATCACGGCGAGTTGGTCGGCCATGGCAAAGGCCTCGGCCTGGTCATGCGTCACGAGTATGGCGGTGGTTCCTGTGGCCTTGAGGATCTCGCGAACATCGAGCGCCAGTCGGGCTCGCAGGCCCTGGTCGAGGTTGGAGAAGGGCTCGTCCATGAGGATCAGCGCAGGTCCGGGCGCCAGGGCCCGGGCCAGAGCCACGCGCTGCTGCTGGCCGCCCGAGAGTTCGTGGGGGAAGCTGTGCCGCTGGGATTCCAGGCCAACGAGGTCGAGCATGGTGGCCGCGCGGCGGCGATCGTCCTCGCTTGCCCGCGCTGGCCGGCCCTGGGTCAGGCCAAAAAGCAGGTTGTGCTCGAGCGTGAGGTGGGGAAACAGGGCGTAGTCCTGAAAAACGACCCCGATGCGGCGCGATTCGGGCGGCAGGTTGGTTCGCCGATCGAACAAGACCTCGTCGCCCAGACGGATGCGGCCGCGGCTTGGACGAACGAAGCCCGCGATGGCGCGCAGCAGGCTGGTCTTGCCGCAGCCCGAGGGGCCCAAAAAACAGAGGATGTCGCCGGGGGCAACATCGAGATTGATTCCCCGCAGGGCGGCCTGGGAAGCCCCGGGGTAGCGGAGTTCGAGGGCGTCGATGGAGAGGGAATGCGACATTGAATGAGTATACTTCCCACCTGTGTTTAAGCCCCCGATCTCCTCCATCCTCCTGCGTGCCTCGGGGCCTTTGTTCACGCTGCTGATTGGCCTTCCTCTGCTCGCGGTGGCAGGGCTCGGGCTCCACGCCCTGGCGGACCTCTCCTCGCTGCTGGCACAGATCGAGACGACCCTGCCGCGCTACCTCCTCACCAGCGCTGCGCTCTGCGTGGCCACCCTCGCTGTGGCGCTGCTGCTGGGGGTTCCTGTGGCCTGGTTTTCGACCCAATATCGCCTGCCGCTGCAGCGGCTCAGCATCTGGCTGGCGGTCCTTCCGCTGGCGCTCCCTGCCTATGTGGTGGCCTATGGCTACACCGATGCCCTTGACTATTCGGGCTGGCTGGCCATCCACATCCGGGAAGGCATGGCCGCCCTGGGGCTAACGCCCCCGAGCCCCGCGCAGTGGCCGCCGATCCATTCGGTGGGGGGTGCCGCCTTGGTGCTGGGCGTCTCGCTCTCGCCCTACATCACTCTCTTGGCGCGTGCGGCCTTCGAGGAGTCTCCCCCCTCGCTGCAAGATGCTGCGCGCAGCATGGGGCTGGGCTCCCAGGGCATGTTCTGGAGGCTAGCCCTGCCCATGGCTCGACCAGCCCTGGCGGCGGGGTCGGCCCTGGTGGTGATGGAGACCCTGGCCGACTACGGCACGGTGGCCTTCTTTTCGGTGCAGACCTTCTCCACTGGCCTGTACAAGACCTGGTTCAGCTATGGCGACCGGTCGGGGGCTGCCCTGCTCGGCCTGTTGATGCTGCTGCTGGCCCTGGGCCTTGTTTATCTGGAGCGTCGGGCACGAGGCAGGGCAGAGTTCTTTGCCACGCCCCTGCGCATGCGGTCCCTGCGCGAGGTGGGCCCCAAGCGCAGGCTGGTGCTGTGTCTGGTCTGTCTGCTGCCGGGCCTCTTGGGCTTTGTGCTGCCGGTGGCCTTTTTGCTGGCGGCGGCCGCCTCGGCCGAGACCGAGCTGGTGCTGCCGCAGCTCGGGGGGCAGGCGCTGGCCTCCGTGCACTATGCGCTGATGGCCGCCGTGGTTCTTGTTCCGGTGGCCCTTGTGCTGTCCTATCGGCAACGGTTGCTGGGGTCGGGGCTGCCGCAGCGTCTGGCAGGTTCGGGCTATGCCGTGCCTGGGTTGGTGGTGGCGGTGGGGCTGTTGTCCATCTCCGGCTGGGTGACCGAGATGCTCTCTTGGGTGGGCATTGGCTTTGCGCTCACCACCACGGTGTTGCTGATCCTGGGCGGCTACCTCACCCGATTCTTCACGGTGGCGCAGGTCTCGATGGAGGCTGGCCTTGGCCGCATCACACCCAGCCTCGACTGGTCTGCCCGCTCGCTGGGCCTGTCGGCCTGGCAAGTGCTGGCGCGGCTGCACCTGCCCCTGTTGAGCCGCAGCATCTGGGTCGCAGCACTCATCGTGTTTGTGGATGTGGTCAAAGAACTGCCCGTCACGCTCGTGCTGCGGCCGTTCAATGTCGAGACCCTCGCGGTGGCGGCCCATGGGCTGGCCAGCGACGAGCGGCTGGCCGAGGCCGCCTGGCCGGCCCTGACGATTGCTCTGGTGGGTCTGGTTCCCGTACTGCTGCTGGGGCCGCAGAAGCGTCAGCGCAATCCAGCGTAAGTAACACTGACGACACCCCCGCCTCCCTTGGGGAAACCCTGAAGAACAACGCTGGGTCTGGGTTGCAAGGCGGGCTATGTTCCAGGGATGAAACTTCCCAACATCCACAAAGCTGCCGCAGTCCTGGGCATGTCCATCATCCTGACTGCCTGCGGCAGCGACCTCGCCGAGCTCGTCGGCATGGAGCCGGAACCCAACCCAGAAAGCCCGGGCAGTGTGGCCACCCTCTCGGTGGTGTCCAATCGCGCGGACCTCATCAGTGGTGGTCAGGCCCTGGTGGCGCTCCAGCTTCCCGCCGATCAGCAGGGCATGGCGCCGGTGCTCAATCTCAATGGCACCGACATCAGCAATGCGCTGGTGCCCGCCGGGCAGGGGATGTTCAAAGCCCTCGTGCAGGGCTTGAAAATGGGTCCCAACAGCCTGAAGGGCGGCACGGCCAATCAGATGGCCGAGGTGCAGATCGTCAACCACTCCATCGGCGGCCCGGTCTTCAGTGGTCCGCAGATTCAGCCCTGGAATTGCAGGCTTCCTGAGGCCCAGTCGGCGAACAATCCCAAGTGCATCGTCGCACCCTCATTCGCGTTGTTCTATGTGCCCGCCCAGGGCCCGATTGTGCAGACCCTGCGGGCCCTGCCACAGGCCCTGCAGGCGGCCGCCGAGAGCCAGTCGCAGCCGCAGCTGCCTCCCGCCATGCTGCCTTACGACCCCATGAACCCCCCGGCGGCGGGCGACATCGCCCAGATCACCACCGAGACGGGCGAGACCCTGCCCTTCATCGTTCGCCGCGAGACCGGCTACATCAACCGCGACCGCTATCAGGTAATGGCGGTCTTCAAGCCCGGCGAGCAGTGGACTGCACTGGCGCCGCAGACGCAGTGGAACCGCAAGCTGCTCATTCACCATGGCGGCAATGTGGGCGTGGAGTTTGGCGCAGGCAATCCCCCCAACGGCGACATCGCGGGCACCGCCCCCGGCGAGACGGGCGCACTGGGCGAGGCGGCGCTGGGCAACAGCATCCTCGTGGCGCTCAGCCGTGGCTTTGTCACACTCTCGGCCGCCCAAGCCAATCTGGGACACAACGTAAATCTGGTGACTGCGGCCGAGGGACTGATGATGGCCAAAGAGCAGATCATCGAGACCTACGGCGAGCTGCGCTACACCATCGGCACCGGCTGCTCGGGCGGAGCGATTGCCCAGCAGCACATCTCGAATGCCTACCCTGGCATCTATCAGGGCATGATCGTGCAGTGCTCCTACCCCGATGTCTGGACCACCGCCACCCAGTTTGCGGAGTACCACGGCATCACCAATTACCTGGGCATCTCTCCCGAGAATCCCTCTGGCCCCAACCCGATGTGGCCAGTGCCGGCCCAGTGGAGCTTTCTCTACGGCCATCTGCCCATCAATCCCATCGCCTCGGACCTGGCCTTCTTCCCCTCGGCACGCCCCACCCAAGAAAATTGCCGGGGCCTTCCTGCAGACCGACAGTACAACCGAGACACCAATCCGGACGGTGTTCGCTGCGGCATCGTGGACTTCATGATCAACCAGTTCGGTCCTCAGACCGCCACGATTTCGAAGTCCAATGGATCGACTTTCACGCGTGAGATCGCTGGCATTCCGATCGACAACACCGGCGTGCAGTACGGCCTGGGCGCATTCAAGCTGGGCCTCATCACCGCCCAGCAGTTCCTCGACGTCAACCGCAATATCGGTGGGCTCTCCGTCGACATTCTTCCGCAGGCAGAGCGAACCAAAGCCAACGACACTGCCCTGAAGAACAGCTACCGCACGGGTGCTGTGAACACCGCGGACAATCTTGCCGGCATCCCGATCATCGATCTTCGCGGACCCGACCCCGGCATCGCCCACGATGCCTTCCACAGCTGGCAGATGCGTGCGCGGCTGCTGGCCAAGCAAGGCCACCACGACAATCAGGTGATCTGGTTTGGCCAGATCGTGCTCGCGGGCGACAGCACCTACTCGACGGAAGCCCTGTTCGTGATGGACGAGTGGCTCTCGGCCATCGAGGCCGATGCATCCGACAAAGCGCTGGCCGACAAGGTGCGCACCGCCAAGCCCCGCACTGCCCGTGATCGCTGCCTCTCCGCGCAAAGCACCACCGCGGGCAATGGCCTCATCGTTCCCTTCACCGGCAATCTGCTCTTCCCGAATCCGGCACTGCCCATTCCCATGCTGGATCAACTCGTGGGCACTCGGCTGCCGCCCGAGCTGGGCCTGATTGTGGACACCGCCACCAACCAGGTCTGTGGTCTGGATGTCTCGACCCTCACCGCGCTGGATCCCACGGGGCAGATCAGTGCCGCACTGGCACCCGTGACCGAGCAGCTCGCCGCGGTCTTGGGCCCGGTGGCCAGCACTCAGAACATCGTCGTGCAGACGCGGTTTGCCACCCCACGCATTGTCGCGGGCGACGACATCCGCACGCTCACCAACAAGTGCGTGTTGAAGCCCGTGGCCGAGGCCGACTATGCCGCCATCCCAGGCCTGCCGCCCCTGGCCTTGCCGGGGTTTGTCGGCTCCTTGAAAGAGATCTTCCCCGACGGTGTCTGCGACTTCAGCAAGCCCGGGGTGCATGCCGAGGTCAAGGCTGTGCCTTGGCTCACCTACGGCAAGGAGGCCTTCAAGGAGAGCGGCCCCACAGTGATTTATGGCGGTGATTCTCTGCCGGCAGTTCCTGCCAACAGCCGCACGGGCTGGGCCTCGCCGGCATTTGAACTGACCCGATAATCCCCGCGCTCAGTCCAGGTCGCCCAGCCTTGCCATGAGCACGCGCTGGGCCTCGCGCCGGGTGCCTCGGGCCTGCGGCAGTCGGTAGCTGCCATCGGCTTGCATCCACCAAGACGACCCCTGGTCCTCCAGGTGGACCTGCAGCCCCTCGTCGATCACCCGCTGGCGGAGTTCGGGGTCCAGCACCGGAAAGGCCACCTCCACCCGCCGAAAGAAGTTGCGATCCATCCAGTCCGCGCTCGAGAGGTAGACCTGCCCGCGGCCGTCGTCGTGAAAGACAAAGACTCGGCTGTGCTCCAGAAAGCGCCCGATGGTGCTGCGGACTTGGATGTTCTCGGACAGGCCAGGGACCCCGGGACGAAGAATGCAGGCACCGCGCACAATCAGATCGATGCGAACACCGGCCTTGCTGGCCCGATAGAGGGCATCAATGACCTCGGGCTCCACGAGGGCGTTGAGCTTGGCACGGATGTGGGCTGGGCGCCCCGCTGCGGCGGCCTCGGTCTCTCTGGCGATGGCCTGCATGACCGAGCTGTGCAGCGTGAAGGGCGCGGCCCAGATGAGGCTCGGCGTCTGGAAACTGCCCAGGCCAGTGAGCCCGCGAAACATCTGATGCACATCCTCGCAGAGCTGGGGATTGGCGCTGAATAGGCCGAAGTCTTCGTAGATCTTGGCGGTCTTGGGCTGGTAGTTGCCGGTGCCCAGGTGCACATAGCGCTGCAGCCCGGCCGGCTCTCGTCGGACGACCAGACAGCACTTGGCATGAGTCTTCATGCCCACCACACCAAAGACCACATGCACCCCGGCCTCCTCCAGGCGCGAGGCCCAGTTGATGTTGGTCTCCTCATCGAAGCGGGCCATGAGTTCGACGACGGTGGTGACCGATTTGCCGGAGCGGGCCGCCTCCATGAGTGCTTCCATCAGCACCGAGGTGCTGCCCGTGCGATAGATGGTCATGGAGATGGCCACCACGGCGGGATCGCGGGCCGCGGTCTGCAGAAACTCCACCACCGAATGGAAGGATTCGTAGGGGTGGTGCACCAGGATGTCTTTGGCTGCAATGGCCTCAAATACCTTGCCGTGCGCAAAGGCCGCCACGCTGGGGGCGTGGTATTCCGGAAACTTCAAATCTGGCCGATCGACCTCATCAATGAGGGACATGAGCCGCACGAGGTTCACGGGGCCTGGCACCCGATAGCAGTCGGCCTCCTGAAGTCCAAACTCCTGCAAGAGCCGCTTGACCAGCTTGGGTGGGGTGGTCTCGGAGACTTCCAGACGGACCGCATCGCCATAAGGCCGCTGGTGGAGTTCGCCCCGGAGCGTCTCGCGCAGGTCCGTGACTTCCTCCTCATCCACAAACAGATCGCTGTCGCGGGTCACACGAAACTGGTAGGTGCCCTTCACCGACATGCCCGCAAACAGGGCCCCGATGTGCAGCTTGACCAGGCTCGAGAGCGTGATGAAGCCGTGGGGGTGACCCGAGACCTCGGGCGGCACACGAAAAATGCGCGGCAGGATTCTCGGTGCCTGCACCACGGCCACCTTGCCGCGGCGTCCAAAGGCGTCCTTGCCGTCGACCTCGACAATGAAGTTCAGGCTTTTGTTGAGCACCCTGGGAAAGGGATGGGAGGGATCCAGCGAGATGGCCGTGAGAACCGGAAAGACCTCGCGGTGAAACATCTGCTCGGCCCAGAGGAGCTGCTCTGCGGTCAGGCGGCTACTGGCGTGGAGCACCACGCCCTCGTGGGCCAGGGCAGGAAGCAGCCGTTGATTCAGCAGCTGGTATTGCCGGGCTACGATCTCGTGCGCCGCATGCTGCACGGCCTCCAGCGTGGCCGGGTGGGCATATCCATCCGCATCGAGGTTCTTGCCGCCGACGCTTCGGACCTTCGCCTTCAGGCCCGAGACCCGAATCTCAAAGAGCTCGTCGAGATTCGAAGAGACGATGCACAGGTAGCGCAGCCGCTCCAAGAGGGGAATGGAGTGCCGATCGGCCATGGCCAGTACCCGCTCGTTGAAGGCCAACTGAGCGAGCTCCCGATTGAGGCGGGGCAAGTCTTGCGTCAGTGCCGCAGGCTGAGGACGCGAGAGCAGTTCTTTGGCCATGGCGAAATATTTCAGAAGTTTAAGAGTCCTATAATCCCCCCAAACCATCACCACCACCAGCGTTGGGGTCCTCTTTGATCGATCAAGACCTACCGGAACTTGTTGCAGCCGTTGATCTTGGATCGAACTCGTTTCATCTTCTGATCGGGCGGGTCCAGCCGACGCCGGCGGGCCCCCAGATCACACCGCTCGACAGCCTCAAGGAGGCCGTGCGCCTGGCCTCAGGCCTCTCCAAAGACAAACGGCTGGATGCCGCCTCGCAGGCCCGAGCCCTGGGCGCCTTGCATCGCTTCGGTGAGCGGCTGCGGCACTTCTCGCCCCAGCATGTGCGGGTGGTGGCGACCAACACCTTTCGGGTCGCCAAAAATGGCCCAGAGTTTCAGAAGACCTGTGAGGCAGCCCTGGGCTTTCCCATCGAGGTCATCGCCGGGCGCGAGGAGGCACGCCTCATCTACAACGGCGTGGCCCACACACTGGCGGCCGATGGCAGTCGTCGACTGGTGGTCGACATCGGCGGGGGCAGCACCGAGTTCATCATCGGCACCGACTACGAGCCCGAGCTGCTCGAGAGCGTCTTTGTGGGCTGCATCCGCTTCAGCCGCGACTACTTTCCCGGCGGCGACATCACCCGCTCTGGCTTTAAAGAGGCTGTGCTCGAGGCCCGTCGAGAAATTCAGGTCATCGGCGATGCCTACCGTCGCCATGGCTGGGACGAGGCCATCGGCTCTTCGGGCACCGCCAAGGCCCTGGCGGAGCTCATGCCCGCCTTTGGGGGCGGCAGCGACAACGCGCTCACCCGCGATGGCCTGGAGAACCTGCGGGCTGCCCTGATCCGGGCCGGGGGCGTGGGGCCCGATGTCTTTCCTGGCCTCAAGGCCGACCGCATTCCCGTACTCCCCGGTGGTCTGTCCATCATGCTGGCCATCTTCGAAGAGCTGGGCCTCGAGGAGATGCATTACTCCGATGGCGCCCTCAGGCTTGGGGTTCTCTACGACGTCCTGGGCCGGGGCCGGCAAGACGACATGCGCTACCTCACGGTCGAGCAGATGGCCAAGCGCTATGCGGTGGACGTACCGCAGGCACGGCGCATCGCCGATCTGGCGGTGGCCTTTTGGCTGCAGATGGGGCTGGGCTCCGATGAAGAGCGGCAGTCGATGGCACTGAACATCGGCTGGGCTGCGCGCCTGCACGAGGTGGGCCACTCGATCTCGCACAACAGCTATCACAAGCACTCGGCCTACATCGTTTCGCAGGCCGACATGCCGGGGTTTTCAAGGCGCGATCAGAAGCTGATGTCGGGCCTGGTCTTGGGCCATGTGGGCAAACTCGGAAAGATCCAGATTCAGTTCACCGAGCCACTGCACTGGGCTGCACTGGCATGCATCCGCATTGCCGCAATCTTTTATCGGAACCGACTCGACATCGACCTGCCCGAAATGAGTCTCTCAGCGCAGGGCGAGGGCATGGCACTCAAAGTCGACCAAGAGTGGCTCAGCGCACATCCGCTGACCCGCTACAGCCTTGAGCAGGAATGCTCAGAGTGGCGAAAGGTAGGAGTGGCGCTGAGCCTTGTCTAGGTGGCCAAAGAGGTAGTCCAACCACGACTTCATTCGAAGTTTCATCGCAGGCCCCTCAAACCTTGATGCCGAAGTGGCGGGCATAGCGCGGATTCATCTGCTCGAGCGACATGAGCATGAGGAAGTCGGCCGTGTTGAAGTCTGGGTCCCAGGAGGGGGCGCTGCAGATTTTGGCGCCCACACGGACATAGCCCTTGATCAGCGGGGGCTCGACCACAGACTCGGCGCGCGACAGGCTCTCGAGCGGCAGGGGGTTCTTGGGAAAGCCCATGTGCTCGGGCGCAGCCAGAGCCTTCTGCTGCAGGCCGTCCCAGATGGTGGCCGCCGCGACGCCGCCGTCGCGCATGCTCACGCTGGCGCAGCCAATCAGGTGCTTGTAGCTGTAGTGGCTCATGTATTGGGCGATGCCCGACCAGAGCAGCATGATCACGCCGCCGTTGCGGTGGTCGGGATGCACACAGGAGCGGCCCAGCTCAACCATGGAAGGTCGAAAGCGCTCCAGGCGGTTGATGAAGAACTCGGACTCACTGTAGTAGCCGCCAACGCGCCGCGCCTGCTCGGGGGGGAGAATCCGGTAGGTGCCCACAACCTCGTCGGTCTCGAGGTCTCGCACCAGCAGGTGGTCGCAGAAATTGTCGTAGAAGTCCTCGTCCACGCCCGGAATCTTGGTGTGGATGGTGGCTTGGTATTCCTCGGTGAAGATCTGGTAGCGAAGCCGCTGCGCATCGCGCAGGTCGTCCACGCAGCTGGCGAGTGCCAGGCTGTAGCGCTCGTCGGGTGCCGCCGGAACGGCGAGCTCGGGCCGGTGGGACCGCTTGAAGTAGCGGCGCTTCTGAAGCAGGCGGGCCGTCAGGGGCGCGTTCATGGCGATCGGGTCTCCGGTTTTTCTTTTGACTGTGAACCAGTGTGGAAGCCGGAGATTAAAGAGAAGTTTCTTCACGATGAAGATTATGTGACATTGTCATGAGATCGGCACCAGGTGGCGCACAAACTGAGCCGTTGCGGCCGCCCAGCTGTAGCAAGAAGCCCGCTCTGCCACCAGTGTTCGGGGCAGCTCCAAGGCCTCTAGGCAGGCACGCCGGAGGTCGTCGTGCAGCACGCCCGTGCCTTCCAAGACCACATCCTTGGGGCCAGTCACAGGAAAGGCCGCCACGGGGGTGCCGCAGGCCATGGCCTCGGCCATGACCAGGCCAAAGGTGTCGGTTCGGCTGGGAAAGACAAAGACCGAGGCCTGGCAATAAATCTCGGCCAAAGTTCTGGGCTCGAGCATGCCCAGCCAGCGAACGCCGGGGAAACGCGCCTCGAGGCTGTGCCGCTGGGGACCATCGCCCGCCACCCATTTCTCTCCGGGCAGATCGAGGCTCAGAAAGGCCTCGATGTTCTTTTCGACCGCGACCCGGCCGGCATACAGAAAAACAGGAACGCCCGCGGCACGCTGTTGCGCCTCGATCTCTGGGCGTCGGTGAAAGATCTCGGCATTGACGCCGCGCGTCCAGAGCTTGGGATTGCGAAAGCCCCGGTCCAGCAGCGTGTCGACCATGCCAGGCGTTGGGGTCAGAATTCCCTGCGAGTGCCGGTGAAAGCGCTTCAGGAGCGCCACGCTCCAGCCGATGGGGATGCCCGTGCGGGCACGGACGTACTCAGGAAACTGCGTGTGATAAGCGGTGGTGTAGTTCAGACCCCGTTGCCGTGCCAACTGCCGCGCTGCCCAGCCCAGGGGTCCCTCGGTGGCAATGTGCAGGTGGTCGGGCTGCACCGACTCCAGGGCCTCGCGCACCCGCCGAAACGGCGAGAGCGAGAGTCGAATCTCGGGGTAGGTGGGGCAGGGCAGGGTCTCGTGCGCGCCGCCTGGGGTGGCGAAGGACACCGTGTAGCCCAGGGAGCGCAGCTCGGTGGCCGTGGTCTGAAGGGTGCGAACGACCCCATTGACCTGCGGCTCCCAGGCATCGGTGACCACCAGAATGCTGGGCATGCTGCCCCTACAGGTGCGCTGTCAGGTGGGCGGGCTCGAGGGAATGAACCATCGGCCGGCCGGCCGGCGAGTCCGCCTTGTAAGGCCAGTAGACGATCTTGAGCTCGCCCGTGTGGGTCTCGACGAGCGCCGAGAGGCTCTCCACCCAATCGCCGTCGTTGCAATAGAGGATGCCGTCGATCTCGCGGATTTCGGCTTTGTGGATATGACCGCAGACCACGCCGTCGTAGCCGCGGCGGCGGGCCTCATGAACCAGATTGTTCTCAAAGTCGGTGATGAAGTTCACCGCATTCTTGACCTGCTGCTTGAGGTACTGCGAGAGCGAGAAGTAGGAGTAGCCCATGCGATGGCGCAGGCGGTTGTAGTGGTGGTTGAGCGACAGGATGATGTTGTAGGCGAAGTCGCCCAGGTGGGCCAGCCACTTGGCCTGGGTCACGATCCCGTCGAAGTAATCGCCGTGGGTCACCCACAGGCGACGGCCATCCTTCATGTCGTGGATGGCCTCGTCGACGATGTCGATGTCCCCCAGCGAAAAGCCCAGGAATCCGCGCAGGACCTCATCGTGGTTGCCGGCGATGTAGACGACCTTGGTGCCCTTTCGGGCTTTGCGCAGCACCTTTTGCACCACATCGTTGTGGCTCTGCTTCCAGTACCAGCTCTTTTTGAGCTGCCAGCCGTCGATGATGTCGCCCACGAGGTAGAGGCGGTCGCTCTCGTTGTGCTTGAGGAAGTCGAGCAGGTATTCGGCCTTGCAGCCCGCCGTGCCCAGGTGGATGTCGGAGATCCAGATCGCCCGGTAATGAAAGGCGAAGGGATCTGCGTTTTGGAGGTCATGTGAATCCATGGAGCGGCACTATGGCTGCCCGGGGTGACGACCCTGTGACGGTTGTGTGAATGGTTTGTGACGCTCTGGGCGACTCGAAGGGAAACAAAAGTGGGTATACTTCCGCCTTTGCTTCGGCAGGCGCGTAGCTCAGCTGGTTAGAGCACCACCTTGACATGGTGGGGGTCGTTGGTTCGAGTCCAATCGCGCCTACCAACATTCCCAATGATCCAAATCACGCTCCCCGATCAGTCCGTTCGCTCGTTTCCTCAGCCCGTGACTGTTCAGGAGGTCGCGGCCAGCATTGGCGCGGGGCTGGCCAAGGCCGCGGTGGCCGGCAAGGTCAATGGGCACCTCGTGGATACCAGCCACCGGATCGAGTCCGATGCGGCGCTGGCCATCGTCACCGACCGAGATCCCGACGGCCTAGAGATCATTCGGCACTCCACGGCCCACCTGCTGGCCTATGCCGCCAAGAGTCTGTTTCCCGACCTCCAGGTCACCATTGGGCCGGTCATCGACCATGGCTTCTATTACGACTTCTCCTACAAGCGGCCGCTGACGCCCGAGGACCTCGAGGCCATCGAGAAAAAGATGTCTGAGCTGGCCGCCCGCGATGAGCCCGTGGTGCGCGAGGTCTGGGACCGCGACGAGGCCGTCGCGCTCTTTAAGTCGATGGGGGAGCACTACAAGGCCGAGATCATCGAGAGCATCCCGGCCGGGGAGTCCATCACGCTCTACCGCGAGGGCGACTTTGTTGATCTCTGCCGGGGTCCCCATGTGCCCAGCACGGGCAAGTGCAAGGTCTTCAAGCTCATGAAGGTAGCCGGCGCCTATTGGCGCGGCGACCATCGCAACGAGATGCTGCAGCGGGTCTATGGCACCGCCTGGGCCAAAAAAGAGGACCTGCAGACCTACCTCACCCAGCTCGAGGAGGCCGAAAAGCGCGACCACCGCAAGCTGGGCAAGCAGCTCGACCTCTTTCACCTCCAAGACAACGCCCCGGGCCTGGTCTTCTGGCATCCCAAGGGCTGGGCCATTTGGCAGGAGGTGGAGCAGTACCTGCGGGGCGTGTATCGCCAGGCGGGCTACCAGGAAATCAAGTGCCCCCAAATCCTCGACCGCTCTCTCTGGGAGCGCTCGGGCCACTGGGATCACTACAAAGACAATATGTTCACGACCAGTTCCGAGAACCGGGACTATGCGGTCAAGCCCATGAACTGCCCGGGCCATGTGCAGGTCTTCAACTCGGGCCTGCGCAGCTACCGCGACCTGCCCCTGCGCTATGGCGAGTTCGGCAGCTGCCATCGCAATGAATCCTCGGGCAGCCTGCATGGCCTGCTTCGGGTGCGCGGCTTCACCCAAGACGACGGCCACATCTTCTGCACCGAAGACCAGATCCAAGACGAGGTCTACGACTTTACCCAGCAGCTGCTTGCCGTCTATCGGGACTTTGGCTTCCAAGACGTGATCTACCGCCTCTCGACCCGACCGGCCAACCGCGTGGGCTCCGACGAGGTCTGGGACAAGGCCGAGGCCGCCCTGCGCGAGGCCCTGGACCGCAGTGGGGTCCAATGGGAGCTGCTGCCGGGCGAGGGCGCCTTCTATGGCCCCAAGATTGAATACAGCCTGAAAGACTCGCTGGGTCGCATCTGGCAGTGCGGCACCATCCAGGTCGACTTCAATATGCCTGCGCGTCTGGGGGCCGAGTATGTGGCCGAGGACAACACCCGCCGACAGCCCGTGATGCTGCATCGGGCCGTGGTGGGTTCGCTCGAGCGCTTCATCGGCATCCTCATCGAAAACCATGGGGGGGCGCTGCCGCTGTGGCTCGCTCCGCAGCAGGTGGCGGTGGCCAGCATCACCCAGGCCCACACGGCCTATGCCGCCGAGGTTGCCCAGGCCCTGAAGGCACGGGGTTTCCGGGCCGAGGCAGACTTGCGCAACGACAAGATTTCCTACAAAATCCGCGAGTTAAGCGTTCAGAAGATCCCGTTTGTGGCGGTGGTTGGAGAGCAAGAAATGTCGGGTCGCACCGTGTCGGTTCGCCGTCGCGGGTCGGCAGAGTCGGAGTCCGTGCCCCTCGAGGCCTTCATCGACCTCCTCGAAGCCCAACGTTCTTCCAGGACTTAAGCACTGAATCGGTTGGCCAGCGTGCGGTTCCGCTGGCCGTTTTGTTTGTTTTTCGGAGGTTTGCCCAATAGCTACTGACAAAGGTCACCGCGTCAACGGTGAGATCACGGGATACGAGGTTCGCCTCGTGGGAGTGGACAACGAAGCGCTTGGAATCGTGCGGCTGGCAGAAGCCTTTCGCATGGCCGAAGAGGTCGAGCTGGATCTGGTGGAGATTGCCCCCCAGGCGGCTCCTCCAGTCTGCAAGATCATGGACTACGGCAAGTTCAAGTACCAGGAGCAAAAGCGCGCCCACGATGCCAAGCTCAAGCAGAAGGTTGTTCAGGTCAAAGAGGTCAAGTTCCGTCCCGGAACCGACGACAACGACTACCAAACCAAGCTGCGCAACCTCACCCGGTTTTTGGAAGAAGGCGACAAGGCAAAGGTCACAATCCGGTTTCGCGGCCGGGAAATGGCCCACCAGGAATTTGGAATGCGGGTGCTCGATCGTGTGAAGTCCGACCTAGAAGAGTTGGGCCAGGTCGAGCAAATGCCCAAGCTGGAGGGGCGCCAGATGGTGATGGTGATGGCCCCCAAGAAAAAGAAGTAAGCCGTAGGTTGTTGCAGTGAGTTGTAAGGCAGTGCGTCGTAAGTAAAAGCCGCTGGGGGTATCAAGCAAGGGCAGGGGCCCTTCACCCGCTGAGGCACCAAGAGGAGCATTCAATGCCCAAGATGAAAACCAAGAAGGCAGCCGCCAAGCGCTTTCAAGCGCGCGGCAGCGGGTCGATCAAGCGTGCCCATGCCACCAAGCGTCACATCCTGACGAAGCGTACAACCAAGAACAAGCGCCAACTGCGCGGAACGCTGACGGTTCATCCGTCGGACATCCAGCACGTTCGCGACATGATGCCCTACGCCTAAAGGAGACCAGAGATGCCCCGAGTTAAACGTGGTGTAACGGCGCGCGCGCGCCACAAGAAAATCCTCGCGCTGGCCAAAGGCTTCCGCGGTCGCCGCAACAATGTCTTTCGCGTGGCCAAGCAGGCCGTCATGCGTGCCGGCCAGTATGCCTATCGCGACCGCCGCAACCGCAAGCGCGTCTTCCGTGCCCTCTGGATCACCCGCATCAACGCGGCCTGCCGCCAGCATGGCATCAGCTACAGCCGCTTCATGAATGGCCTGAAGAAGGCGGAAGTTGACATGGACCGCAAGGTGCTTGCTGACCTCGCTGTGTTCGACAAGGCCGGCTTCGGCGCCGTCGTCGCTCGCGCCAAGTCCGCACTCGGCGTCTAAGCATGTCGACCGAAGGCCTCGAGGCTCTCGTACGGGAGGCCCGCGAGGCCTTCGCCGTTTCTGCCGACAGCGTTTCCCTCGAAGACGCCAAGGCCCGCTTCCTGGGCAAGGCAGGTTCGCTCACGGCCATGCTCAAGGGCTTGGCCGCATTGCCCCCCGAGGAGAAGCGCACGGTCGGCGCTGCCATCAACCAGGCCAAACAGGCCATCGAGGCAGCCCTCGAGGCGCGTCGCACGGCCCTGGCCGAATCGGCCCTGGCTGCCCAGCTCGCAGCCGAGGCCATCGACATCACCCTGCCAGGCCGCGCCACCGATGTGGGTGCGCCGCACCCGGTCATGCAGACTCAGGCCCGCATCGAGGCCATCTTTCGCTCCATGGGCTTTGATGTGGCCGACGGCCCCGAGATCGAAGACGACTGGCACAACTTCACAGCGCTCAACAACCCGGAGAACCATCCGGCGCGCTCGATGCAAGACACCTTCTACGTGGACGCGCAGGATGCCTCGGGCAAGCCGCTGCTGCTGCGCACCCACACCAGCCCGCTGCAGGTCCGCTACGCGCGTGCCCACCGGGCCGAGGCCTTTGCAGGAAAGCCCATCCGCGTCATCGCCCCCGGCCGGACCTACCGCGTGGACAGCGACGCCACCCACTCGCCCATGTTCCATCAGGTCGAGGGCCTCTGGATTGAAGAGGGCATTGGCTTTGCCGGCCTGCGCGGTGTGTATCAGTCGTTTCTCGAGGCCTTCTTCGAGGATTCGGATCTGGAGCTGCGCTTTCGCCCTTCCTACTTTCCATTCACCGAGCCCTCGGCCGAGATCGACCTGCGCTTTGCCCGGGGACCCCTGGCGGGCCGGTGGCTGGAGGTCTCGGGGGCAGGGCAGGTCCACCCCGAGGTCATTCGCAACTTTGGCCTCGACCCGGAGCGCCACGCCGGATTTGCCTTTGGCATTGGGCTCGAACGCATGGCCATGCTGCGCTATGGCGTGAGCGACCTGCGGCTCTTCTTCGAAAACGATCTGCGCTTTCTGCGCCAGTTTTCAACCCTCGGTCTTTGACCGCGCGCTGCGCGCGGGTGTTTTCATCGGAGCATTGTCATGCTGATCCCTGAATCCTGGCTGCGGGCCTGGGTCGACTTCCCAGAGCCCATCGAGGCCCTGGCCCACCGCCTGACCATGGCCGGCCTCGAGGTCGAGGACATTCGTGCCAAGGCGCCCCCGTTCTCTGGGGTGGTGGTGGGGCGGATCCTCTCGGCCGAGCGGCATCCCGATGCCGACCGCCTCCAGGTCTGTCGGGTGGACATTGGTGCGGCCGAGCCGCTGCAGATCGTGTGTGGGGCCCCCAATGCGCGGGCCGGCATCACGGTGGCCTGCGCGACCGACGGGGCGGTGCTTCCGGGCGAGTTCAAGATCAAAAAGACCAAGATGCGCGGCGTGGCCAGCGAGGGCATGCTCTGCTCGGCGCGCGAGCTCGGCATCTCGGATGACTCCGAGGGCATCATCGAGCTGACGCAGGATGCAGGCCTTGGCTCGTCGGTGCGGCAGGTCCTCGCGCTCGATGAGAAGGTGCTCGAGATCAAGCTCACCCCCAACCGAGCCGACTGCCTCTCGATTGCTGGGGTGGCCCGCGAGGTGGCGGCCCTCACGGGTGCAGCCATCCGTCGCCCTGCCTGGGCTCCTGAAGGTGGACTCAACAAGGGTGGCGTCGCGATTTCGGTGGATGCGGGCATTCCCACGCCCACCATCGCCCTGGCCTCCGAGAGCCCCGGGACCGCCCCAAGGCTCTGCAGCCGATTTGTGTCGCGGGTGATCCGCGGCATCGACAACACCCGACCCACCCCGGCCTTTGTTGCCGAGCGTCTGGCCTTGGCGGGCCAGCGCAGCGTGAATCTGGTCGTCGACCTCTCCAACTACCTCATGCTCGAGCTTGGCCAGCCCAGCCATGCCTTCGATCTTGCTGCCCTGGGTGGCGCAAGCCTCACCGCGCGCTTTGCCCAGGCGGGCGAGACCCTGGTGCCCCTGGCGGGCGAGACGCCCCTGACCCTCGGCCCTGCCGACGGCGTGGTGGTGGGCCCATCGGGTGTGGCAGCCCTGGCGGGCGTCATGGGCGGCAAGCATTCCGGCGTCTCGGCGCAGACCACCGACATCGTTTTGGAATGCGCCCACTGGCTGCCCAACGCCATCCGCGGCCGTGCCGCGGCCCACAAGCTCACCAGCGAGGCAGCACACCGATTTGAGCGGGGTGTGGATCCCGAACTTCCCGCGTCCACGCTCGACGCCCTCACGCACCTCATCCTGACCCACGCGGGTGGGGTGGCGGGTCCCGCGTCGTCGGCCGAGGTGGCCATGGCGCCCGTGCCCTCGGTGCGTCTGCGCCTCACACGGCTGGAGCAGTGGATGGGCATCGCCTACGAGCCTGCCGTCGTGCTCTCCGCCCTACAGAGCCTGGGTTTTTCACCCCAGCAGCACACCGACCCGGCTCAGGGCACGGTGTTTGAGGCTACGGTTCCGAGCCATCGCTTCGACATCGCCATCGAAGAGGACCTCATCGAGGAGGTCGCCCGCGTTTTGGGCTACGAGGCCCTGCCGTCGGTGCCCCCCAGGGCCTCGGTCTTTCCCTCGGTCCAGCCCGAGGCCCTGCGCAGCCGCCAGGCCCTGCGCAGCCACTGGCTGCATCGTGGCTACACCGAGGTCGTGACCTACAGCTTCATCTCCGAGGCGATGGCCGCATCGTACGGCAGCGTTGGAGAGCCCATCCGCCTGCTGAATCCAATCTCGGAGCCGCTGTCGGTGATGCGGCCCAGCCTCATTCCGGGCCTCTTGAAGGTGGTGCAGGACAACGCCGCCCACCGGCAGAGCCGTGTTCGGGTCTTTGAGGTCGGTCGGGTCTTTCATCGCGACGCCAGCGCCACCGCGGGCGACTGGCAGGTCGAGGGAATCGCCCAGCCCCTGCGTCTTGGCGCCTGCGCCTGGGGGCCACGGGATCCCGAGGGCTGGTCGTCCTCCAACGTCGCGGTGGATTTCTTTGATGTGAAGGCAGACCTCGAGGCCTGGTTGGGTGAATTCGCGCAGGAGCTGGTGTTTGTGCCGCTCGGTGCTGAAGGGCAGCCCGGCTCGGCCACTCACCGCCCCGACCTGCACCCAGGCCGTTCAGCCGAAATCCGTCTGCTGGGCAGGGTGGTGGGGGTGCTGGGCGAGGTGCATCCCGCCTGGGTTCAGGCTGCAGGCCTCTCGAGCTCCCCGGTGGTCTGCGAGATTGATCTGCAGGCACTGCAGTCGGGCCGCGTTCCCGCGGCGGCGCCCGTGGTGCGCACGCCCTCCATGCAGCGCGATTTGGCTCTGGTGGTCGCTCAGGCAGTGCCCTCGGGCGAGGTGGTGGCCAAGCTCAGAGCCTCGGCCGCGCAGCTGAAAAACGGCCAGTGCCTGCAGGAGATTCGCGTGTTCGACGATTACCGCGGTGCCGGCCTGCAGGCCGGTGAGAAAAGCCTCGGCCTGCGTCTGGTGCTGCAGGCGGCCGATCGGACACTGTCCGATGACGAGGCCGATGCACTCATTGCGGGGCTTGTCGAGGCCGCCACCAAAGCCTTCTCGGCGCGACTGCGTTGATGATGTCAGCCCCATTTGGAGTCCACCATGGATGAACCCAAGGTCCCCAACGCCGAGTCCTCGAGCCTCACCAAGGCCGAGCTGGCCGAGGTCATCTACGAGCGCATTGGTCTGAACAAGCGCGAGGCCCGCGATCTGGTCGACTGCTTCTTCACCGAGATCCGCGAGACGCTCATGGAGGGCGATTCGCTCAAGATGACGGGCTTTGGCCACTTTGTGCTGCGCGACAAGCCGCAGCGGCCTGGTCGGAATCCCCGCACCGGTGAGCCGGTGGCCATCACAGCCCGGCGGGTGGTGACCTTCAATGCCAGCCAGAAGCTGCGCGCGCAGGTGCAGGCACAGAGCCTATTGGCTGGCCCCGACGAGACCGGCGACTCCGCCGACGACGAGGTCTGAAGTCTCCAACGAATTCTTGTATACTTTGACGCTTCGGTCGGGGCGTAGCGCAGCCTGGTAGCGCACTTGCATGGGGTGCAAGGGGTCGGATGTTCGAATCATCTCGCCCCGACCAATTCAAAAAAACGAAACAGAAAAACGCAGCAGAAGAACGCCGCGGCGAACACCGCAGCGCTCCGGCAAGCCTCAGTACCGATTCGGGTCTGGGGCTTTTTCTTTTCCCGAAAGCCAACGGGCCGCCAGGAAGCCTGCCAGGCTCGCCACCGAGAACACCACCGCCTCGCGGGGCCAGCTCCAGGTGTTGCCCACCCAATAGAGCGTGAGTGCATTGGCCGCACAGCCCACCGCCAGCCCCAAAAAGAAGAAGCTGGGCACCAGCATCTCCAGAATGGTGAAGGCCGCCGCCGCGATGAAAAGATAGTGGTGCAGCTCCAGGGCAAGCGACATATCAGGCCTTTCGGCTGAGGGCCGCAGCCACGTTGCCGGCGATGTCTGCTGCGCCCTTGAGGCCATCCAGCACATCGCTGGGGACGATCACCAGCTTGCTGCTCTCGCTGGACCCCAGGGCTCGAATGGCATCGGCCTGGATCTTCTTCACTTCGAACTCCAGGGCACTCAGGCCCCCGCGGTTGACGGCCTCGGCCACGACCCCCACCGCATAGGCATCGGCCTCGGCCAGGGTGCGTCGCGCTTCGGCCTGCCTCTGGGCGGTGTAGAGCTCGGCGTCGGCGGCCAGCTCGGCCGCCTGCTTCTTGCCCTCGGCCTCGCGCACCAGGGCACGTCGCGTGCGCTCGGCATTGAGCTGCAACTGCATGGCCGAGCGCGTCTCGGCGTCGACCTCCACATCGATGAGCTCCACTCGGGAAAGGACGATGCCCCACTCTTCGGTCACCGTGCGCAGCTCGGCCTCCAGCTGCTCAGAGATCTCGCGCCGGTTGCTCTGCACGCCATCGAGGTCGGTGCGGCCAATCACGCTGCGAACGACCCCCGTGACGGTGGTCTGGATGGCCTGATCAACATCCATGATTCGATACACGGCCCGGGCGGGATCCACCACCCGATAGAGGATGGCCAGCGAGATCTGGATGGTGACGTTGTCCAGAGTGATCGTCGAGACATTGCTCGTGGGCAGTTGGCGCTCGAGGATGTTGACCTTGTGGCGCACGGTGTCGACCACCGGGATGATGATGTGCAGACCCGCACCGAGGGTGCGATGAAATCGGCCAAGCCGCTCGATCAGGAAGTTCTGCGACTGGGGAACGATGCGCACGCCCAGACTGAGGGCGACGATCACGACAAAGAGTAGGGCGAGGGCAAGGATGTCCATGCTAGGAATATAAAACGCCCCTGTGACATCTGTCTGCTAGACTCTACTCGCTTCTGGGGTCAGCCCGGAGGCCGCCCGACGGTGCCCACGTAGCGTGGGTTAAACGGGAAGCCGGTGAGAATCCGGCGCTTCCCCCGAAACAGTCATGGCGGGCTGTTGCCATCCAAGCGCAAGCAACCACTGGGATCCAAGTCCTGGGAAGGTCGATGGCAGCGCGGAGGGGTTCTCCCCTCCTGCCCCCTGAGCCTGGATACCGGCCTTTGGGTGCGTCCAAGCATTTGTCGCTTCGGGGTTGGGGCGGCTGGAAAGGAAAATCCATGTTTCGCCCATCTGCATTGGCAGCGGCGCTGGCCTGCGCCTTCTCTGCCGCTCCCTCCTTCAACCATGCTCTGGCCCAGGGACGCGACACCACCATTCCCACGGTGGAAGTCAACGGCACGCGGCAGCGCTTCGATGAGTTGGGTGCTCCCTACGCCAACGAGGTCTACACCCGCGCAGACATCGAGGCCAGCGGCGCCAGCAGCCTAGTGGAGTTTTTGAGCCGGGCCAGCCTGGTGAGTGTCAGCAGCGCCTTTGGCAACAACCTTGCACCCAACCTCGACATCCGGGGTTTTGGCATTGAGCAGGGCACACGGGCGGTGGGGATTGTCGTCAATGGCCGGCCGATCACCAGCATCGACTCCGCCAACACCTTCTTGACCCAGATCCCCCTGTCGTCCATCCAAAGCATCGAGGTGCTGCGCGGCTATGGCGCCGCAGCCCACGGCAACGGCGCCATCGCGGGTACGATTGTGATCACCACCAAGGTTCAAGACGGTGCGGAGATCCGGGCGGGCATGGGCAGCAATCGGCTGCGCGAGGGTGCCTTCTCGGTGGCGCAGACCTTTGGCATCGCCCAGCTCTCGGCCGCAGTCGACACCATCGGCTCCGACGGCAGTGGGACTGCGCCCGATGGCCGCACCGATGGCAGCTTCAGCCGCGTGCAGCAGGCCGGCATTGGCATCGCCGTGACCCCGAAGTTGAATGTGAATCTCTCGGCCAAGGCCGTGGATACGCAGGTGAACTATCCCAACCCGATCTCGGTGCAGCAGTTCAAAGAGAACCCCAGGGTGCTCAACAACAGCGGGTTCTTTGGCCCGATCACTTCCCAACGATTTGAGCTCGACGAATACAACGCCGACCTGACCCTGCGCGTGAATGAGAGGCATACCGTCTCTCTCTTGGGGGCTGTGCGCGAATCATCCTCGGCTTTTGGAACCGGATTTCCGGCGTTGACCGCGGAGTTCCTGACGGATCTTCAGTCGACGCAGCGGCTCTCGGGCCTGGGTGGCACGATTCAGTTGGCTGTCGGCGCCACGCTGCGCCATGCAGAGCGCGAGAGCGCTCCCAGCAGCGGCAAGAAGACCTCCAGCAATCTCTCAGCACTCTTTGCCACCGGCAGTCTTCGGCGCGCAGCATGGACCTATGCGGCGGGCCTTCGGGGTGAGCGGGTGACATTCAAGACCAACGAGAATGCAGCGCCGGATGCCCCGCTGAAGGACGATGAGCAATACCTCAACATCGATGGCTCGGTGTCGGTTGCCCACTCGCCAACAGCCAGCACCTATGTGGCGGTGTCGCGCGGCGTGCAGGCGCCCAACATCGACTACTTTTTCAGGTTCGATCCGAGCTTCACCTTCCAGCAGTTCAATGGGTTTATTGCCCCCGCTCGGGCCATCAACCTCACCCTTGGGCATAACACTCGGCTGGGCGACCATGCGTTGAAGGGCTCGGTCTTCTATACCCGCCTGCGCAACGAGATTTACACAACGCCCGACTTTCAAAACACCAACATCGACCGCTCGCACAAGGTAGGACTTGAGCTTCAAGACCAGTGGAAGGCCGCACGCAATCTGGATGTGAACCTCGCGGCAAGTTATGTGCGTTCGGTCATCGATGACGAGGCCGGCATCGCGGACGGTGACTTGCCGGGCGTGCCCAAGCTGAACCTCAAGGCGGGCCTGAGCTGGGCGTTTGCTCCCCAATTTGCCCTGGACGCGAGCACCACATTCAAGAGCGGTGCGCTGCGGTTTGGCGACTTTGCGAACACAGGAGTGAACCGGCAGATTCCCGAGCGCAGCACGGATCTTCAGCTGCGCTACTTCGAAAAAAACTACGTCCTCGCCGTCGGGGTGAACAACCTCCTCGATCAGCAGAATGGATTGAATGCCGGCACGGACAGCATCTACTCAACCCTCACCGAGCGCACCTTCTTTGTGCGCGGCTCGGTGAAGTTCTAGGGCTCGGGTAGTGACCGCGGATTAATGCAAATGCCGGCTGCTCGGGTCCAAGGCCTCGGGCAGCTCGGCATGCACGAGCTCGCCATCGGGGTTGGGGTAGAGCGGGGTGCCGCAGTCTTCGCAATACTCCAGCGGCAGACGCGCACTTAGGACCTCGATGTCCTCGATGCCGGCCTCGCGCAGTGCAGCTTCGATCTGCTCGCCGATGTCGCTCATATCGTCTTCCGAGCCGAGCAGGGGCCAGACCACGCCGTGGACGAGTTCCTCGACCTCGGGCACCAGAAAGCCCAGGCGGTATTCCTCGAGCTGGCGGCTGTAGCAGCCCGCAATCACGACCTTGATCTGATCGGGTCGGATGGAGAGCGTGGTGCTCAGAAATGCGACCGATGCCCGCACCGAAAATGGCCGCGCAGCGCGATCCGCCTCACGGCAGGCAACGTAGTAGGCCCGGGGCAAGAGCAGCTCCACCGCGCAGGCCGGCAGAATCTCGGCGGCCACCTTCTCGGCACTCTTGCGCCAAGCCGCCAACACCTCGTCACGGCTCAGCATGCCATCCTGCCAACGGAAAATCGGAGCACCGGCCGGCAAGCGCACCAGCCCCAGCACATAGCGCTGATCGGCCAGGTATTGGGTGGCCTCGGCCAGCTTCTGAGTGTCAACGCCCAGCTGACCGCTGCCCATCGAGGCCGCCAGTGCCTGGCGAAGCTCCAGGGTGTCGAGGAAGGTCTCGGGCAGTTGATCTGGTGAGAAGAGATAGTTCACAAGGGAGACCTCGGCGCCTGCCCCAAACACCTGGCCCAGGAGTTCCGTGCGCAGGGTCTGCAGGGCAGCAGCATCGATGGTCTTGGTGGGAACGGGCAGCCGGGACCACACAAGCAAGGGGGCCGCAAACAGCAGAAGCTCCGAGTCCTGCAGCGCAGAAAGATCTCCGCGCAGAATCCGGCTGTGCCGGCTCTCGCCCGACTCAATGATTCCCTCGATGGCGTCGGCGAGCTCTTCGTAGGCGCGGGATTCGCGCTCGGCCAGCCGGTCGAGGGCAGCGTTGAGCGATCCCTCATCGCCCTGGCCGATCAGCCCGAGGACGGCCTCGGAGAGCCGAGGCTCCCAGAACTCGTCCTCGGCCCGCGAGCCCGAATGGGCCAGGCCCTCGGCGAGGTCGACCAGAAGCTCGGCCTCGCGCGAGGCGCGCCCACGACGGCTGGAGGGTGAAGGCTTCACGCAGCCGCCATCAACTCGCGCAGCACGTAGGGCAGGATGCCGCCGTGCAGGAAGTAGTCCACCTCGATGGGGGTGTCGATGCGGCAGAGGGCGGTGATCTGGAAGCTGCTGCCGTCGGCCCGCGTGACCTTCACCACGAGGTCCTGCTGGGGCTGCAGCCCTGCGGGGATCTCGATGTCGAAGACCTCATTGCCCACCAGCTTGTGGCTGTCGGCCGACTCACCGGCCTTGAACTGCAGAGGCAGCACGCCCATGCCCACCAGGTTGGAGCGGTGGATGCGCTCGAAGGAGCGGGCGATGACGGCCTTGACGCCCAGCAGCTGGGTGCCCTTGGCCGCCCAGTCGCGCGAGGAACCAGTGCCGTATTCCTCGCCACCGATCACGACGGTGGGCACGCCCTGCTTCTGATACTCCATGGCCGCGTCGTAGATGAAGGCGCGCTCGCCCGAGGGCTGCATCACCGTGAGTCCGCCTTCTTCGCGGGTGCCGTCGGCCTTCGGGGGCAGCATCAGGTTCTTGATGCGCACGTTGGCGAAGGTGCCGCGCATCATGACCTCATGGTTGCCGCGGCGCGAGCCATAGCTGTTGAAGTCGGCCTTGGTGACGTTGTTGCCCTTGAGGTAGGAGCCACCCGGTGAGGCTTCCTTGATGGAGCCCGCCGGGGAGATGTGGTCGGTGGTCACCGAGTCGCCCAGGATGGCCAGGGCACGGGCGCCGTGGATGCTGCTGACGCTGCCCGGGGTCATGCTGAAGCCATCGAAGAAGGGCGGCTTGGCGATGTAGGTCGACTTGGGCCAGTCGTAGACCTGGCCGGTCGTGCCGCGGATGTTGTTCCAGAGGTGGTGATCCTTCGTGAGGTCGCCATAGAGGCGGCGGAAGGTCTCGGGATCGCGCGCGTAGCCCATCACTGCAGCCACCTCGGCCGAGGTCGGCCAGATGTCTTTCAGGAAGACAGGCTTTCCATCTTTGCCGGTGCCCAGAGGCTCGGTGGTGAGGTCTTTCTGCACCGTGCCTGCGATGGCGTAGGCCACCACCAGGGGGGGCGAGGCGAGGAAGTTCGCGCGGATGTTCGGGTGGATGCGGGCCTCAAAGTTGCGGTTGCCGGAGAGCACGGCCGCGCAGATGAGATCGTTGCTCTGGATGGCCTCGTTTTGCTCGGCAGTGAGATCGCCCGCATTGCCGATGCAGGTCGTGCAGCCGTAGGCGGCGACGTTGAAGCCCAGGGCCTCGAGCGAGCTCAGAAGGCCGGCCTTGGTCAGGTACTCGGTGACCACTCGGCTGCCGGGCGCCAGCGAGGTTTTGATGCGCGGGTTGACAGTCAGACCCTTTTCGACCGCCTTCTTCGCCACCAGGCCTGCGGCCAGCAGCACTCCGGGGTTGGAGGTGTTGGTGCAGGAGGTGATGGCAGCGATGAGCACATCGCCATGGCCCAGATCGGTGTTGCCTGCAGGCACGCGCTTTCCAAGCTCGGCTGCCGGCTTGGCAAAGCCATTCTCGGCCACGGGCTTGGAGAAGAGGGTGCTGAAGCTGTCTTTCATGCCGGTGAGCTCGATGCGGTCCTGGGGACGCTTGGGGCCGGCGAGCGAGGGCTTGATCGATGCGAGGTCGAGCTTGAGGACCTTGGTGTAGTCGACCTGCCCCTCGCGCGGGATGCCGAAGAGGTTCTGGGCCTTGAAGTAGGCCTCGAAGGCCTCGACTTCGTCCTGGGTGCGGCCGGTGGCGCGCATGAAGTCGACGGTGACTTCATCGACGGGGAAGAAGCCCATGGTGGCGCCGTACTCGGGGGCCATATTGGCGATGGTGGCGCGGTCGGGCAGGGCCAGGGTGGCGGTGCCCTCGCCAAAGAACTCCACGAACTTGCCCACGACCTTTTCCTTGCGCAGCATCTCGGTGATGGTGAGCACGAGGTCGGTGGCGGTGGTGCCCTCGGGCAGCTTGCCCGTGAGGTTCACGCCCACCACATCGGGGGTCAGGAAATACAGGGGCTGGCCGAGCATGGCGGCCTCGGCCTCGATGCCGCCCACGCCCCAGCCGACCACACCAATGCCATTGATCATGGTGGTGTGGCTGTCGGTTCCCACGAGGGTGTCGGGGTAAGAGACGCCGTTCTTGGTGTGCACGCCACGGGCCAGGTACTCGAGGTTGACCTGGTGGACGATGCCGATGCCGGGGGGGACCACCTTGAAGGTGTCGAAGGCCTGCATGCCCCACTTCATGAACTGATAGCGCTCTTCGTTGCGCTCAAACTCGAGCTTCATGTTGAGGTCGAGCGAGTCTTTCTTGCCGAAGTGGTCGATCATCACCGAGTGGTCCACCACGAGGTCCACGGGCACCAGGGGCTCGATCACCTTGGGATTCTTGCCCAGGTCGTGGGCCACATTGCGCATGGCAGCCAGATCGGCGAGCAGGGGCACACCAGTGAAGTC
The DNA here is from genome assembly GCA_027486725.1 of Burkholderiales bacterium. Classification (GTDB taxonomy): domain Bacteria; phylum Pseudomonadota; class Gammaproteobacteria; order Burkholderiales; family Burkholderiaceae_A; genus Hahnella. The sequence goes on along the minus strand of JAIXOP010000018.1, from coordinate 4,118 downwards.
CTGCAGAACCACGCGGGCCAGCACAAACGGGATCTCATCCACGCGGCTTGCGGTCGGACCCCAGTTGGCGAGCTGCTTCACGTGGGCCTCGGTCACCTTCTTGCCGTCGCAGTTGCGCAGCACCGACTCCAGAACAATCCGAATCGAGACAGGCAGACGACCAATAGGGCCAACGCCAGCCTTCTCGAGGGCGGGCAGGCTGTAGAACTGAGCGGTCTTGCCCGAGGCGGTGGTGTAGGACTGCAGGGTGTTGTGGAGGTTGTGCGGCACGTGAGACTCCTTAGGGTTTGAACTTGGGGTTTGAATTCGGGGTGAAATGATGGGGATCTCTGTATTTTAAGAGAAGGCAGCGGCCTTTGCCGGTGCAGCCTGCCGCAAAAGCCGCCAGTAGTAGCGGTAGCTCGCTCGGTCGTGGAGTCGTCCCTGGTGGGCGATGGGTGCCCAGTCGGCATTCCAGGCCAGGCTGAGAATCTCCTCGGCCTCGACGAGCTCCTGCTCCGACGGGGCAAAAGCACCCACGATGGGTTCAATCTGCGCGGGATGGATGGACCACATCCGCTGAAACCCAAGGCCTCGGGCCTCGAGCGCATCGCTCTGGGTCTGGAGGGGGTCGCTGTAATGCACCGAGGGGTTGTGGACCGCGACCTTCCCGTGGGCCAGGCAGGCCGCCACGATCTCGGTCTTTGCTCGCACCATCACGGGGTGGGTGAATTGCAGGGGGCTGCCCATGGCGGCGGCGGGCAGGGCGCCGCGGTGCTCGCTCACGAAATCCATGATGCCAAACGACAGCGACGAGACTCGCGGGTGGGCAGCCAGTGCGAAGGCGTCGCGCAGGCTGGCATGGCATTCGACCAAGACCTGCAGCGGGCGCTCGGCCAAAGCCGCGCAGCCGGCCCCGCGGGCAGCATCCCGGATCAGCGCAATCGCGTGTTCCAGAACTGGCCGTCCGGCCACCTTGGGCAGCGTCAGCCGCTCGACGACCGCGGCCATCGGGCTGCGGCCCAGGGCCTCGAGGGTCGGACTGAAATGGGGGTGCTGGGGGGAGGGCAGTCGAACGCCCAGCCCAGGGATCGTGGTGCGGTGGCTCTGCCTGAGTGCCTGTGCGACCTCGGCAGCAAGTTCGTGGATCAGGCCCAGGGTCGCATCGAGGCCCGCAGCGGCTGCACCGTCTTCCAGGTCGAGGGTAATGTCAAAGCCGGGGTCGCCAGTGGTTGCCTGCGCCGCCCAGAGGCCGAGGATCTTTCTGGCCTTGGCTGGCGACCCCGCATAGTGCTCGCAGACGGCCATCGGCGTGGCCGTGTCGTCTTCGAGAACCAGCGGGGCGGGCAGTGGCACGGAGGGTCAAACGCCGTCGGGCTTAGCCGAGCAGGTGTTTGACGCCGTCCTGCTCCTCAAGGAGTTCATTGAGGGTGTGGGTCATGCGCTCGCGCGAGAAGGCATCGATCTCGAGGCCTTGGACGATCTTGTACTCGCCGTTTTCGCAGGTCACGGGGTAGCCATACATGACTTCCTTGGGAATGTCGTAGGAGCCGTCCGAAGGAATGCCCATCGTGACCCACTTGCCCTGGGTGCCGAGCACCCAGTCGCGCATGTGGTCGATGGCAGCGTTGGCGGCCGAGGCCGCCGACGACAGGCCACGGGCCTCAATGATGGCTGCGCCGCGCTTGCCCACGGTCGGCAGGAAGGTGTTTTTGTTCCATTCCTCGTCGTTGATCATCGCCTTGACGCTCTGGCCGCCGATGGTGGCGAAGCGGTAGTCGGCATACATCGTGGGGGAGTGGTTGCCCCAGACCACGAGCTTTTCGATCGAGGACACGGCCTTGCCGGTCTTGGCAGCAATCTGCGAAAGGGCACGGTTGTGGTCCAGGCGCAGCATGGCGGTGAAGTTCTTGGCCGGCAGGTCGGGCGCCGACTTCATGGCGATGTAGGCGTTGGTGTTGGCGGGGTTGCCAACCACCAGAACCTTGACGTTGCGCGAGGCCACGGCATTGAGCGCCTTGCCCTGGGCAGTGAAGATCTGGGCATTGGCGGACAGCAGGTCTTTGCGCTCCATGCCGGGGCCGCGGGGACGGGCACCCACGAGCAGGGCAATGTCGGCGTCCTTGAAGGCGGTGTTGGCATCGCTGTGGGCAGTCATGCCTGCGAGCAAGGGGAATGCGCAGTCGTCGAGCTCCATCATCACGCCCGTGAGGGCCTTCTGAGCCTTCTCATCGGGGATCTCGAGCAGCTGGAGAATGACGGGCTGGTCTTTGCCGAGCATTTCCCCACTGGCGATGCGGAAAAGAAGGCTGTAGCCGATCTGGCCTGCGGCGCCGGTGACGGCGACCCGGACGGGGGATTTTGCGGTCATGCGAGTGCTCCTTGTTGCGTTGCGGAATGATGAAAAACTGTGGAAAAGTCTTGAGTCGGGCGAAGTTTAGGGGGGCACCCCCCGGGTGTCAAAAGCGCCGGTCGTATAATCACGCCACCCAAAATTTGACCGAGGTTACGAATGCCTGAAGCCATGTCGAAGCGTCGTCCGGAGTTCCGGAACATTCACGTCACGCAGATTGTTCGGTACCGACTGCCCCTGACTGGGATCATGTCGATCTTGCACCGCATCAGCGGCGCCATCCTCTTTCTCACGCTCCCCCTGCTGGTCTACATCTTCGATCTGAGCATCACCTCCGAGCTCAGCTACGCCCAGCTCAGCTCGGCGGCAGACCATGTGCTGGTCAAGCTGGTTCTGGTGGGTCTGGCCTGGGCCTTCATCCACCACTTCATGGGCGGCGTCCGCCACCTGGTGAATGACCTTCACATTGGCATCACCAAAGAGGCCAGCCCCAAGATGGCCCAGGGCTTTTTGGCCGCCAGCCTTTTGGTGACGGCGCTGGCAGCCCTCTCTATTTTTGAGGTGATCTAAATGAGCGGAAACAACATCGGACAACGTCGACTGGTCGTCGGCGCGCACTATGGCATGCGCGATTGGCTCTCTCAGCGCATCACGGCGCTGGTGCTGAGCACCTTCACTCTGGTCCTTTTGATTGGTGGGCTGACTTCGAGCGAGTCTGGATACGCAGGCTGGGCCGGGTTATTCGCCCCGATTTGGATGAAGGTCCTTACCATTCTGGCGCTGATCGCGTTCATGTATCACGCCTGGGTCGGGGTGCGCGACATCTGGATGGACTACGTCGGACACGTGGGTGTTCGCCTGGGTCTCCAGGTGTTCACGATCCTCTGGCTCCTGGGCTGTGGCATTTGGGCCATCGAAATTCTTTGGAGAGTTTAAATGTCCGAAATCTCGCTTAATCAAACACGAAACCTTCCCCGCCGCCGCTTTGATGCCGTGATCGTGGGCGCGGGTGGCTCGGGCATGCGTTGCTCGCTCCAGCTCGCTGAGGCTGGCCTCAATGTGGCCGTGCTCTCCAAGGTCTTCCCCACCCGGTCGCACACCGTGGCTGCCCAGGGCGGCATCGGCGCCTCGCTCGGCAATATGGCCGAGGACAATTGGTATTGGCACATGTTCGACACCGTCAAGGGCTCGGACTACCTCGGCGACCAAGACGCCATCGAATTCATGTGCCGCGAGGCCCCGAAGGTCGTCTACGAGCTCGAGCACTTCGGCATGCCCTTTGACCGCAACCCCGACGGCACGATCTATCAGCGCCCGTTTGGCGGCCACTCGGCCAACCTGGGCGAAAAGCCTGTGCCCCGCGCCTGCGCTGCGGCCGACCGCACTGGCCACGCCCTGCTGCACACCCTCTACCAGCGCAACGTCCGCGCCCGCACCCAGTTCTTCGTGGAGTGGATGGCGCTTGACATCATCCGCGACAGCGAGGGCGCCTGCGTTGGCGTTGTCGCCCTGGAAATGGAAACCGGCGAGGTGATGGTTCTCGAGGCCAAGACCACGGTCTTCGCCACGGGCGGTGCTGGCCGCATCTGGGCCGCATCCACCAATGCCTTCATCAACACCGGCGACGGCATGGGCATGGCCGCCCGGGCCGGCATTCCGCTCGAAGACATGGAGTTCTGGCAGTTTCACCCGACCGGCGTGGCCGGTGCGGGCGTTCTCATCACCGAGGGCGTGCGCGGCGAGGGCGGAATTCTGCTCAACAGCAACGGCGAGCGGTTCATGGAGC
>JAIXOP010000015.1 GCA_027486725.1 Burkholderiales bacterium | reverse complement strand
TCGCCACCGGCGTCATCACCGCCTGCAAGGCGGTGAACCTGTCTGTGCCGCTGGTCGTGCGCATGAAGGGCACCAACGAAGACCTCGGCAAGAAGCTGCTGGCCGAGTCGGGCCTGCCCATCATCTCTGCCGACACCATGGCCGAGGCTGCCCAGCGCGTCGTCGACGCTGCCGCCAAAGCCTAAGCCCCGGGACCCACTTCGAGACCACCACCATGTCGATTCTGATCAACGCAAACACCAAGGTCATCACCCAAGGCATCACTGGCAAGACCGGCCAGTTCCACACCCGGATGTGCCGCGAATACGCCAACGGCAAGAACTGCTTCGTTGCCGGCGTCAATCCCAAGCGCGCGGGCGAGGACTTCGAGGGCGTGCCCATTTTTGGCAGCGTCAAAGAGGCCAAGAAAGAAACTGGCGCCACCGTCTCGGTGATCTATGTGCCCCCCGCCGGCGCCGCCGATGCGATCTGGGAGGCCGTGGAGGCCGAGCTCGACCTGGCCATCTGCATCACCGAGGGCATTCCTGTGCGCGACATGATGGTCGTGCGCAACAAGATGAAGGCCATGGGCAGCAAGACCCTGCTGCTTGGCCCCAACTGTCCCGGCCTCATTACTCCCGAGGAAATCAAGATTGGCATCATGCCCGGCCACATTCATCGCAAGGGCCGCATCGGCATCGTCTCGCGCTCCGGCACCCTGACCTACGAGGCTGTGGCGCAAGTTACCGAACTTGGCCTCGGGCAGTCTTCGGCGGTGGGCATTGGTGGCGATCCCATCAATGGCCTGAAGCATGTGGATGTCCTCAAGCTCTTCAACGACGACCCCGACACCGATGCCGTGATCATGATCGGCGAGATCGGGGGACCCGACGAGGTTCAGGCCGCCGAGTGGGCCAAGACCCATATGAAAAAGCCGGTGGTGGGCTTCATCGCCGGCGTGACTGCGCCCCCGGGCAAGCGCATGGGTCATGCTGGTGCGTTGATTTCGGGCGGCGCCGACACGGCCGATGCCAAGCTCTCCGCCATGGAAGCCTGCGGCATCAAAACCACCAAAAACCCATCCGAGATGGGCAAGCTGCTGAAGTCGGTTCTCTAGACTTCGAGGTTGTCGATCAGGCGCGTCGCCCCCAAGCGGGCGGCCGCCAACACCACCAGCGGCTCAGAGTTCGCGTCGTCGGCGGTGGGGGGCAGCAGATCCCGCTGCCGCCGCACACTGAGATAGTCCGGAGCCCAGCCATGGCCACGCAACTGTGCCATGGCTGCCGTCTCCAGCTCGTCAATCAGGTCCATGCCAATGCCCCCTCCGGCGTCGGCCAGCCCACGGGCGGCGAGCAGCCGCTCGCGCACGGCACCCAGGCATCGATAGAGCCTCGGGGCCTCGGCCCGCTCTGAAGCGCTCAGATATCCATTGCGCGACGACAGCGCCAGGCCGTCGCCATCGCGCACGGTTTCGGCCGCCACGATGCGGGTGGGCAGGGCAAACTGCTGGGCCATCTGCCGCACGATCATGAGCTGCTGGTAATCCTTCTTGCCGAAAATCGCTGCCTGCGGACCCACGCAGCTCAGCAGTTTCAGCACCACCGTCGTCACCCCAGTGAAAAACCCGGGACGAAACTCGCCCTCCAGCACGCCGCCCAGGGTGGCCGGCGGCGAGACCCGAAACTCTTGAGGCACCGGATACATCTCGCGCTCGTCGGGCGCGAAGAGCACATACACTCCCTCGCGCTCGAGCTTCTCCGCGTCGTCCTCAAAGGTGCGTGGATACTTGTCGAAGTCCTCGCTGGGGCCGAACTGCAGTCGATTCACAAAGATGGAGGCGACCACCGGGTCGCCCTCCTGGCGGGCGAGCCGCATCAGCGAGAGGTGGCCCTCGTGCAGATTGCCCATCGTGGGCACAAATGCCGTCCGCAACTGACCGCGCAGCTGGGCGCGGAGCTCGTCGATGCTGCGAACAATCTTCATGAGTCGATCTTTCCTGAGCTGAGCTGCATATTAAAAAACCCACGCCGACCTCGGAACGAGGCGATCTGGGCCACCAGGGCATCGAAATCCTCATCGCGCTCGATGGGGTTGAGGGCCGCTGTGTTGACGATCAAAACGGGTGCATCGCTGTAATCGTGGAAGAACTGGGTGTAGGCATCGCACAGACGGGTGAGGTACTCGGGCGAAATCCCCTGCTCCATGGCGATGCCGCGCTGCCGAACCCGCCGAATGAGATCCTCGGCCGAGGCCTGAAGCACCACCACCAAATCTGGCACTGGAACCTGAGGCCGAAGACCCGCGTAGATCTTTTCATAGAGGCCAAGCTCGTCGTCGCTCAGGGTCAGCCGAGCGAACAGCGGATCTTTCTCGAGCATGAAATCCGACACCAGGTGCTCTTGAAACAGATCGCGCTGAGAGAGATTGCGCAGCTGGTCGACCCGCTGAAACAAAAAGAACAGTTGTGTGGGCAGGGCGTAGCGGCCGCTGTCGCGGTAGAAGCGGCTCAGGAAGGGGTTCTCCTCTGGGGCCTCCAGCAGCAGCTCCATGCCAAAGCGTTCGGAAAACTTGCGCGCCAAGGAGCTCTTGCCCACGCCAATCGGCCCCTCAAACACGATGGACCGGAATCGATCCCGCCACTCAGCCGACATGGCAGCTCCGGGTCGAGGCCGCGGCATCCGTCAGACGATCGCGCAGATCTGCCGCGCGGGCGGACTTGCCGCTGGGCAGGAGCATTGGAAGATCGGGCAGCAGCTCGGCCAGGGGCCCGACCACGAAAAGCCGCTCGTGGGCGCGCGGATGCGGCAGCGTGAGGCGGGGGCTGCGGTGCGGGCCCTGGCTGGTGCAGATGAGGTCGAGGTCGAGGGTGCGGGCCTCGGAGAGGCTGGCCGATGGAGCAGAATCTGAGTCAGAAGATGGGACCACCGATGGGTTCACCGAAGGGCCCACCGCTGTGCCCACCTCGGGGCGCACTCGGCCATGGGCTGCCTCGATGGCCATGAGCTCGGCGAGCAGGTCCTCGGGCGCGGGCATCGCTTGCTCTGCAAAGCGCAGGTGGGCCACGGCGTTGGCAAAAGTGCCACCCTGGGCGCGCACCGGCTCGGTGGACCAGGTGCTGGATGTGGACATCCCAACCACCCCAGCAATACTCCGCAACGCCATGGCTCCGGAATCGATCAGGTCTGCGGGGGACTGCCCACCGCGGCCCAGGTTGGATCCCAAGGCCACCACGGCCCAGGATGTCATTCCGATGGACTCCGACGCCGACGCCGACGGCGTGGCTTGGATTCACCGGCCTGCGACCGCGAGAGTCCGGCCACCAGCTCGGCGCGGGCCTCATCGTCGCCCTCGAAATATGCGGTCCACCAATCGGCCAGATCGCGGGGCGCCTCGCCCGATTCGGCGCGCAGCAGAAGGAAATCGTAGGCCGCCTTGAACCGCTCGTGCTCGAGCAGCCGGGCCGCGAGACTGCCACCTCGGCGCTCAAAGCGGGGCTGGAGTTGCCAGAGCTCGCGAACATCGCTGGCCGTTCGTCGTTGCAGGCCCAGCTCGGTGAGCCGCGCCTCCACCACCTCGTCGATGGCCGAGTGCAGGGCCGGTATCGGCCGCTCGCCCTGGGCCTCATTGGCCCGCCATGCGCGCAACACGGGGTGCCAGAGCAGGCAGGCATAGAGGAACGAGGGCGATGCCTTGCGGCCCTCGGCGATGCGCAGATCGGTGTCCGACAGGGCCCGATGCACAAAGGCCAGGGCCTGGGCTTTTTCTTCCTTGGTGCCCTCGGGCTCCAGGGCCATCTGCACCAGCGGCAGGCACTGATGGTGGAGGTCGAGCGACATCAGCAGCTCCAGGCCGCGGCGGCTGGCCCCCGACATCAAGAGCTTGCCCATCTCATCGAAGAGTCGTGCCTGCGGCACATTCGACAGCAGGGGTCCGAGACCTCGGATCGGGGCCATGGTCTTGGACTCAGCCTGGAAATCCAGCTTCGCCATGAATCGCACCACCCGCAGCATGCGCACGGGGTCTTCGCGGTAGCGGCTCGCCGGGTCGCCGATCATGCGCAGGACCCGGGAGCGCAGATCGCGCACCCCCCGGTGGTAGTCGAGCACCACCCCGTCGGTGGGGTCGAGGTAAAGCGCGTTCACCGTAAAGTCGCGCCGGGCGGCGTCTTCGTGCTGCTCACCAAAGACGTTGTCGCTCAGAACCCGGCCGTGGTCGTCGGTCTTCTGGGGTGTGGACTGCAGGGCGCGAAATGTCGAGACCTCGATGATCTCCTGCCCAAAGGTGACATGCACGATTTGAAACCGACGGCCGATGATCCGCGCCCGCCGAAACACCCGCTGCACCTCTTGTGGGGTGGCATCGGTGGCCACATCGAAGTCCTTGGGCCGCAGATCGAGCAGCAGGTCGCGCACGCCCCCGCCCACGATGTAGGCCGCATAGCCCGCCTCTTGAAGCCCACGGATGGTTTTGTGTGCGGCCGAAGAAATGCGGTCGAGATCGATGCCCAGATCCTCGGCGGTGTAGACCTCGGGCTCGGTCTTGCCGCGGCGGCCGGGTGAGCGCACCCCAGGAACAACCAGCTGGCCCACGGCCTTGATCAATCGACGAATCATGCGGCCTCGGAAGGAAAGAGCTCCAGCACCGGCCAGCCCGCTGCCGCTGCATGCTCGCGCAAGGTGGGGTCGGGGTTGCAGGCAATGGGGTGGGTGACCTGCAGCATCAGTGGCAGATCGTTGAGCGAGTCGGTGTAGAAGGTGCTCGAGGCAAAGTCCGAGAGCAGCATCTGGCGTTCGGCCAGCCACTGCACCAAGCGCTTGACCTTGCCCTCGCGAAAGCTTGGCAGCCCCCGGTGGCGACCGCTGAATTCGCCATTGGGGAGCACCTCGAGCTCGGTGGCGATCAGTGCGTCCATGCCAAAGGCCTCGGCGATCGGCCGGGTCACAAATTCGTTGGTGGCGGTGATCATCACCAGCAGATCGCCGGCACGCCGGTGGCGCTCGACCAGGGCCTGGGCATTGGCCTGGATGCTGGGCAGGATCTTCTGCGCCATGAACTCCGCGTGCCAGGCATCGAGGGTGGCCCTGGGATGTTGGCTCAGGGGGCCCAGCTGAAACTGCAGGAAATCATCGATGTTGAGTCGCCCCTCTTTGTACTGCTGAAAGAACTCCTGATTGCGGCGGGAATGCCAGGCCGCATCGACCACCCCACGCTCCACCAAGACCTCGGCCCACAGCACATCGCTGTCGACGGGCAGAAGGGTGTGGTCCAGGTCAAAGAGGGCAAGGTGCTGGGGCATGGGCAGGGCCGCGGATGGCTAAGGTGCAGAGGATAAGCCATCCGGCCCCAGGGACTCGAGGGTGGCGCGCACCAGAGGAACGGTCACCCGGCGCTGCTCCGACAGGGCGCGGCGATCGATGGCCTCCAACAGGCCCGCCAGCAGAGAGAGCTGCCGGGGCATTCGCGCCAGCAGATATCGAAAGACCTCATCGAACTGGGTGTCCTCGGGCTGGGCCATCCAGCCCAGGCGGTGGGCCTGCAGGCGCAGGGCCAGAAGGCTCTCGCCGTCGTCCAGGCCGCGAAGCTCCATGACCAGGCCCTGCGCGATCCGGCTGCCCAGATCGGCCCGCAGTCTCCCTTCTGCCACCAGCAGCCCCGGCGGGTGCCGCGAACTGCTCAGCACCCGCAGCCCCGAGGCCATGCCCTCCACCCAGAGGGCAAAGAGGGCGCCCTGCAGGGGCATGGGCAGGGCATGCAGGTCATCGACGAGGACCCAGGGCTGCCCTTCGGCACGCCAGCGGGCGAGTGCCGACGTGGCATCGAGGTCGGGCCAGGCCTCGGGCTGCCAGTGCCAGCGGGCGCGACCCCGCTCCCCAAGCTCGCGCGCCCAGGCGCGAATCCAGAATGTCTTGCCAGTGCCCGCCAGACCCCAGAGGCAGACCGAGCCCCCGCGTTCCCCATGCCCCACGGGGCCATCCTGGGGATGAAGCAGCCCTGCGCAGGCCGCCAGGGCTGCGGCGTTGGGCCCAGGCTGCAGGCGCGAGAGGTCGGGGTCGAGGGGGGATGCCAAGACCAGGGGGGTTTGTGCCGCAGCCTCTGCGCTGCGGGATTCGTCTTGCGCTCCCATAGAATTGCATTTTCCCAAGGACACGGCCATGAACGCAAAACAGACCCCCGATACCCCCGCGGCAGCCGCCGGTGCCCAGGCGCCTCTGCGCTACCGGGATGCCGGGGTCGACATCGAGGCCGGCGATTCCCTGGTCGAGCGCATCAAGCCCGCCGCCCGCCGCACCCTTCGGCCGGAGGTCATGGGCGGTCTTGGCGGATTCGGCGCCCTCTGCCGCATCCCCACGGGCTACCGCGAGCCCATCCTTGTGTCGGGCACCGATGGTGTCGGAACCAAGCTTCGCCTCGCCTTCGAATTGCAGCGCCACAGCACCGTGGGCATTGATCTGGTGGCCATGAGCGTCAACGACATCCTGGTGCAGGGCGCCGAGCCCCTGTTCTTTCTGGACTATTTCGCCTGTGGACGCCTTGAACTCGACACCGCCGCCAGCGTGATCCAGGGCGTGGCCCAGGGCTGCGAGCAGGCGGGCTGCGCCCTCATCGGCGGTGAGACGGCCGAGATGCCCGGCATGTATCCCCCGGGCGAATACGACCTGGCGGGCTTTGCCGTCGGCGTGGTCGAGAAAGACGACATCCTGCCGGGAGACCGGGTCCGCGAGGGCGATGTGCTGCTGGGGCTGGCCTCGAGCGGGTTTCACAGCAATGGCTACTCCCTGGTGCGCAAGGTCTTGGAGCGCTCCCTCGGGGGCCTGAGTCCCCAACACCTGGCCGGTGTGGCCCTGCCCGCCCAAGAGGGCGACGCGCAGCAGATGCCGCTTGCCGATCTGGTCATGGCCCCGACCCGCATCTATGTGAAGCCCATCCTCAGTGCCTTGAAGGCCCTGCCAGGGGCCATTCACGCCATGGCCCACATCACGGGCGGCGGCATTGTGGGCAACCTTCCCCGAGTTCTGCCCGAGTCGCTCGGGGCGCACATCGGCCTGGACCGTTGGCCTCGCCCTCCGGTGATGGCCTACATCGAGGCGCAGGGCCAGGTGCCGGCCGACGAAATGCTCCACGTGTTCAATTGCGGACTGGGCATGATCCTCGCGGTCGACGCTGCTCAGGCCGATGCGGTGGCCGCCCACCTCACCGCGCAGGGCGAGCAGGTCTATCGGATCGGTGAGGTGGTGCCGCGCGCAGCCACCGCCAGCAGCCAGTTCGAGGCCGTCTCGGTCAGCGGGTCGGCGTCTGCCTCGCGGGGCTGAGTCCCCGGGTCCAGCACCAACATCTCGGGGTCCTCGGCCGCAAAGCGGCGCAGCCAGGTGATTTGCCGCTTGGCCAGCTGCCGCGTGGCCTCCACGCCCCAGGTTGTCCAGGGAAGCATCTGCAGCGACCGCCCTTGCGCCGCCGAAGCATTGGCATCCATGGCATCCAGGGCCATCCAGGCCTGGCGATAGCCCACGCACCGCATGCTGGGATGGTTCGCGGTCAGACCCGGCCGCTGCCGCAGCGCGGCCACCTCGTCCAGAAGCCCCGAGGCCACCATGGCCTCAAAGCGCTCGGCAATGCGGGCGTGCAGGCCCGCGCGGTCTTGGGGCATGAGGGCGAGCACCGCCACGGGCATGCCCGGCCTCTGACCCCGCGCCTGCCAGACCAGCAGCGACTCCCCCGTGTGCCGCAGCACCTCGAGACAGCGCCCGATGCGTTGTCGGTCGTTGGGCTCCAGCCGGGCTGCGGCCGCGGGGTCGCGCTCGGCGAGTGCCGCATGCATGGCCGGCCAGCCGCGCTCTGCGGCCTCGGCAGCCACCTGCTGCCGCACCTCGGCGGGAATTTCGGGCAGGTCGCTCAGGCCCTGGCGCAGGGCATGCAGGTACATCGAGGTGCCCCCCACCAGCAGGGGCAGATGGCCGCGAGACCGAATCTCCGCCGCTGCCTGCGCCGCTGCGGAGCAGAACTCGGCGACGGAATAGTGCTCCTCAGGCTCGCAGACATCGATGAGGTGATGAACCAGCGCCGCGCGCTCCTGCGGCGAGGGCTTGGCAGTGCCCAGATTCAGGTGCCGATAGACCTGGGCGGAGTCCATGGAGATGATCTCCACCGGCTGTCCGGTGCGTTGGGTGTGGCGCTCGGCCGCGGCGTAGGCCAGGCGGCTTTTGCCCGATGCCGTCGGGCCGTGGATGCACGGCAGCGGCGCAAGGGTCTCGATGTCCATGCGGGGGATCACTGCCCGCGCAAAAAGAGCTGGTCCAGGGATCGAAGGCGGATGGGCGCCCAGGTGGGCCGCCCATGGTTGCACTGGTCTGCCCGCTCGGTTCGCTCCATGGCCCGCAGCAAGGCATTCATCTCGGGCAGGGTCAGGATGCGGTTGGCCCGCACGGCGCTGTGGCAGGCCATGGTGGCCAGCAGCTGATCGCGCTGCTGCTGCAGGCCTTCGGCACTGCCGGTTTTGGCCAGCTCGGACAGGGCCTCGCGCAGGAGCTGCTGCGCATCGGCGCGCCCCATCATCAGCTGGGGAATGGACCTCAGGGCCACCTGCTCAGGCCCCAGCACCGAGATGTCAAAGCCATGCTCGGCCAGCAGGACCCGGTGCAGCTCGGCAGCCTCCACCTCGGCTGGGCCAAGGTGAACCACGATGGGCTCCATGAGGCCCTGGGCCTGCAGTGCCACCTGGGCCTTGAGCTGCTCATACAGGACCCGCTCGTGGGCCGCGTGCATGTCCACCACCACCAGGCCTTCGGAGTTCTGCGCGAGGATGTAGATGCCGTGCAGCTGGCCGATCGCAAAGCCCAGGGGATGATCATGGGTCGCCGGGTCGGGGCTGCGCACCACCCAGGACTCGAGCGCCGATGCATCGCCTCGGAACAGGCTCTGAGCAGCCCCCGGATCGGCCCCCGCCAGCAGGCTCGGATCGGCCCCCGCCACCAGGCCGGGATCGGCCCCCGCCATGAGGCCCAGCGAGGGCTGCATGCGGCCCCACGGAGACTGCACGCCGAGTGTGCCCCCGGGATCGAGCGGTGCCGAGGCCTGGCCCGCCGACGTCGACAGCAGACTGCGCACCGTGCGCATCACCGCCTGAAACACCGCCTGGCCGTCGCGGAAGCGGACCTCGGTCTTGCCGGGGTGGACATTCACATCCACGCGGTCGGGGGGCAGCTCCAGCGCGATCACAAATCGGGGCTGACGATCCCCATGCAGCACATCGGCATAGCCCTGGCGAACGGCTTGCGCCAGCATGCGGTCTCGGATCCATCGCCCATTGATCAGAAAGTGCTGCTGATCGGTGCGGCCTGAAGCCTCGGTGGGTGCCTGCAGCCAGGCCTGCACCCGCAGCGGTCCATGGTCTTGAATGCCGGTGCGCAGGGCATGGGCACCCACGTCGATGGTTTGCTGGATGCGCTGGTCGGCGCTGCCGGGCAGCAGCTGAAAGAGCAGTCGCCCCTCGTGCAAAAACCGCAGGCGCACCTCGGGCCGCGCGAGCATGAGTCGGGCGGCCATGTCTTTGCAGTGGCCCAGCTCGGTGGCCGTGCTGCGCAAGAACTGTCGTCGGGCCGGGACCTGGCCAAAGAGCTGCTGCACCTCGATGGTGGTGCCCGGACCCCCAGCGCTTGGCGCCACCGCCCACCGCGGGCCCTCGGCCTCGAGCCGGCTGGCGTGCGGGGCTAAGGCCGTGCGGCTGGTGATGCTGAGATCGCTCACCGAGGCGATGGCGGCCAGGGCCTCGCCCCGAAAGCCATAGCTCTGCACGGCAGCGAGGTCATCGAGGCTGGCGATCTTGCTGGTCGCATGTCGGGTCACGGCCAGCACGAGCTCGTCGGCAGGAATGCCACGGCCGTCGTCGCGGATCCGCAGCCGACGAATCCCGCCTTCCTCAAGGCTCAGCTCAATGTCGTGGGCACCGGCATCGAGGGCGTTCTCCAGCAGCTCCTTGACGATGGAGGCGGGCCGCTCGATCACCTCGCCGGCCGCAATCTGACTGATGAGGGCGTCGCCCAGGGCGCGAATCGGGCGGTGATGGTGGTTGTTCATGGCTCAGAGCATGCGCCGTTGCGCCCAGGGGGCGCGCGCCACATAGGCACGGATTCCGTCGGCAATCGCGGTGGCCACCTTCTTCTGATACCCCGGGCTGCGCAGCCGCTGCTCCTCGTCGGGGTTGCTGATGAAGGCGGTCTCCACCAGCACCGAAGGGATGTCGGGTGCCTTCAGAACGGCAAAGCCCGCCTGCTCCACCTGGCGCTTGTGCAGGCTCCCCACCTCCCCCAACTCCTTCAGCACAAAGCGCCCCAACTGAAGCGACGACTCGATTTGTGCCGCCGTGGAGAGGTCGAGCAGGGTGCGGGCCAGCATCTCGTCGGCCTCGCCGAGCTGCACCCCGCCCACGGCATCGGATTCGTTCTCGCGGCTGGCCATGTAGCGGGCCGCCGAGCTGGAGGCCCCCTTCTCGCTCAGCACATACACCGAGGCTCCCTTGGCCTTGGGCGAGACCCAGGCATCGGCATGGATCGAGACAAAGACATCGGCCTTGGCCGAGCGGGCCTTGGCCACGCGTCGGGTGAGCGGGATGAAGTAGTCGCCACTGCGCGTGAGCACGGCCTTGTAGCCGGGCTCGGCAGAGAGCTGTCGCGCCACCTCCTTGGCGATCCGCAGGACCACGTCCTTTTCGTAGGTGCCACGGCGGCCCACAGCGCCGGGATCCTCTCCGCCATGCCCGGCATCGAGCGCCACCACGATGGGCTTGCGCACGCTGAACTCGGGGGGCTTTTTCTTTTCTGGCGTTGGGGGCGATTTGGCGCCTGGAGCGGGGGACGACTTGGGCTTGGAGGGCGTCTCGACGGGCGGCTCCGCCGCTCCGGGGGGCTGCCGATTCTTCTCGAGGTCGCGCAGCAGGGCCAGCAGGGGATCTTCCTCGGCAGCGGGGTAGAGGTCGATCACCAGCCGATGGGCATAGGGCCCTGCGGGCTTGAGGGTGAGGACCTGGGGCCGCACCGGCTGCTTGAGGTCGAAGACCAGGCGCACCGTGTCGGGCGTGAACTGCCCCACGCGCAACGCCGCAATATAGGGGTCTGTGGGCGAGATGCGCGCGGAGAGGGCCTCGAGGGCGCTGCTCAGCTTCATCTCGGGCAGGTCGACCACCAGCCGGTCGGGCTGGCTCAGCAGCAGGGTGCGGTAGGCCATGCCGGGCAGGTCGTGCTCAATGGTCACCCGGCTGTAGAGATCGGCGGGCCAGGTCCGCACGGCCACCACCCGCATGGCGTGGGCTTCGCGGCCCATCGGCAGCAGCGCAAAGGCCAGGGCCGTCAGGCCTAGGCCCAGGCCCAGCACCTCGCGGCGGCCGTTGTTGCCCAGCACGTCGGTGGCCACGGTGGCCGCGGTGTTGGCTGGATGCTTCAGCAGGGCAAGCGCAGGACCCGAGATGTGCAGGTCGCGGGCCTCATCGTTGCGGATGTCAAGCTGCAGCTCCAGGTCGGCCGCCGGCAGGCCATCGGCCCGGTCGGGCCATTCGATCAGCAGCAGTGCCTTGGGGTCGGCAAAGAGGTCGCGCAGGCCGGCCTCTTTCCATGCTGAGGGCTGGCTCAGGCGATAGAAGTCGATGTGGTGGGCCTCGTGGGGGGCAGTCGCACCCAGGCCCTCAAGGGGGTAGGACTCGACCACGGAGAAGCTCGGCGATTTGATGCGGCCCTGCACCCCCAGATGGCGCAGCAGCGCGCGCACGGTGGTGGTCTTGCCCGAGCCCAGCTCACCCCGCAGGAAGATCACCCGAATCCCACCCTGTTGGACCGCGTGGGCGAGGCTCTGAGTCCAGGCATCGAGCTCGCCCTCGTGGACCCCCGAGAGCACGGCTTGGCGTGGGGTGGCCGAGGGGCTGACAATGTCGTTGTGCATCACACTCCAAATGGTAACGGCTCGGCGTCGTTGGAACCCGAGCGTCTTCGGGCCCAGGCCTTGGCGCTGGGATTCTCGGAGGCGCGAACGGTTCCGCTGGACCCCCCGCGCCTGGCGCGCGCGGCCGAGCGGCTTGCCCAGTGGGCCGAGGCGGGCATGGCGGGCGAGATGGGCCATCTGCTGCGCAACCTCGACCTGCGGCGCGAGCCCCAACGCCTGCTGCCCAATGCCCAGAGTGCCGTGGTGGTGACACTCGACTACCTGCCCAGACCTGAGGGCTGGGCCGAGCGCGAAGCCCAGCGGCTCAGCACGCCCGGCGCCGCCGTGGTGAGTGTGTATGCTCGGGGACGCGACTACCACCGCGTGGCCCGCCAGCGCCTGGCGCGTCTGGGCGAGTGGATGCAGGGCGAATGTCCTGATGAGGCGACCCGGGCCTGCGTGGACTCGGCTCCGGTGTTTGAGGTGGTTCTGGCGCAGGCGGCGGGCCTGGGCTGGCAGGGAAAAAACACCCTGCTGCTCTCGCGCTCGGGGGGCAGCCTGTTTTTTCT
This sequence comes from Burkholderiales bacterium, assembly GCA_027486725.1. Taxonomy (GTDB): domain Bacteria; phylum Pseudomonadota; class Gammaproteobacteria; order Burkholderiales; family Burkholderiaceae_A; genus Hahnella. The sequence goes on along the minus strand of JAIXOP010000015.1, from coordinate 493,746 downwards.
GGGCGTGCTGCTCACCACCGCGGCCCTGCCTGCCACCACCAGCACCGACGCCTCGCACTGCGGGGAATGCACCGCCTGTCTGGCGGCCTGCCCCACCGGCGCGTTCGTGGCGCCCCACCGGCTCGATGCCCGGCGCTGCATTTCCTATCTCACCATCGAGCACGCTGGGTCCATCCCGGTGGAGTTGCGCCCTCTGCTGGGTCAGCGGGTGTATGGCTGCGACGACTGCCAACGCGTCTGCCCATGGAACAAGTTTGCGCGCGCAGCAGCGCTGCCGGACTTTGCCGAGCGGCATGGCCTGGGCGGTGCGAGCCTGTTGGAGCTCTGGGGCTGGACCGAGGCGGAGTTTCTCGAGCGCCATCGGGGCAGCGCCATTCTCCGAATTGGCTATGCGCGCTGGCGGCGCAACCTCGCTGTGGGCCTGGGCAACGCCCTGGGCATGTCGGGCATCGCACCTCCCCTGGCGCAGGCCATCCGTGCCGCCCTGGTCAAGGCCCTGGCTCAGGAGGAGGCCACAAGGCCCCTCGTGGCCGAACACATTCGATGGGCTCTGGAGTGCGGGGCCGAGGCATGACAACAACGCCCGACCGCACGGCGGATCTTGCTGCCATCGAGAAATTCCTCGAGGCCCTGCTGCTGGAGGATGGCCTCTCGAGCAACTCGCTGGAGGCCTATCGACGCGATCTGCGAGATCTGTCGGATCGGCTGGGGGCGCGACCGGGCGGTGGCTTCGGTCTGGTCGAGGCCGATGGCGCTGCACTGCTCTGGCTCTTTGCCCAGGAGGCCCAGCGCCTGAAACCCAGCAGCCTGAACCGCCGGCGCAGCAGTCTGCGGCGATTTTTTGGCTGGCTGCAGCGCAGCGGCCAGCGGCTCGATGATCCGTCGGAGGTCTTGCAGCCCAGCCGCTCGGGCCTGCGGGTTCCGCGGACCCTGAGCGAGTCCGAGGTGGAGGCGCTGCTGCAGGCCCCCCCAATCGACACCCCTCAGGGCCTGCGCGACCGGGCCATGCTCGAGCTGCTCTATGCCAGTGGCCTGCGCGTGAGCGAGCTGGTGTTGCTGCGGCGCGACCAGCTCAATCTGCAGGCCGGTGTGGTTCAGGTGGTGGGCAAGGGCAACCGGGAGCGGCTGGTGCCGTTTGGGGACATCGCCAGCGACTGGCTGGGGCAATACCTGCGCGAGGCCCGGCCCCTGCTTCTTGGGGCAAGGCGCTCGGAATACTGTTTTGTGACCGACCGGGGTGAGCCGCCCACCCGGCAGACTTTCTGGCGTCTGGTCAAGCGCTACGCACAGGCTGCGGGCATTGACCAGCCACCCTCACCGCATGGGCTGCGCCACGCCTTTGCAACCCATCTGCTCAACCATGGGGCCGACCTTCGTGTCGTGCAGATGCTGCTGGGCCATGCGAGCATCTCCACCACCCAGATTTACACTCACGTCGCCCGGGAGCGGCTGCGGCAGATCCACGCCCAGCACCATCCCCGGACCTAGGCCGCGTCATCACCCCACGTCATCCCCCCACGTCATTCCCCCACGTCATCCCTCCACTTCACCCGCCCACACCATCGCTCTCTTGTCATGACCGATTCTCTTTGGACCCCCCATCTTCCGGCCTTGTTTCTATTGGGCGCCGGAGCCTATCTCCTCGGCTCGCTCTCGTTTGCCGTGCTGGTGAGCCGGCGACTCGGCCACGCCGATCCTCGCAGCTACGGGTCGGGCAACCCCGGGGCCACCAATGTGCTGCGCGGTGCTGGCAAGCTGGCCGCGGCCCTCACCCTCTTGGGCGATGCGTTGAAGGGCCTGGTGGCGGTGGTGCTGGCCTGGCTGTGCCTGCCCCTGCTGTCCCCAGAGTTTCAGGCCGATGCGCTGGCGCGCTCAGCCTGGCTGGCCACCGTGTCGGTGGCGGTCTTTCTGGGCCATCTTTACCCGGTGTTCTTCGGCTTTCGCGGTGGCAAGGGGGTAGCCACGGCCCTGGGCATTCTGTTGGCCTTGAGCCCCTGGCTGGGGCTGGCGGCCCTGGCAACCTGGCTGGCGATGCTGGGCCTCACGCGGAAGTCGGCCCGCTCGGCCTTGGCCGCCGCCGCCGCAGGGCCTGTGGCCGCCGGGCTGGGCCTGCGGCCCGATGCTGTGCTCGCCACATCGCAGAGCCCCATCTTCTGGGCGGTGCTGGTCCTAGCGCTTCTGCTGGTCTGGCGCCACCGCAGCAACATCGCCAACATGCGGGCGGGCCTCGAGTAAGGAGTCGCTCGGAGGCTGCAGCTCCTCCAGGGGCCAGCGCGGCCGAACGCCCAGGCTGCTGGTGGGTGGCAGGGGAGCTTCTCCCGCCTGCAGCCGAAGCCCACCGGCCCAGGCCACCATCACCCCGTTGTCGGTGCACAGCCGGGGGGCCGGCAGCAGCAGCTCCACGCCCCGGGCCTCGCACATCGACTCCAGCCCTGCGCGCAGCAGGGCGTTGGCGCTCACGCCGCCCGACACCAAAAGCCGCCGATGGCCCGAGAGCTCGAGGGCCGTGAGGGTCTTGGCGAGCAGCACCTTCACGATTGCGGCCTGGGCCTCGGCCGCCAGATCTGCCCGGTCCTGCGCGCTGGGGCTCGGGTGGCCGGGAAGCCGCTGTGCGGCCAGGGCGACCGCGGTCTTCAGGCCTGCGAAACTGAAGTCGCAGCCGGGCCGATTCAGCAGGGGCCGCGGCAGCTTGAAGCGCCCCGGCCGCCCGTCGGCAGCGCAGGCAGCCAAGGCGGGGCCACCGGGGTAGCCCAGGCCCAGCACCTGGGCCGATTTGTCGAAGGCCTCGCCCGCCGCATCGTCGATGGTCTCCCCCAGCAGTCGGATCTGTCCGAGGCCCTCGACCGAGAGCAGCTGGGTGTGGCCACCCGAGACCAGCAGGGCCAGCAGGGGGAAGGGCGTCGTGGATGCCGTGGCCGCGCCCGGCGTGCCCGTGGGCCAAGGTGTCCCCCGAGGGTCCTTCCTGGGCTCCATCAGTGGCGCCATCAGGTGGGCCTCGAGGTGGTGCACGGGAATCAGCGGCCGGCCCAGGCCCATGGCCAGCCCCGAGGCCAGCATGGCCCCAGTCCAGAGTGCCCCAGCGAGCCCGGGGCCTTGGGTGAAGGCGATGGCATCGATGTCCTCGGTTCCGCACTGCGCATTGGTGAGCACTTGCTCCAACAGGGGCAGCAGGCGCCGAAGGTGGTCCCGGGAGGCGAGCTCCGGCACGACGCCCCCATACTCGGCGTGCAGCGCCACCTGGCTGTGCAGGGCCTCGCCCAGGATGGTCGGCATGCCCCCTGGGGCTGCGGGCATCTGCAGCAGGCAGAGGCCAGTCTCGTCACAGGAGGTCTCAATGCCCAGCACCCGGGCTGGCTTGCGGGAATCGCTCATCCGGGCGATACTATCGGGTTCTTGCCCAACACCACCCCTTTGTGAAAACGCGATAGATGCCTTCCGTCCGCCTGAAAGAAAACGAGCCCTTCGAGGCCGCCCTGCGCCGCTTCAAGCGCAACATCGAAAAGATCGGCCTGCTCAATGAACTGCGCGCACGCGAGTTTTATGAAAAGCCCACGGCCGAGCGCAAGCGCAAGAAGGCTGCTGCCGTGAAGCGCCATTACAAGCGCGTCCGCAGCCAGATGCTGCCCGCCCGCAAGTACTAGTTTTTCCTCAGCGCCAACCCAGCCCACCATCAAGCGGGCGTGGGTCGATGTGGGGAATCCGACGCGGGCGAATCCACTGCGGAGTGCGCCCCCGGATCTGGCGGGGTTTGGGCAGGGCGTTGTTTCCAAGGGCAACCCTCACGGAACCCAAGCCATGATCCCCCAGGCCTTTGTTGACCAGCTCCTCCAACGGGTAGACATCGTCGACCTGGTCGGCCAATACGTGCCGCTGAAAAAAACGGGCATCAACTTCTCCGGCCGCTGCCCGTTTCATTCCGAAAAATCCCCCTCATTCACGGTCGCGCCCAACAAGGGCTTCTATCACTGCTTTGGCTGTGGGGCCAACGGCAATGCGCTGCGCTTTGTCATGGAGCACCTGGGCATGGGGTTTCCTCAGGCCGTGGAAATGCTTGCCGGCCGGGTGGGCATGGTCGTTCCACAGGCCGAGGGGGCAAACCGCGAGAGTCCCGAGGCCCGCGAGGCCCGACGCACTCGGCGCGAGCGGCTGCAGGCACGCATGCTGCAGGCCGCGCGCTTTTATCAACGCCGCCTGAAGGATTCGCCCAAGGCCATTGAATACCTGAAGGGCCGCGGCATCCGCGGCGAAACCGCAGCCCGATTCCATTTGGGCGTGGCCCCCGATGGCTGGCAGCCCCTCTCGAGCGCCTTTGCCGATTACGAGAGCGAGGAGCTCGAGGCGGTGGGGCTGGTCATGCGCAAGGACGAGTCCAGCGACGATGCCGCCGCCGCCCGCCGATACGACCGCTTCCGCAACCGGCTGATGTTTCCCATCCTCAGTGCCGAAGGCCATGTGATCGGCTTTGGCGCCCGGGCCTTTGGCGACGAAAAGCCCAAATACCTCAACAGCCCCGAGACCGAGCTCTTTGTGAAGGGCCAGGGCCTTTATGGCCTGCATGAGGCGCGCAGCCACATCCGCGCTGCGGCCGAGGTCTGGGTGGTGGAGGGCTACATGGATGTGGTTGCCCTGGCGCAGGAGGGCATCGGCCACGCGGTGGCCACCCTCGGCACCGCCACCACCACGGAGCAGGCACGCCTGCTGTTTCGTCAGGCCAGCGTGGTGGCCTTCGTCTTCGATGGCGATGCGGCGGGCCGCCGCGCGGCGGCCCGTGCGATGGAGCAGATTCTTCCGCTGGCCAAAGATGGGCTCCTGGTCCGCTTTGCCTTCTTGCCCGAGGGCGAGGACCCCGACAGCCTGGTGAGAAAGATCGGTGCACCCGCCCTGAGGGCTCTGGTGGCCGAGTCGCCGACCCTCTCCCAATTTTTCCTCGAGCATTGCAGCGAGGGCCATGCCGTCGACACGGCCGAGGGCAGGGCGGCCGCCGCCGCCGAGGCCCGACGGCTGTTTGCACTCATGCCCCCCAGCCTTCTGAAAGAGCAGATGCTCGACGCCGCCAGCGCGGCCACCCAGGTGTCGGCCGCGAGCCTCGATGCTGGCCAGCGCGCACCGGGCGATGGCGGAGCGTTTCGGCCTGCCGATCGCCCAGGGGGTGCTGGAGGCACGCCGGCATCGTCGCGCGGGACGCGCACCTTCCATGGCGGCCGGGCGGCGGGCGATGCGCGGCCGGTCCCTTTGCGGCGATCCCCGGTGGGAAGCCTCGACGATCGGCTGCTGCGCCTGGCAGTGCGGCATCGGGTCTTGATGCAGCGCCTGCACCATCAGGCCCGCGAGGCCCTCCCATCCGGGCATCGGGCGGCCCTGCTGTGGATTTCCGAGCAGCCCGAGGGCATCCCCATGCGGGAGTGCCTGCAGGCCAACCCGCCAAAGGCCGAGGCCATGGAGGGCCTGCGGCTTGGCATGAGTCCCGATCCCGCCCTGGACGAGGCCTGCGCCCAGGCCGACTGGGACGTCTTTGAGACGGAGTGGGCCGACCTGGAGCGACAGCTTCGGATCCGCTGGCTCAATGGTCGCGCAGCGCAGGCGGCGGAGGCCGGCGATGCGGCTGCTCTGAGGGAGTCGCATCGGGAACTTTCCGCTCTGAAGGCGCTCACAAGCGGTTCTGCCTAGGGTCTAAGCCTGATATTCTTGAAGGTTCCCCGAATTTCTGACCAGGAAGACTCGCCTTGGCCCCCGCAGAGAAAAAATCCGCAGCGCAATCCGCATCGAAATCCGCCCAGAAGCTGGCGCCGAAGGTGGCCAATAAGTCAGCAACTAAGTTGGCAACTAAGTCAGCAACCAAGTCGGCCACTAAGTTGGCAACCAAGTCTTCCCAGAAGCCCAGCAGCAGCCCCAGCAAAGCCGCCACCAAGGTTCCAACCAAGGCTCCAGCCAAGGCCCCGGTGAGCAAGGCTGTGGCGAAACCTGCCGCCAAGCCCGCAGCAAAGTCAACCGCGAAGCCCGCCGCCAAACCCGCCGCCAAGTCTGCGGCAAAAGCTCCGACCAAGCCTGCGACCAAAGCACCAGCCAAGCCGGCGCCCAAAGCACCGGTCAAGCCTGCAGCCAAGGCAGCGAACAAGGCCGCAGCCAAAGCACCGGCCAAGCCTGCAGCTAAGCCTGCAGCCAAAAAGGCAGGACTCTCCTCGGGCGATCAGGCCATGAAGGCCGCCGTGGCTCGCCTGCGCGGCGAGACCGCCGAGGACGAAGACCTCGAGGACGACCTTGATTCGCCGGCCAAGCCCAAGCGCGGTCGCCCCCGCAAAGACGCCTCCGCACCCAAGAAGCCGGGCAAGGCCGCCAAGGCCGCCAAGCCCAATGAAGACGACGCCATCCCCGATGCCGAGGACGACGCCGAAGATGCCGATGCAGCAGTGATTGAAGAGGTCGTTGCTGCGCCCAAGCGCGGTGGCCGCAAGGCGCGCGACAAGAAGCTCCTCGACTTCATGCCGGCGGGCCCCATCACGGCCGAGGAGCTCGAAGCCCGCAAGCAGCGTCTGAAGTCGCTCATCAAGATGGGCCGCGAGCGTGGCTACCTGACCCACGCCGAGATCAGCGATCACCTCCCCGACATTCAGCCCGAGTCGGACCAGATGGAGGCGATCAACGCCAACTTCACCGAATGGGGCATCACGATCTTCGAGACGACCCCCGACGCCGAAACGCTCTTGCTCACCACCCAGGCCTCGGGCGCCGAGGACGCGGAGGAGGAGGCTGAGCAGGCCCTCTCGACTGTGGTCGACTCCGAGTTCGGCCGCACCACCGACCCCGTGCGCATGTACATGCGCGAGATGGGCACGGTGGATCTCCTCACCCGCGAGGGTGAAATCGCCATCGCCAAACGGATCGAGGCCGGCCTGCGCGAGATGGTGATGGCCATCTCGGCCTGCCCCTCCACGATCAACGAGATCCTTGCGGCGGCCGCAGCCATCCGCGAGGGGACCAAGCGCATCGACGAAATCGTCGACGGCCTTGTCGATCCGGATGCCCCCGAAGAGGACCTCCTCGCCCAGGCCGATGCCGAGGTCGCGATCGAGGTCGAAGAGGAGGGCAACGAGGATGCGGCCAACCAGGCCCGCATGGCGGAGCGCAAGTCGGTCTCGCTCGAAAAGTTTGAAATTGTCAGCAAGCAGTTCGACGCCATGCGCACGGCCTTTGTCCGTGGCGGCATCACTTCGCCGTCGTATGTGTCTGCACAGAAGAAGATCAGCGAGCAGCTCATGGGCATTCGCTTCACCGCGAAGTTCGTGGAGCAGCTGGCCAACACCATGCGCGATCAGGTCGACCGCGTGCGTCGGACCGAGTGGGACCTGCTGAAGATCGCCGTGGACCGTGCTGGCATGAACCGCGACTGGTTCGTGCAGAACTTCCGGTCCAACGAGACCAACCTCGAGTTCTTTACCTCCGCCGCCGCCTTGAAGGCAACCCGCGACCCAGCCCTTCTCGAGCGCAACCTTCCTGCACTGCGCGAGCTGCAGAAGCGCCTCATCGAGATCCAAGACCTAGCGGTGCTGCCCCTGCCGGTGTTGCGCGAGGTCTATGGGCAGATGGCCGAGGGCGAGCGCCGCGCCAGGGCTGCCAAGAAGGAAATGACCGAGGCCAACCTGCGCCTGGTCATCTCGATTGCCAAGAAGTACACCAACCGCGGCCTGCAGTTCCTCGACCTCATCCAAGAGGGCAACATCGGCCTCATGAAGGCGGTGGACAAGTTCGAATACCGCCGGGGCTACAAGTTCTCGACCTACGCCACCTGGTGGATTCGACAGGCCATCACGCGGTCCATCGCCGACCAGGCCCGCACCATCCGCATTCCGGTGCACATGATCGAGACCATCAACAAGATGAATCGCATCTCGCGCCAGATTCTTCAGGAGACCGGCAAGGAGCCCGACCCGGCAGAGCTGGCCGAGCGCATGGAGATGCCCGAGGACAAGATCCGCAAGATCCAGAAGATCGCCAAGGAGCCCGTCTCGATGGAAGATCCGATGGGCGACGATGAGGACTCCCACCGCGGCGATTTCATCGAGGACACCGCGACCCTCAAGCCCGACGAGGCTGCCCAGATCGACTCCATGCGCGATGTGGTCAAGGAAGTTCTGGACTCACTCACCCCCCGCGAGGCCAAGGTGTTGCGCATGCGCTTCGGTGTCGAGATGACCAGCGACCACACCCTCGAGGAGGTCGGCAAGCAGTTCGACGTCACACGAGAGCGGATCCGCCAGATCGAGGCCAAGGCCCTGCGCAAGCTGCGCCACCCCAGCCGCAGCGAGAAACTGAAGAACTTCCTCGACAGCCTGGGCCTGTAGCCGCGGGCCCTGGGCGCCCGCCCAGGGTCTGTCAGTTTTCGGGGGCCGTTAGCTCAGTTGGTTAGAGCAGGGGACTCATAATCCCTTGGTCGCAGGTTCAAGTCCTGCACGGCCTACCCCAACCGCGCTTCATACAGCGCTTGAAATCCTCGGGTTCTTCCCGAGGCATGCTTTCTTACACGGACAAAGCCCAATAGAACAAGGGGCTTGCGCGAACGTACGTTTCACATATCCCTATGACCGGCGTGGGGTCAATGCACCTCGACCACCCGCCGCCAACGCTCCAAGGAGTTGTGATGTTCGTCCACCGCTGCACCCGCCGTTCCCCCGCCCCCCGCCAGGCCACATCGGCTGCTGCCGCCCCGATGCTCGCAGCGTTGTCGCTGGCCATCGCGTCGAGCTTCATGGCAACTTCCTCGGCCAATGCCGCCACCGTCACGCTCGACAACGGCCTGGAGATCACCTACTCCCTGTCGGCGAGCTATGCGGTCGGCATCCGCATGAAGGATCCGGACCGCAGCCTGATTGGCCCTGGCGATGCTGGCCAGTCCGAGACCGATGTGCAGCCCGGCCCCAACTCTGGACTCGCCGGCGCAGGCACCGCCTCCACCGTGCTCAATTTCCGCAAGGGCGATACCTTCACCAAATACGTCACCCTGCTGGGCGACCTCAACATCAAAAAGGGCGACACCGGGTTTCTGCTTCGCGGCAAGGCCTTCAACGACCTGCGCCTGAGCGAGGAGACTGTGCCCTTCGGTGCCGCCAGCAACGATTACCGGCCCAACACCAAGCTGCGCGATGACATGTTCGACACCAACCTCTCGAAGTTCAAGGGGGCCGAGGTGCTCGATGCCTATGTTTACACCAGCCTGAACCTGGCCGACGACATGCCCATGACCCTGCGCATGGGCCAGCATGTGGTGAACTTTGGCGAATCACTTTTTCTGCCCAACGTGAATCAGTACCAGGTGCTCGATGTCACCACGCTCTCGAAGCCCGGCAATCAGCTGAAAGAGGCTTTCCTGCCGGTGCCACAGATCTCCATGAACCTGGGCCTGGGATCGGGCTACTCGCTCGACGCTTTCTACCAATTTGAGCATCGCAAGTCGGTGCTCGAGGGCTGCGGCACTTACTTCTCGCGGTCCACCGTGCTCAACTGCCGCAAAGATGCGGTGTATGTGAGTCCGCCGACCGGAACCTCCGAGGACAACTGGAACGGAGAGAACCTCTCAGGCCGGAACTACCAGTTCCGCAAGGATGCCGACAAGGTCGATCAATCCACGCCGCAATTTGGTCTGTCGCTGCGCAAGTACGTCGAGGCAGTCGACACGGAGTTCGGTGCCTACTACGTGCAGTGGATCAACAAGCTGCCCTATCTCTCGGTGCGCAAGGCGGCGGGCAACGCATCGGTGCAGCCCGCCAACTCTGCATTCGGCGTGGAGGACATCAGCCTGCTTCCGTTCCTGCCGCCGGTGAATGTCAATGGCGTGGGGTCAGAGCCGTACTCGGCCTTCTACGACTACACCAATGTGATCAACACCTTCGGCCTGTCGGCCTCGACCCTGATCGGCTCGACCTCGGTGTCCACCGAGTTGTCCTACGCACCCAACTTCCCGGTGCAGTTCAACACCTTTGATGCCCTTTACGCAATTCTCTACGCCACCGGTCCAGCCGCCCCGCGCCTGCCCGATCCTTCCGAGGCCGGTGAGGTCAACGGGGGCTTCAAGAAAAACAAGACCCAGCTCAACGTCTCGGCCATCCACCTCTTTCCTCGCCTCTTGGGATCGACCCAGATGTTGCTTATCGCCGAGGCGGCCTTTCAGTACTACGCCCGCATTGGCAACCCGTTCACCGATGAGCGCTTCGGTCGGGCCTTCGAATTCGGCCCGGCACAGCATGCAGCCTATGGCGGAGACTGCCCCGTATCGCGGACCAACACCGAGTACTGCACGTTGGGGGGCTATGTCACCCCCTTCTCTTGGGGCTACCGCATCCGCGCGGAGTTTGAGTACGGCAATCTGATCCGCAACACGGTGGTCAAGCCGCGCATCTTCTTGTCTCACGACGTCGAGGGGGTCTCGGGCGACAACCTGCTGAACGAGGGCCGTTACGCCATCGCCCCGGCGGTGCGGTTTGAATACGATCGCACCTACTTCCTCGATGCGGGCTACACCTTTTTCAACCCCAATGCCCGCTTCGATCAGTTCAAGGACCGCGACTTCATCGGCATCGCTGTCGGCGCCAACTTTTAAGCCATGTCGGGTTAACCCTAGATTCCGCGGTGCGGAGTCCTGGGTTATCCCTAGGCGTCTCTGTCAATTTTTTGCAGGGACGATCGGCGAAATTTAACTTTGCAGCGCAGCACCGCCCTCCGGCGGTGTCGCTTATTGATAAAGTCTCGCTGATCCAAACAAACGTTTACTTGAGAGTGGCGGGCCTGGCGCGGTGTGCGCAGAGCCCACCGCCCCAGCCCCGACAACCAAGGCATCCGACCATGAACCGCTTCACCCATCGCCCGCTTTCCGCCGGACACGGCCCTGCCATCGGCCGCTCCCACGGTCGAGTTGCCGCGCTGCGTCAGACCCTGCTGGCGTCGGCCCTGGGTGCGCTGGCTGCAGCCCCAGCCCAGGCGGGCACGGTGAAGTTCGACAACGGTCTTGAAGTCACCTACTCGCTGTCGGCCAGCTACGCCGTGGGCGTGCGGATGAAGGATCCGGACCGCAGCCTGATTGGCCCCGGCGACGCGGGACAGTCCGAGACCGATGTGCAGCCCGGACCGAATTCCGGCTTGGCTGGCGCGGGCACTGCCTCCACGGTGTTGAACTTCAAGAAGGGCGACATCTTCACCAAATACGTCACCCTGCTTGGCGACCTCAACATCAAGAAGGGCGACACGGGCATGCTGATCCGTGGCAAGGCCTTCAACGACCTGCGGCTGAGCAGTGAGACGGTGGAGTTTGGTGCTGCGAGCAACGACTACCGTAAGAACCAGAAGCTCGACGACTCGATGTTCGACACCAACCTCTCGAAGTTCAAGGGGGCCGAGGTGCTCGATGCGTATGTCTACAGCACCCTCGATCTCACCGACGAGATGCCCATGACCATTCGCATGGGCCAGCATGTGGTGAACTTCGGTGAGTCGCTCTTCCTGCCCAACGTCAATCAATACCAGGTGCTCGATGTTGCTGCTCTGGCCAAGCCGGGCGTGCAGCTGAAGGAAGCCTTCATTCCGGTGCCGCAGTTCTCGATGAACCTGGGCCTGGGCAACGGCTACTCCCTGGATGCCTTCTATCAATTCGAGCACCGCAAGGCGATTCTGGATGGCTGCGGAACCTACTTCTCTCGGTCCACGGTCCTCAACTGCCGCAATGATGCGGTCTATGTGAGCCCCCCCACCGGGACCTCCGAGGCCAACTGGAACGGTGAGAACCTCTCCGGTCGGAACTACCGGTTCGACAAAGACCCCGATGTGGTCGACAACAGCACGCCTCAGTTCGGACTGTCGCTGCGCAAGTATGTCGAGGCGGTGGACACCGAGTTTGGCCTCTACGCCGTGCAGTGGGTCAACAAGCTGCCCTACCTCTCGGTGCGCAAGCGAGCCGACAACGACCCCAATCGCAACCAGCAACCCGCGGGTTCTGCATTCGGCGTGAACGACATCTCTTTGCTGCCGTTTCTTCCGCCGGTGGACGTGAATGGTGTTGGCTCGGAGCCCTTCTCGGCCTATTACGACTACAGCCGGGTCGTGCGCACCCTGGGCCTCTCCGGCACCACCCTGGTGGGTGCCACCTCGGTCTCGGCTGAACTCTCCTACTCCCTTGGCTTCCCGGTTCAGGTCAACACCTTCGATGCCCTGAATGCCCTGCTCTACAGCACCGGCCCTGCAGCCCCCCTCATCCCAGGATCTGAGGGCGGCGACATCGCCGGCGGCTTCAAGAAGAACAAGACCCAGCTCAATATTTCTGGCATCCGCCTCTTCCCCCGCGTGCTTGGGGCCACCCAGATGACGGTGATTGCGGAGGCAGCCTTCCAGTATTACTCCGGAATTGGCGATCCATTCACCGAGCTGCGCTATGGCCGAGCCTTTGAATTTGGCCCTGCGCAACACGCCGCCTACGGCGGCGATTGCCCGGTGGGCCGCACCAATGTGGAGTACTGCACCCTGGGCGGCTACGTCACGCCCTTCAGCTGGGGCTACCGAGTTCGTGCTGAGCTCGAATACGGCAACCTCATTCCCAACACCGTGCTGCGCCCCCGAATCTTCCTCTCCCAGGATGTGGAGGGTGTCTCGGGCGATAACCTCTTGAACGAGGGCCGCTACGCCGTCTCGCCCGCGCTGCGCTTTGAGTACGACCGCAACTACTTCCTCGACGCCAGCTACACCTTCTTCAATCCCAACGCCCGCTTCGACCCATTCAAAGACCGCGATTTCGTTGGGGTTGTCGTGGGTGCAAACTTTTAATTCCCAGAAGTACGCTTTCCGCTCTTGAAGTTCGTGCATTGCCTTAAACATCGTTGCAGTCAGTTGTCCACCAAGGAGACCACCATGTTGATTCGCAAGCCCGCCCGCAGCCTTCTGGCCGCCGCGCTGATCGGTTTCGCACCGGCAGTAGCAATGGCCCAGCTGAGCCCGGCCGAAGTTGATCGTCTGGGCAAAGACCTCACCCTCATCGGTGCAGAAATCGCCGGAAACAAAGACGGCAGCATTCCCGCCTACACCGGCGGTCTGACCGCTCCCCCGCCCAACTTCACCCCGGGCAAAGGCCTGGTCGATCCCTTCAAGGACGAGAAGCCCATCCTCACCATCACCGCGGCCAACATGGCCCAGCACGCCCAGTTCCTGACGGGCGGCCAGATGGAGATGCTCAAGCGCTATCCCACCTACAAGATGAACGTCTACAAGACGCATCGGACGGCGGCCATTCCCCCGATCATTGCCCAGGCCGTGAAAGACGAAGCAGGCAAGGTCAAGCTCGTCAACAACGGCAACTCGGTTCAGGGCGTGAAGCGCTCGACCACCCCGTTCCCCATCCCCAAGGCGGGTGTTGAGGTGATTTGGAACCACACCTTCCGCTTCCGTGGAGACAACTTCCGTCGCACGATCGCTGAGTTCCCCGTGTCGTCCAACGGCCAGTTCACACCCGTGATTCGCGAAGAGGAAATCATCTTCTCGCACAGCCTGCCCGAGCCGGGCGATGCGTTGCTCTACTTCCGCACCCTCTTCAAGGCACCCTCGTCGATTGTGGGCGAGGCAATTCTGGCCCGCGACTACATCGACCAGCAGGCCCGCCCTCGTGAGGCCTGGACCTACAACGCCGGTGCCCGCCGTGTGATCCGCGCCCCGGATCTCTCCTACGCCTCGCCGCGTCAGGGTGTGGATGGCCTCTCGACCATCGACGACTACGACAGCTACAACGGCTCGCCCGATCGCTACACCTGGAAGCTCGTTGGCAAGCAAGAGAAATACATCCCCTACAACAGCTTCAAGCTGGCCGATCGCTCGCTGAAGTACAAGGACATCATCCAGCCCAACCAGATCAACCCCGACCTCGTGCGCTATGAAAAGCACCGCGTCTGGGTGGTCGAGGGAACGCTCAAGCAGGGTGCCGACCATATCTATGGCAAGCGCGTGTACTACATCGATGAAGACTCCTGGGCCATCGCCCATGGCGATATCTATGACAAGCGCGGCGAACTTTGGCGTGTTCTTGAGTCGTACGCACTCCAGCAATACGACGGTCCGGCCCCGGGCATCGCTGGCTCCGCCCAGTACGACCTCCAGGCCCGCCGGTATGTGGCCAGCGGATTCTCCAACGAAGGCCCGTACATCCAGTTCAATCTGAAGACCCTGAAGGTCTCGGACTTCCAGCCCGACGCCCTGCGCCGCATGGGCAACTGATGGGCAGGTAAACCGCAAGCACTGGCCGCCTTGGGCGGCCAGTGCTGCGGAAGCATCACCCCGCCTTGCCTTCTTTCTTGGGGCAGGGCCATTGACCAAGTTCACCCCGGGCAAGCGATTGCCCCACAACCAAGTTCGCCATGATCTCTTTCAACACCCGCACCACCACCCTCACTGCGCTCGCCGCGGCGATGCTCACCACGACGATGGCCACCATTGCGGTGGCGCCGCCCGAGCCCCTGCCGCAGCGCATCGACCTTCTCGAGGCCTCGGCCATTGCAACCAAGAATGTCGACAGAAAGCTGCTGCTCGACATCGATCGGGCAGGCTCACGGCTGGTGGCTGTGGGGACCTTTGGGATCATCGCGATCTCCGACGACGAGGGCAAGAGCTGGCGTCAGGCCATCGCCCCGACGAGCGTCATGCTCACTGCGGTGAGCTTCGTCAATGAAAAGAAGGGCTTCGCTGCAGGCCACGATGGTGTGATTCTCGCGACCACCGACGGCGGCGAGACCTGGAAGCGCAGCTTCGATGGCAATCGTGCCAATCAGCAGGTGCTGGCTGCAGCCCAGAAGAACCTCGATGCCGTGAAGGCCAGCGCGCGCGGACCCAAGGCCGAAGAGCAGATCCTTGCTGCCGACGACCTTTTGGCGTCCGCCGAAGCGGCTGTGAAGACCGGTCCCTCGCGGGCCTTCCTCGACATCGGCTTCATCGATGAACAAAATGGCTGGGCCGTGGGCGCCTTTGGCCAGCTCTTTGCCACCACCAATGGCGGTGGCGATTGGCTCTTCATTGGTGATCGACTCACCAACCCCGAGGGCCTCCATCTCAACTCGATCACGGTCGGAGCCAACGGCGAACTCCTTGTCGGCGGTGAAATGGGCACGGTGTTCCGCAGTGCCGATCGCGGTGCGAGCTGGCAGCGCCTGGAGACGGGCTACATCGGTCACATCTATGGAGCGCTCCGGCTGCCACCTGTGGGCAGTCAGCCCTCCAGCATCTTTGCCTACGGCTTTAAAGGCAATGCCTATCGATCCATCGACAATGGCCGGACCTGGGCCAAGCTGACCCTGCCGACCACCAGCACGCTGGTGACGGCCGAGTACAAGTCTGGTCGGCTGCAGATTCTGGCCGACGACGGCGGCGTGCTGATCAGCCTGAATGGCGGCCAGAGCTTTCAGAAGGTCGCCGACAAGCCCGTGGGCGCTCAGCGACTCACGAGCTACGTTGCCCTGAATCAGGGAATCGTCGCGGTGGGAGAGGCTGGCGTCAGCCTCTACCCCAAGCTGGACAAGTAATTCCAGCCACCTGCACACCACCAAACATCACCCACCCATTTCCGATTTAGAGGCAGACCATGCAGCCCCCCAAGGTAGACAAGCACATCGAAAAAGGCTTTGAAGTTGGCCAGCGCGCCCTCTCCGAGGCCGATCAGAAGCTGAATGAGGCCGAGTCGCTGGCAAACCAGACGGTCGAACATGTCGATGGTTTCATCAACAAGGCGGCCAAACACGTTGAGAACGCTCTGTTCTCTCGGCGCCCTCTGTGGCTGGTGATCCTGGGCATCCTCACGGTCTTCTTTGCCTGGCAGGCCACCAAGATCGTGCCCGATGCCTCGCTGCAAAAGATGATTCCGGCCAAGCACGAGTATGTGCAGAACTACCTGAAGTATGAGTACGAGCTCATGCCTCTGGGCAATATTGTTCGCATCGCCGTCGAGGCGAAGGACGGCAACATCTACAGCGCCGACTACATCAACACGCTGAAGGAAATCAGCGAAGCGGTGTTCTTCATCAAGGGCGTGGACCGCGGCAATATGCGGTCGCTCTGGACACCCAACTCGCTCTGGTTCGAGGCGGCCGAAGATGGATACCGCTCGGGTCTGGTCATGCCCACGGGATTCACCGGCACCCCCGAAGAGATTCAGCAGCTGCGCGAAAATATTCTCAAGGCCAAACTGCACGGCCTGCTCGTCTCCGATGACGAGACGTCCACGGTGATCCTGGCCCCGCTGGTCGAGAAGGATCCCGACACGGGCGAGAAGCTCGAGTACGGCGAGTTCTCCCGCACTGTCGAGGCGCAAGTGCGCGAGAAGTTTGAGAATCGCGGTGTCAACATTTACGTCGTGGGCTTTGCCAAGCTGGTGGGCGATCTCATCGAGGGTGCCGGCGCCATCGGCATGTTCTTTGTATTCACCGTGCTCATCACGACGGCACTGCTCTACTACTACTGCCGCTGCTGGAAGTCCACGCTGGCCACCATCGGATGCTCTCTCATTGCCGTGATCTGGCACGTGGGCATCATCCGCCTGCTTGGCTTCGGACTCGACCCCTACAGCATTCTGGTTCCCTTCATGACCTTTGCCATCGGTGTCTCGCACGCCGTGCAGAACGTCAACACCATGGGCACCTGGATGGCCTCGGGCAAAGACAAAGTCACGTCGGCCCGCGCCACCTTCAGCCTGTTGTTCGTTCCCGGCTCCATCGCCCTGATCTCCGACGCCGTGGGCTTCTCCACTCTGTTGCTCATCGACATCGGCGTGATTCGTGAGCTGGCCATCAGCGCATCGATTGGTATTGCCGTGATCATCTTCACCAAGATGGCTCTGCTGCCGATGACCATGTCCTACGCCGGTCTGAGCGAGCGCGGCCTTCAACACGCCCGCAATCGCATGGTGGGCAAGCACTCCTTCGCTCGCGCCGTAGCATCGCTGGCCGATGGCAAGCGGTCCATGGCTGTCCTGGCCCTGGCCGCCGGCATCTTCACCTGGGGATTCATCACCAGCGGCGACCTGGAGATCGGTGACCTCAACCCCGGTGCACCGGAGTTCCGCGCCGATGCCCGATACAACAAGGACGTGGCCTTCTTCAACAGCCGCTTCTCGACCAGCTCGGATGTGTTTGTGGTGATCGTCACCACGCCGCCCGCCGAGTGTGGCGCCTACCCGGCAGCATCGACCGTGCGCCGCCTCCAGTGGACCCTCGAGCAGGTGGAGGGGGTGCAGGGCTCGACCTCGCTGTTCAACATCACGGATCAGATCACCACCGGTGCTGCCGGCGGCAACCTGAAGTTCTCGACCATCAGCCGCGACAAGTTCATCAGCAACGCGGCCCTGCGCTCAGCCCCTCAGGCCTTCTACAACAACGACTGCTCCATGGTGCCGGTCATCTTCTATCTGGCCGACCACAAGCGGGGTACCCTCGACCGGGTCGCCCAGGCGGTGGAGGATTTCCGCAGCCTGGAGCCCGACACCGATGTGGAGATCCTGCTGGCGGCCGGAAACGCCGGCATCGAGGCTGCCACCAACGAGGTGGTGGAGGCCGCCTGGCTGCCCATGCTCTTCATTGTTTATGGTGTGGTGAGCTTCCTGCTCATGCTGGAATTCCGCTCGATCCGCATCACGCTGTGCATCCTGATCCCGCTGGTCATCACCTCCTTCCTCGCCGAGGCCATCATGGTGATGCTCGGCCTGGGCGTGAAGGTGGCCACGCTGCCCGTGATTGCACTGGGCGTGGGCATCGGTGTGGACTACGGCATCTACCTCTACAACCGTCTGGAGCAGTTCCTTGCCCAGGGTCTCAGCCTGAAGGATGCCTACTTCGAGACTATGAAGACGACCGGCATCTCGGTGGCCTTCACGGGCATCACCCTGGCCGCAGGCGTGGTCATGTGGGTCTTCTCGAGCATCAAGTTCCAGGCGGACATGGGCCTGCTGCTCACCTTCATGTTCCTCTGGAACATGATTGGCGCCATCATCCTCATCCCCGCCTTGGCCAACGTGTTCAAGCTGGGCAATCGCCGCAAGCCGGGTGAGGTGGAGATCAACCCCCTGCGCAAGGCAGATAGCAAAGAGGCTTGATATCCTTAGGGTTCCTACCAATCACTTCTGGAGTTTGACTATGTCTGTGATCTCCCGCGTTTCTGCCCGGGCTGCCCTCGCAGCCTCGATGGTTCTGCTGGTTTCTGCCTGTTCGTCGGTGTCGGTCGCCCCCGAAAAGGGCGCCCAGGTCGATCCCAACAAAACAGCGCAGCAGATCGCTCTGGAGCGGGCCGAGGCCGAGCTGGCCAAGGTTCAGAAGTCCGTGTTCTTCGCCTACGACAGTTTTGAGGTGAACGAGAGCTTCCGCGATGTGGTCACCGCCCACGCGAACTACCTCAACGCCGCGCCCACGGCCCGCGTGGTCATCGAAGGCAATGCCGACGACCGTGGCACCAGCGAGTACAACCTGGCCCTCGGCCAGAAGCGTGCCGATGCTGTGGGTTCGTCGCTGAAGGCCCTGGGCGTTCCGGCCTCGCGCATCGAGACCGTCAGCTTTGGCGAGGAGCGTCCTCGCGCCAAGGGTGAAGACGAGGCAGCCCGCGCAGAGAACCGCCGGGCCGACCTCATCCTTCGCTGACCCGCGGCGGTCGCCGTCGGGCGGGGATCACTCAGATTTCGGTGATCTCCACCCGATGGGTGATCTCGGCCGTCATGCCCAGCATCCGGGTCGCCGAGCAGTATTTCTCCGCCGACAGGGCCACGGCCCGGTCGGCGATGCTTTGTTTGAGCCCCCGGCCCGCAAGCTGGTACACCAATTGAATCTGCGTGAAGACCTTGGGGTCCGTCTCGGCGCGTGTCGCTTCGGCAGACACGGTGCACCGGTGCAGGTCCTGGCCGCTCTTCACCAGAATCAGAATGACGTCGTAGGCCGAGCAGGCTGCGGCCGCGCTCAGCAGGGCCTCCATGGGGCGTGGGCCCAGGTCTCGGCCTCCACCTTCGGGAGCACCGTCCATCACAAAGCTGTGGCCAGAGCCGGTCTCGGCCACCAGGGTCATCGTGCCGGGGCCGCCCCAGCGAATGGTTGTGTTCATAAAAGCAAAATGGAAAGTTGGGAGGAAGGCCATGGCCTTGAACGAGCAGGATACTAGCGCAGGCGCGCAGGCCCACTATGCAGCAGCGGCGGTGGAGATCGGTCAGCGCCTGGCCGAACGCCGCACCTCACGGGGGCAGACACTCGAGGAGCACATGGTGCCCCTGCGCACCACCCGGCATCAGCTGGCCGCCCTGGAGTCGGGCAACACGCAGGTCTTCTATGGCCGCAGCTACTACGAGGGACTCCTCGCCCGCTACGCCGCCGCCCTGGGCCTGAAGGCCGAGGATTTGTTGGTGTCTTTGCGGCCTGCGCCTTCAGCCGAGGAGGCGCCGCTGCCCGAACCCCCAATCGACCAGCCCCCCGCATCCCAGCCCGAGCCCTTGGCGGACCCGCCCCACCTTCGCCGCCAGCGCTCCGCCCTGGCCGTGGCCTGTGCGGTGACCGTGCTTGCCATCGCCTCGGCCATGCTGGTGTGGTGGGATTCCGAGCCCAGCCCGGCGCCGACGGCAACCACGCCCGGACTTACCCCCGAGGCCACGCCCGAAACCACCCCCGAGGCCACGCTCGAGGCCACGCCCGAAATCACCGCGGCAATCACGCCAACCGCCGGCCCGGCTGCCACGCCCGAACTCACCCCGCTCGCCACGACCCCCACCGCACCCGCACCTACACCCGTACCTGCCCCCGCACCCGCACCCGAAGCCCCGGCCCTGCGCCTCCGCGCGGGCAATGCCGCCACCTGGTACTGGGTGCGCAAAGCCAACGACGAGGTGGAGCAACGCAGCCTGTCGGGCGGCGGATCGGTGGCCTTCGACGAAATGCCGATCTACCTCGTGGTCAATGGCCCCGACGAGGTGCGTGTGGAGGTGCGCGGCAAAGAGGTGCGTCTGAAGGCCAACGACGAGACGGGCCGCAATCTCGCCCGCGTGGGCCGGATCGCCCTGGAGGATCTCGCCCGTTGAGCAGCGATGCAGCGCTGCGGCTGGTGGTTGTTCGCCATGGTGAGACCCCATGGAATGCCGAGAGCCGCATGCAGGGACGCCTCGACATTGCGCTCAATGCGCAGGGCCATGCCCAGGCCAGGGCCCTGGCCGACGGCCTAGCGGGCTGGTCCTTCGATGGCGTGGTCCACTCCGGCCTGCTGCGCACCCGCCAGACACTGTTGCCGCTGCTGCGCCAAATGGCCCATGCAGCATCGCCGGTGGTGGAAGTGCCCGAGTTCGCTGAGCGCCACTACGGCATTTTCCAGGGTCTGACCCCCGAAGAGCGGGGCGGCCATCATCCGCAGGCGGCCACCGACTTTCAGCGCCGCGATCCAGAGCGGGCGCCACCCGCGGGCGAGAGCCTGCGTCAGTTCGAGCAGCGCGTTGCGGCGGGCGTTCGGGAAATTCTCGGTCAGTGCGCCCAGGCCCCGACCCGGGCCGAGACGGCGCCCCAGTGGCTGCTGTGCACCCACGGCGGGGTCTTGGATTTGTTCTATCGATGGGCACACCGCGTTGCGCTCGAGCAGCCGCGGGGGTGGCCGATTCCCAACGCCGCCATCAGCGAGTTGATCCTTCGTCCAGCCCCAGGCCACCCGAGCCTGGGATTCGAGGTGGAGTGCCTGCGCTGGGCTGCCACCGAGCATCTGGCCCTGCCCACCGAGCGCGGGGAGGTGGAGTTCTAGCGGAGTTGGGTTCTGGCGCCGCTGGGGTTCGATGGCAGATCGACCTCTAGCGCCCCGGCTCCACACGGTGGAGTCGAGCCAAGAGGTCCCCCACCGAGGGCAACACCTCCACCGCATCCAAGTGATGCGGGACCAGGAAGCCCCGCTCACCGCACAGGGCCACATGCTTCAGGAGGTGGTCGAAGAAGCCATCGGGCGAGACCAGCCAGATGGGCTTGCGGTGGACGCCCGTCTGCTGGGCTGTCCACACCTCAAAGAGCTCCTCCAGAGTGCCCAGACCGCCCGGAAGCACCACAAAGCCATCGGCGGCATCCATCATGCGCAGCTTGCGCTCGATCATGGAGTCCACCACCTCGACCCGGGTCAGTCCGGGGAGCACCGGCTCTAGGTCGATGAGGTAGCGGGGAATAATGCCCACCACCTCGCCGCCGGCCTCGAGGGCCGCCTGCGCCACGGTGCCCATCAGGCCCCAGCGGCCCGCCCCAAACACCAGCCGATGCCCCGCCTCGGCCAGGCCAATGCCCAGCTCGGTGGCCATCGCCGACCAGGCGGGATCATGGCCCAGCCGAGAGCCGCAGAAGACACACAGGGAGAGGCCCGCCGGTGGCCGCATGGATACTGCCGGAGAGGAGTTGGCGGAGGGCTGGGGCTCGGGCTGGTCGGGATGCATGGTCTCGCAGTCGGGGATGTCGCATTTGGGTAGACTCAGCCCATGTTACGAGAGCTCAGCGCCGCTGCCATCAAGGCAATCACCCAGACCGAGACCCTTCCCCCCTGGGCCGACGAGGTCTTGGCCTTTGTCCACATTCCCCTGCTGCTGCTGGGCCTCTGGGTCCTTCGCAGCGCGGTCTTTCGAATCCTGCAGGCCTCGGTTCGCGGCCTGATGGCCCGCGTGGACAGCCCCGAAGAGCGCAAGCGCATCGAGACCCTCGCACGCGTCGTGCGCTATGTGGTCTCGGTGGTGCTCATCGTGGTGAGCATCATGCTGGTGCTCTCGGAATTCGGCATCTCGATTGCGCCCCTGCTGGCTGGTGCAGGGGTGGCGGGCCTGGCCATCGGTTTCGGTGCACAGTCGCTGGTCAAAGATTATTTCAGTGGCATTGTCATGCTCCTCGAAAACCAAATTCGCCAGGGCGATGTGGTCGAGGTGGCCGGCAAGTCCGGCCTGGTGGAGGAGGTCACGCTGCGCTATGTGCGCCTGCGCGATTACGAGGGCGCCGTGCATTACATCCCCAACGGCCACATCACCACCGTGTCGAACAAGTCGCGGCAGTTTGCCTTCGCCGTGATGGACATTGGCGTGGGCTACGACGAGGACCTCGAGCGGGTCGCTGGTGTGATGCGGCAGGTCGCCGAGAGCATCCGCCAGGATCCTGCCCACCGCGGCCGCATTCTCGAGCCCCTGGAGGTCGCCGGGGTCGATGCCTGGGCCGACAAGTCCCTGATGATCCGCTGCCGCATCAAGGTCACTCCGCTGGGCCAGGGGCCGGTGCGGCGCGAATTTCTGCAGAGGCTCAAGGATGCCTTCGACGCCGAGGGCATCGCGATCCCTGCCGCGGGGCCGAGACTGGCTACTGCGGCGGTGGACCCTGCAGGGCCCGCAGCAGCCGCCGCCCCAAAATAAGAATTACGGCCGACAGGGGCAGCGCCAGCACCACCCCGACGATTCCGAAGAGACTTCCGAAGATCAGCAGGGCTGCGATGACCGCCAGGGGGTGCAGGCCGATGCGATCGCCCACCAGCTTGGGCGTGAGCACAAAGCCCTCGAGAAACTGGCCGATGCCATAGATGATGGCCACAGCGATGGCGGCGTGGGCCATGCCGTGTTCGAGTGCCCCGGCGATGAAGGCCAGCACCAGCGAGAGCACGAAGCCAATGTAGGGAATGGCGGCCATCAGCCCCGAGAGCACGCCCAGGGCAAGCCAGTTGCTGAAATCGGCCAGCATGAGGGCGACCGAAAAATAGATGGCCAGCGCACCCAAGACGAGGGCCTGCCCGCTCAGGTATCCGCGCAGGGTCTGGTGAATCTCGCGGCCGGTCTCGGCGATCGCCTCTCGGGTTTTGGGTCCAAACATGCCCAAGACACTATCAAAAAGTGAGTCCCAGTCCTTGAGCAGGAAGAACATCGCTACGGGCACCAGAACGGCCCATCCCACCACCGCAAAGGCGGCACCCAGGCCGGCCTGCAGGGTGCCCACCAGGGCCTGCGAGACCTGACCTGCCCGCGCCCGCAGCCACTCGAGCAGACGCTCTCGAATGGCGTTGGGGTCCTCGACGGGTACGCCCAACTCCAGCAGCCAAGGGCGCAGCAGGGCATAGCCCTCGGCGGCCACGCCAGGGGCGAGCTCGATCAGGGCGCCGACCTCGTGGGTGATGAGGGGCAGCGCGACCAGCACCAGCAGGCCGAGCACCACGATGCCCAGGGCCATTGCCAGCAGACTCGCCAGGGCGCGCGGGATGCCCCAGGCCACCAGCCGGGCGCACAGGGGTTCGAGCACATAGGCCAGCACAAAGGCGGCAGCGAAGGGGGCAAGAATGTCCATGCAACTCCTAGCGGGAGGGGGTGGGGGAGGTGGCCCACCAGACGGCCAGGGCCGTGATGACAAAGCCGACCAACATGGGTGGGGTGATGGCTGCGCCGAAAAAGAGCCAGGCCATCAGCGCCGTGCAGGCCGGGGTGAGATAGAGAAGGCTGGAGACCTGGGTCGCCGTCCCCGCCCGAATGAGCAGAAAGAGCAGGCTGATGGCGCCGATGGACAGGCCGAGCACCGACCAGCCCAGGGCAAAGCCCAGCTCCCAGCCCCAGTCGAGCTCTCGGGTCTCGAGCATGAGGGCCAGTGGAATGGTGATGGCCGCCGAGGCGCTGAATTGGATGACCGAGCCCGTGCGCAGATCGAAGCTGGGACAGGCCTGCCGCTGGTAGAGCGTGCCCGCGGTGATGCTGGCCAGGCCCAGCAGGGCCCAGGCCATGGCCTCGGCGCCCACGGTCGCGGTTTCAAGTTGCTGGCCAAGCCGCTCGCCAATCACCAGGGCCACGCCCAGCAGGCCGGCCGCCAGCCCCACCCACTGCCGCAGGCTCGGCCGCGCCTGGGCGCCCAGCAGCAGGGGGCTCAGCATGCCGGTGAGCAGGGGCTGGAGTCCCATCAGCAGGGCAATGGGGCCAGCATCAAGCCCCGCGCGGGCCGCTGCCCAGACCCCGCCCAGGTAGCCCGCCTGCAGCAGGCAGCCCGCCAGGGCAATCCGGGCGGCCAATGCCCGGCCAGGCCAGGGGGCCCGCAGCCAGGCCGCAAGGCCACCCATCAGGAGCACGGTGGCCACAAAGCGCAGGGAGAGGAAGGTGAAGGGCTCGGCATGGGGCATGCCCAGCTGGGCCACCACAAAGCCGGTGCTCCAAAGAATCACGAAGAAAAGCGAAAGGTGGGGGATAATCAACGAATGCTCTTTCAAGACCTGGGTCTCCACCCCGACATCCTCCGGGCGGTGCAGGCCGCTGGCTACGAAACCCCCACGCCCATTCAAGCGCAGGCCATCCCCCAGATTATGGCGGGACTTGATGTGATGGGGGCTGCCCAGACCGGCACCGGCAAGACTGCCGCCTTCACGCTGCCCATCCTGCATCGCCTGATGCCGCACGCCAACACCAGTGCCTCTCCCGCCCGCCACCCGGTGCGGGCCTTGGTGCTGGCCCCCACCCGCGAGCTCGCCGACCAGATCCACGACAACGTTGCCCAATACGCCAAGTTCTCCCCGTTGCGCAGCACGGTGGTCTTTGGCGGCGTCGACATGAATCCCCAGACCGCCCAGCTGCGGCGCGGTGTCGAGCTCCTCATCGCCACGCCCGGCCGCCTGCTCGATCACGTGGGGCAGAAATCACTCAACCTATCGCAGGTCGAAATTCTGGTTCTCGACGAGGCCGATCGCATGCTCGATATGGGCTTTCTGCCCGACCTGCAGCGCATCGTGAATCTGCTGCCCAAGGCCCGCCAGAGCCTGCTGTTCTCGGCCACCTTCTCTCCCGAGATCCGCAAGCTCGGCAAGACCTTCCTGCGGCCCGACCCCATCTCCATCGAGGTCGCGCGGCGCAATGCCCTGGCGGACACCGTCACCCAGGTCTTCTATCAAGTCGACTCCCTCGACGACAAGCGCTCGGCCCTGGTGCACCTGGTGCGCGAGCTCGATCTCAAGCAGGTCATCGTGTTCTCCAACACCAAGATCGGCTGCGGCCGGCTGGCGCGCACCCTGGTGGCCGAGGGCATTGCCGCCGAGGCCATCCACGGGGATCGAACCCAAAACGAGCGGCTTCAGACCCTCGAGAAATTCAAGGCCGGCGATGTGCAGGTGCTGGTGGCCACCGACGTGGCGGCGCGGGGCCTCGACATTGCGGAACTGCCGGCGGTGATCAACTTCGACCTCCCCAAGACGCCCGAAGACTATGTCCACCGCATCGGGCGAACCGGCCGGGCCGGGGCCTCGGGCCAGGCCATCGCCCTCATGACGGCCGACGACCAGCGAGCACTCTCCGACATCGAAAAGCTGGTGAAGGCCAACTTCACGCCCAAGCCCCTGGAGGGCTTTGGCCGACTGGCCCGAGACGGGCGCGAGGGCAGAGAGGGTCGCGAGGGCCGCGAGGGCCGCAGCGCCGACGTCCGCTCCAGTCGGGGCGAGCGCGGCAGCCGAACCGAGGGCGCTGGCGCTGCGCCGATGGGCTCAAGAATGGGCTCGCGGTTGGCATTCAACAAGCCCAGCGTGCCCAGCGACCCCATTTTTAGCCAGCCCTACCAGCCGCCGCCACAGCCCGAGCAGCCTCAGGGCGCCCAGGCCTCGGGATCCGTGTCGTCGAGCACCCCCAGCGCGTCGTTCAGCAAGGCCGGCATCCTCTCGCGCAAGGCTGCGCCCAAGGCAGCCCTTCTGGGCGGTGCCTCTCGCCCACAGCCCGCCGTGTCTGGCGACCCGGCGATCGAGTCCAGCGACTAGGACCGCACTCCCGCCCACAGGGCCTGCCAGGGCCCCGACCAGCGCTGCACCCGATCCTCCGGCAGGCTGCGCACCAGATGCTCCCAGGCCCGGCCCAGCTCTGCCCGAGCCTCGGCCGACGGCCGATCGGCAATGGCGGGGGCCAAGGTCTGTTTCGAGAGTTTTTCGCCTTCTCCGTTGCAGACCACCGGCACATGCAGCACCTCGGGCTCGGCCAGGCCGAGCGCCCGCTGCAGGGCGCGGTGGCGAGGTAGGCAGTCGGCCAGATCGCTCCCGCGCACAATGTGATCGATGCCCTCGGCGGCATCGTCGACCACCACCGCCAGGTGGTAGGCCCAGTGGCCATCGGCCCGCAGCAGCACGAAGTCGTCCTGCCCCCCAGCACTCCAAAACCGAGAACTCGAGCCCCGTGGGCGCTCGGTGGTCATCGCCCCCGCGCCGCCCCACGTTGCAGACGCCACCGCCGGCTGCGCAGCCTGTGGCCGGCAGTGCCCGGGGTAGCGAATCTCTCCGCCGGGCAGGCGCACGGTGAGCCCCGCCTCGAGATCGTCGTGCAGGCGACGACGGCTGCAACCGCAGGCATAGGCCAGCCCCATGGCACTCAACTGCGTCAGGGCTTGGGCATATCTCGGGCTGTGATCGCTTTGAAAGGAGATGGCGTCCCAGACCAGGCCATGGGCCTGCAGCTGGCGCTGAATCATGGCGGCGGCCTCGGGGCTCTCCCTGGGCGGATCGAGGTCTTCGATGCGCAGTCGCCAGGGCTGCCCCCGACTGCGGGCCTCCAGCCAGCTCGCCAGCGCGGTGGCCAGAGAGCCCGCGTGCAGCGGCCCGGTGGGCGAGGGGGCAAAGCGCCCGGCCATGGTGGGCGCTAGTTCGCCAGACCCCCGCGGGCCGATGCCTCCTGGGTGAGCCCCTCCTGCGCCAACACCGCAAAGCTCTCGCGGGCGGCCGACAGAATGCGCTCGCTGGGCTCACCGCCGTGCTGGATGGACAGGAACCCCGCCTCGAAGGCCGATGGCGCGAGGTATACGCCGCGGTCGAGCATGAGGTGGAAGAAGCGATTGAAGGCGGTGCGGTTGCAGGCCTGAATCTCGTCGAAGCTGCGCGGGATCGTGTGCGCGAAATAGATGCCAAACATACCGCCCACGCTGTCGGCACAGAACTCGGTGATGCCCGCCTCGCGGGCGGCAGCCACCAGGCCCTGCATGAGCTCCGCGGTCATGGCGCTCAGGCGCTCGAAAAAGCCAACGCTGCCCACCAGCTCCAGCGTGGCCATCCCGGCAGCGACCGCCACCGGATTGCCGCTGAGGGTGCCCGCCTGGTAGACCGGCCCCAGGGGTGCCACCACCGACATGATGTCCTTGCGGCCCCCAAAGGCACCCATCGGCATGCCACCGCCGATCACCTTGCCGAGGGTGGTGAGGTCGGGCCGAATGCCCGTGAGTCCTTGCACACCCGACGGCCCCACCCGGAATCCCGTCATCACCTCGTCGAAGATCAGCACACTGCCGTGCGCAGTGCATAGGGCGCGCAGGCCCTCGAGAAAGCCGGCGGCGGGCTTCACGAGGTTCATGTTCCCGGCGATGGGCTCGACGATGATGGCGGCGATGTCCTGGCCGTGGGCGTCGAAGATGGCCTGCACCGCAGCCAGGTCGTTGTAAGGGGCCACCAGGGTCTCGGCTGCGAGCGCTGCTGGGATGCCGGCCGAATCGGGCGAGCCAAAGGTGAGAAGACCAGAGCCTGCCTTCACCAACAGGCTGTCCACATGGCCGTGGTAGCAGCCCTCAAATTTCAGAATCTTGCTGCGGCCCGTGAAGCCGCGGGCAACTCGGATGGCGCTCATGGTGGCCTCGGTGCCGCTGGAGGTCAGGCGCATCATTTCCATGCTGGGCAGCGCAGCGCGGATGCGCGCGGCAAGCCGCGATTCGCCGGCCGTGGGCGCGCCGAAGGACAGGCCATGCGCCGCGGCCTTCTGGATGGCATCGAGCACCACGGGGTGGGCATGGCCCACGATGGCGGGCCCCCAGCTGCAGATGGTGTCGACATAGCGCACCCCATCGGCATCCCAGAGCCAGGGCCCCTCGGCCCGGGCAAAGAAGCGGGGCGTGCCGCCCACCGACCGGAATGCCCGCACGGGCGAGTTCACCCCGCCCGGAAAGTGCTGTTGGGATTCTTCGAAGAGTTGGTCGTTGGCGGAGGTGGTGGGCATGGGGAGCTCGGGGAGGGCCGCGGCCGTCGGGCTGGAGGGCTTCGGCGGATGGACGGTGGTTAGAATGAGGGCTTCATTTTAGGACGACCCCACCATGAAGACTTACATGTGCCTCATCTGCGGATGGATCTACGACGAGGAGACCGGCGTGCCCGAGGACGGCATCGCCCCCGGCACCCTTTGGGAAAACGTGCCCGAGACCTGGGTCTGCCCGGAGTGCGGCGCCGGCAAGGCGGATTTCGACATGGTGGAAATCTAAAGCGTTAGACCGACCTCTTCACCACCGCATAGCGCTCCAGGGTCTCGGCCCGCGCGGTGGCGTGGTCCACGATCGGCCGGGGGTAGTTGCTGTCCAGCCGAATTCCCGCAGCCTCCAAGACCATCGGGGGCGCCTCCCAGGGCGCATGAATGTGGGGCGATGGCAGCCTCGAGAGCTCCGGCACCTCCTGCCGAATGAAGTCGCCCGTGGGATCGAACTTCTCGCTCTGACTCACCGGATTGAAGATTCGGAAGTAGGGCTGGGCATCGCAGCCACTCGACGATGCCCACTGCCAGCCACCATTGTTGGCCGCCAGATCAAAGTCATTGAGGTGCTGCGCAAAATGCGCCTCGCCGGCCTGCCATGAAATCCCGAGGTCCTTGGTGAGAAAGCTCGCCACAATCATGCGCAGCCGGTTGTGCATCCAGCCGGTGCGCAGCAGCTGGCGCATGCCTGCATCCACAATGGGATAACCCGTTCTGCCGTTCTTCCAGGCCTCCAGTGCCGCGGAGTCCTGGGCCCAGTCGATGCGGTCGTACTCGGGCTTGAACGATGCCTGGGCAGCGTGGGGGAAGTGGGCGAGGATCTGCATGTAGAAGTCCCGCCAGATCAGCTCCGACAGCCAGGTCTCGGCCCCGGCCCCGCCCCCGACCTGAATCTCTGCCAAGGCTGCGCGCGCGGCCGCCCGAATCGAGAGCGTGCCAAAGCGCAGGTGGACCGAGAGCTGGCTGGTGCCAGGCTTGGCGGGAAAGTCGCGATCTTCTTGGTAGCGGCGCATGCGTGGTGCAAACGCCTCGAGCAGGTCCTGGGCCGCAGCCTCGCCGGCGGGAATGCGGTCCTCATCCTGGGGACCGAGGTTCACAAATCCCATCGAGGGCAGCTCGGGCCAATGCGCCTCGGCCACATCGCTGGAAGACAACGCCCACGAGACCCCAGGCCTCAGTCCCCCGGCGTCGGCGGTGGCGGCAGCCCCTTCCTCGTGCAGCCTCTTGAGCCAGCTGCGCTTGAAGGGCGTGAAGACGCTGTAGGGCCTGCCGGCTCCAGTGAGCAGCACACCGGGCGGCATGATGGCTTGATCCAGCAGCAGCACCAGATCGCGCCCATGGGCCCGGAGGGCCTCGGCCACGGCAGCGTCGCGGGCCCGCGCCTCGGGCTCAAAGTCCTCGCCCGCAAACACGGCCTGCGCATTCAGGGCCTGGGCGAGTTCTGGAATGGCGGTTCGGGAATCGCCATGCACCACCCACAGCGCCCCGCCTTGGGTGCGCAGCTCGGTGTCGATGGCGCGCAGCGAGTCGTCGATGAACTGCAGCCGGCGGTCGCGAGTCCCGGCCTTGCCCTGGCGAAAGTGCGACAGGATCGGCTCATCGAACACGAACACGAGCTGGATGGGAAGTCCTCGGGCCACGGCTGCCGCCAGGGGACGGTGGTCTTGGAGCCGAAGGTCTCGCCGCAGCCAGACCATGCTGCAGGGCTGCGCCTGTTTTCCGACGATGGGCAGTTGAATTTTTGACATTGGGGGTTTCCGGCCGGTGGTGTGGCTTGAATTGTGAACTCCGTGTCATGGAGTATCCCCATGATTCCGAGGTTCATTCATTCTCAGGAGCTCCCATGAGAAAGCACCGCCGTCCACCCCTGCTCATCGCCGCAACGCTCGTCCTCGCAGCAGCCGCCATGCCGGCCGCAGCCCAGACCGCAAACCCCGCCCCCAGTGCTGCCCCTGGTGCGCCCCCTGGTGCAGCCCCCGCAGCCGGCACCCGCATCCCGGGCCAGTACATCATCGAGCTTCGCGACCCCGCCGAGCTTCGGGGTCTGCTGAGTCAGACGGGCCTGCCTGTGCTCTCGACGGTCGATGAACTCCTCGACCGCGTGGTTGCCACACTTCCCCTGCAGCCCAGCCAGATCATCGCGCGCTACAGCGCGGCCTTCCCGGGCCTGGCCGTGCGCATCCCGGAAGCGCTTGCTGCAACCCTGGCACGCCTGCCCGTGGTCTCGCGCATCGAGCCCGATCAGGTCATGTCGGTCGATGCCGTCCAGACCAATCCGGTCTGGGGCCTAGACCGCATCGATCAGCCCACGCTCCCGCTCGACCGCAGCTACACCCACAACGCCAGCGGTGCCGGCGTGCATGCCTACATTGTGGACACCGGCATTCGTGCCGCCCACACCGACTTCCAGGGCCGAGTGGGCCCTGGTTTTGATGCCACCGCGACCAGCACCAGCGGCGGCCTGCTCGGTGGAGGACTGCTCGGTGGACGCCGCACCACCACCCCCAGCACCGACGACTGCAACGGCCACGGCACCCATGTGGCAGGCACGGTGGGTGGCACCACCTATGGCGTGGCCAAGTCCGTCACCCTCTATCCGGTGAAGGTTCTGGGCTGCAGCGGATCGGGCTCATCGTCTCAGACCATCGCGGGCGTGGACTGGGTGATCCGCAATGCCAAGAAGCCTGCGGTCATGAACCTGTCGCTGGGTGGTGGCGCCTCGAGCAGTGTGGACCGGGCCATCCAGTCGGCCGCCGATGCCGGCATTGTTCCGGTGGTGGCAGCCGGCAATGACACCGCCGACGCCTGCAGTGGCTCTCCTGCCCGCGCCCCGGTGGCCATCACGGTCGGTGCCACCGACATCAACGACAACATCGCCAGCTTCTCCAACTACGGCAGCTGCGTGGACCTCCTCGCCCCGGGCTCGGGTGTGGTCTCGGCAGGCATCAGCAGCAACACCTCCACCTCCACCAAGTCGGGCACCTCGATGGCCTCGCCGCATGTGGCCGGTGCGGTGGCGAAGATGTTGCAGGGACGCGCGGCCACCGCCGTGGGTGCAGGCACTGCCGGCGAAGTGGCAGCAGCCCTCAAGGCATCGGCCAGCCGTGGGCAGGTCAAGGGCAATCTGCGCGGATCCCCCAACGAGCTCTTGCAGAGCCGATAGGGTGCGGTAGACTCATTGGCATGGGCCAGCGCTGGACAAAACACCACGACGACGAGTACGAGCTCTCGAAGGAGGATGAGCAGTCCCTTCGGGTGTTTCCTCCGCAGGGCCAGGCCACCACGGCCACCCTCGTGGGCGATGGCATCGACCCCGATGCCCAGAGCCTGCGGGGGCAGCTCCTTCTGGCCATGCCCAGCCTCTCCGATCGGACTTTCGGTGGCTCTGTGGTCTATCTCGTTGAGCACGGCCCGAGCGGTGCGATGGGCATCGTGCTCAGCCGCCCCGCCGACCTTGCCCTGGGTCAGCTCTTTGCCAAACTCGACCTCGGCCTGCCGCAGGCGCACCTCGCCGAACAGCCCGTGCTGCAGGGTGGGCCCGTCCACCCCGACCGGGGTTTTGTGCTCCACGAGCCCTCCGAGCCTTGGGGCTCGAGCATTCGGGTTCCCGATGGCCTCTCGCTCACCTCCTCGCGCGATGTGCTCGAGGCCGTGGCCCGCGGCGGAGGCCCTCAGGATTTTCGGGTGGCCCTGGGATATGCCGGCTGGGACTCCGGGCAGCTCGAGCAGGAAATCGCTGCCAACGCATGGCTGAGCATCCCGCTGGCCGACCCCATGGTGATCTTCTCCATCCCCGCCGAGAACCTCTACACCCAGGCTCTGGGTTGGCTCGGCATCGATCCTCTTCAGCTCTCGGGCGTTGCCGGCCACGCCTAGCCCCTCGGGCGTCCTGCTCGCCTTCGACTTCGGAGAAGTCCGCATCGGTGTTGCGGTGGGCAACACCATCACCGGCGGTGCCCGTCCCCTCACGGTCCTGGCCTCGGTTCCCGTGGCCCAGCGCTTTGCTGCGATTGCAGAACTCATTCGTGAGTGGTCACCCAATGCTCTGGTGGTGGGCCGCCCCGTGCATCCCGACGGGCAGGCCCATGCCATGACGGCGCGCTGTGAGCGCTTCGCCCGCCAGCTCGAGGGCCGCTTTTCGCTGTCCGTGGTGCTCGAGGATGAGCGATACACTTCGGCCTTGGCGCCGGGCGAGACCTCGGTCGACGCCGAAGCCGCCGCCATACTTCTTCAGGGATTTCTCCATGCCCAGATCCATCCAGATCGGTCCGCAGGGTGAACTGCGCCACCTCCTGAGCACCGAGGGCCTGCCCAAGGCCCTGATGCTCAAGATCCTCGACCGGGCCCGCGGCTTTCTCAACGAGGACCAGACCGAGGTCGTTGGCCGGCCGCTGCTGGCAGGCAAGAGCATCTTCAATCTCTTCTTCGAGAACTCCACCCGCACGCGCACGACCTTCGAGATTGCCGCCAAGAAGCTCGCGGCCGACGTGATCAATCTCCACGTCGCCGCCTCGTCGGCCTCGAAGGGTGAGTCCCTGCTCGACACGATCGACAACCTGGTGGCCATGAATGCCGACATGTTTGTGGTGCGCCATGGCCAGAGTGGGGCGCCACACCTCATCGCACGCCATGTGAATCAGGTCGCACCACGGATCCGCATCATGAATGCGGGGGATGGCCGGCATGCGCACCCGACCCAGGCTCTGCTCGACACGTACACCATCCGCCACTTCAAGGGCGACTTCCACAACCTGCGCGTGGCCATCGTGGGCGATGTCCTGCACTCGCGGGTGGCGCGCAGCGACATCCATGCACTGACCACCCTTGGGGTGCCCGAGGTGCGGGTGGTGGCGCCCGCGACCCTGCTGCCCTCGGGCCTGTCGGAGATGGGCGTCAAGCCCACCACCTCGCTCATCGAGGGCATCCGCGATGTGGATGTGGTGATCATGCTTCGCCTGCAAAACGAGCGCATGCGCGGGGCCTTGCTGCCCTCGCCGCAGGAATACTTCAAGCACTACGGCCTGACCGAAGACAAACTCAAGGCGGCCGCACCCAACGCCATCGTTATGCACCCTGGCCCCATGAATCGGGGTGTGGAGATCGACTCGGCGGTGGCCGATGGGGGCCAGTCGGTCATTCTTTCGCAAGTTACCTTCGGCATCGCGGTTCGCATGGCTGTGATGAGCCTGCTGGCCGAGGCCGACCACGGAGCGCACCCATGATCCCCCACACCATGCCCCCCGTTCCGCGCATCGCTGTGCGCGGTGGTCGATTGCTGGACCCGGTGTCGGGAACTGAGTCGCTGCGCGACCTCTACCTTGCCGAGGGCTCGGTGGTGGCGATCGAGGAGCCGGGTCGCCAGCCCGCAGGCTTTGTGCCGGATCTCACCATCGATGCCACGGGCCTCTGGGTCGCCCCCGGCCTCATCGATCTCTGTGCCCGGCTGCGCGAGCCTGGTTTCGAATATAAGGCTACCCTCGAGAGCGAGATGCAGGCCGCGATTGCGGGCGGCGTGACCCGCCTGGTTTGCCCCCCCGACACCGACCCCCCCCTCGATGAGCCGGGCCTGGTGGAGATGCTCAAGCACCGTGCTCGGCTGCTGGCCCAGGCCCACGTGCACCCGCTCGGCGCCCTCACCGTGGGGCTGCGCGGCGAGCAGATCACCGAGATGGCGGAGCTGACCGAGGCAGGCTGCGTGGGCTTCTCGCAGGCCACCTCACCCCTGGTCGACACGCAGGTCCTCTTTCGCGCGATGCAATACGCCCAGACCTTCGGCTATGCGCTCTGGACCTACGCCCGCGACCCATTTCTGGGGGCCGGTGGCGTGGCGCACTCGGGCCCCGTGGCCACGCGCATGGGCCTGCCCGGAGTGCCGGTGGCCAACGAGACCCTGCACCTGCTCACCCTCTTTGAGTTGGCCCGCGGGACGGGCGTGCGCCTTCACCTCTGCCGCCTGTCGTCGGCCCGGGGGCTTGAGCTCGTTCGTCGGGCCAAGGCCGAGGGCCTGCAGGTCACTGCGGATGTCTCGGCCCACCACCTGCACCTGATCGATGTGGACCTGGGCGATTACGACAGCCATGCCCGGGTCGATCCGCCATTCCGCTCCCACCGCGACCGCGATGCCATCCATGCCGCCCTGCAGGACGGCACCCTCGACGCCATCTGCTCCGACCATGCCCCCGTCGACGACGATGCCAAGGCGCTGCCCTTTGGCGAGGCTGAGCCCGGGGTCATTGGGCTGGAGCTCCTGCTGCCCCTCACGCTCTCTTGGGCCCGCAGCCAGGGCATCGATATGGCCCGGGCCATCGACTTTCTGACTCGCCGGCCGGCGCAGATCCTGGGCCGGGATGCTGGCGTGCTGAGGGTTGGGGGCCAGGCCGACCTCATGGTCTTCGATCCCGATCGCCCCTGGCTGGTCACCCGATCGGAGCTCTATTCCCAGGGCTGCAACACCCCCTTTCTGGGCCGCGAACTGCTGGGCCAGGTCATGGCCACGGTGGTGGAGGGGCGCCTCGTGTTCGATCGGCGGGGTCAGGCATGACGGCCCGCACCCCACCCACCCCACGCACCCCACGCAGCCCGGAGCGTCTGGTCGGATGGCGCGCCCAGTGGCGCATCTGGACCCGGCTGCCCGCCATCGTGCTCTGGATGCTCGGAGGCCTGATCACGGTGCTGGCCACCTTCTGGTTTCTGCCGCTGAGCGGCCGAGGCTATCTCATTCGGGGCTTCGGCCGCGGCATCCTGGCCATTCTTGGAGTGCGGCGCGAGATCTCGCGCGAGCGGGAGGCCCAGCTCGTCAGCACGCCGGCGCCCGCGCTGCTGGTCGGCAACCACATCTCGTGGCTCGACATTTACGTGATCCAGGCAACCCTGCCGGCCACCTTCATCGCCAAAGAGGAAATCTCCAAGTGGCCGGTCATCGGCTTTCTGGTGCGGCTGGTGGGAACCATCTTCATCAACCGCTCCTCGCGGCGAGCAATGGCTGGTGTTATTGCCCAGGCCAAGCAGAAGTTCCGCCAGGGCGCGCACATCATGTTTTTTCCCGAGGGCACCACGAGCGACGGCCAGGGTCTGAAGCCTTTTTACAGCAGCCTGTTTGTGCTGGCCGAGCGGGCCGAGTCCGCGGGCGGTGATGTGCCGGTCGTGCCCATCACCCTGCGTTATCGGCAGCGGGGTGCACCCACCATCGCCACCGCCTACATCGGCGACATGACCCTGCTGGGCTCCATCGTGCAGATCCTGCGGCATCCGGGCCTGTCGGCGGCGGTGCTCATCCATCCGCCCCTGCCGTCGGGGCTGCCGCGCCAGGCCCTCTGCGATGCCGCGCGGACGGCGATTGCCTCAGGCCTCGAGGGCCAGCTGCTGCACCAGCCGTCGATCCTCCAGGCGGACCGCACTGAGGTAGCCGCGCCAGACACATCCCGAGTCTAGGGCGATCAGGTCGGGCCGCATCACCAGGCCCAGGGTCGACCAGTGGCCCACCACCAGGGTCTGCCGTTGGGTCTTGCGTTGGGGATGATCGAACCACGGCACCAGGGGGGCCGGTGCTTTGGCGGGCGACATCTTCGGCTTCATCTCGAGGGTTTTGTTGGGGCCGAGGTAGCGCAGGCGCGTGAGCACATTCACGATGGTCCTCAGCCGGGCCACACCCCGCAGGCCATCGCGCCAGTGGGCGGGGCTGTCGCCATAGAGTTCGTGGAGAAAATCGACCCAGTGCTGGCTTTGCAGGCGTCGCGAGACCTCGTCGGCATAGCCGAGGGTGTCGGCCATGGACCAGTCGGGGTGGACCCCCGCATGCACGATGAGGTTCTTGTCGTGCGCGATGGCCAGGGGGCGCTGGCGCAGCCAGGCCAGCAGCTCCTCGCGGTCTGGGGCCTGAAGGATGGGCTCGATCGTGTCGGAGGCCGAGGGCCGCCGCGCACCCACCGAGACGGCCAGCAGGTGCAGGTCGTGGTTGCCCAGCACCGCATCGACGGCTGGGCCCGACCGAGACAGCCAGCGCAGCACCTGCAGCGACCCAGGGCCTCGATTGACCAGATCGCCCACGAACCAGAGCCGGTCGGTCTTGGGGCGGATGCGGAGTTGGGCAACGAGGGCCTCCAGGCTGACATCGCAGCCCTGGACATCGCCGATGACGTAGGTGGACATGGTGGGATCGTAGAATACCGGCGAACCCAAACCTTTCGAATTTCCTCAAGGAAAGCCCTGTGGAGAGCGTCTTGTCGCAACACCCCGTGCCCCCCGCATCCATCTTCAAGGCCTACGACATCCGTGGCATCGTCGACGAGACCCTGACCGAACATGGGGTCGAGCAGGTGGGTCAGGCCCTGGGCCTGCAAATCCGCCGCGCCCACGAGGCCAGCCGATCCAGCGCCAAGCCCTGGCCCCTGGCCTGCGTGGTGGGGCGCGATGGCCGCCACTCCGGTCCGCGCCTGCAGGCGGCCCTCTCTCGGGGCCTGTCTGCGCAGGGCATCCGTGTCATCGACATCGGCCGTGTGCCCACCCCCGTCGTCTACTACGCCGTTCACCAGCTCGGCATCGGCTCCGGGGTGGCCATCACGGGCAGCCACAACCCCCCGGCCTACAACGGCCTGAAGATGATGGTCGGTGGCGAGACCCTCCATGGCGCCGCCATTGTCGCCCTGCGCAGCACCATACTCGATGGCAGTGCGCTGCCCGCGGCAGGTCTGCCGGCCACCGGTGCGCTCGAGTCCAAGGACATGGCCGAGGATTACCTGCAGCGCATTGTGGGCGATGTGAAGCTCTCTCGGCCCCTGCGCATCGCCGTGGATGCGGGCAATGGTGTGGCCGGCGAACTCGGCCCCGAACTGCTTCGGCGGCTGGGCTGCGAGGTCACCCCGCTGTTTTGCGACATCGATGGCGACTTCCCCAACCACCACCCCGATCCGGCCCATCCCGAGAACCTGCAGGACCTCATCCGCGCCGTGCAGGCCGGTGGACTCGACCTGGGCCTCGCCTTCGATGGCGATGGCGATCGACTGGGCGTGGTGACCCCGTCGGGCGAGATCATCTGGCCCGACCGCCAGCTCATGCTCTACGCCGAGGATGTGCTTGCCCGCAACCCCGGTGCCGAGATCCTCTACGACGTGAAGTGCACCGGCCTGCTGGCCGATTGGATCCGCAGCCGTGGCGGCGTGCCGAGCCTCTGCCGCACCGGCCACTCGCTGGTGAAGGCCCGCTTGAAAGAGACCGGAGCCCCCCTCGCCGGCGAGATGAGTGGTCACGTCTTTTTCAAGGAGCGCTGGTTTGGTTTTGACGATGGCTTGTATACCGCCGCCCGCCTGCTCGAAATTGTCTCGCGCAGCCCCAACCCCGCCGGCGTGCTCGAGGCCCTGCCCACCGCTGTTTCCACGCCTGAGATGCAGATCCCCACGGCCGAGGGCGAGCACCACACGCTGATGGCGCGCTTTGTTCAAGAGGCCCGCTTTCCGGGCGAGGTCTCTCGCTTCACCCTCGATGGCATCCGGGTGGAGTATGCCCATGGCTTTGGTCTGGCCCGCCCATCGAACACCACACCGGTGGTGGTGCTGCGCTTTGAGTCGCAGACGGCCGAGGGCCTGGCGGAGATCCAGGGCGAGTTTCGCCGCGCCTTTGCCAGCCTGGCGCCCCACCTGGCGCTGCCCTTCTAGCGCCGCGGTTCTCGCGCAGGCTCCTTCGCCTTGTCGCCCCGGCGCTGTTGCTCCCGATGCAGCCGATCTACAGCCTGCTGCTGAGCCTGCTCTGGCCGATCTGGGTCGGCGTGCTGGCGCGCAAGGCCTGGGTGCAGCCCGACTACCGGGCCGGCTGGTGGGAGCGGGTCTGGGTCTCGGCAGGCCTGGGCCGAGGCTGGTCCGGGCCCACGCTCTGGGTCCATGCGGTGTCGGTGGGCGAGACCCGAGCGGCCGCACCGATTGTTCGGGCGTGGCTGGCGGCTCAGCCGCAGGCCGACGCCGCCCGCATCTTCCTCACTCAGACCACGCCCACCGGGCGCGCCACGGCGCAGACACTGTTTGAGGATCTGATCCGCGAGGACCGGCTGCGCATGGCTTACCTGCCGATCGACCACCCCTGGCTGATGCGCCGCCTCATTCGGAGCATTCGGGCGGACCTGTTGCTTCTGATGGAGACGGAGATCTGGCCCGGCCTGCTCTCCCAGGCACGCGCGCTGCGGCTGCCGGTGGCGCTGGCCAATGGCCGGCTCTCGGAGAAGTCGCTTCGGGGCTACGCCTGGCTGGGCGGCCTCGCCCGCGACGCCTTTGCGAGCCTGGGTCTGGTGATGGCCCAGACCGAGGGCGATGCGCAGCGGCTCGATGCGGCGGGGGTGCGGGGCCGGGTGGTGGTGACCGGCAGCGTGAAGTTCGACCATGAGCCCTCGGCCGAGCAGATCGCGATGGGCCGCCGGTGGCGCCGCGACCTCGCCGTGCCCCGGGTCTGGTGTTTCGCCAGCAGCCGCGAGGGCGAGGAGGCCCTGGTGCTGCGCGCCTGGGTCAGCCATCGGCCGCCCAATACCCTGCTGCTGCTGGTGCCGCGCCACCCCAACCGCGCTGCCGAGGTGGCCGAGCTGGTGCGATCGATGGGCCTGCGCCTGGAGCGCCGCAGCCAATGGGTGCCCGCAGGGGGGCCCTCAGGAGAGCCCGCAGCGGGTCCCGCGCCCGATGTCTGGCTGGGGGACAGCCTGGGCGAAATGACGGCCTACCTGAGTGCTGCGGACCTGGTGCTGGTGGGGGGCAGCCTTCTGCCCCACGGAGGCCAGAGCCCCATCGAGGCTGCTGCCTTGGGCAAGCCCCTGGCCTTTGGCCCCCACATGCAGAATTTCCGCGCCATTGCCTCGGCGCTGCTGGAGGCTCATGCGGCGGCCGAGCAGCCCGACGCCGAGGCATTTCTGCGCTGGGCGGATCAGGCCCAGAGCGCCCAGGGCGAGTTGGATGCCGCTGCCGAGGCGCAGGGCGCCCGTGCCGCGGAGTTTGTGCTGGCCCACCGAGGGGCCACCCAGCGCTGCCTTAGGGCTTTGCGGGAGTGGCGGCAGCCGGCTTCGGTGGAAGCTTGGCCGCGATCAGGCCGCTGACCTGATCGATGTCGGCCTGATCGAGCTGCCCGACGGCAGCTTGAAGCTGTAGGCTGGCCAGCAGGGTGTTGAAGCGGGCCTGGGCCAGATCGCGCTGGGCGGCAAAGAGCTGCTGCTGGGCGTTGAGCACATCCACATTGATGCGCACGCCAACCTCGTAGCCGAGCTGATTGCTCTTGAGGGCAAGCTGGCTGGAGCGCTCGGCGGCTTCGAGGGCCGACACCTGGGAGATGCCTGCCATCAGGTTGAGGTAGGCGGTGCGGGCGCTCTGCTCGCTCTGCAGCCGGGCGTTGTCCAGCCCGAAGCCCGCCTGATTCTGCAGGGCGACGGCCTCGCGGACGCTGCTGCTGACCCGCCCACCCAAAAAGATGGGGAGCTGCACCTGCACGCCCACGAAATCCGAGTTGTTCTCGCTGCCCACGCTGGAGGCGTTGTCGGCACGGCTGGCATTGGCGATCAGGGCCACAGTGGGCAGGTGGCCACCCCAGCGGCGGTTGACCTCGAGGCTGGCGACCTCGCTCTGCAGTCCCGCACGAATCACCTCGAGGCTGCTCTCGCGGGCGCGGGCGCTCCAGTCGGCGGGGTCTGTGGGCTGGGGCAGATCGACTGTGAGTCGGCCGACAGGCTCAGGAAGGCGGTCGGGAACCGGCAGCCGCGTGAGCTGGGCAAGGGTGCTGCGCCGAATGGCCAGGCTGTTGAGGGCGGCAATCTCGCGCGCCGAGGCGAGGTCGAAGCGGGCCTGAGCCTCTTGCTGGTCGGTGATGGTGGCCGAGCCCACCTCGAAGCTGCGCTTGGCAGCGGCGAGCTGCTCGCCGATGGCGGCCTTTTCGGCCTGGGTCGACGCGAGGGCCGTTTGGGCATTCAGCACCTCGAAGTAGGCGCTGGAGACGCGCAGCAGCACATCCTGGCGGGCCCGCGCGAAGTCGATTTCGGCGGCCGCAAGCTGCTTGCTCGACTGGGCCAGGGCCACGAAGGCCGGCAGGCTAAAGAGCGGCTGGCTCAGGCTGATGCTGTAGGCCCGAGCGTTGAGGCCGGTCGATTTATTTCCGAAGACTTGCGGCCCGAGGGGCGTCTGCGTTGTGTTGGAGCTCTCGGAGTTCAGCCGCCGATAGCTCGCCTCGGCATTGATGCTGGGCAGGATGGCCCCAATCGCCTGGGGACGGACCTCGCGCGCGGCAATCATGGCCTGCTCGGCGCCGAGGAACCCTGGCTCGGAGCGCAGGGCACTCTCGACGGCCTCGGAGAGGGTGAAGGCCTGGGCGGGTGCGGCAGTCAGGAGGGCGAGGCCAAGGCCCAGGCCTGCCTTGACTCTAAAGCCCTTGACTCCAAGGCCCTTGAGGCCAAAGCCAAGGGGACTCAGGCCGCCGATGGTGTGGCCACGACGGGCGATGTTGGGCCGGTGACTGGGTTTCATCAGAATTCGAAGCCTTTGCTGGGGGCAGCACCGCGCAGGGGCGGAACCTGGGTTTCAAAGAGGCCGATGGCAACTCGAGATGCGCCGCGGTGCTCAATCATCTGTGCGGTTTGCACGGGAGCATCGCCCACGAAGGCGAGCAGCCGGCCACCGGGCTTGAGCTGCGCGAGCAAATGGGCCGGCACCGAGCGCACGGCGCCCGAGAGCACAATGGCGTCGAACTCCCGCTCGCTCCAGCGGGGGTCGGTGCTGAGGCCATCGCCCTCGAGCACCACCACATTGGAGATGCCCGCATGCAGAAGGTTCTCCTGCGCCAGGGCCGCAATGGCGGGGTCGAGCTCAACCGCAGTCACTGCGTAGGCGCGCAGGCCCATGAGCGCGGCCAGGTAGCCCGATCCCGCACCGATGAGCAGCACCTTGTCCATGGGCTCGAGGTCGAGCTCCTGAACGATGCGGGCCTCGATCTTGGGCGACAGCATCTGGTGCCCACCGGGCAGGGGAAGGCTGGTGTCCACATAGGCCAGGGCAGCGTCGTCGGTGGGCACAAAGCGATGCCGCGGCAGGCGCTCGAGCAGGGCCAGGACATCGGGCTCCAGGACATCCCAGGGGCGAATCTGCTGCTCGATCATGTTTCGGCGTGCCAGGGCAAGCTGGGCATCGAGTTCGGAGGTCGGGTGGGCGGAGCCAAGGCTCGAGGCGAGGAACTGGAGGGACGTCATGGGCAGCTCGGGCGTCGGGTTGAATGCGGTGAGCCCGTATTATGCGGCCATGGATGACAACCCGATGCAATCGCTGATTCAGGCTCTGCTGCTGGGCCTGGTCGAGGGCGCCACCGAATTTCTGCCCATTTCCTCCACAGGGCATCTCATTCTGGCCAACAGCCTGCTGCCCGGAGGGGCCACCCACAGCGTGGCCTTCACGATCGCCATCCAGACCGGGGCGGTGTCGGCGGTGGTCTGGCTGTATTTCTCTCGGTTCTGGGGCCTGCTGAATTTCCGCCCGGGGGCCGATGGCGGGCGTGCGGGCCGACTGCGCCTCAATCTCATCGTGGCATTCCTGCCCTCGGCGATCCTGGGCCTGCTGCTCTCCGACTGGATTTCGGCCCTGCTTTTTCACCCGGTGCCGGTGGCCATCGCCCTCATCGTGGGCGGCCTGGTGATCCTCTGGGCTGAGTCCCGGCCCGCGGCAGCCCCCACCGCAATCGCCGACATCGACGCCATGCGTTGGACCGATGCCCTGAAGATCGGCCTTGCACAGGCCTTTGCGCTGATTCCCGGCACAAGCCGATCGGGGGCCACCATCATCGGGGCCATGCTGATGGGATATCCCCGTCGCCTGGCCACCGAGTTTTCGTTTTTTCTCGCAGTGCCCACCCTCTATGCAGCAGGCGCCTACAGCGTGATGAAGGAGTGGTCCAGGCTCACCGCCGCCGACCTGCCGTTGTTTGCGGTGGGCACGGTCGCTGCATTTGCCTCGGCCCTGGTGGTGGTGCGCTGGCTCATTGGCTGGGTCTCGCGCAACCCATTTACTGTGTTTGCTTACTATCGGATTGGCTTTGGCCTGCTGGTTCTGGCCACGGCCTACTTCGGCGTTATCGACTGGTCGGATCCCGACGCCGGTACATGAGGTCGGCCACCGGGTTGCCCAGCCGCAGGCCTCGGGATTCGAACTTGGTGAGCGGCCGCGACTCGGGGCGGGGATGGAATTGCCCGCGCCCGGCCATGTTCTCAAGGGCGGGCTCGGCGTCAAGGACCTCCAGCATCTGCTGGGCATAGTCGGGCCAGTCGGTGGCCGCGTGGACATAGGCGCCCGGCGCCAACACCCTCACGAGCTCGGCCACGAACTCCGGCTGAATCAGCCGCCGCTTGTGGTGCCGCTTCTTGGGCCAGGGGTCGGGAAAATACAGATGAAGCCCCTGCAGGGATCCCTCGGGCAGCCGGTGTCGGATGACCTCCACCGCGTCCTGCTCGAGGATGCGCACATTCGAGATCCCGCCCTCGTCCAGCCGGGCAAGCAGGCTTCCGACCCCAGCGGGATAAATTTCCAGCCCCAGAAAATTGGTGTCGGGCCGCATTTGGGCGATGCGGGCCGTGGTCTCGCCCATGCCAAATCCGATCTCCAGCACCGTGGGTGCTGTCCGCCCAAAGCTGGCCGCGAGGTCCAGGGGCTCCATGTTCACGGGCAGGCAGTAGAGCGTCGAGAGCTCTTCGCGGGCACGGCGCTGCCCCGCGGTGATCTTTCCCTGGCGGCGAACGAAGCTGCGAATGTGCGGGGTGGGGGCCGACGTCATGGCGCAGCATTCTGCCAGCCCTGGGTCCGACGCGTGGTGCCGCGCTCTGGGCCGGCCCAAATTGCGCCTGGGCAACACCGATTGGGTCGGGTTTTAACGCATTGGCTGTTTTGGGCGCTCGGCCGAAAGGCTTGCTACACTGCCGTTTCCGTTATAACCCCCAGCGCAAGAGGGAACATGAATAAAGCTGAACTCGTAGAAGTGATTGCCAACGCCACCGACCTGTCCAAGTCCAAGACCGACGAAGTTGTGAGCGCCATGGTTGCTGCCATCGTGAAGGCCGTTTCGAAGGGCGACAGCGTTCAGCTCGTCGGCTTCGGCACCTTCGGCTCGGGCAAGCGTGCCGCTCGCGTGGGCCGCAACCCCCGCACCGGCGAAGAGATCAAGATTGCCGCTGCCAAGACGGTGAAGTTCACCGCCGGCAAGGCCTTCAAAGACGCTGTCAACAAGAAGAAGTAAGCAACCGTCGCGCAGCAGGGATCGCCCCGGGCGATACCCGCCTGCAACACCGCTGCACTCAGGCCCGAGGCATGCCTCGGGCCTTTTCTTTTTCTGCGCCAGCAATGTCCGCCATCGGTCATCATCACGGCATGACCGAGACCGAAATCGCCCTGGTTCTCTCGCCCCGCGCATGGCGGGCGCTGCTGCACGACCCCAGCCTGCGGCCCTGCACGCCAGCCCAGCAAAAGCTTCGCGCCATCTACTTCGACACGCCCCGGCAAGAGCTCTGGGCCAACCGCGTGGGCCTGCGCCTGCGCCGCGAGGGCAGCGGCTGGGTCCAGACTCTGAAGTGGTCGGGGGGTGGTCCGCTCGACCGCATGGAGCAGAACCACCCGGTTCCGGGCCGATCGGCGGCTCTTCTGCCGGCGCTCGATGGCGCTGCCTTGGGCGATCGGCCGCGTGTTTGGGTGGCGGTGGAGACGGCCCTGGCCCTCGGCAGAACTCCCAAAAAAGGCGCCGAGGCCGTGGCCTTGCCGGTGCAGGATCTCCTGCCACTGCTGCGGCCGCAGTTTGAGTCCGAGGTGGTTCGGCGTCGTTTTCTCTGTGAGGCCCACGGCAGCCTCTTGGAGTTCAGTTTCGATCATGGCGAATTGCGTCTGCCGG
Organism: Burkholderiales bacterium; assembly: GCA_027486725.1. Taxonomy (GTDB): domain Bacteria; phylum Pseudomonadota; class Gammaproteobacteria; order Burkholderiales; family Burkholderiaceae_A; genus Hahnella. Next base: position 449,909 of record JAIXOP010000015.1, on the reverse strand, counting down.
TGGGCCATCCCCCGCCCTCCGGGGATCGCACCCGCCGCATCCATGAGGTGGAAATCGAGCTCAAGGAGGGCATGCCCTGGGCGCTCTGGCAGAAGGCCGAGGAGCTGCTGCGGGCCTTCCCCGACGAGGTTCACATCGAGCCACGATCCAAGGCCGAGCGCGGCTCCCTTCTGGGCGCCGATGGAGATGCATTTCGGGTGCCCAAGGCCCTGCTGCCCAAGGCCGTGGGGCTCAAGACCTCTGCTGGGCTGCTCGGCCAAGGCCATGCCGGATCACCTCTGCCAGCGCGCACGGCCGCCGACGCCTTTGCCGAGGCCCTCACTGTGGCCTACGCGCGGCTCTCGCGGGCTGCGGTCGACATTCTGGAGGGGACCTCGCCCTCCGGGCCCCACCAGCTCCGGGTGGCGGTTCGCCGGCTGCGGTCGGTCTTAAAGCTCGTTCAGCCCATGCTGGCCAGTGAGCTCTGGGCAAGCACCCAGGACGATTTGCGGTGGATTGCCGGTGCTGCCGGACCCCTGCGCGACCGCGATGTCTTGGAGCATGAGGTCCTGGCGCCGTTGCGGGTGGCCCTGCCCAAAGACCCCGCTCTGGAGCATCTTGGGGCGGCCCTCGATGCCTCTCGAGAGCGGGCACGCGAGGACCTGCGCTGCGCGCTGCGCAGCCTGCGGTTCCAGCAGCTGCTGCTGGTGTTGGGCCAGTCGGTGGGGCTCTCCCTGCCGCAGCTGGCGGCGCTCGAGGTCGAGGCCTTTGCTCAGGCGCAGATGCGTCGGCTGAAGAAAAAGATTCGGCGTCGGGAGCAGGCGGTGGGGCCCTCGGGTGAGGGGCTTCACGAGCTGCGCCTGGCCCACAAGGCCATGCGCTATGGGGCGACTTGGCTGGCCGGCCTGGTGCCGGGGAGTTCGGTGGCGGCCGATGCGCTGGCGTTGCGCGCCAAGTCCTCGGAGCTCCAGGAGGTGCTGGGCTCGGCTCAGGATGCTCTGGTGGGTGTCCCGCTGGTGCGCACGCTCGTGGCCGATGCGCGGGAACTCATGTCGGTGGAAGAACAGCACCGGGCGGTGGCCCTGGTGGAGGGATGGCTGCTGGGCCGCTCTGCGGAGGGCCCACCCAGGGCCAGGTAGGCCCTGGGGGTCATGCAACTGCGCTGTGGTGCGTGGTGCGGTGTGGCCCGATCAGTCGGCGAACTGGCCTGCCGCCTCGATCACCTTGCTCCAGCGGGCGGTTTCCGAGGCCAGAAGCTTGGTGTGGGCCTCGGGGCTGCGCATGTTCTTGCCCCAGATCAAGGCGCCGTTGTCTGCTATGGCCTTTTGGAATTGAGGATCGTCGAGGGCCTTGTTCAGCGCGGCATTGAGCTTCTTGTTGACCTCGGCCGGGGTGCCCTTGGGCGCGTAGAGGCCATGCCAGATGCTCAGGTCGAGGGCGGGAAGTCCACCCTCTTTGGCCGTGGGGATGTCGGAAAGCGAAGCCACGCGCTCGGTCGAGGTCACGGCGTAGGCCTTGAGCTTGCCGGCCTTGAGGTTCGGCGTGGTGCTGGTGGTCTGGTCGCACATCAGGTCGGTCTCACCCGCGAGCAGCTGGGTCATGGCCGGGCCCGTTCCGGGGTAGGGAATGGTGGTCAGCGCCTGGTCGATGGCCTGCTGGAAGATGAGGCCACAGAGATGCGAGGCCGAACCCAGACCGGCGTGGGCCAGGTTGATCTTGGCGGCATTGGCCTTCACATGGCCGACCACGCCCTTGAGGTCTTTGGCGGGGAAGTCGGGGCGGGTGACCAGAGTCATGGGCACGGCATTGATGAGGCCCAGGTGCTCGAAGTCATTGAGCGGGCTGTAGCCCAGCTTGCGATAGAGGGCGGGCGAGGTCGACATGCCGATGTGGTGCACCAGCAGCTTGTAGCCATCGGGGGCGGCGCGGCGCACCTCCGCGGGGGCCACGATGCCACCGGCCGAGGGCTTGTTCTCGACCACCACGGGCTGGCCGAGGATGGGCTCGAGTGCCGCTCCCAGGGCGCGCGCAACGCGGTCGGTGGGGCCGCCGGCAGCAAAGGGCACCACCAGGGTGACGGGCTTGTCGGGATAGGCGGCCAGGGCGGAGCTGGCGGGTGCGGCACTGATGCCGATGGCGGCGAGGGCGATCGCTGCGGTGGCAGCAAGGCGCTGAGGAATGCGTGTCATCGAAGTCTCCTGTGGAAGTCCCACGCGTTGTGTGCGGGGGTTGTCGATGATATGCCTGCGGCAGGTCCGCGGGGGTGGAACAAACCCCAAGCCATCAGCGCAGCACGAGGCTGTTGTAGAGGCCTGCGCCCGCGACCAGCAGCAGCGCTAGGCCCAGCACACGGAAGAATGCGGGCCCATTGCTCGAGACCAGCCGTGCATGGAATCGCTGGCCCAGCAGGTGCCCCACCAGGGCACAGGGAAATTGCCAGAGCTGTGCCTCCAGGCGGAAGTCCACGCCCGCGATGCCCAGCGACACCAGCTTGATGATGACGAGGATGACCCACAGCACAAAGAGCGTGGTGCGCAGCTTCTGCTTGGGACAACGCCGGGCGAAGGCGGGGATGATGAGGGGCGCCCCGGTGAGTGAGACCCCACTGGCATAGCCCCCCAGGGCCACCATGGCGGGCTCCACATACGGGTTCTTGCTCTCGAATGGGCGGTCGATCAGATACGACACCGCATAGACCGAGACCAGCAGCAGGATGATGGTGCTCACCACGCTGGGCGAGATGGTGAGCAGCCCCACGACCCCCACCATCTTGGGCACGATCATGATCTTCATGCCCCACGAGAGGGTCTTCCAGTCGATCGCCTCGCGCAGCCCGCCGGGGGTCTTGTTGCGCTCTTCGATGAAGATCCAGCTGCTGAAAATGAGCAGATGAATGGAGATCGCGGGCAGGAACTGCAGCGGGTCGTCGAGGACCAGAAGAAAGAAAGGGAGGCTGAGCACTGCCCCGCCAAATCCAAGGCCGCTGCGAACAAAGCCCGACCAAGCAAAAATCAGCCCCAGGGCGGCGACCTGACCGAGGCTCAGGCCTTCAATGCTGGTCTCGATCATGGGCATGACATGGATGGGGAAAGTGCTTCGCGCTGCAACTAGGCGACCCAACGCCCATCGGGCAGGCTCTGGATGGTCCCCAGTGTCTCTAGGGCATCCAAAATCACTGGCAGCCGATCGCGCCAGCGACCCCGGGACTTGAACTGCTCGGCAATGCCATCGAGCGACAGCGGGTGGGGAGACCTTGCCACGGCATCTGCAACCGCTTTGATTTGCTCGGCGAGCCCGCTGGGCCAGGGGCGCTGCACAGCCGAGGCTGCGCCGGTGGTGGTCGCCACGATTTGTGGCTCGTCGTCGTCGACATCCAGGTCGGATTGCGTGGGCGCGGCGGCCTCTGTGGCTTGGTAATCGGGCCGCAGCCAGCGCACGATTCCGCTTAATTCTTCGGCAGCGCGCTCAGCATTCAAGGCCACCAGGCGCATCAAGAGCTCATCGGTAGCGTCTGGCATGGTCAAGTCGCTCCAGCCGTAAGCTTGCAGGACGGCGGCGTCGAGTTCGTCGTGCAGGCTCTTGAGCACGGCCACCAGGCCATGCTCGTGAATCACTTTCTCCTTGGCGCTCAGCGTTTCGCCGCTGCGCAGCTTCTCCAGCACGTTGTAGGTGGCCGTGAGCGTGGCGTCCGGGTGGGCTGCGAGCTGGGTCTTGCGGTGGGCGTCGATTTGGTCGGCCAACGACCGGATGCGCTCGGCCAGTGCACCGGTCGGGTCTAGGTCGGGGAAGGGAAACGCATCAAAGCAGGTTGTTTTTATGTATCGCGGGCGGTCCTCAAGCGTACTGCCGGTCGCAAGTGCCCAAAAGACATGGACCGCACTCGAGAGAACGCCCAGCTTCAACGGGTCGTCGCTCGCAATGCACAGCATGGCATCATCTGCGAGAACCGAAGCGTCAAGAAACTGAAAAACTCGGTGCTTGGCTGTGACGACGGTTGCGATATAGCGCGGTAGACCCTCAATGGACTCTCGCATTCGAGGCTGGTCCTCAGCGAACCGCCACCAAAAGTCGCGCCTTCTCGGACGAGGGTTCTGGTCCCGCTCTGGTTTGACCCGCTCAAGCAGCCACTGGTAGACCGCCGGGAAGTGCTGCCGCACCTCGTCTGCCTGAAGCCCAAACAGGTCGATGACAAGAACGCCCCGGGGAGTACCTGTCAGGTCCCGACCGTTTCGATAGGGGCGGATGTGCTGCTCTAGGCCCGGAACAGTTCCTAAGCCCAGACTCCTCGCCTCGTCTGGTGTGATGGTGAAACCAGCTCCATGCGGAATCACTCCGCGGTTAGAAAGTCGGTCATTGGCTTGCAGTCGCTTTGCACCCGCCACATTGGCACCGACCTTTAAGTCGGCATGGATGACACCTTGCCGGGTCATTAGCTCAACTGACACCTCGCCACCATCGCCTTCATGCTCTTGCCTAACGGTCTGAAGCTTGCCCTCGGAGTTGCCGCGAATACCGACCGACATAGAGATACGAACGGCTGCACCGTCGGCGCTGTCCACCCAGGGATGGTCGGGTACGGCGAAGGCAAGGCTGAGCGGGGGAGTAGCGGCCTGGTGCGCCTCAATTACCCGGCGGTTGAAGATCATGCTCAGGCTGTTGGTGGTGATGAGTCCGAAGCGCTCGGCCTGCCCCTGGCGCACCGTCTCAGCCGCCTTGTGCCACCAGTACATGACGAAGTCGGCGCTCTCAGGCACCTCGGGCCAGGTGGCGCGCAGGGCGTCGGCGTAGCCATCACCCAGGGCCTCACGCATGCGTTTATTGCCAATGAATGGCGGATTGCCGACGATAAAGTCGGCCTTAGGCCACTCGGCCTGCCGGGGGTTGACGTAGCGCCACTGCACCACTTGGGACGCTTCATCTGGCACGGGTTGGCCAGTGACGGGGTGTGGCTTGAAGGTCTCCCCATCCCAGCGGGTGATGGGCTGACCGTGGGCATTGAGCTCTGGCTCTCGATGCTCGTAGTCGAGAACGGCATCTCGGTTCTGAATATTGCCGTAGTCGTGAACCACCGGCTCTGCAACATCGGCACTCCCAAAAGTGCGGATGTGCCACTGCAAGAATCCGATCCACAGCACCAGCTCCGCCAGTGCTGCCGCCTGCTCGTTGAGCTCGATGCCCAGCAATTGCCTCAATGTGACGGTCTGTCCTTCAAGGCCTAGGCTGGACTGCGCATCTCCGAAGGTATGAAGTTGATTGATTACTTCACCCTCTAAGCGCTTGAGATGTTCGAGTGCAACGTAAAGGAAGTTCCCGCTCCCACAGGCGGGGTCGAGCACTCGCAGCGTGCACAGTCGCTGGTGAAAGCGCCGGAGCTCCGTGCAGGCCTCCGCCATCTTGTCTTCTTTTTTCTTTCCCTCGAGCCCATCGGCCTCTTGTGCCAGCAACAGGGCTGCGGTTTGAGCGTCCTTCCACTCTTGGCGCAACGGCTCAACGAGAGAGGGAAGAATGAGACGCTCCACGTAAGCTCTGGGCGTGTAGTGTGCTCCGAGAGAGTGCCGATCTTTTGGGCTCAAGGCACGTTCGAGCAATGTTCCGAAGATGGATGGCTCCACCTCCTTCCAGTCGCAGCGAGCCGCCGTGAGCAGCCTGTCAATTTGCTCGGGTTTGAGGGGGAGGGCGTAGTCCTCTGCGTCACTGTTCTTAAACAACTTTCCGTTGAATCGGAGCACTTTTTTGGCCAGGGCCGGACTGAATCCGCCGACATCCATATCTCGCCAAAGAGAGACCAGCATCTGGCGCAAGGTCGCCGGGTCTTCTCGGTGTCGACGCAATAGGCCAGCGAATGCGCCATCTTCGTTTTCTAGAGTTGGAAGCAGGCCAACATCTTCGGCAAACATTGAGAAAAGACAGCGGGTGAGGAAGCCTGCCACTGCTGGAGAGGCGTGGCCATCTGCCTCCAGGCTGCGGGCAACGGCAGCCAGCTCCGTGGCGACCGTTCGGGTGACCCGAGCATTTGCTCGGGCTGGATCGAGCGACAGGGGATCGGTCCAGATCGCACGCAAGCGATCCAAGAGCTCCGGCTTGCGGAAGTCTTCGATCAGAATTCGGTGATTTGCCGGGTCGGGAAAAGGCGCGTAGGTGCCACCGCTGCGAGAGAACTCTGCGTAGAGCTCAATGACTCGCCCCACATCCACGACCACAACAAACGGAGGCCGCCCCTCTTCTGCGGGCAGGGCACGGGCATAGTTCTCGCCCTGGCTGCGCGCGCGCAGCAGAGCCTCATCGAACCTCTTGGTGGCGGCGCTGGCCTTGAGCTTTTTTGATTCCAGTACAAAGCTGCCGCGCTTGTAGCAGTCGATGCGGCCGGTACTGGTAGACCCGCTGCCATGAACGAAGGTGATTGGCCGCTCGAACATGTAGCCCTGGTCCGACGTTGGGTGGGGGCGCTCCACACCCAAGAGATCGCACAAATCCATGGTGAAGCTCTGAGCAGTGGAGAGCTCCGAGGCCGTCACGCCTTTCCAGCGCGCAATGAATTGTTCTACCCGCCCAGCAACTTCAGTCATAGGTCTTTACCCCATCGAAAGCCGCACAAGTCTGCCGCGCCAAGTGGCCGGTGGGAAGTCAGTTCGGAAAGGAGCCCGAAAGAAATCGAGCCAGAAACAAAAAAGCACCTGTCGCGCTTGCGGCAAGTGCCTAGAGAAATGCTTGTACCCGGAATCGGCTGCGCACTGGCTTCCTACGCGGAGATCAGCCATCGGCCATCGGTCATCGGGTTGGTGGGTTGTGCAGGATTCGAACCTGCGACCAACGGATTAAAAGTCCGCTGCTCTACCGACTGAGCTAACAACCCCCGGGAAGCCCGAGATTGTAGTTTGCGGAGGAATCGAGGTCAAACGAGGGCAGGGCCTTTCCCGCTCAGCCGCGCGCCTCGAGCCAGCGCAGGGCAGCCCAGGCACCCAGGGCCATGCCGGCGATGGAGATGAGCGAGCCCAGCGAGAGCATCGAGATGCCTGTGAGCCCATGGCCCACGGTGCAGCCACCGGCCACCACGCCACCGATGCCCATGAAGGCTCCGCCCACCAGGTGGTGGCTGAGGTCTTGGGTGGTGCGAAAGCCATCCCACCGGAACCGGCCTCGGGCAACGGCCACCAGAGCCGCGCCCAGCACCACCCCCACGATGGTCGCGGTGCCAAAGCTCCAGCGGCGGGTGCCGTCGCTGAAGTAGAGCAGGTGCTCCAGGGCGAGGGCGGGCGGCCCCACAAAGGTGAGGCTCTCGGGTCCTCGGCTGTGGGTGGCCACGAAGGCCGGCTCGAGGGTGAGGGGATGCTCGGGGAGGTAGCCCAGGTGCCCGGTGACGAACCAGCCCAGGGCCACCACACCACCGATGCCCAAGGCGCTCAGCAGCAGCGCTGCCGGCAGGCGTGGACCGCGCCCGAGGGCAAGCAGCGCCACCACCACGGCGAGGCCCATCCCCACCACCTCGCCCAGGCCTGGGGCGGCGGGCGAGAGGCTGAGGCCCAGAGTCTGCGGGTGGGGCAGGGCGACGAACCAGGTCTCGAGGGTGCTGTTGCGCAGCACTGCCAGCACGCCGCGAATGGTGAGGAGGGCAGACAGCGCCATCACCAGCAACACCACCACCGCCTTCAGGCTGCCCTCGCCGATGCGCACCAGGGTGCGGACCCCGCAGCCCGAGGCAAGCACCATGCCCACGCCAAACAAAAAGGCCCCCACGATGTGCGAGGCCCAGAGCAGGCGGCTCGATTCGTAGAGGCTCAAGCCGCGGGGAATCAGGTCGAGCAGGATGAGGGCCTGCGTGCCCACCACGGCCGTGGCCGCGGCAATGGCCCAGGCCCGCAGGCGCAGCCAGCTGCCCAGGCCGATGGCATCGGCCATCGCCCCCATGGTGCAGAAGCGCCCCAGATGGGCCAGGGCTCCGAAGGCCAGGCCGAGCGCCAGCCCGCCGCCCAGCACCACCGACTGGGTGTGTTGCAGCAGCTCGGTGTCGGTCATGCCAGCGCGATCAGCGCTTGCCGAGCTCGTTCAGGCGCTGGGCCGCGGTCTTGGCGGCCTCGGTGCCTGGGTGGTCCTTGCGCACCGCCTCGAGGGTCTTGCGCGCGTTGGCGGTCTGCCCTTCCGCAGCCTGGATGGTGGCCAGCGTCAGCATGGCATTGGGCCGCTGTGGCGCCTTGGGATGGCGTGCTGCCAGGGCCTGAAGGACCTCGCGGGCGCGGCGGTTGTCGTTCAGAGCGAAGCGCAGGGAGCCCTCGCGCTGCATGGCTGCAGGCTCGAGTGGGGAGCCGGGGAAGCGCTGCTGGAATTGCCGAAACCCATCGGCGGCCGCCTTCAACTCGCGCGCATCCATGGATGCCATGGCCGCCTCGAAGAGCCGCTTTTCGTCAGCACCCACCGAGAAGCCCTCGCCATCGACGGTGATGGGCTGCGGGCCCACCGCCTGGAGCTGGGCCTCGGCCTGCGAGAGCTGGTCCTTGATTTGCAAGCTGCTCTGCTGGTTCTGCTCGAGCTGACCCCGCAGCGTGGCGAGCTCATTGCGCAGCGACTCGACCTGGGTGAGGAGTTCGAGCTGTCCGCGCGACATGCTCTCGACCCGCGAGGTGAGCTCGGCATTGCGGGCGCGCAGGTCCAGGATCGCGCGGCGCGCATCGTCGTCGGCAAAGAGCTGGGCGTGGGCCTGGGGCGCGACGCCCACCATGGCCAGTGCTGCGCTCAGGCCCAGGCTCAAGCCGAGGTTCAAGCCGAGGTTCAAGCCGAGGTTCAAGCCCAGAGCGAGGCCGAGACGCTTGGGTGGCGACGGGCGTTCTTGCCCGCGCTGCGGGCCATGCAGGGTCTGGGTGGTCATGGCCTGTCCTTATTGGATGAAGAGGTCGGCGCGGCGGTTCTTCTGATACGAGGCCTCATCGCGTCCGGGGGCGAGTGGCTTTTCCTCGCCGTTGGTGTTGGCCTCCATCTGCGACTCGGGGGCGCCCAGCACCTTCAGGGCCTGCTTCACGGTCTCGGAGCGCCGCTGGCCCAGGGCGATGTTGTATTCGGCCGTGCCCCGCTCGTCGGTGTTGCCCTCGATGATGAGGAAGCGGTTGCTGCCCGAGCGCAGCAGCTCGGCGGTCTTTTGCAGCAGGGGCTGGTATTCGGGCGCGATGGTCGTGCCATCAAAGCCAAAGAAGATGCTGGCCTGGCCTGCGTCGTTGAAGCCCGCGGCCCGCAGGCGCTCGACCGGCAGGGCCGACTCGCCGCTGCGGCCCTGGGCGATCACCTCGGTGACTGCGCCGCTGCCACCGGCGCCAGCCCGGCCGGAGTCGGCATCGTCGAGAGGGACCGAGGAACATGCAGCAAGAAGCACGCTGCTCGAGAGGAGTGCAAGGCGCAGGGCGGTGGTTTTCATGGTGGGCTCGCTTTGGGAGGTGGGGTGGGGACTCTGAGACATGAATCTAGGGCCGCTGGCCCCAGGCGGGATTTCGGATGCCACTGGCGTTCAGGCTCAGCCGTGAGCGCACTCGGCCATCGATGGAGGAGGCAGCCAAGACCTCGCGGCCCTCGATGCTGCTCGAGTAGATCACCCACTGGCTGTTGGGCGCGAAGCTGGGGGACTCATCCCGAGGGCCATCGGAGATCGCGGTTTCTTTGCCCGTGGCCAGATTCATCACCACGATCCGAAAGCCGTTGTCGCGGCGACTCACGAAGGCCATCGATCGGCCGTCGGGGCTGATCACTGGCCGCGCGTTGTAGGCACCCGAGAAGGTGACGCGGCTCGCCTGCCCGCCACTGACCGACATGCGGTAGATCTGGGGGCCGCCGCCGCGGTCGCTGGTGAAGTAGATCTGGCTGCCGTCGGCGGAGAAGGTGGGCTCGGTGTTGATGCCAGCCCCGAAGGTGAGGGCCTTGGCCTCGCCGCCGTCGGCACCCACCAGGAAGATGTTCGATCCGCCATCGCGCGTGAGCACCACAGCAAGTCGGCTGCCATCGGGCGACCAGGCCGGGGCGCTGTTGCTGCCCTTGAAATTGGCCACAGGGCGTCGGGCACCGGTGGCGATGTCGTGGGTGAAGACCACGGGTTTGCCGGTCTCAAACGACACATAGGCGAGCTTGCGGCCATCGGGAGACCAGGTCACCGAAATGATGGGCTCCTTCGAGCGCAGGGCGGCCAGCCCATTCTCACCATCGCTGTCGGCCACCATCAGGGTCTGCTGCCCCGGTGTGCGGGACACATAGGCGATGCGGCTCGAGAAGAAGCCCGGCTCTCCCGTGGTCTGTTCGTAGATGTAGTCGGCCATGCGGTGGGCCATGCGGCGAGCCTCGGCTGGGGTGGGGCTGCCATTGAGCACCAGACCGCCCAGGTCCTTGCCGCGGCCCAGTTCCACCACTCGGAAGCGCAGCTCGGCCTGGCCGCCTGCGGCCGTGGTGATCTGCGAGCCGACGGCGAAGTCTGCGCCCAGGGCCTTGAACTGCGACTGGGTGGCCGACTGCAGGATGGATGCCTCGGTGGGGACCTGGCCCGCCTTGGCGGCGATGAGGGCAAAGGCCGCCGTGCGTCGAAGGTCGGACTCCACCACCGTGCGAATCAGTTCGGCCGTGGAGGCTAGGCCAGGGGCCGCGCTGATGGTGGGCAGTGCCAGGGCCACCTGACGCTCGCCGACTCCGCGAATGTCGATGCGAAATGGCTCGGCCGCGGCGGGCTGGGGGGCTGCGGCCAACACGAGAAGGCTGGCCAGGAGCGCGCTCAGGGTGCGCAGGAATCGGGCGGAGGCTTGGGGTCGCATGGTCGGGGTCGGGGGCTGGGGTGGCGGGTTGGGGCTGAAGTTGGGGTCAGACGAACCTGAGTCTATCGCTTCAGCGCTCGTCTCGAGGACGGAATCCCAGCAGCAGCTCGGGCTCGACGGTGCCATCTTTCGAGAGCGGCAGCGGGCTGGATGCGGCAATGGCGCGCCCCACCGCATCGTCCCACCCCGGGTTGCCGCTCGACTTCTGAAGCGTGATCTGTGTGATCTTGCCCTGCGCGTCCTGACGCACCCGATAGACCGCCTCGGGGTTCTCGGGCGCTCGGCTGGGCTCGAATCGAATGCGCGCCAGGATGCGCGCACGGATGGCGTCGGCATAGCCCGGCAGTCGGCCGGCGCGCTGCCCCCGCTCGGCACCGCCCACCACCCCGCTCTGGGTCTTGATGTCCTTGCCCGTCGCATCGGGCTTGGCCTTGGGGTCGAGCCCCAGGCGCGCAAGTTCGGCACGACGCAGTGCATCGGCCTGCGCCTTGGCCTTGGCCTGATCGGCCGCATCCTTCTTGTCGGCGAGCCGCTTCTCCTCGGCCTTCTTCTTCTCGTCGGCTTTTTTCTTTTCTTCGGCCTTTTTCTTTTCCTCAGCCTTCTTCTTCTCTTCCGCTTTCTTCTTTTCCTCCGCCAGCCGCTTTTCCTCGGCCTTTTTCTTTTCTTCGGCCTTCTTTTTGGCCAGGGCGATCTCGGCCTCGGGCTCCGGGGTGGGGTCTGGACGCGCGGGGGTGGGGGGCGCGGGCGGGGCCGGGGGTACTGCGGCCGGTGGTGTCGGGGCAGCGGGGGCCTCGGCGGGCAGGCTGGAATAGAGCTCAGCCTGAACCGGCAGCTCTTCGGGCTTGGACTTCCAGTCGAGGGAGACGAACAGCAGGGCCACCAGAGCCAGGTGGACGCCCAGCGCCGCGAGAAACGCCATGGCGGCCTTACTCCTGGCGGACGGCCAGGCCAACGCGGCCCAGGCCCGCCCGCTGCAGGCGGTCTAGGGCCTTGACCACCTGGTCGTAGGCCACATCCTTTTCCGCCTGGATGATGATGGGGGCATCGGGCTGGGGCTTGAGGGCGGCCACGGCCGCGGCGAGCTGCGAGGGCAGCACCTCCTGGGCCTCGGCACCCTGCTGGCGCAGACGCACCGAGTGGGTGCCATCGCGCAGGATGGTGACCTCGACCGCCACCGGCGGGTCGGCGCTGGCAGCGCCCACGCGGGGCAGGTCGATGGTGCCGGTCACGATGAGGGGGGCGGTCACCATGAAGATGATGAGCAGCACCAGCGTGACATCGATGTAGGGGACCACGTTGATCTCGGCCACCATGCGGCGTGCCCTACGGCCACCGGAGGAAGCGCCCGAGCGCGAGGCGGTGCTGGCACCCATCGATCAGCCCCGGCGCGCCAGAAGGTTCACGAACTCCTCGCAGAAGACATCGGTCTGGATGGAGAGTCGGTCGATCTGGGTGGCAAAGCGGTTGTAGCCCACCACCGCGGGGATGGCCGCAAACAGGCCGATGGCGGTGGCGATGAGGGCCTCGGCAATGCCGGGTGCCACGCTGGCGAGCGTGGCCTGCTGAATGTTGGCCAGGCCCGTGAAGGCATGCATGATTCCCCAGACGGTGCCAAAGAGGCCGATGTAGGGGCTCACCGAACCGGCCGTCGCAAGAAACGGCAGGCCGCGCTCCAGCAGGTCGTGCTCGCGCTGGCTGGTGGCCCGCATGGCCCGCTGGGCATTGCTCACCAGCAGGTCATTGTCGGCGATCCCCTGCTGACGACCACGCAGGTACTCGCCCATGCCTGCGGCGAACACCTGGCCGAGCCCCTCGGCGCCCCCCCGGCGACGAACATTTTCGTAGAGGGCGTTGAGGTCTCGGCTGTCCCAGAACTCGCCCTCGAAGGCGTCGGCGTCTTTTTGCGCGCGGCGCAGCAGAGAGAGCTTCTGAAAGATCACCGTCCACGAGGCCAGGGAGATGCCAATGAGGGTGAGCATCACGAGCTGGACGGGGATGGTGGCCTGAGCAATCAGGGCGAGGATGGATAGGTCTGGGGCGGCAGGAGTCATGGGGTCTTAGAAGGACAAGGGAAGGTTGGGTTCCGCATCGGCGGCAGATCCTGGACTGGGCGCTGGCCGTTGGAAATGTGCGTAGGCCCGGGGCGTGGCCACTCGGCCGCGCGGCGTGCGCTGCAGAAATCCGTTTTGAATCAGATAGGGCTCCAGCACATCCTCGATGGTGTCGCGGCTCTCGCCGATGGCGGCCGCGAGATTGTCGAGCCCCACCGGGCCGCCGTTGAAGCGGTCGATCACCGCTTCAAGAAGCCGCTGGTCCATCAGGTCAAAGCCCTGGCTGTCGACCTCGAGCAGGTGAAGGGCGGCATCGGCGATGCCCCGGTCCACGGTCTTGGCGCCTTTGACCAGCGCGTAGTCGCGCACGCGGCGCAGCAGCCGATTGGCGATCCTCGGAGTGCCGCGCGAGCGCCGGGCCAGCTCGAGGGCGCCATCGTCGGTGATGGGCTGCTGCAGCAGGCGCGCCGAGCGCGCCACGATGAGGGCGAGTTCTTCGGCCGAATAAAACTCCAGGCGCGCGATGATGCCGAAGCGGTCGCGCAGGGGGCTGGTGAGCATGCCGGCGCGGGTGGTGGCGCCCACCAGGGTGAAGGGCTGCAGGTCGAGCTGCACATTGCGGGCTGCGGGCCCCTCGCCGATCACGATGTCGAGCTTGAAGTCCTCGAGGGCGGGATAGAGGATCTCCTCGACCACCGGGCTCAGTCGATGGATCTCGTCGATGAAGAGCAGGTCGTTGCGCTCGAGGTTGGTGAGGATCGCCGCCAGATCGCCGGGCCGCTCGAGCACGGGGCCCGAGGTCTGGCGCAGGCGTACCCCCATCTCATTGGCAATGATGTGGGCCAGGGTCGTCTTGCCCAGGCCCGGTGGCCCAAAGAGCAGCACATGGTCGAGGGCCTCTCGCCGTTGGCGCGAGGCCTCGAGAAAAATCGAGAGCTGGTCGCGCACGCGGGGCTGCCCGATGTAGTCGTCGAGGCGGTCGGGCCGCAGGGCACGCTCAATGCCCTCGAGCGAGCTGCCCTCCAAAGAGTGCAAGGCCTCGGGAGACACGATCCGCGTTGCCGACGATTCCTCGGTGGCCATGGGCTCGCCCCGCCCCGCGGGGGCTGCACCGATTTGTGGGTCGTGTTCAATCGCCATGGCTATCCATCATGCCGAGAAAGCCGGCGCAGCGCCTCGCGGATGGCCGCTTCGAGGCTCAGGCCCGCATCGAGTCCTTGGATGGCGGCGCGGGCCTCCTTGTCGGAGTAGCCCAGGGCCAGCAGCGCAGCGAGGGTCTCTTGGGCCACGGCCATGGCCGTGGGTGCCGGAGGGGAGCCCGCTGATTCTTTGGGGACGAGCGTGGGCGTGGCCTGCGGCCCGGGCAGGGCATCGAGTCGTCCCCGGAGCTCGAGCACCAGCCGCTCGGCGGTTTTTTTGCCAACGCCCGGCACGCGGGTGAGGGCCGCGGAATCCTGGCGCAAGACCGCATCGGCGAGCTGCACCACCGAGAGGCCCGAGAGCACCGAGAGGGCAACCTTTGGGCCGACCCCACTGATTTTGAGCAGCTGCCGAAAGCATTCGCGCTCGGCCAGCGACAGAAATCCATAGAGCAGGTGGGCATCCTCGCGCACCACGGTGTGGGCCCAGAGCGCCACGGCCTGGCCCACCGGCGGCAGTTCGCAGAAGGTGCTCATGGGCACATCGAGCTCGTAGCCCACGCCCTGGACATCGAGCAGGATTTGCGGCGGGGTTTTGTGCAGCACCACCCCCGAGAGCCGTCCAATCATGCGACACCCCGCAGGCCGCGTGGGGCAGCCGCAGCCAGGGCCATCGGCGACTGAGACTGCCAGCAGGCCAGGGCGCAGGCAAGGGCATCGGCCGCGTCGGCCGAGGCGGGGGCCTGGGGAAGCTTGAGCAGCTGGCAGACCATGGCCTGCACCTGCTCCTTGCTCGCCCGGCCGGTGCCGACCACCGCCTTCTTGATGGACAGGGGGGTGATCTCCACGACCTCGCAGCCGGCCCGCGCCAGGGCCGCGAACGCCGCCCCCCGCGCCTGGCCCAGGGCCAGGGTGCTGCGCGGGTTGCTGTTGACGAACACGGTCTCAATGGCGACCAGGCTCGGCTGATACTGGGCCACCAGCTCGCTCACGTCGTTGAAGATCTGCAGCAGGCGCTGGGCCATCGGCAGGCTGCTCGCGGGACGAATCACGCCGCAGCCCAGGGCCTCGGCACGATGGCGACCATGGGTGCCGATCGCGCCAAAGCCGGTGCGCAGCAGCCCAGGATCGAGTCCGAGGATGCGGCTGGGCATGGCGTTGTCGATGCGGGCCATGGCCTTGGGGTCAGTGTCGGAAGTGGCGAACGCCGGCAAACACCATGGCGATGCCGCGCTCGTTGGCCGCCGCAATCACCTCATCGTCGCGCATCGACCCGCCGGGCTGGATCACCGCCACCGCGCCCGCATCGGCCACCACATCAAGGCCGTCGCGGAAGGGGAAGAAGGCGTCGGAGGCCACCACCGATCCCGCGAGGCTCAGGCCCGCATGGCCGGCCTTGATGGCCGCGATGCGTGCGGAGTCCAGTCGGCTCATCTGCCCTGCGCCCACCCCCACCGTCATCCCGCCGTGGCAGAAGACGATGGCATTGCTCTTGACCCAGGCCGCTACTTTCCAAGCGAAGAGAAGATCGCGGAGCTGCTCGGCCGTGGGGGCCTTCTCGGTGACCTGACGCAGGTCGGCCAGCGTGAGGGCATCCGTGTCGGCGCTCTGCACCAGCAGGCCTCCCGAGATGCGCTTCAACTCGGGCAGTGGGGGAACCCCGGCGCTGGGCAGGGCGAGCTCGAGCAGCCGGAGATTGGTCTTGGCCGAAAACACCGCCAGGGCCTCGGGGCTGAATGCGGGAGCGAGGATCACCTCGGCGAACTGGCCCGCGATGGCCTCGGCCAGGGCGCGGTCCACGGGTCGATTGAAGGCGAGGATGCCGCCGAAGGCCGAGGTCGGGTCGGTGGAGAAGGCGCGGCGATAGGCCTCCAGGGCATCGGCACCCTGAGCCACGCCGCAGGGGTTGGCATGCTTCACGATTGTGCAGGCGGGCTCGACAAAGCTGCACACGCAGCCCCAGGCGGCATCGGCATCGGCGAGGTTGTTGTAGGAGAGGGCCTTGCCCTGGAGCTGCCGGGCAGTGGCGAGGCTGCCGACGGGCGCGGCCGGGTCTCGATAGAGGGCGGCCGACTGGTGCGGATTTTCGCCATAGCGCAGCACCTCCTGCCGCTGGAACTGCAGGCTCAGCACGGCGGGGTAGTCGCTGCGCCGGGCGGGGGCGGGTGGCTCGACCGAGTTCTGGCCCGTGGCCTGGGTCTCTTCGAGCGGCAGGCCGGTGAGGAAGTTGGCGATGGCCCCGTCGTAGGCCGCGGTGTGGGCAAAGGCCTTGGCCGCGAGCTGGGCGCGTTGGGCCCAGGCGAGCTGGCCCTGTTGGGACTGCAGGCCGGCGAGCACGCCGTCGTAGTCGCTGGGATCGACCAACACGGCGACCCCGTCGTGGTTCTTCGCTGCGGCCCTCAGCATCGCGGGCCCGCCGATGTCGATGTTCTCGACCACCGTCTGGTGGCTCACGCCGGGCTGGGCCAGCGCCTCGCGAAAAGGATAGAGGTTGACCACCAGCAGATCGATGGCACCGTAGCCCGCCTGGGCCAGGGCCTCGAGGTGGGCAGGGTGATCGCGGCGGGCCAGCAGGCCGGCATGCACGGCGGGGTGCAGGGTCTTGACTCGGCCATCGAGCATCTCGGGAAATTGGGTGAGCTCCTCGACGGGCCGCACGGGGATGCCTGCCTCGGCGATGGCCTTCTGAGTGCCCCCGGTGGAGACGAGCTCAATTCCAAGGCGGTGAAGCCCGCGCGCCAGATCGATCAGCCCCTGCTTGTTGGAGACCGAGAGCAGGGCACGCCGCACGGGAAGAAGGTTGGGGCGGGGTCCGTCCAGGCTGGCGGTGTGGATCTGTGCTGACATGAGGCTCAAGGCTCCGAATGGAAGGAAATCTGGTAGTCGCGCATCTTTTTGCGCAGCGTGGTGCGCGAGAGGCCCAGCACCGCGGCCGACTCGCTCAGCCGGCCCTCGGAGCGCTGCAGCACATACTCGATGAGCGGGCGCTCGGTGGCCTCGATCACCATGGCGTGCAGTGCGTGGGGCTTGCCGTCGCCGAGCTGCTCGAAGTATCGGTCGAGGGTCGAGACCAGGCCTTCAAGCAAGGGCGTGGTCGGCGGCTTCTTGGGGGTCACGGTGGTGCTGCTCGAAGAAAAGATCGATGGCCTGCTGCTGCGCGGCGATGGTCTGGGCGGTGAGTATGGTCTCACGAAAGGCCTTCACGCCCGGCAGGCCCTTGAGGTACCAGCCGATGTGCTTGCGTGCGCTGCGCACCCCCGAGTCTTCGCCATAAAAGGCGTAGTGATCGGCCAGGTGCTCGCGCAGCAGTTGTTGAAGATCGGCCAGGGGCGGCGTGGGCAGATGCTCCCCGGTGGCGAGGTAGTGGCCAATCTGCCCATAGATCCAGGGCCTGCCCTGGCCCGCCCGGCCCACCATGACGGCATCGGCCCCGGTGGCACGCAAGACCTCGGCGGCCCGCTCGGGGGTGGCGATGTCGCCGTTGGCCACCAGAGGAATCCGAATGCGGGCGCGCACCTCGGCAATGGTCTCGAACTCGGCCTCGCCAGTGAAGCGGTCCTCGCGCGAGCGGCCATGGATGGTCAGCATGGCCACCCCGAGGTCCTCGGCCATGCGGGCGATGTCGATGGCATTGCGCTGCGCCCGGCTCCAGCCGGTGCGGATTTTGAGGGTCACGGGGGTATTGCTGGGGCGGGCGGTGGCAAGCACCGCCTCCAGGATGGCGCGGATGGTCTCGGGCTCGCGCATGAGCGCGGAGCCGGCCGCCTTGTTGCAGACCTTCTTGGCGGGGCAGCCCATATTGATGTCGATGATCTCCGCACCTCGGGCGATGTTGAAGGCAGCGGCCTCGGCCATCATGGCGGGCTCAGCACCCGCGATCTGCACGACCTTGGGCGAGGGCTCGCCATCGTGGTTGATGCGTCGGGTGGTCTTTTCGGTGGCCCAGAGCAGGGCATTCGAGGCAGCCATCTCGCCCACCGCGTAGTCGGCACCCAGGCGTTTGCAGAGTTGCCGGAATGGGCGATCGGTCACGCCCGCCATGGGCGCCACAAAGGCCCGGTTGTGAATGAGAAATCGCCCCAGCGCCAGGGGCTCGGTGAAAAGTCCGGCCATGGCCGACCGGACTACTGGTCGCCCGAGGCCATCAGGGCCTCGATCTCGTCGGGGTCGACGGGCACATCCCGGGTGATGAGGTGGCAGCCGTGCTCGGTCACCACCGCATCGTCTTCGATGCGGATGCCGATGTTCCAGAAGGCCGGGGGTACATCGGCGGCCGGCCGGATGTAGAGGCCGGGCTCGAGGGTGAGCACCATGCCGGGCCGCAGTGCCAGCTGGGTGTTGCCAACATCGTGCACGTTCAGGCCGAGGAAATGGCTGGTGCGATGCATGTAAAAGCGCCGGTAGGCCCCGGTCTCGATGACGGCATCCACGCTCTGCTCGGGCAGCAGGCCCAGGTCGAGCAGCCCCTCGGCCAGCACGCGCACGGCCGCCTCGTGGGGGGCCGAGAACATAGCACCCGGCCGGGTTGCATCGGTCGCGGCATCGAGGGCGGCGAGCACCACCTGGTAGGTGTCGCGCTGGGCCGGGGTGAACTTGCCGTTGGCCGGGAAGGTCCGCGTGATGTCGCTGGCATAGCCATCGAGCTCGCAGCCCGCGTCGATGAGCACCAGCTCGTCGGGGAGCAGAATCCGATGGCCTGCCCGATGGTGAAGGATGCAGCTGTGGGGGCCGCTGGCCACGATCGAGGGATAGGCCACGGACTGGCTGCCGGCGGCGCGAAAGTGCGACAGCAGCACCGACTCGAGGTGGTATTCCGCCTTGCCGGGGCGGCTGGCCTGCATGGCCGCGCAATGGGCCTTGGCCGAGATGTGGGCCGCCTTGGCCATGGTGCGCAACTCCGCCGCGTCTTTGATGCACCGGAGCGGGGCACTGAAGGCCTCGAGGTCCACGATCTGGGTGGGGGCTTGAATGCCGGCGCGCGACTTGGCCCGCACCACCCCCATCCATCCGCGCAGCCGGGCATCGAGCTCGGCATCGCGGGCGGCGGGCAGCACGAGGGCCTCGGCCTCGGCCAGCAGTGGCGCCAGCACCGCGTCGAGTTCGGCTGTGTCGTGGGCATGGTCGATGGCGAAGCGGGCGGGTGCAGCCTCGGGCCCGACCCGGATGCCGTCCCAGATCTCGCGCTCGGGATCGCGGGGGCGGCAGAAGAGATGGCTCTCGAGGCTGCCGTTGGCCTGCAGGTGCAGCAGCAGCCACGACTCTGGCTCGGGAAAGCCCGTGAAGTACCAGAAGTCGCTGTCGGCGCGGAAGGGGAAGAGGTTGTCGCGGTTGCGGACTTTTTCTTCCCCGCTGGGGATCAAGACCAGGCCCGTGCCCACGCCCAGCCGATCCCTTAGGGCCTGGGCCAGGGCAGCGCGACGGACGACGTGCTGCGCGCCGTGGATCGGGCCATCCACGGGCAGGGGCTGGTGCTCGGGCAGGAGCATCTGTGCAGAAAGAGGCCGATTCATGTGGGAAGGCTACTCTCTTGCGCCGCCGCCGAGAAGATCAAGCTCCAGATCCATCAGCCTTTGCGGCGTGCCCACATCGACCCAGGGGCCTGGCTCGTGCAGCCCCCGCAGTCGCCCCGCCCGAATCGCCGCCTGCAACAGGGGCCCCAGGGCCGCCCAGTGACCGGGGACGAGGCCAACAAACATCTCGGGCCGCAGCAGGGCCAGCCCGCTGTAGGTGAGTGCGCGCCCACCTTCGGAGCCGCGCGGCGCCAGATCCCCATTCGGCAGCAGGGCGAAATCGCCTTCGGGGTGGTGGTCGGGGTTGTCGACCATGACCAGCAGCCCCAGACAGTCGGCGGGAAGTTGCTCGCCTTGCGCGAGCAGTGGCCCCAGGGGGCTGGGGCAGTAGACATCGGCATTGGCCAGCAGAAAGAGGTCGGCGGGGGGCTCGCCCTCCCAGGCCCAGGGCCGTGCCTGCACGATGCCGCCGGCGGTTTCGAGCGCGCCCTCGGGCTCCCAGCTCAGCCGGATGGTGAGCGGGTCGGGCGGCACCGAGCGCAGCCGCTCGGCGATCAGCTCGCCCTTGTAGGCCACATTGATGCAGACCCGCCGCATGCCTGCTGCCGCGATGCGGTCGAGCTGCCGCTCGAGCAGACTGCGGCCCGCCAGGGGCAGCAGGGGCTTGGGCAGAAGGTCGGTCAGGGGCCGCATGCGCTCGCCGCGGCCTGCGGCCAGCACCATGGCAGGGATTGTTGCGGGCATGGCGCTAAAAGGTGGTTCGCACTTCGGTGGCAATGCCATCGACTCGATCGAGGATGCGCAGCAGCGGTGTGAGGCGGCTGTACCGCTCGCAGACCTTGCGGGTGTACTGCATGACTCGGGGGATGTCGGCGAGGTAGCGATGCTTGCCGTCGCGGATGGAGAGCCGCGCAAAAATGCCCAGCACCTTCAGGTGGCGCTGCAGGCCCACCCATTCGAAGTCTTCATAAAACTCGGTGGCGTCGGCGGGCACCGGCAGTCCCGCCGCCCGCGACATCTCCCAGGTGCGAATGACCCAGTCGAGCTGCTCGGCCTCGGGCCAGTCGATGTAGGCATCGCGCAGCAGAGACACGAGGTCGTAGGTGATCGGTCCGACCACCGCATCCTGAAAGTCGATGACCCCGGGGGGCTGATCCAGCGCGTTGGTGGACACCATCAGATTGCGGCAGTGATAGTCGCGGTGCACCAGCACCTGGGCCATGGCGGGCAGCCGATGGCAGAGGTGGTCGACCAGGGCCTTCCACTGGGTCTGCTCGGCCGCGGTGAGCTGGGTGCGGCGCAGTCCCTGCACATACCAGTCGGGGAACAGGGCGAGTTCGGCGGCGATCTTCTCCGGGCCAAAGGCCGGAATGCCCGTGCGCTCTAAGGACTCGGGGTGCGCGAAGCCATGGGCCTGCATCTGCACCAGAGACTGCAGGGCAGGCCGGTAGGCGGCCCAGGCCTGTGCGGGACTTGCCTGTGCGGCGCCTGCGGGTTTTAGGACGGCCTGCAGGTCGGTGGTGCCCAGGTCCTCGAGCAGCAGGAAGCCCTCGTCGGTGTTGCGCGCCAGGCACTGAGGTACATGCAGCCCCGCATCAGCCAACAGGCCCTGCACCCGAAGAAATGGATCGAGCGGCTCGCGCTCGGGCGGGGCGTCCATGAGGATGAGGCTGTGGGGCGCAGGGGCGCTGCTGGGCGCAGGGTTGCTGAGCCCAGGGCGGCCAGCGCGCTCGAGGCGAAAGTACCGGCGAAAAGAGGCATCGGCCGAGGCGGGAACGGGGGGGCCATAGGGTGCCGCGACCGGGAGGGTGGAGAGCCAGCGGCGGGCCTGCTCGAGGCGCACATCGAGGCGCACATCGAGCCGCACGTCGGAATTTGGATCGGAGCGCAGATCGGGGGCGGCGGGCGCTGCGTCGGAGGGAGAAGTCATGGGGCGCTGGGCTGTTCCTATAATGCCGACATTATGCGACCGCGCCCGACCCCCCTCTCTATGGCCCTAGCGCGATCCTTCGCTGCTCTCGCCTCGGGCCTTGCCCTCCAGGGCGCCGCCACCACCGCCCACGCCCAACTGCTCGACGACCAGCTCCGGGTCGATCCCATCGACCCCCTGTCGGGCATCTCCACCAGCACCCCCAGCTACCTGCAGGGCAGCCGCATGGAGGGCCTGATCGAGGACCGCCTCACCCTGATTGGGAATGCAAGTTTTCGGCAGCTGGGGCTCTCGTTGAAGGGAGATCGGCTGGACCTCGACCTTGTGAGCCAGGACCTCGAGGCCGAGGGCTCGGTGGAGCTCTTCAAGGCGGGCGACCTCTACAAAGGCCCGCGATTCAAGATCAATCTCGAGACCTCCCAGGGCCGATTCGACGATGTTTCCTTTGCCTTTCCGGTGGTCAATGGCAAGGGCACGGCCAGCACCTCGGAGTTCCTGAGCCCCAGCCTCACCGAGCTCAGCAATGTCCAGTTCAGCACCTGCGAAAACCTGTTCAGCGACTGGTGGCTCACCAGCCGCAAGCTGCAGATCAACGACATCACCGAAACGGCCCACGCTGAAGACGCCGCGCTCAACTGGAGTGGCCTTGGAGCGATTCCCTTGGGCGATGTGAGCTTTGCCACCACCGCCCGCCGCCGCTCGGGAATCCTCCCGGGCGTCTACACCGTCTCTTCGAAGCTGGGCCTGGAGATCACCCAGCCCTACTACGTCAACATCGCGCCCAACCGCGACCTCACCATCTATCCGCGGGCCATGAGCAAGCGCGGCCTGCAGCTTGGCGCCGAGGCCCGCTACCTCACCACGAGCAGCGATGGCTCGGTGGGGGTGGAGTATCTGCCGAGCGACACGCAGACGGGCGAGGCCCGCTCTCTGGGCGCTATCCGCCACACGACCCGCTTTGCGGGCAACACCTTGTCGATCGCCGGCACGCGGGTGAGCGACGACGACTACTTTGCCGATTTCGGTGCGAGCCTTCCGACGGCCGCCCAGCGGGTGCTGCCGGCCACGGTGCAGCTCGCGCGCGGTGTTGCTGGCTTCTCCACAGCCCTCACCTTCCAGAGCTTTCAGCTGCTCAAAGACAAGAACCTCCCCGTGATTCGCCCCTACTCGTTTGCGCCTAGACTGGAGGCGCTGCGCAGCGAGCGGGCAGTCTCCTTGGGCGAGGGCATCACGCAAGACCTCTACGTCGATTACAGCAGCCGATTCCAGTTCACGCGCTTTACCCACCCCACCCTCGAGGAGGGCGATCGCGCGGTGGCCGAGGGCCGTCTGGCACTGCCGCTGGATGTGGGCCCCTTCACCCTGACGCCCTCGGGCGGGCTGCACCTCACCCAATACCGTCCGCAGCGGGCGGGCGATCTGGCAGCCACCATTTCTCAGTTCGGCACCGCATCGATTGCCGATGTCAATGGCCAGGCGACCAACACTGGGATGGCCAACGACTATGCCCGCGCAGTGCCCAGCCTCGGGCTCGATGCCAAGATCGGCTTGGAGCGCGACGCCAACTACTTCGGCACGGATTTCCTGCAGACCCTGGAGCCCCGCGCTTTTTATAGCTACGCGCCATTTCGTCGCCAAGATGGCCTGCCGGTCTTCGACAGCTCCGAGATCCGCCTGAACCTCGGCCAGATCTTTGATCCGCGCGTCTTCAGCGGCGATGACCGCATCGCCGACCAGGACCAGCTCACCGTGGGCCTGACCTCGCGCTTTCTGCGGGCAGACACGGGCGAAGAGCGGCTGCGGGTGGGCTTTGGCCAGCGCTATTACTTCGATGAGCAGCGGGTCACGGTGCCGGGATTTCCGCGCCGCTCCGACCAGAGCTCCGACCTGCTGGGCGAGGTGGGCATGCGTCTGGGCGCCTACACCGACATCGAGGCCTTTGGCCAATACAACGAGTCGAGCACCCGGTGGCAGACCGGCGGCCTGACCGCCCGCGTGGACCCCAAGCCCGGGCAGACCTTCTACGCGGCCTACCGCTTCGTGCGCCCCACCCTCAACTCGGTGGACCTGGCCTTCCAGACCCCTGTGAGCCGCGCCTGGTCCGTGGTCGGCCGGGTCAACTACTCGCTGCAAGACGAGGTGCCGGGCGACCCCCTGCGCCGTTCGGGCCTGATTCAGAGTCTGCTCGGCGTGGAATACAACCGCGACTGCTGGGTCTTCCGCCTGGTCGCCCAGCGCTTTGCCACCGCCTCCGACGAGTTCACCACCGCGGTCTTCCTGCAGGTGGAACTCACCGGCCTCGGCGCCCTCGGAACCAATGCCCTGGGCGTGCTGCGCACCGGCATTCCGGGATATCGTGCGGTCAACACGCTCTCACCTCTGCCAGCCCTCTATGAAAACTATCAATAAGTTCCTCGCTGCCCCCGCGGCCTGGGCCTCGGGCTTTGCCCTGGGCCTGGCACTCCTGGCCTCGCCGGCGGCCCAGACCACCGCTCTGGCAGCCAGCACAGCCCAGGCCTCCGACCGGGTGGTGGCGGTGGTGAACAATCGGCCACTGCTCGCCTCGGAGCTGGACCGCCGCACTCGGCTGCTGCGCTCGAGCCTGGCGGCCACGGGTCGGCCCATGCCGAGCGAGGCGCGGATTCGCCAAGAGGCCTTGAACCGGCTCATCGACGAAGAGGTGCTGGTGCAGCGTGCCCTGCAAAACGGCGTGCGGGTGGACGCCAACATGCTCGACCGCGCCATCGCCCGGATCGCCGAGCAGAACAAGGTCAGCATCCCAAGGCTGCGCGAGCAGCTCCAGGCCGATGGTGTGACCTGGCAGGTCTTTCGAGATGACATCCGCCGCGAGATCCTCATCTCGCAGCTGCGCGAGCGCGAGGTCGACAGCCAGATGAAGGTGAGCGAGGCCGAGATCGATGCCTACCTCGATGGCCAGGGACAGGCCCAGGGCCAGAAACCCGAATACCGCATCGAGCAGCTTCTGCTGCCGTTTGCAGCGGGCAGCCGCGATGCCCTGCAGGAGCGGGCCAACGCCATGCTCGCCAAGGCGCGCCAAGGCACATCCCTGGTCGAGCTGGCCAAAGACAACGCTGCCTACATTCGCAGCGATCTGGAGTGGCGCACGGCCGAGCGGCTGCCCGAGGTCTTTGTGCGCGCCATGGCGGGCCGCCGCCCCGGACAGATGGGCGAGCTGGTCGAGAGCCAGAATGGTTTCCACCTGCTGCGCCTGACCGATCTGCGGATCCTCGGCGGTGGGCCGGTGGTCTCGGCCTATCGTGCCCAGCATGTCCTGCTGCGCGTCGACGACCCGGCCAGCGAGGATCGGGTTCGTCTGCAGATCGAGGATCTGCGCACTCAGATTCAGGCCGGCCGGTCCATGGAGCAAGTGGCCCGCCGCTTCTCCCAAGATCCGGGCTCGGCCCGCGAGGGTGGGGTGCTCGACTGGGCCTACCCCGGCGACTTCGTGCCCGAGTTTGAGCGTGCCCTCATGCGCCTGAAGATTGGTGAGCTCTCGGAGCCGGTGCGCACGACCTTTGGCTTTCACTTGATTCGCCTGCTCGAGGAAAAGCGCGAGCCCATTCCCGTGGAGCGGGCACGTCTGGCCGCGCGGCTGGCGCTGCGCGAGCAGCGCATGGAAGAGGCCATCGTGAACTGGACGCTCGAGGCCCGCGCCGACAGCTACGTCGAGGTCCGTCCCGACGCCACCACCAGCGCGGTGCGCTAGTCGCGTGGCGGGCTCGCCGGCCCGCGGTGCCCTGGATCAGGCCCGCGGCGCCAAAAAGCGATTTGGTCAGAACTTCCTCCACGATGCGGGGGTGCTCACCGCCATCGCCGATGCCCCTGGCCTCCGGCCCGATGATGCGGTGGTGGAGATCGGCCCGGGCCGTGGTGCCCTGACCGAGCAGCTCCTGCAGAGGGTGGAGCGCATCACCGCCATCGAGCTCGACCGCGACCTCCACCCAGTGCTGGAAAAACGCTTTGGCGATCGCCTGACCCTAGTGGCGGCCGATGTGCTCTCGGTGGATTTCGCGCAGCTGGCCGAGGCTGCCGGCCGGCCCCTGCGCATCGTGGGCAATCTGCCTTACAACATCTCCAGCCCCATCCTCTTTCATCTATTTCCCCTGGCCGACCGGTTCCAAGACCAGCTCTTCATGCTGCAGCGGGAGGTGGTCGAGCGCATGGTGGCGGTGCAGGGCGAGGCGGCCTATGGGCGCCTTTCCGTCATGCTGCAGGCACGCTACGCCATGGAGCTGCGGCTGGAAGTGCCACCCGAGGCCTTTGTGCCTGCCCCCAAGGTCTGGTCGGCGGTGGTGCAGATGTGGCCACTGCCGGCCTCGGCCCTGCAGGTGCAGTGCTGGACGACTTTTCAGGAGGTCGTCGCCCAGGCCTTCTCCATGCGCCGCAAGATGATTCGCAACACACTGGCCCCGTTTGCGGCGCACATGGATCTTGAAGCGCTGGGGCTGTTGCCCACCCTGCGGCCGGAGGACGTGCCGGTGCAGGCCTACATCGATCTGTCGAATCAGATTCGCGCGCGACGGATGACGTCTTTGGCCTCGCGGTAGTTCGGCATGATTTTTTCGACCTCGTCCCAGAAGCCGGGACTGTGGTCCATGGCCCGCGTGTGGGCCAGCTCGTGGGCGGCCACATAGTCGATGACCGGCAGCGGGAACTGAACCAGGCGCCAGTTCAGGCGAATGTGGCCATCGCTCGTGCAGCTGCCCCACCGGGTGCGTGCCGACGAGAGCGAGAAGCGCTGGAACTGAAGCCCCACGGCCGAGGCGAGAAGCTCGAGCCGCTCGCGCAGGATGTCTTCGGCTTGGGCCTGCATCCAGCCGTGGACCCGGTCGCGAATCTGATCGGGGCTGGCATGGGCGGGCAGGGGCAGGCGCAGCAGGCCCTCGGTGGCATTCCAATCGATCGTGGCCGTGCCGGCATCGAGGCGGATGCGGCAGGCCTCGCCCAGAAAGCGAATCTCGGCGCCATCGCACCATTCCTCGTGGGGCTCGAGTCGATTGGCGGCCCGCTCCTCTTCGGCATCGAGACAGCGCGCAATCCAGCGGACCTTGCTCTCGATCACGCGGTCGATCTCGGAGCGCGGCACCCAGGTCGGGGCCGACACCCTCAGGCTGCCCGCCTGAATCTGCAGGCTGATGGTGCGCCGCCGGCTGCGTCGGATTTCCATGGGCAGGCTGCGGCCGTCGGGCAGGCCCAGGTGCCCGCCGGGAAGCGGCACCGGGGTGGCCGACGCCTCTTGCTGGTCAAAGCCCAGGCTGAGCTGATCGGTGGGGTTCATGGCCTCGGTCGCGGGGGGCTGGGGAGTGGGCAGGAGCGGCCGCTGCGTTTCAGCCGGGCAGGAGTCGTCCCAAGTCACCCACCTGGTTCATGGCGCGGTGGGCCTGGGCCAGCAGGGCCAGGCGATTGCGTCGGACGGCGGGGTCCTCGGCATTGACCATCACCGAGTCGAAGAAGGCGTCGACGGGTGCCTTCAGACCGGCCAGGAGCTGCAGCGAGCCGGCATAGTCGCCCCGATCGCAGAGGGCGACGGCCTTGGGTGCGAGCTCACCCAGGGCCTGGCCGAGGGATTTCTCGGCAGCTTCTTGGAAGAGCAGGGGATCCGCTGCCCGTGCCATGTCGGGGGTGTCGGCCGATTTCTTGAGGATGTTGCCGATGCGCTTGTTGGCCGCACAAAGACTCTCGGCCTCGGGGGTGGCCAGGAACTGCTGCAGTGCTTCCAGGCGGTCCGGAACCTGATCCAAACGGTCGGCCGAGACGGCCAACACGGCCTCAATGGCCTCAGCGCCATGGCCCTGGTCCCGCAGCAGTCCGCGGGCGCGGTCGAGAATGAAGTCGCGCAGCACCGCCAGATCGGGGCGGACCTCGGCCACGCCTTGGAAGACCTCGGCGGCCTGCACCAGCAGAACCGACAGTGGGGTCCGGATGCCGCGCTCGACGATGGTTCGAACCACCCCGAGGGCAGCACGCCGCAAGGCGAAGGGGTCCTTGTCGCCGGTGGGGATGAGGCCAATGCCAAAGATGCCCACCAGGGTCTCGAGTCGGTCGGCGAGCGCCAGCGCCAGCCCCACCGGGCCCTGCGCCAGCCCATCGCCGGCGAAGCGGGGCCGGTATTGGTCGGCAATGGCCTGCGCCACATCGGCCGTCTCGCCGTCGTGGCGGGCGTAGTAGCCGCCCATCAGGCCCTGAAGCTCGGGGAATTCACCCACCATGTCGGTGACCAGGTCTGCCTTGGCGAGCAGGGCAGCCCGCTGTGCATCGGCCACCGCCGCGCCAACCGCGGGGGCCAGGATCCCGGCCAGCGCCACCAGGCGATCCACCCGGGCCCGAAGGCTGCCGATCTTGTTGTGATAGACGATGGACTCGAGCGCGGGCAGCCGAGCCTCGAGCCGCTGGAGACGATCCTGGGTGAAGAAGAACTGTGCATCGGCCAGGCGTGCGCGCAGCACCCGCTCGTTGCCACCGACAATGAGTTCGGGATGCTCGGCCTGCAGGTGGCTCACCAGCAGAAAGCGGTTGGCCAGACGGCCCTGGGCATCGGTGAGGGCGAAGTATTTCTGGTTCTGCTGCATGGTGAGGATGAGGCACTCCTGCGGCACTTCCAGGAAGGCCTCTTCGAAGTGACCCTCCAAGACCACCGGCCACTCGACCAGGGCATTGACCTCGTCGAGCAGTGCCTCGGGCATGACCACCGTCTGCCCACCGCGTGCCGCAGCCTCCTTCAGGCCCTTCTCAATGGCCGCACGCCGCTTGCCGGCATGGGGCATGACCTTGCCGACCGACTCGAGCAGGGCCTCGTATTGGGTGGCCTCGGGAATCTCGATGGCCCCAGGGGCATGGAAACGGTGGCCGTGGGTGAAGCCTCGGCTCTGCAGGCCCAGAACCTCGCAGGCCACGATGGCCGAGCCGTGGCGAACGAGCAGGCCATGGGCCGGCCGCACAAAGCGAATCTCGCGCACGGGCTCGCCCGGCGCAGTGCGCTGATAGCGCATGAGCTTGGGGATGGGCAGCTCCTGCAGGGTCGCCTCGAGCGCGGCCTGCAGGGCGGGCTGAAGTGCTGCGCCGGGTCGACGCGTCTGAACAAAGAGGGTCTCGGCCTTGCCGTCGGACTCGCGCAGAAGGTCGGTGGGCAACAGGTTCTCGCCCAGCACCAGGCCAAGGCTGGCGAGCTTCTTCACCAATGGGGCGGTGGGACTGCCCTGGGCATCGAGGCCCACCGATGCGGGCAGCAGCTTTTCTTTTTTGTTTTGCTCGGGCGCCTGGCCGAGCACCTCCGGGATGAGCACCGCGAGTCGGCGGGGGCTGGCATAGCCCGTGAAGTCCTCGGGGCCTCGGGCCAGCAGGCCGGCGGCGTGCAGGTGCCGAACCAGGCCCTGGGAGAAGGCCTCGCCCAGGGACTTCAGGGCATGGGGGGGAAGCTCCTCGGTGAAGAGCTCCACCAGCAGAGCAGCGGATGCGGTGGTCGTGGGCATGGCGGCCTTACAGCATAGGGAAGCCCAGGGCTTCGCGGGATTCGAGGTAGGCCTGGCCCACTTGGCGGGCAAGGTTGCGGATGCGGCCGATGTAGCCCGCGCGCTCGGTGACGGAGATGGCGCCTCGGGCGTCGAGCAGATTGAAGGTGTGGGCCGCCTTCAGAATTTGCTCATAGGCAGGCAGAGGCAGGGTGAGCTCCAGCAGGCGCTGGGCATCGGCCTCGTGCTCCGAAAATCGCTGAAAGAGCACCGGGGCGTTGCTGGCCTCGAAGTTGTACTTCGACTGTTCGACCTCATTCTGATGAAACACATCGCGGTAGAGGATCTCGCGCATCTGGCCGGTGCTCTCGTCTTTCCAGCGCGTCCAGACCAGATCGTAGACATTCTCTTTGCCCTGCAGGACCATGGCGAGGCGCTCCAGGCCGTAGGTGATTTCGCCCGTGATCGGGCTGCAGTCGATGCCCGCCACCTGCTGGAAGTAAGTGAACTGGGTGACCTCCATGCCATTGAGCCAGACCTCCCAGCCCAGGCCCCAGGCGCCGAGCGTCGGGTTCTCCCAGTTGTCTTCTACAAAGCGCACATCGTTTTTTAAGGGATCGATGCCCAGGGCCTCGAGCGACTGCGTGTAGAGCTCGAGGATGTTGGCCGGGGCGGGCTTCAAGACCACCTGATACTGGTAGTAGTGCTGCAGCCGATTGGGGTTCTCGCCATAGCGGCCATCCTTGGGCCGGCGCGAGGGCTGCACGTAGGCCGCGCGCCAGGGCTCGGGGCCGATGGCCCGCAGGAAGGTGGCGGTGTGCGAGGTGCCAGCACCGACCTCGAGGTCGATGGGCTGGAGCAGCGCACAGCCCTGCTTGGACCAGAACCCCTGCAGGTCAACGATGATGTCTTGGAAGGTCTTCATGGCGGGATTTTAAGCGTTCCGCTGCGGGCGACGGCCGAGCCACCCCAGCGCCAGCGACTTCCACCATGGACTCAGGAGCAGTGCCAGGGCGAGCACGACGATGGGCGCATTGCCCAGGGCGATGAAGGGTGTGGTGCCGGTGTGCCCCTGCACGTCTTCGAGCAGCACGGCCCGCCGGCCCGGGGCCAACGCGGTCGTGACCTTGCCCGAGGCCGCGATGTGGGCGGTGATGCCCGTGTTGGTCGCGCGAATCATCGGCCGGCCGGTCTCGAGCACCCGCATGCGCGAGGCCGCCAGATGCTGGGGCAGGGCGTTGCTCATCCCGAACCAGGCGAGGTTCGAGACGTTCAAGAGGATGGTCGGCCGCTCGATCTCGGGCACCGAGGGAGCGAGGCTGCGAATGATCTCCTCTCCGAAGAGGTCCTCGAAGCAGATGTTGAGGCCAACCCGCTGGTCGCCCACCGCCAGTGGAAGCTGGCGAGCAGCTCCGACCTCAAAGCTGCCCAGCGGCATGCGCATGAGGTCGAGGAACCACTGGAAGCCCCAAGGAATGAATTCGCCAAAGGGCACCAGGTGGTGCTTGTCGTAGCGAAAGACGATCTCCGACTCGGTGGGGCTCAGGCCCACGACGGAGTTCCACCAGCGCTCGCCCTCGCGGCTTGGGATGCCGGTCAGAATGACCGCACCGCTCTCTCGGGCGATGCGCTGCAGCGTGGCGCGCGTGGACTCATCGAGGTCTTGCCAGGGATTCACCAGGGCCGTTTCGGGCAGCACCAGGAGCTGGGTGCCGTACTGCGGTTCGGTGGCGCGGGCCGCCATGGCCAGGTGCACCTGCTCATTGAGCGAGATCTCGACAGGGTCGAACTTCTGCGACTGGCCGATGGCTCCTTGCGCCATCGCCACCCGCAGGGGGCGGCCCGTGGGCTCGGTGAAGGAGGGCAGTCCGGCGAGTGCACCCACCACCACCACCGCCGCGGCGCAGGAGAGCGGCTTGGCCATCGCCCGCAGGCGGGTTGCCTGGGCCAGAAATGCCGCGCAGAGGGCGGTGGCAAAGACCACCCCGTAGCCGCCCAGCCAGGGGGCAAAGCCGCCCAGGGGCGTGTCGACCTGCTGCAGGCCCCAGTTCATCCATGGGAAGCCGGTGAAGACGAATCCCCGTGCCCATTCCAGCAGTGCCACCGCCGCCGCCACCCGCCAGGGACCCCAGGCGAATCGGCGAATCAGGGCGATGGCCGCGAATCCATAAAGCGCGACATAGAGGGCGAGCACCCCAGTGGCCGCCGCCGCGATCGGCCATGCCATCTGTCCGTGGGTGTGCAGACTGGTGAAGATCCAGTGAAAGCCCCAGAGGCAGACCGCCATGACCAGGGCCGCTGCCAGTCGGGGCGCCCAAACGGCCTGCACCTGAGACAGCCGGATGAGTAAGGCCAAGAGGGCGAGCGACAGCACCCCCTCCACCACGGCCAGGGTGTCAGGCATCGTTGCCCGTGGACTGCCCGGCCTCGGTGTCCTCGGGCAGACGCTCGACCAGCATGAGGTCGATGGCCCGGCCATTGGTGCGCTGGATTTCAAAGTCCAGGCCCTGCGCGCTGAAGTGCTCCCCGCGCAGGGGCACCCGGCCCATGTCGGTGACGATGAATCCCCCCACGGTCTCCACCAGCGCGTCGCTCAGCTCCACGCCAAAGGCGGCGTTGAACTGGTCGAGCGGCGTGCTCCCCTTCACCCAGAAGCGGCCGGGGAACGAGGGCAGGGGCCGGATGTTCTGAGAGGCCTCGTCGATGTCGTGCTCGTCCTCGATCTCGCCCACGATCTGCTCGAGAACGTCCTCGATGGTGATGAGGCCCGAGACGCCACCGTACTCGTCCACAGCGATGGCGAGGTGGTTTCGGTTGAGGCGAAAGTCGCGCAGCAGCAGGTTGAGCCGCTTGCTCTCGGGCACAAAGATGGCGGGCCGCAGCAGGCTGCGAATCTGCAGGCTGGGCTGGCGCACCACCCGCAGCAGATCCTTGGCCAGAAGGATGCCGATGACGTCGTCTTTTTTGTCTTGGATGACTGGAAACCGCGAGTGGGCGGTCTCGAGCACGAAGGCGAGGATCTGATCGATGGGGTCGCCGATGTCGATCACGTCCATCTGAGCCCGCGGCACCATCAGGTCGGCCACGGTGAGGTCGGCCACCTGGAGGACGCCCTCCATCATGGAGACCGCGTCGGCGTCGATCACCGACTGGGCCTGGGCCTCGCGCAGTGTCTCCAGCAGCTCTTGTTTGTTGTCCTCGGGTTCGCCGAGGAATCGGCCAAAGGTGCGGCGGAACACCGCGCGCAGGTTGGCGGAGAAGGTGTCGGCAGCGGGTGCTGTCCGACTAGGGTCTGGGTCGGTCATGCCAAAGCATGGAAGTGGCGGGACTCCGAGTGTGCCACACCCGGTTTTCAGGCCCCGCGCGCCATCAGGCGCTGTAGGGGCTGGGCACCCGGAAGCGCGACAGGACGGCCACCTCGATGGCCTCCATGGTGCTTGCCTCGGGCTCGGCCTCGTGCTCCCAGCCCAGAGAATGCAAGACCCCATGGGCCACCAGGTGCAGGAGGTGGTGCTCCAGGGGGATGCCCAGGTCGGTGGCCTCGGCCTGGAGCACGGGCAGGCACAGGACCAGGTCTGCCGAGAGCTCGGGGCTGGGGCTGTAGGGAAAGGTGAGGATGTTGGTGGCCTTGTTTTTGCCGCGGAACTCGTGGTTGAGGGCCTGCCCCTCGGCCGCATCGACCAGGCGAAGGGTGAACTCGGCCTCGGCCACCGGAGGGTCGCCCTCGGGCAGCCCCAGGGCCAGGGCAGCGTGGATGAGCCGCCGCAGGCGGGCGCGGCTGGGCAGGATGTCTGCGGCGAGGTCTTGGGGAGAGACCCCCTCGGCCGTCAGGCCATCGGCCCACTGGATGCAAAGGCCCAGCCGGGGCTTCATGCGAGGGGCTCGCCCCGAAGGCTGTGGGGGTAGGCCTCGGTGATCGTCAGAGTTCGGATCTGCCCCACCCACTCGGCGCTGCCGGCGAAGTTGACGATGCGGTTGTCGGGTGTGCGGCCCATCAGCTCCTCGGGGTTTTTGCGCGATGGCCCCTCGATCAGCACTGGCTGCTGCGTGCCCACCAGCCGCTGGGCGAAGGCCTGGCCCTGCGCATCGATGACCGCCTGGAGCTCCTGGAGCCGGGCCACCTTCACCTCGTGGGGGGTGTCGTCGGCGAGTGCTGCCGCCGGGGTGCCGGGCCGGGGGCTGTAGATGAAGATGAAGGCCGAGTCGAAGCCGCAGTCGCGGGCGAGCTGCAGGGTCTTGGCGTGGTCTTCGTCGGTCTCGCCGGGGAAGCCCACGATGAAGTCGGTGGACAGCGCCAGTCCAGGCCGCGACTCGCGCAGCCGGCGGATGATGCTCTTGTATTCGAGGGTGGTGTAGCCCCGCTTCATGGCCGACAGGATGCGGTCGCTGCCACTCTGCACGGGCAGGTGCACATAGCCCGCCAGCCGCTCCAACCGGGCGAACGCATCGCAGAGCCGCGGCCCGAACTCGCGCGGGTGGGAGGTGGTGAAGCGGATGCGCTCGATGCCGGGGATCTGGTCGACGAGCTCGAGCAGGCCAGTGAAGTCGAGGGACTCGGCCTCGTCGATGTAGGCGTTGACGTTTTGTCCCAGGAGGGTGACTTCCTTCACGCCACCGGCGGCGAGCTCGGCCACCTCGCGCAGCACATCGACCGCGGGGCGAGAGATCTCGGTGCCGCGGGTGTAGGGCACCACGCAGAAGCTGCAGAACTTGCTGCAGCCCTCCATGATCGAGACAAAGGCCGTGGCGCCCTCGACCCGAGCGGGGGGCAGGTGGTCAAACTTCTCGATCTCGGGGAATTGGATGTCGACCTGTGCGCGGCCCGTGCGTCGCCGTTCGGCCATGAGGGCCGGCAGGCGGTGCAGGGTCTGGGGGCCAAAGACCAGATCCACATACGGCGCGCGCTGCACGATGGCCTCGCCCTCTTGGCTGGCCACGCAGCCACCCACCCCGATGAGCAGGTGGGGCTTGGCCCGCTTGAGCTCCTTCACCCGCCCCAGGTCGGAGAAGACTTTTTCCTGGGCTTTTTCGCGCACCGAGCAGGTATTGAAGAGGATGACATCGGCATCTTCGGGCCGGTCGGTCAGCACCATGCCTTCGGCCGCATGCAGCACATCCTCCATCTTGGCGGAGTCGTACTCGTTCATCTGGCAGCCGAAGGTGCGCAGATAGAGTTTGGGAGGATGATTGCTGTCCATGAATAAGCCCGATCAAAACGCTATTTTGCCTCGCCTTGCTGCGCCCCGCCGCCATCTGTGGGCCTGGGCGAGCCTGGACTTCGCCAACTCCGGCTACACCACCGTGGTGCTGACGGCGGTGTTCAATGCCTACTTTGTCTCCACGGTCTGGCCCGACCCCACCGAGGGCACCCTGGTCTGGACCCTCATCCTCTCGGCGAGCTATGCCCTGATCATGCTCACAGCCCCCTGGGTGGGGGCCCACGCCGACCTGCGCGGCAGCCGGTGGCCACTGTTGCTGATGCTCACCCTGGTCTGCGGGGCCGCAACCCTGGGGCTGCTGGCGGTGGGGCCGGGCGACGCCCTGCTGGCTGCAGTCCTGCTGCTGGCCTCCAACTTTGCCTATGCCCACCACCAGAGCCTCACCGCGGCCTATCTGGTGGAACTTGCCCCCGAGGGGCAGCGGGGCCGCGTCTCGGGCCTGGGCTGGGCCTGGGGTTATCTGGGGGGCTTACTGGCTCTCGCCCTGGCAGTGGCCTGGGTGCAGTTCGGGCCCAAGGGCACGGCGGTGGCGGGCTCGCTCATCATCACCGCCACCCTCTTCTGGGGCGTGGGCCTGGCGGCACTCGCGGTGCTGCGCGGCCACGTGCCCCATCCCACCTCGGCCGCAGGCCGCTGGCAAGACGCCTGGGGGCGGCTGCTGCGGGACTGGCGCATCGACAGTCGGCGCGGGCACCTGCGCTCATTTCTGCTCGTGGTGCTGGTCTATCAGGCGGGCGTCTCGGCGGTGATCACCCTGGCGGCGGTCTACGCGCAGCAGGCCATGGGCTTTGGCATGGCCGAGACCCTTCAGCTCATTTTGCTGGTGAACATTGCTGCCGCGCTCGGGGCCTGGGGCCTGGGTCTGCTGCAGGATCGGCTGGGGCATTTTCAGACGCTCGCCATCAGCCTGGGCATGTGGCTGGGCATGGTGGCCCTGGCGGTGGCCAGCACCGAACTCTGGGTGTTTTGGCTGGCTGCGCTGCTGGCGGGCCTGGCGATGGGCAGCTCGCAGGCCGGTGCCCGGGCGCTGCTGGCCGACTGGGCCGAGCCGGGCCGGGTGGCCGAGGCCTTTGGCTACTGGGGGGTGGCGGTCAACCTCTCGGCCATCGTGGGGCCCCTGCTCTATGGCGTGACGACTGCCGCCACCGGTGGAAACCACCGGCTCGGTCTGGCCGTGGTGGGCTCGAGCTTTCTGCTGGGGCTCTTCATGCTCTGGCGGCTGGCCCGCCGGGTTGCCCTTGCAGAAAGGCCAGGGCCTGGGGCCAGAGTTCCGGAAAGCCCGTGAGGCCGTGGTCGGAGCCCGGAACAATGATGCTCTGGGCTCCGGCATAAAAGGCCGCCATCTCGCGCCAGTCGAGGACCTCATCGCCCTGGGCGGCGATCAGCAGGTAGCGGTGCAGCCGAGTGGGGCTGCGCTCCAGCAGCCGAATTTCCTCGACATGGGCGGGGGTGAATTCCAGGACATCGTCGCTGTTCCAGGCGGTGTGCGTGCCGACCTGGGTCGCGAGATCGCGGGCGGGGTGGCAGGCGGGATTGAGCTGGATGGCCCGCAGCCCGTCGGATTCGGGATGGGTCTCCATCAGGTGCACGGTGTAGAGGCCCCCCAGGGAGCTCCCGAGGATGCAGGGCGATCGACCTTCGGCCAGCAGGTCATCGAGGGCCTGGCGGGCCACCCCGATGGCCTCGGCCGGACCGATGGGCAGGGCCGGGCAGCGATAGGCAATGCCCTGCTGGGCGGACCAGTCGGCCAGCCAGCGGGCCTTGGTCGAGGTGGGGGAGCTCAGAAAGCCGTGCAGGTAGAGGAGTCCGAGTGGGTTCATGCGCTGGGGATCGTGCGGTGGCGATGGCGCCGTGGAGAGGGAATGGGCTGGGTTGCTAGGATGCCAGCATCTCAATGTTGGAGTTGATTGTCATGAGCTCGCCCACCCCCCCGATTGCATTGGTGACCGGCGCCCGCCGGGGCATTGGCCATGCCGTGGCCCGAGGCCTCTGGGCCGAGGGCCACACCCTCTGGGTCAGCTCACGGGGAGAGGCCCCGAGCTTCGAGGGCCTGCCCCCACCGAGGCACCCCCAGCAACGGCTGCATGCCCGGGCGCTCGATGTGGGGTCTCGGGCCGCCGTGATGGCCCACATGGAGGAGATCGAGCAGACCAGCGGCCGGCTCGACCTGGCATTCAACAATGCCGGCATCTTTCCTCCGGCGGCCATCATCGATGAGGTCTCAGAGACCGACTGGCTGGCGGCCGTGCAGGTGAATCTCTCTGGGGCTTTCTATGTCGCCCAGGCCGCCTTTGGTCTGATGCGGCGGCAGTCGCCCTGCGGCGGACGC
Organism: Burkholderiales bacterium; assembly: GCA_027486725.1. GTDB lineage: Bacteria > Pseudomonadota > Gammaproteobacteria > Burkholderiales > Burkholderiaceae_A > Hahnella. The sequence goes on along the minus strand of JAIXOP010000015.1, from coordinate 413,508 downwards.
ATCATCAACAACGGGTCGATCTCGGCCCAGGTGCCTCGGCCCCACGCCGCGGCCTACACCATCACCAAGCACGCCATCCAGGGCCTCACCAAGCAGCTGCTGCTCGATGGCCGGCCGCACAACATCGCCGCAGGCCAGATCGACATCGGGAATGTGGCGAGCGACATGACCGCCGCCTTCGCGCAGGGGGCGCTGCAGCCCGATGGGCGGCGCATCCCCGAGCCCCGCATGGGCATGGACGAGGTGGTGGCGGTGGTGCTGCAGATGGCTCGCCTGCCGCTGTCGGCCAACATGCCCTTTGCGACTGTGATGGCCACCCACATGCCCTGGGTGGGGCGCGGCTAGGGCATGCAGAGCCAGGTCGGCATGGCCGGGCCATGGCTCGGGGGCGAGAGGCCGCATTCGCGGACCCTGCCGGAGCGATAGACGACGGTCAGGCGCTCGTGGGCCTGGGGATTTCGGCCCAGATGAAGCATGCCGTTGCGCAGGTTCGGCACGGGCTGCCCCTGGGCGTTGCGCACCTCGGCAACCCGATCGCCGGCGGGCAGCATGGGGGCCGAGAGCGCCACCTGCAGCGGGGATTGCAGGCGGGGGCCGTGGTCGAGCACGGTGATCTGGTCGGCGTGCAGCAGCGCGCGCGGCGGTGGCCCGACCCATTCGAGTTGCTCGGGCAGGCCCTCGAACTCTGGGCTCCACTGCATGGGCAGCGGCGGATCCTCGATGGGGGGCAGCCCGGGCACGAGGTCGACGCGTTGCGGGGCGCTGGCGGGGGATGCGCCCGCCTCGCCGAAGCGATGGACGACCAACCCCGAGGGAATTGCCGGCCGAAGGGCTGCCGCCGAGGTGCTCAGCCAGAGGCGGCTGTGGGCCTGGGCATCGAGGCTGGACTGCCCGGCCCGGTCCTGTGCGGCCACCTGAAGGCTGGCCCAAGGCAGCTGGCTCTGGGCCAGCAGGCCGCTGCCGCCCGCGCCGGTGGCGGTGCTGAGGTCGATGCGGTTGGACTGCAGCGGACCCAACCCGGGCAGGGGCTGATGGTGCGTCAGCCGCAGCCGAGACTCGTGGGCAGAAGACCCATGCCCCGAGGAAGACCCATGCCCCAGGGACTCCAGGGAGACCTGGGTGAGCCCTCGCCCACCGCGGGGCTGCCAGAGCAGCCCGATGGAGACGAGGGACTGGCTGCCCGATTGGAAGGCCTGCAGCGAGAGGCTGAGGCCCGCACCCAGGGACTGCCGAAGGCCCAGCTGAGTGAAGCCGATCGGGGCCAGGCCGGGATCGTTGCGGGGGCCGGATGCTCGGTAGCTCCCGAAGACGGCCAGGCCATGGCCGAGGGTGGTGCTGGCGCTGAGGTCGAGGGATGCGGTCTCGAGGCCAGCCCGCAGCTGGGCAGTGCGGCCCAGCCGCCAGAGGCCCTCGAGTCGGGACTGCTCGCCCAGCGCCAGCCCGGCCTGTGGATTGCCGCCCGTCGATACAAATGCCGAAGGGCGCTGGGCCAGGTGGGCACCGAGGGTGATGCCGGGCCGCCAGCCATGGTCGATGGTGAGGCCCGCACCGCGCAGGCCCTGGGCAGTGGGCTGGGGCAGGGCAGATCCGGTGTGCGTGAATTCGAGGGCGGTTTTTCCTACAGGCATCTGGCGAGCGCCCGCCCGAACGGGCACCTGCAGGGTGCTGCGCTGCCCGAGGAGGTCTTCGGCCTCGAGGCTCAATAGGCCACGGCCATCGTCGAGACCGCGGGCCTCGATGTCGTAGACGCCAGGATTGAGCAGGGTGCTGCCCGTGGACCCCGGCAGCCTCAGCCGGGTGGGCTCAAGCAGGATGACTTCGGCCACCCCCAGGCCCTGCTGCGGGAAGACGCCTGAGGGCGACCATGGCAGACGCAGGGTCGTTTGTGCAATCCGTCGGTCGCGCGTGCCCGGTGCGAGCCGCCCCGCCGTGGGGCCCAGGCGCAGCACGCCCCAGTGGCCGAAGCCCGGCAGGGCCCGCAGCGAGAAGAAGCCGGGCTCGGGGAGGTATTCCGCGGCGAGTCTGGCGCTGCCCAGGGCCGCCCGCGGCACCGACAGGCCGCCCTGGGATGCGGTGGCAAGGTCGATCTGAAGGCTGGGAACCACGCGCTGCTGGGGGCTGGGTGCCGAGGCGGGATCGCCCCCCAGCCCGGCATCGCTCCCCCAGGCCGAATGAAGATTGGCTGAGGGACCGCGCAGGAGCGCCCGCCGGGGCAGGGCCTCGGGGGGCAGCACGATCTGGAGCTGCAGCAGGTCGGACCGCAGGGTGCAGGTGGCCGCGGGGGGCGCGAGGACCGCGGGCAGGGGGTGGCCTGCGGCGGCCAGGGCCGCTCTGCTCGGAGCATCGATGGTGCAAGCACCGGGGCCCGAGGCGCCTGCCATGGCCTGGATGCCGGGGACCTCGGCGCCATTGATGGCGATGCCCACGAGCAGGGATGCGATGGCCATTCAGTGCCCAGCGCCACGCTGCCCAGCGCCGGGTTGGGCCGCACGCACCGGCAGGATGAGCTGCAGCCGCACCTGGCTGGCACCCGCCTCGGCAACGGGCTGCTGCCGCAGCAGCAGGCGCACGGGCTCGGCGCCTGGCGGCAGCCGCACCCGAATGACCTGCAGGCCATTGGGGGCCAGCTCGAAAAAGGCGGGGCTGACGACACCGCCCCCCACCGAGCCGCCCCCAACCAAGCCACCCTCCGCCGAGCCGCCCTCGACCCCTGCGGCTGCCGCCAAAACCTCCGACTCGCGGATGAGCTCGGCCGACCAGAGGCGGGCGATGCCCTCGGCCTGGGCCGGAGCGCGCAGCACGGTCTGGCCCACGCCCCGCGCATTGAGCTCAACCATGGGTGGGCTCACCGAGGCGGCCCGCGCGGGGGCCATGGCGAGCCCCAGGCCAAGGCCCAGACCCAGACCCAAGGCCAGCAACAACACCCACCGCACGCGCACGGCGGCCACCTAGTAGAGGACCGTGACGAGCAGGGTGTCGGTGTATACCCCCGCCGCCGGGATGGCCTGCCCAGCCGGGATGCGCCCAAAGAAGGTGTGCACCTGCCGGCTGCCGCTGCCCACGGCCGTGAAGGGGGTGCCCGGCCCCCAGGGCTGCGTGAAGCCCGAGTCCTTGGCGAGGCTGTAGTTCAGCATCCGGCCGCCAAGATTCAGGCGGGGGCCCGAGCCCGGCGAGAGCCCCTGGTCGACCAAAACCTGGTAGTTCAGCCCCTCGGCACACTCGACCTCGACGGAGCTGCTCGCCGAGGTGAGGGCCGAGGTGCCGGTGAGCAGGCTGGGGAAGTTCAGCGGCTGGGCGGTGACGTGGCAGGTGGCCACGGCGGTGCTGCTGACCGGGACGGTGGTGCTGGTGGACTGAGACGCGCCAGGCGAGCCAAAGGCCCAGGCGCTGGAGCCGAGGGCGATGGAGGCCCCGATGGATGCAGCAGCGGTGGCGGTGACCAGCAGGCCAGCACGGCGAGGGACGGAAAGAGACATGAGAAACCCCTGAAAGAGTGGGCAGTGCCCGGGGTTTCAATGTCCTTCAGGGGGCCCTTGGCGGTCGATTCCGCCGAAGGGATGATGCGGGCCGGGCTTACTCCGCCGGGCGGTCGATCTGGTACTTCTTCAGGTAGTAGTAGAGGTACTCGCGGGTGACGTTGAGGCGTCGGGCCGTCTCGGACACATTGAATCCGGTCTCGGTGAGCACGGTGCGGATCAGCCGCTCGACCACCTCCTCGCGCGCAAGCTTGAGGCCCTCTTCGGTGGAGGCATCGGCCACGACCGTGACCGGGATTTTTCGGTTCTGGGTGCGCATGGTCTTTTCGGTGCGGCTAAAGAGCATGGCGCGCTCGATGGCTGCCTCGACCTGCTGGCGCTTAAAGGGCTTGCTCACTACATCGAAGGCACCGCCCTCGATGCAGCCGATGAGCGCGTCCTCGTGGCTCTGGCCCGAGACGATGATGACTTTGAGGTTGCCGTTCCACATCCGGGCCTCATTGAGGAAACGAATGCCCTCGGTGATGTCTTGGGGGGCGGGCGGCAGGCCGAGGTCGAGCAGCACCAGCTCGATGTCGGGGTCACCTTTGATCATCGCCATGGCGTCGATCGCGTTGGTGGCCTCGTCGACTTCGTGGCCCATATTTTCGAGGAGATCGCGCTCGAGGGGGCGCAGGCTGATATCGTCTTCAACAATGAGGATGCGCATGGTCTTACAGTGTAAATATGTTTGTACTTAGTCACCAACTCACCACCGTTGCCCTGTCGATTATGGCCGTGGTTTTCTCGTCCATGACGGCAATTCCCATGGCGGTGAGAGCGGGGAATTCCCGGGGTCGGCCACGACAGATCTGGGCCATGGCCTCGGCCGTGGCCCTGGGCATTGGCATCTGGTCGATGCATTTTATTGGCGTGCTGGCCCTGCGCTACCCGCTCGACATCGACTTCAACACCACCCTGACGGTGCTCTCCCTGGTTCCTGCCATGGCAGCCTCGATCGGCCTTCTGACCGTGGCCTTCAAAAAAGAGGTTGGTCTTCCGACCGCCCTGGGCGCACCGGCCATCACGGCCATGGGCATCGTGGCCATGCACTACACGGGGATGATGGCCCTCGAGGTGCCCGCCCCCCCGATCTACACCTTCCGCAGCATCTGGTCGGCCTTTGCGGTGGCCTATGGGGCGAGCCTGATTGGCTTCTGGGTCCTGCGGCGCACTGCCCTGAACCCCCGAGACCTCTCGGCCAAGGCGGTGGCCCTGGCGGGCTTTGCCTTTGGCCTGGCCGCCAGCGGCATGCACTACGTGGCGATGTCGGGCACGTCCTTCGATGGCGTCAATGTCTGCCTGACCTCGATGGTCGAGGTGCCCGATACATCCCTGCTGGGCATCACGGGCCAGTTCGCCTGGCTGGCGGTGGTGCTCTTTCTCATGCTGGTCATCGTCAACGTCTCGGGCCTGCTGGTGTCGATCTACGACGCGCGGCTCGAGGATCAGAACCGCAAGCGGGCGGCCCAGCTGGAGGCGCTCAATGCCGAGCTCGACCAGCGGGCGGTGCAGCTGGCCAAGGAGCTGGCCCGCGAGAAGTCGGTCTTCGAGGCGGCGGTCGAGGCCACCCGCGACTGCATTTTTTCGTATGAGCCCCAGCGGCAGCGGCTGTTTCTCTCGGGCTACAGCCGCATCATGTTTGGCCTGGGACCCAACGAGACCATCGGGTCGCTGGATGATTTGGTGCTGCGCATTCCCATGGCCCAGCGGAGCATGTTTCGCGACGCCCTCGAGCTCGCCGCCAACGATGCCCAGGCCTCGCTGGCCGTGGAAATCAATCTCTCGGGGGGCGACGCCAAGGACCGTTGGGTGCTGTTCCGGGGCCGCCGGGTGGTCAACCCCGAAGAGGGGACCACGGTGCTGGTGGGCGCCATCTCCGACATCTCGGCGCAGAAGGCGGCCGCCGAAGAGGCCCGCGCGCTGGCCCATCGGCAGCGCGAGGTGGCCAGCCTGCGCAGCCAGGTCATCCGCATCCTGAGCCACGAGCTGCGCACGCCATTGGCGGTGCTCACCACGGGCTCCGATCTCCTGCGCTCGGCCACCCGGCCCACCGAGCGCTCCACCCAAGACAAAGTCGACGGCTACTTCGGCACCATGGAGCAGGCGATCGAGAAGGTGAAGGACATCTTGCAGGAGGCGCTGGCCTACAACCGCCTGGAATCGGGCGAGTTCAATGCCCGACCGGAGAAGGTGGCCCTGCGCTCCATCACCGCCGATCTGGCCCGCTGGGCCTGCCAGGGGCAGGGCGTTCCCCAGGATCGCATCCAGCTTCAGCCCGCCGGCGACTGGGGACACGCCGTGCTCGACTCGGGTCTTTTTGACCAGGCCCTGCGCAACCTGCTGGTCAATGCCCTGAAGTACAGCGATGGCAAGCCTGTGGCGGTTCGCATGGCCCGGGTGGCGGGTGCCGCCGGGGACGAGCGCATCGAGATCGAGGTCGAGGACCAGGGCATTGGCATCCCCGACACCCTGCAGGACCACCTCTTTGAGCCCTTCTCGCGCGGGCAGAATGTGGGCATGCGGCCTGGCACGGGCCTGGGACTCTCCATTGCCCAGCGGGCGGCCGAGGCCAACGGCGGCAGCTTGAGCCTGGTGCGGACTTCCCCCCAGGGCTCGGTCTTTCGGTTTACTGTGCCCGCAGAGCCTGTCGCGCCCTCGACCCCCAGCAGTAATTCGATCCCCCATGAACCAGCCACTCTCCACCTCTAGTCCCGACTTCATCGCCCTGCGTCGGCGCATCCACGCCGAGCCCGAGCTCCGGTTTGAGGAGATCAAGACGGCGGCGCTCGTCGCCCAGACCCTGCGTGCGGCGGGGTGTGATGAGGTGGTCGAGGGCCTGGGCAAGACCGGGGTGGTGGGCCGCATCCGGGGCGCGAGGCCCCTGGCCCCCGGGGCCGCGCGGCGAATGATCGGCCTGCGCGCCGACATGGATGCGCTGCCCATCACCGAGAAAAACACCTTCGCCCACGCGAGTACCGTGGCCGGCCGCATGCATGCCTGTGGCCACGATGGCCACACCGCAACGCTCTTGGCGGCTGCCCATGCGCTGGCCCAGTCCCGGGATTTTGCTGGCGATGTCGTGGTGATTTTTCAGCCGGCCGAGGAGGGCGGTGCGGGTGCCCGCGAGATGATTCGCGACGGCCTCTTCGAGCGTTTCCCGGTGGATGAGGTCTATGGCCTGCACAACTGGCCAGGCCTGGCCGAGGGCGTCTTTGGCTTCAATCCGGGTCCGCTGCTGGCGTCGTCCAACACCTTCGAGGTGAAGGTGGTGGGCAAGGGCGCGCACGCGGCCATGCCTCATCTGGGCGTCGATCCGGTGGTGGTGGCCAGCCAGCTCGTGCTGGCCCTGCAGACGGTGGTGAGCCGCAGCAACCGCCCCATCGATGCCGTGGCGCTCTCGGTCACGAAGATCCAGGCGGGTGAGGCCATCAATGTGATTCCCAACCACTGCACCATTCAGGGCACAGTGCGCACCTTCTCGCTGGAGGCCCTCGACCTCACCGAGGCAAGCATGCGCCGGATCTGCGAGCAGCTTCCGGTGGCGTTTGGCGCCACCGCCAAGCTGCAGTTCTCGCGCGAGTACCCGCCCACCGTGAACCATGCGGAACAGACCCAGGCCGCAGCCGAGGTGGCCCGCAGCCTATTCGGATCGGATCGGGTGGTGATGCCCATCGACCCCACCATGGGGGCCGAGGACTTTGCCTTCATGCTGCTGGAAAAGCCGGGCTGCTATTTTTTCTTGGGCAATGGCGATCTGGGCGGCGACCATCGCGAGTCTGGTCATGGCCTGGGCCCCTGCGCCCTGCACAACCCGAGCTACGACTTCAACGACCGGCTGATCGAGATCGGTCAGAGGTTCTGGCCGGCGCTGGTGAGGGCGCGGCTGGGGTAGTTGCGCGCGCCTTTGTTCCAACGGCGGGTCGATGTGGGCGAAGGAAGGTCAATCGCGAGGGCGTTCTTTCAGGCGAGTGTCAGGGACTCAAGTCGCTTCATTTGACCCAACTCATTGTGCAGCTTGGCCTCCGCTTGCCACAGGTCGAACTTGGTCTGCATGTCTAGCCAGAGTTGTGCGCCATTGCCAAGCAGCGTTCCCAGACGCAACGCCATCTCGGCTGACACGCCGCTGCGCTCGGCCAGCACCGAGTGCAAGGTCTGGCGGGAAACGCCCAAGTTGCGTGCGAAGGCGCTCACAGACATGCCCGGCAAGCTGGGTAACACGTCTTCTCGAAGAATGGCTCCGGGATGGGTTGGTACACGTTTGCGCATCATTTGCTCCTAGTGATAGTTCTCAAAATCGAGCTTCACGGCATTCTCACCCTGCCATTCAAAGGTAATGCACCACGGCCCATTGACATGCACGCTGTAGCGCTTTGGCTTGCCTTGAAGCCTGTGAAAATCAAAACCCGGCACATTCAAAGCCTCTGGTGTCTTGGCCGCGTCAATGGCGTCGAGCCGACGAAGCGCCCGCTCAGCGAGACCTTTTTGCAGCTTTGCGCTGGTGCCTTTCTCAAACAGCTCTTGAAGTCCCTTGTGCTTGAACGACTCGATCATACAAAGAAATGTAAAGTAGTTCTTTACATATTGCAAGGGAAGCCAAGGGGAGCTTTCACCTGCCGTACTCCGCGGAACCCGGAGCGCTGCAAACCGCGTGCGGCCCATCAAAGACTCAGTCGCAGGCCCGGTTCATTGTTGTCAGTAGGGCCTGTGCCTGTGCAATCCGCTCTTCCGGGTCTGGATGTGACGACCCAAAGAGGGGGGTTCGAAAGACTGGCTTTTCTCCCAGCTCGCGCAGGAACACCAGCGCACCGCAGGGCCCTGGGCCGGACTGCTCGAGCCAAACGAGAGCCTGTCGATCCGCCTCGAGTTCCATTTCTGGTGTGGATGCTCCCAGGTTGGATTGAGGGGTATTTTCGGCATCGCTGCTGATGTGTCGAAGGGTGTGGTGCGCTGCCTCGTGCGCGATGACGTAGGCCATCACAGCAGATTGTCCGCCGAATCGTTGCAGGGTCTTGGTGGTGATCACCACCACAGCCTCGGACTTCCTGCGAAAGGTGTAGGCGTTGAGCTTTGCCTGATCGAGGATCACCAACTCGATGCGCTGGTTGCTGGCCCTCTGGATGAGCTCAGTTGATTCGTGCAAGGCCGATGCGGCCTCTGGGCTAAGAAAGAATGGCTCGGCATCTCGAGCCTGAAGTGTCATGCCCCGACGAGCGGCGGCGGATAGACCGGCATCGGTGATGCTCCAAGCTGCCCCCGCGTTTGACAGGTTCGGCGCGCGGGAAACGCAGCCGGACAAGATCACAACCGGCGCCCAACCCAACAATAGAAGTGTTAGCCAGATGCAACGCTCCAAAAAAATGCGGCCATCGAAGCTGCACTCACGCCTGCGGCTGCGGCCAAAGATGGTGCTGGTGGCCTTAGTCGGTTCTCGCTGCGGCATGGATTGGCGGTCAAGGTGTAAAAATTTGCAAGATTTCTGGGAGGGCTATCGACTACCCTCGGCACCGATGCATCAAAAAAGACATTGCACTGTTCTAATGAGCGTGACAAGACAGTAGCAGTCGTACGCCCCTCCACCCACCTTCACAGGGATTTAGTTCATGAATCTTCGCGATCTTCAGCAGGCAGTGATTGCCACCATCCGCTCCAACCGCCGCAGCAGCGGGCTCTCCACTGCCGCGCTGGCGGCCCTCGCTGTCACTGTGACTGAGTCGCTGCAATCGTCTGGTGCCGATGCCGTCAGCGGCGAAGCAGCTTTGGCTAATGCTGTCGACGCTGTGCTCAACAACATGGATGCCGAGGGTATCGACGCAACGCCAGCAAACTCGGCCGCAGCACCCGTCAGCGAAGGCATTTCGGTTCAGGCGGCGAGCTCGGCAGAGGTGGTTTCGATTCGCGCTGCTGCACAGGAGGCCGGCATTGTCGCTGAGCGCCAAGACACTGCAGCCCAGGCCGCCACAGAGACCCAGGCAGAGGCAGAGCTGATCGCCGATATCGGTGCGCAAGAGGGTGCTGGTTCAGCGCCCGCGCTGGCTTCAGCGGAGTCTATTTCTCTTCCCGTTGCTGGTGTCTTGGCCGTTGCTGAGACCACAGGGCTGAGCACGCTCGCCACGGTGGGTGCGGTGGCCGGTGCTGCGACGGTAGTTGCTGTTGCCGCTTCCGGAGGGGGCTCGTCTTCCAACGGCTCTGCGGTTACGCCGCCCGTGGTGGAGCCCCCCGTGGTGGAGCCCCCCGTGGTGGAGCCCCCCGTGGTGGAGCCCGCAAGAGCAGAGAGCCCCATCAGAAACCTGGAGGTTATTGTTACTTCCGCTCCCGACCCGCTGGCGGTGTTCCGGGTCGAGGTTGATGGGACGCTTGGCGAGCTTGAAATCATCGGTCTGGATGTCGAGATTGGTGAGGATATCGTACGTAACGGCACAGCCACCTTCACCGGCAACGACGAGGATGGCAATCCCCGCCAATTTGCCTTGACGCAAGCCGATGACAACATTCTTACTGTGGAGTCGGCGTTCGAGGCCAGCCCCCAGTCGATCTACTCGGTTGAAGCGCCGAACCGCGGTGCGGATAGCGACACGCCGGATGTGCTGGTGTATGGCTACGCCGAAGAGGGGGGCCCATCGCTAGTAGCACTTTCTATGCCGGAACCGACGATTAACTGGTCGGTCGACATCTCGCATTCGGTCGACATCTCGCATTCGGTCGACGTAACCCCCCCCCCGGTAATCACTGACCCTCCGACGCCACTGCAGGTCCCAACGATACTGCTTGAGGCCAACGAAGTCGTACTGGCAGATTTGGATGTCGGGCTGCCCTCCAATACCCCACGAGTTTTTGTCGTTTCTTCTGAAATCTCGGAGCCTGGGGAAGGCGAGCCGTTCTCAATCAACGCAACATCGTTCGCTGAGGTTAATTTGACCAACGCCGTCGCTGCGATCTTTGCCAACGACGCGAAAGTCTCGATGGCAGAACAATCCGGTGTGATCGTGGTGAGCGATGTGGAACTCGAGGGCGTTCGTAGTGTTGACGCTGCTCTCGAAACACTCGTCCAAGTCGCCGAGATGATTCGGGGTGACAATGGTGGCTCCAGCAGCGACATCAGCATTGCCGGTGCAAGCCAAGCGAGTGTTGAGGCGAGCGATCTCCTGGGCCAGGACAGCACGATCGCCGTCGCTGCCAAGACGGCCGACATCAACGTCACTGGTGCCGATGAAGGCCTCGAGATAGTAGCCGTGGGTGGCTTCAGCCAACAGAGTTCCCTCATTGAGGGAGAATCGTTCGAATTGACGACGATCGTCGCAGCGGAGAATGTCGCAATTCAGGTTGAGGATGCCTCTTCTGCCGATATTTTTGTTAGCAGCGAATCAGTTGACCTGGAAATTGTCGATTCCTTCTCTGTAGACATTAATGTCAACGGGGGCGAGAATTCTAACTCCACCGAAACCTCGACCGATTCGGGGCTATTGTTTGTGAGCGAGTCGACAACCATCGCCGCATCGACTGTGGACATCCGCTTGGCGGACAGTGCCTCGGCTGAAATTAATATCTCAGCCAACGTCGTAGCTTTGACCGTTGCTGATGATCCGACCGGCTCTAACGATTCCAGTGACACTTTCGTTTCGATCGACGGTGGACGTCAGTCTAGTCAGGAAGGTTTGGATCCCTTCAGCCGCTGTGAAGACCAGATGTTTACATTGAATGAGACCGTCAAAGCCGCCGACTCCGTGACTTTGAATATCTCCGGTAACGGATCATTTGATGTCAGCGTAGCGGCCAAGGCGATTGATTTGTCCCTGGAGGGCACCTATGGGCTTTCGTTGGATGTAAACGGTGGTTCCGTCTCCAAGCGAGAGGGGGAGTCTGAGCGACTAGCCGAGGCATTCGAGCTCCAAACTCTCGCAGCCGAGGAGTTGGTTGTCGATCTGGTGAATTCAGACCTTACGGTTGGTACCGGTCCGTCCAGCAGCTCGATCAATAAGCTCGATATCGTTGCTGTTGATTTTGACGATGTCCGGGTTCAAGTGAACGGCGGGATGCTTGAAAAGTCTGACTCAGAGTTCACATCCTCCGAAGCGATTGCAGCAGAGTCTGCGGCCTTTGACCTCACGGTCGGCAATGACTTGAATATCTCCAATTCATCAATCCTCAACCTTTCTATTGGATATTCCGATGGGGACGATGTTGTTATATCGTCTGTCGACGGCGGTTATAAGTTTGTATTTGATGACCAAGCTGAAGGACGTCCGGTATCTTACGAGTACTTGGCATCAGATATGGTCGATATTGATGTGACCAATGTTGATGATGTTGATTTTAGGTTTGGAAACACAGAAAGCCTGAACATCGATGCCAATCTCGTGGGTGACTTGGTTGTGGACGGTGTTGATGGCGGCTCGCTGACATCGTTTGAACTTTCGGAGGGTGTCCCTACAGCGGAAACAACCTACTTCGCCGCGGATGCGGTGAATATCACGGCCACTGGTTTGAATCGCGTCGACGTGAGTTCTGTGCGATCCGCCATCGTGAACATTCATGTGGCGGATGTGGACGGCTCTGTTGACATCACGAATGTCAGCGGTGAGCGCACAGAGGCTGGCTTGGCGAACTTCAATGGAGTCGGCACAATCGAGTCCTCGATAACGATGGCCTCTGAAATGGCCGTGGTTGAAGTTGATGGTGCCGCTTCCGCAGATATCAGCCTCAATTCATTGATTTCGGAGGTCACGCTCACCGATGTTGGTTCTGGTAGCGTCGAGTTGTTTGCTGATGAATCGACTTCTCTTGATGTCGTTCGGAGTCAGAGGGAAGCTGCCGAGAGCGTTTCGGTGACCATCAATGGTGGGGGTGACGGGGATTCGAGTGTTGATATGTTCCTGAACCTATTTGCGACCTCTGCTCAAGTCGACTTGAATTTGACTGATGCGACGGAGGTTATTTTTAATGACGATTCCCGGCTGGTTGAAGGCGTTGAGGGGCAAATTTCCATCACTGGCGACAGCGAGGCCCAAGTTCTGCAACTCTTCACCAACAGTGACCAGACGTCTACTCTTGATCTAGGTCGAGGTGCGGATCTTTACAACATCAGCGAATCGGACGGTGTAGATCAGATTAACGAGATTGGCGAAATCGGGATTGCGACGTTCAACCCCGCAACCGGGGATGTGGCGAGCCTGAGCGGTGACTTTGACGTGATTCTTGGGTTCGGCTCGCTAGATATGGCTGCAGTGATGGACGACGGCAGTGGTTACGAGGAACTGGTTGGAACGTTCACTATGGGGCAAGGAGGCAGCCAAGACACCTTTATGGTCGGTGTTGGGCAGGACAAGGCCTACGCTCTGAGTCTCGGTAGTGGAGCCTTCCAGGTGGTCGTGTTTGACAATCCAGACCTCCCTGCCTAAGTGCCCAGCTCATTCATTCTTTAAATCTCTATGCTGTGATCCAAGACGGGAGTGCGTCTAAAAACCGACTCCCGCTCAACTAGCAAGTCGTTCCGCCGCCCGCTTTTACAGAGGGCGGCGGTTTTTTATCGAGGTACCCTAGGGTTCCGATGCTCAATCATTTAGTTCATCAGTTAAGCAAGCCCATTCGGGCACTGCTGTTTCTCACATTTCTTGTAGAGTTGTTGGCGCTGGTGCCCATGGTGTACATGTTGAGCCTCTTTCAGCGCGCCATCCCCACAGGCAGCTATGCCACACTCATTTCCCTCACTCTATTTGTGGTGGGTGCCTACATTCTGTGGGGTACTCTGGAATGGGTCCGGTCTCAAATCCTAGCTCGCGTGGCCCTGCGCTTGGATTGGGATCACTCGCCGGATGTGTTTGACGCAGTATTCCGTGCGCAATTGCAAAAACAAGCAATCAACCCACACCAGATCATGTCGGATCTGTCGGAGTTGCGGTCTTTCGTCTCGGGCCCGTGCGCAGTGGCTGCGCTGTCTCTGCCGTTCGCGGTGATCTTTATCGCATTCGCTGGCTTCATTCATCCTTGGCTGGCTGGATTCATGGCAATCATGTTGACGGCCTTGGCTTTCTCCGCCTACCTCAGTCAAAGGTCCGCAACACCCATCCTCAGGGCGGCCAATGACAGTGCCCAGGCGGCAGCACAATCGGCGGGCATTTTCGGTCGATTCGCCGAGGTCACATCAACCCTCGGAATGCAGCCTGCTGCCCGTGCGCGCTGGTATCAGAGCCATCGCAACTCCTTGGGGCTTGGCCTCGCGGCCAAAGAAGCCCAGGGTCTCACTCAGGGCGTCTCGGGCTTCATCAATCGCTCCATGGCCGATCTGGCCAAGGCATTGGTCGCGGTTCTGGCCATCTCCGGCACTGTGGACCCGTCGTTCGTATTTATTGCCGCGATGTTGATTGCAAAAACGGCTGCCCCCATCAATGTTTTGCTGACCAATTGGGCGGCAATCGTTAAGGCGCGCCAGTCGGGAGACCGCATTCAGAAGCTTCTGGCGGACTACCCTCCTGCACCAGAGTCAATGTCTTTGCCTCCGCCCAAAGGGCGGCTGCTGGTCGACAATGTTGCGGGAGGGCCACCCAACAGCGACAAGGAACTGATTCTCGGGGTGAGCTTCAGTCTCGAGCCAGGCAGTTGCTTGGCGATCGCAGGGGTTTCTGGCGCAGGCAAAAGCACTTTGGCCAAACTTCTCTTGGGCCTCTACAAGCCGTCCAGCGGCTCAGTGCGTTTGGATGGGGTGGAGGTTTCGACATGGCCGCATGTCGCCTTAGGTCGACATCTTGGATATGTGTCCCAGGAGGTTGTGTTTTTTGAAGGCACGGTTGCTGAGAATATCGCTCGACTCGGCGAGCCGGATTCCGAGAAGGTGATCCGTGCTGCGCAGGCGGCAGGTATTCACGAACTGATCTTGCGCTTCCCGCAGGGCTACGACACGCCGCTGGGCGATGCTGCGAAGTTTGGCCTTTCAGGAGGGCAGCGCCAGCGACTGGCCATCGCCCGCGCGCTGTATGGCGAACCAAAGTTCATCGTCATGGACGAGCCCAATGCCAACCTCGATGAAAAGGGAGAGGCCGACTTGGTGGCGACCATTCATCGGCTTCGACAGGCAGGCGCCACCGTCGTAATCACGACCCACAGGCCACGGGTTATCGGCGCGGCCGACCAAGTCTTGATCATCAAGCAAGGAAAATCTGTCATGTTTGGGCCAACCCAGACGGTCATCGACCGGATACGCGCACTGAAGGCCGGCAACGCTGGGCATGAAGAATCACTCTCAGAGTCTGAGCGAGAAGAGGTCCTCCAGCAGCTGCCAACGTCCGCATCGCCGAGGACTCCGACATGAAGCAACAACCCTTCACTTGGAAGCGGACCGTGGGATTGATGAAGGGCCGATTTGCCGGGCTCTCTACCCATCTGAGGACTATAGCCACCCAGAGCGTCGGGCTTGCACTCTTCGCTTGGTTAAAGTCAAAGGCAGCATACAAGCGTGCAGATGCATGGCTCACGAAGAAAATCGACGAATCGAATCCCTACGACCCTGAGCGCCTCAAGGCGCGAGCGGGACTGGACCCAGCAGAGTTGCTGCTGCCCCCGGGGAAGTTATTGGCAAGCAAGCTGACACTGGGATTGGGTGTCCTGTTTTTGATTTGGGCTTTCTTCGCACCTTTGGATCAGGGTGTCTTTGTGCAAGGAAACCTGGCGGTTGCGGGCAACAGGAAACTGGTGCAGCACCCGACCGGCGGCGTGGTGACAGAAATCCTCGTCAAGGAAGGCCAGGAGGTGAAGCGTGATGAGGTTCTGATTCGCATCAATCCACTCGATGCCGATGCGAATCTAACAAGCGCTCAGCTGCAACTGGTGTCATTGCAGGCCACGGAATCAAGACTTCGGGCCGAAAGGGATGGGAAGGTGCAGATCAGCTTTCCACCGGAGCTGATTGAACAGGCGAAATTTCAGCCCGCAGTTGCCGAGGCCCTCGATATCCAAGATAAGCTGTTTCAAACTCGCCGCGCCGATTACGCAAACCGGCTAGCGTCTCAACGAATTCAGGTTCAGACCCTCACGATCGAGGCTGCCGAGGCGGCACAACTCGCCAAGGAGGGCTTTATGTCCCAAGCGCAGGCGAGCGGTATCCTCAGAAATAAGGCAGTGGCAGACGCCGAACTATCGAAGCTCACCAACGGTAGGCTCTCAGAGATCGACGCGGAATTGGCAGAGACACAGAAAACCCGCGATGCCTTAGAGCAAAAGGTCGAGGCCTTGGCATTCGACGCAAGCCTGAACAATATTAAGGCACCGGTGGCGGGGGTGGTGACAGGCTTGAAGGTCAATACTGTGGGCGGTGTCGTGAATGCGTCGCAGCCGATCCTGGAGGTTGTGCCAACGAATGAAACCTTGATCGTTGAGGTCCGAATCCCAACGCTGGAAGCCGCCAAGGCGCAGGTTGGAATGGAGGCAAGACTCCGCTTCGTATCGCTGCCCAGTGGACTGACGCCAGTGGTTGAAGGAACGCTCGTCCTGATCGGCGCAGACAAGGTGGCCAGTGACAAACTAACCGAGTTGAATCAAGACAATCAAAAGGGAGAGTTCTACATCGGACGCATTGAACTCACCCCAGATGCAGTCAAGCAACTCAGCGGTGCACCGTTGAGTCCAGGGATGCCATTGGAGGTCGTTCTCAAAGCCGGAGAGCGCAGCTTCATGTCTTACCTCTTCAAGCCTGTTTTCGATAGTTTTGCACGGTCCTTCCTCCAGTAGACCCCTTGCCAACAGCTCTCGCAGCGAAAGGTCCTGAATGAAACCCATCGCCATCAACACCACGCTTTCTCTTCTGTTTTCTGCTGGACTGATGTCAGCATCTGTCTCAGCGTTTGCCCAAAGCGTCGCAATTAGTGCCGATGAAAAATCCATCGGACTCTCTTCGATTTTCCGCAAGGCCTACGATTTCGATCCGGAGTTCATCGTATCAAAATCCGATCAGCGCATCGCCAATGCGGATGTCTTGGCGGCGCAACTCGCATACCTGCCAACCTTTGCAGCGAATTACGGGCAGTCGCCGATTGAAAACCGAGTACGGACGACGTTCCAAATCAGCCAGCCTATCCTCGACCTCAAGAAGTTTGCGACTCTCCAGTCGGCTGATTCTCTTGAGATTGTCGCGAAGGCCAACTTTCTATTGGCCGAGCAGACGCTTGCTAGCCGAGTCCTCGCCCTCGTGCTTGAGCTCATCAAGGTGCGCGAGAATCTTGAAAACAATGAAGAGCAAATCAGGACCCTCGACGCGCAATTGGTACGAGCGAAGCGCCGATTGGCACTCAACCAGGGGACGGTCACCGAGGTTTCTAGCACCCAAGTGCGATCCGACCAGGCAAAGGCGAATCGCCAGCAGCTCCTTCTGAGCTACGCAACCTTTGAGCGCCAGTATCAAGCGATGACGGGCCTTCTTCCCCAGCCCGAACTTCTGCGATTTGCAACCGACCTTGCAGCGCCAAGGTTGCCGACATTGGCCGAGGTCGCTGCCTTGGCCAAGGATAACTCTCCCAAGGTCATCGCCGCCAACGCACAGGTGCGACTTGCGGAGCTTGAGCAGCGCAAGGTGATGGCGAACTACCTCCCACAAGTCGATTACGTCATTCAACAGACAAAAATTGAAGGTGAAAAGTCTGACACCTTCAGCGGATTGAACCTAAGCGTTCCGGTCGGTGTTTCGCCATCCAACATTGCTCTTCAGCGCAAGGCAATCTTTGCCGCAGATCGGGCGGAAGACCAGCTGAGGGTGGTCACAACTCAAGTGGGGCTGGAGGCGCAACAGGCTGCTGCGCAACTTCGTGCAGGCGTTTCTGAGGTACAGATTCGAAAGAAAGTGGTGGCTTCAGCAGAGCGCGCCGTTCAGGCGAACCTAAAAGGATTTGATGCGGGAATCGTTACCTCCAACGATGTGTTGTCCGCCATCCTCACCTTATTCGATGCCCGCCGCGAGTACGTCAACAGTCTTGCCACCCTTGCTTCCGCTTATCTTCAAGTCCAGCTGGTGAGTGGAGTTTCCAATGAGGCTGCACTGAGGGCGGTGGAGGATATGTTGATGGTGCCAACGAAGACGGCTAGCGCCAAGTAACCAAGAAAGTGCGAAGAACTTAGGATGTTGACTCGAGGCAACGCAGATATGCCTCCTCGATTTCTCGTGTGCGTGTCAGCGAGTCGAAGACGATGGAGCGCCGCGTCTTTTCGCTGACCCATTTCTTTGCTCTCTGAAGCGCTTCTGGTTCAAGTAAGAGGCGAGTGGCGATGCCCACATATTGCTTCGGGTCAGTGGCTACCAGGGCACCAAGCCCTCCTGCCTTGAGAAGGCCACTACTCACGCGCCCCGCGAAGGAATCGCACTCCATCGCAACGACCGGAACGCCCGCCCAAAGGGCATCTGCGGTAGTGGTGTGTCCACCATAGGGCCAAGTGTCCAACATCAGATCAAACCGCGTTAATCGCATCAAATGCTCAGAGTGCGTCAACCCGGGCAACAAACGAATCTGACCAGCGCGAAGCTTTTGGTTTTTAGCGTGCGCTCTGAGCGACGGTGCAACAGCTTTCCCGGGATCTAAGATACACAGGGTGGCACTTGGTACCTGTCGCAAAATCGAACACCAAGCATTCCAAGCTTCCAACGTGATTTTGTTGGACCGATTGAAGACACCCAAAAGTTGTCCATCGCCTCGGTCAGGCAAGCCAAGTTGTGTGTCAGCGACACCAGACTCTGGAAGCGGCTCGTAGTCGTTGACCTGATAAGTTCCGCTGACATAGATAATGCGCTCGGGGTAGAACTCCCGCGTCTGCGGTGGGATTGTATTTTTGTCAGCGATGATGTAATCCACCAAATCTCCACCATAGCTTCCGGGAAAGCCAAGGTAGCCAATCTGAACAGGGGCTACTCGATGAGCTAATATGCCAAGGCGGTGTGCACGGGTTGGCCCATTGAGCTCAACTAGGATGTCGATATTCAACCTGCGGATCAACTGCGATGCCTCAAGATCGCTCAACTCGGCAACCGAATGAACTGCGTCGACATATGAAACAACCTCCTTACGGAGATTCGAGCCATCATCCCAACCGCTGCAGAAAAGAAAAACTTCAAATCTTGACCTGTCGTGGTTCTTCAGGAGCCCTTTAACTAGTCGTGAAGTTGGATGGTTTCGGAAGTCGCCGGAAAGGTAACCCACACGAATCTTCGCTGATACCCTCTCAGCGAAGGCTACGTTGTTAGCCATTGGGGGCAAGTTTGACTGCCTCCAGACCTTCGCAACTCGAACATTGATCTCGGGGTTTCCACACCAAATTGTGCTTGATCTTGGGGTCTCGTTCAGATTGAGATGCACATCCCCCTCGTAACCCTTGCCGAGTGCCTCCGCAAGCCGCGCAATCTCAGAGAAGTGCCCCACCGCTTGAGCGACAAATAAATAAGCGGGAGCCAACCCAAGAGGTCTCCCAAGGCGATCGTATGCTTGCTGGGCAATAGAAAAAGCCTTCAACTCCTCACCAAATCGACAAAGATTGTTGCAGGCCGCAACGCGCCAGCGGTCGACGAATCCTTGGACATCGTGCACAGATCCCCCGAGCCGATCAAGAGTAGCAAGCATATCGTGGGTCGCCTTCAGTGCAGATTTGCGCTGACCCATGTGATCATAGACGTTGGTTAGAAGGAAGTAAGCCTCCGGGGAGCCTCCGCCCTCTTTCAGATAGCCACTAAGAAGCGACTCGGCTGCCTTCGGGTCTGTGAGTAGAAGCTTGCGGGCACGGGCTAAAACATCGATTTGTTCAGGGCTGTGGAGGAACTCTGCGGTCATAAGCGAACTGCCAAAGTTTATCGAGAGAGAAACGCCAGCGCTGCCGCGATCTCATCGGGAGTCGGCTCAAGACCAAGATGTCGACCGAGGTTCTCAATGCACTGGGGATCGGATTGAACTTCCGAAAAGCGAATCAATGCCAGTGGGAAGTCGTGCTGTACCGCTACACTGAATAGCTGCGAATAAAGCTTTATTGCTCCAAGACGGCCGAAACTCGGCGGCCACCCTCTTCGAACCCGCGTTGACTCAATCTTGGTTAACGACCGCATAACGCCAACCACCGAGACATCAAAGTACTTTGAAAAGTGGTGGATATAAAAAGCTAGTAAGGCGTGCTTGAGCAGAATTGGCCGTTCCACGGCCTGCCTCCCCGCCTTTGAAAGAAGCTCGGAGGAAAACTTTCCAATCCTTTCATCCGCCACTTCGTCGGAAACACGGGGGCTAAAGTCAAGTTCAGATCGAAGTCCAATGAGAAGACTTCTCAAAGCCTCTGTCTCAAAAGTTTCGGGGGTCATGGGGTCGTTGACCTTAAAAAAAGGGCCAACCGCAGCACACCCCAACTTGCATAGGGCGCCCGCTACAGCTGAGGTGCCGCTGCTCCATGGACCGCAGACAAGGATTAACCTTGCGGCTTGAGTGTTGGAGCAATCGCTTTGAAATTTCATTATAACTACAACCTTAGGACGATTGCTGCCAAGATGTGTCGTACTCCAAATCTGGAGCTCCCGGCCGCCACGAGCGAGTTCGCGCAACGGCAACACTACGCTATAGAAGTAAGATTATAACCAACTATACGGTGGCCGCGGTGTCTGAGCAAGGGCATCCCAACCGAATCGTAAGGATTGAAAGGTTTGTTAAGATGAATATGCTCAAATAATAGGTCTGTAAAAGTAAAAGTCTAGCTTAGATATATAACTTCACTACTCTGATGGTGCAATTATTGGGAGGCCCAACTCCATCAACAACGGCCGAAAAAAGTGGCGGATCTGGTGGCTCGGATGCTCACGGTGGTCTCTGATTCTTTTTCTAAGATTATATACCTTAGAATGCTAATCCCCACTACGCCGCTCTTTGGCTAATTCAAGCTGAAGCAAAACGTAAGCCGTTGATTGCAGTTCCGGCAACCACGCGTCAAGCCCGATGAGATAAATCTCAGTGATGCGACTCAATAGTGGATATATTCTGGGCTCTTAAAATAAAGATCATTTTAAAACAATGGCTCTTAACACCTGGAACGCTATGTTGAACTACGTGAGCTTTCTCGATGAGCCGATAGAACAGGCCGCGCAGAAAGCCGACCGTATTTATGTAGCGTAGATGGCGAGGACACAGGGTATCGGTGGGCCCTCGACCTATGGGCCGCGAGAGAGGTTCTGCGATACGCGCGGAGATGATGAAGCGAGTTTTGACACGTCCCGAGAAGGAATGCGGCCGTATAAAGAAGATTGCGGCCGGAGAAGCTCTTCGCACTAAGGGCATTAACGAACTGATGAAAAAAATGTAAAGCGTGCAACTGAGTTAAAAGAAACTCCGACATGCAGTTGGCCGATAATTACCCAAAAAATAACCCAAAGGATGATGAAACACGTTGGATAGAAGTGGTATATATGCACACCGGATGCCGCCGACCGAGAGATCGATGACTGAAGCAACGCGCAATAGCTCAACAGATTACCTATGGGATGGTGTAAATAGGGGGGGGGCCTGCGATGGGAAGGCAGGGAAACGGGTAAAGAACGAACTGCCCTAATTTGAACGGTTTCGGGGAGGCAGACGCTTCTCAAGAGCCCTGCAAAGCGCAACCGCAACAATTGGGTAAACCTAGGGTATCACAGGTGTCCAAACGAGTATGAAGAGAAGGCTTTATGTTCGATGGCTGCAACAACGGCAACAAGTTCCAGTGATCGACGATGATTGATGCGCTCATCAAATCAACTCTGTACCATAATGTGGGTGGCTAGATAAGATCTACCGGTCAAACCCAAGTGTATTAATAGTTTATCAACTAGCGTAGCAGTGCAATGATTTTAAAAGGTGTCAATGGAATAAAGCTCGCCAGATATGCTTGATGCAATGGGCGGCTGGAAAAAGACAACTCAATCTCCCGTTCAAAGCCGAAACGCCTTGGAAAATGAGAGTCAACGAAAGCCTAAATGAGAAATTCAATAATCATCGCTTGATTATGACCTTGATGTGCAACCCACCAAGTGCAAGTGCGAATCTCAAACCCTCGCGGAAGAACTGCGATCCGTTTTAATCGCACCAAAGCTTGAATAAATAAACACTAGTAATGCTAATATCACAATAGCAACCAAAAGAGGACATTTGTGCAAGGGCCTCCATACGGTATTCGCTGGATAAATCTAAAACAAAAGATCTATTCTGGCTTAAAGATTGTGTGGATACCGAAATTCCATTACGCTTGGCGCACAGTAAGCGACTGCTCATCCAAACGGTCGTGAAGTGTAGGAAGTTCATGGCAATAATATTTGGTCTGATTAAAAAAGAGGCTCGGCGTCAATTAGGACTTACTTTTTTTGTTATACGTTAAATAGAGTTTGCTCATGATTTCGCATCACCACCAAACCCTTTTTGTCCATATCCCAAAGTGTGGCGGCCAAAGCATTGAGCATGCCTTTTTGAAAGCTCTAAACCTCACTTGGCAGAACCGTGCGCCTTTGCTGCTGCGTCCGCGTGTGCGAGGTGAGGTCGCTCCACCCAGGCTGGCGCATTTGCTCCTCCGCGACTATATCGATAACTGCTACCTCAGCAGGGTTCAATATACAAACTACTTTAAGTTCGCAGTGGTGCGTAACCCTTACGAGCGACTAATCTCCTTCTACCGCTATTTGGATATAGCCAAGCGGAAAGGGCTAAATGCTTTCGTAGAGGAGGACCTCACAGAAATTCTGGAACCAACGCACCCAAACCATTGGTTTTTTAGACCTCAGGTTGACTATACACAGAACCCAAGCGGGGCAACTGGGTTAGATGAAGTCTATCATCTTGAAGACCTTAAGAATAAATGGCCTAAGATTGCCGAAATTTCGGGGCTTGGGAAGGTGGTGCTACCGCATATAAACAAGTCGAATCCAAGTTCGGCAGTTTCCAGTGAAAAACTTTCGAACGTATCCCGGTCAATTGTACGTTCCTTGTATAGTGCAGATTTTGAGAGGTTTCCTCACTACGATAACTAAATTAACCCTTGTAAGTAAACCTTTTTAATCCTCAATGGGAACAAGGAAGCAGCGGAAAAATGAAGATAGTCACAATTGCTGGCTCTGGCCGTACGGGAAGCACTTTGCTTTCGCTATTGCTGACCCAGGGGGCGGGCACCTTTAATATGGGACAGCTTCGTGATTTCTGGGGTGCCTATGCGCGCAACGAAGCCTGCACATGCGGCTCTTGCCTCCAGGCTTGTCCGATATGGTCCGATGTCGTACGAGAAGTTTTTGGTGTATCTCCTCATGCCGCGATACAGAAAGTAGAAGAGCGACAGATGGCGTTCGTGCAGAGTGCGTCAAAGGTCTCTAGCTGGGGCGATGCTACTGCGCTTGCAGCGCTATCTAATCTCCACGCAGACTACCTACATGATATTCGCAATGTCGTGCGTTCAATTGCTTCAATCAAGAATGTAAATACTTTAATTGACACGTCGAAGTCGCCTGAAATTGGTTTGGCATTCTCACAACTCCCTGAAGTCGAACTGCGTGTCTTAAATCTTATCCGTGATCCGCGTGCGGTCGCGTCGAGTTGGCTTCGTAAACGTGACGAGCAAATGGCTCTACAGCAGTCAAGAGCTTGGCTAGCTCGGCAAACAAGGTTAGAACAATGGTCCGATATTCTCGGTAATCGTAAGTTTGTCCTGCGGTATGAGGATTTTTCCACCTCGCCCCGGACTCTTGTTAGACAGGTTCTTGGCTGGGCTGGGCTCGGGAGCGACGTGAGTTATTTCGCAAGCGAGTCTCTTGCAGAACTATCTTGGTCTGGTCAACATCTTTATCCACCGGCAAATGAGACTGTGATCGTTGAGAAGCGAACGTCAATTAATATCGTCGAGTCAACTGGGTGGCGTAATGAAGGGCATAAAAAACTTCATGAACGGGTGGAGAAAATAGTGCACCCGATGCTTAATCAATTTGGATATGGCTCGCCTACCCAGCAGCAACCTGCCTCATTGACTGTATTGCCTTCAGCAATTCATCCCGAGCCTTCGTACGTTTTCCTTATCTGTTCAGAGCGCTCCGGATCTAACCTCATTACCGCGATCCTTAACAGTCATCCTGACATCGGCGCTCCCCCCCCATACCACTTGTGTCGGGATGTTGGTCTGAGTTGGCATGCGCTAATTGGTGCTGAGCGTGGGAATGCAGTATGGGCGGAACTCGAGAATGCTGTATGTCAGCGACTCACAAGAATGCGGTCCCCCGAGGCGGCGCGTATCTTTTCGAATTGGCTATCGAAGCGTGAGACGCCATCGTTCGGGGAACTCGCGCGA
This sequence comes from Burkholderiales bacterium, assembly GCA_027486725.1. Classification (GTDB taxonomy): domain Bacteria; phylum Pseudomonadota; class Gammaproteobacteria; order Burkholderiales; family Burkholderiaceae_A; genus Hahnella. Next base: position 389,698 of record JAIXOP010000015.1, on the reverse strand, counting down.
CAGGTATTTTGCGAGTTGTCCGGCTTAACAGGAAAACGGATTATCTTTATCAAAGAGAACAATATACACCGCCAATTGTTCTTTATCCTCCAACACTTTCCTAGTGCGAAGTTTGTATTCCAAGTGAGAGATCCTCGCGACTTCTTGCTCTCAGCAATAAATCGAAAAGGGGGTGCATTTGGAAACAAATTTGGCTCTAGCCTTCGGGCGCTGGAGGTTTGGCGTGAAGACCAGCTTGGAGGCCTTGCGGCGCTCGCACATCTGGGTCAAGAGAGAGTCTTCTTTCAGCGATATGAGGATCTCGTTAGCAACCCTGAGTCTGTACTCGAAGCGCTTTGCGGATTCCTTGATGTGCCCTATGATCGTGCAATGATTGACTTTTATAAGACCGAGTATGCCTCAGGGTTGGCGGTTCCCGGCGGGCCACGAGAGAATCTTGTAAGGCCATTGATGACCGAAAATTTTTTAAAGTATCGTGAGGGTTTAAGCCTCGAGCAAGTAAGAATGGTGGAGATCTATCTTAAAGATCTAATGGCGCGATTCAGCTACGATTTGGATTATCCTGATGTATCAATGGCAAATCGATACGAGCTATTTTGGCCAATGTTCCTTGAGCCAATCGAGCGTGCCGTAAACGGGGAGACTGCACCTTTCTACACTGATGGTGCGTCAACTTTGCTCACTGCTCTCGGTCACCCCCTGCAACGCAGTTACGTTTAAGGATAAACAATGTCGTATGCATCTGAATCTCCAGAGACTTGGAACATAGGCGAACGTATTGTGGTCAGCGCGGGTAACTATGCTGATAATCCTGCGTTAACAGTCAATGGTGGGTGTTGGACTTACAAGGAATTGCTTGCTGCCGCGTGCTGCATTAGTTTGCGTCTTAGATTACGACCTTCCGAAGTTGAGCCCACAGTAACGGCGGTGATTGCTGATCGTAGTTTTTCGTCGTACGTCGGTATCCTTTCGGCATTACTAGGTGGTTCTACCTTTGTGCCCATCAATATTCACCGCCCCTTGAATAGAACTCTTGATGTTCTTAAGCGGTCCGGTGCAACAGAGGTTATTTGTGACGCCAAGTCCATGGCAAAACTTGAGGAGATTATTTCGACGGAGGCCAGCTTACGCAATCGCTTACGGATAGTAAAAGTCGATTGCGATAACGATGAGTATCCTTCAATGAGCAGAGACTATCTTCCGCCAAAGAAAATTTCTGTCGATCAGTGTGCGTACATTCTTTTTACGTCTGGTAGTACAGGTGAACCAAAGGGAGTGCCGATAAGTCATGGGAATTTAACTGGGTATCTTGATGCAGTTGAGACAGTAATGGACGTAAAACCGGATGACCGGCTTTCACAAACCTTTGAGCTAACTTTTGATTTGTCAGTTCACGATTTGCTGGTTGCATGGACGAATGGAGCACATCTGGTTGTGCCTAGTGCAAGCGACTTAGCGTCTCCAGCAGACTACATTCGTAAAAACAGAATTACGTGCTGGTTCTCAGTGCCTACATTAGCATATCAAATGAAGCTCCAAGGGCAATTGGAAAAATGCGCATTTCCGTCTCTGCGCTGGAGCATGTTCTGCGGTGAGGCGCTTCCCATGGATTTAGCGCATAGATGGGCGGCTGCCGCGCCAAACAGTCGCATTGAAAGCTGGTATGGTCCAACTGAGGCAACAATCGCATGTGCACGTTATGAATTGTCCCCTGGTAGTAATGCCGAGGCTCCGAATAATCTTGCACCGATTGGCTCAGCATTCCCAGGAATGACGTTGACCGTAGTAAATAATGAACTTGAAAGGTGTAGACCCGGCGAATGTGGTGAGTTGCTTCTAAGCGGTCGACAGGTAGCCAAGGGATATCTTGACAACCAACCGCGCACTGCGCAAAGTTTTGTAACAATGCCGGGATTCGATGACGTGTTCTACAGAACAGGAGACCTCGCTGTTTGCGACGAGTTAGGGGAGGTTCGGTTTCTCGGGAGGGCAGATAATCAAGTCAAAGTTCGAGGCTTTCGGGTAGAGCTTGGGGCAATAGAGGCCGTTGTACGTTCCGCTTTTCCGTTGGTGAATGTAGCGGCGTTGTCATGGCCCCCCGGTGCAATTTCGGCCGCGTGTGTAGTTGTTGCACTAGAGAGCAATGATGTGAATACCTCGGGAATTTTAAGCGCAACGCGAGATGCATTGCCTGACTATATGGTTCCATCACGCATAGTTTGTTTGCCTAAGTTTCCCACGAATGTAAGTGGCAAGTCGGACCGTAAAGCGATAGCCTCATTGGTCCAGTCGGCTTTTGAAAGAGAACTAGAAAACTCTGGGTTTGATGGCGTAGACCCTGTAGAAAAGTTGTTGCTCAAGACAGTGGTTCAAATTAGCCCCGAATTGGACATTTGTCGCATATTGCGAAGTAAGTCTTTGCTTGAGGCTGGAATGGATTCCTTGAGTTTCGTTGCTCTAACCGTCGAACTTGAAAGAGTATTCGCCGTAAAGATAGATCAAGATCTTGTCGTAACGCTTGCCGAATGTTCCCTTTCATCGATCTCGAGCATTTTGATTCGCGCTGGAGGTAGATTGCCGGATCATCTAAGCAATAATTCAAGTAATGGCCAACATCAAAGTCCTCTGGTTTCGAGTCAAGTGCAAATAACTGCCAGAATAAACCGTGTTCTTCAGTTCATACGGCGCTTCCCAGAATATTTAAACACCACAAGCGCCCCGATAGTCCCTGTCATCGGATCGTCCGGTGTATTTCGAGGATTTCGGCCGCCAACATTTGATTCGATTGTTGCTAAAAATGGCTTTTCTTGGCAGTCGGTAAATATCGGACTCCCGGCAATCGATTGCGAAAGTATCGCCAACGTCTGCGATTTTGTATGTCGACAGTGTGAGGTGGTTGAGCATAGAATTCCGATGGCAATCTATGAGCTTGACCCGATGCTCTTATCAGTCATCCCACCTGCCGGAAGTATTCGGCTAACAGCGCAGCATTTTACCGGTGATGTGCTGCCTTCAGATGAATTGGGAGGTGACTTTTCCTGGATCTCAGCGCGTGCGGGGGCGCCGAATATCGCGAAACGTATGGTTCAAGACTCAACGACAGGAAACGGCAAGTTGATGCCAGCTTGGAAGCTTAAGCGTGAAAGTGAGGTAAGGCAGGTGTTCCTTGGTTTAGTTGAAACGAACCAAGTTGCCGTTGATTTTTGGCTCACCGGGCTTCGTCATCTTCAGGCAGTAACGGATCGTGTGATTGTATTTGTTCATCCCATCGATCGTCGTTACCTTTCGTCAACGGGGTCAAAAGGGCCAGCGAACAACTGGTTGTCGCTTTATGAGTCGCTAGTTTCAAGCCTTGATGCACACTTTGTAGATTGGGAAGCCTTTGAGATGCAGGCGTCTGACTTTAGCGATGTTAACCATGTTTACCCAGGTGCCGGTAGTGAAAAACTGACTTCTCAGCTGGCATCTATGATTTTCGGCGCATGGAATCCCGACGTTCTGCCCAAGGGGTCGTGAACTTGTTGTCGATTAGATGGGGTAGTAAATCGAACTTTTTATTTACAAGGAGGTTCTGCAGATGTGTCAGTTACGGCTTATGGGCAGCCAGATTCAAGATTTGTCAAAGCACGCGACGCCCCGTTTAGATTTGCCGAGAGATGTTGTACTGGACATCTCGCCAACTTTAATTAGGCAAAGGCACGACAATGACCGAATGATGCTAGATTTTAAAGGGGTCATTGGTGTATCTGATCCGTGCGGAGTGCAAGGCTCTAAAGAAATCTAATGAGTGTGCGGATCGACTCTTCTAGCGGCTCACTGTTCTTACCTACCACCATTTGCGGATGCAGTGGCGCCTCGTAGGGGCTATCAAGACCAGTCATATTAGGCAGTTGTCCATCTCGCGCTTTTTTGTACAACCCTTTTGGGTCTCTTTGTTCGCAAATCTCAAGGGAAGTAGCAACATAAACCTCAAGGAAGCGATCAGCACCAATAAGTTGTCTTGCCATCTCGCGTTCAGCGCGAAACGGGCTAATAAAGGCGGTCATAACAATGAGGCCAGCGTCCATCATCATTTTGGCCACCTCCGCGATGCGCCGAATGTTCTCGACCCGATCCGAGGAAGAGAACCCCAAATCCTTGTTGAGCCCCTGTCGAATGTTGTCCCCATCAAGAATGTATGTACGCTTACCTTGCGCGAACAGCTGTTTCTCCAATGCGTTAGCGATGGACGACTTTCCGGAGCCTGACAGCCCAGTAAACCAGATGACTTTGCCAGGGTAACCATTCATCTGCTCACGATCTTCCCGGTTAATGCTAAATGATTGTGTATGGATGTTTGGCGTTGGGAAAGAGTTTTGGTAGGTTTTAATCTTTATTTCCTTGGGGTCAGTTGAGAAAAATGTCAAACGAAGAACCGCATCGACAGGATACCCATCATGCCCCGCCCTTTGAGCGGTTAATTACAATCGCCAAAGCTGCTGGCGACGCCATCATGGACGTATACAACAGTAAGACGAGATGGGTCCAGCACAAATCAGATGACAGCCCAGTAACAAATGCAGACCTTGCCGCACATCGGGTTCTGACGTCGGGGCTGAGCGAGCTGCCTATGGCTTTTCCAGTGGTTTCTGAGGAGGATCCCGAGTCCTTGGCGCACCGCCAACCGAAGGGTAAATTTTGGCTCATCGATCCGTTGGATGGCACCAAGGAATTTATCGCACGGAATGGTGAATTCACAGTAAACATAGCCTTGATCGATGGAGGGCGAAGTGTACTCGGGTTAGTTTATGCGCCAGGCACGGGAATCTTCTACTGGGGTGGTGCTGGCCTTGGTGCGTTCACATCTGAGAGTGCCTCTGTGCTTGTGTCAAGTGACCTTGAACCCGTTCCCATGCGGGTGGCTGGTCCAAAAGTGGGCGCTCGATGTCGGGTTCTTTCGAGTAGAAGCCATTCAAACGAGCGAACGCAGTCGTTGATCGACCGTCTCGGTGATGTAGACCTTGTGCAAGCCGGCAGCTCGCTCAAGTTCTGTCGCATTGCCGAAGGAAAGGCCGATATCTACCCGAGATTGGCACCCACCTGTGAGTGGGACACTGCAGCAGCTCAAGCAGTTTTGGAGGGGGCAGGCGGTGTTGTGGTGGATCTCGAAGGAAGGCAATTGCGATACGGAAAGGCAAACTTCGTAAACCCATCATTCATCGCCACACGAGACATCGGGCTGATACCTTCCTAAGGCAGTCGAATCTATCGCCGTTGGCTTCCGCCGCTAGTTTCAAGCCCCTGTTTTCGGGATCTCAGCTGTAATAGCTCGGCACATACAGCTCCGGCGGCACTGGGTGCCGGGTGTAGGAGGGGTCGTGCTCTCGCGGCGGCAGAACCACCGGCTGGTGGGGAACCTCCTCATAAGGGATCTGCTCGAGCAGGTGTCGAATGCAGTTCAGGCGAGCCCGCTTCTTGTCCACGCCCTCCACGATCCACCACTTGGCCTCGGGGATGTGCGTGCGGTCGAGCATCATCTCCTTGGCCTTGGTGTAGTCCTCCCAGCGGCGGCGACTCTCGAGGTCCATCGGCGAGAGCTTCCACTGCTTGAGCGGGTCGCGGATGCGCATCTGGAAGCGCGCCTCTTGCTCTTCGTCGGTGATCGAGAACCAGTACTTGATGAGGATGATGCCGCTGCGCACGAGCATTTTTTCGAACTCGGGCACGCTGCGGAAGAACTCTTGGTAGTCCTCTTCGGAGCAAAAGCCCATCACGCGCTCCACACCGGCCCGGTTGTACCAGCTGCGATCGAAGAGGACCATCTCGCCGGCCGCGGGAAGGTGCTGCACATAGCGCTGGAAGTACCACTGGGTGCGCTCGCGCGGCGATGGGGCTGGAAGTGCCGCCACTCGGCAGACGCGGGGGTTGAGCCGCTGGGTGATGCGCTTGATGGCACCGCCCTTGCCGGCCGCGTCCCGGCCTTCAAAGATGACCACCACCTTCAGGCCCTTGTGGACGACCCAGTCCTGCAGCTTCACCAGCTCGCCTTGCAGCCGGAAGAGTTCGCGGAAATAAATCCGGCGATCGATGCCCCCCTCGCGGGCCTGGGCCGAGCTGCCGGAGTCTCCCTCCATGAGCAGGGCATCGAGACGGTCGTCGTCGAGCTCCATTTCCAGCTCCTCGTCGTAGCTGTCGATGAGGTCGTCGTGGGCGGCGGCAGAGAGGGTCTTATCAGTGCTCATGGCTTGGTGGAGTTGGAATGTGCAGGCAGCGAGGGTTGGGGGTGTGGGACTTGGTGGAGGTGGTGGGGCGGTGGTGAGGGTTGCGGACGTCATCAGGGGTCGCCGAGCCGCAGATGCCCCGAGAATATGTCAGTGGCGTGACCCATTCGTGACAGGCTTTCCTTTAGGGGGAGATCAAGATAAAACATTTTTATGCGCGTAAAAATGTATATATTTACATTTTTATGCGCATAAAAGTCGAACTCTGAGGAGGTCAGACGCATGAGCCATCCGACGCCGCACCGCATTCGCCGCACGATCCTGGATCGCCTCTTGGGCTGGAGGGCGGCTACCAGCCGCAAGCCGCTCTTGCTCGATGGGGCTCGCCAGACCGGCAAGACCTATCTTCTGAAGGAGATGTTCGCTGCCCACTACGAGCGCTCGGTCCGGTTCGATTTTTTGGAGTCTCCCGGCCTTGTCGCCGCCTTTGAGCGCTCGCTTTCCCCCGAAGACATCATTTCAGAACTCTCGCTGATCGCTGGTCGGCAGCTCGATCCTGCGAAAGAGCTGATCATCCTCGATGAAATCGGCGAGTGCCCGAGGGCGGTTCAATCGCTCAAGTTCTTTGCGGAGCAGATGCCACAAGCGCACATCGCTGCCAGCGGTTCCAACATCGGACTCCTGGGAAGTTTTCCCGTGGGCAAGGTGGACATGCACATCTTGCGGCCCATAACCTTCGCCGAGTTTGTTGCAGCACATGCCCACGCCTCCGAAAGTCATCGACTGCTCTGGGATGCGTTCCAAGCTCGGCGGCGATCGCCGACGGCCCACCAAGCGCTCTGGGCGCTCCTGCTGGACTACCTCTTCGTCGGGGGGATGCCCGAGGCCGTGGCGCATTGGCTGGAGGAGCGCCGGCCTCTGGTCGAGCGCGTGCAGGGCGTTGCAGCCATTCAGGCAAACCTTCTGGAAGGCTATGCCCGAGACTTCGGGAAGTACGGAGGGAAAGTCAATGCCCAACTGCTGGCAGCAGTGTTTGCAGCCGTTCCCGCCCAACTGTCGGCGGCGTTGGACGGCTCTGTTGGCCGGTTTCAGTTCAAGGACATCGCACCCAGGAAAAACCGCTATGCCGATTTCGAGTCCTCCATCGAGTGGCTTCACCGCAGTCGCCTGGTGCTGAAGTCGCAAGTGGTGGAGGGACGCCCGTCTCACCCTCTGGCTGCGCAAGCGAAGCAGAATCGAATCAAGCTCTTTGCCTTCGATGTGGGCCTGCTCGGCCGATCCCTGGGCCTCACCTACCCACAGATTCAGGGCCAGGGATATGCCTACAAGGGATTCGTCGCAGAGAATTTTGTGGCACAGGAGTTGGCGGCTCAGGGAATGGAACCGTGTTTTTCGTGGCAGGACGCGCGAGCAGAAGTCGAGTTTCTCCTCACAACCGCCGATGGAAGCATCCTGCCTCTCGAGGTGAAGAGCTCTCATCGGACCCGCGCGAAGTCCCTCGCCTCATACATTCACAAGCATCGGCCTGGCACCACCCTCAAACTCGCAGGCACGCTGGGCACCGAGAGCCCTGAGGTGTTGGGAACCCCAGACCATCCGGCCCATCATGTCTGGCCCTTGTACTGGGCCGGTGGCCTCGCCAGGATCTTGGCCCAAACGGCGCCCATCAGCCAACCGACCAGCCAACCGACCAGCCAACCGACCAGCCAACCGAACAGCTAAACCAACAACCTCCCACAAACCTCCGCCATGTCGGGCGACAAACCCGGCTTGGCGGCAAGCTGGGCAATCGCCGCCCGCATCTTCTCCTTGCGCCCGGGCTCATAGATCGCCCAACGATCCAGGCTGCGCGCCAGCCGCGCAGCCAGCTGCGAGTTGCGCGCATCGAGCGTCCCCAGGGCATCGGCCCAGAGGGCATAGCCCTGACCATCGGCCTGATGAAAGCCCACCGGGTTCTGGCTGAAGAAGGTGGAGAGCACGGCGCGCACCCGGTTGGGGTTGGTCACGTCGTAGTCGGCGTGCTGCAGCAGGGCGTGGATGCGGTCCACCACCCCCGAGCCGGTGGGGTCGCCCAGCGGGCAGGCCATGGCCTGGGCGCTGAACCACTTGTCCAGCGCCAGCGCATTGCCCTGGGCCTGACGATAAAAAATCTCGAGGCCCTCGGCTGCAGCATCGCCCGAGAGCCGCAGCAGCCCATGCAGGTGGGCGATGCGGCCGGTGATGTGCGGTGAAATCCGCAGGCGCTGCAGCAGCACCCGGCCAGCCTCCTGCGCATCGCGGGTGGGCAGCAGCAGTGCCTGGGCAAGCAGCGCCAGGGCGCGGCGCCCCGAAGACAAGGGATCGGGCGCGTAGGTCCGCTGGGCCTCCACATCCACCTCGGCATCCCACCGCAACAGCGACGCACGGATCGATGGATGGCTCGCCATGGCACGCTTCAGAGACTCGCAACGGGCATGGATCGCCTCGGGGTCTGCCGCAATGGCCCGCAGGCTGTAGGCCTCGGCCACCACCGACTCGCTCGGCAAGGAAAGCGCCTGGGCCATGAATGCCGGACTCAAGCGCTCATCGGCCAGGGTGGCCGCCATGGCGCTGAGCACCAGGTCCCGGCCTGCCGTGGGGCTGGGCATGAGCTGGTCGAGGATGAGCTGCTGCAGCGCATCCCAGCGGTTGAAGGCGTCGCTGTCTTGGGCGGCAATGATGGCGAGTGTCTCTGGGGCGGGCGGCTCCAGCAGCACCGGCGCCGAAAACTCCCGCAGGGCCGACACCATGGGCGCGGGTCCACCCGCGGCCATGGGCAGGTGGATGGTGTGCGTGAGTCGGGGGCTGTGCATGAGCAGCACATCGCTTCCGGGCACTGGCAGCGGGTGCCCGTCGGCCGTGAGCAGCCCCCAACGGATGGGAATGGGCAGGGCGGTCACCTCGGGCGCAAGCGCAGCGTTGCGCGGATCGAGCTTCTGCTCCAGATGCATCTGCAGTTCGCCACGGGCCGAATCCCACTCGGTGGTGATGCGCAGCTGCGGTGTACCCAGCGTTCGGTACCAGCCCATCCACTGCGCCATGAGATCGTTGCGGCCGTTGGCATCGAGAATCGACGAGACAAAGTCCTCGCAGGTGGCAGCCGTGCCGTCGTGGCGCTCGAAGTAGAGCGCCATGCCCTTGGCAAAGCCCTCGACCCCAAACAGCGTCTGGAGCATGCGGATGACCTCGGCGCCCTTTTCATACACAGTGGCCGTGTAGAAGTTGCGGATCTCTTCGTATTGCGCTGGCCGAATCGGGTGGGCCATAGGGCCCGCATCCTCAGGGAACTGGGCTGCACGCAGCACCCGCACGTCATCGATGCGCTTGACCGCCCGGGCGCTGGCCGCCTGCTCGGCGCTGAGACCTTCGGCCAGCATGTCGGCGGTGAACTCCTGGTCGCGAAAGACCGTGAGGCCTTCCTTCAGCGTGAGCTGAAACCAGTCGCGGCAGGTGATGCGGTTGCCGGTGTAGTTGTGGAAATACTCGTGGCCGATCACGGCCTCGATCAGCTCGTAGTCGCGGTCGGTGGCGGTGTCCGGGTCGGCCAGGATGAACCGGGTATTGAAGAGGTTGAGGCCTTTGTTTTCCATCGCGCCCGAGTTGAAGTCGGGCACGGCCACGATCATGAACCGCTCGAGGTCCAGCTCGAAGCCGAATCGATGTTCATCCCAGGCCACTGAGCGCTCCAGGCTCTGCAGCGCAAACTGCGCCCGGCCTAGGTCTTCGGGCTTGGTGTAGACCTGCAGCAGCTTCTTCTTGCCACTGCGGGTGGTCACCCAGCTCTCGATGTGGGCCAGCCGAGCCGCGACCAGCGCAAAGAGGTAGCAGGGCTTGGGAAAGGGGTCATGCCAGACGGCGGTGTGCACACCGTTCTCGGTGGTCTCCGACTCCAGGTTGCCGTTGGAAAGCAGGGTGGGAAACAGATCCGCCGGACCCTGCAGCACCACCCGGTAGGTGGTCATCACATCGGGGCGGTCGAGGAAGTAGGCGATGCGCCGAAAGCCCTGCGACTCGCACTGGGTGTAGAGGCCTCCTCGGCTGGCATACAGGCCCATGAGCTCGGTGTTGGCCTCGGGATGGATGCGCACCGTGAGCGAGAGTCGGCCCTGGGCCGGTGGGGCGTGCAACACAAACTGATCGGGGGTGGCGGTGTAGGCCTTTGCAGGCAGGGGCTCGTCGTTGAGCTGGGCTGAGAGCAGCGTGAGCTCTTCACCGTCGAGCACCAGCGGCGCCCCCGGAATCCGGGCCTCGAAGGGAAATGCGATGGTGACGATGGTCTCGGCCAGCCCCAGGGCAAAATGCAGGTCGACGGGGCCCACGGTGTGGCTGGGTGGCTGGTAGTCGGCCAGGCGCACCACGGGGGGCTGGGATGTGGGGGCAGCGGCGTCGCGAAAGCTGTTCATGGTGTCGATCGGTGTCAGCAAAAACTACTTGGGCGGAGGGCTGGATCTGGCCTTCAGCACGAGGATGGTGAGGGCCAGGATCAGGGTGATGCTGTTGGCCACAATGATCGGCCAACTGCCCCGCAAGAGGCCATAGATCAGCCAGAGGAATACCCCTGAGCTGAACAGGGCATACATGCTGAGCGAAACGCCCCGCAGATCGCGCGAGCGGATCGCCTGGGCGGCCTGGGGGACAAACGCCACGGTGGTGAGCACCGCCGCGGCGGCGCCGACCCACTCGGGGTTGATGGGAAGGCAAACGGGTAGCATGGCTGCCAGTGTGAACCAACTCGCGCTCCACGACTCTTAGAACCCATTTGGAGACCCCATGACCCTCGCTCCTTGGCAGACCTTCTTGCTGGGCGCCGTACTGCTCAGCACCCTCTTCACCCTCACCTGGCAGGTCCAGCTCCGCACCAAAAATGCGGGCATCGTGGATGCTGTCTGGGCCATCACCCTGGGGCTGCTGGGCCCCCTCTATGCCGCCTTTTCCACCGCGCCCGATGTGGTGCGGGCGCTTGTGGCCGTGCTGCCTGCGGTCTGGGGTCTGCGCCTGGGCCTCTACCTCTGGGTGCGCAACCACGGCAAGCCCGAAGATGGCCGCTACGCGAAGCTGCGGGCCGAGTGGGGAAGCCGTGCCGACTACAAGATGTGGGAGTTCTTCCAATACCAGGTCATCTTCTCGATGCTGATTTCCTTGGGGCTCTTGAGCATCTCGATGCGCGAGACCGCCCCGGCGCCCTGGGTGGTGGTTCTCACCCTAGCGATCTGGGTGGTGTCGGTGGCGGGCGAGGCCATCGCTGATCGGCAGCTGGCCGCCTTCAAGGCCAACCCCGCCAACAAGGGCCGCGTCTGCCGTCAAGGCCTCTGGAAGTACTCGCGCCACCCCAACTACTTCTTTGAGGTGCTGCATTGGGTGGCCTACCTGCCGCTGGCCGTGGGTGCACTCTATGGCGCGATTGCCCTGCTGCCGCCCCTGGTGATGGCCTTTCTGCTGTTGAAGCTCTCGGGCATTCCGACCACCGAGGCCCAGGCAGCCCGCACCCGCCCCGAATACGCCGAGTACATCCGCACCACGTCGTCCTTCATCCCCTGGTTCCCCAAAAGGTAAAGCAGCCCATGCCTCAGAACTCCAAGCCCTCGGCCCTCTCCGAGGCCCTGAAATCCCTGGCCATCGCCGCCTGCGAGCGCGGCCTTGTGCCCGACAGCATGCAGCGCTCGGCCATGCGTGGCCTGATGGGCCAGCGCCTGCGCGATGAATTTGCCTTCAGCCCCGACCTCGCCCGCATCCGCCACCAGTCGCTGGTGGATGGCCTGAGGGAGTCGCCCATCGCCATCGAGACCGATGCGGCCAACGAGCAGCACTACGAGGTGCCGGCCGAGTTTTTCCACCTGCACCTGGGACCCGCCAAAAAGTATTCCTGCGCCCTCTACCCCACCGGCTCCGAGACTCTGGCGCAGGCCGAAGAGGCCATGCTCTCGCTCTATGCTGAGCGGGCTGGCCTAGCCGATGGCCAGCGCATTCTGGAGCTCGGCTGCGGCTGGGGATCGCTCTCGCTGTGGATGGCTGCCCGGTTCCCTGGCAGCGAGATCGTGGTGCTCTCGAACTCCCACGGCCAGCGGCAATACATCGAGGCCCGCATGAGGGAGCGCGGCATCCAAAATCTCAAGGTCATCACGGCCAACATCGTCGACTTTCAATTTCCCTGCGAGGGTGTGCCGGCGGGCTTTGATCGCGTGATCTCGATCGAGATGTTCGAGCACATGAAGAACTACAAGGCACTCTTTGCGCGCATCGCCTCTTGGATGAAGCCCGGGGCCAAGATGTTCGTCCATGTGTTTGCCCACAAGACCCTGGCCTACCACTTCACCGTCAACGACAGCTCCGACTGGATGAGCAAGTACTTCTTCTCGGGCGGCATCATGCCCAGCATGGAGCTCTTCACCCACTTCCAAGACGACCTGAAGGTGGTGCAGCAGTGGTGGGTCAACGGCCAGCACTACGAAAAGACCTCGAACCACTGGCTGGAGAATCTCGATGCGGCGCGGGCTCAGGTGATGCCGGTGCTGCGCGAGTGCTACGGCAAGGATGCCTCGGTCTGGTTCCAGCGCTGGCGCATGTTTTATATGGCGGTGGCCGAGCTCTTTGGCTACGACCAGGGCGAGCAGTGGGGCGTGGTCCACACGCTTTTCCAAAAACCCACCGGAGAGTAAGCATGCGAGCAAGCTTTGCGAAGGCGGTTCTGGCCGAGGCAGCCGCTGTGGCATCAGTGGCCGCTGTGGCCGCAGTGGCCGCTGTGTTCGCCATAGTGGGGGCTGCGCCCGTGGCAGCAATCGCGTCGGAACCGTCGGGGCAGACGATTCGCTTCGTGGGCGAGGCCCGCGACCTCAAGACGGGCGAGTTTCTCTACACCGAGGCCCACGAGCAGCGATTTGAGAATGGCCGATGGGTGCAGGGCCTGATCACCTACCGCACCCCCGCCGGCGAATCGATCGGCGAGAAGTCGCTCGATTTCCGCAACGACCCCTTCGTGCCCGAGATGCGCATGCGCCTGCCCGGCATGTCGTATGAGGAGGCGATCTCGCGGGTCGATGGCAGTGGTGCGGTGGTCTATGCCCAGCGCGGCAGCGAGCGCAAAGAGGGCCGCATCAGCCGCAGCCCCGAGGCCCCCCTGGCCGCCGACTCGGGCTTTCACGCCCTCATCCAAACCAAGATGCCTGCCCTGGCCAAGGGCGACGAGGTGGCCCTGCGATTTGGCGTGGTCGGTCGGCGCGACCAGTACCGCTTCAAGATTTCCAAGGTGGGCGAGACCTCCTTGGGTGGCAAGGCGCTGATCATTCTCTCGGCCGCCCCGGATTCATTTCTGCGTGTTTTTGCCGACCCGCTGAAGCTGGTCTACGAGCGCGACTCTGGGCGGCTGGTGGTCTACAAGGGGCCCTCGAACATTCCCAACCCAGCCACGGGCAAGGTGCCTTCCATCCGCATGGACTACCCCACGCCAGAGATGCCCCTGAAGGCACTGCTGGAGCGGTTTTAACCGGCCCCTCCGGGGCGACCACCTCGGGGTCGACCGTTATACCTATCAAATTTGATAGGTATACCTATTGAATTTGATAGGTTTGGGGGGCAAACTCGGGAATGGCTTCTCACACTGCGCAATTGACATCGTCCTCTGGTTTTGAGCACCCGATGGTGCGCACCCTAGAGCGTCGTCTTCATCTGGATGTGCCCGCTGCCGATGTGCAGGATTGGCCTCGGATGCAGGTACTGCTGGGCCCGCGACAGGTGGGCAAGACCACCGTCGTGCGTCAGCTCTTGGAGCGGCATCGCAATCTGGTGAGTCATTACGCCAGTGCCGATGACCTCATTTCGGCGGGCCGGTCGTGGCTCTTGGAGCAGTGGCAGGTAGCACTTGCAAAAGGGCGAGGGGCCTTACTCATCTTGGATGAGGTGCAGAAAGTCCCGAATTGGCCCGAAATGGTCAAGGCACTATGGGATGCGCGACCCGGTGCACTTCGGGTGGTGTTGCTGGGGTCGAGTGCCTTGGGTCTGCAAAGGGGCCTCACCGAGAGCCTCGCGGGACGATACGAACTTCTCCGAATGTTGCAGTGGACTTATACCGAGTGGTCAGAGGCATTCGGCGATTCGCTCGAGCACTACTTGGTGTGTGGCGGCTATCCGGGCGCACATTCCTATCAGGGGGATTGGCCCCGTTGGCAGGGCTACATCCGCGACAGCATCATCGAGCCGGTGATTGGTCAGGATCTTCTGACTCTTGGGCGCGTTCGCAAGCCCGCACTATTTCGCCAGTCCTTTGAAATTCTGAGCGCCTATCCGGCCCAAGAGATTAGTTATACAAAGCTCCTCGGCCAGATGCAGGAGAGCGGCAATGTCGAGCTCGTAAAGAACTACATGGACCTTTATAGCGCCGCATTTCTACTCCATGCCTTGCCAAAGTATTCGAGCAAGCCCTGGCAATTGCGCTCATCGAGCCCCAAGCTTCTGCCGGGCTGTCCCGCATTGGTCGCAGCAGTGATGGGGGAGCGTTCCGTCGAAAATGACGATATGCGCGGGCGCATGTTTGAGCTCGCGGTGGGTCTTGAAATGATTCAACGGATTGACCGAATCTCTTACTGGCGTGAGGGCAACCACGAGGTGGACTATGTGGTGGACCTGCATGGCGATCTCTATGCCGTCGAGGTGAAATCAGGTCGGCGTCGAACATCCAAGGGGCTGGATGCCTTTCTGCGGGCACATCCCACCGCCCGTCCAGTGATCATCGGACCGGAGGGCTTTGCGACTTTTGCGGCGAATCCAGAGGCGTTTCTGAGGGCAGTGGCTGGCCCTGCATAAAGGGCAAGAGCGCGGCGGTGTTGATGGCGTCATCGATGCCCCGGTGGGCGCGCCCCTGACCCTGAATCCCTGCGAGTTTCAATGCACGGGCGAGTCCTGGCTGCTGCGCCAGCTGGTGGACCTTGGCAAACAGTGGCTTGCCATTGATGTGGGTCCAGCCATCGAGCGGGTTGGGACAGCCTGCCCGGCGGCAATCGATCCGCATTTGTTTGGCATCCCAATCGCCCCAGCTCAGCCAGGTCTGCGTGTCGTGGATGGAGCAGAAGCGGTGAAACTCGCCCATCACCGCAACCAGGCCATCGGCCCCATCGACATCGTCTTGCGAGATGCCCGTGAGCTCTTTGCAAAACGGCGAGAGGAGCGGGTGGACCTGGGGCCGGACGAAGGCCTGGAATTGATCGAGGATCTCGCCCTGGGCGTCTGCCCAGACGGCACCCACTTCGATGATTTCGATGTCGGCGGCGAGGATGCTGCCATCGCGCGCACAGGTCGCTTCGAAATCCAGCACCAGCAGGGGGGTGGGAAGCGGTGTGCTCACGTGCGGGGTGGGGAAACTGGGTGGCGAATCAGGGATTCGAACCCCGGACCTGCGGATTATGATTCCGTCGCTCTAACCGGCTGAGCTAATTCGCCAGAAGAGGAAGTATAGCAAAATCGCCCATGGCCAAATCCTCATCAAACCTCCAGAGCCTCAGGCCCATTCTCCGGCAGGCTGCCGCCTATCCCCGTCAGTGGGCGCTGGCGCTCATCTTTTTGGTGTTTGCCGCGGGCACCACCCTGGCCGTGCCCTTCGCATTCCGGGAGGTGGTGGATGCGGGCTTCTCCAATCTGGAAGGGCTCCGTGGGCCCTTCGTGGCGCTGCTGGTCCTCTCCTGCCTTCTGGCGGTGGCCACGGCCCTTCGGTTCTATCTGATGTCCTGGCTGGGCGAGCGCGTGGTGGCGGATCTGCGCGAAAAGATCTTCTCCCGCGTTCTGCATCAGCCGCCCATCTACTTCGAGACCTTGAAGCCCGGCGAGGTGCTCTCGCGCCTCACGGCGGACACCACCCTCATCCAGGCCTTGGTCGGAACCAGCATCTCCATGGCTCTGCGCAGCGCTGTCACCCTGCTCGGTGGCGTGGTGCTGATGATCATCACCAGCCCAGCCTTGGCGGGCCTCATGGTGGTGCTGCTGCTGGCGGTGATTCTCCCGGTGCTGGCGCTCGGTCGCCGGGTGCGCAAGGCCTCGCGCGAGAGCCAAGACCGCATCGCCGACTCCAGCGCCCTGGCCGGCGAGCTGCTCTCGGCCATGCCCACGGTGCAGGCCCTGGGTCGCGAACCCTATGAAGAAGGGCGGTTCCGGGCCGCCGTGGAGCTGGCCTTCCAAACCGCCAAAGACCGCATTCGTCGCCGCTCGGCGCTCACTGCCATCGCCATCGTGTTGGCCTTTGCGGTGATGGTGCTGGTGCTCTGGCTGGGCGCCCGCGAGGTGGTGCAGGGAAACATCAGCGCCGGTGAGCTCACACAGTTTGTGCTCTACGCAGCGATTGTGGCGGGTGCCATTGCAGCCCTGGCGGAAGTCTTCGGCGATCTTCAGCGGGCAGCTGGCGCCACCGAGCGCCTGGTGGAGCTGCTCGATCTGTCGCAGGCCCCGCAGGCCTCGCGAGTCTCGAGGGGGGCAGCCGCCATCGGGCAGGCCGCCATCCCTGCACCGATCCCTGCGCCGATCCCCGCGCCGATCCCCGCGCCCATCGCCATTGCCTTTCGCGGCATCTGCTTTGCCTATCCTTCGCGCCCCGAAGCCCCCGCGCTGCAAGACTTCGACCTCGACATCCCCGAGGGGCAGACGGTGGCTCTGGTGGGCAGCTCTGGGGCCGGCAAGACGACGGTCTTTCAACTCCTGCTGGGGTTCTATGCGGCCCAGTCGGGACAGATTCTGTTCAACGGACGCTCGATGGCCGACTGGGGCATCGACCGAGTGCGGGCAAGCATTGGCCTGGTGCCTCAGGACCCGGTGCTCTTCTCCGACGACGCCATGGGCAACATCCGTTATGGACGTCTCGAGGCCAGCGACGAGGAAGTGATGGCGGCCGCGCGCGCGGCCCACGCCCACGAGTTTCTCTCGGCGCTGCCCGAGGGCTACGCGAGTTTCCTGGGCGAGCGGGGCATCCGGCTCTCTGGGGGGCAACGCCAGCGCATTGCGATTGCCCGCGCCCTGCTGCGCAACCCACCCCTGCTCCTGCTCGACGAGGCCACCAGCGCTCTCGACACCCGATCCGAGCGCGAGGTCCAGCGGGCCCTCGAGGTGGTGCTTCCTGGCCGGACAGCGCTGGTCATTGCCCACCGGCTGAGCACCGTGCAGAAGGCGCACAAGATTGTGGTCATGGAGACAGGCCGGGTGGTGGCCCAGGGCCGCCATGAGGAACTGCTCGAGAGCAGTCCGCGGTATCGGGAGCTGGCAGGCCAGCTCGACTGATCAGTTGCGGATGCGCCAGCCGGTGTGAATCAGCCGGCCGCAGAGCAGCACCAGTCCCACGGCCGACACCAGCGAAATCCCAAGGCTCCAGGCCAGCGGCGTGTCGGAGACGCCAAAGACCCCATAGCGAAAGCCATCGATGAGATAGAAGAAGGGGTTGAGGTGGCTGAGCGTTTGAAAGAACGGCGGCAGGTTGCTCACCGAGTAGAAGACCCCCGCCAGGAAGGTGAGGGGGTTGATGAGAAAGCTCTGGAACGCCGAGACCTGATCCCACTTCTCGGCATAGAGCGCTGCGATCAGCCCCAAGGCACCCATGATGACGCACGAGAGCACTGCGAAAATCAGGGCGATCAGCGGGTGCTCAAAGCCCACCGCCGCGATCGGCAGGCTCGCGGCCCAGACCGCCAGACCGCAGAGCAGGCCGCGGGCCACGGCACCGCCGAGATATCCCACCAGCCACTCCCATGGGCGCATGGGCGACATCAGCAGGAAGGCCACCGTACCCATGATCTTGCTCTGGGTCAGGCTGGAGCTGGTGTTGGCAAAGGCATTCTGCTGCAGGGTCATCATGAGCAGGCCGGGCACCAAGAACTCGCTGTAGCCGATGCCGGGCAGGGGCTCGAGCCGTCCTTCCAGCAGCAGGGCAAAGACCAAGAGAAACAGAACCGAACTGACCACCGGGGCAAGGATGGTCTGCACCGAGACCTTGGTGAAGCGCCGGATCTCTTTTTTGAGGAGGGCAATGCTTGCAGCGCTGGGGTCGATGGCCAGGGGCGTGGCGGGGGTCATGGGGGTTGCTCCGAGGGGGCGTGTGTGTGCGTGTGTGTGTGGGAGGGGGCGGGGCAGGGCCTATTGCATTGCTGCAGCGAGCTCTTGGGCGGCGCGGGCTGCGGCGGTCTGCCAGTGGGCGCTGCCATCGGCATAGAGGATCGACCGCGAGGCATTGATCAGCAGGCCCCCGTCGGCCGTGCGGCCGGCCGCGAGCACCGCGGCCAGGTCTCCGCCCTGGGCGCCGATGCCGGGCACCAGCAGCGGGGCCTCGGGGGCGAGAGCCCGAACTCGGGCGAGTTCCTCGGGGTAGGTGGCCCCCACGACCAGGCCCGCCTGGTCCTGACCGCGCCAGTCGGCCCGCTGCGCCACCTGCTGGGCCACCTTTTCAAAGAGCCGCAGGCCCGCATCCGGGCCCGCCAGGGGCAGCATCTGCAGGTCATTCCCGCCGGGATTGGAGGTCCTGCACAGCAGGAACACACCGCCGCCGGTGTGGGCAAAAAATGGCGTGAGGCTGTCGGAGCCCATGTAGGGGCTGAGGGTCACGGCATGGGCCAAATAGCGTCCGAAGGCCTCGGTGGCATAGCGCTCGGCTGTGCTGCCGATGTCCCCGCGCTTGGAGTCGAGGATCCAGAGGTGGTCGGGGTAGCTTGCGCGAACCCATCGGCCGAGCCGCTCCAAGACGGCCTCGGCGCCCAGGGCCGCGAAGTATGCGATCTGAGGCTTGAAGGCGCAGCAGTGGGGGGCGGTCGCCTCGACGATGCCGCGACAAAAGGCCTCGACCTGGGCCAGCACATCGTCGGGGGCTGCCGCCCGGATGGGCTCGGGAAACCGAGCCGGGTCTGGGTCGAGCCCCACGCAGAGCATGCTCTGGTGGCGCTGCCAGGCGGCGGCACACTGCGCATAGAAGGTCATGCGCCGAATTGTGCCACCGCCGTGGCCTTGGGACTGTGCTTACTGCGGCGCGATGGACGCGAGCAATGGGCTCACCAGGGGCCCAACGATCGGCAGCGTTGCATTGGCGATGCGGTTTCCGCCGGCATTCACCTGGAACACCGGTCCGGCCGCTTCAGTCACGTTCTCGCGGGTGCTGATGCTGCTCACATAAAAATACGCGCACTCGGCCTTGTTGGCGGCGAGGGTGAGAACCCCGTAGCCCTTGCGGTCGAAGTCGATGTACTTGATGTGGGGGTTGGTGAGGCGGAAGGCATCGCCCAGCTCCGAGGGGATCGGCAGGCCAGGCGAGGTGACCGAGGGCATCACGAATTCGGTGGCAATGGAGCCCGTGCCGTCGACTGGGTTGTAGCCGCCGGCTTGCGGAATCGGGTTGTTGGGGTCGTAGGTGATGTCTGCCACCCAGCTCGAGTGCACATCGCCCGTGACGATGACGACATTGTCGATGGCCTCGCCGGCAGCGCCCGCGATGTGGTCCATGATTTCCTTGCGCTGCGCGGTGTAGCCATCCCAGGAGTCGCCGTTCAGGCCGGTGGGGCTCACCACATTCTGCAGCGCCCCGAGGGGACCCAGCTGCTCGGTGATGACCCGCGTGGCCTCGGTGCCGGGCTTGAGGATCCACTGGTGAAAGACCACCTGATTGCCGATCACCTTCCACTGGGCCCGGGAGTTGCTCAGCCCATCCTTGAGGAAGGCGAGCTGGTCGGCGCCGAGCATCTGCCGCTCTGGCGCATTGGCCGCACCATCGGGTGCCACCGGTGTGCCGGCCTCCACGTCCCGGCCCCAGAGGCGGGTGTCGAGCATGAAGATGTCGGCCAGGCTTCCATACGAGAGCTTGCGCCAGATCTTCAGGGCATTGCCGGGCTCCGGCAGGCGGATGGGCATCCACTCGTCGTAGGCCTGCACTGCCCAGGCCTTGCGCTGCTCCCAGACGCCTTCGGTGCCGGGGCTGTGGTTTTCGGCGCCATCTTTGTAGGAGTTGTTGGTCGACTCATGGTCGTCCCAGATGGTGATGAAGGGGTGCTTGGCGTGCAGGGCCTTGAGGTCCTCATCGGCCCGCTTGTATTGGGCGTGGCGGGTGCGGTAGTCCGAGAGCGTGATGATCTCGGTGGCCGGCTCGTAGGCCCGAGCAGTGCCGTACTCGTTGGTTCCGTACTCGTAGATGTAGTCGCCGAGGTGAATCACCGCATCGATGTCGTCGCGCGCGGCAAGGAAGCGGTAGGCATTGAAAAAGCCGTGGGCAAAGCTCGAGCAGCTGACCATGCCGAACTTCAAGCCGCCGGCCGGGGCGCTGCTCGGTGCGGTCTTGGTGCGGCCCAGGATCGAGGTGCTGCCATTGCAGCTGAAGCGATACCAGTAAAAGCGGCCGGGCTGCAGGCCACCCTGGTCGATCTTGACCGTGTGGTCGCGCTCGGCGGTCGCCAGCACCTTGGCCTCGCCTACCTTCTGGGTGGCGGCAGCATCGCTGAAGACTTCCAACAGCACCGGGAAGTCGCTGTCGCTGCGCACCACGGGGGTCACCCGGCTCCACAGGATCACCGAGTTTGCGGTGGGGTCTCCGCTGGCCACGCCGTGGTCAAAGCGCACCGCGTTGCCGCTCAGCTTGGAGGAGGGTGGAAAGCCATCGATGCCGACGGGGTCGATGATCGATGTTCCGCAGCCGGCGGCCGCCAGCATGGCGGTGCCACTGCCCAGCCCAAGGCCGGCGCGCAGAAAGAGGCGTCGGCTGACGCCCTGCTGGATGGCCGTGCTGAGCCGGCTCGATTGGAGTTTTTTGGCAAATCCCATGGCGATGCGTCCTGGTGGTGGTGATTAGATGTTGTCGGGGATGGTGAGCTCATAGACCAGGCCAAGGCCGGGGCCAAAGCCGCCGCCGGGCATGGGTCCGCCGCGGTCGCTGGTGAAGTACATGCGCTTGCGGTCCGGGCTGAAGGCAATGCCGGCGATCTCGGAGACGTCTTGCCCCACCACCTGCAGCAGGGTGCGCACAGTTCCGTCGGGGGCGATGACATTGACCTGCATATTTCCGCCATCCTCGGCCACGAGGAGGTCGCCCTCGCTGGTCATGGTGATGTTGTCCACGCCATCGATGAAGTTCTGCCCCTCGGGTGCGGTGGCCTGGTCGTAGAGCACCTGCAGGAGGTTGTTGCGCGTGTCGACCACCCAGACGCGGTTGTCGCCCTTGGTGGTGAAGTAGACAAGGCCGTTGCGGAACCACACGCCCTCACCGCCATCGAACACGGCGGTCTCGGCCAGTCGGTTGTCGCGCTGGGGCTGGCTCGGGTTTTGCGCATCCACCCAGCGGATGCGGATGGGGCGAGTGAGCGCGGCCTCGAGCGGCTCGTCGGCCACCAGGACCTGCAGGGTGCCCTCCTGGAGTGCTGGCCGCACCGCGCCGGCAGGCCAGTCGGCGGCCGAGGCGATCCAGCGGTAGAAGCGTCCATCGGGCTCGTCTTCGGTCATGTAGAAGGTCTTGGCGCTGGGATCAATCGCCACCGCCTCGTGGGCAAACACGCCCAGGGTCTTGCGCGCCACGCCGGAGCCCAGAGTCCGCGGGGGCACCAGGCCTGCGGTCAGGCCGCCCAGCACATCGGTGACCGCCTTGGCGAGGTCGAGGGGGATGGGCAGGGGCTTGGTGGGATCGACCTCCCAGACAAATCCGCCGGGATGCTCCTCACAAGAGAGCCAGGTCTTCCACGGGGTGACCACCCCGGCGCAGTTGAAGGTGGTGCCATTGAGGATCGGGTAAGAGGCAATCAGCTTGCCCTGAGGATCAAACCGAAGGGCGCTGGCGCCGCCCAGGCCCGGGACCAGATTTTCCAGAGGCTGGGTGATGGCGGCGAGCTGGGGCACCTGGTAGTCGATGCTGCCAAAGCCAGGAATCTCGCTGTTGGAGATGTAGAGCCAGCCGCCGTCGTCCAGAGGCATGACGCCGGCGCCATCGGGAAAGACATGCCAGGGGGTTGCGCCGTTCACCGGGGGAAAGCCCGCCATGGCGAGGACCCGAGTCGAGAACCCTTCGGGAGTGCGCACGCCATTGGCGTCGGGTGCCTCACGCAGGGGGCCGATCTTGCTGAAGCGGCCCGGCGAGGAGGTGGCCCCCAGCTTTCCATTGGGACCCACGGGGCTCTGCCCACCGCCGGTCAGGCCACCGGTGCTGTCGGTTCCGCCGCAGCCGGCCAGCAGGCCGCCGGCAACACCCACGGCTGCGGGGCCAAAGAGAAATGCCTTGAGCAGCTGCCGGCGAACTTCCGGGTTCTGGGGCAGGGGGGCGATGGGGTTCTGGGCGTGCATGTCCGGCTCCGATGGATGGTGATGGGGTGACTTCGGGGGTGCTCAGTTGGCGCGATTGGTTGGCGCGATTGGTTGGGGTATTTCCCAGGGGATTCCAACGATGCGGCGACGATATCAAACGCGCGTTTCAGTTGGGTGAATCGTCGGACGATGGAAGCCCATTCCCCGCATTTCTCGGGGCGATCCCTGAAAAGTTCGACACCCAGAGGTTCGACACCCAGAGGTTCAACACCCGGGGGTTCAACACCCGGACGGGTGGAGTCCATGAAATGAAAAAGCCCCAGCACTCTCCCCCGATGCCGGGGTGATGCTGGGGCCTGAAGGCCGATGGCCCCCCAGCCGAGGTCGGAGGGCCGCGACGTGGTGCCGGGGAGTTACATGCCCATGTCCATGCCGCCCATGCCGCCCATGCCACCACCCATCGGGGCAGCGGGCTTGTCTTCGGGCAGCTCGGCGATCATGCAGTCGGTGGTCAGCATCAGGCCGGCCACCGAGGCAGCATTCTGCAGGGCCGTGCGGGTGACCTTGGTGGGGTCCACCACGCCCATGGCCAGCATGTCGCCATACTCGCCCGAGGCTGCGTTGTAGCCGTTGGAGCCCTTGAGCTCGAGCACCTTGGCCACGACCACGCTGGGCTCTTCGCCACAGTTGGCCACGATCTGGCGCAGGGGCTCTTCCACAGCACGCATCACGATCTTGATGCCGGCCTCTTGGTCGGTGTTGTCGCCCTTGACAGCAGCCGAGGCGCGGGCGCGCAGCAGTGCCACGCCACCGCCGGCCACGATGCCCTCTTCCACCGCAGCGCGGGTGGCGTGCAGGGCGTCTTCGACGCGGGCCTTCTTCTCCTTCATCTCAACCTCGGTGGCAGCACCGACGCGGATCACCGCCACACCGCCGGCGAGCTTGGCCACGCGCTCCTGGAGCTTCTCGCGGTCGTAGTCGCTGGTGGCTTCCTCGATCTGGGCGCGGATCTGCTTGACCCGGGCCTCGATGTTGGCGCCTTCGCCAGCACCATCGATGATGGTGGTGTTCTCTTTGGCGATTTCGACGGTCTTGGCCTGGCCGAGCTCAGCGAGCGTGGCCTTCTCGAGGGTCATGCCGGTCTCCTCCGAGATGACGGTTCCGCCCGTGAGAATGGCCATGTCTTCGAGCATGGCCTTGCGGCGGTCGCCGAAGCCCGGGGCCTTGACGGCCACGGTCTTGAGGATGCCGCGGATGTTGTTGACCACCAGGGTGGCCAGCGCCTCGCCCTCGACGTCCTCGGCCACGATCAGCAGCGGACGGCCCGACTTGGCCACCTGCTCCAGCACGGGCAGCAGCTCGCGGATGTTCGAGATCTTCTTGTCGTGCAGCAGGATCCAGGGGTTCTCGAGCAGGGCCACCTGCTTCTCGGGGTTGTTGATGAAGTAGGGCGAGAGGTAGCCGCGGTCAAACTGCATGCCCTCGACCACATCGAGCTCGTTGTTGAGGGATTTGCCGTCTTCCACGGTGATCACACCCTCTTTTCCAACCTTCTCCATGGCATCGGCGATGATCTGGCCGATTTCCGTGTCGGAGTTGGCCGAGATCGAGCCGACCTGGGCGATTTCCTTGGAGGTGGTGCAGGGCTTGGAGACCTTCTTCAGCTCTTCGGTGATGGCGCCCACGGCCTTGTCGATGCCGCGCTTGAGGTCCATGGGGTTCATGCCGGCGGCAACAAACTTCATGCCCTCGCGCACGATGGCCTGGGCCAGCACGGTGGCGGTGGTGGTGCCGTCGCCGGCGTTGTCGGAGGTCTTGGAGGCGACTTCCTTCACCATCTGGGCGCCCATGTTCTCGAGCTTGTCCTTCAGCTCGATCTCTTTGGCCACGGACACGCCGTCCTTGGTCACGGTGGGGGCGCCAAAGGAGCGCTCGAGGACCACATTGCGGCCCTTGGGGCCGAGGGTAACTTTGACTGCATTGGCGAGGATGTTGACGCCATTGACCATCTTTTGACGGCCATCATCACCAAAAATGACTTGTTTTGCTGCCATGGTTTATTTCTCCAAATAAGTGGGGTGGGGCGTGGGGCTTAGCCCTCGATCACAGCCATCACGTCGTCTTCGCGCAGAACGAGGAGCTCTTGGCCATCGACCTTGACGGTCTGGCCGGCGTATTTGCCAAACAGAATGCGGTCGCCCACCTTCACATCCAGGGCGCGCAGTTTGCCGTCATCTTGGATCTTTCCGTTGCCAACGGCGAGGATCTCGCCCTGATCGGGCTTCTCAGCAGCGTTGTCGGGGATCACGATGCCCGAGGCGGTGGTGCGCTCGTTGTCCAGGCGCTTGACCACCAGGCGGTCGTGCAGAGGACGCAGTTTCATAGTTGTCAGCTCCATAAATGATGAGGGATTGATTGAACGGACTGGAAGGCCGTTGGCGCTGGCCCGGTGGGCACTGCCTTGTTAGCACTCGTCTCCAGCGAGTGCTAATTGTGGGGGAGGGGCCGCGAGATTTCAAGGCCCCCAGACCCCCCAGGGGTCGAGACGAATTGGCCGCGGGCGCAACGCTTGCCGATAGACTGGCTCCATGAACGCCGCCTCGGTTGCCCGCCGTCGTCTGCTGCATGGCCTCGCTGGGTCAGCCCTGGGCCTGGCCGCCTTGCCATCGGTCGGTGCCGAGTCCTCGGCGGTGGCCTCGCGCCGGGCGGCGGTCGACCGGCTGCTTGCCGGATTGCGCGGCCTGGGCATCACGGCCGACGACTGCTCGGTCGCGGTGGAGGCGGTGGCCGGTCAGCATCCAAGCGCTCGGGTGCTCGATGCCGTCTGGCATCGGCCGGATGCATCGATGAATCCCGCCTCGTGCGTGAAGGTCTACACCGCCTGGGGGGCCGCGGTCGGCCTCGGCCTGGGGCACCGCTTCACCACCGAAATCTGGGGCCGCGACCGGTCCCAGCCCCTCGATCGCCAGCCCCTGCTGGTGCGCGGGGGTGGCGACCCCAAGCTGTTGGTGGAGGACCTCGAGGCCTGGCGGGACGAGATTTTGGCGGCCCGGGGCCCCGGAGCCCACGGCGCGGCGCGGCTGGGCACGGCCATCGCCTTCGATGGCCGACGCTATCGGGTGCCGCCGGAGTCCCCGGCGGATTTCGATCGCAGCCCCGAAAAGCCCTACAACGTCCTACCCCACGCCTGCCTCATGAACTTCCAGTCGGCGGCGCTCGTGCGCACGGGCCAGGGCCTGGGCTACCTGCCCCCTCTGCCAGGGGTCCCCCTTCAGGATCGGGTCCAGTGGGAGCCGGGCTGCGAGTCCCGTCCAAGCCACAGCTTTTCCATCGTCCGGCTTCCAGGCGATGCGGGCCTGCGGGTCACCGGCCGCTGGTCGGCGGGGTGCCTCGAAGGCGACGGCCGCAGCACGCCGCTGGCCTACGCCTCGCCGCTCACCGAGACCGAGTCGTTCAATCACCGCCTGCTCGATGGGCTTTGGCAGGCGAGGGCCGATGGGCGCGGGCCGGGCCGGGCCGGGGATGGCATTGGGCCGCTGCGCTCCGTGGAGGAGCTGGCTGCGGTCTGCCGGCAGCCCCTGCTGCGCTGGCGCAGTGGGCGCAGCCTCACCGAGCTTCTGGGCGATGTTCTGGCCCGCAGCAGCAACATCATCAGCCGCCATTTGTTTCTGGAGCTCGACGCCGATCCCGGCCCCAATCCACAGTCCCCCGGCCGGCCGGCCACCCTGGCGGGCGCCGAGAACCGCCTCCACCAGCTGCTGAGGACCGCCCAGATCCCCCACGAACAGTTGCGTGCAGACAACGGCGCGGGCCTCTCGCGGATCTCCAGAGTGAGTGCCCGCGAACTCAATGCCCTGCTGCGGTCCCCCCCGCCCTCCATGCCCTGGGAGGAGTGGCGCGACGCCTTTGCCGTCTGGGGCGAGACCGGGTCTGCCCGGCGTGCGCCCAGCATCCCTGGGCGGGTCATTCGGGTGAAGACCGGCAGCCTCCGGGATGTCAGATCTCTTTGCGGGTACATTCATCCGCCAAGTGGCCGACTCGTCGTTTTCACCTTGATCGTGAATCATGCGAAGTCCAGCGAGGCCCGCCCGCACTTCTGGCGATTTGTTCAGGATCTCGCCGCAGAAGATCTGGCCGTCTGAGCCTCCCCCAGTCCATCGAGACCATCCCATGCGCCTTCGCCACCACCACAGTCCACCCCCGCCGCCCCAAGTGGCCAGCGAACGCTGGGGGACGCTGCTGTTGGTTGGCGCTCTTCTGGTGTTCTTCACGGTGGGCACCGCCGAGGGCCGCAGCCGCATCGCCGCCTGGATCTCGATTGCCACCGAGGCCACGGCACCTGCTCTGCCCACCACCGAAACGGCGCTTCCTCGCCCCGCCCCGTCCAACGCGCTCACGCCCGAGCAGGCCCGCATCGCGGCCTGGATCTCCAAGCGCTACCGCGTCTCCCGGGTGGCCGTAAAGGAGATCGTGCTGGCGAGTTACGACGCCGCCGAGCGGCACAATGTCGATCCCCACCTGGTGCTGGCGGTCATTGCCGTGGAGTCGAGCTTCAACCCCTTTGCCGAGAGCAGCGTGGGGGCCTCGGGCCTGATGCAGGTCATGCCCCAGATCCACGCCGACAAGTTCCAGCCCTTTGGTGGCACCGAAACCGCGCTCGATCCGCGCATCAATATCTATGTGGGCTCGGCCATCATTCGCGAGTATCTGGCGCGCTACGGCGACCTCGAGGCCGCTCTGCGGGCATATGTGGGCGTGGGGCCCGATGGCGAGACCCTCTATCCGGAAAAAATCATCGGCATGCGGGCCAACATCCAGGCGGCGGCTCGAGGGCGCGTGCTGGCCTAAGGCGGCTGTCGCGCGCTGCCCTCTCGGGATGGGCGCGCGCCTGGGTGTATTCTCGGTGGCTTGCCGAGGAACCGCACCATGGATAGCAATTTTCGCAAGCAGGCCCTGGAGTACCACGAGTTTCCAACCCCCGGAAAGCTCTCGGTCACGCCCACCAAGCAGCTCACCAACCAGCGCGATCTGGCCCTGGCCTACTCCCCCGGGGTGGCCGCTGCCTGCGAAGAAATCGTCTCCGACCCCATCAATGCCTTTCGCTACACCGCGCGCGGCAACCTGGTCGCGGTGATCACCAACGGCACGGCAGTGCTGGGCCTGGGCAACATCGGCCCCCTGGCGGCCAAACCGGTCATGGAAGGCAAGGCCGTCCTGTTCAAAAAGTTTGCGGGCATCGATGTCTTCGACATCGAGGTCAATGAGACCGACGTCGACCGACTCGTCGAGATCATCGCGGCCCTGGAGCCCACCTTCGGCGGCATCAACCTCGAAGACATCAAGGCCCCCGACTGCTTTGCCGTGGAGCGCAAGCTGCGCGAGCGCATGAAGATCCCCGTGTTCCACGACGATCAGCACGGCACTGCGATCGTGGTGGGTGCTGCCTTCACCAACGGCCTGGCCGTGGTGGGCAAAAAGATCGACGAGATCAAACTCGTGGTCTCGGGCGCGGGTGCGGCGGCCCTGGCCTGCCTCGATCTGCTGCTCGACCTGGGCCTGCCACGCCAGAACATCTGGGTCACCGACATTGAGGGAGTTGTCTATGAGGGCCGCACCAGCCTGATGGACCCCGAGAAGGCGCGCTTTGCCCAGCCGACCTCGGCGCGCACCCTGGCCGAGGTCATCGAGGGCGCGGATGTTTTCTTGGGGCTCTCGGCCGGCGGTGTGCTCAAGCCCGAGATGGTCGCCAAGATGGCGGCCAACCCACTCATTTTTGCGCTGGCCAACCCGACCCCGGAGATCCTGCCCGAGCAGGTCGAGGCCGTTCGCAGCGACGCCATCATCTCCACCGGACGCACCGATTATCCCAACCAGGTCAACAACGTCCTGTGCTTCCCCTTCATCTTCCGCGGCGCCCTCGATGTGGGCGCCACGACGATCACCCGCAATATGGAGCTGGCCGCGGTGCGTGCTGTGGCCGATCTCGCCCGCGCCGAGCAAAACGAGGTCGTGGCGGCCGCCTATGGCACTGCGGGCCTCAGCTTTGGCCCGAAATACCTCATTCCCAAGCCCTTCGACCCGCGCCTGATTGTGAAGATCGCCCCGGCCGTGGCCGAGGCGGCCATGGCCGACGGCGTTGCCTCGCGCCCCATCGCCGACATGACGGCCTACGTCGAGCGGCTGCAGGAGTTTGTCTACCACTCGGGCAACTTCATGAAGCCCATCATGGCGGCCGCCCGGCGCGCCGGCGGCGCCCGCATCGTCTATGCCGAGGGTGAGGAAGAGCGCGTGCTGCGGGCTGTTCAGGTGGTGGTCGACGAGGGCCTGGCCCAGCCCATTCTGGTCGGACGCCCCGAGGTCATCGGCCGCCGCATCGAGCGCTATGGCCTGCGTCTGAAGGACGGCGTGGACTTCACCATCGTGAATCCCCAAGACGATCCGCGCTACAAAGACTACGTGGAGACCTATCGGCAGATGACCTGCCGGCAAGGTGTGACCCTGCAATACGCTCAGATCGAAATGCGCCGGAGGCACTCGCTCATCGGCGCCATGATGATCCACAAGGGCGATGCCGATGGCATGGTCTGCGGCACCTTCGGCATCCACAGCCTGCATCTGCATTACGTCGACCAGGTTCTGGGGCGCCGCCCCGACACCTCGGTCTATGCGGCGATGAACATTCTCATGCTGCCCTCGCGCACGGTGGCGATTGTCGACACCCACGTGAATGCCCTGCCCAGTGGCGAGGAGCTCGCGCAGATCACGCTGATGGCCGCCCACGAGCTGCGGCGCCTGGGCATTGAGCCCCGCGTTGCGCTGCTGAGCGAGAGCAACTTCGGCTCGCGCGACTCCGAGGGCGCACTGCGCATGCGCGAGGCCCTGGCCATCATTCGCGCCCGGGCCCCCGAGCTCAACATCGACGGCGAAATGCACGGCGATCTGGCCCTCGATCCGGCCGCGCGCGCGCAGATCCTGCCCGAGAGCACGCTGCAGGGCGAGGCCAATCTGCTGGTCATGCCGAGCATGGAGTCGGCCAACATCGCCTACAACCTGCTGAAAACCGCCAGCGGCAATGGGGTGGCGGTGGGACCGATTTTGTTGGGCTGTGCCGCCCCGGTCCACATCCTGACCTCCTCGGCCACCGTCCGGCGCATCGTGAACATGACCGCCCTGACGGTGCTCGACGCGACAGCCGCCAAGGCGGGCGGCTAGAACTCCCCGGCGCGGATCGCCAGGGCCGTCAGCACGACCGCGGCCACCGTCTCGGTGCGCAGAATGCGCGGGCCGAGGCGGGCACGGAGAAAGCCGGCAGCAATGAGCTGCTGCTCCTCGGCATCGCTCCAGCCCGACTCGGGGCCAATCGCGACCCAGACCTGGCGCGCAGCGGGGGCCTGCAGCACCGAGGTGCCGCCGTGGGGGTCGAGCATCAGGCCCTGCACCCCGGGGTCCTGCCCACGGGCCTGGGCAAATTCCACCAAGACCCCCCGCAGCTCGGCCACCGGCTGAACCTCGGGCACCCGACTGCGCCCGGACTGGGCCGAGGCCGACTCGGCCACCCGCTGCCAGTGCAGTTGCCGCTTGGCCGCCCGGGCCTCGTCGAGCTTGAGCTGGCTGCGCTCGGCCCGCAGAGGCCAGATGGCCGCCGCGCCGAGCTCGGTGGCCTTTTGAACCACCCAGTCCATCTTGTCGCCCAGGCAGAGGGCCTGGATCACGTGGACCTGCAGGGGCGACTCGCGCTCGCAGGGCCGGGGTTCGCCCACCTCCACGACGCACTCACCGCCGTCGGTGCGGGCGATGGTGGCTTCGGCCTCCAGGCCCTGGCCATCGAAGAGCACCAGGGCATCGCCCGCCCGACAGCGAAGCACACGCAGCAGGTGGTGGCTGGCCTCGGTGCCCAGGGTCTGGGTGCCGGCGAGGAGGGGATGGTGCAGGGCGCGGGGAATCATGGAGCCATTGTCTTGCACATTCGTCTTGCACATTCGTCTTGCACATTCGGGCCCCGGTCCCGCCCCCGAGTAGAATCGAGGCCCATGCAACTGGCTGGGGCCGCTCGCGGCGGACCCGGGTGCGCGCTCAAGGAGACCCGGTGGTGACCAACGTCGTTCAAAATTCGCTGTCCTGCACCGACCAGGACCTCGCCAACGTCATTCGTGCCCTGGCGATGGACGCGGTGCAGAAGGCCAACTCCGGCCATCCCGGCATGCCGATGGGCATGGCCGACATGGCCGTGGCCCTCTGGCATCGGCATCTGCGCCACAACCCCACCAACCCCGCCTGGCCCGACCGCGACCGTTTTGTGGTGAGCAATGGCCATGGCTCGATGCTGATTTATGCGCTGCTCCACCTCACGGGCTATGACCTGCCGATGGAGGAGATCCGCAACTTCCGCCAGCTCCATTCGAAAACCCCGGGCCACCCCGAGGTCGGCATCACCCCCGGGGTCGAGACCACCACCGGGCCGCTGGGCCAAGGCATCACCAATGCGGTGGGCCTGGCTCTGGCCGAGCGCCTGCTGGCCGCCGAATTCAATCGTCCCGGCCACACCATCGTCGACCACAACACCTATGTGTTTCTGGGCGATGGCTGCCTGATGGAAGGCATCAGCCACGAGGCCTGCGCTCTCGCCGGCGTCTGGGGGCTCTCCAAACTCATTGCGCTCTACGACGACAACGGCATCTCGATCGATGGCGATGTGCGCGGCTGGTTCCGCGACGACACCGCCGCCCGGTTCCGCGCCTACGGCTGGAATGTGATTGGCCCCATCGATGGCCACGATGTGGCCGCTGTGGATGCCGCCATCGCCCAGGCCCGCGCATGGTCCGCCGGCAACCCGGCCCAGGGCGGCCGTCTTGCCCCCACGCTCATCATCAGCAAGACCCAGATTGGCCGCGGATCCCCCAACCGCGCGGGCACCGCCAAGGCCCATGGCGAGGCGCTGGGCGAGGCCGAAATCCACCTCACGCGCGAGTCCATCGGCTGGAACTACCCGCCCTTCGAGGTTCCCGCCCACGTGGCCAAGGCCTGGGACGCCCGCGCCCAGGGCGCCCAGCTCGAGGCCGACTGGAATGCCCGCATGGCCGCCTACCGTGCCGCCCATCCCGAGCTGGCCCAGGCCCTGGAGGCCCGCTGGTCGGGCGCGCTGCCGGCAGACTTCGCCCAGCGCATCGAGGCGCTGGTGCAGCAGCTCTGCGCCGAGCCCCCCAAGGTGGCCACCCGCAAGGCCTCGCAGATGGTTCTCGATGCCATCGCCCCCCACGTTCCCGCCATGCTGGGCGGCTCGGCCGACCTCACCGGCAGCAACCTCACCAACTGGAAGGGGGTTGCCCCCTTGACGGTGGACGAGCAGGGCAGCCTGCAGCTCGGCCGCCACATCTCCTATGGCGTGCGGGAGTTCGGCATGGCTGCGATCTGCAACGGCCTGGCACTGCACGGCGGCTTCATTCCGTTCTGCGGCACCTTCCTCACCTTCTCCGATTACTCGCGCAATGCGGTTCGCATGGCGGCCCTCATGAACCAGCGGGTCATCCATGTCTTCACCCACGACTCGATCGGCCTGGGCGAGGACGGCCCCACCCACCAGCCCGTGGAGCATCCGGCCAGCCTGCGCATCATTCCCAACCTCGATGTCTGGCGTCCCGCCGATGCCGTGGAGACCACGGCCGCCTGGGCAGTGGCCCTGGAGCGCATCCAGGGGCCCTCGGCCCTCCTGCTCTCGCGGCAGGCCGTGCCGCAGATGATTTGCGACCCATCGCAGTTCGCCCAGGCGCGCCGCGGCGGCTACGTGCTCTCGTGCGACGGCCAGCCCGAGGTGGTGCTGATTGGCTGTGGGTCGGAGCTGTCGCTGGCCCACCAGGCCGCCCAGACGCTGCGCGCCGAAGGCCGACGGGTTCGGGTGGTCTCGATGCCCAGCACGAATGCCTTTGACCGGCAGAGCGCCCAGTATCGCGCCGAGGTGCTGCCTGCGGGCGTCCCGCGCCTGGCCATCGAGGCCGGCGTGCCCGACACCTGGTGGAAGTATCAGTGCCAGGCCGTGGTCGGCCTCTCGCGCTTTGGCGACTCCGCCCCGGCCCCGGTGCTCTACGAGACCTTTGGCATCACCGCTGCAGCGCTGGCCCAGGCGGCGCGCGAGGTCCTTGCCTAGCCCTTTGTTCGCAACCTCTCTTCTATCCAACCTGTCCAGGAGCTTCCCATGACCATCCGCGTTGCCATCAATGGCTACGGCCGCATCGGCCGAAATGTTCTGCGTGCCCACTACGAGGGCGGCAAGAAACACGACATCGAGATTGTTGCCATCAACGACCTCGGCAAGGCTGAGACCAATGCCCACCTGACCCAATACGACACCGCCCACGGCAAGTTTCCCGGCACGGTCTCGGTCGATGGCGACTTCATGGTGGTCAATGGCGACCGCATTCGTGTGCTGGCCAACCGCAACCCCGCCGAGCTGCCCTGGGGCGACCTTGGGGTGGATGTGGTGCTCGAGTGCACGGGCTTTTTCACGAGCAAGGCCAAGGCCAGCGCCCACCTGCAGGGCGGCGCCAAGAAGGTGGTGATCTCGGCCCCGGGCGGCAGCGATGTCGATGCCACGGTGGTCTATGGGGTGAACCAGGGCGTGCTGAAGTCCTCGCACACGGTGATCTCCAATGCGAGCTGCACCACCAACTGCCTGGCCCCGGTGGCCAAGGTCCTGCATGGCGCGCTCGGCATTGAGGCCGGCCTCATGACCACCATCCACGCCTACACCAACGATCAGGTCCTCACCGACGTGTATCACGAGGACCTGCGCCGTGCCCGCTCGGCCACCATGTCGATGATCCCCACCAAAACCGGTGCGGCCGCGGCGGTGGGCCTGGTGCTGCCCGAGCTCAACGGCAAGCTCGATGGCTTTGCGATGCGCGTGCCCACGATCAACGTGTCGGTCGTGGACCTCTCCTTCACCGCGGGCCGCAAGACCACGGTCGATGAGGTCAATGCCCTGATCAAGGCGGCCGCCGAGGGAGAGCTCAAGGGCGTTCTGGGCTACAACACTGCGCCGCTGGTCTCCATCGACTTCAACCACGACCCCCACTCCAGCGTGTTCGATGCCACCCAGACCCGCGTCTCGCCCGATGGCCGTCTGGTGAAAATCCTCTCCTGGTACGACAACGAGTGGGGCTTCTCCAACCGGATGCTCGACACCACCGTGGCCCTCATGGCCGCGAAATAAGGCGGCGAGATCAGCATGAAGTTTCTGCGCATGACCGACCTCCCGCTGGCAGGCCAGCGGGTCTTCATCCGGGCCGACCTCAACGTGCCGCAAGACGACGCGGGCCGCATCACCGACGACTCGCGCATCCGCGCATCGGTGCCGGCCATTGAGCAGGCACTTCGGGCCGGGGCCGCCGTGATGGTGACCTCCCACCTGGGCCGGCCCACCGAGGGCGAGGTCAAGCCCGAGGATTCGCTCGCGCCCGTGGCGGCCCGACTCGCCGAGCTCCTCGGCCGCAAGGTGCCCCTGGTGCCCGACTGGGTCGACGGCGGATTCCGCTGCGAGCCTGGAGAGCTGGTCATGCTCGAAAACTGCCGCTGCAACCGGGGCGAGAAGAAGGACGACCCGGCGCTCGCCCAGAAGATGGCAGCGCTCTGCGATGTGTATGTGAACGACGCCTTTGGCACTGCGCACCGCGCCGAGGCCACCACCCACGGGATGGCCCAATTTGCACCCATCGCCTGCGCCGGACCTCTGCTGGCCGCCGAGCTCGATGCCCTGGGCAAGGCCCTGGAGTCGCCACGCCGTCCGCTCGTGGCCATCGTGGCGGGGTCGAAGGTCTCGACCAAGCTCACCATCTTGAAGTCGCTGGCCGAGAAGGTCGACCAGCTCATCGTGGGTGGGGGCATCGCCAACACCTTCATGGCCGCGCAGGGCCTGCCGATTGGCAAGTCGCTCGCTGAGATTGATCTCATTCCCGAGGCCAAGACGATCATGGAGATCATGAAGGCCCGTGGCGCCGAGGTGCCCATCCCCGAGGACGTGGTCACGGCCAATGAATTCAGTGCCCAGGCGCGTGCCAACAAGGTGGCTGCCACCGACTGCGCGCCCGACGACCTGATCCTCGACATCGGCCCCAAGACGGCAGCCCGGCTTGCTAGCATCATCGCCCACGCCGGCACCATCGTCTGGAATGGTCCGGTGGGTGTCTTTGAGATTGAGCAGTTCTCGGGCGGCACGCGCACCCTCGCCTCGGCGATCGCCCATGCCCAGGGGTTCTCGATTGCGGGCGGTGGCGACACCCTCGCGGCCATCGCCAAATACGGCATCGCCAATCAGATCGACTACATCTCCACGGGGGGTGGTGCATTCCTCGAGTTCCTCGAGGGGCGCACGCTGCCGGCCGTGGCAGCTCTTGAGGCGCGGGCTGCCTGACCATGCTGCCACTCACCCGCGCCACCAAGATCGTGGCCACCCTGGGGCCATCGAGCAGCTCGCCCGAGCAGATCCGGGCGCTGGTGGCCGCGGGCGTCGATGTCTTTCGGCTCAACTTCTCCCACGGCACCGCCCAAGAGCATGGCGCGCGCGCCGAGGCCATTCGTGCCGCGGCGCTGGCCGAAGGCCGGCCGGTGGCCATCCTGGCCGACCTGCAGGGCCCCAAGATTCGCGTGGCCAAGTTTGGCTCGGGCCCGGTGGCGCTCTCCATGGGCCAGGCCTTTCGCCTCGATGTTCACGCGACCCAGCCCGGGGATGCTCAGCGCGTGGGCCTCGACTACCCCGAGCTGGTTCAGGATGTGTCGCCGGGCGACACCCTGCTGCTGAACGATGGTCTCATCCGCATGCGGGTGGCGTCGGTGGGGTCGGATTTCATCGACTGCGTGGTCACCGAGCCGGGGGTGCTCTCCGACCGCAAGGGCATCAACCGACTGGGTGGCGGGCTCTCTGCCCCCGCCCTCACCCCCAAAGACAAAGAAGACCTGCGCACGGCCATTGGCCTCGGCGTGGACTATCTCGCCCTGTCGTTTCCCAAGTGCGCTGCCGACATCCACGATGCGCGCGCCCTGATGCATGCGGCCGGGGGTTCCGCCGCCCTCATCGCCAAGATCGAGCGTGTGGAGGCCATTGAAAACCTGGCCGAGATCATTGAGGCCTCTGAGGGCCTGATGGTGGCCCGGGGCGATCTCGCCGTGGAGGTTGGCGAGGCCGCTGTGCCGGCCCTGCAAAAGCGCATGATCCGCATGGCCCGCGAGGCCAACCGCCTCACGATCACGGCCACCCAGATGATGGAGTCGATGATCACCGCGCCGGTCCCGACCCGCGCCGAGGTCTCCGACGTGGCCAATGCGGTGCTCGACGGCACCGACGCCGTGATGCTCTCGGCCGAAACCGCTGCGGGAGCGCACCCCATCCGTGTGGTGGAGACCATGGCGCGCATCTGCCTCGAGGCCGAGAAGTCGAGCGAGCCCACGCTCGACAGCCACTTTCTGCACCGGACCTTCAGCCGCATCGACCAGTCGATTGCCATGGCGAGTCTCTTCATCGCCCGACACCTGCCCATCCGGGCCATTGTGGCCCTCACGGAGTCGGGTGCGACCCCCCTCTGGGTCTCGCGCCTGAATGCCGGTGTGCCGATTTATGCCCTGTCGACCTCGGTCTCGACGATGCGCAAGATGGCCCTCTATCGCGATGTGGCCCCGGTGGCCTTCTCGCCGGCAGCGGGCCTAGACCGCGAGGAGGTGCTGGCTGCTGCCGAGCGACTGCTGCTGAGCGAGGGCCTGCTGCGCGAGGGCGATCAGGTGGTCATCACCATCGGCGAGCCCCTGGGCCAGCCCGGCGGAACCAACACCCTCAAAATCGTCCAGGTGCGCGCCGATTCCTAGGATTTGAGCCCGGCGGGCTTCCGGGGGAAAATGTCGGCTTTCCAAAATTCCCGAGCCTATTTCCCCATTCCCTTCGGAGCGTTCTGTTATGGCACTCGTTTCCCTTCGTCAGCTGCTCGACCATGCCGCCGAGCACGGCTATGGCATTCCGGCCTTCAACGTCAACAACCTGGAGCAGGTTCAGGCCATCATGGGCGCTGCCGCAGCTGTGGACGCCCCGGTCATCATGCAGGCCAGTGCCGGGGCGCGGAAGTACGCCGGCGAGGGCTTCCTCAAGCACCTGATTCAGGCGGCGGTGGAGTCCTACCCCCACATCCCCGTGGTCATGCACCAGGACCACGGTCAGAGCCCCGATGTCTGCCGGGGGGCGATGGACCTGGGCTTCTCCAGCGTCATGATGGACGGCTCCCTCGAGGCCGACGGCAAGACCATCGCCAGCTACGAGTACAACGTCCAGGTCACCAAAGATGTGGTGGCGATGGCCCACGCCCAGGGCGTCTCGGTCGAGGGCGAGCTGGGCTGCCTGGGGTCGCTCGAGACCATGAAGGGCGATAAGGAAGACGGCCACGGCACCGACGCCACCATGACCCGCGATCAGCTGCTGACCGACCCCGAGCAGGCGGCCGACTTCGTTCGCCAGACGGGGCTCGACGCCCTGGCCATTGCAATTGGCACCAGCCATGGCGCCTACAAGTTCACCCGCAAGCCCACCGGCGACATCCTCGCCATCGATCGGATCAAAGAAATCCACGCCCGCATTCCCAACACCCACCTGGTGATGCACGGGTCCTCGTCGGTGCCGCAGGACCTTCTGCAGGTCATTCGCGAGTTTGGTGGCGATCTGAAGGAGACCTACGGCGTGCCCGTCGAGGAAATCCAGAAGGCCATCCAGCACGGCGTGCGCAAGATCAACATCGACACCGACATTCGCCTGGCCATGACGGCCGCCATCCGCCGCTTCTTTGCCGAGAAGCCTTCGGCCTTCGATCCTCGCGAGTACCTGAAGCCCGCCCGCATCGCCGCCGAGGCCATCTGCAAGCAGCGCTACGAAGAGTTCGGCTGTGCCGGCATGGCGAGCAAGATCAAGCCCATCGCGCTTCCCGCGATGGCCCAGGCCTACGCCTCGGGCCAGCTGGCCCAACGGGTTCAGTAAGCAGTGGGCGCGCTCTTCCAGTCCTCGATCGGCAGCCTGCCCCTGCTGGGGCGTGGCAAGGTCCGCGATCTCTATGCCGTGGGTGACCAGCATCTGCTGATGCTGGCCTCCGACCGGCTCTCGGCCTTCGATGTGGTGCTGCCCGAGCCGATCGCCGAGAAGGGCGTGATCCTCACGCGCGTCACGCAGTACTGGATGGAGCGGCTGGCACACGTCGTTCCGAATCAGCTCACCGGCATCGATCCAGAGTCGGTGGTCCAGCCCCACGAGGCCATCCAGGTGCGTGGCCGCGCCATGGTCGTCAAGCGGCTCAAGCCCGTGCCCATCGAGGCTGTGGTGCGGGGCTACCTGATTGGCAGTGGCTGGAAGGAGTACCAGGCCACTGGCGAGGTCTGCGGCATCGCCCTGCCGAAGGGCCTGCGCATGGCCGAGCAACTGCCCGAGCCGATCTTCACCCCAGCCCACAAGGCCGAGGTGGGGGCCCACGACGAGAACATCAGCTTTGCTCAGGCGGCGGCGCTGATCGGCGCTCCCCTGGCCGAAGAGATTCGCCGCATCTCCATCCAGCTCTACACCGAGGCGGCCCGCGAGGCCGCGGCCCGCGGCCTGATCATCGCCGACACCAAATTCGAGTTTGGCCTCGACGACCGCGGGGTCCTTCACCTCATGGACGAGGTGCTCACGCCCGACTCATCGCGCTACTGGCCCGCCGATCAGTGGCAGCCCGGCAGCAACCCGCCGAGCTTTGACAAGCAGCCCATCCGCGACTACCTCGAGACCCTCGACTGGAACAAGCAGGCTCCGGGGCCTGCGCTGCCCGAGCAGGTCCGCCACGAGACCGCCGCACGCTACCGCGAGGCGCTCTGGCGAATTGCGGGCCAGCGCATGCCTCGGGTTGGTCTGGTCATGGGCTCGGCCTCGGATCTGCCCACCCTGCAGCCGGCAGTCGATCTGTTGAACCAGTTCGGCATCCCGCATGAGGTGCAGGTGGTGTCAGCCCACCGCATGCCCGACACCCTCTTCACTTACGCCCAGACGGCCGCCGAGCGTGGCCTGGCCGCCATCATTGCCGGCGCGGGTGGGGCTGCCCACCTGCCGGGCATGCTCGCTGCCAAAACCACCGTGCCCGTGCTCGGGGTTCCGATTCCCTCGAAATACCTCCGGGGCGAGGACTCTCTTCTGAGCATCGTGCAGATGCCCAAAGGCATTCCCGTGGCGACCTTCGCCATCGGCGAGGCGGGCGCCGCCAATGCCGCGCTCTTTGCCATCGCCTTACTGGCCGGCCACACCGCACCGGAGCCCCTG
Source organism: Burkholderiales bacterium (assembly GCA_027486725.1). Lineage (GTDB taxonomy): Bacteria > Pseudomonadota > Gammaproteobacteria > Burkholderiales > Burkholderiaceae_A > Hahnella. The sequence goes on along the minus strand of JAIXOP010000015.1, from coordinate 350,947 downwards.
GCCGATGCCCAGCGCACGGCCGAGGCCCTCTCGGCATTCCGCCGGCAGCAGACCCAGGCGGCCGAGGCGATGAATCGCGGCCTCGTCCCCCCGCAGGCATGACCCAGCCCACCCCCGCCAGCCCCGCGCCCACCATCGGCCTGCTGGGGGGTGGACAACTCGGCCGCATGATGATTCAGGCCGCGCATGCGCTCGGCCTTCGCGTGGTGGTGCTCGATCCTCAGGCCGATGCCCCCGCCTGCCAGATCGCCGACGAGGTGGTGATCGGTGCCTACGACGACCTCGCTGCCCTCGACCAGTTGGCGGCCAAGGCCCAGGTCTTCACGACCGAGTTCGAGAATGTGCCGGCCGACTCCCTGCGCCGGCTCTCGGCCCATGGCCCCTGCATGCCCTCGGCCGATGCCATCGAGGTCTGCCAAGACCGTCTGCGCGAGAAGCAGACCCTGCAGCAGGCGGGCGTTCCCGTGGCGCCCTTTGCCGCCATCGACCGGGCCGAGCAGCTTCTCGATGTGGCGCTCTGCCCGGATGCCTTGTTCCCCGGAATTCTGAAGACCCGACGCTTTGGCTACGACGGCAAGGGCCAGGCGCGCGTGGCCAGCCGCTCCGAGGCCATGCGGGCCTTCGAGGGCATGGGCGCCGTGCCCTGCGTGCTGGAACAGCGGGTGCCCCTGGCCAAAGAGGTCTCGGTGATTCTGGCCCGCAACCCCGAGGGCGACTGCGCGGTGTTCCCCCTGGCCGAGAACCGCCATGTGCAGGGCATCCTCGACGAGACCGACCTGCCCGGCGACGTCCCCGAGGCGGTGGCTCAGGCGGCCCAGGCCTCGGCACTGCGCATTGCCCAGACCCTCAACTACGTGGGTGTGCTCTGCGTGGAGTTTTTCATCACCGAGGCGGGCGAGCTCCTGGCCAACGAAATGGCACCGCGGCCACACAACAGCGGCCACGCCACCATCGAGGCCTGCACCACCAGCCAGTTTGCCCAGCAGGCCCGGATCTGTGCCGGCCTGCGCCTGGGGCCCACCGACTGCCGCGAGCCCCACCGGATGAAGAATCTGCTCGGCGACCTCTGGCTCTCGGGAGATCCCGCAGCGGCTGGGCAGGCGGGTGCCGCCCCCGAGCCCGGCGCAACCGAGCCGCCCTGGTCCCGCCTGGTGCCCGAGGGCGCAACCCTGCACCTCTACGGCAAGCACAGCCCCCGGCCGGGCCGAAAGATGGGGCATATCACCGGCCCGCGCCGCGTCTGGCCTTCGGCCAAGCCCTAAGCCAACCATGCAGCTCCTCGATGCCCACGACCCCCAGTCCATCGAGGCCGCGGCCCAGGCCCTCGCGCGCGGGCAGCTGGTTGCCATCCCCACCGAGACCGTCTATGGCCTGGCGGCCGACGCACGCCAGCCCGCTGCCGTGGCGCGCATCTTCGAGGCCAAGGGCCGCCCGGCGGGTCACCCGCTCATCCTTCACGTGGCCGACATCCACGCAGCCCGCGCCTGGGTGTCGGAGTGGCCGCGCGAGGCCGAGATCCTGGCCGAGGCCTTTTGGCCCGGCCCCCTCACCCTGGTGCTGCCGCGCGGCCCCCAGGTGCTCGATGCCGTGACCGGGGGCCAAGACACGGTGGCCATCCGTGTCCCGGCCCATCCTGCGGCGCGCCGCATTCTGGGGCTTCTGGGCGAGTCGCAGGGCGCACCGGCTGCGCTCGCCGCGCCCTCGGCCAACCGATTCACCGAGCTCAGCCCCGTGCGGGCGATGGATGTGGTGCGGGGCCTGGGGCCCTGGCTTGCCGAAGACGATCTGGTCCTCGATGGCGGCATCTGCACCGTGGGCCTCGAGAGCACCATCGTGGACCTCAGCGGACTTCCCGAGTGCCCACCCCGAATCCTTCGCCTGGGGGGGCTGTCGCACGGCCAGATCGAGGCCGCCCTTCGGCATGCGGGGGGAACTGCGTTGGCGGCCGATGCCACCGATCTGCCCACGGATTCCAACGCATCGGCTGCGGGGTCGGGCCTGCCTCGCGTGGCGGGCCAGCACGCCCTGCACTATGCCCCCCGGTTCGCCCTGCGCCTGTCGACCTCGGCCCAGATCCTGAGCGATGCCCAGGCCCTGGCCCAAGAGCTCTCGGCCTCCGGCATTGCATCGCCCGTGGTGATGGCCTTTGGCTTTCATTTTCTGCAGGAGCCCCTGCCCGTGGGCGTTCGTCAGCAGATGGCGCCGCGCACACCGCAGGCTTATGGCCGGGTCTTGTATGCCCAGATGCAGGATTGGCAGGCCGAGGGCGTGGCCGGTGTGGTGGCCGAGTGGCCAGACCCCCGCGACGGCTATGGGGTCGACTGGGATGCGGTGCGCGATCGCCTGCGTCGGGCGAGTGCCAGCCGCATGCGCTGATGGGCAATCCCCGCCTCGGAGAAGACCTCGCCCTCGGGCTCGAACCCGGCCTGGACATAAAAGCCCATCGCTGCGCACTGCGCGTGCAGTAGGCAATCAGCAAAGCCCAAGGCCTCGGCCTCATCGAGCAGGGCCTCCAAGACCGCCTGGCCCAGTCCACGGCCTCGCCATGCCGGCAGCACGGCCATGCGGCCACACTTCACCGTGGGCCCCGGACCCAGCGACAGGATCCGGCCCGTGGCCACCACCTCCGTGCCACACCGCACCACCGCATGGCGCGCCCAGGCATCGGCCAGCTCCCACTCCTCGGCGGGGTCCACGCCTTGCTCTTCGACGAAGACCCGCTGGCGCACGGCGCGCGCCTCGGGCTCCAGAGAGTCCCAGCCATCGACCTCCAGGGTCAGTGGAGGCTCGGCACCCGTGGGCTGGAGGCGATGAACGACGGCGGGGCGGCGCGATGACCAGAGGCTGTCCGGCCAGAAGGGGTCGGTGCGGAAGCGGGGCATCACATGCCAATGCAGGTGGGACACCCGGTTGCCGAGGCTGGCCAGGTTGATCTTGTCGGGCCGAAGCCGGGCAATGAGATCGGCCTCGACCTCGGCCACCACCGACATCATCTCGGCCCGGTGCTCGGGTGAAAGCTCGCTGAACTCGCGGACATGGGCCTGAGACACCACCCGATGGACCTCGGGCAGTGGGGCATCGGTGGCAAGAATGACCCGCCAATGCTCGGTGCTGCGCAAGAGCCGGCCGCCGGGCGACTGGCAGAGGGGGCAGTTGGCGTCTGGTCCCGTCGTCATGCGTCAGCGCCCCGAGCAGTGACCACCCGAGGCGAGTTTGCCGCTGCCCAGGGCGATGAGTGGCGGCTCCACCCGCACCTGAGCGGTGCGCTCAAAGTCGAGCCATGCCAGCCCGAGGATGGTCAGGGCCAGGATGGTTGGGATGAGGGATCGGAGAAGATTCATGGCATCTGGATCCTTTGGCGCAGAGGCACGGCCAGCCGCGATCCCAAGAAGGCCATCACCAGCCAGACCCAGCCGTGCAGGCTCCCCGAGGCCGTGCCGGCGAGGAAGGCGCCGATGTTGCAGCCCAGGGCCATGCGCGAGCTGTAGCCCATGGCCAGACCCGCCAGGGCGGCCACCAGCCAGTGGATGGGGCGAAGACCTCGGCCCTCGGGGGCCGAGCTGCGGGGCCAGAAGGCTGCCACGGAGGCCCCCAGCATCAGGCCGATGTTGGTGAGGGAGGTGGTGTCCCAGAGCAGGGGCTGGCCCAGGCGCTCCAGGTGGGGCGCCACGCCCCAGAAGGCGTCGTCGAGCGGGTTCCAGCCCAGGGCCAGGGCGGCCTTGGCGCCCCAGAGCCCGAGTCCATAGACGATGCCCCAGGGCTGTCCCGCCACCACCAGGTGCGCCAGGTAGAGGGCCGCCAGCAGCAGGGCCCCCCAGACCCAGCGGGCCTGGACCTGGATGGGGCTTGAGCGCCAGCGCGCATAGAGCAGGGCCGCCAGGGCGAGCACCAGGCAAATCAGCAGCGTGGTGTTGAGGTCGAGCAGGATGGGGGCCTCGGTGCTGGGCCCCACCGACTGCCAGGCCGGCAGGTGGCTGGCACCCACAAAGCTGCCGAGGATGAAGGTGGGCAGCACCACCAGGGTGAGGGGGGCGCCCGCACCGGCCTTGTAGAGGGTGCCGGAGCCGCAGCCGTCGGCCAGCTGCATCGCAAAGCCAAAAATGAGTGCCCCCACCAGCAGGCTTGCGCCGATGGGGGCCACTGCACCCACCACCTCGCCGGGTGCAGCCATGCCGAGCACCCAGGTGGTGGCCGTGGCGGCCAGGCCAATCAACAGAAGCTGCGCCAGAAATCCGACGGGCTTGCCGTCGCGGATGAGCTCGCGCCATCCGGTGGTAAAGCCAAATCGGCTGGCCTGCAGGACCACGCCAAAGCCCACGCCCAACAAGACCAGGAGTCCTGCCCGGGCGCCCGCCAAGATGGCAGCGGCCATGGCCAGTCCAAGAAGGCCCAGCACCATGCCAACGCGAAGCATCATGCGAATCCCCAACCCTTACTTTTGAATGCCTGCACCGCGCAGCTGGCGCGAGAGGATCTCAGCGCGGCTGGGCTCATTCTCCAGCGGCAGACCTGCGGCACCCCAGGCCACCACCGACTCCGGGTAGAGCGTGACATTCGGCCGCCCGAGCACCTCGGAGAGAACAAACCAGTGGGTTGCGGCCCAGTGCCCGCTGTTGCAGAAGCTGACCAGGGGCTCTTTGCCGAGGAGCTGTTCGTTCTGGGCCAAGGCGCGCAGCCGGTCTGCGGCCTGCAGGGTTCCCGTGCCGCCCACAAACCACTCGTCGGTCTCCAGGTGCTTGGCGCCGGGCAGCGTGCCCCAGCGGGGTGCGGCGGCCAGGCGCAGGTCGCCTGAGTAGAAGTCGTAAGGCCGGCCATCGAGCAGCATGGGGCCCACACCGGCCTTGCCCTTCTGAGTGGCCTGGGCAAGGTCTTGCGTGCTGTAGCGCAGGGCAGGGCTGGGCCTGGCCTTCAGGGTGGTGGCCTTGCGCGGCGCAGCCTCGCCGGTTTGCAGGGCGTAGCCCGCGCCGATCCACGCGCCGGTGCCGCCGTTGAGGATCGCCACATCGGCAAAGCCCAGCTGCTTGAGGGTCCAGTAGATGCGTGCGGGGCCACCGAATTCGGTGGGGTCGGAGCCGGACCCGGCAATCACCACCGGGGTATTGAGACCGAGCCCGAGGGCACCCAGCTGGGCCTCCAGGGCGGCCAAGGGCTTGACCTGACCGGGGTTGCTGTCTGGGCCACGAAAGCTCGAGTAGGGCGCCGGCAACGCTCCTGGAATGTGGCCCGCGGTGAAGTTGGGGGTCTTGCCGTCGGTCTGGAAGATCTCTCGGGTGTCGAGCACCACCACCGCCTTCTTGTCGACGAGCGGTTTCAAGGTCTTGGCTTCCACGAGCGCAGACGGCAGGACCTTGGCCTGAGCGGGGGCGGCAGGCGCCATCAGCAGCGTTGCAAGGACTGAGGCTAGGGCCGCCGTGAGGAAGGAGCGGCGGCCAATCGCGCGGCTGGGGCGGCTGGGGCGGCGGTGTTGGAGTGACGGTTGGGGCATGGGGGCCTCTGGCAGGGTGGAGTCGACCGGGATGCGCGAACAGAGCGATTCGCGCGGGTGGCGCAACCTGTGAGTCTAAAAGGTCTTGGCCGCTTTGGGCGTGGGCCTCGGGGAACTGCGGCCGGCCGACGCCGCGGGCCGCACAGGCCCACCATGTCCACGAGGCTCGCCTACACTCCGGACATGATCCGACTGTCTGCCAATCTGAGCTTTCTGTGGCCCGAGATCCCCCTGCTGGAGCGGTTTGGCGCGGCCCAGCGGGCGGGGTTCCGATGTGTGGAAATTCTGTTTCCTTATGCCGAGCCCACCCCTGTGCTGGCTGAGCTGCTCATGGCCCACGGCTTGGGCCTGCAGCTCATCAATGCCCCAGCGGGGCTCTGGGCGGCGGGCGAGCGGGGCTTTGCCTGCCTGCCCGATCGGCGCGGCGAGTTCCAGGCCTCGATTGGCGAGGCGCTGGAGGTCGCCAGTGCCCTCGATGCGCCACTGATTCATGTGATGGCAGGCCGCCTGCCCGAGGGCCTGGCGCCGGAGTCTCCCGCGGCCGAGGTGCACTGGGAGGCCTATCGCGAAGGCCTTACTTGGGCTGTTCATCAGGCCGCGTCGGTGGGCAAGACGCTCACCATCGAGCCCCTCAATGCGCGCGACCAGCCGGGTTATCTGCTCTCGAGCCTGGAGCGCGCCCTGGCGCTGATCGAGTCGATTGGCCATCCGGGCCTGCGGCTGCAGTTCGACGTCTACCACCAGCAGGTCTCGCGCGGCGACATTTTGCGCAGCCTAGAGCGCAGCCGCGCGGTGTTGGGCCACATTCAGATTGCTGGCGCACCGCTGCGCAATGAGCCCGACCTTGGCGAACTCTCGCTGACTCGGGTGCTCCAACACATCGAGGGGCTGGGCTACGAGGGCTGCGTGGGCCTGGAATATGTTCCCACCACCAGCCCCACCGAGGCGGGCCTGGCGTGGGCCCAGCCATACCTGCAGGCCAACAGCGAAGGGGCAGTGCGATGAAGCAAACAATCATTCTGGGCGGTGGCTGTTTTTGGTGCCTCGAGGCCGTCTTTGTTCGGCTGGCGGGGGTCCACGCCGCACGGTCTGGCTACATGGGCGGGCACACGGTGGAGCCCACTTACCGCGATGTCTGCTCTGGCGCAACGGGCCATGCCGAGGTGGTGTCGGTGGAGTTTGACCCGGCGCTGCTGCCGCTGCCCCAGCTCCTGGATGTGTTCTTCGCCATCCACGATCCCACCACACCCAACCGTCAGGGCAACGATGTGGGCACCCAATACCGCTCGGTGATCTTTGCCGCCGATGAGGCCCAGGCCCATGCCGCGCGCGAGGCCATCGGTCGCTGGGAGGCGACCCACCCCGGGCGGCGGGTGGTGACCGAGCTCATCGTGCAGCCCCACACCTTCTACCCCGCCGAGCGGGAGCACTGGGACTACTACGACCGCAATCCCACCCAGGGGTACTGCATGTTCGTGGTGGCGCCCAAGGTGGAGAAGTCGGCCACGCAGTTCCCTGCGCTGCAGAGGAAGTAGCGGAGGTCTTGAAAAATGGTGTCATTAATGACACCATAAAAAATGACGTCGCGCGATGCAATTCTTGAGCAAATGCGGCGCGAACCCGCCAATGTTCGCTTCGCTGACTTGCGCAGGGTTTGTGAACACTTTTTTGGCTCTCCGCGCCAATCTGGCTCGAGCCATCTGGTTTTCAAAACATCGTGGCCAGGAGACCCACGCGTCAATATCCAATCCGATCGTGGCAAGGCCAAGGCGTATCAGGTGCGCCAAGTTCTGTTGGCAATTGAAAAACTTCAGAGGGTTCAAGATGAACGCTGACCACTACACCTATCGCGTTACTTGGTCGCCGGAGGATGGGGAGCACGTAGGCCTCTGTGCAGAATTCTCCTCATTGAGTTGGTTGGCCAAGACCCCCGAGAAAGCACTGCGAGGCATCCGACAGTTGGTGGCGGAGGTCGTCTCCGACTTGGCCGCAGCCGGCGAGCCGGTTCCTTCGCCCATCGCTGAGCGGACCTATAGTGGCGAGTTCCGGGTGCGCATCCCCCCAGAGGTCCATCGCTCTCTCGTTTTGGAGGCGGCCGAGCAGGGCATCAGCTTGAATCGCCTCGCCAGCGCGAAGTTGGCTGCTTAGTTGGTTGACCGTCTCCCCGACGCCCTTGCCCAGGAAGCCTGTCCAAGCCTAAGGGGCTAGCCGCGAGAGCCGCCAGCCGTCGGGCCGGCGCTCAAAGGCCAGCCGGTCGTGCAGGCGGGAACTGCGGCCCTGCCAGAACTCAAAGTGCTGGGCGACCAGCCGATACCCGCCCCAGAATGGGGGGCGCTGAGGGGCGTCGCCGAGCTGCTGCCCCATCGACTGCACGCGCTCTTCCAGCCAGGCACGGCTCTCGATTTCTTGGCTCTGCGGCGAGGCCCAGGCGCCGACGCGACTTCCTAAGGGCCGGCTGGCGTAGTAGGCATCCGAGGCAGCATCGTCGAGCAGGGCGACGCGCCCCTCGACCCGGACCTGCCGCTCGAGCGTCTGCCAATAAAAAAGCAGGCTTGCTCGGGGCTCGTGGGCCAGGGCCCGCCCCTTGCGCGACTCCCGGTTGGTGAAAAAAATCAGGCCGTCGGCGCTCAGACCGCGAAGCAGAACCACCCGGGCCGAGGGCTGCCCATCGGCATCGACGGTGGCCAGGGTCATGGCCTGGGGCTCCGGCGCACCCGCCTCATCGGCCTGGGCCAGCCATTGGGCGAGCAGGTCGTGGGGGGCGATGCCCGCGACGTCGCCCTCCTGGAGGGCACCCTGGGTGTAATCGATGCGACGATCCAGTGGACTGCTGGGACTGCTGGAATGGCTGGGGTTGTTCATGGGGGGCCTTGGAGAGAGGGTCTAAACTTAAACCATGACCAATTCCAACGCCAAGAATGTCCATGGTGGACCGCTGGAGCCCTGCAGCCTCGACCCGCTCACGGGCTTCTTTCGTGACGGCTGCTGCAACACCGCCCCCGAAGATTTCGGCCAGCACACCGTCTGCGCCATCATGACCGAGCCATTTCTGAGCTTCTCGGTGCTCAAGGGCAACGACCTGGTGACGCCGCGCCCCGAGTTTCGCTTCCCGGGCCTGAAGGCTGGAGACCGCTGGTGCGTCTGTGCTGCCCGCTGGCGCGAGGCAGCCGAGGCTGGGGTGGCACCGCCCGTGGTGCTGGCTGCAACCCACCAACGCGCCCTCGAGGTCGTGGCCCTTGCCGACCTTGAATACCACGCCTTTGTGGGGCAGGCCCAAAGCTAGCCGCATGTCGCAGACCTCTGGCGCCTCGACGCCCTCGAATCCGGCCTCCGCAGGACCTGTCGGGGGCCTCACCCTCACGGTGGTGCCGGTCACCGCCTTTGAGCAGAACTGCTCGCTGATCGTTTGCGAGGAGACCCGCCGCGCGGCCTGGGTGGACCCCGGGGGCGACCTCGATCGGCTGGCCGCCGTGGCCGCCGAGTCCGACTGCGTGATCGAGAAAATTCTGCTCACCCACGGCCACATCGACCACTGCGGCGAGGCCGGTCGGCTGGCGGAACAGCTGGGGGTGCCGATTGAGGGGCCCCACCGCGAGGACCGCTTTTGGATCCAGCAGCTCGCGGTGCAGGGGCAGATGTTTGGGTTCCCAAAGGCCCAGCCCTTCGAGCCCAGCCGCTGGCTGGAGCAGGGCGATGTGGTGCGGGTTGGGAATCAGACCCTGGAGGTTCTGCACTGCCCCGGGCATACCCCTGGTCATGTGGTGTTCTTTCACGCCCCGAGCCGCCTTGCCTGGGTGGGCGACGTGCTCTTCGTGGGCTCCATCGGCCGCACCGACTTCCCCCGGGGCAATCATGCCGACCTCATCGCCAGCATCCGCGAGAGGCTCTTTCCGCTGGGCGACGATGTGGCCTTTGTTCCGGGGCATGGCCCCATGGGCACGCTCGGCGAGGAGCGGCGCACCAACCCCTATGTGGGCCGCACCGCCAATGCATAGAAGCCCGGCGCATTAGCCGGGGCTTGCATTGCCGTTTCGCTGACATAATCGCGGCTTTGTTGCCTCGAGACCCCCATGGCCAAGCACCGCACCGAGACCATCACCGAAGTCCACCACTGGAATGAGTCGCTGTTCTCGTTCAAGACCACCCGCGACCCGGGCTTTCGGTTCCGCAATGGCCACTTCGTGATGATTGGCTTGGAGGTCGAAGGCCGGCCCCTCATGCGGGCCTACAGCATCGTGAGCGCCAACTACGAAGAGCACCTCGAGTTTCTCTCCATCAAGGTGCCCGATGGTCCGCTGACCTCGCGCCTGCAGCACATCTCGGTGGGCGATGCCCTGCTGGTTGGCGAGAAGGCAACGGGCACCCTGGTCATCGACGACCTCACCCCTGGCCGCCACCTCTACCTCTTTTCGACCGGCACTGGCCTCGCGCCCTTCATGAGCATCGTGCGCGATCCCGAGACCTACGAGCGCTTCGAGAAGGTGGTGGTCGTGCATGGCGTGCGCACGGTGAGTGAGCTCGCCTATGCCGATCTGCTGCGCACTGGCCTGCCCGAGGACGAGCTTCTGGGCGAGATTGTTCGCGACAAGCTGATCTATTACCCCACCGTGAGTCGCGAGGCCTTCAAGCACACCGGCCGCCTCACCACGGCCATCGAGACGGGCCGGATGTTCGAGGACATTGGGCTTCCACCGCTCGATGCCGCCACCGACCGGGCGATGATCTGTGGCAGCCCCGCCATGCTCAAAGAGACCAGCGAGATGCTCGATGCGCGAGGCTTTCAAGTCTCGGCGGGTCTGGGCCAGCCGGGTGACTATGTGATTGAGCGGGCCTTCGTCGAGCGCTGATGCCCAGCATCGGCTGAGCGGGATTTCCTCCGTCTAGGCCATGCGGCGGCGGGTCACCAGACTCGCCCAGTCCACCGCCAGCACCAGCAGAATCATCGCGAGCAGCACCGTGGCGGTCTTGCTCATCTGAAAAAGCCCGAGGTGGAAGGACAGCATCTGTCCCAGGCCACCGCCACCCACCACACCCAGAATGGCCGCCGCTCGGATGTTGTTCTCCCAACGATAGAGCGCGTAGGCGACGACCTGCGGAAGAATCTGCGGCAGGGTGGCATACCAAAACACCTGGCCCTGCCCACACCCTTGAAGCACCAGGGCCTGCGCCGGTCCAGGGTCGGCGTTCTCGATGCTCTCGGTGTAAAGCCGCCCAAGCACGCCGGTGGTGTGCAGCGCCAGCGCCAGAGTGCCCGCGAAGGGCCCCAGGCCCGCGGCAATCAGCAGCAGCGCTGCCCAGACGAGCTCGGGGATGGAGCGCAGCACATTGAGAATGGCCTGCACGGCCAGGGCGCCAGGCCGGGATAGCCGCGCCGCAGGCAGCGCCAGGGCCAGGCCAAAGACCACGGCGAGAAGTGTTCCGAGGGCCGACATGGCCAGGGTTTCGAGGCTTGCCATGCCCACCTGACGCAGGAAGTCTGACTTGAGGTTGGGGCTGCCAAACTCGGCCAGAAACCGCCCCATGCTCTGCGCTGCCTCGATCGAGAAGAATTCCCCCAGGGCTAGGCCCAGGGTCGCAAAGCTCGCGATGACCAGGGCGAGGATCGCCGAGACAATCCAGCACGCCACACAGCGGGCATGAAACAGCGGGGGCGCGAGCTTGAAGGGCTCGTTGGCGGCGGTGGTGTGGGGATGTGGCTGGGGCTGGGGAGTTTTCATGCGGAGGGAAGTCATTAGCCCAGGAGCCGTCGGAGCTGGCGGCTCACGAGGTCGGCCAGCGCCACCAGCAGAATGAAGACCAGCAGCATGGTGGCGACCTCGCCGCCGTTGAACAGCCGCATGGAGTTGTCGAGCTCCTGGCCCAATCCGCCAGCACCCACGAAGCCCAGCACCACCGAGCTGCGAATTGCGCACTCCCAGCGATAGACGGTGTAGCTCGTGAGCTCGGAGGCATTCTGCGGCAGCAGCCCATAGAGAAAAGCCTGCAGTCGGCTGGCCCCATTGCGCATCAGTGTGTCGCTCGCATGCCGGTCGCTGCTCTCCAGAATCTCCGCATAGACCTTGCCGAGCATGCCGGCGTAGGTGAGGGCAATGGCGAGCACGCCCGCCGTGGGGCCCAGCCCCACCACCCGCACAAACACGAGGGCCCAGACCAGCTCTGGGATGGTCCGCAGGACCACCATCAGCGATCGGACCGCCTGGCGAAGCAGGGCCGGCGCCCAGTCCATCCGGCCGGCGCGATTGAGGGCCGAGAGGCTCAGTGGCCGCGTGGCCAGCAGGGCCATGGGGATCGCCGCCAGCAGGGCCAGGGTGAGGCCTGCGGTGGCCATGGCCACCGTGCGCCAGCTCTCGCGGGCCACCATCTGGAGAAATTCCGCACCGAGGGCCGGCGGGAAAAACTCGCCCAGAAAGCGGCCCATGGCGGTGAGGGATTCGGACGACAGCAGCCGGCCGAGCTGAAACTCCGTGAGGGGAAACAGGGGAACGATGATGGCCAGGGCCAGCAGGCTCAGCAGAATCCTGCCGGTGGTGCTGGGGTCGTGCATGGCCGCGCGATGCACCGCTGCTGCCGGGGACGTGCCGGGACCGATCATCGGCAGGGCATCGCCTGCGGCAGGGCAGACACCCCCGGGGCAAAGCCCTCAGGGAGGATGGCCGGCTGCTCGAGCTCGTAGGCCTGATCGCCGTAGAGCTGCTGGAGCTTGGCGCGGTCCACCTCGGAGGCGGGCAGATCGAAGGCCAGCTCCCCCTTCTTCAGGGCCAGCACGCGAGGAAAGTACTGCAGTGCGGTCTCGACCTGGTGCAGCGTGACCACCAGGGTGACGCCCCGATCGCGGGCCGCATGCACCAGGGTCTCGATGGCCTGCTGGGCGCGTGTGGGGTCGAGTGCAGAGAGGGGCTCATCGACGAGCCAGAGCGAGGCACGGCTCACCAGAAGGCGGGCGAGTGCCACCCGCTGGCGCTCGCCGCCCGAGAGGCGGTCCACGCGCTCGAAGAGTTTGTCGGCCAGGCCAAATCGGTCGAGTGCGTCGTGGGCCGCAGGGATATCGGATGGATAAAACAGGGATGCCAGGCTCTGCAGCAAGGACTGCTGTGGCAGCCGGCCAGCGAGGATGGCGGTGATGGCCCGCTGCCGGGGGGGCAGGGGTGGAACCTGGGGCGCCACGATGAGCTGCTTGCGCAGTGTCTGCAGCGCCGCCTTGGAGAGGGTGGCGGGGTCTTGGTGGTTGAGGAGCAGCTGCCCCCGGGTGGGCCGAAGCGCCGCCGAGAACAGCTGCAGAAGGGTCGTCTTGCCCGATCCCGAGGGGCCGATGAGCGCCACATGCTCGCCCGAGCCGATGTGCAGGCTCAGGCTGCGAATGGCATCGGGGGTGCCGGGTACGGCAGCCGGATGCCGGCCACTGAGGCCCTGGGCAAGAATGTCCATCGTGCCCCCGTTACTCGATCAGGCCAGCAGAGCGTCCTGCCGCCTCGATGCCTGCGTAGTTCTTGGCCTCGGTGCGGATGTACTTGGTTGCGCGATTCAGGCTGAGGAGCTCCGCATGGGCTGGATTCTTGGGGTCCAGCTTGAGAAATGCCTGGGCGATTTTCTCGCGCAGCTTGGGGTCCATGTCCTGGTGCACTGCCCAGTTGTAGTTGTAGAAGCCGGGCGTCGAGTAGAAGACGTCGGTGTCTTTGGTGTCGACCTTGCCCTCGGCCACAAACTTCTTCCAGACCGTGATGTCGAGGGCTGCGGCATCCACCTGACCGCTGACCACCGAGGCGATCGTCGCGTCGTGGGCCTTGGAGTAGGCCACGCGCTTGAAGTCTTTCTCGGGGTTGAGGCCAGCTTCCAGCAGGAAGCTGCGGGGCATGAGGTGGCCCGAGGTGCTCGACTGAGAGCCGAAGGAGACGGTCTTGCCCTTCAGGTCCTTGAGCGACTTGATGCCGGAATTGGTTTTGGCAATGAAGACGGACTGGAACTTGGTGTCTTCTTCGCGCTGAATGATGGGGATGACTTTATTGCCCGAGCGGATCTTGGCCTGAACGAAGGTGAATCCGCCAAACCAGACGGCATCCACTTTTTTGTTGACGAGGCTCTCCACGGCCGCGGGGTAGTCGCTGACCGGGGTGAACTCGACGGGCATGCCGAGTTCGGCGCTGAGGTAGTCGGCCAGCGGCTTGATCTTGCGGATCTGCTCGGTGGCAGCCTCTTCGGGGATGGAGGTGATCTTGAGGGAGGTCTGGGCCTGCGCGGGGGCAGACATCAGGGCGAGGGTGGAGGCGGCGGCCAGGGCAAGGCCAAGGAAACTGCCCAGGGGATTGAACCGACGCTTGTAGCAGGTCGGCTCGGTGGCGCGTGCGAGGGGCTTCATGGGATTCTCCAGAGGAGGTTGGGGGAACAGCGAGCATGCATGCGGCCCCCACGGGGTGCGGGGGCTACACTGCGGCGTTGCAGACCAACGCCGCACTAAGAATGCCTGAAAAGAATGCCTGAAAACCACCGCCTTGCCGACGAATTCACCCATGGCCTGTTGAAGCCCCAGGCCACCACGCCGCCCAAGGCCTTTTATGACCTCCTGGGGTCGCGGCTGTTCGAGGCCATCACGGCCCTCGAGGAATACACCCCCACCGCCGACGAGCACGAGCTCTTTGGCAGCCCACTGGCTCAACAGCAGCTGCGCGAGCGCCTGGGCGATGGGCTCGAGGTGGTGGACCTTGGCGCGGGCAGCTGCCAGAAGGGCATTGCTCTGTTGCGGGCCCTGCCTGGGGTCGAGTGCTACCGCGCCGTCGACATTTCGGAGGATTTCCTCCTGGAGTCTTTGAAGGGCATGCGCGAGCAGTTCAAGCACCACCCCACCCTGGAGCTCTCGGCCATCGCCGTCGATTTTTCGGCAGGCCTCCCCCCCCAGAGCCTTCCTGCCCCCCGGCCCGATCGCCCCCGGCTGTTTTTCTATCCGGGCTCGAGCATTGGCAATTTCACGCCCGAGGAGGCCCGGGACTTTCTGGCCGACCTGCGCAGTGCCCATGGGGGCTGCCGCCTGCTGGTGGGAATTGATTTGGTGAAACCCAAGGGCGAGTTGGAGCTGGCCTACGACGACCCTGTCGGTGTCACGGCCGCCTTCAATCGCAATGTGCTGCGGGTCATTCGGCAGACCCTGGGCGTGGAGATCGATCTGCGCGCCTGGAGGCACGAGGCCCGCTTCAATGCCGTGGCTTCGCGCGTGGAGATGCACCTGGTGGCCCAGTCGCATCAGCGGTGGGCCTGGTCGCACCGCGGGGCGGACCATGTGCGCGAGTTCGCCGAGGGCGACTCCATCCACACCGAGAACTCCTACAAGTACACCCCCGAGGGCTTCGCGGCGCTGCTGGCTGCGGCGGGCTGGTCGCAGCCCACGCCCATCTTGCACCCCTCGGGGCGCTACGCCCTGTTTACAGCGACTGCAGAGCCACCGTCCGAAAGCCGATGAAGACATCGGCCCGATGGCCCTGGTAGAAGTTGCGCATGCCCCGGTGGCGAAGCAGTGGGTGGGTGCAGTGGGCTGCCCCCTTGACCACCTGATGGTCGCCAAACCAGGGCTCGGAGTATTCGCGGTAGGGGTGGGGCCGAAAGCCCGGCCAGGGCTCAAACGGGGTGCCGGTCCATTCCCAGACCTCCCCCCAGACAAAGTCGGGGTGTTCGCTCGCCGCAAGCCACTCGGCCTCGGTGGGTAGGCGTCGGCCGGCCCACCGGCAGTAGGCCAGGGCCTCGTCGAGGCGCAGGTGGCAGGCTGCGCGATCGTTTCTGGGGTTGGCCTGCCGAAAGCAGGCCCGCTCCTCGGGGCTGGCGCCGGTGGCATCGAGAAACTCCAGATATTCGCGGGCCAAGACTGGTCGGGCATCCACTTGGATGGGCGCCAGGTCCACCCGAAGCCCCCCGAATTCATTGTCGAAGGCAAAGCCCTCGGAGGGCTCGAGTGCCAGCACGCCGCCCTTCACGGCAAGCGGCGGCGAGGCACCGTCGTCGTCGCCGATGACGGCAGCCGCGGTCGGCAGTCGCTCGGGCAGGCGCGCCGACAGTCGGGGGGTGGGGATGTCGAGCAGGCGGGCGGTCATGAGGAAGGCCTCGCGGTGCATGAGCTCGTGGGCAAGGCAGAGGCGGTGGAAGTAGAGCGGGCTGCGCAGTGGATCCGGCGTGGCCCCTGAGGTCGCATCTTGGCGAAGGAGCTCCAACGTGGTCTGCAGCCCCCGTCGAAGGTCTTGTCTCAGCGTGGGGAGATCGCGCAGGCCCGCCGCCCAACGGTCGCCGTGGGCGAGCACGGCGGAGTTGTAGAGGGCATCGGCGTCGGCAAAGGGCTCGGGGCCGAGCGCCAGGGCCTCGGTGTCGGCGTCCACGCCCAGGGCGCGGCCCGGGTTGCGCCGAATCCAATGGTCGGTGAACCAGGCCACGTGGCCAAACTCCCACAGCGGCGGGTTGACCTCAGCGCGCTGCGGCACCGACATTTCCCGGTCGCCCAAGGCGTCGGCGAAGTCGTCGAGCAGATCGAGGGTGTCTTGACGGGCCTGGACCATCGCCTGGGCCAGACGCTCCGGGTCGAGCAGGCCTAGGGGGTGCGCCGTGTGGAAATTCAGAAGGCGGGAATTCATTTCGCTGGCAATATCCATCTCTCAGTTCATTCTATCCACGAGGACCACCCTGCCATGGCCAATGCCCCCGCTGCTGCTTCCCAAGAGCCCGCCCTGACGTCCCTCTCCCATGGCGGCGGCTGCGGCTGCAAGATCGCCCCTGGGGTTCTGTCGGAAATCCTGAAGGGCACCTCGGCCATGCCGGTCCCAAAGGAGTTGCTCGTGGGCATCGGCACCGCCGACGATGCGGCGGTCTATCAGCTCAACGACTCCCAGGCGCTCATCGCCACGACCGACTTCTTCATGCCGATCGTGGATGACCCATTTCACTTCGGGCAGATTGCCGCCACCAATGCCATCTCCGATGTCTACGCCATGGGCGGTCGCCCCATCATGGCCCTGGCGCTGGTCGGCATGCCGATCAATGTCCTCTCGACCGCCACGATCGGCAAGATCCTCGACGGCGGCCGCAGCGTCTGCGAGGCGGCGGGCATTCCGATTGCCGGTGGCCACACCATCGACTCCGTCGAGGCGATCTATGGCCTGGTGGCCATGGGCCTGGTGCATCCGCAGCGTGTGCGCCGCAACGCCGATGCGCGCGCCGGAGATCGTCTGATCCTGGGCAAGCCCTTGGGTGTGGGCGTTTATTCCGCAGCCCTCAAGAAGCAGGCCCTCGACAGCGCAGGCTACGCGGCCATGATTGCCAGCACCACCAAGCTCAACACCCCGGGCGTCCGTCTGGCCGAGCTCGACGGCGTTCACGCCCTCACCGATGTCACGGGCTTTGGGCTGGGCGGCCATGGCCTCGAGCTCGCCCGCGGATCCGGTCTCCAGGTGGTGATTGAGTGGCCCAAGGTGCCGGTCCTCGACCGCGCGCGTGGCTTTATTGCCCAGGGCTTCGTCACGGGTGCATCGGGCCGCAACTGGGCGGGCTACGGCCACGACATCGAGCTGGCCGAGGGATTCTCGGAGCACGAGAAGGCGCTGCTCACCGACCCCCAGACCAGCGGCGGACTCCTGGTGAGCTGCAGCCCCGACACCGTGGATGCCGTGCTGGCCTGCTTTGCCCAGGAGGGCTTCGCTGCCGCCGACATCGGCGAGGTCCGGGCCATGCCCGCGGGCGGCAAGCCGCTGCGGGTCGTGCTCTAGGCCAGCGGGCCGCGCTCCATCGGCCGGCGGGCCGCGTTCTTTAGGCCTCGACGAAGACCCGGCCCCGGCGCGGCGAGACGAGGGCCTCATCGCCCTCGGCCAGGCCCAGGCTCTGGAACTCGGCCGACTGCATCTGCGCCTCGATGATGGGGTTGCTGCCCTCGATGGGAGCATCGCCCAGCGGCGTGAGCTCGAGGCGGGCGATGGGCCCGACCACGATCGCGCGATCCAGTCGGGCATGGATGCCCGGATCTCCCGCAACGAATCGCCGCACCTCCAGGTCGTGGGGCCGCACATAGGCCATGGCGCGGCGGTCTTGAACGCCCGCATGTTCGGGGGCCTCGAGCCGGGCACTTCCCAGCTCCACCTCGCCCTCGTGGGCTCGGCCGTGAAAGAGGTTCACATCCCCAAGAAAGCCATAGACGAAGGGGCTGGCGGGATGCTCCCAGACGTCCTGGGGAGTGCCGACCTGCTCGACCACCCCGCGGTTCATGAGCACCACGCGGTCGGCGACCTCGAGGGCCTCCTCTTGGTCGTGGGTCACGAAGATGCTGGTGACGTGCAGCTCATCGTGCAGGCGGCGCAGCCATCGGCGCAGTTCTTTGCGCACCTTGGCATCGAGAGCGCCAAAGGGCTCGTCGAGCAGCAACACCTTGGGAGCCACAGCCAGCGCGCGCGCCAGGGCGATGCGCTGCCGCTGGCCGCCGGAGAGCTGGGATGGATAGCGGTCGGCCAGCCAGTCGAGCTGGACCAGCGAGAGCAGCTCCATCACGCGCTCGCGAATCACCGCATCGCTGGGGCGAACCTTGCGCGGCTTGACCCGCAGGCCAAAGGCCACATTCTCAAAGACGGTCATGTGCCGAAACAGCGCGTAGTGCTGGAAGACAAAGCCCACGTTGCGGTCGCGCACATGCACATCGGTCGCATCCTCACCGCTGAACAGGATGGAGCCGGTGTCGGGGGCCTCCAGGCCAGCGATGATGCGCAGCAGGCTGGTTTTGCCGCAGCCCGAGGGCCCAAGCAGGGCCAGCAACTCACCCGATTCGATGTGCAGGTTGATGTCCTTCAAGACGTGGAAGTTGCCAAAGTGCTTGTTGACGCCTTGGATTTCGATGCTCATTTCACTGCTCCGGATGCGAATAGGGCTTGGGTATTGCTGGGCTCGGGGGGCCGCTCGGGGGGGAGTTCGGCCAATGCGCGGAGTTCGCGCTCCATGCGCCACTCGGCCACGGTCTTGATGGCCAGGGTTACCAGCGCCAAGAGCGCCAGCAGCGAGGCCACCGCGAAGGCTGCCGCCGACTGGTATTCGTTGTAGAGCACTTCGACGTGCAGGGGCATGGTGTTGGTCTCGCCGCGGATGTGGCCCGAGACCACACTCACAGCCCCAAACTCACCCATCGCCCGCGCATTGCAGAGGATCACGCCATAGATCAGGCCCCACTTGATGTTGGGCAGGGTCACCCGGGTGAAGGTCTGCCATCCGTTGGCGCCCAGCACCACAGCAGCCTGCTCCTCGTCTTTGCCCTGGGCCTGCATCAGTGGAATGAGCTCGCGCGCCACAAAGGGAAAGGTCACGAACAGGGTAGCCAGAAGAATGCCGGGCACGGCAAAAATGATCTGAATTCCATGACCGGAAAGCCAAGGCCCCAGCCATCCCTGGGCGCCAAAGACCAGCACATAGATCAGGCCCGCGACCACCGGCGACACCGAAAATGGCAGGTCGATGAGGGTGGTGAGAAAGGCCTTGCCGCGGAACTCATACTTCGCGATGCACCAGGCGCCAGCAATGCCGACGATCACATTGAAGACCACCGATACCGCGGCGATCAGCAGCGTGAGTCGGATGGCGGCCAGGGCATCGGGCTCTTGCAGGGCCTCCCAGTAGGCATCGACGCCCTTGGCCAGGGCCTCCACAAACACAGTGACCAGGGGCAGCAGCAGAAACAGCCCCAGGAAGGCCAGGGCCAGGGTGGTGAGGAGGATCCGCACCCAGGCGGACTCGGTGGTCTTCATGCTGCACCTCCGGTGCGCCGACGCTGGATGGCCTGCAGGCCGTTGATGACAAAGAGCATGGCAAACGATGCCAGCAGCAGCACCGTGGCCACGGCTGCAGCCCCCGCATAGTCGTATTGCTCGAGCTTGGTCACGATGATGAGGGGGGTGATTTCAGACACCAGGGGCATGTTGCCGGCAATGAAGATGACCGAGCCGTACTCGCCGACCGCACGGGCAAAGGCCATCGCAAAGCCCGTGGTGAGCGCCGGAAGAATGCTGGGGAAGATGACCCGCAGGAAAATCTGCAGCCGGCTGGCCCCAAGGCAGGTCGCCGCCTCCTCCAGCTCCTTCTCCTGCTCCTCGAGCACTGGCTGCACTGTGCGCACCACAAACGGCAGGCCGATGAAGATGAGTGCGATCACCACACCATTGGGGTTGAAGGCGAGTTGGATGCCGAGGGGCTCGAGGTGCTGACCGATCCAGCCGTTGCCGGCGAGCAGCGCGGTGAGCGAGATGCCCGCCACGGCCGTGGGCAGCGCGAATGGCAGATCGACCAGCGCATCGACCAGCTTCTTTCCGGGGAAGCGATAGCGCACCAGCACCCAGGCGACAAGAAGCCCAGCAACGGCGTTGATGCTCGCAGCGATCAGCGATGCCCCAAAGGTGAGTTGGTACGAGGCCACCACGCGCGGTGATGTCACAGCATCGATGAACTCGGCCCAGGTCAGGGTGAGGGTCTTCAAGACGAGAGCCGAGAGCGGGATGAGCACAATCAGGCTGAGCGCCAGGAGGGTGATCCCGAGAGAAAGCCGAAAGCCCGGCAATACCTGCCGGGCCCGGGCCGAGGGGTGCGACAACGCAAACATCAATCAGCGCCCCCGGGTATAGATCTGGTCAAAGAGACCACCATCGGCGAAGTGGATCTTGCTTGCGTTGCGCCAGCCCCCAAAGGCCTTGTCGACCGTGAAGAGCTCCACCGTGGGGAACTGAGCCTTGAACTTGGCCCGGGCCTTGGTCGAGGTGGGGCGGTAGAAGTGCTTGCCCGCCAGCTCCTGGCCCACATCGCTGTAGAGGAAGTCGAGGTAGGCCTGGGCCACAGTGCGGGTGCCCTTGGCGTCGACATTCTTGTCCACCAGGGTCACGGCTGGCTCGGCCAGCACCGAGAGCGAAGGCACGACGATTTCGAACTTGTCGGCACCGAACTCCTTGAGGGCGAGAAAGGCCTCGTTCTCCCAGGCGAGCAGCACATCGCCCACGCCCCGCTGGGCGAAGGTGTTGGTGCTGCCGCGCGCGCCGGCATCGAGCACCGGCACATTGCTGTAGAGGCGGGTCACGAACTCCCGGGCCTTGTCCTGGTTGCCTTTGTTCTTGCGCTTGGCGTATTCCCAGGCTGCCAGGTAGTTCCAGCGGGCACCGCCCGAGGTCTTGGGGTTGGGGGTAATGACACTCACGCCCGGGCGGATCAGATCGTCCCAGTCGCGGATGGATTTCGGATTGCCCTTGCGCACCAAAAACACGATGGTCGAGGTGTAGGGCGAGCTGTTGTTGGGCAGACGGCTCTGCCAGTTGGCGGGGATGAGGTCGGCGGTGTTGAGGGCGTCGGTGTCGCCCGCCAGGGCGAGGGTGGCCACGTCGGCCTGCAGTCCATCGATGATCGAGCGGGCCTGCTTGCCCGAGCCCCCGTGGCTCTGCTTGATGGTCACCGTCTGCCCGGTCTTGGCCTTCCAGCTCTGGGCAAATGCTGCATTGAACTCGGCATAGAACTCCCGGGTGGGGTCATAGGAGACGTTGAGCAGGGTGACTGGCTTGGGTTCTGCCCAGGCCTGGGTCGTGAGGGCCAAGAGTGAGGCTGCGGCGGCTTGAATGACGTGACGGCGGTTCATGCGTGCTCCTGTGGGGAATCCGTTGGGCGATGTCGCATCGCCAAGGCCTCCATCCTGCAGGGGCAGAGAAAGAATTAAAAGTGAATAAGGGTTAATTGTTTATGCGTTGAATGTATAAACCTGGGTGGGGGAGTCGGCCCGGGAGTCGGCCTAGGACGCGGCCCGGGACTCAGCCCGCGCGGCCGCCTCCACCACGGCCTGCGCGTGGGGCCAGCGCAGACGCAGGCCCAGCTCGGGCCCCAGGCGATCGCTCACCACCCGCCGCGAGGCGCGAAAGAAGCTGGCTGCCATCGCGCTCATGCGGCCATCGGCCACCGCCGCATCGAGTTCGGTGCGCGCGATGCGCGGGACGCGGGGCAGGCCCAGCGCATCGGCCACCCCATCGAAGTACTCGCCCATCGGCTGTGGGTGGCCATCGACGGCATTGATGACTCGCGCCGGGCGGCCCCGCCAGAGCGCCAGCCAACAGGCGCGGGCGAGGTCGTTCGCATGGATGTGGCTGGTGTAAACGTCGTCCTCCGGGCGCAGGGCAGGCCGGCCCTCGCGGATGCGTTGGGTGGGCAGGCGATCTTCAGCAATGATTCCGGGCGCGCGCAGCACCGCATAGCCCCGAGGCCGCAGCCAGCCCTCGGCGGCCAGCCGCCAGCGCGAGCGGGCCTCTTGGGGCCGGCAGGTCGAGGTCTCGCGGACCCAGCCGCCCCGGTGGTCGCCATAGACGCCGGTGGTGCTCACATAGACCCCCACCGGGCCAGGCCTGCCGGCTGCCACGAAGCGCCGGCTGTGCAGGGCAATGCCGCGGGCCAGTGCGTCGGTGGGCCGGGGGCCCGATGACGCGCTGGGGGGCGCGAGAACGATCCAGCGGGTGCACTGGGCCATGGCATGCCGCACGCTGGGGCGATGGGCGAGGTCGGTGCCCAGGCTGCGCGAGAAAGGCCGCAGGCGCGGCATGAGATGGCTGCGGACCTCCGAGCCCTGGGCCATGCGCCAGATGCGCTGGCCCACATCGCCATAACCCATCAGACCGATGGTGCTGCGACGGCAGCGCAGCCAGGCGCTCACGACGCCATGCCGAGGTAGGCCTCGGCCAGGGCCGCGCTGGCGGAGATATCGTCGGCGGTGCCTTCGGCCACCCGCTCGCCCGAGCGCAGCACGATGGCGCGGTCGGCCAGGCTCAGGGCCTCTCGGGCGTGCTGCTCCACCAGCAGGATGGCGGTGCCCTCGGCGCGAATCGCATGAAGCAGGTCGAAGACCTCGCGCACCAGGATGGGCGCCAGCCCCATCGAGGGCTCATCGAGCATCAGGAGTTTGGGCCGTGCAATGAGTGCGCGTGCGATGGCGAGCATCTGCTGCTCGCCCCCCGAGAGGGTGCCCGCCAGCTGACTGCGGCGCTGGGCCAGCCGCGGAAATCGCTCGAGCTGCGCCTGCAGGCGGGCTCGGCCATCGCTGGGATCGTGCGCGAGGCCCAGGCCCAGCAATAGGTTCTCCTCCACCGTCATGCGCGAAAAAAGGCCTCGGCCTTCGGGCACCAGGGCAAGCCCCTGTGCGGCCCGCCGATGGCTGGGAACACCCCGCAGCGGGCGTCCATCCAATTCGAGTTGTGTGGCGGTTGCCGCCATGCCGTGGATGTCGAGCCCCGAGAGCGCGCGCAGGACACTGCTCTTGCCCGCGCCATTGGCGCCCAGCAGCGCGACGGTCTCGCCGCGACCCACTTCGAGGTCGAGTCCCCGCACTGCCTGGATGCCGCCGTAGGCCACCTGCAGGCCCCTGACCTGGAGCAGGCTCATCGGGCTGCTCCGGCGCTGGGTGCCTCGGTGCTGCCCAGATAGGCCTCGCGAACGGCACCGCTGGCTTGGATGTCGGCCGGTGTGCCCTCCGCCAAGACCGCACCCTGATGAAGCACAGTGATGCGATCGCAGAGGGACATGACCATGCCGACATCGTG
This sequence comes from Burkholderiales bacterium, assembly GCA_027486725.1. Taxonomy (GTDB): domain Bacteria; phylum Pseudomonadota; class Gammaproteobacteria; order Burkholderiales; family Burkholderiaceae_A; genus Hahnella. Next base: position 327,910 of record JAIXOP010000015.1, on the reverse strand, counting down.
CTCGATGATGAGGACGCTGGGCCCTTGGGGCGCGGTGGCCACCGCGCGAATCAATTGGGTCAACGCCGACTTCTCCACGGGGTTCATGCCCGCGGCGGGCTCGTCCAAGGCAAGCAGCCGGGGCTCGGTGGCGAGTGCGCGCGCAATCTCCAGTCGGCGTTGGGCCCCGTACGACAAGGTGCCAGCGCATTGGTCCGCCTGATCGGCCAGACCCACCTGCTGCAGGAGCGACTCCGCGCGTTGCTCGTGCATCTCTTGTGCGCGGCGATACGCAGCGCCCGACCAGAGCGCGCCAAGGAGTCCGGAGTGCCAGGGCGACTGGTGGCAGAGCCTCCCCACCAGCACGTTCTCGAGCACCGTGAGCTGGGGAAAGAGGCGGATGTTCTGAAAGGTCCGCGCGATGCCCAGCCGCGTGACGTTGATGAGGTCGGTGGGCTGGTAGGCCTCTCCCCCGAGGCGAAACTCGCCGGCATCGGCGGGAATGAGGCCAGTGATGAGGTTGAACAGGCTGGTCTTGCCCGCACCATTTGGGCCAATCAGTCCGTGGATGGACCGGTCGCGCACGATGAGGTCGGCATTGCAGACCGCCTGCACGCCACCAAACGACTTGGATGCGCCGCGCACCTCAAGGGCATGGGGACAATGGCTCACGATGGCCTCCGGGCCGGCAGCAGGCCAAATGGGCGCCAGCGCATCATGATCGTGAGTGCGAGGCCAAAGAGCAGCATCCGCAGTGCCTCGGCGGGCACCAGCTCGGCACCCAAGATGGCCTCTTGCAGTGGCCGTGCGGCGTAGCGCAGGACCTCCGGCAGGGCATAGAGCAGCAGTGCTCCAAGGATCACCCCAGAGATGCTGCCCATGCCCCCGAGCACCACCATGGCCACGATCACCACACTCTCCATCAAGACAAAACTCTCGGGCGAGACGAATCCCTGGATGCTCGCGAAGAGCATTCCGGAGACGCCGCCAAAACTGGCCCCAATCGCGAAGGCTTTGAGTTTGACGGTCTTTAAAGGAATGCCCAGAGATGAGGCGGCGAGTTCATCTTCGCGCAGAGCCCGCCAGGCCAGGCCCAGGGGGCTGCGCTCCAGGCGCATGCAGGCCCCCACGATCAGCAGGGCCACCACCGACAAAACCCCATGCATCAGGATCAGGGGTGAGATCTCCAGCCCACCAATCCAGAGCGCCTCGTCGAGCCGATGGCCAAAGAGCTGCAGGGGCGGGATGGCGGTGATGCCCTGCGGGCCGTTGGTGATGTTGACGGGGGTGTTGAGGTTGTTGAGAAAGACCCGAATGATTTCGCCAAAGCCCAGCGTGACGATGGCGAGGTAGTCGCCGCGCAGCCCCAGCACGGGCAGCCCCAAGAGCACACCAGCCACGCCCGCGACCAGACCGCACAGCACCAGGAGGCCAATCACGGTGGCCAGCCCATCGACGGCCACTGGGGGTCCAGCCCAGCCAAAAACCTCGGCCAGATGCGGAGAGGCGAGCAATGCATAGAGATATGCACCCACCGCGTAGAAGGCCACATAGCCCAGGTCGAGCAGGCCCGCATATCCCACCACGATGTTCAGGCCCAGGGCCAGGAGCACATAGAGCAGGGCAACGACCAGGATGCGCACCCAGCCGTCGCCCCCAAGGCTGGCCACCCAGGGCGCGGCCAGCAGCGCCACGGCGAGCAGGAGCAGTCCGCGTCGGGTCATGGCCGATCTGCCAGCCGCTCGCCCAGAATGCCCTGAGGACGGAACAGCAGAAAGAGAATGAGCAGGCCAAAGGCCACGATGTCTTGGTAGTGGCTGCCGAGGAAGCCGCCGGTCAGGTCACCCAGGTAGCCGGCCGCGAGGCTCTCGACCAGGCCCAGCACGAGGCCACCCAGCACCGCGCCCCCGAGATTGCCAATGCCGCCCAGCACGGCGGCGGTGAAGGCCTTGAGCCCGGGGAGAAAGCCCATGGTGAAGTGCACGATGTTGTAGTTCAGGGCCATGAGCACGCCGCCCACGGCCGCCAGCGCGGCGCCCAACATGAAGGCGAGCTGGATGGTGGCGTTGGCGGAAATGCCCATCAGCCCGGCCAGGCTGGGACTCTCGGCCACCGCCCGCATTTGTCGGCCGAGCGCGGTGCGATGCACCAGCAGCAAGAGCGCGGTGAGCAGGCCCGCCGATGCTGCGAGGATGAGCAGCTGCTTGGGCGCCAAATAGGCGCCAGCGATCACGATGGGCTCGGTGGGCAGGAGATCGGGGAACACATGGGGATTGGTCCCCCAGATCATCATGGCCAGGGTCTGCAGCACGATCGAGACGCCGATGGCGGTGATGAGCGGCGCCAGACGGGGGGCCTGCCGCAATGGACGGTAGGCCAGCCGCTCCACCGCCAGAGAGAGCGCCATGCAGGCGGGCACTGCGCAGAGCACGCAGGCCATCAGCACCCAGGCCCCCGGGGCCGACGGATGAATTTGGAAGATCAGTTCGGCGGTGGTCAGCGCCACCATGGCTCCGACCATCAGGACTTCGCCGTGGGCAAAGTTGATGAGCTGCAGGATTCCATAGACCATGGTGTAGCCCAGCGCCAGCAGCGCATAAACGCTGCCGAGAACCAGGCCGTTGAAGATCTGCTGCAGAAAAATGTCCATGAAAAAAGGCCCTCGATCGCTCTAGGGCCTTTGTAGCACAGCGGCCAGCAGCCCCCCGACCAAGGCACTGCCGTCATGGAGCTGCGGCAATGCGGTGGGCTGGGGCTGCCCGCGCGCGATTTACTTCAGGGTGAGGATGTACTTGGCCAGCACCTGGGCGTCGGCGTCGGTCACGCGCGACTGCGCGGGCATCATGATGGGGCCCCAGACGCCCTTGCCGCCCTTCTGGATCTTGCCGGCGAGGTAGGCGACGGCGTCGGCCTGGCCCGCGTACTTTTGAGCCACGGCTTTGTAAGCGGGACCCACCTTCTTGGCATCCACGGCGTGGCAGGCCACGCAGGCGTATTTCTTCAGCATGTCTTCATTGGCCTGGGCGGGCATCGCGGCCAGGGCGAGGAGCGAGGTCAGGCCCAGGGCTGCGGTCCGAAGGGTTTTCTGCATTTGACGATCTCCGAGGTGTGGATGGGTAGTCGATGTTGGGTACGTGCCAACGATACTGCAAAACCTAGGCCAGCGGGTCGGTGACCGCACCGCGGCTGGCGGGGCCCGCCAGGGCTGCAAACTTGGCCAGAACGCCGCGCGTGTATCGCGGTGCGGGCTGTTTCCAGGCCGCCTTGCGGCGGGCGATGTCGGCCTCGTCCACATTCAGCTGGATGAGCAGCCGGTGGGCGTCGATGGTCACCGAATCGCCCTCTTGGATGAGGGCAATCGGACCCCCCACATAGGCCTCAGGAGAGACATGGCCGACCACCATGCCCCAGGTGCCCCCGGAGAAACGGCCGTCGGTGATGAGGCCCACGGATTCACCCAGGCCTTGGCCGATGAGGGCCGAGGTGGGTGAGAGCATCTCGCGCATGCCGGGCCCGCCCTTGGGGCCCTCGTAGCGAATCACGACCACATCGCCCGCCACGATCCGGCGCTCGAGGATGGCGGCCATGGCGTCGTCCTCGCTGTCGAAGACCCGCGCTGGCCCGGTGATCACGGGGTTCTTCAGGCCCGAGATCTTTGCCACGCAGCCCTCGGGCGATAGGTTGCCTTTGAGGATGGCCAGGTGGCCTTCGGTGTAGATGGGCTGGTCGATGGGGCGAATCACATCCTGGGCAGCGGCGGGCACATCGGGAATGTCGGCCAGGGTCTCGGCGATGGTCTTGCCCGTGATGGTCAGGCAGTCGCCATGCAGCAGTCCGGCCTTCAGCAGCATTTTCATGACCTGCGGCACACCGCCAGCCTTGTGCAGTTCGGTGATCACATACCGACCGCTGGGCTTGAGGTCGCAGAAGACCGGCACCCGGCGACGGATGCGCTCAAAGTCGTCGATGGTCCACTCGACCTCGGCCGCGTGCGCGATGGCAAGGAAGTGCAGCACGGCATTGGTGGAGCCGCCGGTGGCCATGATCACGCTCACCGCGTTCTCGATGCTCTTGCGCGTGATGATGTCGCGCGGCTTGATGCCCTTGCGGATGGACTCCACGAGCACCCGGGCGCTCTCGGCCGCGCTGTCGATCTTCTCGGCATCTTCATTGGCCATGGTGCTGCTGTAGGGCAGGCTCATGCCCATGGCCTCGAAGGCCGAGCTCATGGTGTTGGCGGTGTACATGCCACCGCAGGAGCCCGACCCTGGGCAGGACTTCTGCTCCACGGCCTTGAGTTCGGCGATGTCGATGCGGCCAGCGGTGTACTCGCCCACGGCCTCGAAGGCCGAGACGATGGTGAGGTCCTTGCCTTTGTGGTGGCCGGGCTTGATGGTGCCGCCGTAGACATAGATGGCCGGCACATTGGTGCGCGCGATGGCCATCATGCCGCCGGGCATGTTTTTGTCGCAGCCGCCGATCACCACCACGCCGTCCATCCACTGGCCCATCACGCAGGTCTCGATGCTGTCGGCGATGACCTCGCGCGAGACCAGCGAATACTTCATGCCCTCGGTGCCCATGCCAATACCATCGGAGATGGTCGGGGTGCCGAAGACCTGGGCGTTGGCGCCGTGGGCCTCCAGGGCAGCGATAGCCGCATCCGCCAGAGGCTGCAGGCCGCTGTTGCATGGCGTGATCGTGGAGTGGCCATTGGCAACACCGACCATGGGCTTGTCGAAGTCGGCCTCGGTGTAGCCCATGGCGTAGTACATGGAGCGGTTGGGCGCGCGGGCGATGCCCTGGGTGATGTTTTTCGAGCGGTCGTTGAGGGCCATGGTGGTGAGCGTCTGCGTCAAAAGAAAACCGCATTTTGACCCATCGGAGCAGCAAGACGCAGCGGTGGCACACTAGGCCCATGAACATGTCCTCTGTCTGGGTCCACCCCGCCTTCGATCCCATCGCCCTGTCGCTGGGGCCCGTGGCCATTCGCTGGTATGGCCTGATGTACCTCGTGGCCTTTGTTTTGTTTCTGGTGGGCGCGCGGCTCAGCCTCAAGAAAGACATTCAGGGCAGCCGCCTCACCACCACCGACGTCGACGACTTTCTCATGCTCGGCGCCCTGGGGGTCGTGCTGGGCGGACGCCTGGGCTATGTGTTGTTTTACAAGCCCGGCTACTACCTCGCGAACCCGTCGGAGATCCTGGCGGTCTGGCAGGGGGGCATGGCCTTTCATGGGGGCCTGCTGGGCGTGGTGGTGGCGGTGGTGTTTTTTGCCTGGCGCAAGGCCTACATCGGTGCCCTGGGCTCGACCGCCCAGCCCGCTCCGGTGCCGCTGGGGCAGCGCATCTTGGCGCTGGGCGATTTCGTTGCCCCGCTCGTTCCCCTGGGTTTGGCGGCAGGCCGCCTGGGCAACTTCATCAACGGCGAGCTCTGGGGCCGGGCGGCAGACCCCGCGGTGGTTCCTTGGGCCATGATCTTCCCCCAGGCCGCCGACGGCATCGCCCGGCATCCCTCGCAGCTCTATCAGGTGCTCGGTGAGGGCCTGCTGTTGTTTGCGGCCACGGCCTGGGCCGCGTCCAAGCCCCGGGGCCGAGGCTTCATCGCCGGCGTCTTCCTGGCTGGCTATGGCCTGGCCCGCTTTGTGGTGGAGTATTTCCGCGAGCCCGATGCATTCCTCGGCCTGCTGTCGCTCGGGTTTTCCATGGGCCAGTGGCTGAGTCTGCCGCTCATCGGTGTGGGCCTGGGCCTGATGGCCCTGGGCTGGCGCGCCCCGCAGCGGCCTGCGTAGAAACCCGGTCGGAGTTCACCCGACCGGAAAAACCCCGGTGGCCGTGGGGCATGCCCGCGGCTACATTCGGCCCATGGTGCAACCCAATCGAGGCCCCGAGGAATCCGCTTTGCCCGAGAATTCGGGCAGGGTTTGGTGCAGCCGCAACGGCCCGCGCAACAACGTGGCCACCGTCTGGCTCTCGCACCCCGGCAAGCGCAATGCCCTCAGCGTCGCAATGTGGAACAACCTCACCGAATGCTTCCAAAAGTTCGGTGCTGACCCCAATCTGCGGGCGGTGGTGATTCGCGGCGAGGGCGAGGCCTTTGCCTCGGGCGCCGACATCTCGGAATTCTCCACCCACCGCAGCAGCCGCGAGACGGCCCAGATCTACCACGATCAAGTCATCGGCCGTGCCCTCAAGGCGGTCATGCATTGCCCGCTGCCGGTGGTGGCCGCCATCGATGGACCCTGCGTGGGGGCGGGACTTGAGCTGGCCTGCGCGGCCGACATCCGCATGGCCACGGCCCGCTCAGAGCTGGGCATGCCCACGGGCCGGCTCGGGCTGCCCCTGGGGCCCATCGAAATGGCGGTGCTGCTGCAGGCCTTGGGCAAATCCATCACCATGGAACTGCTGCTCGAAGGGCGACTGCTCGGGGCCAACGAGGCCCTGGCCAAGGGCATGCTCTCCCACTGTGTGCCCGACGATGTCCTCGACGAGCGACTCGCGGCGCTGGTCTCGCGCATCACGGCGGGCAGTCCGCACGCGGCGCGACGGAACAAGGCCCTGGTGCGCGAGCTCTGCCGGCCCGCCGAAGAGACCACACTCTCCAGCGGTCAAGAGGGGGCCTGCTGGGACTTCGCCGACACCCAAGACTACGCCCGAGGCATCGATGCCTTTTTGAGCAAGACCCGGCCCGTATTTCAAAACAACTGAGCTGCTGGGGCTTGGGGCCTTGCCCTCGACCCTCGACGGATCTGGGACAAAGACTAGCCCTGAAGCGCCCGGTGCAGCATCGCGGCGGCCAGGGCCAGCAGCACCAGGGCAAAGACCTGCTTGAGCCGCACGGTGGGCATGCTGTGGGCCAGGCGTGCCCCCCAGGGGGCGGTGGTGACTGAGCACATCACCAGCACCCCGAGCGCGGGCAGATAGACATAGCCCAGGGTGTGGGGAGGGAGCCCGGGGGCATGGAGTCCTGCCAGCACATAGCCCACCAGCCCGCCCGCAGCGATGGGGAATCCCATGCCAGCCGAGGTGGCCACGGCCTCGCGGATGGCCACGCCCGAGCGCGACAGGAAGGGCACGGTCAGAAAGCCACCCCCCGCGCCCACGAGGCTGGAGACTCCGCCAATGCCCAGGCCCACCGTGAAGAGCCCCAGCCGTCCCGGCATGGGTGCATTGCCTGGGGGGCGCTTGGCGTTGCGCAGCATCTGCAGCGAGACCCAGCCCACGATGCCGGCAAACACCAGGGCCAGCACCTGGCCCGGCAAGGCTCCGGCAAACTGGGCTCCGGCAAAGGTGCCCAGCATGGCCCCAGGGCCCAGCCAGCGCAGCAGCGCAATCTTCACCGCGCCTTGCTTCCAGTGCGCCCGAACGCTGCTCACCGAGGTAAAGAGGATGGTCGAGAGCGATGTGGCCACGGCCATCTTCACCACATCCCCAATGGGGAAGCCCTGAGAGGCAAAGAGCAGGGTCATGACGGGGACCATCACCATGCCGCCACCGATGCCGAGAAGTCCCGCCAAAAAGCCGCTGCAGGCGCCCATGGCCACGAGGGCCAGGACCACGGGAATTGTTAGGCCGGTGCTGCTGCCCAGGTCGGAGAGGAAGGTTTCCATGGGGATGGGCCCAGGTCAGTCAAAGATGGTCGGAGGCGGCGGGCGATGGAGAAATGGGGAAATGGGGTCGAGCAGACAACAATCATGACAAGTTTGTGGCGGCTCCGGTTGAACCTAAGCCCGGTGCCGCAGTCTAGCCCTCATCGGCGCGACACCTCGGTCTTGCTGACAAGTTCCTCCACACACCATGCGTCCCAACCCCTCCGCCCCCCTGTCTGCCTTGTTGGCACTGACCCTTGCCCTGATGGTCGGCGCATCGTCGGCCCACGCCTTGCCCGAGCTCGATCGGCTGCGCCATCCGGTGCAGCTCGGCGTGGTGCTGGGGCCATTGCCGGGCAGTGCGGCGGCAGAGTCGTCCGCCCCGTCGGGGTCCACCCTGCTCGCCGCTGCGCGGCTGGAGCATCGGGCCGGATGGCATACCTATTGGCAGAATCCGGGCGATTCCGGGCTGCCCACCGAGCTTCGCTGGACACTCCGCCTGGCGGATGGTCAGTCTGTTGCGCTCCAGCCCGATGGCCCCATCCAGTGGCCCACCCCCAAGCGCTTCCCCATCGGGCCTCTGGCGAACTATGGCTACGAGGGAACCGCATTTCTGGCCCAGCCGCTGCGTCTGCCGCCCGCGGCCCTGGTCCCGGAGGGCCTTCGTGGTGCCTCACTCCTTCTGGAGGCCGATTGGCTGGTCTGCGAGGAGGTCTGCATCCCCGGGTCGGGCACGGCCGAAACCGCGCTCGATGCCCACGCTCGGGCTGGCAACGCCGGCCTCACCTGGATGGGCCCCTGGCGCTCGAGCCTGCCGGTGGTCCGCGACACCGGCAGCTCGGGCTGGGGCGCTCGGGTCGATGCCGCTGCAGGTCAGCTGCTGGTCTGGGGTCCACCGGGCACTCTGGATCTCCCGCCCGAGGGCCGGTCGCCAGGCCTGGCCATGCCCATCCCGGGCGGCATCGTCTCGCCATCGTCGGGCCAGACCCTCTCGCTGCGGGCCGACGGCCGAGGCTGGGTCATGGCCCTGCCCCTGGCCTCGGGGGCCATGCGTGCCCGGGCCTTGGCGCAGTGGGAGTCGCAGTCGCCACGCCATTGGCCGATGGTCTGGGTGCCCGCCGAGGGGCCTGCACAGGCCTGGACCCTTCCTTTGCGCAAGGCCGCCCCGGCCGTGGGCGAGACACTGCGCGCGATTCCCGCAGCGCAGACCGCGCCGCCCCCACTGCCGCCCGCCGCGCTGCCCCGCCCCTGGGGTGGCTCCTGGGGGCCGTCGCAGGGCTCGCAGGCCAATGAGACCGATGGCCCTCGGGCATCGGAGGTCTCAGCGGCGCAACCTTCGGGCGACGGACGCGGGCTCTCGCGGTCTGGCGATCCCGTGGGGGGTGCCCCGCTCGCGGCAGCGGACCTCGGCCTGGGCCTGGCCATGGCGCTCGCCCTGGTCGGCGGGCTGCTGCTCAACCTCATGCCCTGCGTCTTTCCCATCCTGGGCCTCAAGGTCCTCTCGTTGGTGGGCCAGAACCCAGCCTCGACCACGGCCGCCCAGCTTGGCCCTCGGGGCCTCGCATTTCTCATGGGCACCCAGCTCAGCCTCCTGAGTCTTGCTGCACTGCTGCTGGCGCTTCGCGCCGCAGGCTCCGAGGTCGGCTGGGGCTTCCAGCTGCAGAATCCTGCCGTGCTGGTGGGCCTCGCGGCCCTGTTCTTTCTCATCGCCCTCAATCTGCTGGGCGCGGTCGAGGTCCGCTGGTCGGGAGGCCGCCTCGCGCAGTGGGCTCAAGGCCTGGGGGGCTCCTCCTCGTTGGCCTCCGCATTTGGCACCGGGGTGCTGACCGTGGTGGTCGCCACCCCCTGCACCGCCCCCTTCATGGGTGCTGCCTTGGGTTATGGACTCACCCAGCCTGCGGGGATCACCCTTCTGGTGTTTGCTGCCCTGGGGCTGGGGCTTGCTCTGCCCACCCTGGTGCTGATGTCGAGCCCGGCCCTGCGCCGACGGCTTCCGCGACCCGGCCCCTGGATGGAGACCCTGCGGCGCGCCATGGCCTTTCCGATGCTCGCCTCGGTTCTCTGGCTGCTCTGGGTCCTCTCCCGCCAGGCCAATGCCGACCTGGCCTTCTTGGCGATGGCTGCGCTGCTGGCCCTGGCCCTGGGGGTCTGGCTCTGGCCTGCGGCCGGATCGGCGGGGGGCCTCGGTCGCCGGCTCATGGCCGCCACCGTGCTGCTGATCGGCGTGGCGGCGGCGGTGGTGGCTGGCAGTTTTGCCCAGCGCGTTGCGGAAGTGGCCCAGCGACCGGCCGATGCCGCCGATCCGCAGTGGCTGCCGTGGCAGCCCGGCCTCGTGGATCAGAAGCTGGCTGAAGGCAAGGTGGTGTTTCTGGATGTGACTGCCGACTGGTGCGTGGTCTGCAAGGCCAACAAACTCACGGTGCTCGAGGCCGATGAGGTCCGCAAGGCCCTGGCCCAGCCCCACGTGGTTGCGGTGCGGGCGGATTGGACCCGGGCCGACCCCGAGGTCACACGCCTGATCGAGGGCTTTGGCCGGCCGGGCGTGCCCCTGAATGTGATTTATCGACCAGGAGAGACGCCCGTGTTGCTGCCGGAGATTCTCTCGCGGCGGCGGGTGCTCGACGGGCTGCGCTAGCCGCGCCCGCGGCGCGCCCGCTTGCCTTCGCAGTCGGCCACCTGACAGTGGCCATAGAGCGCGAGTGAGTGCTCCTGCAGCGCGAAGCCATGCTTGGTGGCGATGGCCTGCTGCCGCTCCTCAATTCCGGCGTCGAAGAACTCCACCACCTTGCCGCACTCGAGGCAGAGCAGGTGGTCGTGGTGCGAGCCCTCGTTGAGCTCAAACACCGACTTGCCCGACTCGAAGTTGCTGCGCCGAAGCAGGCCGGCCTGTTCAAACTGGGTGAGCACCCGATAGACCGTGGCCAGACCGATGTCGAGGTCCTCGTGCAGCAGCGCCTTGTAGACATCTTCGGCACTGAGGTGGCGGGTGCTGGACTGTTCGAAGAGCTCGAGCACCTTGAGCCGCGGCACGGTGACTTTGAGCCCTGTGCTTTTGAGGTCGGCGGCGAGTGTCTGGTTGTCGCTCATGCGCTTATGATAGCGAGACTATGCCGACAAATTCTCCCGCGTACGCGACATCCCTAAGCCCGCTGCGCTGCCTGCTGCTGGCCCTGACCCTCGCCAGCGCGGTGGCGGCCGCCGGATGCTCCAGCTTCAAGCCCAGTCGACTCATCAGCCCCTACCGGGCCGATGTGGGGCAGGGCAATCTGGTCACCGACGACCAGGTCGCGCAGCTGCGCGAGGGCATGACCAAGGACCAGGTTCGCGTGGTTCTGGGCACCCCGCTCTTGCAGGATGCATTTCGCAATGACCGGTGGGACTACATCTCCACCCTCAAGCGCGGGGATGGGGAGTTCAGCCGTGCTCAGCTGAGCGTGTTCTTCCAAGGGGACGCCCTGCAGCGTTGGACCGCCCAGAACCTCCCCAAGACAGCGGCCCAGGCCGTCGACCTGCCGCCGGACCAGCGTCGCCCCACCAAGTAACCCCTTCGAAGCAACCCCTTCGTCCTTCTCGAGGCATTCATGTCGAACACGTCGCGCACGGCCATCGCCGTGACCGGGGCATCGGGCCGCATGGGCCAGATGATCATTCAGTCTCTGCTTGCGCAGCCCGACCTGTCACTGGTCGCCGCCCTGGATCGGGCCGACAGCCCCTGGCTGGGGCAGGATGCGGGCCTGGCCTTCGGTCAGACCACGGGCGTGAAGATCTCCTCGGGCATCGACGCCCTGGCAGGCTCCGGCGCCGATGTGGTTATCGACTTCACCCGACCCGAGGCCAGCCTGGGCCTGCTGCCCGCCTGCCTTCAGGCCAACATTGGCCTGGTGCTGGGCACCACCGGCTTCGACGCTGCGGGCCACGAGGCCCTCAAGGCCTTTGCCCAGCGTGGCCGTCTGGTGATGAGCCCCAACATGAGCGTGGGCGTCAACATCACCTTGAAGTTGCTCGAGGTGGCGGGGCACTTTCTGAAGGAAGGATTCGATATCGAAGTGATCGAGGCGCACCATCGGCACAAGGTCGATGCGCCCTCGGGCACCGCCCTGCGCATGGGCGAGGTCGTGGCCAACGCAACTGGCCGCCCCCTGCCCGAGCGGGCCGTCTGGGCCCGTCAGGGCCACACTGGCCCGCGCACCGCCGAGGAGATCGGCTTCTCGGTGATTCGGGGTGGGGACATCATCGGTGACCACACGGTGCTCTTTGCCGGCGCTGGCGAGCGCATCGAGGTCACTCACAAGAGCAGCTCCCGCGCCACCTATGCCGAGGGGTCGTTGCGCGCTGCCCGCTTCCTTCAGGGAAAGCCCGCTGGGCTCTACGACATGCAGGATGTGTTGGGACTGCGCTCGGCCTGAGAGATCAGCTCTCGGGCGAGGGCCTGCGAGGCCTCGGCCGTGCCCTCGGTGCCCAGCATTCGGGCGATCTCCAACATCCGGCCCTGCGCATCGAGTGGGCTGAGCTCGCTGGTTGGGATGCCGCGATCGTCGGTCGCTTTGCGCACCTCGATGTGGTGGTCGGCCCGTGCGGCCACCTGGGCGAGGTGGGTCACGACCAGCACCTGGTGGTGCGTCCCGAGGGCCTGCAGCAGACGACCCACCACATGGCCGGTGTTGCCGCCGATGCCAGCGTCGACCTCATCGAAGATGAGGGTCGGGGTGTCGGTGGCCAGCGCCGCTGTGGCCGCGATGGCCAGGCTCACCCGAGACAGCTCACCGCCCGAGGCGATGCGGGCAAGCGGCTGGCCTTTGTCGGCCGAGCCGTGGCGCAGCAAGAAGGTGGTGTCTTCGGCCCCCGTGGGGCTGGGCCTTCCTCGTGGATTCAGACCGACCTCGAACTGGGTGCTGGCCATGGCGAGCTCGGCCAGCCATCCGGTCACGGCCTGGGCAAAGGGCCCGGCTGCTCGGGCTCGGGCAGCACTCAGCGCGCGGGCGGCGTCGTTGTAGGCCACCTCGGCCTCGTCGAGCCGGCGGCGCAGCAGATCGAGGTCGGCCGCCTGGCGCAGGCGCGCCACGGCATCCCGAACGGTGGTGTGCAGCGCGGGAAGCTCCTCAGGGCTGCATCGCAGCCGGCGGGCAGCATCGAAGAGGTCGGAGACGCGCCGCTCGACCTGGGCGAGCCGCTCGGGGTCGATCTCTAGGCGATCGAGGTAGCGGCTGGCGGCATGGCCTGCCTCGGAGATCTGGATGCTGGCCTCTTCGAGGCAGCGCAACAGATCGGTAAGGCGGGAATCTTTCTCCACCAGGCCTCGGAACTGCTGGGCCAGACGATCGACCTGGCGGGCGATGGGCTCGTCGGACTCGCTGAGTACAGCCAGAGCGCCACTGGCGGCCTCCAGCAAGCTTGCCCCGTGCGCCAGGCGATGCTGCTCGGCACTCAGCGCTTCCCACTCGTCGTCCTGGGGCGAGATTTCATCGAGGAGCTCGAGTCGCCACTGCTGGTTCTCGAGCTCTTCGGCAAGGCGGCTGGCCTCCGTCTCGGCTTCGGTGAGAGCCTGGTGGGCGGCCTGCCAGTGGGCATAGGCCCGCGAGACGCCCAGCACCAGGGGCTCCAGCCCTGCATGGCGGTCGAGCAGTGCCTGCTGGGCAGCGGGCCGCAGCAGGGATTGGTGGGCATGCTGGCCATGCACATCCACCAGCATCTCGCCGATGGCCTTCAACTGGGCAAGGCCAGCCATCTGGCCATTGATCCAGGCCCGAGAGCGGCCCTCGGCCTCGATCACTCGGCGGACGAGGAGCAGCCCGTCGTCGGGCGCATCGAGCCCTGCCGCCTCGAGCTCTGCGGCCACGGCGGGCATGAGGGCATCGGGCACCTGCATTTCGGCCACGAGCTCGGCCTTGGCGGCCCCACGGCGAACCATGGTGGTGTCGGCCCGGTCGCCGAGCAGAAACGACAGGGCATTGATGAGCAGGGACTTGCCAGCACCGGTCTCGCCTGTCAGGGCGATGAAGCCCGAGCGCAGGTCGATTTCGAGCGACTCGGCGGTCACGAAATGCCGAACAGCCAAGGAGCGGATCATGGGCTAACGCGCAGGGGGAATGGGGTCGGGCCGGCCAAGGTGGGTGGGGTTTGCACTCCACTGGAGTTTACGGCGCAGCATGGAGAAGTAATCCTGGCCCTTTGGATGAAGCAGCCGAACCCGGTGGGGGGAGGGCCCCACCACGATCTCATCGCCATCGGCCAGGGCCGTGAGGGCCTGCATGTCGCAGTGGAGCTCGGTCCCCGCGCCATCCTGCACCACCACCGTCACCTCGGCCTCGGCGGGCAGCACGATGGGGCGGCTGGAGAGCGCCTGGGGAGCCACTGGGACCAGGATGATGGCGGCCAGTGCCGGATGCAGGATGGAGCCGCTGGCCGACAACGCATAGGCCGTGGAGCCCGTCGGCGTCGAGACGATCAGCCCATCGGCCCGCAGCGATTGCACATAGTGGTCGCCCACAAACACATCGAGCTCGACCATGCGCGAGACCGAGCCCCGGCTCACCACGGCATCGTTGAGTGCCTGGGCCTCGAAGACCACCTGGGCGGGCGCGGTCGGGTCCTGGCCCGCCCTGCGGCGCAGCACGCGCACCGAGAGCATCTGACGCTCTTCAATGGTCCCCTCGCCCCGCAGCAGCGGCGGCAGGGCCGTGTCGAGGTCGGCGATGTCGAGGTCGGTCATGAAGCCCAGCCGGCCCTGGTTCACCCCGATCAGGGGGATGCCTCGGGGGGCGAGCTGGCGGGCGATGCCCAACAGGGTTCCGTCGCCGCCGAGCACGATGGCGAGATCGGCCTCGGCCTCGATCTGCGAAATGGATGCGGCGCGCAGGCCGAGGTCGGTGCCGGCGTCGGCCGCCGTCTGCGACTCCATCAGGATCTGCGCCTGCGGCAGGGTCTGCCGGATGCACTCGGCCACCCGCTGCAGGGCGGGTCCCAGCCCGGGCGTGTGGGGCCGACCAAATAGGGCAGGGCACTTCGGGCTCATGGAAAGGATTACACCACAGGCCCCTCTACAATTCCGCCATGGATGACCGTTCCCGCCATCTGCTGAAGGTTCTGGTTGAGCGCTACATTGCCGAGGGGCAGCCCGTGGGCTCGCGCGCGCTCTCCAAGCAGGCGGGGCTGGATCTCTCGCCCGCCACCATTCGCAATGTGATGGCCGATCTCGAAGATCTGGGTCTGGTCACCAGCCCACACACCTCGGCGGGTCGGGTGCCCACCCCCAAGGGCTATCGGCTCTTTGTCGATTCTCTGCTCACCGTGGCGCCGCTCGATGCCAGCCAGACCGCCATCCTGCAGGAGGGGCTGCCGGTGGATGCCCCGGGCCGCGTGATTGCTCAGGCTGCCCAGATGCTGTCTCGGCTGTCGCAGTTTGCTGGCGTGATCAGCACGCCGCGCCGGGCCGCGGTCTTTCGCCATGTGGAGTTCCTGCGCCTGGGCGAGCGTCGGCTCTTGCTGATCGTGGTCACGCCCGAGGGCGAGGTCCACAACAAGCTGATCCAGACCGAGCAGGACTTCCCCCCCGAGCTGCTGGTCCAGGCGGGCAATTACCTCACCAGCCACTTCCACGGAAAGTCCTTCGAGGAGGCCCTGCAGGGCCTGCGCTCCGAACTCACCCAGCTGCGCTCGGATGTGGCCCAGCTCATGATTCAGGCCATGGAAGAGGGCCGCATGGGCCTGGCCAACCCCGACAACAACATCGTCATCACGGGGGAGCGTCAGCTCCTCACCTATGCAGGCCTGGGCGAGGATCGTGCCCGGCTGCGCGAGCTCTTCGATCTCTTCGAGCAGAAAAATCAGCTCTCGCGCCTGCTCGAGGCCAGCCTGCAGAGCGACGGCATCCAGATCTACATCGGCGGAGACTCCGCTCTCGTTCCTGTGGAAGACCTCTCGGTCGTGACCGCCAGCTATCAGCTCCAGGGCAAGGTGGTGGGCACCCTGGGGGTCATCGGCCCCACGCGCATGGCCTACGACCGCATGATCCCGATTGTGGACATCACCGCGCGGCTGCTCACCACAGCCCTCTCCCAACCCTCCCAAGACTTCGGAATCGAATGAGCCTTCCTTACTCCGCGCGGCAGGTCGCCGACAGCCCCCCCTTCACCCACGGCAGCCGTCGCCGGGTTGGCATTCTGTTGGTGAACCTCGGCACACCGGAGGCACCCACGGGGTCTGCCCTGCGCCCCTACCTCAAGGAGTTTCTCTCCGACCCTCGGGTGGTGGAGATCCCCAAGCTGGTCTGGTGGCCCATCCTGAACCTCATCATCCTCAATACCCGCCCCAAGAAGAGCGCCGAGAAATACGCCTCGATCTGGATGCCCGAGGGCTCGCCGCTGCGCGTCTACACCGAACGCCAGAAGGCGATGCTCCAGGAGCGCCTGACCGCGCTGGGCATGGACCCCGTGGTGCGCGTGGCCATGCGCTACGGCCAGCCGACCATCGCCGGGACCATCGAGGAGATGGCCGCCGAGGGCGTGGATCGGCTGTGCGTGATCCCACTCTATGCCCAGTATTCGGCGGCAACCACCGCCACGATCTTCGACCGCGTCTTCGACACCCTGGCCCGCATGCGCAACCCACCCGCCCTGCGCCTGCGTCGGAATTTCCACGACCATCCCGCCTACATTGCTGCAGTGGCCGACAGCATCTCGGCCCACTGGGCCCAGCATGGCCGAGGCCAGAAGCTTCTGTTCAGTTTCCATGGGGTGCCCAAGCGCAGCCTGATGAAGGGCGACCCCTACCAATGCGAAAGCCAGAAGACGGGACGCCTCGTGGCCGAGCGGCTGGGCCTGTCGGCCAGCGAGTGGGAGGTCAGCTTCCAGTCGCGCTTCGGCCCGGCCGAATGGCTGCAGCCCTACACCGCACAGCGACTGGAGGAGCTGCCCGGCGAGGGGGTGAAGTCCCTCGATGTGGTCTGCCCGGGATTCATCTCCGACTGCCTCGAGACCCTCGAGGAAATCCAGATGGAGGGCAAGGAGGAGTTCCTGGCCGCCGGCGGTGAGCGCTACACCGTGGTGCCCTGCCTCAATGATTCTCCGGCGGCCGGCGACCTGCTCACGCAGCTGGTGCTGGAGGAAACGGGTGGCTGGCCAATGGCGGCGGAGACGGCCGAGCAGCAGGCCGATCGGGCCCGGGGTGCTGAGCGTGCCCGGGGCATGGGCGCTCGATAAAAGGTCCGCCCAGGCACGCCCAGGCCCGTCCAGGCCTGTTCAGGCCTGCCCAGGCTAGTTGCCCCCCCTTGAAATGCTCCACACCGCCCCCATCTGTGGGGGTGAGCAGTTGTTTTTTGGATTCCAACCCGTCAGCAACACCTCCATCTGTGATCCCAAATTTGTGACCCCATGAGCCAAACCCCCGAGCACGACCCCGCATCCCCCGCCCAGACCGACCCATCGCTGGCATCGCCGCCCCCGGCCGCCGATGCCTCCGCTGAGCCCCGTGGCGCCGACCCCCGTGGCGCCGATCCCCATGGCGCCGACCCCCATGGCGGCCAGGCCCGAGACCTCGAGGCGGAGCTGGCCGAGGCCAACGACCAGATGCGCCGGCTGGCGGCCGACATCGACAACCTGCGCAAGCGCCACTCGGTCGAACTCGGCCAGGCGCGCCAATTCGCCATCGAGTCGTTTGCCGAGGCCCTGCTGCCTGCGGCCGACTCGCTGGAGCTGGCCCTCTCGGTGCCCAACCAGACCCCCGAGGGCCTCCGAAGTGGCGTTGAGCTGACCCTGCGCCAGCTCGTGCAGGCCTTTGAGAAGGGCCGGCTCGTGGCGATTGCCCCCGTCGGCGAGAAGTTCGACCCCAACCGCCACCAGGCCATTTCCATGGTCGACGGTGCCGCCGCTACGCCCCCCGTGGCCTCGGGCCATGTGGTGCAGGTGATGCAAAAGGGCTACCTGATTGGGGAGCGGGTGCTGCGCCCGGCCCTGGTGAGTGTGGCCTCTTGAAATCCGCACCGCTGCCCCCAACTACCCCTCAGACCGCATTCATCCATTCCCTTTTTTAAAGGACCACCGTCATGGCGAAGATCATCGGAATTGACCTCGGCACCACCAACAGCTGCGTGGCCATCATGGAAGCCGGCCAGCCCAAAGTCATTGAGAACAGCGAGGGCGCGCGCACCACGCCGTCCATCATTGCCTACATGGAGGATGGTGAAATCCTCGTGGGCGCGCCCGCTAAGCGGCAGGCCGTGACCAACCCCAAAAACACCCTCTACGCCGTCAAGCGCCTCATCGGCCGCAAGTTCGGCGACAAGGAAGTCCAGAAAGACATCGATCTCATGCCCTACGAGATCACCAAGGCCGACAACGGCGACGCCTGGGTCTCGGTGCGCGACAAGCAGCTCGCGCCCCCGCAGGTCTCGGCCGAGGTGCTTCGCAAGATGAAAAAGACGGCCGAGGACTACCTGGGCCATGAGGTCACCGAGGCCGTGATCACGGTGCCGGCCTACTTCAACGACGCCCAGCGCCAGGCCACCAAGGATGCTGGCCGAATTGCAGGCCTCGATGTCAAGCGCATCATCAACGAGCCCACCGCCGCAGCGCTGGCCTTCGGCCTGGACAAGGCGGCCGGACGCGACCGCAAGGTCGCTGTCTATGACCTGGGTGGCGGCACCTTCGACGTCTCCATCATTGAGATTGCCGACGTCGATGGTGAGAAGCAGTTCGAGGTGCTCTCGACCAACGGCGACACCTTCCTGGGCGGCGAAGACTTCGACCAGCGCATCATCGACCACATCATCGACGAGTTCAAAAAGCAGAATGGCGTGGACCTCTCGAAGGACCCCATCGCCCTGCAGCGCATCAAGGCAGCCGCCGAGCGCGCCAAGATCGAGCTGTCGTCGAGCACCCAGACCGAGCTCAACGAGCCCTACATCGCCATGGCCAATGGTGCGCCGGTGCATCTGACCTTCAAGCTCACCCGGGCCAAGCTCGAGTCGCTGGTGGAGGATCTCATTGCCCGCACCATCGAGCCCTGCCGTGTGGCACTCAAGGATGCTGGGGTCTCGGCCTCCGACATCGACGACATCATCCTGGTGGGCGGACAGACCCGCATGCCCAAGGTGCAGGATGCCGTGAAGGGCTTCTTCGGCAAGGAGCCCCGCAAAGACGTCAATCCCGACGAGGCCGTGGCGGTGGGTGCCGCGGTGCAGGGCGCGGTGTTGGCCGGTGACCGCAAGGACGTGCTGCTGCTCGACGTCACCCCGCTGTCGCTGGGCATTGAGACGCTGGGCGGTGTCATGACCAAAATGATCCAGAAGAACACGACCATCCCCACCAAGTTCTCGCAGGTCTTCTCCACGGCCGAGGACAATCAGCCGGCGGTGACCATCAAGGTCTTCCAGGGCGAGCGCGAGATCGCCAGCGCCAACAAGATGCTTGGCGAGTTCAACCTCGAGGGCATTCCCCCCGCATCGCGCGGCACGCCGCAGATCGAGGTGACCTTCGACATCGACGCCAACGGCATCCTGCATGTCTCGGCCAAAGACAAGGCCACGGGCAAGGAGAACAAGATCACCATCAAGGCCAACTCGGGGCTCTCGGAAGAGGAAATTGCCAAGATGGTGGCCGATGCCGAGGCCAATGCCGAAGACGACAAGAAGCGCATTGCCCTGGTGCAGTCGCGCAACGCGGCCGAGGCGATGGTCCACTCCGTGAAAAAGTCTCTCGAAGAGCACGGCGAAAAGATCGATGCGTCGGAGAAGTCCGCAATCGAGGCAGCGATTGCCGACGCCGAGAAGGCCATTGCTGGGGAAGACCAGGCCGAGATCGATGCCAAGACCGACGCCCTCATGAAGGCCTCGCAGAAGCTGGGCGAGAAGATCTACGCGGAGCAGCAGGCCGCTGCCGGAGCTTCTGGCGGAGCGGGCGGTGCCGATGCGGGCGATGCCAAGGCCGACGATGTGGTCGATGTGGACTTCAAGGAGGTCAAGCGCGACTAAGCCTGGCGCTTGGATCGACGTTCGTTTATGGCAAAGCGTGATTTTTATGAAGTGTTGGGGGTGGCGAAGAACGCCAGCGAGGAAGAGCTGAAGAAGGCCTACCGCAAGCTGGCCATGAAGTTCCACCCCGACCGCAATCCGGGCGATGCGGCGGCCGAGGGCAAGTTCAAGGAGGCCAAGGAGGCCTACGAGATGCTCTCGGACCCCGAGAAGCGTGCCGCCTACGACCGCTTTGGCCATGCGGGGGTCGACCCCAATATGGGCGGTGGTGCGGGCGGTGGCTTTGGCGGGGGCGGCTTCCCCGGAGACTTCGGCGACATCTTTGGCGACATCTTCGGCATGGGCCGGGGTGGCGGTGGGGGGGGCCGCAGCAATGTCTATCGCGGCAGCGATCTGCGCTACAACATGGAGATCTCGCTCGAGGAGGCCGCGGCCGGCAAGACCGCCGAGATCCGAGTGCCCAGCTGGGAGCATTGCAGCGCCTGCGACGGCAGCGGGGCCAAGCCCGGCACCAAGCCTGAGACCTGCAAGACCTGCGGCGGCCACGGCCAGGTGCGCATGCAGCAGGGCTTTTTCAGTATTCAGCAGACCTGCCCGGCCTGCCACGGCAGCGGCAAGACCATCCCCAACCCCTGCACGTCCTGCGATGGGGTGGGGCGGGTGCGCAAGCAAAAGACCCTCGAGGTGAACATTCCCGCGGGCATCGACGACGGCATGCGCATTCGCTCCACGGGCAATGGCGAGCCCGGAACCAACGGAGGTCCGCCTGGGGACCTCTATGTCGAGATCACGATCAAGCCGCACCGGGTCTTCACCCGCGAGGGCGACAACCTGCACTGCGAGGTGCCGGTGAGTTTTGCCCGAGCGGCCCTGGGAGGCGAGGTCTTCGTGCCCACCCTCCACGGCAAGACCAGCTTCACCCTCCCCGAGGGCACCCAGACCGGCAAGACCTTCCGCCTGAAGGGCAAGGGCGTGAAGAACGTCCGCTCATCGATCGCGGGCGATCTCTATTGCCATGTGCAGATCGAGACCCCGATCAAGCTCTCCGACAAGCAAAAGCGACTGCTCGAGGAGTTCGAGGCCTCTCTGGAGGAGGGCGGTGAGCGCCACAGCCCCCAGAGCAAGAGCTGGATGGAGAAGGTGCGGGAGTTTTTCAACTAGCCCATCAGCGGGCCAGCTTCTCCTTCACCTGAGCGAGCGCGCTGGGGTCCTCCAGCGTGCTCAGCTCGCCGGGATCCCGGCCCTCCGCAATCGCCTGCAGTGCCCGGCGCAGCAGCTTGCCGCTGCGGGTCTTGGGCAGCAGGCTCACGAAGATCACCCGCGCGGGGCGTCCGATGGCGCCCAGGGCCTTGTCCACGGTGGCCATGATGGCCTTCTCTTCGGCGGCGGCACCGGCGGCATCTGCCACGCGGCTGGCGTCCTTCACCACTGCGAAGGCCAGCGGCACCTGGCCCTTGAGCGAGTCCTGCACGCCCACCACGGCCACCTCGGCCACGAGGCTGTATTGCTGGATCGCCTCTTCGATTTCTCGAGTGCCCAGACGGTGGCCCGCCACATTGATCACATCGTCGGTGCGGCCCAGGATGAAGATGTAGCCATCCTCATCGCGCGTGGCGTAGTCGAAGGTGGAATACAGATGCCGTCCCGGCACGGCGCTGAAGTAGGTCTTCACAAAGCGCGAGTCGTCGCCCCAGACCGTCTGCAGACATCCCGGGGGCAGCGGCGCCTCGATGCAGAGCATGCCCTTGTCGCCGGGGCCGACCTCCGCAAAGGTCTGCTCGTGCACCAGCCGCACGTCGTAGCCATAGACCGGAAAGCTGGGGCTGCCGAACTTGGTCGCGGTCTCGGCCACGCCGGGCATGGCCGAAAGGATGGGCCAGCCCGTCTCCGTCTGCCAGTAGTTGTCGATGATCTTGGCGCCCCCGAGGGTGTCCGAGACCCAGCGCGCGGTCGGCTCATCCAGCGGCTCGCCGGCAAGATAGAGGCGCTGGAGGCTTGAGGTGTCGGGCTGCGTCATGTAGCGGGGGTCCTGCTTCTTCAGGACACGCACGGCCGTGGGCGAGGAGAACATGACGCGAACCTGGTAGCGCTCCACGATCTGCCACCAGATGCTGGGGTCCGGTGCCGTGGGCAGACCTTCATACACAATCGTGGTGCTGCCGTGGATGAGTGGGCCATAGACGATGTAGCTGTGGCCCACCACCCAGCCGATGTCGCTGGTGCAAAAGAATGCATCGCCCGGCTTGGCGTCGTAGATCAGCGGCATCGAGGCCGCCAGCGCCACCGCATAGCCTCCGGTGTCGCGCTGCACGCCCTTGGGCTTGCCGGTCGTGCCCGAGGTGTAGAGGATGTAGGAGGGGTCGGTCGAGGCCATCTCGGCGCAGGCCACCAGGCTGTTGCGATGGCGCTCGCGCAGCTCGGCGTAGTCCACATCGCGCCCTGGGGTCTTGGCCATGGGGCTCAGGCCCCGGTCGATCAGCAGCACTCGGGCGGGCGGATGGCTGGCCAGGCGGCAGGCCTCATCGACCAGCGGCTTGTAGGCAATCACCTTGCCGCCGCGGCTGCCCGCGTCGGCCGTCACCAGCACCTTGGGCCGGGCGTCGTCGATTCGGGCCGCCAGCGATGGTGCGGCAAAGCCGCCGAAGACCACGCTGTGGATGGCACCCAGTCGGGCACAGGCCAGCATGGCAAAGATGGCCTCGGCGACCATCGGCATGTAGATCAGCACCCGGTCGCCCTTGCCCACGCCCAGTTCGCGCAGCGAGGCCGCCATGGTCTGAACCTGGCGCTGCAGGGACCGGTAGGTGTACTCGGTGGCGGAGTTGGTCTCGGTGGACAGCATGACCAGTGCGAGCTGATCGCCACGTTGGGCCACATGCCGGTCCACCGCGTTGTGGCAGAGATTGAGCCGGCCATCGGGGTACCAATCCGCAAACGGCAGCCGACGGGCGTCGCAGGCAGTGGCCGGCTTCTTGAACCAATCGATGCGCTGGGACTGCTCGAGCCAGAAGGCCTCGCGCTCGCGCAGCGAGCGGGCGTGAAAGGCATTCACCGTCTGTCGTGCGGCGTTGTGCGGGTTGTTCATCCTGTCTCTCCGTGGGATGGTTGCGGTGGTTGCTTTGGCGCGTGTCCTCTCGGCAAACTGGGGATCTAGAGCGGCCAGGGGGAGCGGACCATGCCCTCCATGAGCACCCGAGCGCTGCGGCTCATGATGGCCTTGGTGATGGTCCAGTCCTTCCCCTGCTGCTGGGCCTCGGCCCCCACCCGAAGCGTGCCCGAGGGGTGTCCAAATCGAACACTCTGGCGAACCCCACCCCCGGCAGCCAGATTTACCAGCGTTCCGGGAATGGCGGCTGCTGCCCCAATGGCCACCGCTGCGGTGCCCATCATGGCGTGGTGAAGCTTGCCCATCGACAGGGCGCGCACGAGCAGGTCGATGTCGTTGGCCGCCACGGGCTTGCCCGACGATGCGGTGTAGCCGGCCGGTGGTGCCACGAAGGCGATCTTGGGGGTGTGCTGCCGCGATGCCGCCTCGGCGATGTCTTGGATCAGCCCCATCTGCACGGCCCCGTGGGCCCGCAGGGTCTCGAAGAAGGCCAGCCGCTCGGCCGAGCCATTGATGTCCGGCTGCAGCTCGGTGCCGGAGCATCCGATGTCTGCCGCATTCACGAAGATGGTGGGGATGCCGGCATTGATGAAGGTCGCTGGAATCTCAAGGCCCAGGGCGGGCACGCGCAGGGTGTCCACCAGATTCCCCGTGGGGAAAAGAGCGCCGCCACCTCCTTCGCCCTCCTCATCGGCCGCAGGGTCGAGAAACTCAATCTGCACCTCGGCGGCCGGGAAGGTCACGCCGTCGAGCTCAAAGTCCCCGAGCTCGACCACCCGGCCCTCGTGCATGGGCACGTGGGCCACGATGGTCTTCTGGATGTTGGCCTGCCAGATCTGCACGGTGCAGCGGCTGTCTTTCAGGCGGTCGCTCCCCACCATCCCCTGCGAGATGGCGAAGGCCCCAACCGCCGCGGTGAGGTTGCCGCAATTGCCCGACCAGTCGATGACCGGCGAGTCGATCGACACCTGGCCGAAGAGGTAGTCCACGTCGTGGCCCGGCTTCTGACTGGGGGAGAGGATGACCACCTTGCTGGTGCTGGAGGTCGCCCCCCCCATGCCATCGGTGTGCTTGCCGTAGGGGTCGGGGCTGCCGATGATTCGCAGCAGCAGGGCGTCGCGGTCGGGTCCTGGTTTCTGCGCGAACTCGGGCAGGTCCGAAAGCCGAAAGAAAACGCCCTTGGACGTGCCGCCCCGCATGTAGGTGGCGGGGATGCGCAGCTGCTGGCCGGCGCTGGGAGATGTGGTGCTCATGCGGCGCGGGCCTCCAGGAAGTCTTGGGCAAAGCGCTGCAGCACGCCGCCAGCCTCATAGATCGAGACCTCCTCGTCGCTGTCGAGGCGGCATTTCACCGGCACTCGCAGCACCTCGCCGGAGCGCCGCTCCACCACCAAGGTGAGGGTGGCGCCGGGGGCACGGCTGCCCTCGACCGCATAGACCTCGGTGCCATCCAGGCCCACGGTGAGGCGGTTGGTGCCCGGCAGGAACTCCAGGGGCAGCACGCCCATGCCAATCAGATTCGTGCGGTGGATGCGCTCGAAGCCCTCGGCAACGATCACCTCCACGCCCGCCAGACGCACGCCCTTGGCTGCCCAGTCGCGCGAGGAACCCTGGCCATAGTCGGCGCCGGCGATGATGATGAGTGGCTGTTCGCGCTGCATGTAGGTCTCGATGGCCTCCCACATGCGCAGGGTCTTGCCCTCGGGCTCCACGCGCGCCAGCGAGCCCTGCACGACCTGACCTGCGGCATCGCGCACCATTTCATTGAGAAGCTTGGGGTTGGCGAAGGTCGCCCGCTGCGCGGTGAGGTGATCGCCCCGGTGGGTGGCGTAGGAGTTGAAGTCCTCTTCGGGCAGGCCCATCTTGGCCAGGTATTCGCCGGCTGCCGAATCGAGCAGGATGGCGTTGGAGGGCGAGAGGTGGTCGGTCGTGATGTTGTCGCCCAGAATGGCCAGTGGGCGCAGTCCCCGCAGATGGCGGGGCTTGGCCAGCGCACCCTCCCAGTAGGGCGGACGCCGGATGTACGTGCTCTGTGCCCGCCAGTCGTAGAGCGGCTTGACGGCCTGGGCCGAGCCACTGGCACCGACGCGTTTGGCAAACATCGGCTCGTAAACCTTCTTGAACTGCTCGGGCTTGACCGAGGCCTTCATTACCGCATCGATTTCGGCGTCGCTGGGCCAGAGGTCGGCCAGCCGCAGGGGCCGCCCGGAGGTATCGTGGCCCAGGATGTCTTTTTCGATGTCAAAGCGGATGGTGCCCGCGATGGCGTAAGCCACCACCAGAGGGGGTGAGGCCAGGAAGGCCTGCTTGGCGTACGGGTGGATTCGGCCATCGAAGTTTCGGTTGCCCGAGAGCACGGCGACCGCATAGAGGTCGCGGTCGATGATTTCTTGCTGAATGGCCGGGTCGAGCGCGCCGCTCATGCCGTTGCAGGTCGTGCAGGCAAAGGCCACGATGCCAAAGCCCAGGGCCTCGAGATCCTCCTTCAGTCCGGCCTCTTCGAGATACAGGGCCACCGCCCGTGACCCCGGGGCGAGCGAGGATTTGACCCAGGGCTTGCGCACAAGCCCCGCCTTGCGGGCATTGCGGGCGAGGAGCCCGGCGGCAATGACATTGCGTGGGTTGCTGGTGTTGGTGCAGCTGGTAATGGCTGCAATGATGACGGCGCCGTCGGGCATGAGGCCCTGGGCTTCTTGCGCGCGGGCCTCGTCGAGGTGTCCAGCAATGCCCCGCTCCGCGAGCGCCGACACCGGCAGCCGCTTGTGGGGGTTGGAGGGCCCGGCCATATTGCGCACCACGGTGGAGAGGTCAAAGCGCAGAACTCGCTCGTACTCGGCCTGAGCCAGGGCGTCGGCCCAGAGGCCCGCGGTCTTGGCGTAGGTCTCCACCAGGGCCACCTGGGCTGGCTCTCGGCCCGTCAGGCGCAGATACTCGATGGTCTGCTCGTCGATGGCAAACATCGCGGCGGTGGCGCCATATTCGGGCGCCATGTTCGAGATCGTGGCCCGGTCGCCGAGGCTCAAGGCGCGCGCTCCCGATCCATAAAACTCGAGGTAGGCGCCGACGACCCGCTCCTTGCGCAGAAACTCGGTGAGTGCCAGCACCACATCCGTGGCGGTGATGCCAGGTCCGGGGCGGCCCGAGAGCTCCACGCCCACGATGTCGGGCAGTCGCATCCAAGAGGCACGGCCGAGCATCACGTTCTCGGCCTCGAGGCCACCGACCCCGATGGCGATGACGCCAAGCGCATCCACATGGGGGGTGTGGCTGTCGGTGCCCACGCAGGTGTCGGGGAAGGCCACGCCCGACTGGGTGTAGACCACCGGGGACATCCGCTCGAGATTGATCTGATGCATGATCCCGTTGCCGGGGGGGATGACTTCCATGTTCTCGAAGGCCTGACGAGTCCACTCGATGAAGTGGAATCGGTCCTCGTTGCGGCGGTCTTCAATGGCCCGATTTTTGTCGAAGGCATCGGACTCAAAGCCCGCATGCTCGACCGCCAGAGAATGGTCCACGATGAGCTGCACCGGCACCACGGGGTTGACCTCTGCAGGATTGCCGCCCTGCTGGGCAATCGCGTCGCGCAGGCCAGCCAGATCCACCAGGGCAGTCTGGCCCAGGATGTCGTGGCAGACCACCCGCACCGGATACCAGGGAAAGTCGAGGTCGCGCCGGCGCTCGATCAACTGCACGAGAAAATCATTCAGGCGGCTGGGGTCAGCCCGGCGCACGAGCTGCTCGGCGAGCACTCGGCTGGTGTAAGGCAGGCGGTTGTAGGCACCGGGGGCAATGGCCTCGATCGCAGCCCGTGCGTCGAAGTAATCCAGGCCAGTGCTGTCCAGGGGCTTGCGGTGCAGGGTGTTCATCGACGAGTTCATGCGCGGTTTTTGAGGGGAACGAATGGAAGGTTCTCGGGGCCGGTGTAGTTGGCCGAGGGTCGAATGATCTTGCCGTCGATGCGCTGCTCAATGACGTGCGCAGCCCAGCCGCTGGTCCGGGCAATCACAAAGAGCGGTGTGAACATCGCTGTGGGCACACCCATCATGTGGTAGCTCACAGCGCTGAACCAGTCGAGGTTGGGAAACATTTTTTTGATGCCCCACATCACCGTCTCCAGCCGTTCGGCAATGTCGAACATCTTCATGTCGCCGGCTTGCTTGGAGAGATCGCGTGCGACCTCCTTGATGACCTTGTTGCGGGGGTCGCCGATGGTGTAGACGGGATGTCCAAAGCCGATCACCACTTCCTTGCGCTCCACTCGGGCACGAATGTCGGCCTCGGCCTCATCGGGGTTGGCGTAGCGCTTTTGCACCTCGAAGGCCACCTCGTTGGCGCCGCCGTGCTTGGGGCCGCGCAGGGCACCGATGGCACCGGTGATCGAGGAGTGCATATCGGAACCGGTGCCCGCGATCACCCGGGCGGTGAAGGTCGAGGCATTGAACTCGTGCTCGGCGTAGAGGTTGAGCGAGACGTGCATGGCCTTGACCCACTCCTCGGGCGGGGTGGCGCCGTGGAGCAGGTGCAGGAAGTGGCCACCGATGGAGTCGTCGTCGGTCTCCACATCCACGCAGCGGCCGTTGTGGCTGTAGTGATACCAATAGAGCAGCATGCTGCCCAACGAGGCCATCAGCCGATCGGCGATGTCGCGGGCGCCAGGCGCGTTGTGGTCGTCTTTCTCGGGCAGGGCGCAGCCCAGGGCCGAGACGCCGGTGCGCATCACATCCATGGGGTGGGCGGCGGCCGGCAGCGCCTCGAGGGCGGCCATCACGGCCGAAGGCAGTCCTCGCATCGCGCGCAGCTTGCGCTTGTAGCCTTGCAGTTCGGCGGTGTTGGGCAGATGGCCGTGCACCAGCAGGTGCGCCACCTCTTCGAATTCGCAGGCCGATGCCAGATCGAGGATGTCATAGCCGCGGTAGTGCAGGTCGTTGCCGGTGCGGCCCACCGTGCACAGCGAGGTGTTGCCGGCGGTCACGCCCGACAGGGCGACCGACTTCTTGGGCTTGGGTGCGTTGGGGTGGGCGCTGGCTGCGGAGGTCTCGGTGCTCATGCTTGTCCTTTGGAGGGGTTTGCTGGGGTGTTGGTCTGGAAGAGGGCGTCGAGCTTGTTCTCGTAGTCCCAATATCCGATGGCGTCGTAGAGCTCTTGGCGGGTCTGCATCAGGCCCACGACATTCTTCTGCGTGCCGTCGCGGCGAACGGCGGCATAAACGGCCTCGGCGGCCTTGTTCATGGCCCGAAAGGCCGAGAGCGGGTAGAGCACGATGCGCACGCCCACGCCGCGCAGCTCCTCGACGGTGTAGAGCGGTGTGGCGCCGAATTCCGTGATGTTGGCAAGCACGGGCACCGACACCCGCGAGGTGAATTCCTGATACATCGCGAGCTCAGTCATGGCCTCGGGAAAGATGGCATCGGCACCGGCCTCGACGCAGGCGCAGGCCCGGTCGATGGCCGACTGCAGGCCCTCCACCGCCAGGGCGTCGGTGCGTGCCATAACCACGAAGCTCTCATCGGTGCGGGCGTCGACCGCCGCCTTCACTCGATCGACCATCTCCTGGGTGCTCACGATCGCCTTGTTGGGCCGGTGGCCGCAGCGCTTGGCACCCACCTGGTCCTCGATGTGAAAGCCGGCAGCACCGGCCTTGATCAGGCTCTTGGTGGTGCGGGCGATGTTGAAGGCCGAGGCACCGAAACCGGTGTCCACGTCAACGAGCAGCGGCAGGTCGCAGACGTCGGTGATGCGCCGGGTATCGATCAGCACATCCTCCAGGCCCGAGATGCCTAGGTCGGGGAGGCCCAGAGAGCCGGCGGCAACACCCCCGCCCGACAGGTAGATGGCTCGGTAGCCGGCGCGCTGCGCGAGCAGGGCATGGTTGGCGTTGATCGCGCCGATGAGCTGCAGGGGGGATTCTTCTTGGAGCGCCTGCCGAAGGCGGGCACCGGCGGTGGTGTGGACGGACATCACAACTCCTTGGTCTGGGTGAAGGCGCCCACGGGTGGACGCCCTTCGCCGACACTCTAGTCGCTCCTGGGGGTGCCGCCGCAGCCCCAGCCCTAGCAATCCCTGCTCTAGCCTTCGTGCAACGCGAAGGCTTCCCAGAGGGCCTGGACCAGGGGTGAGGTCTCGTCGCTGCGGCGGACAATGACCAGGCCGCGCTCGGCGGGCAGATCGGCCAGCGGCCGCAGGACCAGGGGAAGGATCTGGATGTAGCGCTCGGCCACAGCCCTCGGCAGCACGGTGGTGCCCAGTCCGGCGGCCACCAGCTGGGCGAGGGCCTCAAAGCCTTTGGCCTGGGCGCGCAGCCGAATGCTGAGCTCGTGCTGCCGGGCCAGGTCGCTCAGCCATTCGGAGATGTGGCCGCCCTCCTGCAGCAGGATGAGGTCCTGGGCCAGCAGCTCCTCCAGCGTCATGGGTCGGCTGGCACTGCGCAGCCGGCCTGGCCCCGAGGCGGGGGGCAGGGCCTGCATCGCCACCAGCTCATCGCGGGCGTAGGGGCGGGCCTCCAGCCCCGGCTGCCAGCCCAGATCCACCACGATGGCTACGTCGGCCTGGTTGTTGCGCAGACGGGCGAGGCCTGCCCGACTGGGCTCCTCCGAGACGTCGATGCGCACGCCGGGGTGGGCACGCAAAAAGGCGGCGAGGTCGCGCGGCAGCTGGGTGCTCATTGCCGACACGTTGGCCACGATCTTCAGGTGGCCGGTGGCGCCCTGGCGATAGTCCTCGATCTCGAGGCCCAGGCGCGCCAGCTCGGCCTCGATCACTCGGGCTCGCGCCACGGCGATTTCTCCGGCCTTGGTGAGGCGCACCCCTCGGGCATGGCGCTCGAGCAGGGTCACCCCCAGTCGGTCTTCCAGGGCCTTGAGCCGGGTGCTGGCCGCCGCCAGCGCCAGGTGCGAGAGCTCTGCGCCGCGGGTGAGTGAGCCCGTCTGGGCCACGGCCAGAAGCAGCCGAAGGCTCACTAGGTCGATGCGCGAGAGGTTCATGGCGGGTCGGTGGCCGTTTTACTTGTGGGCCCTGCGCTGCAGGCAGTCGATGTAGGCCTGTGCATCGGGCGGGGTGCCCTGCCGCTGGCTGGTCCAGACCATCTCGCCCAGGCACTCCATGGCCCAGTGCATGGCCTCGTGCCGGTCGCCGAGCCGATGGGCTAGGGCATCGAGGGCGGAACGAACCCCGGGGGGCTGGTCGATCGAGGCCTGCTCTTCCAAAGAGAGGTGCATGGCCAGGTGCAGAAATGGATTGGTCCGGCCGGACTCCACCGAATAGTCCCGATGGGCCGCCTCGGGGTCTTCGAGGTCGGGGTGGTACTCGGGGTGCTCGAGCATCCAGCGAACGGCCAGGTCCTGCAGTGGCTCCAGGGGGAGCCCTTCCCGGTGGCGACCCCAGGCCGTCTGGAAAAATTCGCGCACCTCTTCGCGGCTGGGGTTGAAGAGCATGGCTAGCTGCCCTTCGCGTCGGGTGCGGGGGTCTTGCGGCGGAACTCGCAGAGGTCCTGGATGCTGCAGCGCCAGCATTCGGGCTTGCGCGCCTTGCAGACATAGCGCCCATGCAGGATCAGCCAGTGGTGGGCGTATTGCCGGTAGGGGGCTGGGATCAATCGGTCCGAGCGCAATTCCACCTCGAGCACGGTCTTGCCGGGCGCAATGCCAGTGCGGTTGCTCACGCGAAAGATGTGGGTGTCGACCGCGAAGGTCTCCCAGCCAAATGCGGTGTTGAGCACCACGTTCGCGGTCTTGCGGCCCACCCCGGGGAGCGCCTCCAGAGCCTCGCGATCCTCGGGGACTTCGCCCCCGTGGTCATCGATCAGGATGCGGCAGGTCTCGATGAGGTGCTTGGCCTTGGTGCGGTAGAGCCCGATGGTCTGGATGTAGGGCTCCAGGCCCTTCACGCCCAGGGCCAGGATGGCCTCTGGGGTGTTGGCCACGGGAAAGAGCCGCCGCGTGGCGATGTTGACCGAGACGTCGGTGGCCTGGGCCGAGAGCAGAACGGCAGCCAGAAGCTCAAAGGGCGTGCTGTACTCGAGCTCGGTCTTGGGCTCTGGGTTGGCCTCGCAGAGGCGCCGAAAGATCTCCAGGCGTTTTTCTTTGTTCATGGCCGGCGTCGGCTGGCCATGGCTTGGGCCAGCAGGTCGTTGCGTGGGGCTGGGGCCTCGCTGGTGTCGCTGGTGTCGCTGGTGCTTTGGCGTTGAAGCATTCGCCGGTGGCGCTCGCGCGAGCGCTGAGCGTCCTCGGCGGTCCACTCGTTGCCGCGGTGCTGGGGGGTCACCATCGCGATGCAGTCCACCGGGCAGGGCGCGATGCACAGCTCACAGCCGCTGCATTGGTCTTCGATGACCACATGGAGGTGCTTGAAGGCCCCGGCGATGGCGTCCACCGGGCAGGCACGGATGCAGAGCAGGCAGCCGATGCATCGGTCGGGATCAATCTGCGCGACGGCCAGGGGCTTGGTCTCCCCGCACTGGGGGTCCAGGGGAATCGCGGCCAGGCCCAGAGCGGCAGCGAGCTGCTCGATGACGGGCGTGCCGCCCGGGGGGCACCGGTTGATGGGCGCCGAGCCGGTGGCCATGGCCTCGGCATAGGGCCGGCAGCCCGAGAAGCCGCAGCGCGTGCATTGCGTCTGCGGCAGGATGGCGTCGAGCTCAGCGGCCGTTGGGCCTGGCCTTGGACTTGCCGGAGAATTGGGGGTCGTGTGCACGCACGAATTGTGCAATACGCGGGGCCACCTGCGTGCGCCACCGGCGGCCGCTGAAGATGCCGTAGTGGCCTGCTCCTGGCACCTCGTAGTGGTCTTTTTGCTCGGCCTTCAGTCCCGTGCAGAGTTTGTGGGCGGCCTTGGTTTGCCCGAGCCCAGAGATGTCGTCGAGCTCGCCCTCGATGGTGAGCAACGCGGTCTGTTGGATGTCTTGGGGGCGCACGCGCTGGCCCTCGATGTCCCAGCCACCCTTGGGCAGCAGGAACTCTTGGAAGACGACTCGGATGGTCTGGAGGTAGTACTCGGCCGCGAGGTCAAGCACAGCGTTGTACTCATCGTAGAACTCGCGGTGGGCCTCGGCGCTGTCGCCATCGCCCACGACCAGGTGCTGAAAATAGTCGTAGTGCGAGTTCATATGCCGATTGGGGTTCATGGCCACGAACCCGGCATGCTGCAAAAAGCCCGGGTAGACCCGGCGCAGGTAGCCCGGGTAGCGCTCCGGCACATTGAAGATCACATTGCGCTCAAACCAGCTGTAGGTGTGGTTGTTGGCGAGGTTGTTGACCTCGGTGGGGCATTCCCGGGCATCGATGGGCCCGCCCATCATGGTCATGGTCAGGGGCAGATTCGGCTCGTCGGCCGACGACATCAGCGCAACCGCCGCCATGACTGGCACCGTGGGCTGGCAGACGGAAATGAGGTGCAGCCCGTCCTCGGCGGCGAGGGTGCGGGTGAAGTGCTGCACCACGGCAACATAGTCATCGAGGCTGAAGGCCCCCAGCTCCAGCGGAACCATTCGGGCATCGACCCAGTCGGTGATCCAGACCTCGTGCTCCACGAGCAGGGTTCGGACCGTGTCGCGCAGCAGGGTCGCGTGGTGGCCCGAGAGCGGTGCCACCACCAGAATGCGGGGCAGAGGCCCAGCAGCCTTCGACTGGGGTGCCGGCGTGCGCTGGAAGTGAATCAACTTGCAAAAGGGATGCTCTGCCACCACGGTGGGTGTGACCTGCACCGGCCCCTGGGCCGTCTCGACGGAGGGGATCCGCCACTCGGGCTTCTCGTAGTCCTTGCCCAGCCGATGGGTGAGGTCGAGGGCTGCCGAAATGCGCCGCGACAGCGGCGTGTAGGACAGCGGTGAGTAGGGGCTCGCATAGAGCTGGGCCACAGCGCCGGCCCATTCGGAGACGGGCTTGATGACCGAGCGCTGCATTTCGTGAAGGTGATAGAGCATGATTCACCTTATCAGCAAACATCCCAGCAAACATCGTTTGAACCGGGGTGGCATTCCCTTGGAATGGCCGCCGCAGGCGGTTCGCCTCTTTTTGCGGGTTTACCAGTAGTTTTCGGTGGCGATCTGCCCAGGGCTGCTGCTGCGGGCGGGCTTTAGTCCCTTTTTCTTCAGTGAAGTCCGCGTATCTTTCACCATCTCCGGGTTTCCGCAGATCATGACCTTGGAGCGCTCGGGCACGATGGCCAGCCCAACGGTGGACTCGAGCCGCCCGGAGTCGAGCAGGCTTGGAATCCGGTCGGTCAGGCCTGTCCAGGGCCCGCGCGTCACGACGGGCTGAATGGTCAGTCGGTCGGCCCAGGCCGAAAAGACCTCGTGCCGAGAAAGATCGCCCAGCCAGTCTTGGTAGGCCAGTTCCTCGGGGGTGCGCACGCTGTGCACCAGCACAATGCGGTCGAAGGATTCCCAGGTGAGGGGGTCGGCCAGCATCGAGATGAATGGCGCCAGGCCCGTGCCCGAGGCCAGCATCCAGAGGTCTCCCTCGAGGGCGAAGCGCTCCAGCGTCAGGAATCCATAAGGCTCGGGATCCATTTGAAGAACGCTGCCCGGGCCCATGCGCGAGAGTGGCTGGGTGAACGCCCCGTCGGGCACCACGATGGAGTAGTACTCCAGGTGGTCGTCGAAGGGGCCCGACGCGATGGAATAGGCGCGAAAGACGCCCTGAATGCCCAGGCGCACAAACTGGCCCGGGGCGAATCGAAAGCCCGATGGGCGCTCGGTGCGAAAGCTGAGGAGGTGGTCAGTCCAGTCGTGCCGATGCGTGATGGCAACGTCGATCGGACTGGCCACGGCGGCTCAGCGCTCCAGGTGGCTGAGCTTGTCCTTGACCTTGGCCCACTCGTCGGCGTCGGGCAGGGCGGCCTCCGAGCGGGTGATGCTGGGCCACTGGGCAGCCAGCTCCACATTCAGGGCGATGTACGCCTTTTGGTCCTCGGGGACATCCTCTTCGGCATAGATCGCATTGACGGGGCACTCGGGAATGCAGACCGCGCAGTCGATGCACTCGTCGGGATCGATCACCAGAAAATTGGGACCCTTGCGAAAGCAGTCCACGGGGCAGACGTCCACACAGTCGGTGTAGCGGCACTTGATGCAGGACTCGGTAACAACGTGGGTCATAGGAATCTCGGGGATTGCGGGGTTGTTGGCGGTGCGGAGCAAATATCAGCAAAAATACCGAATGCCGAATTCTAAAGCCTCCCAAGCCAGCCTCCAGCCGACGGACACATCAGCCCCACCCACCCCATGGGCTCCCACCGACAGTCGGTCGGCCGTCCTCGCCCGCATTCGGGCCTCTGGCGCGCATGGCGTGGCGCCCTTGGGGCCCGGTGAGCGCAAGCCCATCGCAGCACGTCGGGGCCCTGCCCCCGAGCTGCCCTCCGATACCGCGGGCCTTCTGCGGTGGTTCGAGGCCCAGTCCTTGAGGCTGTCGGCCACGGTGGAGCGGCTCGACGCGATGGCGCAGATCCCCGCCGCCGTGGCGGCCTACGCCGATCGTCTGCAACTCCCGAGGCAGGGCGTCTGCTGGCCGTCGCTGGCCGAGCTGGGCTGGGATGCCGCCGGCCTCGATCTGCGCCCTGGCCCCGCATCGCGGGAGGTGAATCGGCCGGATGCCCTGGGTGTCAGTGGGGTGCTGGCGGCCGTGGCCGAGACGGGCACCCTGCTTCTGGCCTCGTCGGCCGACTCTCCCGCGTCGTTGCCGCTGCTGCCGGAGACCCACATTGCGGTGGTGAGGGCCAGTCAGGTGGTGGCCACCATGGAAGACGCCTTTGTCCGAGCGCGGGCCCTGCCGGGCGGCATGCCCCGGTCGCTCAACTTCATCTCCGGCCCTTCGCGCACCGCCGACATCGAACAGACCCTGGTGCTCGGGGCCCACGGCCCCTACCGGGTTCACATCTTGCTGATGGAGTCCCTCTGACATGCTCCAGCGATTGCTCATCACCCGCCGCATCTACCCGGAGGCCCTCGCCCGACTCGAGCCAGCTTTCGAGGTCGTGCACAACCAAGACACCGACATTCCCTTCACCCCCGAGCAGCTGGCGGCCCATCTGGCCCGCAGCGACTATTTGTTTTCCACGGTCGCCGACCGGCTCGATGCCTCGGTGTTGGGCGCTGCCTCCTCACTGAGGCTCGTGGCCCAGGGGGCGGTGGGCATCAACAACATCGACCTGGCCCACTGCGCAGCCCACGGCATCGCCGTCACCAACACCCCGGGGGTACTCGACGAGACCACCGCCGATTTTGCTTGGGCACTGATGATGGCCACCGCCCGGCGCATCCCGGAGTCGGAACGCGCTGTGCGCGACGGGCAGTGGAAGGGATGGGCCTTCGACCAATTTGCCGGTGTGGACATCCACGGCGCCACCCTGGGCATCCTGGGCATGGGCCGCATTGGCAGCGCCATCGCCCGCCGTGCCCAGGGCTTTGGCATGGAGGTCCTGTTCCACAATCGCACCCCCAGCGACTCGGCGCTGGCCCGCTATGTGGGCAAGGCCGATCTGCTGGCGCGCGCCGACTTTGTGATCGTGGTGGTGCCCTACACCCCACAGACACACCACCTCATCCGCGCCGAAGATCTGGCACAGATGAAGTCTTCGGCCTGCCTCATCAACATTGCCCGCGGCGGCGTTGTCGACGACGCGGCCCTGGTGGCCGCCCTGGCCTCGGGGCGGATTCGGGCTGCAGGCCTCGATGTGTTCGAACATGAGCCGGCCCTGCACCCCGGATTTCTGGAGCTGCAGAATGTGGTGCTGACCCCCCACATTGCCAGCAGCTCCCGGGCCACCCGCCTGGCCATGCAGAACCTCGCCATCGACAACCTGCTGGCCCACCGGGCGGGCGCGCCGCTCAAGACGCCGGTGGCCCTTCCAGGATCGACTCTGGAGCACAAAACCTCGGTATAATCCGCGGTTCGTTTGCTGCACCAGGCCTTCCTGGGTGGCTTTTCCCACAAACCGCTGATGCAAAGGAATCACCATGCGACATTACGAGATCGTATTTGTCGTGCATCCCGATCAGAGCGAGCAGGTGCCCGCCATGATCGAGAAGTACACCGCCATTGTTGCCTCCCAGGGGGGCAAGGTTCACCGCCTCGAAGACTGGGGCCGTCGCCAGCTGGCCTACCCCATCGAGAAAATCGTCAAGGCGCACTATGTCCTGATGAACATCGAGTGTGGCCAGGCCGAACTCGACGAACTCGAGCACGCCTTCCGCTTCAACGACGCTGTCTTGCGCCACCTCGTGGTCAAGATGAAGCGCGCTGAGACCGGTGCGTCGCCGATGATCAAGATCATCCAGCGCGAAGAGTCGCGCCGTGCTTCTGCCGCCGAGGCTGAGCAGGCGGCCGAGCAGCGCGCTGCCCGAACCGAGTCCAGCGAGGAGGCAGAGCAGGCGTAAGCCCGCTCCGCCCGAGCTTGCCCGAAGAAGGAGGGAGTGCTCCAGCAATGAACCGTCTCCAGCTGCGGGGACGAATCAACGAGTGTGGAGGTCTGCGGGTGGGACCCAGTGGGACGCCAAGTCTCGATCTGGTCCTCTGGCATGAGTCCACGGTGGTCGAGGTCCAAGGCAGTCGCCAACTGGCCTTCACCACGCAGGCGCGGGCCTTGGGGCCCATCGCTGCGTCGTTGGTTCGGGTGCACAGCACCCAGCCCGCTGCAGAGATTCGATTCGAGGGATTCGTGGCACCGCGTCGAAGTCTCAACGCCCTGCCCACCGTCTCTGGATTGCGACCCGAGCCTCTGATCTTCTTCATCACCCATTTCGAATTGGAGTCTTAATCATGGCTTTTGGTAAAAAACCCAACCCGCGCGACAAGCGCCCCAAGCGCACCCAGTCTGCCCTGTTCAAGCGCAAGCGCGTCTGCCGCTTCACGGCCGAGAACGTTGAGCAGATCGACTACAAAGATCTCGACACCCTCAAGGACTTCGTGACCGAGACCGGCAAGATCATTCCTGCCCGCGTGACCGGCACCAGCGCCCGCTACCAGCGCCAGCTCACGACTGCCATCAAGCGTGCCCGCTTCTTGGCACTGCTGGCCTTCACCGACAACCATTAATCCGGAGTCTCGCCATGCAAGTCATTCTTCTTGAGAAAGTCGCCAACCTTGGCGGCCTCGGCGAAGTCGTCCGCGTCAAAGACGGTTACGCCCGCAACTTCCTCATCCCCCAGGGCATGGCCCGTCGTGCCACCAGCAGTGCTGTGGCCGAGTTCGAGGCCCGTCGCGCCGAACTGGAGCGCCTGGCAGCCGAGAAGCTCGCCGCGGCTCAGGCCGTGGGCAAGTCCATCGAGGGCAAGGTCTTCGAAATCCGTCAGAAGGCCGGTGTCGATGGCCGTCTGTTTGGTTCGGTGACCAACGCCGACATCGCCGAGGCCATCACGGCCGGCGGCCATGCGGGCATCCAAAAGATGCACATCCGCATGCCCAATGGTCCCCTGAAAGCCGTGGGCGATTTCTCGATCGAGGTGGCTCCCCACACCGATGTGGTGGCCAACATCTCGGTTCGCGTCATCGGCGAGGCTGCGTAATGTCTTCCCCGAGGGATGAGGCCGAGGGCCTCCTTCTTCGGGTTCCTCCCCACTCGGCGGAGGCCGAGGCTGCCGTTCTGGGCGGCCTCCTTCTGGACAATCAGGCCTGGGATCGCGTGGGCGATCTCATTCGGGCCGCCGACTTCTACCGTTCCGACCACCGCGCGGTCTTCGAGGCCATCTCACGCCTGATCGATGAGGGCCGACCGGCCGACGTGGTCACAGTCTTCGAGCGACTGGGTTCTTTGGGCAGAGCCGAGGAGATTGGCGGCCTGCCATTTGTGAACGGCCTGGCGCAGGCCACCCCATCGGCAGCCAACATCCGCCGCTACGCCGAGATCGTTCGCGACCGGGCGATTCTGCGCAAGCTCGTCACGGTGAGCGACGAAATCGCCACCACCGCGCTGAACCCCGAGGGCCGCGACTCCACCCAGATCCTCGACGAGGCCGAGTCCCGCATCTTTCGCATCGCCGAGGAAGACGCCCGCGGCAGCCAGGGGCTGCAGCCCTTCCATGTGGTGGTCGATGCGGTCTTTGACCGGGTCGATGAGCTCTCGCGCAACCCCAATCCATCGGATGTCACCGGGATTCCCTCGGGCTTTGTTGACCTCGATCAAAAGACCGCCGGCATGCACGGGGGCGATCTCATCATCGTGGCTGGCCGACCGAGTATGGGAAAAACCAGCTTTGCGCTCAACATCGGCGAGCATGTGGCGGTCTCGCTGGGTCTGCCCATTGCGGTTTTCAGCATGGAGATGTCGGCCCAGCAGCTCGCCACCCGCATGATCTGTTCGACCGGTCGCCTCGATGCCCAGAAGCTGCGCACCGGCCGGCTTCACGACGACGACTGGTCTCGCCTCATCACCACCGTCGACACCATGCGTGGTCTGCAGGTCCACATCGACGAGACCCCGGGGCTGAATTCCCTGGAGCTGCGCTCCCGTGCTCGGCGAATGGCCCGCATGTCGGGTGGCCTGCACCTCATCGTCGTCGACTACATCCAGCTCATGCAGGGCACGGGCAACGGCGAGAACCGAACCACCGAGATCTCGGAAATCACCCGATCCCTCAAGGGCCTGGCCAAAGAGCTCAACTGCCCGGTCATTGCGCTCTCGCAGCTCAATCGCTCGGTCGAGACGCGCACCGACAAGCGGCCGGTCATGAGCGATCTGCGGGAGTGCGTGGTCGGCGACACGGGCGTCTATCTGGCCGATGGCACGCGCGTCGCAATTCGAGACCTCGTTGGTAAGACCCCAGCGGTCGTCTCCGCCACTGTGGACGGCCAGCTCGCGCCGGCGATGTCTGATCTTGTCTGGTCGGTGGGCCAAAAAGAAGTCTTCGATGTGCAGCTCACGAGTGGCAGGCAGATCCGCTGTACGGCCAAGCACCGCCTTTTGACGCTCGATGGGTGGAAGCGACTGGACGAGCTCAGACCCAAGGACCGTATCGCCATCGCACGTCGGCTGCCCGAGCCCGCACAGACTCACCCCATGGCAGAGAGCGAGTTGATCTTCCTCGCCCATATGATCGGCGATGGGAGTTATGTGGCGCATCAGCCGATGCGCTACACCACTGCCAGTGAGGCAAACAGTGAGGCGGTGCGAGCTGCCGCGCTGACCTTAGGATCACGGGTCAACCGCAGAGAAGGTCGCGGCAACTGGCACCAGCTTGAGATCTCAGGCAACGGTAACCGTTGGCACCCAGAAGGATGCGGCAGGCTGCTCAAGTCGCTCGGGATCTACGGCCAACGCTCGGCCGACAAGCGACTGCCTGAGGCCGTGTTCAAGCTGGGCAACGCGCAGTTGGCACTTTTCTTAAAGCATCTGTGGGCAACGGACGGTTCGATCAGTGGCCGGCGGATTTTTTTCTCGTCGGCCAGCCGTGGCTTGGTCGATGACCTGTCGCTGCTGCTCCTGCGCTTTGGGATCGTGTCTCGCATTCGGCACAAGACCACCAGCAAGAGCGCGAGTGGCTGGTATGAGCTCGATGTGTCGGGCGGCGAGCATCAGCTTCAGTTTGTCAGCCAGATCGGCGGCTTTGGGCACCAAGAGCTGCAGGCAGCACGCGCAGCCCGAGACTTGGCGGCGCAGGCAGCGAACACCAATGTGGACACCCTTCCCGCCGAGATCTTCGAGGTCGTTAAAGCGCGGATGCGCGAGCAGGGCATCTCTCAGCGCCAGATGGCCCAGGCGCGCGGCACGGCTTACGGTGGGGCCTCACATTTTCGGTTCGCCCCATCGCGCGCGACACTCGCGAGCTATGCAGAGATCCTTGACGATGCGTTTTTGCGACAGGCCGCCTCGAGCGACTTGTTCTGGGACAGCATTGTGTCCATCAAGTCGATGGGTGAGCAGGAGGTGTTTGACCTCACCGTGCCCGGCAATGCCTCGTGGGTGGCCGACGGCATCATCAGTCATAACTCGGGCGCCATCGAACAAGACGCCGACGTCATCCTCTTCATCTACCGCGACGAGGTCTATCGGCCCGACACGC
The DNA here is from genome assembly GCA_027486725.1 of Burkholderiales bacterium. Lineage (GTDB taxonomy): Bacteria > Pseudomonadota > Gammaproteobacteria > Burkholderiales > Burkholderiaceae_A > Hahnella. The sequence continues at coordinate 288,280 of JAIXOP010000015.1, read as the reverse complement.
CCGACAAGGGGGTGGCCGAGATCATCATCGGCAAGCAGCGAAACGGCCCGATCGGCACCGTGCGGCTGACCTTCCAAGGGCAGTTCACGCGCTTTGACAACCACGCCCCCCCGCCGCCTGCGGGCTTCGGCTACGTCGGGGAGTAGGGCGCGATGTCGAGGTCGCCGCAGTCTCCTCTGCCGCTATTCCCTCTTGCGGTGGCCAGTCTGCCCATCGTTGGCCGGTCGGAGACCTTCCCCGTGGGCCGCATCCTCTGTGTCGGGCGCAACTACGCCGCCCACGCGCAGGAGATGGGCGCCAGCGGCAGCGAGCCCCCATTTTTCTTCATGAAGTCCACCAACAGCCTCTGGGATATTGAGGGTGCCCAGGGTCGCTGGCCGTACCCCACCGGCACCCACGACTGCCACCACGAGCTGGAGATCGTCCTCGCCATGGGACCCGGCGGGAATTCTGGCGATGCGGAGGTCTGGGGTCTGGCCTTGGGCCTGGACATGACCCGGCGGGATCGTCAGGCCGAGATGAAGTCGGCCGGCAAGCCCTGGGAGGTGGGCAAGGCCTTCCCGGCTGCTGCGCCGACGACCCCGATCACTGCTCTGGCCGACCTGGGCATTGCCCCCGACCCTTCGGCGGTTCGGTCGGCGCTGGAGGCCACCGAGTTGCGGCTGATGGTGGGCAGCGAGCTGCGGCAGAGTGGGTCGCCCCGGCAGATGCTCTGCCCCATTCCGGAATTGCTCTGCGCCATTCGCGCTGAGTTTGGTCTGCAAGCCGGCGACCTGATTTTCACCGGCACTCCATCGGGTGTGGGTCCGGTGCATCCGGGCGATGGCCTTCGGGGTGAACTGCTGACGCCCGATGGTCGGGCCCTGATTCCTGCGCTGCGGCTCGAGGTCCTTGCCGCTGCGATTTAGCCCAGTCTGAGCTTTAGTCCTGCCGCAAGGGCAGGCTGCACCACTCGCTCCAGGATCCGTTGTAGAGGGCGCTGCCCGGCAGGCCGGCATATTCCATCGCCAACAGGTTGTGGCAGGCACTGATGCCCGATCCGCAGGTGTGCACCACGCTGGAGGCGTCGTCGCCCTGGAGCAGAGCCTCGTACTCGTCGCGCAGCACCGAGCGGTCTTTGAAATAGCCCTCGGGGGTGAGGTTGCGCGAGAGGGGTCGATTCTGCGCGCCCGGAATGTGGCCCGCCACAGGGTCGAAGGGCTCCTCCTCGCCGCGATAGCGGGACTCGGCTCGGGCATCGAGCAGGATGGCGATCTCGGGCGCTGAGCCCGCGGCCGCCCAGGCCTGCACCATATCGATGTCCCAGGTGGGGCAGAGGGTGGGGCGAATGCTCAGATGCCCCTTGCGTGCAGGCTTGTGGTCGTTGGTGGAGAGCACGCCGCCAGCCGAACGCCAGGCCTGCAGGCCCCCATCCAGAACCGCCACACGGTCGTGGCCGATCCAACGCAGCAGCCACCAAAAGCGCGCTGCATAGAGGCCGCCCACATCGTCGTAGGCGATGAAGAGGGTCTCATCCGTGCCGCCGAGCTCGCCCAGTCGCCGGCGCAGGGCATCGGCCAAGGGCAGTGGGTGGCGGCCCCCGTTGCGGGGCCCCGCCGGGCCGCTCAGCTCCTCGTCGACCGAGAGAAAGGCGGCCTCAGGGAGATGCCCCTCGGCATAGGCTCGAATGCCAAACAATGGATCGGAGAGGCTGTGGCGCACATCGACCACGATCACATCACCTTCCTCGGCCATGAGGCCGGCAGGGCTCACCAGCGGATTCAAACCCGCAGCTCCTGACCGGCAATCGCGTCCCCCAGCTGTCGCCGCAGGTACTCATGGAAGTGCAGCATGCCGTCTTCCATGGGCGTGTGGTACGGGCCAAACTCGTTGCGGCCGCGCCGCATCAGCGCGCGGCGGCCCCGGTCCATGCGGATCGCAATCTCATCGTCTTCCACCACCGTCTCGTTGTAGGCCGCCTGCTGGGCCTGCATGAAGCTGGGCTCGAAGTGGAAGATCTCCTCGGGGTAATAAAACTCGACAACATTGAGGGTGCGCTCGGGGCTCAGTGGGTGCAGGTGGCTGACCACAAGCACCTTGGGGTACCACTCCACCATGATGTTGGGGTAGAGCGTCATCCAGATGGCGCCGTGCTCGGGCAGCGCACCATCGTGCACCCGCAGGACCTCCTCTTGCCAACGCCGATAGACCGGCGTTGCCGCACCGGTGAGCGGGGTGATGCCCACCGCCTGGATGTTGTAGTTCTCGCCGAAGTGCCAACGCAGTCGATTGCAGTCGACGAATCCGCCGAGGCCGGGATGAAAGGGCGCCACATGGTAGTCGTCCATGTAGACCTCGATGAAACTCTTCCAGTTGTATTCGCAGATGTGCTCTTGCCGATGGCCAAAGACGTAGCCCTCGAAGTTCAACTGCTCAAAGAACGGCACGGTGGCGAGCTCGTCGAGCAGACGGGCGTTGCCTTCAAAGAGAAGGCCATTCCATTCCGCCAGCGGCTTTTTCTGGAGGTGTTTGCAGGGGTCTTGGGCGAAGTGGGGCGCACCAATCAGCGACCCCTCGGTGTTGTAGGTCCAGCGATGCAGGGGGCAGACGATGTTGTCGGTCCGGCCGATGCCTTCGAGCATGATGGCCTGCCGGTGGCGGCAGACGTTGGAGAGCACCAGAGGCCCTTCGGCCGAATTCATGATCAGCCGGCCGTGGTCTTCGTGGGGCAGGGTGGCATAGCCGCCGCGTTCGGGAATCATGAGGCGATGGCCCACATATCCGGGGCCGGCTGCAAAGCAGCGCTCGAGTTCGAGGTCCAGCAGCTTGGAACTGGAATATGCCTGCACGGGAAGCTGTGCTTCGCTGGGTGCAAGCCGAGAAAACGTTCCGACGTCCGACATCAGAAGCCCTCCCAGAGGATTTCGAGGAAAGCGGGGGAGTATACCCACCCCACCCCGGGGGTCAACTCGAGGCCAGGCGCCTCACCTAGAATAGAGGGCTATGCACGAGCGTCCCCCCATCCCCGCCACCGCGCCCACCGATTTCGAGGCCTTCTTGCAGGGCCTGCTGGCCCAGAAGCAGGCCAGCCTCTTGTCCGGCTCTGGGCAGGAGCGTCTCCACGAGGCGATGGCCTACGCCCTCCTGGGGGGAGGCAAGCGGCTGCGCGCCCAACTCGCCATGGCCACCAGCCAGGCGGTGTCGGGATCGGCCAGCGCCGCCCGCATGGCTGCTGCCGCACTCGAGGCCATTCATGCCTTTTCGCTCGTGCACGACGATCTGCCCTGCATGGACGACGACGACCTGCGCCGGGGCCGGCCCACCGTGCACCGGGCCTTCGACGAGGCCATGGCGCTGTTGGCGGGCGATGCACTCCAGACCCTCGGCTTTGAATGGATATTGGCAGCACCCATGAGCGATGCGGCCAAGCTGCGGGCACTTCGGCTTCTGGCCGATGCCACCGGTGTGCTTGGGATGGCGGGTGGCCAGGCGATCGATATTCAGGCGGTGGGTCAGGACCTCTCCCTCTCTCGTCTCACGCAGATGCATTCTCTGAAGACCGGAGCCCTCATCCGAGCCTCGATCCTGATCGGTGCCCAATGCCACGACGGCCAAGAGCTCAGTGTGTCGGAGGGGTATTGCCTGGAGGGCTTTGCCGCTGCCGTGGGCCTGGGCTATCAGGTGGTCGACGACATTCTCGACGCCACCGCACCCACCGAGGTGCTGGGCAAGACGGCGGGCAAGGATGCCGCCGCCAACAAGCCCACCTACGTCACGCTGCTCGGTCTGGAGTCGGCCCGCGCCGAGGCGGAGCGTCTTCGCGATCAGGCCCTCGAGCACCTCGCCCAGTTTCGCTCCGACGCAGCCACCGCTGAGCTGCGCTCCCTCACCCATCAGATGTTCGATCGCGCCTTCTAAGGCTCAGGAGCACCCATGTCGATCCTCTCCTCGATTGCCTCGCCCGCCGACCTGCGCCAGCGCAGCCGTGCCGAGCTCGGGCAGCTCTGCAGCGAGCTGCGCCAGTTTCTGCTGGAATCGGTCTCGAAGACTGGGGGGCACCTCTCTTCGAACCTTGGCACTGTGGAACTCACGGTGGCCATCCACAGTGTCTTCAACACGCCCTTCGATCGACTGATTTGGGATGTGGGCCACCAGAGCTACGCCCACAAGATCCTCACGGGTCGACGCGAGGCCATGGCCCAGCTCCGGCAGCTCGATGGCCTGTCGGGATTTCCCAAGCGCAGCGAGAGCGAGTACGACGCCTTTGGCACGGCCCACTCGTCCACCTCGATCTCTGCCGCCCTGGGCATGGCGCTGGCCAGCAAGCTCAAGGGGGAGTCGGAAGGCTCGGGCCGACGGCGCCACATCGCGGTCATTGGCGATGGAGCGATGAGTGCTGGCATGGCTTTTGAAGCGCTCAACAATGCGGGCATCCACAAAGACATCGATCTCCTCGTCATCCTCAACGACAACGAGATGTCGATTTCGCCGCCGGTGGGTGCGATGAGCAACTACCTCGCACGCCTCATGACGAGCCGCACCTACAACGCAGCCCGGGAGCTGGGCAAGCAGATCCTGGGTGCGGTGCCCCCCGTTCTGGACATCGCACGCCGACTCGAGGGGGGTGCCAAAAGCCTGGTGTCGTCCAGCACGCTCTTCGAGGAATTCGGCTTCCACTATTTTGGCCCGGTCGATGGGCATGACCTCGACGCCCTCATTCCTGCTTTGCAGAATCTGCGCGAGATGCGCGGTCCGCAGTTCCTGCATGTGGTCACCCGCAAGGGGCAGGGCTACGAGCTGGCCGAGCGCGATCCGATCCTCTATCACGGCCCCGGCAAGTTCAATCCCGCCGAGGGCATTCAGCCCGCAGCCAAGCCCAGCCTGCCCAGCTATTCCCAAATCTTTGGCGATTGGCTCTGCGATGCGGCGGCGGCCGATCCCCGCGTGGTGGGCATCACCCCAGCGATGCGCGAGGGCTCGGGCATGGTCGCCTTCTCGGAGCGCTTCCCCGACCGCTACCACGATGTCGCCATCGCCGAGCAGCATGCCGTCACCTTCGCGGCCGGCATGGCCTGCGAGGGCCTGCGCCCCGTGGTGGCGATCTACTCCACCTTCCTGCAGCGCGGCTACGACCAGCTCATCCACGACGTGGCCCTGCAGAACCTGCCCGTGCTCTTTGCGGTGGATCGGGGCGGCATCGTGGGCGCCGACGGTGCCACCCACGCGGGCGTCTTCGACTATGCCTTCTTGCGCACGGTGCCCAATATGGTGGTGATGGCCCCCAAAGACGAGCCCGAGTGCCGCGCCATGCTGAGCCTGGGCCTGGCGATCGATGGGCCTTCGGCCGTGCGCTACCCCCGCGGTGCGGGCATGGGGGTCCCCGCAGGGCAGAGCTTGGAGGCGCTGCCCCTGGGTCGGGGTGAAATTCTGCGCGAGGGCAAGCCCGACGCGGAGGGCCACAGTGTGGCCATCCTGGCCTTTGGCAGCATGGTTGGACCCGCACTTGCTGCTGCCGAGCGGCTCGACGCCGCGGTGGCCAATATGCGCTTTGTCAAGCCCATCGATGCTGCGCTGGTGGAGGATCTGGCCAACCGGTACTCCCTCCTGGTGACGGTGGAAGAGCACCAGGTGATGGGCGGGGCGGGGTCGGCCGTGGCCGAGACCCTGGTTGCCCTGGGGGAGCGCGTCCCCATGGTGCCCATCTTTCACCTGGGCATCCCCGATGTCTTCATCGACCAGGGCGATCCGGCCAAGCTGCTTGCCCGACTGGGGCTCGATGCCGAGGGCATTGAGCGGGCCGTGCGCGAGCGCCTGCAGCTCCTCAAAACCACCGACGATTCCGGGCTTCAACCCGCCTTGGCTGCCGGCCAGGCCGTTAAACTCTCCGCATGAACGCACCCATCACCCCCATGCCCGATGTCCAGGGCAGCGTCGACGTCCGCAACCTTCCCATCGATCGGGTTGGGGTGCGCGGGCTTCGCTATCCCATTCGTCTGGCCGTTTCCCAGGCCGATCCCAATCAGGGGTCGGTCGGCGAGTTCTCGCTCTCGGTGGCGCTGCCAGCCCACCAGAAGGGCACCCACATGTCCCGCTTTGTGGCGCTGCTCGAGGCCATGCACGAGGCGGGAGATGTTCTGGAGCCTTCCCGCATGGCCCAGCTGGGCAGCGATATGGTCCGCCTGCTCGAGGCCTCGGCGGGCAGCATTGAGTTTCATGCGCCCGTGTTCGTGAAGAAGCATGCGCCCGTGTCTGGTCTGGCCAGCCTGATGGACTACGAGCTCTCGATGGTGGTCGACTGCGAGCCATCGGCCGCGCCGGCGGTGAGCCTCGAGGTGAAGGTCCCCGTGAAGAGCCTATGCCCCTGTTCCAAAGAGATCTCCGACTACGGTGCGCACAACCAGAGATCGCAGGTTCGGGTTCGCGCCCGACTGGCCTCGGGCAGCAGCCTCACGGTGTTGGAGCTGATCCGTGCGGTGGAGACCCAGGCCTCGTGCGAGCTCTGGGGCATGCTCAAGCGGCCCGATGAAAAGTATGTGACCGAGCGGGCCTACGACAACGCCAAGTTTGTGGAAGACCTCGTGCGCGATGTTGCGCTGTCGGTCAAGGCCCTGCCCGGCGTGGTCTCAGCGGAAATCGAAGCCGAGAACTTCGAGTCCATCCACAACCACTCGGCCTGGGCCCGCCTCAGCGTCTAGTCCCGGAAGTTGCCAAAGGTCAGCGGCAGGTCGCTGACCTCCTTCTTCAGCAGGGCGATGGCCGATTGCAGGTCGTCGCGCTTGCCGCCGGTGACCCGCACGGTATCGCCCTGAATCGAGGCCTGGACCTTCATCTTGCTGTCTTTCAGGATGCGCACCACGCGCTTGGCGTCGTCGCCCGCAATGCCATGGCGCACCTGGAGCACCTGTTTGACCTTGTCGCCACCCATCTTCTCGATGTCTTTGGCGTCGAGAAAGCGGACATCGACATTGCGCTTGGCCAGCTTGGCTGTGACCACATCGCGAACCTGACTGAGCTGAAAGTCGCTGTCGGCCGTGCAGACGATCTGGCGCTCTTTCTCTTTGAGCTCAACCTGCGCACTGCTGCCCTTGAAGTCGAACCGGGTGCCGATCTCCTTGCCGGATTGGTCGATGGCATTGCGGACTTCGGTCATGTCCGCTTCAAGGCTGGCGTCGAATGAGGGCATGGCTTAGGCCTTTCGGGAGGTCGTGGGCTTCTTGGCGGCGGGTTTCTTTGCTGCAGGCTTTTTCGCTGCGGGCTTCTTTGCCGCAGGTTTTTTGGCTGCGGGCTTTGCTGCGGAGGCGCGCTGGGCCGAGGAGCGCCCCTGGTTGGCCAGGGTGCGCAGGCGCAGGGCATTGAGCTTGATGAAGCCGGCCGCATCGGCCTGGTTGTAGGCGCCGCCATCGTCCTCGAAGGTCGACACCTTCGCGTCGAACAGGGAGTAGCGGCTGCGGCGCCCCTTCACGATCACATTGCCTTTGATGAGCTGGAGCGTGACTTCGCCCGTCACGCGCTGCTGGGTGTGGTCAATCAGCACCTGCAGCGCCTGGCGCTCGGGCGACCACCAGTAGCCGTTGTAGATCATGCTGGCATAGCGCGGCATGAGCTCGTCTTTGAGGTGGGCAACCTCGCGGTCGAGCGTGATCGACTCGATGGCGCGGTGTGCCCGCAGCATGATGGTGCCCCCGGGGGTCTCGTAGCAGCCGCGGGACTTCATGCCGACGTAGCGGTTTTCGACCAGGTCAAGACGGCCAATGCCGTGCTTGCCGCCCAGCGCATTGAGTTCGGCCAGCATCTCGTGGGGCTTCAGGCGCTTTCCATTCAGCAGGACAGGGTCACCCTTCTCGTAGCCGATGGTGACGATCTCGCCCTTGGCGGGGGCCTTCTCGATGGCCTGGGTCAGGCGCCACATGCCGCTCTCGGGGGGAGCGGCATTCGGATCCTCGAGGATTCCGCCCTCGTAGCTGATGTGCAGCAGGTTGGCGTCCATCGAGAAGGGGGCTGCCCCTTTGCGCTTTTTGAAGTCGACCGGAATCTTGTGCTGGTCGGCATAGGCCAGGAGCTTTTCGCGCGAGAGCAGATCCCACTCGCGCCAGGGGGCGATGACCTGGATGCCCGGCACCAGGGCGTATGCACCCAGCTCGAAGCGCACCTGATCGTTGCCCTTGCCGGTGGCGCCGTGGGAGATCGCATCCGCGCCTTCCATCTGGGCGATCTCGACCAGTCGCTTGGCAATCAGTGGGCGGGCAATCGAGGTGCCCAGAAGGTATTCGCCCTCGTAGACGGTGTTGGCCCGGAACATGGGAAAGACGAAGTCGCGCACGAACTCTTCGCGCAGGTCTTCGATGTAGATCTTTTTTGCGCCGAAGGCCTTGGCTTTCGCGCGCGCCGGCTCCACCTCTTCGCCCTGACCAATGTCGGCGGTGAAGGTGATCACCTCACAGCCGTAGGTGTCCTGCAGCCACTTCAAGATGACCGACGTGTCGAGGCCACCGGAGTAGGCCAGCACCACCTTCTTGACGTTGGATGCGGAGGGATTGGATGTGGATTTGCTGGAGGACGCCATGGAAGAACGCTTTCTGAATGAACGAGATGGGGCAAGACTGGATGGGGCAAGACTTTAAACGAAGCTGGCCTAGGTGTTGACCTTGCCAAGCAGCAGGGTCTCCATGAGTGCCTTTTGCACATGCAGCCGATTCTCAGCCTCGTCCCAGACGACCGACTGGGGGCCATCGATCACCTCGGCGGCAACCTCCTCGCCGCGGTGGGCCGGCAGGCAGTGCATGAACACGGCGTCGCGGGCGGCCACCGACATCATCTCGGCATCGACCTGCCAGTCGGCGAAGGCCTTGCGCCGGGCATCGTTCTCGGCCTCAAAGCCCATGCTGGTCCAGACGTCGGTGGTGACGAGGTGGGCGCCGCGCGCTGCCTCCATGGGGTCGGTGAATTGCTCGAAGTGGCCGCTGCCGTAGAGGCCTGCGCGCTCGGGCTCGACCTCATACCCGGGCGGCGTGGAGACATGAACCTGGAAGTCGAGCAGCTCTGCGGCCTGCAGCCAGGTATTGCAGACATTGTTGGAGTCGCCGATCCAGGCCACCGTTTTGCCCCGGATGCTGCCGCGGTGCTCGATGAAGGTCATGATGTCGGCAAGGATCTGGCAGGGGTGGTACTCGTTGGTGAGCCCGTTGATCACCGGCACGCGAGAGTTGGCGGCGAAGCGCTCAATGATCTCCTGCTCGAAGGTGCGGATCATCACCAAATCGCACATGCGGGAGATGACCTGCGCGGCGTCCTCCACGGGCTCACCCCGGCCGAGCTGGGTGTCTCGGGTATTGAGATAGATGGCTGCGCCACCGAGCTGGTGCATGCCTGCCTCGAAAGACAGGCGGGTGCGGGTGGAGGCTTTCTCGAAGATCATCACGAGCGTGCGGTCTTGCAGCGGCATGTAGCGCTCGTAGCGCTTGAAGCGGTCTTTGATGATCCGCGTGCGCGCGAAGATGTGCTCGATGGTCTGGGGATCGAGGTCGTTGAAGCGAAGGAAGTGCTGAAGGGGCTGATTCATGGAGGCGGGGAGGGCAGAGGCCGCAGGCTGCGGGTCTGCCCGGATTGGGCGATGGAGGGGCGATGGGGGCGAAGGGCGACGGGCCGGCCTTGGGCCTGCCCAACCCCTCAAGAAAATCTAGGCTGCTGCGGCCACCGCCTCGCGGGATTGAATGAGGAAGTCGCGGATGCTGCCCGAGACGATGGCGACGAGTTCATCGGCCTCGGCTGCGCTCAGGATCAGCGGCGGCAGGATGCGCACGACCCGGTCGGCGGTCACATTGATCAATAGGCCTTTGGCCAGGCAGTCGGCCACGATGGATGCGCAGGGCTGCCAGAGCTCCACGCCGATCATCAGGCCCTTACCGCGAATCTCGACCACGCCCGACTGGCCGGCAAGCTCCCGGGCGAGGCCCGACATGATTTGGGCGCCCCGGGCCTCGGCGTTGGCCATCAGGCCCTCGGTCTCGATGGCCTTGAGGGTCTCGAGGCCCGCCCGCATGGCCAGCGGATTGCCGCCAAAGGTGGTGCCATGATTGCCGGGCTCGAAGAGCCGCGCAGCCTTGCCCCGGGCCACGACGGCCCCGATGGGCACGCCCGAACCCAGGCCCTTGGCCAGGGGCATGACGTCGGGAAGAACATCGGCCCATTGGTGGGCAAACCACTTGCCGGTGCGGCCGATGCCGCATTGGACCTCGTCGAGCATGAGCAGCAGGTCGTGCTGGTCGCACAGTGCGCGAAGGCTGCGCAGATAGGCCATGTCGGCGGGGCGGATGCCCCCCTCGCCCTGGACCGATTCGATGAAGATGGCCGAGATCTCGGGGTGCTGGGCGATGGCCTGCTCCGCGGCAGCCAGGTCGTTGATGGGCACCCGCACGAAGTCATCCAGCAGGGGCTCGAATCCTTTGTGCACCTTGGGGTTGGCGGTGGCCGACAGGGTCGCGATGGAGCGGCCGTGGAATGCGCCCTCAAAGACCATCACCCGCGGATGGTCGTGGCCGCGCTGATGGCCATGCTTGCGCGCCATCTTGAGGGCTGCTTCGTTGGCCTCGAGGCCCGAGTTGCAGAAAAAAACGTTCTCCATGCCGGAGAGGGCCACCAGACGCTCGGCCAGCGCGGTCTGCAGAGGCACGTGATAGAGGTTGGAGGTGTGGATGAGCAGTCCCACCTGCTCGCGCAGGCCCGCCACCAGCCCGGGGTGGTTGTGCCCCAGGGTATTGACGGCAATGCCAGAGAGCCCGTCGAGGTAGCAGCGCCCCGACTCGTCCCAGACCCGAGCCCCCTCGCCGCGGACCAGGCCAATCGGCAGGCGGGCATAGGTGCCCATGACCGCGGGCAGGCCATTGATTTCAGCAGGATTGGTCGCCGGATTGGCCATGTTGGGGGGCAGTGCGGAGCTCATCATTCAAACCATGTTTTGCGCAGTCCGTAGAATACCGCGCGTGAACACCTCACCGCCACAGCGCTACATCATTCTGGGCAAAACCCATGCTGGGAAAGTGTTTCGTCCCAGCGATTGGGCAGAGCGCCTCTGCGGGGTCATGGCGGAGTATCGGCCGGGTTACCAGTCCGGGGGCCTGCGTCGATTGCTCCAGGGCTTTTCGCCCTATGCCCAGCCCATCACCCAGGATGGAGTCAAGTGCGTGGTGATCGATCGGCGCGTCGAGGCGCTCGAGCCGATGGCCTGGCAGTTTGTCTGTGGCTTTGCCCGGGACAACGATCTGCCCATGCAGGCTGTGCCGGACGACGCAGCGGTCTAGCCCGCGCGGCAACCGGGCCTGCGTCACCCCTGCGTCACCCCAAGGGGCTCGGTGTTCTACTGGCCAAGCGCCTTCATCAGGCGGGCGGTCACCTCTGCGACCTCACCCACGCCCGAGAGGCTCTGCATGCGCGGCGCCTGGGCATCGCCCGAGGCCGCCCAGTCGGTGTAGAAGCGCACCAGGGGCTGGGTCTGCTGGTGATAGACATCCAGCCGCTTGCGCACGGTCTCTTCCTTGTCGTCGTCGCGTTGGACCAGGGGCTCGCCCGTCACGTCGTCGATGCCGGCGGCCTTGGGGGGGTTGAATCGCACGTGGTAGCTGCGGCCCGATGCGGGGTGCGTGCGGCGACCACTCATACGCTCGATGATGTCGGCATCGGGCACCTGCATCTCCACCACCACGTCGAGGGGAACGCCGGCATCCTTCAGCGCCTGCGCCTGTGGAATGGTCCGGGGGAAGCCGTCGAACAGGTAGCCCGCGGCGCAGTCGGGTTGGGTCAGGCGTTCGCGCACCAAGTTGATGATGATGTCGTCGCTCACCAAGCCTCCCGAATCCATCACCGCCTTGGCCTGAAGGCCTAGGGGGGTGCCGGCTTTGACGGCGGCGCGCAGCATATCGCCCGTGGAGATCTGGGGGATGCCGAAATGGTCCCGAATGATGTTGGCCTGCGTGCCCTTGCCTGCACCCGGGGGGCCCAAAAGAATCAAGCGCATCCGCGCGTCTCCTCCGACGGCTGTCGTTGTGGTCTTGGTGGAACTTGCCTTGGATTATAGAGAAGCCGGCTGCTGACCCCGGGCGCCCTGCGCCTTGGTGTATTCCCGCCGCACCCGCTCCAGGTCCTCGGCAGTGTCCACCCCGGGCGGGGGCGGGGTCTTGAGGACGATGGTCTGGATGATGTGCCCCCGCTCCAGCCAGCGGAGTTGCTCGAGCTTCTCGACTTGCTCGAGGGCCGACTCGGGCCAGGTGGCATAGGCCCGCAATGCGCCAGCGCGGTAGCCATAGAGACCCAGGTGGCGCCAGTGTGGGTGGTCCGTCAAGGTGGGCATGCCGGATGTGGCCCAGGCGTCTCGGTCCCACGGGATCGGGGCCCGCGAGAAGTAGAGGGCCCGCCCGTCGTGGGCGAGCACCGCCTTGACTGCGCTCGGAGCGCGCAGCTCCGCCTCGGAGTTGACGGGACAGACGGCGGTCACCACCGAGGCCTCGGGGCTGGCCAGAAGCCGGTCAGCGAGGGCATGGATCACTGCCGCTGGCATGAGTGGCTCGTCGCCCTGCAGGTTGATGATCGGCTGTTGGTCGGGGGCTGCCAACGCCTCGGCGACCTCGGCGAGCCGGTCGGTTCCCGAGGGGTGCGATTCGCGGGTCATCACCACCTCGAAGCCGTGCGCCGACACCACGTCGGCAATCTCTGCAGCGTCGGTGGCGACCACCACGCGGCTGGCTCGGCTGGCCCGGGCAGCCTGGGCTGCCCGCACCACCATCGGCAGGCCGTGGATGTCGAGCAGAGGCTTGCGCGGCAGTCGGCTCGACGAGAGTCGTGCGGGCAGGCAGATCCAGAAATCGTTCGGTGGGGCGGTGGGGGTCGGGGTCATGGATGCGCGGGGGATGAGAAATGGCAATACAAAAGAACAGCCTGGCAGCGGGGAAGCCAGGCAGGGATCGGCTGGCCGGCACGAAGCAGGGCATCCACTTCGGCGATCAGTTTGACCTGATCTTTTTCGGTTATGAGGATGGGCCAGGGCTCGGGGGAGCGAATGCCCACCAGCGCATCAATGGCAGGGATCAGGCCCTGGGCATGGTCGGGCAGGGCAGCGCTTCTTTCTAGGCGATGGCCCATCTGCCTCAGCATGTCAAAAAAGCGCTCGGGCACCGCAATGGCGGCCAGCGCGAGCGCTGGCCCTCCGGAGCCCTGGGCAGGGGTGGGCACAGACCGAACCACGTTTCCATCGACCACCGAGAGGGACTGGAGTCCGACCACATCGAGCCGGAGCTCGCGGACCGTGGGGCTGCCGGCGCCCTGCAGAAGGTGGGCCTGCTCGGCCAACGCTCGGGCGCTTCGATCGCGAAAGACCACCACATCGGGGGCTTCGCCTGGGAGCGGTGGCCAGGGGCGGCGAAGCGGGCCGGCGGGCAACAAGCACCCATTGCCCATCAGGCGTTCGTCGATCACCGCGATGCGCCGCGACGGCGGCAGTGCGGTCTGCGTCAGCCCATCGTCGAGCAGGATGAGGTCGATGTCTGGGTGCTGTGCCAGCAGGCTCTCGGCGGCGGCTCGGCGGTCCGACCCAGCGGCCACCGGCACCCCACACCGGTGCGCAAGCAGCGCCGGCTCATCGCCGGCCATGCGCCCTGCCGAGGCCGTGCCGCCGGCGGGGATCACCACCACACCGCGGGCGCTCGAGCCCACACCACGACTCACCACCCCCGGTCGGCGCCCCTGGTGCTGCAGCTCGGCGCACAGGGCCTGGACCAGGGGGGTCTTGCCGGCACCGCCCACAATCCAGTTGCCCACGGCCCAGACCTCCACCGCGGCCCCATGGGCCCCTGAGGCCCCTGAGGCCGATGGGGCCTTGTGCAGCGGGAGGGCGCGGCGCTGCGCCTCGGCCCGCCGATGGCCCACCCAGGCGACGGCCTTGGCTGCCGCCCACAACACCGGCTTGAGGACCCCCCAGAGGAGCCGGATGGCCACGGGGGGGCGCTCGCCAAGACCGAACCAGAACCAAAACAGCAGGCCACGCAGCCCAGGGCGGTGGGGCAGCGGGCGATCTGTGGATAAGTCTGTGGATGAGTGTGGCAATCGCTGTGGGGATCGGTGGTTGGCCGGTGGGGTTTCGTCTGTCAACTGGCGCTTGAACGGGGCCGTCAGGTTTTTCAGGTGCTCGGTTCTTTCAATTTAATCTTTATTTTTCAATAACTTAAAATTCATTTTGCGCCTTGTGGGCTTGGCCGCCGCGCCATCCCGTCCAAATCGCTGAAGCAACTGATTTCAGGGCCTTTTTGCCCCAGCGGTTGTGGAGAACTCCAACGCCCGTCGCGCGTATCCTCTACCCTCTGCCGTCGGATGCAACGACCCTTTCCCCGCTGTTTTCACACCGATCCCACAGAGGAGTCCTCATGGAACATACCCTTCCCGCCCTGCCTTATGCCCTCGACGCCCTCGCTCCCCACATCTCCAAAGAGACGCTGGAGTTTCACTACGGCAAGCATCATCAGACCTACGTCACCAACCTGAATAATCTCATCAAGGGCACGCCCTTCGAGAGCCAATCGCTCGAAGCGATTGTGAAGACCTCCGACGGTGGTGTCTTCAACAACGCGGCACAGGTCTGGAACCACACCTTCTATTGGCACTGCCTCTCGCCCAACGGCGGCGGAGAGCCCAGCGGAGCACTGGCCGAGAAGATCAATTCCAGTTTCGGAAGTTTTGCCGCCTTCAAAGAGGCCTTCACCAAGAGTGCGGTCGGCAACTTCGGCTCGGGCTGGACCTGGCTGGTGCAGAAGTCCGACGGCAGCCTGGCCATCGTGAACACCAGCAACGCCGCAACGCCCCTGACAACGGCCGACAAGCCGCTCATGACCTGCGACGTCTGGGAGCATGCCTACTATGTGGACTACCGCAACCGCCGCCCCGATTACATGGGCGCCTTCTGGTCGCTCGTCAATTGGGAGTTTGTGTCCGCGCAGATGATGTCGTAATTCAGCGCTCGGTTCCCCGCGGGGGCAGGCCGGCGATCACATCACCGGGCTTGACTCCGCGGGATTCCATCCAGCCCTGGGCCATTTCAAGGGCGTAGGCTGCCGGGCCCGACGAGCAGTGAATGGTCTCGGACATGGGGGCCATTCGCGCCAGATTCAACACCGCGCCCTGGGCGTCGATGAAGGCCACGGTGAGCGCCAGAGGCGTGTTCTTCATCCACATGCACTCGCGCCGGGCAGTTTCAAACACAAACAGCATTCCACCATTCTTGGGCAGCTCGAGCCGTCCCATCAGCCCCCGGGTTTTTTGCTCCGGCGTGATGGCGACCTCGGCCATCACTCGCTCGTTGGCAACCATCAACCCAATGGTTTTCATGGGCTTGGCCGCCTCTGCCATGGCGCTCGGGGAAGCCCCGAGCATCAGCAGCCCGGAAAGCACAACCCGCGGGAGTACACTCCCCCGAAACTCAAACAGAGTTTTCATTCGCTGTATGTCCATCCCCAAAAGGAGACCTCCTGTGTCGAGCAAAATCACGGTGCCCGCGAGCGGCCAAAAGATCACAGTCAACGCCGACTTCTCGCTGAACGTCCCAAACAATCCCATCATCCCTTATATCGAGGGCGATGGCACCGGGGTCGACATCTCGCCGGTCATGATCAAGGTGGTCGACGCCGCAGTTCAAAAAGCCTATGGCGGCCAGCGCAAGATTTCCTGGATGGAGATCTACTGCGGAGAGAAATCCACCCGCGTGTATGGTCCCGATGTTTGGCTCCCCGAAGAGACCCTCGAGGCCCTCAAGGATTACGTGGTGTCCATCAAGGGCCCCCTCACCACGCCCGTGGGTGGTGGCATCCGCTCGTTGAATGTCGCCCTGCGCCAGCAGCTCGACCTCTATGTGTGCCTGCGGCCGGTGCGCTACTTCACTGGTGTGCCCAGCCCCCTCAAGGAGCCTGAGAAGACCGACATGGTGATCTTCCGGGAGAACTCCGAAGACATCTACGCCGGCATTGAGTATCAGGCCGAGACCCCCGATGCCCAGCGACTGATCAAGCTGCTCATCGAAGAATTCGGCGTGAAGAAAATCCGCTTCCCCGAGACCTCGGGCATCGGCATCAAGCCCGTCTCGCGCCAGGGCACCGAGCGTCTGGTCCGCAAGGCCATTCAATACGCGATCGACAACGACAAGCCCTCGGTCACCATCGTGCACAAGGGCAATATCATGAAGTACACCGAGGGCGGCTTCCGCGACTGGGCCTACGCCCTGGCCCAAACCGAGTTTGGTGCGCAGTTGATCGACGGTGGCCCCTGGTGCTCTTTCAAAAACCCCAAGACGGGGCGCGACATCGTCATCAAGGACTCCATCGCCGACGCCTTCTTGCAGCAGATCCTCTTGCGTCCGGCCGAGTACAGCGTGATCGCCACCCTCAACCTCAACGGCGACTACATCTCGGATGCGTTGGCCGCTCAGGTCGGGGGCATCGGCATCGCCCCCGGGGCCAATCTCTCCGACAGCGTGGCCATGTTTGAGGCGACCCACGGCACCGCACCCAAATACGCGGGCAAGGACTATGTGAACCCGGGCTCGCTGATTCTCTCGGCCGAGATGATGCTGCGCCATATGGGCTGGTTCGAGGCGGCCGACCTCATCATTCAAAGCATGGAAAAGTCGATCGCCACCAAGAAGGTGACGTACGACTTCGCCCGTCTGATGCCAGGCGCAGAGCAGGTCAGCTGCTCGGGCTTTGGCGATGTGATGATTTCGCAGATGTAGTGTTTGGGCGCGCCCCGTCGCGCCCAATCGTGCGCCACCGCAGCGCCCAACAAAAAACCCCGCGAACTGACGTTGGCGGGGTTTTTTGGCATGTGGGCCGGTGAAACCGGCCCGACGTGCTGTCAGCTTAGTTCATCGGGACGATGTTCGAAGCTTGCTTGCCCTTGGGGCCCTGAACGATATCGAACTGGACCTTCTGGCCTTCTTTGAGCGAACGGAAACCGTTCGACTGGATTGCTGAGAAATGAGCAAAGACATCTTCACCGCCCTCATCGGGGGTAATGAAACCAAAGCCCTTGGCGTCGTTGAACCACTTAACCGTACCTGTCGACATTCCTACTTCCTACAAAAGATCTAAATAAACGCACGACAAGGTTGATCTGGTCATGCGACGCTTTCAAACACGTACCACTATAGGGGGTGCTTGGGCGTTTGTCCAACTGTGTTTGATCCTAAAATTGAAATATGTCAAACCCCAACCCCGCGACTCCAGTTCTTGAGCGCGAGACCGTCCGAGTCAAACCACCCCCCCGGTACACGGTATGGCTGCTCAACGACGATTACACCCCCATGGAATTTGTGGTTCTGGTGCTTCAAAAGTTCTTCTCCATGGACCGCGAGAAGGCCACTCAGGTCATGCTGAGGGTCCATCGGGAGGGGCGAGGGGTTTGTGGTGTCTTTTCACGCGAACTTGCCGAGACCAAGGTAGAACAGGTGAATAGTTTTTCAAGGGCCAACCAGCACCCCTTGCAGTGCGTCATGGAGGAAGCATGATTTCCCAGGAACTCGAAGTAAGTCTGCACATGGCATTTGTCGAGGCCCGACAGCAGCGCCATGAATTCATCACCGTGGAGCACCTGCTTCTCGCACTGCTCGACAACCCGTCGGCGGCCGAGATCCTTAGGGCCTGCTCGGTCGATCTCGATGGCCTGCGCAAGACCCTGCATTCGCACATCTCCGACAACACGCCGGTGGTTCAGGGAACCGACGAGGTCGACACGCAGCCCACGCTGGGCTTTCAGCGCGTGATCCAGCGCGCGATCATGCATGTCCAGTCAACCACCCAGGGCAAGAAAGAGGTGACGGGGGGCAATGTGCTGGTCGCGATCTTCGGCGAGAAGGATTCGCATGCGGTCTACTTTTTGCACCAGCAGGGCCTGACCCGCCTCGATGTGGTGAACTTCATTGCCCACGGCATCACCAAGGGCACCGCAGCTCCCCCGTCGGGTGCCGAAGAGTCGGCCAACGCCGAGGCCAACCCCCAGGGTGGCAAGGAGTCCGGCCAGCCGTCGGCCCTGGAGCAATTCACCCAGAACCTCAACAAGTCGGCCGAAGAGGGCAAGATCGATCCGCTCATTGGTCGGGAAGACGAGGTTGAGCGGGTGATTCAGATTCTCTGCCGCCGCCGCAAAAACAACCCGCTTCTGGTTGGCGAGGCCGGTGTTGGCAAGACCGCCATCGCCGAAGGCCTGGCGAGGCGCGTGGTGCAGGGCGAGGTTCCCGAGATCCTCTCCAAAGCCACGGTCTATTCGCTCGACATGGGTGCACTGCTGGCGGGCACCAAATACCGCGGTGACTTTGAGCAGCGGCTGAAGGCCGTGCTCAAGCAGCTCAAGGCCGACCCCGATGCCGTGCTTTTCATCGACGAAATCCACACCCTCATTGGCGCAGGCTCGGCCTCGGGCGGCACGCTCGATGCTTCGAATCTGCTCAAGCCCGCCCTGTCGTCGGGGCAGCTGCGCTGCATCGGCGCGACCACCTACACTGAGTACCGGGGCATCTTCGAAAAAGACCATGCCCTCTCGCGCCGCTTCCAGAAGGTCGATGTGCCCGAGCCCTCGGTGGATCAGACGATCCAGATCTTGAAGGGCCTCAAGTCTCGCTTCGAGGAGCACCATGGCGTGAAGTACCAGGCGGCTGCCCTCACCGCCGCCGCCGAGCTCTCGGCGCGCTACATCAACGATCGTCACCTGCCCGACAAGGCCATCGATGTGATCGACGAGGCGGGCGCTGCCCAGCGCATCCTGCCCAAGAGCAAGCAAAAGCGCACCATCGGCAAGGGTGAGATCGAGGAGATCATTTCCAAGATCGCCCGCATCCCGCCTCAGACCGTCAACAGCGATGACCGAAAGGTGCTGGCGACCCTCGAGCGCAATCTCAAGAATGTTGTCTTCGGACAGGACGCCGCCATCGAGGCCTTGGCCGCAGCCATCAAGATGGCGCGCTCGGGTCTGGGTCGTCCCGAAAAGCCCATCGGCTCCTTCTTGTTCAGCGGCCCCACCGGCGTTGGCAAGACCGAGGTTGCACGGCAGCTGGCCTTCATCCTGGGCATCGAGCTCATTCGCTTTGACATGTCCGAGTACATGGAGCGCCATGCGGTGTCGCGCCTCATTGGTGCGCCCCCGGGCTATGTGGGCTTTGACCAGGGAGGGCTTCTCACCGAGGCCGTGACCAAGAAGCCGCACGCCGTGCTGCTGCTCGACGAGATCGAGAAGGCACACCCCGAAATCTTCAACATCCTGCTGCAGGTCATGGACCACGGCACGCTCACCGACAACAACGGACGCAAGGCCGACTTCCGCAATGTCATCATCGTGATGACCACCAATGCTGGCGCCGAGGTTCTGGGCAAGCGCAGCATTGGCTTCTCTAACCCGCGCGAGGCCGGCGACGAGCTCGAGGAGATCAAGCGGGTCTTCACGCCCGAGTTCCGCAACCGACTCGATGCCATCGTGTCCTTCAAGTCCCTCGACGAGGCGATCATCCTTCGTGTGGTGGACAAATTCCTCATCGAGCTCGAGACCCAACTCCAGGAAAAGCGCGTCGAAGTCTCCTTCACCGATGCCCTGCGTGCCTATCTCGCGAAGAAGGGCTTCGACCCCTCGATGGGCGCCCGCCCCATGCAGCGCATCATCCAAGACAAAATCCGCCGGTCCCTGGCCGACGAGCTCCTCTTTGGGCGACTGGCCGATGGTGGCCGGGTGGAGATCGATCTCGACGCCGATGGCGAGAGCGTTGTTCTGCATTTCCCCGAGGAAGGCGCCGATGGGGCTGGGGTTATTCCCAAAGGCGAAGGCCTTGGCGGGGATGTCGCCATGCAGGACCATGCCTAAATCCATCACCACGGAGATTTTTATGTCTGCAGTTCGCCGTTGTATTGCCCTGGGTGCCGCTCTATCGGCGCTCGTTGCCGCGGGGGGTGCTGCCGCCCAGGCGCCCCTGCCCAAGGCAGAGTATCTCGCCGCCAATTGCGCCAATTGCCACGGCACCAATGGCAAGTCGGTGGGCGGCATGGCCAGCCTGGCCGGCTATCCCAAGGCCGAGTTCATCCAGGCCATGAAGGACTTTCAGTCGGGCAAGCGCGAGGCCACGCTGATGCACCAGATCTCCAAGGGCTACACCGACGCCCAGATTGAGGCGATGGCGGAGTACTTCGCCGCCCAGAAAAATTAAGAAGAGTCGAGCCATGACCAAATCCATGCAAACCAATCTTTCCCGCCGTCGGGTTGTTCAAGCCGGTGCTGCCGGTGCTGCCCTGGCCTCCAGTGTTGGCCTCTCGGGCTGCGCCACCACCGCCGGTCAGGCCTCGGGCGAGAAAAAGAAGCTCGGCCGGGTGGTGATCGTTGGCGCGGGCTTCGGCGGCGCCACCGCCGCCAAGTACCTCACGATGTGGGGTGAGGGCGCCATCGAGGTGGTGCTGATCGACCGTCAGGCGGAGTTCTACTCGTGCCCCATCTCCAACCTGGTCCTGAGCGGCGTGAAGAAGCTGCCCGAGCTGCGCCAGAGTTACGACGGCCTTCGGGCCCGCGGCGTGTCGGTGGTCCAAGACGAAGTTGTCTCGGTCGATGCTGGCAAGAAGACCATCACCACCCGCAAGGGTGCCGTGGTTGGCTACGATCGCCTGATCGTCTCACCGGGCATCGATTTCATTCCCAATGCCGTGCAGGGGCTGACCCCCGAGGCGCAGAAGCGGGTATTGCACTCCTGGCGTGCTGGTCCCCAGACTGTGGCGCTGCGGGCACAGCTCGAAGCGATGCGCGATGGTGGGGTCTATGTGCTCACCATTCCCAAAGCTCCCTACCGCTGCCCACCGGGGCCCTACGAGCGGGCCTGCCAGGTTGCCAACTATTTCAAGCAGTCCAAGCCCAAGAGCAAGGTCTTGGTGCTCGATGCCAACCCCGATGTGGTGTCGAAGAAGGGCCTTTTCACCAAGGCCTGGGAGCAGAACTACAAGGGCATCATCACCTACACGCCCAACATGAACGTGGCCGCACTCGACCTCAAGTCGGGCACGCTCGAGACCGACCTCGGCGACAAGGTCAAGGGCGATGTGCTCAATGTGGTGCCCCCCCACCGGGCCGCCGACATTGCCCGCTCGGCCGGCCTCGTCAATGTCAATGACCTCTGGTGTGGCGTGGATTGGCGCACGATGGAGTCCAAGGCAGTGCCGGGCATTCATGTGCTGGGCGATGCCACCTTCTCTGCACCCGGCATGCCCAAGTCGGGCCACATGGCCAACCAGCACGGCAAGGCCGCCGCTGCCGCCATCGTGGAACTCATGAATGGCCGTCAGCCCCTGCCGCTCACCATGGCCAACACCTGCTACAGCTTCACCGACGCCAGCAATGTCGTGCATGTGGCCAGCGTGCATCAGTGGGACGACGCCACCCAGACCATGCAGCCGGTCAAGGGCGCGGGCGGTGTCTCCACCGCCCCCAGTGAGCTCGAGGGCAACTACGCGCTGGCGTGGGCCGACAACATCTGGGGGGACATGTTCGCCTAAGGCGGCGCTTCAGCACCCGATACCCAACCCGATACCCAACCCGACACCCAATTGGGCGGGCCGCAACAGCGGCCTGCGCAATGGCCGGGGGCCCTGGGGAGCCCCTGGTTTTTTAAGGCATGATGCACCACGCTGCTCATGCCTTTTTCTTTTGCTCCGACCATGAACCCGACCCCCACCTGCGCCCTCGATCAGCTTCGTCAGCACACCACGGTGGTGGCCGATACGGGAGAGTTCGACCGCCTCCTGGCCCTGCGCCCACAAGACGCCACCACCAATCCCAGCCTGATTCTCAAGGCGCTGGAGGCCGAGTCTGGCCGTGGGCTTCTTGCGCAAGCGGTGCAGCAGGGCAAGGACCCTCAGGATCGGCTGGAGCGTCTGCTGGTGGCCTTTGGTGTGCGCATCCTCCAGGCCATTCCCGGCCGAGTGTCGACCGAGCTGGACGCGCGCCTGTCCTTCGATGTGGATGCGAGCGTCGCGCAGGCACAGCGCCTCATTGCCGCATATGCCGCCGAGGGAGTCCCCCGCACCCGAGTGCTCATCAAGGTCGCAGCCACCTGGGAGGGGATCCGTGTGGCCGAGCGCCTTGCGCGCGAGGACATCCGTTGCAACCTCACCCTCATCTTTGGCCATGCGCAGGCGAGGGCCTGCGCCGAGGCCGGCGTTCAGCTCGTCTCGCCCTTTGTAGGGCGGATCAGCGATTGGCACAAGGCCCGGGGCGAATCCTGGACGAGTGTCGAGACCGACCCCGGCGTGGCGTTTGTGCGTGGGGTGTATGCCGCCTACAAATCCAACGGCATCGCCACCGAGGTGATGGGCGCGAGCTTTCGAACCACCGAACAGGTCATGGGTCTGGCCGGCTGTGATCTGCTCACCGTGAGCCCGGCGCTGCTGGAGTCTCTGGCAGCCCAGGCACCCATCGAGGGATTTTCAGCGCCACTGTCGGCCAGTCGGGCCACACCCGAACTGCGCTGGCTGGGCCGCTTGGGCGAGCCGGAGTTTCGGCATGCCCACAACGCCGACGCCATGGCCACCGAAAAACTCGCCGAGGGCATCCGTCTGTTTGAGCGCGACGGCCAGGCCCTGCTGTCCCGCCTGGCTTAGGGTCGCCGGCCTTAGCCCAAGTCTCAGGCAGCCCCCGTGCTGCCAAAGCCCCCGGCACCGCGCTCGGTGCCGTCCGAGAACTCCTCGGTCACCACCCACCGGGCCTTGGCCACCGGCACGATCACCAGCTGGGCGATGCGCTCCATGGGCTCCACGGTGTAGGGAATCAGGCTGCGGTTCCAGAGCGAGACCATCAGCGGGCCCTGGTAGTCCGCATCGATCAGGCCTGTGAGGTTGCCCAGCACGATCCCGTGCGTGTGGCCAAGGCCGCTGCGCGGGAGGATGAGGCCGGCGTAGCCCGGATCTCGCACATACATCGACAAGCCCGTGGGCACCAGGCTGCTCGCGCCCGGCGCCAGGATCAGCGAGGCGCTGAGCGCCGCACGCAGGTCCAGTCCTGCCGAGGCCTCGGTGGCGTAGGTGGGGAGCTGATCGGCCATGCGGGGGTCGAGCACCCGCAGCTGAATGTCGATGGTCATGGGGCAAGCGAGGGTTGGGATGCGATGGTGGAAATGAGTCGTCGGGCGACCTCGGACTTGGGGCCGTCGGCCAAGGGCTCGACGCCGGCCTCGGTGCACAGCCATGTTCGGTTGTGGTCAGACCCCAGGGCCTGCTGAGCGAGATTGCCCACGAGCAGATCCGCACCCTTGCGTTGACGCTTGGCGGGAAGCAGGTCGATCAGTTCAGCCTCGGAGCAGGTTTCTGCCGCAAAGCCCACCACACAGGCGGGCCGTGGCAAGGACTGGGCGGCGGCCACACCGGCGAGGATGTCGGGGTTCTCGACCCAGCGCAGCTCTGCAAATTGGGGTCCGGTCTCGCCCTTTTTCATTTTCGAGGGCAGTGGGGTCTCCGGGCGCCAATCGGCCACCGCCGCGACGCCAATGAAGACATCGGTGGACGGACCGTTCGGGCCAGCGTCGTTGGCCCAGGCGCGCAGCTGAGCACTGACCGCCGCCTCCATCTCGAGGGCAGTCTCGACGGCAATGCGGACCACACCGTCCGGGCAGGCCAGGGCCGTGGGTCCGCTGATGAGCACCACGCTCGCACCGGCTTCTGCCGCCGCCTCGGCGATGGCGTAGCCCATCTGGCCCGAGGATCGGTTGGAGATCACCCGCACGGGGTCGATGGGCTCGGCGGTGGGACCTGCAGTCATGAGCACCCGGCGGCCCTGCAGCAGTCCTCGAATTGGGCTTGGCCGATGGCGGGGCGCGAGATGGGCCATGGCCTGAGCAAGGCCCAGGAGAATCTCCTGGGGTTCGAGCATGCGGCCTTCGCCCGTTTCGCCGCAGGCCTGGTGCCCGCTGGCCGGGCCAAGCAGCACCACGCCCTGATCGCGCAGCGCCTGAGCATTGGCCTGGGTGGCCGGATGGGTCCACATCTGCCGGTTCATGGCGGGGGCCACAAACAGAGGCACGTCGCGGGCGAGGCAGAGGCTGGAGAGCAGGTCGGGCGTTCGGCCGTGGGCCAGCAGCGACATGAAATCTGCGGTGGCCGGGGCCACCACCACAGCATCGGCCTCGCGGGCAAGCTCAATGTGCGGCATGTGGTTGGGAACCACAGGACTCCAGGCGTCGGTGTAGACCGGCCTGCCCGAGAGGGCCTGGAATGTCATGGGGGTAACAAACTTGGTGGCCGCCTCGGTCATCACCACCTGAACACTGGCGCCCGACTCCTGCAGGGCACGCAGCAGCAGACAGGCCTTGTAGGCGGCGATCCCGCCCGTCACCCCGAGAAGAATATGCCGACCGCGCAGGCTCTGGGTGTTATCCACGGCGTCCTCGGCGGAGTTCGAACCAGAGAAGAAGTCCGACCCCGATCATGATGAAGCTGTCGGCCAGATTGAAGGCGGGCCAATGGTGCGGGCCGTAATAGACATCGAGAAAGTCCACCACGGCTCCGCGCGCCACCCGATCGATCGCGTTGCCCAGGGCGCCCGCGGAAATCAGGATGGCCGCCGTCGCGTATACGGGGGAGCGGCCCTCGTCTTTGCGCAGGCCATGGAGCAGGTAGGCCGAGACCGCCACAGCCAACACAAAGAAAAAATAGCGCTGCCAGCCGCCGGCATCCGCCAGAAAGCTGAAGGCGGCGCCGGGATTGAGCACATGCACGAGGTTGAAGCTCGGCAGGATGGGAATGGTCTGACCGAAGGCGATGGTGGCCTCGACCAGGGCCTTGCTGCCCTGATCCAGTCCAATCAGGCCGACCAGGGCCAGAGCCCGCCCCCAGGTAAGACCAGTGCCGGATGCCTGGGGCATCGCGGTTTGTGGGGAGGGCGCGGGCGAGCTAGGCAGCATGGCGGTCTTCTCCAGCGCCAAAGAGGTTGTCCACACAGCGGCCGCAGAGCTCGGGATGCTCTGCCGTGGCGCCAACATCGTCGCGCAGGTGCCAACAGCGGGCGCACTTGGGCAGGTCGAGCTTCGAGACCTCGATCCGCACCCGGTGCCCGGCGATCTCGATGCCGGCCGAGGGTCTGCCTTCGACCAGCTCTGCGGCCGAGGCAATGAGCACAAAGCGCAGCTCATCGCCCAGGCTCGCGAGAGCGGCATGAACATCGCCGTGGGTGGTGATGCGCACGCTGGCCTGCAGAGAGCTGCCCAGCCCCGCGGACTCGCGCAGCCGCTCGATCTCCCTCAAGACCTCGGCCCGCACCGACCGAATGGTCTGCCAACGATTCCAGCGCTGGGCATCCCGAACGAGACCCCCCCAGGCCAGTTCGGCAAAGATGGGCTCCTGGGTGCGGTGGAGCACCTCGTGGGCCTCCTGGGCGGTGAAGGAGAGGATGGGCGAGAGCAGCCGCAGCAGGCTCTCGGTGATGTGGTGCAGGGCAGTCTGCGCCGATCGGCGTGCCGGGCTCTGGGGCGCGGTGGTGTAGAGCCTGTCCTTGAGGATGTCGAGATAGAAGGAGCCCAGATCCTCCGAGCAGAAGGCCACCAGCCGGCTGGCTGCCAGGTGAAATTGGTAGTGGCTGTAGGCCTGAAGCACCTCGTCTTGCATCTGGGCGCAGAGCTCGAGCATGGCCGCATCGAGATCCACCAGCGACTCGGTGGGGACCGCGTCGGCCTCGGTGAAGTCCGAGAGATTGCCCAGAAGGAAGGTCAGGGTGTTTCGAATGCGACGATAGCTCTCCACCACCCGCTTCAGGATGGTCTCCGAGATCGACAGTTCGCCCGAGTAGTCGGTGCTGGCGACCCAGAGGCGCAGGATGTCGGCCCCATACTGGTCGGAGACCTCCTGCGGGGCAATCACATTGCCCAGCGACTTCGACATCTTGCGTCCCTGCCCGTCCACCACGAAGCCGTGGGTCAGCAGGGCCCTGTAGGGCGGGACTCCATCCAGCATGCAGGCGGTGAGCAGCGAGGAATGAAACCAGCCGCGGTGCTGGTCGCTGCCCTCGAGGTAGAGGTCGGCGGGGAAGGTCAGGTCGTCTCGGTGCGAACCGCGCAGCACTGTGGCGTGGGTGGTGCCCGAGTCAAACCACACGTCGAGGGTGTCGGCGTTCTTTTCGTAATCGCTGGCCTCGTCGGCGGGCAGAAGATCTTCCACCCGCAGCCGCTGCCATGCCTCGATGCCCTCGCGCTCAATCACCTGCGCCACGGCCTCGAGCAGCTCGCTGGTGCGCGGGTGCAAGGCCCCGGTCTCTTTGTGCACCAGAAAGGCCATGGGCACGCCCCACTGACGCTGGCGCGAGAGGGTCCAGTCGGGGCGGTTGGCGATCATGGCCGAAAGCCGTGCCTTGCCCCAGGCGGGATGGAAGGTGGTCTGCTCAATGCCCGCCAACGCGCGCTCGCGCAGGGTGGCCCCACCGCCGGCCGGCACCACATCCATGCCGGCGAACCACTGGCTGGTGGCGCGGTAGATGAGCGGGGACTTGTGCCGCCAGCAGTGCATGGTGCTGTGCCGGATGGTCATGCGCCGCAGGAGGCTTCCCGCGCCTTTGAGTGCTGCAACGATCTTGGGCGAGGCATCCCAGATCTTTTCGCCACCCCAGATGGGCAGGCTGCTCACATAGCGGCCATCGCCCATCACCAGCTGCAGGATGTCGCTGCTCTTTTGTCCAGCATCGCGCTGAGCCTCGAAGTCTTCCACCCCATGGGCGGGGGCAGCGTGGACCACACCGGTGCCCGATGCGTCGCTCACATAGCCCGCAGCGACGATGGGCGAGGGCCGTGCGAAGTTCGCATGCAGCGACGACATGGGGTGCGCGAAATCGATGCCCTGGAGGGCCGCGCCAGGAACAGTGGCCAGCACGCGGCCCTGCTCGGTCAGGCCCCAGGCCTTCAGGCACTCCGCCACCCGCGCTTCGCCAATCAGAAGCCATGCCCAGGGGCAGGCGGTTTCGCCGGGGGCGATGGCCACGAGGGCCATGGGTGCCTCGGGGTGAACATGCAGGGCCTGGTTGGCCGGGATGGTCCAGGGGGTGGTGGTGTAGATCACTGCGGCACCAGGCCCCTTGGGCAGCGCGACGCCAAATGCCTTGGCCAGGGCTGCAGCGCCCTCGGCCTCGGGCGGCATGCCAAAGGCGACCTCGATGGCCACATCGTCTTTGTCTTGGTACTCGACCTCGGCCTCGGCCAGGGCAGAGCCACAGTCGAAGCACCAGTTCACAGGCTTGAGGCCGCGAAACACAAAGCCCCGGTCCACCATCGCTGCCAGCGCCCGAATTTCTTCGGCCTCGTTGCGGAAGTCCATGGTGAGGTAGGGCCGCTCCCAGTCGCCCAAGACCCCCAGCCGTATGAAGTCGGCCTTCTGGCCGGCGATCTGTTCGGTGGCGTAGGCGCGCGATTTCTGCTGCACGAGCTCGGTCGGCAGGCCGCGCCCGTGGGCCTTCTCGATCTGAATCTCGATGGGCATGCCATGGCAGTCCCAGCCCGGCACGTAGCGGGCATCAAAGCCCGCCAGGGTCTTGCTCTTGATGATGATGTCCTTGAGCACCTTGTTGACCGCGTGGCCGATGTGGATGCGGCCATTGGCGTAGGGCGGGCCATCGTGCAGCACAAACAGAGGACGCCCTGCGGTGGCTGCCCGGATGCGCTGGTAGTAGCCCAGCTCTTGCCATTGGGCGACCCAACGCGGCTCGCGCTTGGCCAGATCGCCCCGCATGGGGAATGCGGTTTTGGGCAGATTGACGGGATACGACGGAGTGCTTCCGGCTTGGCTCATGGGCTTATCTGGCAGGGGTCTTCAGGCGGGAGTCTTTAGGGCGTTCAGGGTCGAGCGGGCATCGGCGATGTCTTGGCGGACCTGCACCATCATGTCATCGAGCTGGGTGTAGGGCAGTTCGGGCCGCAGAAAGGCGAGCAGGTCCACCGAGACTGCCCGGCCATAGGCGTCGCCCGACCAGTCAAAGAGGTGGACCTCGAGCAGCAGGCGGCCCTGATTCTCGACCACCGGCCGACGGCCGAGGCTGGCCACGCCATCGATGGGCTCGGGACCCAGCCCATGCACCCGCACGGCGTAGATGCCACTGGCCTGCAGGTCCTCGGGCATGCGGATATTGAGGGTGGGAATGCCCAGGGTTCGGCCGATCTTGGCCCCGTGCGCCACGTGGCCGGAGAGCTGGTAAGGCCGCCCCAGCAGTCGCCGGACCTCGTCCATGTGGCCGTTGCGCAGGGCCTCGCGCAGGCGGGTGCTGCTCACCCGCTCTCCGCCTTCGACGACGGTGGGCAGGGTCTGGGTTCGAAAGCCCAGGGCCTCGCCCATGCGCGCAAGCAGCGCAACATCGCCACCGCGCTTGGCCCCGAAGCGAAAGTCGTCGCCCACCCAGACCGAGGCGATCGAGAGGCCCTCGACCAAGATGCGTGTGACAAAGTCCTCGGCACTCATTTGGGCCAGGCGCTGGTTGAAGGGCAGCAGGTGAACCTCATCGAGGCCCAGTGCCCGCAGCGCCACGAGCTGGTCTCGCCGGGGAAGGATGCGGCCCGGTGGCTGGTCGGGCCGAAACACGGCCCGGGGGTGCGGATGAAAGCTCACCAGGCCTGAGGTCAGCCCGTGCGCCTGCGCATCGGCCATCACCGCCCGAAGCAGGGCCTGGTGCCCGCGGTGCAGGCCATCGAAACTGCCGATGGCAACGGCTCGCTGGACGGGACGGTGGGAGGCGGGCAGGCCGCGAAAGAGTCGCATGGTGGGCCTCCAGTATAAAAGGCCCTGGGCCTTACAATCCCGCCCATGCCGCAGCTCACCGACCCCCGCCAGCGACCGCGCCTGGCTCTGCTCATCTCGGGTCGGGGAAGCAATATGCGGGCGATTGCCGAGGCGGTGCTCGCGTCGGGCCTTCCCATCGAGATTTCGGGTGTGATTTCCAGCCGGCCCGAGGCCGAGGGGCTCGCCCATGCCCGGGCCCTGGGTCTGCCCACCCAGACGATCGATGCAGCCAGCTTTTCCTGCCGAGAGGATTTCGATGCCGCCCTGGCAGCGGCGCTGCGCGCCCAGGCCCCCACACTCATCGCGCTGGCCGGATTCATGCGCATTCTGACGCCGGGTTTTGTCACTGAGTTCGCCGGCCGGCTGATCAATATCCATCCCTCGCTTCTTCCTGCCTACCGGGGACTCAACACCCATGCCCGGGCCATTGCCGATGGCGCCCGGCTGCATGGCGCTTCGGTGCATGCGGTGACCCCGGGCCTCGATGAGGGACCGGTGCTGGCGCAGGCCGAGGTGCCGGTCTTGCCCCAAGACACGCCCGAGACCCTTTCTCAGAGGGTCTTGGCGGTTGAGCATCCGCTTTATGTTCAATCGGTGATGGCGGTCCTCGCGGGCCGACAGCGGCTGGTCGATGGCGCTTGGCAGAGTTTCCCTCCCCACCCTGGCTTTGAGTCGGTGGGTTTTTCCGCGCGGCTCACCGCATCCGACCTAGGCCTTGATGCCCCATGAAAAAACCCACCGCACCGCAAGATCGATTCGACCAGCTGGCAGGGCTGCTGGCTGTTGTCGAGGGCCTGACCCAGCCGGCCGATCAGGCGCTCTCGCAGGCCTTTCGCAGCAACAAGCGGCTGGGGGCGCGAGACCGCCACTTTCTCGCCGAGTCGGTTTACGCCTACCTGCGGAACCTCTCCTCGGTGGAGCGACTGCTGAGCGATTCGGGCTTCCAGCGGGGTCAGCCCTCGTACACCCGCCGCCGTGCATACATGGCTGCGGCCCTGGGCATGGGATACGACCGCATGACCTCCGAGCTCTCCGAGGGCGAGCGGGCCTGGCTCACCGGCCAACTCGCCACCTTGGCGGGGCTGCCATCGCCCCAGCGTCAGAGCCTGCCCGAGTGGATCTATGAGGACTGGGTTGCGCAGCTCGGCGACCGAGAGGCTAGGGCCATGGCCGACGCCACCATGCAGCCGGCCAGCCTCGATCTGCGCGTCAACATCCTGAAGGCGGGCCGTGAGGAGCTGATCGCCGACCTGCGCGAGGCAGGCATCCGCGCCAAGGCGCTGCCCGAACTTCCGGAAGCCTTGCGCGTGGAGGGCAAGCCCAGCCTGTCCCGCCATCCGGCCTTTGTGCTGGGCGCCTTTGAGGTTCAAGACCTTGGCAGCCAGCTGCTGGCCCGCCTGGCCAGTCCCAAGCGGGGCGCCTTCGTGGTGGACTTCTGCGCGGGCGCGGGCGGCAAGACACTGGCCCTCGGCGCCTTGATGCGCAACTCGGGGCGGCTCTATGCCCTGGATCGTTCGGCACCGCGCCTGGCCCGGCTCAA
Organism: Burkholderiales bacterium; assembly: GCA_027486725.1. Taxonomy (GTDB): domain Bacteria; phylum Pseudomonadota; class Gammaproteobacteria; order Burkholderiales; family Burkholderiaceae_A; genus Hahnella. The sequence goes on along the minus strand of JAIXOP010000015.1, from coordinate 257,971 downwards.
GCCACGCCTAGCCCGCAGTGGCCTGTCGAATGTCTGGCCCATCGCCATCACGGGCCTGGCCGACGACCGGCTCAAGCGGCTGCGGGGCAAGGCCCACATCGTGCTGGTCGATGCCCCCTGCACCGGGCTGGGAACCCTGCGGCGCAATCCCGACTTGAAGTGGCGCCAGAAGCCCGAGGGTCTGGCCTCGGTCTTGGCGCTGCAGGCGCAGATTCTCGATGCAGCGGTGCGACTGCTTGCCCCCGGCGGACGGCTGGTCTATGCGACCTGCTCCACGCGCCGGGAAGAAAACGAGGGCCAGGTGGAGGCGCTGCTTGCCCGAAACCCAGGCCTGGAGCGCCTATCAGCGCGGGACATTCTGGAATCCCAGGGCCTGCGACTGCCTGAGGCCTGGAACGCCTTCACCCCAGGGCCCAACGAGGACCTTCGGCTCTGGACGCACCGCACTGGCACCGACGCGTTTTATGGCGCGGTTCTAGTTCGCCGCGATGCTGCTGCTGCCGGTGCGAACGATGATGCGCTGACCGGGGCGAAGGACGCGGCCGATGCGCGGATTGAGCTTCTGGATCTGGACGACGGAGGTCTTGTGGCGGCGGGCGATGGTGGAGAGGGTATCGCCCTTGCGGACGACGTGGACGAGCCGACCCGCGCCGCTGGGTCCATCGGTGGTGAGGAGGCGGGCTCCCGCGAATGAGGCAAGCCCTGCCTGCATGAACTGGTGGCTGGCGCGCTGCAGCTCCTCGGGCTGCATAGGCGCCAGCAGTGTCGAGCCGGGGAGCAGGCTGGTTTTGGCGTTGCGCAGGCCATTGGCGCGCGCCAGCTCTTCGGGGTCGATCTCCGCTGCTCGGGCAATCGAGGCGAGGGTGTCGCCCTTCTTGAGGGTGACGGGAGCCCAACTCACCAGGGGCAGCCCCTGCTGCTGGTAGTCCTTGAGCGAGGCCTCATAGAGCGGGATGCGGTCGATCGGCAGAACAATCCGGTTGCTGCTGCTCACCGAGAGGACTGGCCGGGTCAGGTGGGGATTGAGCCGCCTGAAGTCATCGAGCTCCATGCCCGCAAACTCAGCGGCGAGATCCAAATCGATCGAGACCGACTTGTCGACCACGCCCAGACTGGGGGTGTCGGCAATGAAGGGCAAGGTCACGCCGTACGCCTGGGGGTTGCGAACGATGTTGCGCAGGGCGATGAGCTGGGGGACGTAGTTGCGGGTCTCTTTCGGCATGCGCAGGCTTGCGTAGTCGCCCGACTTCCCGGCGGCCTTGGCCTTGCGCACCGCCTTCAGCACCGCACCCTCGCCCCAGTTATACGACGCCAGGGCCAGGAACCAGTCGTTGCCCTGGAGGGCGTAGATTTTCTGCAGGTAGGCGAGGGCTGCCTCGGTCGAGGCGAAGACGTCGCGCCGCTCGTCCACCCACCAGTTTTGATCCAGGTCGTAGTTGCGGCCGGTGGATGGAATGAACTGCCAGAGGCCTGCGGCTTTGGCGTGAGATGTGGCGCCGGGATTGAATGCGCTCTCCACGATGGGCAGCAGTGCGAGCTCGGTGGGCATTCCGCGGGCTTCGAGTGCGACCACGATGTGGTGAAGGTAGGGGGCCCCGCGCTGCAGCACCCGCTGGAGGTACTCCGGGTTGCGGGCAAAGCGGGCCTCGTAGGCCTGGGTGAGGCGCGAGGGCAGCTCGGGCATGGCAAAGCCGCGCTGGATGCGGGGCATGAGGTCGGCCGCAGCCGCGTCGCGCGGCAGGGCTGCCTTGGCCGCCGTGGTGGTGCTGCCTGCGCGCGGCGCAGTGCTGGAGACGCCCGCCGGGGCATCGCCGGCGGTGGACGTCGCTGCGTCGGGGAGCTGGGCGCAGGCCGAGAGCGCCAGCACTGCGGTGGGCATCAGATACCTGCCGATGGGGTAGAGAGTCATCGGCGGAGTTTACAAGGCCGTGGTCTGGGCGCGGCATCGCCGTGGTGCTGCAGCGCAGGATTTCCGGCGCTGCCCTTCAGAACCCGTCTTTCCACTGGCGCCGTCGAACAAACTCCTCCAGGCTTGGGGCCCGCAGGAAGGGGTTGGTGCGCCACTCGTCGGCAATCGTCGAGGGCAGGCTGCATCGGCCCTCTGCGCGCAGGGCTGCGACCCGATGGGCCCGGGCGAGGATCTCCGGGTTGTTGGGCTCTGCGGCCTGGGCAAAGCGCAGGTTGGCCTCGGTGTATTCGTGTGCGCAAAAAATGCGCGTCGAGGGCGGCAGTGCGCCCAGCGTCTGCAGCGATGCCCAGAGTGTCTCGAGGCTGCCCCCGAGAACCCGACCGCATCCGGCGGCAAACAGGGTGTCGCCAGGGAACAGCCAGGGGTCTGGGCCCCTCAGGAGGTAGCCGAGATGCTCGGCGGTGTGACCCGGCAGGGCCAGAACCTCCACGGGCGTGTCCAGCAGCGTCAGCGATCCTCCGGGTTGGGCAATGCATTGAACCCCATCGGCCACACAGCGCTCGGGGCCCCAGACCACCATGGACGGAAATGTGCGCTGCAGGGTGGCCAGACCCCCGACATGATCGCCGTGGTGGTGCGTGATCAAGACTCCTTCCAAGGTGAGCTCGAGCTCATCGAGGGCCTCCATCACCGGGGCAGCATCGCCCGGGTCGACGGCCCAGGCGGGCCGACGCGAATCGCCCCCATCTCGGGGGGGCACCGAAGGCCGGTCCAGCAGCCAGATGATATTGTCGGAAAAGGCTGGGATTCCGCGCACACGGAGCCCCGAGGCCGCAGCCTCCTCCCCCGTTTCAGGATGGTGATGACAGTCGATCAGCATTCGATAAACCCCTTTGCGCATTGGACACGCTGGCTCGCCTCCCCCGCCGGACAGCTGCTTCTGGCGCTCGAGCGGGACTGGATGGATCGGCACCTGGACTCCTGCTTCGGCCAGGTGGCCCTGCAGATCACTCCGCCGGGGCTCGATGCCTTGGCGAACAACCGAGTATCCCATCGCCTGAGGGCGATGCCGATGCCCGGCTTGGCGCACTCGGGCCTCAAGCTGCTTCATGCCGACCGCGAGACCTTTGCGCTCAACCCCGAGCACTGGCCCCTCGACGACCAGAGCCTGGACCTGATCGTGCTGGCCCACGCCCACGAGGTGGTCGGTGACCCCCACGCGCTGCTGAGGGAGGCGGCCCGGGTGCTGGCCCCCGGCGGCAGTCTGGTGGTGGTCGGCTTCAACCCCGCCAGTGCATGGGCGCTCTGCCAGCCCACCAGTGCCCCCATGGCGGCTCCCTGGATGGGGCAGTGGCTGGGCCCATCGCGCATGCGGGATTGGATGGACTTGCTCGACCTTGCACCCATGGCGGGCGAGGCGGGTTTTTTCCGTCCGCCGTTGTCCTCGGCCCGAGGGCTCCAGCGCCTGGCTTGGCTCGACCAGGCGGGCGCGCGTTGGCTGCCCCAGTGCGCTGGCCTTTATCTGCTGCGCGCCGAACGCCGTGCAGCAGGCCCCCGGCTGATTGCCCCGGCCTGGAAGTCGCGCCAGGTGATGTCTAATAAGCCCGCCGCCGCAGCTGCGCCGGTCTCCATGGCCCAACCCACATCCTCTGCAAGGCAACCGTGCCCAATTCCGACCTCCAGCCCGACGTCACCCTCATCACCGATGGCGCCTGCAAGGGCAACCCCGGCCCTGGAGGCTGGGGTGCACTGCTGAGGTCGGGCGACAAGGAGCGCGAGCTCTTCGGGGGGGAGACCCCCACCACCAACAACCGAATGGAACTTCGGGCCGTGATCGAGGGACTCAGTGTGCTGAAAAAGCCATGCCGGGTCCGAATTGTCACCGACTCCCAGTATGTGAAAAACGGGGTGGAGTCCTGGATGGCGAACTGGAAGCGCCGGGGATGGCGCACGGCCGCCGGCGGACCTGTTGCCAATCAAGACCTATGGCAGGCCCTGGAGCAGGCCATGGCGCCCCACACTCTCCAATGGGAGTGGGTCCGCGGCCACTCCGGCCACCCCGACAACGAGCGGGCCGATCGGCTTGCGAACCTAGGAGTCTCGCGTGCAGTGGAATGACTTGTGGATGACCCTGCGCCGCCACCGCCTTCGGGCCATCGCGGTCGCAGTGCTGGTGGTGGTTGCTGGGGCGGTTGCACTGGCTCAGTTCGGCGGCATCGGCGCAACGGGCGGTGCCCCAGGCGGATCCGCAGCGGGCGGCGCCACAGGCAAAGGCCCGGGGGGCAAGACCATGGTGGAGACGCAGACGGTGGCGCGCGAGTCGATTCGCGATGAGCTGGTCATCACGGGCGAGTTCCGCGCGGTGAACTCCGTGGCCCTTCGGGCAGAGATGGCCGGCCGCATTCAGCGCCTGCCCCTCGACGACGGTCAGGCCGTCAAGGCGGGTCAGGTGCTGGCCGAACTCGACAACGAACTTCTGCAGGCCGAAACCCAGCAGGCCCGCGCCGAGCGCGATCTGGCGGAGGCGAATTACCGCCGTGCGCAGAACCTCTTCGCGCAGCAGTTCATCAGCCAGGGGGCTCTGGAGCAGGCAGCGGCCAATGCCGCTGTAGCCCGCGCCAAGGCCCGCGCTGCCGAGGCTCGCCTCGCCCGCAGCCGGGTGGTGGCACCCTTCGCTGGCCGGGTGGGCATCAGCAGCCTCAGTGTGGGAGCTTATGTGCGCGAGGGCGATGTCATCGCCACCATCGACAACAACGACCGCCTCTACTTCGACTTCCGGGTGCCGGAGCGCTATCTGGGGATGATCCGCGAGGGTCAGGATGTGGGCATTGAGGTGGCTGGTGAGGCCAGCCCCCGCACCACCCGAGTCTCTGCCATCAACAGCCGAATCGACGCTGAGGGCCGCTTTCTGGCACTGCGCAGTGAGGTCGACAACCGCGAGGGAAGCCTCAAGAGCGGGCTCTTCGCCCGCGCCCGCCTGACCTTGGTGAGTCGGCCAGATGCGCTGGTGGTCTCCGAGGAGGCCCTGGTGGGCGAGCGCAATGGGTTTTTTGTCTGGCGTGTGACCGATGGCAAGGTCGAGAAGGTGTCGGTGGGGTTGGGCGTGCGCAGTCAGAAGACCGTGGAGATTGTCTCCGGCCTTGCCGAGGGCGATGAGATTGTGACCGCAGGGCAGCTCAAGATCCGTGCTCCAGGGCAGGCCGTTGCGGTGCGCGCCAGCGCACCCAAGGGCCCTGCCTCGGAGAGCAGACCTTCAGACACCAGACCCTCGGAGGTCAGACCTTCGGAGGCCAAGCCGTGACCCTCTCGGAGGTCTGCATTCGCCGGCCTGTCTTTGCGACAGTCCTTTCATTGCTGCTGGTGCTGGTGGGGCTGGTCAGCCTCCAGAAGCTCCCGCTGCGCGAGTATCCCCAGATCGACGAGCCGGTGGTCACCGTGACCACTTCCTACCGCGGCGCCGCTGCGGAAATCATTGAGTCGCAGGTGACCAAGCCGATTGAAGATTCGGTGGCCGGCATTGAGGGCATTGAGTTGCTCACAAGCGTGTCTCGGGCGGGCGAGTCTCAGGTCACGGTGAAGTTTGCCCTCAGCCGTGACCCCGACAGTGCCGCCAGCGATGTGCGAGATCGGGTGGCGCGCGTGCGCGGGCAGCTGCCCGAGGATGTGGATGAGTCGCGGGTGGCCAAGGTCGAGGCCGACGCATCACCCATCATCTGGCTGGCTTTCAACACCAATCAGCTCTCGATGATGGAGCTCTCGGACCTCGCCAACCGGGTGGTCAAGCCCCGCCTGCAGATCTTGCCGGGCGCGGCCGATGTGCGCATCTTCGGGGAGCGGCGTTTTGCCATGCGCATCTGGCTCGATCCCCTGGCCCTGTCGGCCCGTGGGCTGACCGTGCTCGATGTGGAGAGCGCCCTGCGCCGACAGAATGTGGAGGTGCCTGCGGGCACCATCGAGACACCCGGCCGCGAGTTCTCGGTGACTGCGCAGACCGATCTTCAGACGCCCGAACAATTTGGCCAGGTGGTTCTGCGTGCCCCCTCGGGCTCGGCCGCCCTGGTGCGTCTGAGCGATGTTGCCCGCATCGAGATTGCCCCCGAGGACGAGAAGCGTGTGGCCCGATTCAAGGGCCGAACCACGGTGGTGCTGGGCGTGATCAAGCAGGCCACCGCCAACCCACTCACGCTCTCGGAGGCCGTGCGCGCCGAGCTTCCCAACATCCTTCGAGACCTCCCTGAGGGCGTCAATCTGGATGTTGCCAACGACTATTCGGTGTTCATCGCCCGCTCGATCGATTCCGTGGTGTCGTCCATCGTGGAGGCCACTCTCCTGGTGGGTCTGGTGGTCTTCATCTTTCTGAAGTCGGTTCGGGCCGCTCTGATTCCGATTGTGACCATTCCCATCTCACTCATCGCGAGCTGCGCATTTCTCTACGCCTTGGGCTTTTCGATCAACACCCTGACCCTGCTGGCCATGGTGCTGGCCATTGGTGTGGTGGTGGACGACGCCATCGTGGTGCTGGAAAACATCTCCCGCCACATCGAGGAGGGCATGAAGCCCGTTGCCGCCTCGATTCAGGGCATGCGCGAGATCAGTTTTGCCGTGGTGGCCATGACGCTCACCCTGGCGGCGGTCTTCGTGCCCATTGCCTTCAGTGCGGGCCGCACCGGCCGGCTCTTCACCGAGTTTGCTCTCACGCTTGCCGGTGCCGTGATGGTGTCGGGCTTTGTGGCGCTGACCCTCTCGCCCATGATGTGCGCGGTGCTTCTGCGGGGCCGACGCACCAACGATGCGGAGGGAGAGGGCTTCGCCCCGCCGCAGCCCCGCTGGGCCGTGGCATTCGATCGGGGCCTTGATGCCGTGTCGCGGACCTATCGTCGGTTCCTCGAGCGGGTGCTCGATCGACGTCTGCTGATTGGGGTCGTTGGGCTGGCCGTGGCAGCCGCCACCGTGGGTCTTTATCAGATCATCAAAAAAGAGCTCACCCCCGTGGAGGACCGTGGGTTTTTGATTTCCATCATCACCGCCCCCCAGGGGAGCTCGATCGACTACACCGCACGCTACGCGCTGGAGCTGGAGGACATCTACCAGGGGGTGGCTGAGGCCGACAGCTATTTTGTGATTGCAGGTGCGCCCACCGTCGACCGGGGCATCTCGTTCTTCCGCCCCGTTCCCTGGGAACAGCGCGACCGGAATATTCAGAGCATCGCCCGTGAGCTCCAGCCGCAGGTCGTGAGCATCCCGGGGGTCAATGCCTTTGTGGTGACCCCACCGTCCCTCGGGCAAAACGTGCGCTCGCGCCCGATCGAGGTGGTGCTGCTCTCCTCGGCCTCCTTGGAGGTGCTTGCCGATGCATCCGAGACGCTGCGCAAAAAGCTGGCAGGCAACGCCATGCTGACGGGCGTCGAGTCCGACCTGCAGATCACCAAGCCCGAGGTGCGCATCGAGATTGACCGCGAGCGGGCTGCGGAGCTTGGCGTGGAAGTGGAGGCCATTGGCCGCACCCTGGAGAGCATGCTTGGGGGCCGCCAGGTCACGCGGTTTAAAAAAGGCAACGACCAATACGATGTGTTGGTTCAGTTGGAGGCCTCGCAGCGGGCCCGGCCCGACGACATTCCAGCCCTCAATGTGGCGGGCCGCAACGGGCAACTCGTGCCCCTCTCCAGTCTGGTGAAGGTGAGCGAATCTGTGGCCCCCCGCGAACTCAACCACTTCCTGCAGAGGCGGGCAGTCACGATCACGGCCAACCTTCAGCCGGGGGTGGCTCTGGGCGAGGCTCTGGAGGAGATTTTCCGGGTGGCCGATGAGACCCTGCCAGAGGACTTTCAGATCGACACCAATGGCCAGACCCGAGAGTTCCTGCAGTCGCAGGACGCCATTGGCTTTGTCTTCCTGCTGGCTCTGTTGTTCATCTTCCTGGTGCTGGCAGCACAGTTCGAGAGCTTCATAACCCCGGTGGTGATTCTCGTGACCGTTCCTTTGGCCCTGGCCGGGGCGCTGCTCACAGTCTGGCTCACCGGCGGCACGATCAATCTCTATTCTCAGATTGGGCTGGTGGCACTCATTGGCCTCATCACCAAAAACGGCATCCTGATTGTGGAGTTTGCCAATCAGCTGCGCGAGGAGGGCCTGTCCATTCGCGAGGCCACCCTCAAGGCGACCGAGCTGCGTTTTCGACCCATCCTCATGACGGTGATCTCCACAGTCGTTGGCGCTCTGCCGCTGGCACTGTCCACCGGCGCGGGTGCCGAGACCCGAAACGAGATCGGATGGGTGATCGTTGGTGGCATGTCCTTTGGTACCCTGCTCACACTGATCGTTCTTCCCACCGTCTACGCGAGTGTGGCCACATGGCTTCAATCATCATCCTTGACACCGAAACCACAGGCCTGAAGGTCGAGGACGGCCATCGCATCATCGAGGTTGGTTGCGTGGAGATCCACGACCGTCGGGTCAGCGGACGCAGCCTGCACCACCTGATCAATCCGGAGCGGGAAGTCGATGCCGGCGCCACCCAGGTCCATGGCTTCACCCTTGCAGACCTGGAAGACAAGCCTCGGTTTGCGGAAATCGCCGATGAATTCCTCGCCTTCGTGCGGGGCAACGCCGTGGTCATTCACAACGCGGCCTTCGATGTGGGCTTTCTGAATATGGAGCTCGACCGCATCGGCAGGCCCCAGATTCAGACGGTGGCGGCCGAGGTGATCGACAGCCTGCGCATGGCCCGCGATCTGTTCCCGGCCCAGCGCAACTCGCTCGACGCACTCTGCGACCGGTTTGGCATCTCCAATGCCCACCGGCGATTCCATGGCGCGCTTCTCGATGCGGAGCTGCTGGCCGAGGTCTATCTGGCCATGACCCGGGGACAGGAGTCGCTCAGCATGCTTGCCGACGACCCCGGGCCTCTGGGCTTGGCCAGCGGCGAAGAGGCCCGGCCCTGGGGTGCCCTGCGCCGAGCGCAGCCCAGCGCCGAGGAGTTGGAGGCCCACGCAGCGATGCTTGCCTCGATGGCACGTTCGGGCAAGCCCCCCCTCTGGCAACTCGCCAACGAGGGGCAAAAGACCGCAGAATCCGGTTTATGACCTCACTGATTCGATCTGGCAGTGCCCTCTGGGGCCGTGTCTTTGTGGCCTTGGGCCTGGTGCTGGCGGTGTCGGGCTTCGGCCTGGGGGCCGCCGGCTATGTCTGGCTTCCCCCCAACTCCGCCGAGGTTCAAGGCCTGGGAGAGCCTTGGGCAGGCCTCAACGCGCAGGCCTGGGAACAGGTGGTCGGAGAGGCCGAAGAGGTTCTCGATGGCCGTCGCATGCCGCGCGAGGCCCGACAGTGGGTTCGGGAGGGGGTTCCCGCTGCCTTGGTGGGTGGTGCCCTTGGCCTGGGCACTTGGGCCATCGCCTTTGTGGGTCTGGCGCCCTTGGCATTCCTCACCCCGCTGACGCCTGCCGCAAGGCCCGATCACCGCGGGGCGGAGCCTCGGGTCGAGCCCTCCTTCGCCGATGCCCTTGCGCGGGCCGAGATCCAAGAGCCCGAGACTCGGGCTCCAGCCAGCGCGATCGCAGAGGAGCCCGCAGAACGGCATGTCGCCGCCGACCCGGTCGGACCTGCGGTGGAACCTGCGGTGGGACCTGCGGTGGGACCTGAGCAGGCCGAGCGTGTGCTGCGCCAGCTCTGCAACGACATTGGCCGCGCACAGCAGCACGTGCTCAATGCCTCATTGGACCTCAAGGGACTCAATCTGCAAGACAGCCTTGCCCAGGCCCGAGACGCCCTCGAGCGTGCCGGAGCCATTGCGGAGAAGCTTCGTACTTAAAGCTTCGCACCCAAAGTCGCTTCGAAGTTACAGCGTCTTGATCAGAATCTGCGACCGCCGGTCCCAGTTGTAGCTCGCCCGCCGCTCTTCTGGAAGCTCTTCCACCGCCGCAGGCTTGAACCCCCGTTTCAAGAACCAGTGGGTCGTGCGGGTGGTGAGCACGAACAGCTGCCGCAGGCCGAGCTGCCGTGCCTGGGCCTCGACACTCTTCAACAACCGCTCGCCGTCGCCCTTTTCGCGGGTGTCGGAGCGCACCATGAGCGAGGCCAGCTCGCCCATGCGCACCTCGGGGTGGGCATAGAGGGCCGCGCAGCCAAAGATCACGCCATCGTGCTCGATCACGGTGTAGTGGTCGATGTCGCGCTCCACGGTGCTGCGGCCGCGGGTGACCAGGGTGCCATCGATCTCCAGGGGCTCGAGCAGTGAGGCGATCGCCGCCACATCGTCGATGGTCGCGCGCCGCAGGGCCTCGAGGGTCTCCTCCACCAGCATCACGCCCACGCCATCGTGGGTGAAGAGCTCCATGAGAAGCGCACCGTCTTTTTGGTAGGGCACCAGGTGGGCGCGCTCGACACCACCGCGGCAGGCGCGCAGTGCGTGCTGCAGGGTGAAGTGGGCCGCATCGTTGAGATCACCGCTGCGCAGCATGGCATCGGCCTGGTCTTCGGAGATCTCGATGAGGGGCTCGGCCGCATTGCCGCGCGGCACATCGGCATCGGGCATGAGGAAGATGAGCTTGTCGGCGTCGAGCGCGACCGCCAGGCTGGCTGCCACATCTTCGAGCGAGAGATTGAAGGCCTCGCCTGTGGGCGAAAAGCCCAGGGGTGGGACAAGCACGATGGAGCCCGCGCTGAGGGCAAGCCGAATGCTTTCCGCCTCGATCTTGCGCACCAGGCCCGTGTGCTGGAAGTCGATGCCCTCGTGGATGCCCACGGGCCGGGCCGTGACGAAGTTGCCGCTGATGATGCGGATGCGGGCATTGCCCATGGGGGTGTTGGGCAGGCCCGCCGAAAACGCGGCCTCGATGTCCAGACGCAGCTCGCCGGCCGCCTCTTTGGCGCACTCGAGTGCACCCAGGTCGGTGATGCGCATGCCGTGGCGGGTCTTGTCCTCTACGCCCCGCAGCCGCAGCTGCTCCTCGACCTGGGGCCTGGAGCCATAGGCCAGGACAATCCGCATGCCCATGGCCTGCAGCAGCGCTAAGTCGTGGACCAGGGCCTCGAGCTGCCCATCGATCACCAGCTCGCCGGGAAAGCCGACCACGAAGGTCTTGTTTCGAAAGGCGTGAATGTAGGGCGCCACCGAGCGCAGCCACCCAACGAAGGAGGGGCCAATGGACGCGGGCGCGCCATCGACGGAGGATGGCGGATTGACCGGGGCAGGGGAGGGCTGTGCGCTCATCGGCCGATTATAGAATCGATGCCCATGGCACAGACCCCCTCGGCAGAAGAACTTCGCGCGCGCGCCAGGGAGCAGGGCATCGACTTCGATGCCGAGCTGCCCGTGGCTTCCCAGTGGGTCGAGATCGCCCAGGCCATGCACAACAACCCCGTGCTGATCCTCTGCGGCGAGACGGGCTCGGGCAAGACCACCCAGCTGCCCAAAATTGCCTTGGCCCTGGGGCGCGCCGCGCGCGGCAAGACCATCGCCCACACCCAGCCCCGGCGGCTGGCGGCCACGAGCGTGGCGCGCCGCATCGCTGCCGAGCTGAAGTCGCCGCTGGGCGACGACCCCTCGGCCCGGGTGGGCTACAGCATTCGGTTTCAGGATCGCTCTCGGCCAGGCATTCCCATCCGCCTCATGACCGACGGCATTCTGCTGGCCGAGACCCAGAACGACCCGCTGCTGCGCCGCTACGACACCATCATCATCGACGAGGCCCACGAGCGCAGCCTCAACATCGATTTCCTGCTCGGCATCCTCCACCGCATCCTGCCCCAGCGGCCCGAGCTGCGGCTCGTCATCACTTCGGCCACCCTCAATGCCCAGCGATTTGCCGAGCACTTCGGCCAGGGTGGGCAGCCTGCGCCCGTCCTTGAGGTCTCGGGCCGGCTTTTTCCAGTGGAAATCCGCTGGCGACCCCCGGCCAATCCGGAGGCCGACCTGATCGATCGGGTGGTGGCCGTGGCCGAGGAGGCCCTGGGCGAGCGCCTGCCCGCCGGCATGCCGGGGGACCTCTTGGTGTTTCTGCCTGGCGAGCGCGAGATCCGTGCTGCGGCCGATGCCCTCAACGACCTCTCGCGGCGGCGCGGCGCGGGGCGTGCGCTCGAGGTCATCCCCCTGTTCTCTCGTCTGTCCCAGGCCGATCAGGAGCGGATTTTTCGGCCCAGCGGCTCGGCCCGACGCATCGTGCTCTCCACCAACCTTGCCGAGACCTCGCTCACGGTGCCCGGCATCGGCATCGTCATCGACTCGGGCCTGGCCCGGGTCAAACGCTACCGCGTGCGCGGCAAGGTCGAGCAGCTGCAGATCGAGCCGATCGCTCAGGCCCAGGCCAACCAGCGCAGTGGCCGTGCCGGCCGGCTGGCTGCGGGGATCTGCTATCGGCTCTACGACGAGTCCGACTTCATCGCTCGGCCCGCCTTTGCCGATCCCGAGGTGCACCGCAGCTCTCTGGCCTCCGTCATCCTGCAGATGAAGGCCCTGGGGCTCGAGGAGGTGGATGCCTTCCCGTTCGTGGATCCCCCGTCGCGCCGAGCCATCACCGACGGCCTGGCCCAACTGAAGGAGCTGGGCGCGCTCGACGCCCAGCAGCGCCTGACGCCGGTGGGGCGGCAGCTCTCGGCACTCCCCCTGGACCCCAAGCTTGCCCGCATGGTGGTGGAGGCGGCCCGCCGTGGCGCACTGCGCGAGGTGCTGGTGATCGTGGCGGCGCTCTCCATTCAAGATCCCCGCGATCGGCCCCTGCAGCAGCAGGGTGCGGCCGATGCCGCCCACCGCCGCTTTGCGGACCCCCGATCGGAGTTCGTTTCTTGGGTGCGCCTCTGGGACTGGACCGAGGAGGTCCTCCAGGGCAGCGGTCCTGAGCACAAGCCCAGCCGCCGTCAGGTGGATCAGACCCTGCGCGCGGCCTTTCTCTCGCCGCTGCGGGTGCGGGAATGGCGCGATGTCCACCGCCAGATCCACGACTGGGCGCTGGCCCAGGGCTGGAAGGAAAACGAGCAGCCTGCGGATTATCAGAGCCTGCACTGCGCGCTGCTGGCCGGCCTGCTCTCCAACATCGGCATGCGCATCGAGGAGGCCACGCGGGGTCGCGATGGCGGCAAGGATGCGGGCCCCGCAGCGCGCCCCGGGGGTGGCCGGCCCATCACCCTCTGGCAGGGGGCGCACGACATCAAGTTCGCCATCTGGCCTGGATCGATGCTCGCCAAGAAGCCACCGAAGTGGCTGATGGCGGCCGAGCAGGTCGAGACCTCGCGCCTCTTTGCCCGCACCATTGCTGCCATCGAGCCCGAATGGCTCGAGGATGTTGGGCGTCACCTCATCAAGGTCTCGGTGGGCAATGCCCATTGGGAGAAGAAGGCGGGCCGCGCCGTTGGCCACAGCCGCGGCACCCTCCACGGCCTGACGGTCTATGCCCAGCGCCGGGTGGCCTGGTCACGACAGGGGCCTGCCCAGGCGGCCGAGGCGCGCATGATGCTGATTCGCCACGGCCTCATTGAGGGCGATATGGAGTGCAAGCTCCCGTTCTTTCAAAAGAATCAGCGGCTCCTGGACGAGGTCCACCGCATGGAGCAAAAGGCGCGCCGACACGATCTGCTCGTCGACACCACCCTGCTCGAGGCCTTCTACGATCAGCAGCTCCCCGAGTCGGTGGTCGACCAGGACAGCCTCGAGGCCTGGGTGCGAAAGGTCTCCGAGACCACCCCCGATGTGCTGGTGTTGCGCAAGGAAGACCTGCTGCGCCACGAGGCCTCGGGCATCACCACCGAGCAGTTCCCCAAGAGCTGGACGCAGGGCGGGCTGCGCCTGGCGCTCGACTATGTCTTCAAGCCCGGCGAGTCCGACGACGGCATGACGGTGACCGTGCCGGTCTCGGCCCTGCATCAGGTGGACCCTCAGGCGCTGGATTGGCTGGTGCCGGGCATGCGCAAGGAGAAGGTCCTGCAACTGCTGCGCAGCCTTCCCCAGCGCCACCGTCGCCACTTGTTGCCCCTGGCCGATTACGCCGAGGCCTTCTGCGCGCGATGGGATGCCGCAGGCGATGGCTCTGCCCGCCCCGGCCTGCTGCGGGCCCTGGTCGAGGACATTGCCGCCGAAAAAGGCCTGGCTCTGGGCCTTGAGGATTTCAAGCGCGAGGACCCGCCCCCATTTCTCAGCCCCCGCTATCGGGTGGTCGATCCGCATGGCCGCGTTCTGGGTCAGTCGCGCGACCTGGGCGATCTTCAGGCGCGGCTGGCACCCAAGGCACAAGAAGCCTTTGCCCCCGAGCCTCTCAGTGAGGCGCCGACCAAGGCCTGGACCTTCGGTGAGTGGAAGGCCTCCATGCCACTGCGGCGTGCGGGTCAGACCCTGGAGGCATTTGTCGCCATCGAGGACCTGGGCGAGGCCGAGGGCGTGCGGCTGCGGCTGCTCGATCGGGCCGACAAGGCCCGGGCTATGACCGAGCTCGGCCTCATGCGTCTGCTCACCTATGCGCTGAAGGAGCCCCTGCGCAGCCTGGAGCGCGACCTCACCCGAGACCGCGACATTGCCCTCGCCTGGGCGGGGCTGGGCCTGCCCGATCGCCTGTGGCAGCAATTCCAGCGCCGACTCCTGCGCCGGGCATTCCTGCAGGGCGACTGGCCCACCGATGCGAAATCCTTCGAGGCCTGCCTTGCCAATGGCCGCAGCCGCATGCTCCTGCTCGGCCAGGAGATGCTGCGCTGGCTGCGCGGCGTGCTGGTCGAGGCCTCGGGGGTGTCGCGCCGCCTGCACGAGCTCAAGCTCGCTCCGGGCGCGGCGCGCGATATGCGCGAGCAGCTCTCGCGCCTGTTGGCCCCCAATTTTCTCGAGGACCTCGCCGACGAGCGCTCCCGCCACCTGCCGCGTTACCTCAAGGCCATGGCCGTGCGCATCGACAAGCTGCGCCAGGATCCCGCCCGAGACAACCTGCGCATGGATGAGGTGCTGCTGGTCGAGCGGCCATTTTTGAAGTGGGTCCAGGGCCTGCAGGGCAGCTGGAACGACGATGTGCAGGGCTTTCGCTGGCAGCTCGAGGAACTGCGCGTGCACATCTTTGCCCAGGAGCTGCGCACCCCGGCGCCGGTCTCGGTCAAACGCCTACAGAAATCCTTCCAAATGCTGCAGAGCCAGCGGGTCGGTCAATAATCCACGGCATGAACATCGGTGCCTTCATCATTGGCGATGAGATCCTCTCGGGCAAGCGCGAGGACCGCCACTTTGCGCAGCTGCGCAGCATTCTCTCGGCGCGCGGCCTGTCGCTCTCGTGGCTCACGATTCTTGGCGATGATCGTCGGCGCTGCGTTGATGCCCTGCGTGCGAGCTTTGCCTCGCCGGACCTGATCTTCAGCTTTGGCGGCATTGGCGCTACGCCCGACGACCACACACGGCAGGCGGCGGCCGAGGCCCTGGGCCGCCCCCTGGTGCTGCATCCCGAGGCGCATCGCCTGATTGCAGAGCGCTCGGCTGCCATGGGTCAGCCCCTGACCGATGGTCGTCTCAAGATGGGCGAGTTTCCCGACGGTGCCGAGATCATTCCCAACCCGGTGAATCAGATCCCCGGGTTCCGGGTGGGCCACCACCACTTTGTGCCCGGCTTTCCGAGCATGGCCTGGCCCATGGTGGAGTGGGTGCTCGATCAGCACTATGGGCACCTCTTTCGCAGCCATGCCGAGGAGGACCACGCCATCCGCGTCCAGGGGCTCTACGAAGCCATGGTGACACCACTGCTCGAGGAGCTCACGCAGGCCAATCCCGAGATGGCGATCTACAGCCTTCCGGCCGCACCCCTGCCAGGTCAGGTTCTGGCCGAGCGCCTGCTGGAGTTGGGCATCAAGGCGCCCGCCGATGTCTCGGCCGAGCGGTTTGAGGCGGCGGTTGCTCGCCTGCGCGAGGGAGTCGTGGCTCTGGGCGGAATCGTTCGCAGCGAGGAGCGGGTGCGCCGTTGATCCGGCCCGCCCCCCGGCTGGTCTGCTTCAGCAGCGAGCAGTTCGTTCTGCCGCTGCCGGCGGGCCACCGCTTCCCCATGCATAAGTACCGCCTGCTGCGCGAGCGTGCTGAGCGGCTTGCGGGCATCGAAATTCGCATTCCGCCGGCGCTGGTCGATGCCGATCTGCGTCGGGTCCACACCGAGGGCTACATCCGCGACTTCGTCTCGGGGCAGATCTCCACCGAGATGCAGCGTGCGATTGGCTTTCCGTGGTCGGAGGCCATGGTGGAGCGCAGCCGGCGTTCGGCCGGTGCCACGGTTGCTGCGGCACGAGCAGCCATGGCCGAGGGCGGACGCATTGCGGTCAATCTGGCGGGCGGCACCCACCATGCCTTTGCCGACCGAGGTGAGGGCTTCTGCTGCTTCAACGATGCGGCACTCGCCATCCGCATTCTTCAGGCCGAGGGCCTGGTGCGCCGGGCTGCCGTTATCGATTGCGATGTGCACCAGGGCAATGGCACCGCGGCGATTTTTGCGGCAGATCCCTCGGTGTTCACGGTCTCTCTCCACGGGGAAGAGAACTACCCCTTTCAGAAAATGACCTCTTCTCTGGACATTGGACTGCCCACGGGATGCGACGATGCAACGTACCTGCACGCCCTGGGTCGGGCCTTGCGGGCGGTGGACGCCTGGGGTCCGGCCGATCTGGTCGTGTATCTGGCTGGGGCCGATGTTTTGGGCTCGGACCGGCTGGGCAAGCTGGCGCTCACGCCCGAGGGGGTCGCAGCCCGCGATGCAGCGGTCTTTGACTGGGCCCTGACCCGAGGGCTGCCCGTGGCGGTGGCGATGGCGGGGGGCTACTCGGAGCCGATCGAGGCCACGGTGGCCGCCCAGGCGCGCACGCTCGAGCTGGCTCTGGAACGGCTTGCGCTCGATCTATGTGTTTGATTCTTGGGCAAGGGCTGGTAGGATTCCCCAAACTTTTTGAGGGTATGACTGGGTGACCACACCGCGCTCACTGTTGCAGCAGTGTATTTTCTCGCTGGGCCTTGTGCTCGCGCCCATGGCGCTTTCGGTGATGTCGGTGGACTCGCCGGGGCAGCACTCCCTCTCCCTCTCCCTCATCGCCGCGGCCCACGCCACCGGCGTATCGCTCTCCCCCGAGGAACAAAAGCGCCTGCGGGCGCAGGCCGAGCAGGCCCACCGCGAGCGGCAGCTTGAGGCTGCTCGGGCGCGCGCCAAGGCAGAGGCCCAGCGGCGCGCACGGTCGCAGGCCGACGCCGAGCGTCGAACCGAGGCCCGCAAGGCCATTCAGGCCAAATCCACCCAGCAGCTGGCGGCCGAGCGCCGTGCCCGCAGCCAGAAGGTCACCCAAAGAAAGCCCGCCCCTCGGGCGGCGCGGCTGGCACGCAACCCAGACGACCGGATGTCTTCGGCGACCCGCAGCGACATTCGTTCCCGCTTCGATCGCGAGGGCCTCTCCTCGTCCTCGGCCCTGGTCATCGATCAGATCAGCGGCGAAATCCTCTATGAGAAAAATGCCTCGGCGGTCCTGCCAATTGCCTCGATCACCAAGGTGATGACGGCCCTGGTCATGGCCGATGCGGTCTCCGAGGGCCAGGTGTCCTGGGACGATGAAATCACGCTGACCCGCAGCGATGCAGAACTGGTGAAGAAATCGACCTCCCGGCTGCCCTTGGGCAGCACCTTCGACCGATCGACCCTCCTGCACTTGGCCTTGATGTCTTCCGACAACCGGGCGGCCCATGCGTTGGGCCGCAGCTACCCCGGCGGTCTGCAGTCCTTCGTCCGCGCCATGAACACCAAGGCACGGGAGCTCGGCATGACCAACACCTACTACGTGGAGCCCACCGGCCTATCGGAGGACAATGTCTCCACCGCCCGCGATCTCGCGATTCTGGTGGAAGAGGCTGCTCGGGTGCCGGAGATCCGCGAGTTTTCCACCGATGTGGGCACCGAAATCGAGGTGCGCGGCCGCACGCTCAAGTATGTGAATTCCAACGCTCTGGCCCGCGGCGGTGATTGGCAGCTGGGCCTCTCCAAGACGGGATTCATCCGCGCGGCCGGCCGATGCCTGGTGATGCAGGCCTCGATTGACCAGCGGCCGGTGGTGATTGTGATGCTCGACTCTCAGGACAAGCGCTCGCGCCTGCGCGATGCTGAGCGGCTCCGCGACATCATCGAGCAGCGGGTGGATCGCCCACGCCAGATCAGCGAGTCCAGTCCCGGCTAGCCCGACGCGGCACCGGCCGTGGCCCCCCAGCCCAGGGCCGCCGAGATGCTGTTGGCGGTGTTGTGCAGTGCGACCAGCCATCCATCGTTGGCCCGGTCGGCGGGGGCCGAGATCGACAGGCCCGCCACCAGGCGTCCAGCGTCGTCCCGCACCGCGGCAGCGATGCATCGCACCCCCAGCTCCAATTCTTCGTTGTCCCGGGCATAGCCGCGGGTCCGAACCCCATCGAGTTCGACCTCAAGCTGCTCCATTCGCGTGATGCTGTTGCGCGTGGTGCCCGCCAGGCCCGTGCGCATGCCATAGGAGCGCACGGCGCGGATGTCATCTTCGGCCAGAAAGAGCTTGCCAGTGGAGGTCAGGTGCAGCGGTGCGCGGCCCCCGATGGCCCGAACCACCTGCATGCCTGAGCGCTCACTCACTGCCCGCTCGACATACACAATCTCGTCGCCCTGGCGGACCGCCAAATTGATGGTCTCGCCGGTCAGCCGGTGCAGGTCGCGCATGGGGCCTGCGGCGGCATCGCGCACATTGAGTCGGGCCTTCACCAGATTGCCCAGCTCCAGCAGCCGCATGCCGAGCTGGTAGTGGCCGGGCTCGGTCCGGTCGACCATGCGCATGAGCACCAGGTCGTTGAGGATCCGGTGGGCGGTGGAGGGGTGCAGCCCAGTGAGCCGGGCGATGTCTTTGAGGGGGATGGGGTCTGCCTGTGTGGCCAGGGCATCCAGGATCCCGTGCAGGCGCTCCAAGACCTGGATGACCGGCTTGGCGCGGGCGACGGGGGGAATGGACAGGCTCATGGAGGTTCGGTGGCAGAATGATCGGCCAAACCCGCAGTCTAACGACAGCCTCGAGAGATGTCTTTGGAACCCAATCAAATCGATGTGCCTCAGGCCCGTCCCCGGGTCGCGCTCTTTGTGACCTGCCTGGTCGACCTCATGCGGCCCGAGGTGGGCTTCGCCGCCATCCGCCTGCTCGAGCATGCCGGCTGCGAGGTCGTGGTCCCCGACAACCAGACCTGCTGCGGCCAGCCCGCCTTCAACTCGGGCGATCGTCCTGCGGCGCTGCGCCTGGCCGAGCGGGTGGTGCGCCAGCTCGAGGGCTTTGACCACATCGTGATTCCCAGTGGCTCTTGCGCAGGCATGATCAAGACCCACTATGCCGAGCTTCTGGCCGACGACCCCAACCTCAAGGCGCGCATGCTCGATGTCTCCACCCGCGTCTATGAGCTCACAGACTATCTGGTCAACGTCTGTGGCCTCGACACCGTGCCGAGTGCAGCCGAGGGCACCATCACTTACCACGACTGCTGCAGCGGCCTGCGCGAGTTGGGTGTCTGCGATCAGCCGCGCACCCTGCTGCAGAAAATCCCTGGCATTTCCCTGGTCGAGATGCCCAGCGCCCAGGCCTGCTGCGGCTTTGGCGGCACCTTTTCGCTGAAGTACGGCCACATTTCGGCCGCCATCGCCGACGAGAAAATTCAGGCGGTGCAGGCCACCGGCGCCTGCGCCGTGGTCATGGGCGATGTGGGCTGCATGCTTCATCTCGAGGGACGGCTGCGGCGCACCGGCGACGAGCGCACGCAGGTCAAGCATGTGGCCGAGGTCTTGGCAGGCCATCTGGTGCCCGAGTCGGCGCCGGGGGCCTTGGGCAGCGCAGGCTAATCGGTCCGGGCGAGGGGTACACCATGCAGGTCAGTTCCATTCATTTTCATGCCCGTGCCGGTGAGAAGCTCGCCGACACCCGGCTTCAAAACAATCTGCGTCGGCTTGCCCAGAAGTTTGTGACGGCCCGCGCCACCACCATGGCCGAGATCGACTTTGAGGCCACCCGGGCGCACGCCATCCAGATTCGCGACGAGGTCATCCGCGATCTCGAAAACTGGATCCTCACCTTCGAGGCCAATGCCAAGGCCAAGGGCGCCCAGGTCCTCTATGCCGTCTCGCCCGAGGAGGCCAGCCGCCTGGTGGTGGAGATTGCGCAGCACCATGGGGTAAAGACGGTCACCAAGAGCAAGTCGATGGTCTCCGAGGAAATGGCCCTCAACGACGCCCTGCGCGAGGCCGGCATTGAGCCCATCGAGACCGATCTGGGCGAGTACATCCTGCAGATCAACAACAATGAGCCGCCCAGCCACATCATCGCGCCGGTCATCCACAAGGACAAAGAACAGGTCTCCGATCTCTTTTCCCGCGTTCATGGCAAGCCTCCGCTGACCGACATCCCTGAGCTCACCCGAGAGGCCCGCGAGACCCTGCGCCCCAAGTTTCTGCAGTCCGACATGGGGGTGACGGGCGGCAACTTCCTCATTGCCGAGACGGGCTCGGTGGCCATCGTCACCAACGAGGGCAACGAGGGCATGTGCACCGTGCTGCCCAAGGTGCATGTGGTCGTCACAGGCATCGAGAAGGTGGTGCCCAGCCTCGAGGATTTCGCGACACTCGCCCGGCTGCTCACCCGCTCGGCCACGGGCCAGACCATCTCCAACTACATCTCACTGCTCACGGGCACCCGGGGTGCGGGCGAGGCCGATGGCCCCGACCACCTCTATTACGTGCTGGTCGACGGTGGCCGCAGCAGCCTCTTGGGTGGGGAGTTCGAGGAGATGCTGCGCTGCATTCGATGCGGCGCCTGCATGAATCACTGCCCCGTCTATCAAAAGATTGGCGGCCATGCCTATGGATGGGTCTACCCAGGGCCGATGGGGTCGGTGCTCACGCCGGCCTATGCCGGCATCGAGCAGTCGCTCGATCTGCCCCAGGCGGCCACGCTCTGCGGCGTCTGCCATGTGGTCTGCCCAGTGGGAATACCGCTGCCGGATTTGCTGCGGCGGCTGCGGATGCGTCAGGTCGAGCGGCACCTGCGCCCCTGGAAGGAGCGCTGGATGCTCACCGCCTGGGCCTTCATCGCCACCCGCCCTCGGCTCTATGCCTTGCTCTCGGGCGTGGGCAGCCGGCTGCTGCGGCTCTGGGGCGGCAAGCGCGGACGCATCGCCCACATCCCGGGGGTCTCGGGCTGGACGCAGTTCCGCGATCTGCCCGTCCCGCGGGGTGGCACCTTCCGCGAGCGCTACGCGGCGCGGGACACGATCTCGCGCACGAGCCCTGGACCTCGATAGATGAGGCCGGTGTAGACCTGCACCAGGTCTGCACCGGCATCGAGTCGGGCCTGCGCAGTCTCGGCCGAGTCGATGCCACCAACGGCCACCAGAAGCCGATCCTGCGGCAGGCTCGCCCGAACGGCCTTGAGGGTGGCCATGGCCCGATCGGCCAGGGGCCGGCCCGAGAGCCCACCCGCTTCCTTGGCCCAGTGGCTGAATTCCACGCCCTCGCGCGAGAGGGTGGTGTTGCTGGAGATCACCCCGTCCATGCCGCCCTCGCAGAGGGTATCGACCACCTCGGGCACTTCCGAGGCGGTGAGGTCTGGCGCGATCTTGATGAGGATGGGGACGCGGCGGCCCAGCCGGTCGGCCAGGCGGCTGCGGGCCTCGGAGAGCTGGGCCACCAGAGTGGCCAGCGAGGCCTGGCTCTGCAGGCTGCGCAGGTTCTGAGTGTTGGGCGAGGAGATGTTCACCGTGACGTAGTCGGCCACCGGGGCAACCGCCTCCAGGCAGCGCAGGTAGTCGCGGCTGGCCTCCTCGATGGGGGTTGCCGCGTTTTTGCCGATGTTGAGTCCCAGAACTGCATGTTCGCCGGCCTGCCGGCCCTGGGCCCATGGGCTCTCGGCCACATGGCGCAGAAAGACCTCCAGCCCGCGGTTGTTGAACCCCAGCCGATTGATGAGCGCATCGGCCTCGGGAATGCGAAACATCCGGGGTATGGGGTTGCCGGGCTGCCCAAGGGGCGTCACGGTGCCGACCTCCAGAAAACCAAACCCCATGCGGGCAAGGCCATCGAGGTGGGCGGCTTCTTTGTCAAGGCCAGCGGCCAGGCCCACCCGATTGGGGAAGTGCAGGCCGAGCTTTTGGAGGCTGTGGCCGGACAGTGCCAGGGCCGGGCGGGCACCGAGCCGTTGCCGCAGCGACTCAAGGGCATCGAGGGCTGCAAAGCTGAGGCGGTGGGCTTCTTCAGGGTCGAGCAGAAACAGCAGAGGGCGCAGCAGCGCGTAGGCGCCAATCGGATGGGATGGGGTCGTCATTCCGGAATTATGAGCCGAGTCCACCCCTGATCCTGCAGCACCTCGGCGGGCATGAAGTTGGCCTTGTAGGCCATCTTGGGGCTCTGCTCGATCCAATACCCCAGGTAGACATGGGCCATGCCCAGGCGTCGGGCCTCGGCGATCTGCCAGAGCACACCGTAGGTTCCCCACGAGGCCGAGGCATCGTCGGGGTCAAAGAAGGTGTAGACCGAGGACAGTCCATCGGGCAGCACATCGATGATCGAGACCATCTTGAGGGCCCGGGTCTCGGCGTCGCGAAAGCTCACGAGCCGGCTGTCCACGCGGCTGTGCAGAAGAAATTGCGCGTACTGCTCGCGGGTGTCTTGATCCATGCCGCCACCCGCATGGCGCTGGCGCTGGTAGCGCTGATAGAGCAGGTAGTGCTCATCCATGAACTGAAGATCGCCCTCCTCGCGGGCGATGACCCGGCCCTGGTGCCGTTTCCACACCCGCCGCTGGGTGCGGTTGGGTTTGAACTCGGCCACCGGAACGCGCAGTGGCTGGCAGGCGCGGCAGTTGTCGCAGTAGGGCCGATAGGCGTAGGCCCCACTGCGTCGAAAGCCCATGTGCACCAGATCGCCGAAGACCTCCGGCGTGATGAGGTGGTTGGGGCTCGCCACCTGCGAGCGCGCTCGCCGCCCCTCGAGGTAGCTGCACGGATAGGGCGCCGTTACATAGAACTGCAGGCTGTGAATCGGCAGGTCTTTGAGGTCAGCCATGCAGCAGGCTCCACGGCAGGGTTCGGGAGGTCCAGAGCAAGGCCGGCCGGCGCGTGCGGTCGTAGATGCCGCGCTCGAAATCCGCCCGCGGCATGGGGGCTGCGCCCAGGCGGGCGAGGTGGCCGGTCTGCTGCTGGCAGTCGATCCAGTCGACACCCTGCGGCTGCACCCAGGCCACCAGGGCTGCCAGGCAGATCTTGCTGGCATCGGTCGCCCGCGAGAACATGCTCTCGCCATACACCATGCCGCCGATGGCAACGCAGTAGAGTCCGCCGAGAAGCTGCCCGTCGGCATCGACCAGCACCACGGAGTGCGCCATGCCCTGACGGTGCAGCTCGGTGTAGGCCTCGATGATGGCCGGCGTGATCCAGGTTCCGGGTTGGTCCGGCCGGGGTGCTGCGCAGGCCCGCATCACCTCGGGAAACCCCGCCAGGCCCTCGGCATTCATGCAAATGCGCGCGCCCGCGGCTTCAAATCGGCGGGCAGCCTGGCGCAGCGAGCGATGCCGACGAAAGTTCCTGGTCTGCAGCACCATGCGCGGATCGGGGGTCCACCAGAGCACCGGCTCGGATGGGTTCGACCACGGGAAGATGCCCTGCCGATAGGCGGTGATGAGCAGACGAACGCTGATGCCCTGGCTGGCTGCCAGCAGACCATTGGCCCCATCCTCGCTGCCCCAGGCCTGCCATGTGGGCGGGAATGGAATGTCCTGGGTCACCCAGGCCAGCGATGCCGGGGATTGGCGCGGATGCATTCAGAGGCGCACGCTGTGAACGCGGTCGGATGGAGCGCCGGCCGCGCGGTCTTGGAAGAAGAGCTCGAGCGCCAGGGTCACGCTGCGAAAGGCCAGGTCGTCCCAGGGAATCTCGGCCTCGTCGAACAGTCGCGCCTCGAGGCTTTCGGGGCCCGGATCGAGGTCGGGCGAGAGCATCTCGGCACGATAAAAGATGTGGACCTGCTGCACGACTGGGATGTCCATGACGGCGAACAGAGACCCCATGCGGACCTGGGCGCCGGACTCCTCGAGGGTTTCTCGGGCGGCACCTTCCTGGGTCGACTCGTCGAGTTCCATGAAGCCGGCGGGCAGGGTCCAGTAGCCGTGCCGGGGATCGATGGCCCGGCGGCAGAGCAGGACCTTGCCCTGCCAGGTGGGCAGGCTGCCCAGAACAATTTTGGGGTTGATGTAGTGAACGACCTCGCAGGATGTGCAGACGGCCCGCAGGCGGTTGTCTTCCGTGGGGACTTTGTAGGCGACCGAGGCGCCGCAGGCCGAGCAAAAGTTCATGCCGAGAGTTTAATGAAGGCACGGGCCTTTATGATGGGTTCGACCCCACCGCAGCACCACCATCGCACCCCCACCGGAGCCCGCCATGACCCCAGCCAACCCCACCCCCCGCGCCCGTTGGAAGCTGCTGCTTGCCGTCGGACTGGCCCTGGCCTTGGCAGGCCTGTTGGCAGCGATGCTGTTGCTGCGGGCGCTGGACAAGGACGCGCTGGTGGGCGCTGCGGCCGAGGCCCTGCAGGCCAAGACCCAGAGGTCGCTGACGGTGGCGGGGCCCGTGGAATTCACCATCTTTCCGACCCTGGGTGCCCGCCTGAACGAGGTCTCGGTCTCGGAGCCCGGGGGCGCCGGGGAGTTCGCCCGCGTGCAGAGCCTTCGGGTCGGGCTGGCGGTGCTGCCCCTCTTGACTGGCAGGGCCGAGGTCGAGGCGTTTCGTGCGGCCGGGGTGAAGGTGGCGGTGGTGAAAGACGCCAGAGGCCAATTCAATTTTGATGATTTGCTGCGGCTGATGGCCGATCCTGCAGCCTCGGAGGGGGGAGCCTCCCCGGAGCCTAAGTCCTCCAAAGACCCCTCCGGTTCGGGACTGCCCATGGCCCTGGCGGTGGAGTCCATCCTGCTGGAGGACCTCAGCCTGAGCTACCGGGATCTGGGCTCGGGCCTGCGAGCGGAGCTCTCGGAGGTCAGTCTGCGCACCAGCGCCATCGTTCCGGGGCGGCCCAGCGCTGTGGACCTGCAGGGCCTGCTGCGCTTGAACCAGCCCTCGCTCGCCCTGCGCTTTGGCATCGCCGGGGATCTGCTGCTGCAGCTCGGAGAGGCCGGCCGGGTGGATCTCACCGCGCTGCGCATCGATCTGGAGAGTCGGCTCGCTCAGGCGGCAGCGCAGAGAACCCGACTCGAGGGGCGCATGGGCATGGACCTCAACACGCAGCGCATCTCGGGCGATCTGCGCGCCGACGCCCTCGACCTCGACGCACTGCTGGCGCAGCCCACCCAAGCGGCCGCCTACGCCGCTCTGGGGGCAGGGCTTGCGCCGGTGTCGGCCAATTCCGAGGATGCGTCCATCGACCTGTCGGGCTTGAAGGCGCTGAACCTGGACCTGACCCTGGCTGTTGGCCAGATGAAGGCCTCCAACCTGCGGCTCTCGGAGGTCTCAGCCCGCCTCGATGCGCAGGGTGGATCGGTGCGGGTAGCGCCGCTCAAGGTCAAGGCCTATGGGGGCACGGTGGCAGCACATCTCAGCGCTCAGGCGGTGGGCCAACGGCTGGCCGCCCAGGCGACCTTCGATGGCATTGAGATCAATCCGCTGTTGATCGATCTGGCCAACCGCGATGTGCTCGAGGGTCGGGGCAGGCTGGTGCTCCAGCTTCAGACCAGTGGCCGCAGCATTCGCGGCCTGAAGTCCGCCTTGGCGGGCAGTGCAGCCATCGACCTGCGCGATGGGGCGGTGAAGGGGATCAACCTCGCTGAGCGGGTGCGAACCGTGCAGGGGTATCTGGGGGGCGCCCCGGCCAGTGCAGCGGCCTCGACGGCCGAGCCCCACGACACCCAAAAGAAAACCGACTTCACGGCCATGACCATGTCTTGGCAGATTGCTCAGGGCATCGCACGCAGCAACGATCTGAATCTCATGTCGCCACTGTTTCGCATCGGAGGGGCTGGCGAGGCCAACCTCATTGCCTCGACGCTGGACTATCTCGTGAGCGCCAAGGTGGTCAACACCATCACCGGACAGGACGGCAAGCCCATCGAGAAGACCCGGGGCATCACCGTCCCGGTTCGCGTGAAGGGCCCCTTCTCTGCCGTGGGCTGGGAGATCGACACCGAGGCGCTCCTGAAGGCGAATCTGCAGTCGCAGATCGACAAGCAAAAGGAGCGGCTCGGCGGCAAAGCCAATGAGGCCGTGGACAAGGCCCTCAGAAACCTGCTGAATCGTTAAGACATCTGAAGGAGCCCGTCCTCCACGGGCGCCTTCAGCATGGCCTCGTCCTTCTCGTAGTGGTGCAGCACCTTCCACGGCAGGACCTTGCCCTGACGCGGCAGGTGCTGGCCTCCGCGCTGGACATACCCTGCCGCCAGCGAGTTCATGATGCTCTCGCTCTCGACCATCATCCCGGCCGGCGCCGTCACCTCAAATCGATCGGCCTTCTTGGCGCGCAGCACATTGAAGAGGCGGCAGAGGTAGTCGGTCGCGATGTTGATCTTGAGGGTCCAGGAGGCATTGGTGTAGCCAAACAGGTAGGCAAAGTTGGGAATGCCATCGACCAACACCCCCTTGTAGGTGAGCTTCTGGGAGACCGTCTGGGCAGCACCATCGACCTCGAGCTGCATGCCGCCCAGGGTCTGGAGCTCCAGTCCCGTGGCCGCGATGATGATGTCGGCCTCGAGCACCTTGCCCGAGGAGAGGCGAATGCCCTGCGGCAGAAATTCCGCGATGGTGTCGGTCTCGACCTTGGCCTTGCCCGAGCGCAGCACCTTGAACAGATCACCCCCGGGCACCACGCAGAGCCGCTCGTCCCAGGGCATGTAGCGTGGGGTGAAGTGCCGCATATCGAATCCAGGCCCCAGGCGCTTGGCTGCCGCACCGATGAGTCGCTGGCGCATGAACTGGGGGAAGCGCCGGCAGAGCTTGAAGAGCAGTCGCGAAATGAATAGGTTGCGCGCGCGCAGAAAGCGGTAGGCGCGCTCCTCGCTCAGATTCTTTCGCGCCCAGTTGGCCATGGGGTCATGGAGGGGCAGGCTGTAGATGTAGCTGGGGGATCGCTGCAGCATGGTCAGCTCGCCCGCCTGATCCGCCATGGCAGGAATGAGGGTGACGGCGGTCGCACCGCTGCCGATGACCACCACCTTCTTTCCAGCGTAGTCGAGGTCCTCGGGCCAGTGCTGCGGATGGACCAGTTGGCCGCGGAAGTTGTCTTGGCCGGGAAACTGGGGGAGGTAGCCCTTGTCGTGGTTGTAGTAGCCGGTGGCAGCCACGAGGATTTTGGCCTTCACCGATCGGCTCTGCCCGCTCGCGAGATCCAGACTCTCGGCGGTCCAGAGGCCCTCGGCCGAGGACCACGACAGCCGCCCCACCTTCTGCCCAAAGCGGATGTGCTCGATGACGCCAAACTCCTCGGCCGTCTCGTGCAGGTAGGCCTGAATCTCGCGGCCATTGGCCAACGGGGCCTCCTTCTTCCAGGGGTTGAGTGCGAAGCTGAAGGTCAGCATGTCGGAGTCGGAACGAATGCCGGGGTAGCGAAAGAGGTCCCAGGTGCCGCCCACCCGACTGCGACGCTCGAGGATCTCAAAGCGCATGCCGGGGCACTGCCGCTTGAGCTGACAGCCCAGGCCCAGGCCGGAGATGCCGGCGCCAACGATGAGGACATCGAGGGGCGATGCAGCGGTGGAGGTGCTGGGGATACTCATGGAAGGACTCCTATCGAATCAGGGTTGCGAGCGGGGGAATGAGGAGGGCGCCCAGAATGCCGTGGGCGCCCATGCCGAGGCTGGCCAGGGCTCCAGCATTGGGATGGACCACAAAGGCGCGGCTGGTGCCGATGCCATGGGCAGCGACCCCGACGCCAAAGCCTCGGGCCGACCAGTCGCGCAGGCCCATGGCATTGAGCAACGGGGTGGCAATCACGGCACCCAAAACGCCGGTGCAGACCGCGTAGACGGCCGTCAGGCTCGGGGAGATGCCGAGTCCCTCGGCCAGGCCCATGCCGATGGGCGCAGTGATGCTCTTGATCCAGAGGGGATCGATGAAGGCCGAGGGCAGCCCTGTGGCGTGGGCCAACAGCAGAGCAGAGGAAATGGACACGGCCCCACCGGCCACGAGAGCCACACCATAGGCGAGCCATTGCGCGCGAAACAGATGCCAGGCCTGGGCGATCGGAATGGCCAAGCCGACGGTGGCGGTGCCCAGCAGGAAGTGGATGAATTGGGCGCCTTCGAAGTACTCGGAATAGCGGACATCGAAGGCCGAGAGACCCAGCACCACCAGCAACACGGCGATGCCCACGGGATTGGCGATCGGCATGCGCCCAGAGCGTTCATAGATCCAGACGCCTGCCTGATAGGCCGCCAGGGTGAGGATGAGGCTTGCCAGGGGGGTGCCCTGGAGGTAGACCCAGAGTTCGTGGAGTTCCAGGCTGCGCAGGTCCATCAGTCTTCTCTGCGACGGCTCAGGCGATGGGCCACCCAGGCAGTGGCTGCGATGGTGAGCGCGACACTGCCCAGCAGGGTGATGAAGAGGGGCAGGGCAATGGCCTTGAGCTCAGGCAAAAAGGAGATCACGCCCACCGACGCAGGGATGAAGAGAAGACCCAGGTGGGCGGTGAGACCTGCCGCCACGGGCGCCAGGGGCTCCGGCAGCTGGCCGCGGCGAAGCGCCAGTGCCGCCAGCAGCAAGAGCAGCCCCACCACCGGACCCGGCAGGGGGAGGTCAAGGCCCTGCGACATCAGCTCGCCCAGGCCCTGAAAGAGCAACAGGATCAACAGTCCGGGGATCACGGCTTGGGCGATGCTGGGGGACAGGGCGCCTCGAGCACCGATTCCAGATCGGCGTCGAGCGGGATGCCCACCGTATTCAGAACACCGGCCAGGCCCTGGTAAAAGCCAATCAGCATCAGGAGCTCCACCAGATGGCGATGGCTGAAGTGCTGCTGCAGCAGGGCCCAGGTGCTCGGCCGAACCAGCCGCTCGCTGTGGAATTCATCGCAGGCCAGAAGCATGGCTGCTTCTTTGGGGGTCCAGCCGGGGGAGGTGGGCCCCTGGGTGATGCGCACGATGTCGGCCTCGGTCAGTCCGGCCCTCAGCCCAATGTCCACATGCTGCCCCCACTCGTAGCGCGAACGGCAGTTCCAACCCGTGCGCAGGATCATGAGCTCGGTGTCGCGCCGCGAGAGCTCTCCGAACGGCATCATGTGCGCCGAGAAAAAGACAAAGCCGCGCATGAGGCGCAGGTTGTGAAAGAGGGTGAGCCAGAGGTGGGTGGCGTTGAGCTTGCCAACCCGCTGGATCAGCCAGAGCAGAAAACGCCGCCCCCATTGGCTGCGGGCAGGCCGGGTGAGCGAGAGCCGTGGGGCCTCTTGAAGCAGCCATCCCCCCGGCGGAACGAGATCGCGCAGTTGTGGCGTGGGGTTCATGCGGCCAGGGCTTCGCGCACGAAGTCGAGCCGGTCATTGCCAAAGAACATGTCGTCGCCCACGAAGAAGGTGGGCGCGCCGAAGGCGCCGCGCTTGGCTTCGGCCTCGGTGCGGGCCATGAGTTCGGCCTTGATGGCATCGCTGCCCATGGCGGCGAGCAGCGGTTCGACATCGAGTCCCTGAGCCAGCAAGGCTGCCCGCAGGACTTCGGGGCTGGTGATGTCCTCGCCGGCCGTCCAGACGCGCTGGAAGAACTCATCGGTCAGGCCCATGCGCTTTTCCTCTGGGCAGGCCACGATCAGCCGCATGGCATTGGCCGTGTTCATCGGGAAGGGTTCGGGCCAGCGCATCACCACGCCGTAGCGGCGGGCGTAGCGGCCCCAGTCGATTTTGAAGTAAGCCCCCTTGGCGGGCACTGTGCCCGGAGGCACATTGCCAGCGAGCTTCATCAGCCCGCCCAAAAATACCGGTTTGAGGGCGACATGGCCCAGGGGAAGAAGGGTGGGAATCTGGGTCCAAGCGAGGTAGCTGGCCGGGCTCACCACATCGTAGATGAAGTCAACGGTTTTCATGGTTGGACTATGCGTCACAACGCCGTTTGAATGGCTCCCAGCGTGGCCCCTGCCCCATGGGAAAACATCATGGCATTCCCTAGGTTTGTGGGCAACGCGCCCAGCCGGCCCCCCAGCCCATCCTTCGTTAAGCCGCGAGCATCTCCTCGATGTCGTCCTCGGCAGTCATCAGCCGCTCCAAGTCCTCCAGAAGTGCCACCAGGTCGAGGTCCAGAGGCTCGGCAATGTGCGCTGGGAAGTGGTCGAAGATGTCGTGGCGGCTAGCGCCCTGCTGGTGCGATCCCACGATGTAACGGGCGAGGCATACAACCCGTGCGTAGGGATCGGGATCGGGCTCCATAGCCACGCGGGTGTGCTGTCCGATGGCGTGGGCGATGGTCTCGGGGAAATGCCAGCGAATGGCGAGCTCCTCGCCGACCTCGCCGTGGTCAAAGCCAAACTGATTGCGCTCCAAGTCCTCTTGATGGGCACCTTCCTTCACCAGGGCAGCGATTCGGTCCATCGTCTGTGCGTCGGCCATGTAGAGCAAGGGCACTCCGACCTTGTGCATGAGGCCGCAGGTGAATGCGGTCTCGGCATCGAGGTGGGCGTGCTTGGCGATGGCGCGACTCACGCTGGCCACGAGAAAGCTCTCACGCCAATAGGCCTTCATGTCGAGCAGGGGGACCTTTTTATAAGCACCCACCACACCCGAGGCCACAACCAGGGTGCGCAGCGCATCCATGCCAAGGTTGTAGACCGCCGTGTCAATGCTGGCGACCTTGCGCCCTGCGCCATACCGGACCGAGTTTGCCATGCGCAGCACCTTGGCCGATAGGGCCGGGTCGAGGTGCAACTCGGCTGCAATATCGTCAATGTTGCTGCGCGGATCGTCGATGTACTTCAGGAGATCCTGCACCACCTTCGAGATGCTGGGCAGTTCGAGGACGTGGCTAAAGATGTCCTGCAGGGTCACGGTCGATGACATGGAAAGCCTCCCTTGGAATGTTTCAAGGCAAACTAGCACGCAGGTTTTCGATTCAAAGGGCCGAACAGCGATGCAAAACCAAGCCAAGCCCCGGGCCTTGATCACTGGCGCGGCCGGTGCGCTCGGGCATGCGATCCACCATGCGCTTCTGAATGAGGGATATCACTGCCTGTGCACGGATCGGGTGGTGCCCAAGGCGCAGGCCTCTGAATGGATGGCGGCCGACCTCACCAAGCCCGAAGATCTCGATGCCCTGACCGCCTGGGCCTCGGCGGCCGGACCCCTGGCGCTGCTGGTGAACAACGCCGGGGTTCAAAGGCTCGAGCCCTTCGAGGAACGCAGCGATGCGGCATTGCGGCAGGAGATTGAGGTGAATCAGATCGCCCCCATCCTGCTCATTCGGCGTCTGCTGCCCAGCCTGCAGGCGTTTTCCCGTCGGGCGCCCGAGGGGACTCGAGGCGCTGGCCGTGCCCAGGTGGTGAACATCGTCTCGTTGGGGGGCATCTTTGCCCTGCCCGAGACAGCCCTCTACAGCAGCAGCAAGTTTGGGCTCCGTGGAGCGAGTCTGGGTCTCGCCTTGGATGCCGCTCGACTCGGGGTGGATTTTTCCATCGTCAATCCCTCGGCCACCGAGTCGCCCATGCTGATTGCCGAGGCAATTCACGGGGGCAATCCACACCAGTTCATGGATCCTCCTCAGAGGCCCACCGACGTGGCGCAGGCGGTGCTCCGAGCAATGAGGAGTCGCGCAGTGGAGGTGTATGTGCGTCCCGCCGAGAGCTGGCTGGTGCGGCTCGGCATGCTCATGCCCAATGGGCTGCCCCGGGTTCTGCCGTGGTTTGAGGGGCGGGCGCGGCGTGGGATGGCCGCCTATGTCCGAGACCTGGCGCGGCGCGGCCTCATCGAGTCCGACGGCAACGGGGGGTGGCGTGCCCGATAGCTGCACGATTCAAGATCTCCGGCGGGCTGCTCTGAGTGCCCTGGCTGAGCCCTGCCCCACCCGCAAGGCAGAGCAGGTGGCAGCCATGGGAACCCGAGCTCCAGCCAACACCCCGCAGGCGACGTCATCGATCCCAGGGCGACCCGAGCGGCCACGCCTGAGGTCACCCCTGCACATGCCCCGGCGGGATGTGCGCACCACCGAGGGGCGTGCGGCCATGCTGCATGCGATCGCCCACATCGAGTTCAATGCCATCAATCTCGCGCTGGACGCCATCTGGCGGTTTGATGGCATGCCCGATCCTTACTACACCGACTGGCTGCGCGTGGCCCAGGAAGAGGCGATCCACTTTGGCCTCCTGCGCGATCATCTGCAGAGCATGGGCTTTGACTATGGCGATTTTCCGGCCCACAACGGCCTCTGGGAAATGGCCGAGAGCACGGCGGGCGATGTCTTGGCCCGCATGGCGCTGGTGCCGCGAACCCTGGAGGCGAGGGGCCTGGATGCGAGCCCCGCGATTCGCGAGCGGCTGCGTGGGGTGGGCGATCATGCGGCGGCCGCCATTCTGCAGCGCATCCTTACCGACGAGGTGGGCCATGTGGCCATCGGGAATTCCTGGTTTCGCTGGTGCTGCGAGCAGCGTGGCCTCGACCCCGTGGCCACCTATGCATCCCTGGCGCTGGCACATCGGGCGCCGCGCCTGAGGGGGCCCTTCAATCTGGAGGCCCGGCGGGCAGCTGGATTCACCGAGGGAGAACTGGAACTGCTGGTGAGCGGTGGCTAGCGGCCTCGTCGACCCGGCGGATTTGAGGGCGCTGCTCTCTGCCCTGGCCCCCGCGGGCCTGCTCATCATCGATGGCAACAACTTCCTGTATCGCCAGTCGCCGCGCTATGGCAGCCATGCCGAGCTGGATTTCCCTGCGCCGAGGCATCGGCAGGCGCTGATCGAGGACGCGGCGGATGCCGTCCGAGCTCAGTGTGCGGGGGCGCGCCTCGACCTCTGGTTCGATGGGCCTGAGTTTCGGTGCGAGCACCCCGTCGATGGGCTCCGGGTCATCGACTCCGGTGGCAAGGGCAAGGACCGCGCCGACCGGCGGATTCTGGACTTTCTTCGCACCGAGGTCACGGTTCGTTCGTTGTCGTCGTCGGTGCTGCTCACCCACGACAAGGGCCTGGCCAAGCGGGCGCGGCGCTGGGTTCGGGTGGCGTAGGAGGGCAATCCCTTAGGCGGGCACTCCCGTAGGCGGGCAACCCGTTGGCGCGGCAAGGTGCGTCATCGTTTCTTCAAAATCGAGACGCACACTGAAACTCCATCGTGCATTCCACACCGGAGCCCCCATGGCCAGCCACCCCAGCTTCAATGACAACACGAGCAACAACGAGTCGTTCGCCGACGTCCTCGAGCGAGGACTGGCGAGCCCCCGCCGCAGGCGTCTGATTCAAGGCGGGCTGGGCCTCTCCGCGCTGGCCTCGGCGCCGGTCTGCGCCCCTGCCGTCGCTGCTGCCGCTTCCGTTCAAGCCGGCAGCCCGACCCTGGGCTTCGCGCCCACAGCAATGTCGATGGCCGACTCGGTGAGTGTCCCCGAGGGCTACACCGTGGCAGTGCTGCATGCCACGGGCGATCCACTCACCAAAGCCGATCGCCCCTACTCGAATGCCGGCCTGGACGATCCCGAGAGCTTCGGGCGCCGGGTGGGAGACCACCACGATGGCATGCACCTCTTCTACCTGTCCGACCAGGGCAGGTTCAGTGCCAAGGCTGCTCGACGGGCGGTGCTTGTTGTCAACCACGAGAGCTCTGCCGATGCGCAGTTCTTCCACCCGAAGGGCCAGACCAGCGGCGGAATGTCTGGCAAGAAGTTCTCGCAGTTTGGAGGCAAAGAGGGCTGGGACGGCGGCGCGCGTCCGGGCTCGGAAGTCGTCAAAGAAATTCTTCATCATGGTGTTTCGATCGCGGAGGTGCGATTCGATGCAGCCGGTGTCCCAGTGGGCTACCTGCAGGGCTCTGCGCTCAACCGCCGCATCACCCCCGAGACTCCCGTGGTGGTCCGTGGCCCGGCGGCCCACCGGGCAGACATCCATCGCCTCTTCTCCACCCGCCACGACCCCACCGGCAACACCGCGCGCGGAACGATCAACAATTGCGGCTATGGCTATACGCCCTGGGGCACCTACCTTGCTTGCGAGGAGAACTGGGCCCAGTACTTCAACATTCCCGCCGGCGGCCGATCGGCCGATGCCAAACTCACCGAGTCGCGCCGACGCTACGGTGTCGCACGATCACCCATGCCCGAGGTGCTGCCCGCCGGATACACCACCCAGAGTCAGGGCTGGTTCATGGTGGCCGATGCGCCCGACCGCGGCCAGCGCTTCGCGCGTTGGAATATTTCGGCCCACGGGAACTCCGCCGCCGAGGACTTTCGCCAAGAGCCCCACACCTTTGGCTACAACCTCGAGATCGATCCGGCAGATCCCCGCTCGGTGCCCGCCAAGCGGGTGGCCATGGGCCGCTTTGCCCACGAGGCTGCGGTGGTGGGCATCCCTGCGGCCGGTCAGCCCCTGTCGTTCTACATGGGATGCGATGGGCGCAGCGAATACATCTACAAGTTCGTTACGGCAGCACCCTGGGATCCCGCGGACGTCGGCCGTGGCATGGCCGCGGGCAACAAGTATCTGGATGAGGGACGCCTCTATGTCGCCAAGTTCAACGACGATGGCTCGGGGGAATGGCTCGAGCTCAGCATCGACAACCCGCGCATCCGGGAGTTTTCGAAAAACGGCTTTGCATTCGAGAACCAGGCCGAGGTTTATGTCCACACCCGGCTTGCTGCCGACGCGGTTGGGGCCACCAAGATGGATCGCCCTGAGTGGGGAGCCGTCAATCCCGCTAATGGCGAGGTCTATTTTGCCCTCACCAACAACAACCAGGCCAACCGCAGTCCTCAGCAGGTGAATGCGGCCAACCCCCGCTCGTATGTGGACGACGGCAAGCCCGACAGCGGCAACCCCAATGGCCACATCATTCGATTCCGGGAGGACTCCGTCCGCGCATCGGCCTTCCGATGGGACATCTTTTTGTTTGGCGCGGAGGAAGGCAGTCCGGCGGGCAGCAACCTCTCGGGCCTGACCGCAGCCAACGCCTTCTCGTCGCCCGATGGCCTCTGGTTCAGCCCAACCACCGGCATCTGTTGGATCCAGACCGACGACGGCGCCTACAAAGACGAGACCAATTGCATGCTGCTGGCGGCGATCCCTGGTCAGGTGGGCGATGGCGGGCCGATCGAGGTGAAGAACACCAACGCGGCGGGCGATGCCGTGCTGAGCACCCAGTCCAGCTTTCTTGGTGCGACCCTGGGCGAGGCGCGGCTGCGTCGTTTCTTGGTGGCCCCCAGGGGTGCTGAGGTGACGGGTCTGGCAGAGACCGCCGATGGTCGGGCGGTGTTGGTCAACATCCAGCACCCCGGAGAAAACAGCCGCCCCCTTCAGGGCGCCCGAGATTTTTCGCCCGAGGGCTTAGAGAGCACTTGGCCTGCGAATGGGGGTGGCCTTGCCCGTAGCTATGGGGCCGGGGTGCGGCCACGCTCGGCCACCCTGGTCATTTCCCGCAAGGACGGGAAGCGCATCGGGGAGGCGTAGCCTGATCGGCCAAGGCGTCGATGAAGGTCTGCTGCGCTGCCTGCGGGTCGAAGTCCCAGAGGCGACTGCCGTCGGGGCTGAATCGGGCTGCGGGCAGGGCGCCCATGGCGGCCATCACCGCTGCGAGATCCCACACCGGAAAGCTCATGCGGCCATGCCGAAGCGGTGCCTGCCGCAGCCATCGCCAGGAATGCTCGGCAATGTAAGCCCCCAGATTTCCCTGCTCGGCCAGACGGCGAAGTCCACGGGCATCCATGCGCAGCCGCTTGACCACATCCAACGGACAGCCGAGCCGACGCTTCCAGGGTGCTGCGGTGACTGCCATGGCGGCCCGAGGGTCGTGGCGAAAGTTGAGGCAGGAAAAGCGCAGCAAGGGGCTGCGCCAGGGGTGCATGACCCCACCCACCGTGGTGCATTGCGCACGAGACGCCAGCATGGGGTTGTGGGCCAGCGCCGAGGCCAGGTTGGTGAGCGGGCCCAGGGCGAGGATGTGCACTCCCTCGGGTAAACCCGCGATTTCACGGCCTGCCCGGGTCGCCGGCACACAGCGAAGCGGGCTGCCGAGCCGCTCGAGGAGGGTGTCGGCACAGTGCTGCGCGGTCGTTGCATCGGTGTTTCCGGCGACTGCCGAAACACCAAGGAGTTCCATGCCCGAGTTGGCGCCTTGAATAAGTTTTACAGCAAAGGCCAATGCCAGCCCGTCGTCGACATCACCGCGTCGACTTCCTAGGGCAACATCCGTATCGATCCAAAACTGCGTTCGTTCGTTCAAGCCGTATCCCTGCCAATAAAGGAGCCTCGCGTGCCGACCCGCAACCTTACCCCAGACGAGATCAAGGCCTGGAAACCTTACGACCTGCCCCAAGACGGCATGGATCCTGTGGCCCGCGCTCGGCGCCGCATGCAAGACAACAATCAGTGGGCTCCATGGCAATTGATCGGCCGCCGGATGTCGATCGGATGCACGGCGCTTGAAATCACCCAGCGCTGCAACCTCGACTGCAGCTATTGCTATCTCTCGGAGTCTTCCGAGGCCCTGAAGGACATTCCCCTCGAGGAGGTCTTCCGCCGCATCGACCTCATCCATGCCCACTACGGCGATCGCACCGATGTCCAGGTGACGGGCGGCGACCCCACCCTGCGCAAGCGCGACGAGCTCGTTCAGATCGTGCGCTACATCCGCAGCAAAAACATGCAGTCCTCGCTCTTTACCAACGGCATCAAGGCCACGCGCGACCTGCTCGAGGAGCTCTGCGAGGCGGGCCTGGAAGACATCGCCTTCCACGTCGATCTGACCCAGGAGCGCAAGGGCTACAAAACCGAAATGGAGCTGAACGAAGTGCGCCTGGAGTACATCGAGCGCGCCCGCGGACTGCCTCTGTCGGTCTTCTTCAACACCACGGTCTACAAAGACAACTTCCACGAGGTGCCCGACCTCATCAAGTTCTTCACCCAGCACCACGATGTGGTGCGACTGGCGGCCTTCCAGGTGGGCGCAGACACGGGCCGCGGCACCGAGCGTGAGCGCATTGCCATCAGCCCCGCCACCGTTCAGGCACAGATCGAGGCCGGTGCTGGCACCAAGCTCGAGTTCGGTGCCTCGTCGGCCGGACACCAGGACTGCAACCGCTACGCCTTTGGCCTGGTCATCAATGGCCGTGTCTACGACTTCTTCAACGACCCGGCCTTTGTTCATCAGATGCTGATGGAAACTGCGCACCTGCGCTTTGACCGCCGCTCCAAGACCCGTGCTGTCGGCGCCTTGGTCGACTTTCTGGTGAAGAATCCGCGCCTGTTGTTTGGCTTTGTGGGCCGCCTGGGCAAGCTGGGCTGGCAGGCCCGCCGCGATCTCATCGCATCGGGCTTTAAGGTGGGCAAGCTCTCCTTCCACATCCACAACTTCATGGACGCCTCGGCACTCGACAAGGAGCGTTGCGAGGCATGCTCCTTCATGGTCATGACCCCCGAGGGGCCCATGTCGATGTGCGTGCACAACGCCAAGCGCGACGACTACCTCCTGGTGCCCGCGCAGGTGAAGAAAGAGCAGGCTGTGATGTTCTGGAATCCCGCCACCGGCGAGTTCCAAAAGACCAAGCCCGAGAGCATTTCGGTCGAGCTCACCCGCAAGAATGCCCGCGGACGCGCCAAAGACCAGGTCAACCCCGGCAAGCAGGGCGAGGACAGCGCCACCGAGGTGGTGGCCGAAGGGGAGTAAGCCCATGCTGCGGTGGCCAACCTGGCGTCTTGGTCTGGCAGCGGTGGCGTCGCTGCTCGTTGCGGGCTGCGCCACCGTGGTCCCCGGGCCTCGGCAGGCGACTTCCGATGCCGCTCCGCGGGCCACGCCGCAGGGGACTGAGCTTGTGGAGCCTCGGGCGGCCTGGTCCCGGGTGCTGCAGCGTTTTGTCGACGACCAAGGCCGAATCGATTTCGTCGGCATGGCCAAGGACCGAAAGGATCTGGACGCGATGGTTTCCTGGGTCTATGCGGTCAGCCCAGAGAGCCATCCCCAGCTCTTTTCCACCGCCGACCAGCGCATGGCCTACACCTCAACGCCTACAACGCGCTGGCCATGTATGCAGTGCTGGAAGACGGCATCCCCCAAACCCTCGCGGGCCTCAAGAAGGTCTTCTTCTTCTACTTAACCAGCTACCAGGTGGGGGGAAGAACCATGACCCTCTACACCTACGAAAATGAAGTGATCCGCCGACTGGGTGACCCACGCATCCACTTCGCGATCAACTGCATGTCGGTGGGCTGCCCCCAGCTCCCGCGCGAGCCCTTCGATGCGGCCACGGTCCAGCAGCAGCTCGAGCGAGAGACGCGCCGCTTTTTCGCAGACACCAAGCACCTGCAGGTCGATCCAGTCACCCAAGAGGTCCGGGTCTCGGAGATCCTGAAGTTCTTTACCGAAGACTTTCTGGCGGTAGCCCCCAGCCTCATTCACTACATCAACCGATATGTCGAGCGGCCCATTCCCACGCACTACCGGCTGAGCTTTATCCCCTATGACTGGACCATCCATCAGCAGCCCCGGCGCTGAGGCCCAGGCGGCGGTGGCCCCCAACGGCGGCCCAGAGCTCCGCTGGGAAGTGCTCTGGGGTCGCCGGCTGCGGTGGTTCTTTGCCGCGCTCCTTTTTGCCACTGCCGTGGGCAAGCTCCTCGACATGCAGGGCTTTTATGGGGTGGTCCGGTCGTTTCAGGTGCTGCCCGAGGCCCTCATCGTTCCCAGTGCCTGGGCCCTGACCCTCACGGAGTTTCTGCTGGCCGATCTGCTGCTGCTGGGCTGGTGGATGACCTGGGTCAGCCGAGCCGTGGTGGCTTTGCACACCATGTTCTGGATCTGGCTGGCGGCCACCCTGGTGCGCGGCATTCCCATCGACAACTGCGGCTGCTTTGGCGTGTTCCTCGCGCGGCCGCTCACCGGTCAGACCCTGGTCGAGGATGGCGTGCTGCTGGCTCTGGCGGCCTGGATGGCCTGGGCCTATGCGCCCGCGCGATCGCGGGGCCCGCAGCAGCCGCGGCCCGCGCCCAAGATCCCCCGCGGCCCCATCGTGCGCTCGCTGATTGCTGTCGGGCTGGCGATGGCAGGCCTCACAGGCCTTACAGCCCTTACAGCCCTCGGCGTGTCCCCGAGGCCCGCCCTGGCCAACCCCAGCCCGGGCGCCGAGGAATTCCCATCCAACTGGCAGGTGGGCCAAGAGACCCTGGTGCTCAATGGCGCAGGCCGGCGGGTCTTCAGTTTCCTCAAGGTCCAGATTTACTCGGCGGCGCTCTACCTGCCCAGCCGCGAGTCGGATTCCTCAGCCATTCTGGCCAGCGACTCGACCAAGGTCATGGCCGTGCGCATGCTGCGCAGTGGTGGTGTGAAGCCCATTCGCGACGGCTGGGAGGAGTCCTTCAAGGCCAACTGCATCGCGCCCTGTGTGTATCCCGCTGCGGAGGTGCAGCGTTTCCTGGATGCCGTGCCGGCTGCCGTCGAGGGTGCCGACAAGGTCTTCGTCTTCCACCAAGGCGGTCGTGTGGAGATCAGCCATCGCGGTCGACCCTGGATGGAGTTTCGCAACCCCGAATTCTCTCGGCTGCTGCTGGCCACGTGGCTGGGGCCCAGCCCCCCCACGCCCGAACTCAAGGTTGCTTTGCTGGGGAAGGCGCCGCAGCGCTGAGCACAAAGTTGCGGAAATAGCCCCGCGACTTCCCATCGGTGTTGTCCATGTCCGCCGAGACAAAGACGATGGTGGCCCGCGGCATGGGCGCGGAGGCGGGGAGCTCATCGCCAAAGGCCCTGCGCAGATCCTGCTCCAGATTCCGCTCTTCAGTCCACCACCGGCCCTGGGCATCCTGCGCATTGCGCAGCGGAATGACCCTCACCCGGCGGGTGTAGGGGCTGTCGATCGGGATGCCCTTGGCCTCCTGCTGGCCCCAGGTGTAACAGAGGGTTGCGCCGGGCAGCGGCTCGCCGGTAACGGCCTTCGCGATGCCCAGGGCCTGTCGTTCCCAGAATGGCACTGCGGCATCGGGCCAGTCGAAGGCCACACAGACCTTGACCGGGTTGTCGTCGCCGGCCCGGGTGGTGAGATCGATGGGCCGGGTGATGGCCTCCAGCCGCCACTCCCAACGAATGCTGCGGGGCTGCGCCTGCGGCGACAGCTGGGTCATCAGCGCCCCATATGAGCGGTCGGCGGTGACCTGAAGCGCCGGGGCACCATCGATCACCACCGTCTTGTAATCGGTGATGGGCCGAGACTGCCGGGGCAGCAGGGCCATGGTCCATGGGATGTTGCCCAGCGCCGAAAACTGCCGCACCGTCACCCGCGCAGCCTCCACCTCTGCCGAGCTGGGAGAGCGCAGCGTTGGCAGGTCGGCCGATGCCGAGGAGGCCAGAAGCAGTGCCAGCCCAATCA
Source organism: Burkholderiales bacterium (assembly GCA_027486725.1). GTDB lineage: Bacteria > Pseudomonadota > Gammaproteobacteria > Burkholderiales > Burkholderiaceae_A > Hahnella. The sequence continues at coordinate 217,612 of JAIXOP010000015.1, read as the reverse complement.
TCGCTGCAAAACCGATAGCCACTCGCGCTGAGCGGCGCCAAGGCTGTTGGGGTCGGACATCAGGGCGGTGGCGAGGCTCTGCCGAATCTCGGGCTCCGGCTCGGGCAGAGCCGCCTGGAACAGGGCGTCGATCAGGGACCGGACCTTGGTGAGGCTTTGTCCGTAGCGCTCGAAGACCGCCGCCACGCTCACATGCTCCTCGGGGTCTTCGCGCCAGCAGTCGTAGTCGGTCACGATGCCGATGGTGGCGTAGCCCATCTGCGCTTCGCGGGCGAGAAAGGCCTCGGGCACATTGGTCATGCCCACCAGATGACAGCCGGCCAGACGCATGAAATGGCTCTCGGCCTGGGTGCCGAGCCGCGGGCCCTCCACGCAGGCGTAAGTCAGGCCCCGGTGAAAGGGAAGACCCAGCGACCGCGCCGCCGTCTGCACCGACGAGACGAGGCGCGCGCTCACGGGTTTGGCCGTGGAGATGTGTGCCGCGACCCCATCGCCAAAGAAGGTGCCGATGCGTCGGCCGCGGGTGAAGTCGATGTACTGCTCGGGCATGGCGAAGTGCCCTGGGGCTGCCTCTTCGGCAAGGCTGCCCACGGCAGAGATGCCCAGCATCTGGGTGGCACCGGCGCGCTTGAGGGCGAAGATGTTGGCCCGATAGTTCACCTCGTGGGGAAGGTGCCGGTGCCCCTTGCCGTGCCGCGCCAGAAAGAGCACCGACTGCCCATGAAGTCTTCCCTCCGCCACGGGGCCGGAAGCCTGGCCAAACGGGGTCTCGGGGCTGTGTTCGCGCACCAGCTCAAGTCCCTGGAGTTCGTAGAGTCCAGTACCGCCAACGATTGCCAACATGGGGGGTCGTCCTTTTGGATGGGTGGTTAGGGGTGGATGGAAAAGACCATGTCTGCAGCCGAGAGTTTCAGGCTGTGTTTGATGCGGTCTCGATACGACAAGGCAGCGTCGCTGCCCAAAGGCCAGAGGCCATCGAACATGGCGAGCCAGGATGCGTGGGGATAGTCGATGCCCACGGCATCGATGAACAGTCCTGCGCGCTGCATGCCAAAGCGAACTGCCGCCTGGATGCGCCCGTCGGGCGGCCGGGTGGAGAGGCGGGTGATGAGTCCCGCGTGGTCGTTGAGAAGATTGGGCATGCCGGCCGATCCGTTGTTGAGCACCAATTGGGGCGCTGTGGACGCAGCGGCGAGGTCGAGGTAGATGGGCGTGCAGGTGTGGGTGCAGACAAAGCCCTGAATCGAGGGGCCTGCCGCATGGAACCACTGGCGTGCCTGACCCCGGAAGGTCTCGCCTTGCGTGGGGCTCAGCAGATGCTCTCGGGCCAGGCCCCAGCCAGCGAGCGACTGGGGATCGCCATGAATGATGCCGAATCGCTGGCCGCCCACGCGGGCCACCATCCACATCGGCAGGCCCCCAAGGGCAGCGGCTTCGGCTGCTGTGGCCTGGCGGCGAAGCTGCCCGAGGATGCGGTTGCTGCGATCGACGATGGCCTGGTCCACCCAGTCGGGGTAGCCACAGCCACAGCCCACCGCCTCGTCGTAGTCGGGGTTGGCGATTTCGGTCTCGACATTGCCTCGGGTCGCGCGGTGGCGCAGCACGCGGCGCTGCACCTCGGAAAAGACATCGGACCGAGCATCGAACCAGTGGAAGTCACCGTTGAAGACCAAGGCCTTGCGCTCGGCCGGGGTGGGGTCGGCGGCATAGAGCTGCTCGATGACATCGAGCGCCAACAAATTGCCATAGAGGCCTCCCACCACATAGAGCGTGTCGACCTCGAGATGGTCTGCCGTGTTGTCGGCCGCGAAGTCCTCGGGGCGGGTCCGGTAGTGCAGGGGGCAGAGCCGCCCGGCGGTGTTGGCCGGTGCAGCAGGGTGCGCAGACTGGGGCAGGGATGGGGCGGTCATGGGGTCATGGTGGGGTCTGGATTTAATGCAGTGCAGCGCTATTGGTACAGGTCTTGCAGCAATGCCTCGCCCACCTCATCCACGGGGCGATCGAAGACCACCATCCCCTGCCGAAGACCAATGACACGATCGGCCAGCAGGGGCAGCAGCCCGGGCTGGTGCACCACACTCACCAGCGCTGCGCCCGACTCCCGCGAGAGGTCGCTGAGCCATCCGCAGGCCTGGGCGGCCGCCGATGGGTCTAGGGCTGAGGTGGGCTCGTCGGCCAGGATAAGCTGCGGCTGCTGCAGCCAGAGCCGAGCGATGCTGATTTTCTGTCGCTCCCCTCCGGAGAGTCGGTCAACCCGGGTCTCGGCGTGGTTCGAGAGGCCGATGCGCTCGAGGGCGTGGTTGGCCTCTTGCACCATGTCGGAGGGAAAGATGCGCGCCCAGCTGCGAATGCCCCGAGTGCGGGCTGCGCCGCCAATCAGCACATTCTCTCGGGCAGTAAGCCGCGGCACGAGGTGCAGTCCCTGAAACACGAGGCCGACCTTCTGTCGGAAAGCGCGCCGTTGGGCGTTGCTGTGGAGGCGCTCCATGGCCGTGCCGAGCACCTCGGCAGTGCCCTCGCTGGGCTGCAGGGCACCACTGATGAGTCGCAGCAGGGTGGTCTTGCCGGCCCCGTTGTGCCCGACGATGCCGACCCGTTCGCCCGGCGCGATGCGCAGGCTGGGAATGGCGAGCAGGGGGCGCATCGGTGACTGCATCCGTGACCGCATCGGTGCTCGGATCTGCAGGGATTCGATGTGGATGGTGGGCTTGGTCATGGTCAGAGCAGGGCCTGTCGGATGCGGCGGGAGATGCCATCAAAGAGCATGACCAGCGCGATGACCACGATCAGCAGGGTCGCCAGTCGAGACCATTGAAAGAGCGAGACCGCCTCGGAGATCAGCAGGCCCAGGCCCCCAGCACCGATCAGCCCAAGAATGGTGGAGTCGCGAATGTTGAACTCCCAGATGTAGAGATGATTCGAGACGAACTGGGGCAGCACCGAGGGCCAGACCGCCAGAAAGAACACCTGCATGCGCGAGGCGCCGGTGGCACGAACTGCCTCGATGGCCGACATGTCGAGGCTCTCCACCGATTCGGCAAAAAGCTTTCCGTAGGTGCCCATGGAATGCAGGGCGATGGCAAGAATGCCTGCGGTGGGGCCCAGCCCCACAATGCCCACCAGCAGCAGACCAAACACGAGGGTGTGGACCGAGCGGGCCACATCCAAGACGAGCTTCGCCAGCCGAGAGAGCGGCCATGGCGCATGAAGATTGCGGGCGGTGAGAATCGCCAGGGGCAGGGCGAGGACGGCGCCCAGCAGCGACCCGAGGGTCGCGATCTGGAAGGTCACCCAGGTGGCTCGGCCCACCGCTGCGAGAAAGTTCATCTCGAGAATCTGCCGGTTTTCGACCCTCAACAGGGTGCCATCGTCGCTGCGGTATTCCAGACGTTCTGGGCCAAACCACACATCCAGAAAGCTGGGGTAGCCAAACTCACCCACCGTCTTCCAGAGGTTTTGCCATGGATTGCGTCCAAACGAGAGCTCGTCGGCCCACAGCAGACTCAGAAAGCAGGCCAGCAGGATGCCGGCGTAGGCCAGCATCAGCAGAAGAAAGCGCACCCGCCCGCTGGGCAGAGCCATGGCCCATCCCGCCATCAACGAACCTGCTGCAGACGGCCAGTGGCAAGTCCTGCGTCGCGGATGGGCTTGTAGAAGCTGTTGTCCTTCGTCACAAAGCCGGTATATCGCGGGGGCAGGAGGTTGGGCTGCGACTTCAGGGCGTTTCCGGTATTGGCCAGTGCGGTCTGGAGCTTTTTCACCAGCGCAGCATCCTTGCTGAGGTTGGCACTCACTGCGAAGGCATCGTTGGGCAAGGGATCAGACTTCCAGATCACCACCGAGTCGCTGGCCTTGATCTGGCCCTCGGAAATCATGGTGTCTCGGTTTCGGTTGAAGTCGGCACCCGCATCGAGCTGGCCGCTCGTCACCAGGGTCTCAATGGCCTGATGCGTGGTGTAGGTCACGCGCGAGAAATACTTCTCGGGGTCAATGCCCTGGGTCATGAAGTAGTGGAAGGGAATGAGATAGCCCGAGGTGGAGCCCTTGTCGCCGAAGGCGAAGCTGCGGCCCTTGAGGTCTGCCACCGATTTGATGCCCGAGTTTGGGTGCGTGATCATGATGGCAAAGTACTCGGGTTTGCCGTCGTAGAGGATGGTCGAGACCACCTGGGCACCGGCCATGTGGTTGGCCAGCACGTATCCCCAGGGGCCCATCAGTGCGAGGTCGGTCTCGTTGTTGGCCAGAGACTTCGCCAGGCCCTCCCAGCTGTCCACAGTGCGCAATTGCACGGGCCGGCCAAGCTGGGCCGCCAGGTGGTCGGCCAGCGGGCGATAGGTTGCGTCGTTTTTTTCGCGGTCTTTCTGATAAGGACCCACGGCAAAGCGCAGCGGCTCACCCTTGGCGCTCGCTGCGGATGCCTGCGCTGCGGCCGGCTTGGACGGAGCAAGCCATGCGCTGGCAGCTGCCATGATGGCGAGCAGGGCGATGGCATGGATGCGCCGACGCGCCGCGGTGGCTGTGGTGGCTGCGGTGGCTGGAATGGTCGAGGTGACCTGGGTGTTGCTCGTCGTCATGATGTTCCTTTGCTAAGCAAGGGTTGAGGAAGAGATTGCAGGGTTGAAGCGGCGAACAAATCGGCGATCGATGCGGTCTTTCCAGTCGAGCGCCCAGTGCGCCGCCAGGCCCAGGGGGCCATAGCTCAAGATGGCCTCGCGGGGGCTGCTCAGCAGCAGCGCCAGTGCCCGAGGATGGTCGTGATAGGTCGTACTCGAGGCCATGCCCGACATGCGCTGTTGCAACGCCTGGGTGAGCACCGGCCCCTGACGAACGGCATAGACCCCGGCCTTGGGCCGGGGGTCAGCGAGGCTCGCGCAGTCGCCCACAGCAAGGATCTCGGGGTGGGAGACCGACTGCAGTCCACGATCGACCCGCACAAAGCCTTCGGCGTCCACCGCCAGATTCCCGCGCCGATGTGGGTCGAGTTGCCAGTCGTGGGCCTGGGCACCCGTGGCCCAGAGAATCACGGCATCGTCGGCGGCATCGGCAGGACCAAAGCGCTGCCCGGTGCGCACCTCAATGCCCGCGGAATCGAGGGCCCGCTGGGCACAACGCCTCGCCAGGATGCCATGGCCCGGGAGCACACCACGGCTGCCCACCAGCACCGCACGCATGGGGCCCGCAGGCACCAGGGCCCGCAGCCGATGAGACACAGCCAGGATCGATTCAAAGCCGGCTGCGCCGGCGCCCACCGCCACCAGTTCGCTGGGCAGATGGCCCGAGGCCTCAACCCGCCGCAGGAGTGACTCCCAGCCCTCGCGCAGCGCCGAGAGGGGGCGCAGGCAAAGGATCGTCTGTTGCCGCTGCGCAGGCGGGGGGCGCAGTGTCGAGCCCACATTGAGGCTGAGCAGGTCGTAGTCAAGGATCTCGCCGGTGGAGAGCGCGATGGTCCGACGATCGGGATCGAGGGAATCGAGCTCGGCGAGCTTCAGCTGCGCACCGGCCCGCTGGCAGAGGGATTCAAAGTCGATGCAAATCTCGCGGTGGGTGAAGCGGCCCATGAGCCAGCCCGGCACCATGCCGGAGTAAGGGGCGAGTGCTGTGGGGCTCACCACCACGACCCGCTGGTCGGGTTGCAGCCAGCGCCGCTCGGCAAGGCTCAGCAGCACCTGGGCATGGGCGTGGCCTGCGCCCACGAGAACAAGGGTTCTGGGACTCATGATGAGGTGATCTCTTCCAGCCACTCCGCCGGTACGACCGACAGGTCGTCGGGCTCGTCGACATCGGAGAGCGGCGGCAGGTAGACCATGCGGATGCCGGCCGCTTGGGCTCGCGCCCGCGTCTGCGCCAAGACCTGCTCGGTGCTCCATGCAATGTCTTCAAAGATGGCCGGCTGCGGTGAGCGCAGCCCCACCAGGGCATAGCCACCATCGAGCGCTGGAACAAAGACGGCCGGTGCGCGCTCGCGGTTCCCACGGCAGAGGGCAGCCGCGGCGGCCTGCAGACGCAGGGCCGAGAGCTGTGGTGCGTCGGTGCCCATGAGCAGCACCGGCTGCGATGGAGCGTCTTGAAATGCCCGTCGGAATGTCTGGTGCATGCGCTGCCCGAGGTTGCCCTCGGGCTGCAGGGCCAGGGTGATGGGGTATTGCTGGGCGAGCTCGTGGAAGATGGGGTGGTCGGTGCTGGGCGTGGTGCAGAGGGTCACCGGGCCCAGGCGTGCAGCGCAGGCCTCGGCAACGGCATTCACCAGCAGACGGTGGGCAATGCGTGCAGCGCCTTCAGCACCAAGACCGGGAATGAGGCGGGTCTTGGCAAAGCCCGCCACCGGGGCCTTGGCAAAGATGATGATGTGGGCCTGGGGCTGGGGGCGAAGCCTGCGGGGCAGGCGGTAGAGCTGGGCCAGCCGATAGGGATCTGTGCCCAGCCAGAAGAGAAACCGAAGTTCCCACATCAGCACGATCGTGCGCCAGGCACCCAGAAGATCCCAGCGGCGGCCAGAAGTGGTGAGTCGACCCTGGGGAATCGCTGGGGGAGAGATCTTGCGCAGCCTCTGGGTGAGGGCCACATCCTCCATCAGGTCGATCTCCCGGTATCCACCAAGCGCCTCAAAGACGCTTCGAGCCACAAAGATGCCCTGGTCTCCCGTGGCCACCCCCGTGATGCGCGAGCGATGGTTGATGAACCAGGCCACCATCGGGAGCTGCCACGCATGACCCTCAATGCGCAGGTCGAATCGTCCCCAGCTGCGGTCTCGCCGAGCGTGCTCGATCTGATGATCGACGTCGTGGGGCACCAGGGTATCTGCGTGCAGAAAAAGCAGGGTGTCGCCCGAGGCTGCAGCGGCCCCACGATTCATCTGCCGTGCACGACCCGCCGGCGAGGCCAGCACCTGGTCTGCCTGGCTGTGGGCGAGGGCCACAGTCTCGTCTTGGCTTCCCCCATCGACGACGATGACCTCGTGCCCACGACGGCGCAGGCCCTGCAGGGCCAACAGTGTGCGCGGCAGGCTGGCAGCCTCGTTGAGGGCGGGGATGACGACCGAGATCTTCATGGAGAGACAGGGGGCTGGACGAGGCAGGCTGGTCGTGGGGACTCAAGCGCGCGCGTCGTTGAGACGCCAGTCGTAGTCGAGGAATCGAAGCCGGGCGGTGCCCGAGGCGAGCAGCTCACGCTCCGCGGGGGTGCTGGCCATGGCGCCGGCGTAGAGCTTGCAGAAGGCCTGCACCGACTGGGTGCCGCGCCAGCCCCGGGTGAAGTCTTTGCCGTACCAGTCGAAGATCTTGGAGACCTCCAGGCGCGACTCGGACACATTCACCCGGTTGCGGCTGCGGTCGCTCAGGAATCGGCGGGTCTGCTCCTCGAGTTGGGCCTCCAGCCGATCGGCGGTGTAGGCCTCTTCGCGCAGCGAGGGACATCCAATGCTGGCGCAGTTCACTGCGAAGTGAATGCGCGGATCGTCGTACCGCCCCGGCGCGCGCAGCATCTCGTGCTCGATCTCATCGAGCGACACCCGCCGTCCCAACAGCGGATAGACCTTGGGCTTCCAGGGGCCCTGCAGTAGGGTCCCCAGGTCTTTGATGGATTCCAGTCTTGGATACCGCGTGAGGATGAGTTCGAGCGTGTAGGCGTTGTAGGCATTGATGAGGAAGGCCATCTGCTGCGCGCGATCAAAGCCCTGAAACTGCTGTTCGCCGACGGCCGCCAACTCGCTCAGGGCGGCCTCCAGGGCAGGGCGCTGCTGGCTTAGGGCGGCGTAGCGCACCGCGCTGGCCTCGCCCTTGCCCAGGACCTGAACGTGCGCCTTCATGAGGGCGTTGAGTTTGGTGTAGCGGTGGTCAAAGCCTTGGGCTGAGGCCCTGCGGCTGTGGCTCAACAGCCCGATGATGCTGGTGGTCTTCACTGCAGCCAGTGTCGATGCCGTTGCTCCCACCCCGTTGCCGATGCGGCCGAGGAAATTTCGTCGTGTGATGTGGGTGGTCATGAGCGCTCCCATCGGTGGTATCTCTCGAGCAGGGGCATGGCCCACTGCGGTGCGTGTTCTTTCTTCCAAATGCCGGCGATGAATCGGCTCGATTCGGCCAGGGTCGGGTAGGGATGCACGGTGGCGAGAATCTTTCCCAGGCCCAGGTGGTTGCGCATGGCCAGGGCGTACTCGGCAATCAGATCTCCCGCATGGGCACCCACGATGGTCACCCCCAGGATCTTGTCCTTGCCCCGGGGAGTAATGACCTGCACAAAGCCGCGGGTGCTTCCATCGGCGATGGCTCGATCGAGGTCATCGAGCCCATAACGGTGGACCTCGAACGCCAAGCCAGCTGCCTGGGCCTCGGCCACAGACAGTCCAACGCGCGCCACCTCGGGGTCGGTGAAGGTCGCCCAGGGCAGCACTCGGTAGTCGATCTTGAACTTTTTGAATCGGCCAAAGAGGCTGTTGACGGCCGCTGTCCATGCCATGTGGGCTGCGGCGTGGGTCAGTTGATAGGGACCAGTGACATCGCCCACCGCGAAGATGTGGGGCAGGCTGGTTTCCAGAAAGCCGTTGGTCTCCACCGTGCCGCGGGGCGAGATGACAATGCCCAGCTCTTCGAGGCCGTAGCCGGTGGTGCGGGCCTTGCGGCCCACGGCGCAGAGCAGGGCGTCGAAGGGAACGAGGGCAGTGCTGCCATTGGGGGACTTGACCTCGAGAGCCTTTCCGGCTCCTTGGGTGGCATTGTTGGTATCGACCACGCGCAGGGCCTGGTGCCTCAAGTGCAGATGCACGCCGTCCTCGGTCAGAGATTCCTGAACCAGAGCCGAGGCCTCGGGCTCCTCGCGCGACAGCAGTCGATCCGCCATCTCCACCAGATGCACTTCACTGCCCAGCCGAGCAAAGCTCTGGCTGATCTCGCAGCCGATCGGGCCGCCGCCCATGACCACCAATCGTTGGGGCAGTGCCTTCAGGCTCCAGAGGCTGTCGGAGGTGAGCGCCACCTCGCGCAGTCCGGGCAGATCTGGAACGAAGGGGCCAGCTCCAGCGGCGATGATGATGGACTTGGCGGTGAGCCGATGGATGTCGCCCGAGCTTCCGCGGACCTCGACGGTCCAGGGGTCCACCAGACGACCATAGCCCTGCAGGACTTCCACGCCCAGGCCGGTGTACCTCTCCACCGAATCGTGCGGGGCGATGTCCTCGATCACGCGATGGATGCGGGCCATGAGCGCAGGAAAGTCAACCTTCGGCGCGGTGGAGGCCATGCCGAAGCGGCTGGCATGGCGCTGCTCGTGCGCGTTTTTGGCCGCTCGGATGAGGGCCTTGCTGGGCACACAGCCCGTGTTCAGGCAGTCGCCGCCCATCTCGTGGGCTTCGATCAGGGTGACCTTGGCGCGAACGGTTGCACCGATGAGGCTGCTCACGAGGCCGCCCGCGCCCGCCCCGATCACGATGAGATTTCGGTCAAAGGTCTTCGGCGGTCGGGCGCCTTGGTAGCGGCTGCGAAGTTCTCGCCGCGACAGCATGCGCTGGACCACCAGGGGGAAGACGCCCAGGAGCAGCAGGCTTCCCAGGAGCTCGGTGGTGAGGATGTCGCCCAAAGATCGAACGCTGGCCAGCTGAGTGCCGGCATTCACAAAGATGAGGGTGCCCGGCAGCATTCCGAGCTGGCTCACCAGGGCAAAGGGCAGCAGCCGGATTTTGGTCAGGCCCATGAGAAGGTTGATCAGCCAGAAGGGAAAGATGGGCATGAGCCGCAGGGTGGCCAGATAAAAGAGCCCGTCTTTGGCCAGACCTGCCTGAATCGGCGCCAGCCGGGCGCCGAACCTTGCCTCCATCGCATCGCGCAGCAGGTACCTCGAGGCGAGAAACGCCAGCGTTGCTCCCAGAGTGGATGCGAAGGAGACCAGAGCCAGACCCTGCCACAGGCCAAAGAGCGCACCGCCGGCGAGGGTGAGGACTGCAGCCCCGGGAATGGAAAACGCGGCGGCTGCCACATAGGCCGCGAAGAAGGCCAGTGCCGCCAGCCACCGGTGTCCTTCGACTTGCGCCTGCAGGGCCTCTCGGTTGGCCTTGAAGCCCTCGAGGGTGAGCAGGTCCACCACGGGGGACTGCAGCAGCGCAATGAGCGCGGCAGCGAGGAGGGCCAGGATCAGCCATTGCTTTTTCATGCGGTCGCGGCCCTAGGTCTGGTTAAGCGGCTTTGGATTCCAATGCGCCACCGCAGCTGCTGCCCTGGCCTGCCGTGCAGCCGTAGCAGTGGTCGGCAATGGCGATGGGCTGGTGCTGGGGGTCCTGTTGGAGCAGGTCTTGAAGGTGGGGGCGCGGCTGGATGGCTGCGCGGGTGGCGTCTGCGCCGTCTTCCCCAGCGCTGGCCGACATTGGCAGGTGGACTGAGAGGCCAAGCATCTGGTTGAAGTCGCAGTCGTAAAGAAAGCCCTGGTAGTCCACGCTGATTAGGCTGCGGCACATCACGGTGCTGAGGTTCTCGGGCTTGTAGGCGCTCTTGAGAAGGTCCATGTAGGTGCCGAAGGTGCCCTTGGAGATCAGCATGCTTCCGAAGCGCTGGATGGGCATGTTGGTGAGCGCAAAGAGTTGATTGAACTCGATGCCGAAGTGGGCCTTGAGCTCGCGCTTGTAATCCGCCTCGAGGGCTGCCTGGGGCGGAGGCAGCGATGGCCCCTGGGGGTTGTAGACGAGGTTGAGCACCAGGCCCGAGCCCTCTTGGGCATAGCCCAGGGCGTTGAGCTGCCGCAGCCCAGCGATGCTGCGCTCGAAAACGCCATCGCCCCGCTGCTTGTCGACGTTCTCCATGGAGTAGCAGGGAAGGCTCGCCACCACTTCTACCTGCTGCTCGGCAAGGAACTCGGCCAGCCCCTCGTAGCAGGGCTCTGAAAGGATGGTGAGGTTGCATCGGTCGATGACGCGCACACCGAGCTTTCGCGCCTCGCGCACGAGGTGCCTGAACTCCACGTTCATCTCGGGTGCGCCACCCGTGAGATCGATGGTCGTGATTCCCCGAGCACGAATCACCTCGAGCACCAGATCGATCGTGGCGCGGTCCATCATCTCCGTGCGCTGTGGGCTGGAGGCCACATGGCAGTGCTGGCAGCTCTGATTGCACTTGTAGCCAAGATTCATCTGCAGCGTCTCGAGGCGAGCACGACGCAGCTTTGGGAAATCCGTTTTGGCAAGCAGGGGGAGGGTGGCGTGCATGGCAGGACCAATTCGTGGAGGGATGGTGGGACGGGAAAATTGTGAAATACGCCTGCTAAGACGAAACTCCCGGGCATTGGTTACAGTCAGATCGGAACTTCTTCGCCATCTCCCCCTGCGGTGGTGGTTTTTTCCTGAAATCCAGCTCCCATGACCGCTGCTTTCATCGAGAGTCTCGTTCCCGAGGCTGCGCCCGAGCACACCCTGATTGATCTCTGGGTGCGCTCGCAGCTGGGCGATGAGGCTGCCTATCGCCAGGTCTTGTCGGCCATGGCCTCGCGGTGCCGAGCATTTCTGCGACGGCGTGGCATGGTCTCGACCGAGGAACTCGAGGATCTGGTGCAGGAGACTCTGGTGGCCATCCATGTTTATCGGGACAGCCATGACCCCCTGGTGCCCGTTTCGGCCTGGGCGCTGGCCATCTGCCGCCACAAGCTCATCGACCACTGGCGTCGCCGGGGCCGGCAGAGCTCGCTGCTCGATCCATGGGACGAAGACGTCCACAGCGATGTGGCGGCGGACCCGCAAGTGGACCACGATGCGGCAGGCCGGGATCTTCAGCACCTGCTGTCGGCGCTTCCAGCCAAACACCGCCGCGCCATTGAGTTAACAAAACTCCAGGGCCTGTCGGTGGCCGAGGCTGCTCTGCAGATTGGCTGCAGCGAGTCGGTGGTGAAGGTTCATGTCCATCGGGGCTTGCAGCGCCTCATGCTGCTCGCGCAGTCCGACGAGGCCACTCAGGGTTCCAACTCTGCGGGCGCCACCACCCAACAGTTCAGAGGAAAACAATGAGCAAGAAGCTCGACACCGAGTCGTTGATCGATCTGCTCGCCCGCTCGGCCGGCCCGGCGGCGCCTGCCGCACCGCGGCGCACATTTTGGCTGTTGGCTGCACTGGGGGTGGCACTCGCCCTGGCCCTGGCCGTTGGCCTCGTGGGCCTTATTGGGATGCGAGAGATGGCCCACCCGTCGTTTTGGCTCAAGCAGACCATGGCCGTGTTGATTGCGCTGTCACTGCTGCCGGCCATTCGTGCCCTGGCGGGCCCTCGACTCGCGTCGCCTGGCCTGCAGGAATGGAGCCGCTGGATGGCCATGCCCGCAGTGGCGGTGTTTGCCACCGGTGCACTGGCCTGGGCGATGGATGGCATGGAGGCGGAGGCGGCCCATGCGCATGGCGCCATTGGGTGCCCCGTGGGCATTGCGCTGCTGGCCGTGCCTTTGATTGCAGTGGCCCTGCATGGAGCACGCCGCTTCGCTCCAACAGAGTTTTCGGCGCTGGGACTCGTGATGGGCCTGTTTGCCGGCGCCCTGGCCTCATCGGTCTATGCGCTCACCTGCTACGAAATGGACCCTCTGCATGTCTGGGTCTGGTATCTGGTGGGCATTGGGCTCTCGGGCCTTGAGGGGCTGGCCTTGGGCAGGCTGCTCTTGAAGTGGCGCTGACGCCGAGCGTCTAGGGCGTTGGATCGCCCGAAAGACTCGGACAGTGCAGCCAGGTGGTGCAACGGCCCGAGCGCAGCATGACCCTGGCCATGAGCAGACTGCCCATGAATTCGGACGCGACAGGCACGTGGGTGGTGCGCATGGACTCGAGCAAATTCACATGGTGGGCGGGAAGATGAAACTCCCGCGCCCCCTCCAACAGCAGTCCGATGTATCGGGCTGAAGGCGTTGCCGGGTCGCCCGGCCGATCCCGAATGAGGGTCTTGGCCTCGAGGGTCTTCCCGTCGACGGTCGTGACGCCAACGGTTGCCCATCGGTAGGCGCTGCCCTCGGAGCGCCGGATTTTTTCTAGGTCCTCGGCACGAACCCGATGAACAACGCCATGCACGGCCTCTCCCTTGGATGGGATTGCATAAGCGAATCCCGGCTCGAGGGCGTTGGGGCCGGGCCCATAGAACCGGAGTGCGTGATCCTCGAGCGTGGCGGCTTGACTCTGGATGGGCTGGATGCCCCGGACATTGCGCAGATAGCGCGTTGGCATATTGCTGCCGTAGGCAAAGTACTCCAGGCCCTTGGCCTCGCTCGTCGAGTGTTCAGTGTTGGATGGGGTGGAACTCGACACCGAAGTGGCCGAGGGCATTTCCTCAGCATGGGCCAGGCTCTGGACCCGAGCATGGAATGCGCCTGCAGCGGCCATGGCCAGAGCCAGCATGCCCAGCAGGATGGTGGCCCCCCACCGTGCGATGGGGCCAAAGCGTTTGGTTGAAGGGTGGCTCATCGGGTCCTCCTTCCTTCGGTCATCAATCCGATGCCTTATCGCTGCCGCTCGAGACCACATCCACTGCCCCGCCCACCACGGCCGCAGTCACGTCGACTGCCGTCTCCACCACCGTGGCTGTGACGCTCACGGCGGTGTCGACGACGGTGACCACCGCACATCCAGACAGGCCAGCCATGGCAAGGATGACGCCCCACTGCATGGGCTTTCGGAGACGCTGGGCATGGGGCATGGGAGTCGCTCGCTTTCTGGGTGAATGATGCCCTGTCTTCAGTAGGTTTGGCCCAGCGTGCGGTAGCCTGATGCCATGGACTATTTGCTTGCCTTAGATCAAGGGACCACCAGCTCGCGCGCCGCCGTTTTTGATGCCCGCGGGCGTTTGGTCGCGATTGCGGCCCAGCCCTTCGAACAGATTTACCCGCAGCCAGGCTGGGTCGAGCACTGCCCCCACGAGATTTGGAAGAGCCAGCGGCATTGCATCGCGCAGGTGCTCAACCGCGCCCGCTTAACGATTCAAGACATCCGCGGCATCGGGATCACCAACCAGCGTGAGACGACGCTCGTCTGGAATCGCATCACCGGCCAGCCGATCCACAACGCCATCGTCTGGCAGGACCGTCGCACGGCTGGAGTCTGCCAGGCGCTGAGTCGGCAGGGACTGGCCTCGACCATTCGACAAGAGACGGGGCTGGAGTTGGATGCGTATTTTTCGGCCACCAAGCTGCAATGGCTGCTGCATCACACGCCCGGCGCACGGGCCGCCGCCGAGGCGGGCGAGCTCTGTTTTGGGACGGTGGACAGCTGGCTCATCTGGCAGCTGACGGGTGGTGCGGCCCACCTCACGGATGTCAGCAATGCCTCGCGCACCATGCTGTTGAACCTGCGGACCCTCGACTGGAGCGGCACACTGCTCGACCGGCTGGAGATTCCTCGTCGCATGCTGCCCGAGATCGTGCCCAGCAGTGCCGTGGTCGCCCACACCTGCCCCGATGTGCTGGGCGCGGCGATCCCAATCGCGGGAATCGCAGGAGACCAGCAGGCGGCCACCTTCGGTCAGACCTGCTTCTCCCCGGGCATGGCCAAGAACACCTATGGCACGGGCTGCTTTCTGCTGATGAATACAGGCGAGGTGCCCGTGACCAGCCATCAGCGGCTGCTCAGCACCGTGGGCTGGCAGCGCGGCAGTCGGGATGCCCCAGCCACCTACACGCTGGAGGGCAGCATCTTTATTGCGGGGGCCCTCGTGCAATGGCTGCGGGACGGGCTGGGCCTCTTCAGAGAGTCGGCCGAGGTGGAGGACCTCGCCGCGCAGGTGGGAAGCTCGGACGGCGTGATGATCGTGCCGGCACTCACTGGACTGGGCGCGCCACACTGGGATGCCCAGGCGCGGGGAACGATTCTGGGGATCACCCGCGGCACGACAAAGAGCCACATTGCTCGGGCTGCGTTGGAGGCCATCGCCCTGCAGGTGGTGGATCTGGTCTCTGCGATGCAGCGCGATGGTGTTGCCCCGTTGAAGGAGCTTCGGGTGGATGGCGGCGCGGCCGCCAACGACATCCTGATGCAGCTCCAGGCGGACCTGTTGAATGTGCCTGTGGTGCGGCCTACGGTGACCGAGACGACTGCACTGGGCGCCGCTTACTTGGCTGGGCTCGCAACCGGGGTCTATGCCGATGAGGCCGAGTTGCAAGGGTTTTGGCGCATGGACCAGACCTTCGAGCCAACGCTGCCTGCGGATGCTCGGGCAGAGATGCTGGGCAAGTGGCAACAGGCGGTGGAACGCGCGAAGGGCTGGGCTTAGCGTTGGAGTCGCATTGTAGTCTCCCCCCTCAATTGGGCTACAATGTGGCTCACTTTAGAAGGAGAAGGTCATGCCCACCAACGCCGTCGTCCGTGCTCGCATTGATGAGCAGACTAAGGAGGAAGCAAGCGCCGTCCTGGCCGCGATGGGGCTGACGGTTTCCGATGCTTTTCGGATCATGCTGACCCGCATCGCTCGCGAAAAGGCCCTGCCTTTCGAACCTCTGGTGCCCAACGCGACCACCATCGCAGCAATGAAAGAGGCCCGCCAGGGCAGGTTGAAGTCGTTTGCATCCGTACAGGATCTGATGGCTGATCTGAATGCGGACGATTGAACGCACCGGCCAGTTCAAGCGGGACTTCAAGCGCGAATCCAAAGGCCAGCACCGTCTGACACTGCTGAGCGATCTAACTGCTGTTGTCGCGGCCCTTGCCAATGACCAAGCGCTGGATCCGCGTTACCGTGATCACGGGCTAACGGGTGATTGGAAAGATCACCGGGATTGCCACGTCAAGCCGGACCTGGTGCTGATTTACCGCCTGCCGGATGGTAAGCGGCTGCAGCTGGTGCGTCTGGGCTCTCACAGCGAACTGGGACTTTGACGAACCGCACCCCCCCCCAGAACCCCCGCCAGCGCTTGCTTGTAGCAAGCTTCAAACATTGGTGCTATAGTCCGCCCTCATTCGGCGCGGGGTGGAGCAGTCTGGCAGCTCGTTGGGCTCATAACCCAAAGGTCGTAGGTTCAAATCCTACCCCCGCTACCAAATCAGCACAAAAATCAAAGGCTTGGCGCATTCTCGGTGCCAGGCCTTTTTTGTTTTCTGCATCCCGGAAGCCGTGGGTCACCGAATCGGCGGCAGATGTTCGAGGGGGGAGGGGCGCCGACCGCAGGTCTCCCCGTCCCGACAGGGAACAAAGCGGGTCATGCCACCGAAGGTCCCCGTCCAGATGCTTCGGTCCGGAGCGATCACCGTTGCGGCATAAAAACTGTTGTCGGTCGGATAGGCGGAGGACGGGATGTGGAAGGCCGACTTTCCAGTTTTGAAGTCGATGGCCTCCAAGGTCCACGCATCGACCAAATTGATCGTTCGACTGCCGATGCCGTAGATCAGTCCGGAGGCCGAACTCATGCTGGGAATCGCGTTCGGAATGGACACGTCGGTGTTTGCCCACACGCTCCGACAGGTTCGGGTGGCGGGATCCCAGTCAATCCTCTCTAGCCCTCTGGGGCGATTGATGCTGACCCCGGACAGCAGCTGGGTGAACGGCTGCAGCTGCGCAGGCACTGCCCCCAAGAGATCGTTGAGCGCCACTTGATTGTTGACCACCATGGCCGCGTATCCCCGAACCAGGACCGATTGCTCCGAGAGCGACACGGTGGCGTTGGGATTTCCGAAGGTGACGGGAATCTCGCAAGCAATCCTGCGATCGCGGCCAGGCTTGATGGGCTGCCAGTCGGCCGGGATCTGATCCTTCCACAGCAGCACGAGGTGCATCAACGGCTGGCCATCGGTGATGACGATGAACCGATCGAGATCCTTCGGACCACCCATCACTGTGGGCGTGGACCCCGACCCCGCCCCAAGCCGCCCAGCACCCGTGCCCCCAGCGCCTGCGTATGGGGCCCTCCAGCCCGCCGTCAGCTCGCTGCCGTCCCAGTCGATGCGGTGCTGGGCCTGACTGGTGGCCACAAAGACACGATTCCCCTCATCGGCAGCAATCGAGTTGGATACCTGTTCCAACTGGTCGTCGGGAATGGTCGGGTCGTTGCATCGGTCGCCGTTGATCGAAAAAACGCGGACGTTGGCATCGCACATCGCGGCCGGCTGGCGAGGCACAACACCGACCATGCCCAGTTTGGTGGCGAAGGCGATGTTTCCATCGAAGAGCATCGTGATGCTAACCAACTCATCGTCCCGACTTCCGCATCGGGCCTGCGCAGGCAGCGGGAATTCCTTGAGCAGCGCAATGCCGCTGTGGCGATTGCCGTCTTCCTGGTCGCCAAAGACCTGCAGTGACCCGCCCTGCCCAACCACCAGGCGTTGATCGCGGTCCAGAAGGTTGTAGGCCCCACTGGCAGAGAGTGTCCCACCGCCCTCCGGGACAAAGCGCCCCAGCTCTCGCATGGTGGCGAAGTCGAACTTCACAATTTCACCGGTGAACCCCACCGTGGAAGACCAGGCGGCAACCCGGCCCGCGGCATCCGGCTCAGTGAAGTTGATGTTGTTGGGTGCCGCCAGAAGCGGCCGATGGTCGATGTGAACTTGGTCGTTGCTCTCAATGCCGCGGAATGGCGATGAGGCCTGGGCAAAGCTTGCCCGGTGGGAAGACGACCAGCCGTTCTGTGCGAGGTGTGGGTTGCACGGGGGCTCAAAGCCATCGGACGACTCCGGGGTCGAGCACGATGGCGTTGGCGCGAGCTTGGGCGGTGGCGCGGCACCACAGGCCAGAATTGCAGGGCGCAAGTCTGGCGAGGCCGAGCGGACAGCATCGTCGGTGGGAGACGTCCCGATCGGATTGTCGACGCATGCAGCAGTCATCAGACCCAGCCACGCCAGGTTCCATGCCCGATATCGCATCACATGCGCCCCCGCTGGTCGGCCTTGCAGGCTTCAAACCGTTGTCGGGGGGTGAGCGTTCCAGCGCCGGAGAACACCTCCGGTCGGCAGTATGTAACTTCGGGGAAATAATCTCCCATCACCTGGGGTGCCGAGTCGTTGATTCCCACCCGTCGAATCGCCTGCGAAAAGGCTGGATTGGCCAGCATCTGCCGATACAGAATCAACCCATCTGGATAGGGGCCCCAGGGAAGCCAAGAGATGCCGTTGGACGCAGTCGCATCTGGGGGGCGATCTGCAGCGTCCGATATGGCGACGGTGTAGAAACCATCCGAGTCGAGTGCGGCTTCGCTGTCCAGAACGCAGTCGGTGAATCGCTGTGTGTAGAACTCGTTCTGGCAGATGGACCAGTAGCGGACCTGCTCCTCCCCAAACGCCACCGCCGTCTGGCCGCGGAAGGTGGGGGCACGACCTCGGAACAGCACGAGATTGCCGTGCCGCCGAGACAGCAGGGTGGTGGTGTAGTCGTTGTGGATATTGCTAGCGAATCCGCCCGAGCCGGTGGAGGGCAGTTTGGGCGCGGTTCCGGGGATGCCCAGTTGGGCCTGAAGGAAGTCCGCAACACTGGTTTGAGTGTTTCTAAACACCTCGACTGCCGGCGGGTTCGCGGCATTCGAGAGCGGCAGAGGAAGCTGGTCCGGGTAGTCGGATTCATTGAGCAACTGGTTCACGCCGGTGCTTGGCAGTAGGCCTCCCAGTGTGGGAAGCGGTGGCTCCTCGCAGGTGGGCAGAGTTGCGATGGGCTCTCCTGCAGATGTCTCCAACGTGAGTGTGGGCAGTGGCACATTTCCTCGCAGCCCTTCGCCAGACGCCACGTAGGTTCGGTAAAACATCACACCAAGGAATCCGTTGGGCACCGAGAAGTTCATCAGCGGCAGACTTCCCGAGTACAAAGTGTTCGGTGCGCGGGATGTAGGAATGTCGCCAAACTTGAAGACCATTTGATACGTGTCGCCCGGCTTGGCCCCTTGTTTGGCGAAGGGATTGGCGCCGCCAGCCACTGGCGACAACTCAAAGTCGGCAAGGGCGTCGGTCGGAGCGACGGTGGGACCATAGGCGTTGAAGGAGAAATACCGTGCCTCGGGGTACTGCCCCCGGACCCGAACCTGCATCGCGGGGGTTAAGGGGAGATACGCGACCCAATAGCGAGCAGCCTTGTCCGGGAAGAAAAGGTTGGCAAGGTTGGCATCGCTGGCGATCGACCAGCCACACCCCAGACCGCCGGGAAGGGCAGACAAGGCGGCGGAACTCTGTGCTGTGGCAATGGGGTTGGATGGTGACGACGCTGCGGCATTGCCTGCGTTGGACGACCTCGTGGGCTCGGTTGCTTCATCTCCACAGCCCGCCGCACTGAGGCCAAAGACCGTCAGAAACAGGACCCTTCGGGCTGTGGCAAAGGACGTTGCAGGTGGCTCCATCGTTCTTACTCCGATGTTTAGTTCCTTGCGACTGTCGCGTCGGACCAAGGGCCAAGGGAGTTCGACCCACTGACACGCGGGTAAATACGGGCGTTTTTTGAGCTGTGAGTGCGCACGGACTGCACGCGATCGATACACTCCGCAACTGAGTTCAGACCCGCCCTCATCGCCGACAACATGACCTCCCAGACTCCCATCCCCTTCAGTGCAACTCCCACCCGCTTTGCATCGGGCGATGCCTTTTGTGCGGGTGACCTCTACCTTCCAAGCACCGCCGGACCCCACCCCATGATCGTGATGGCGCACGGTGTCGGTGGCGTTCGCACCATGCGTCTGGATGCCTTCGCCGAGCGGTTCGCAGCGCAGGGCTTTGCCTGCCTGGTGTTTGACTATCGGCACTTTGGCGAGAGCGGTGGCGAGCCGCGGCAGCTGCTCGACATCGATCATCAACAGGAAGATTGGCATTCAGCACTCGCCCACGCACGAACTCTTTCCAACATCGATCCGTCGAGAATTGCCCTCTGGGGCACATCCTTTGGTGGTGGCCATGTGTTGGCCGTTGCCGCTCAGGCTCAGGCGCGTGGCCAGACCGTCGCAGCAGTCGTAGCCCAGTGCCCCTTCACCCATGGGCTTGCCTCCAGCCTGACGCTCAGCCCATTGACCTCGCTCAAGGTTTCGGCACTGGCGATGTCGGACCGCGTGGGGTCCTGGTTTGGGTGTGCGCCCCGCATGGTTGCGGTGGCTGCCAAGCCCGGTGAGACCGGGCTGATGAATGCTCCCGATGCTTACGACGGATACACCGTTTTGCGCAAGGCAGGCTGCACCGCCCCCAACGAAGTGGCCGCACGGTTTGCGCTCGACATCATTGGGTATTACCCCGGCAGGAGCGCCAAGAAGATTTCGGCGCCGGTGCTGTTTTGTGTCTGCGAGACCGACAGCGTGGCCCCCGCAGGGCCGACACTAAGATACGCCGCCCAGGCGGCCCGTGGCGAGATCAAGACCTACCGCGATGGCCACTTCGATATCTATGTGGGTGACGCATTCGAGCGGGTGGTCGCCGACCAAATCGAGTTCCTGAATCGCCACCTCAAGGCGCTGCCGTCAATGCCTGCCTCGCCGGGCTGATCTTCTAAAGAATCTTCTCCCCCAAAGGATTCCCCATGCGTCCAGCCGCCGTCCGCAACACCACCCTCGCCATGGCCGCCGAACAGGCTGGAGCCCCGCTCAAGGCCATGCACATCGAGCTTGCTCCGTTGGCCGACGATCAAGTCGAGATTGCTGTCGAGGCCTGTGGCATCTGCCATTCGGACCTCTCCATGTTGCACAACCACTGGGGCGCAAGCCAGTACCCTCTGGTCCCAGGACATGAGATCGTGGGCCGCATCACCGCGCTGGGCTCGGCCGCGCGGGGGCTGTCGGTTGGGCAGCGGGTGGGTCTCGGCTGGGTGTCATCCAGCTGTCAGCACTGCGCCCAGTGCCTTGGCGGTGATCAGAACCTCTGCTCGCGCAATGAGGCCACCATTGTTGGCCGCTCCGGTGGCTTTGCCAGCCATGTGCGTTGCCAGGCCATGTGGGCCATTCCTTTGCCCGAGGAGCTCGATCCGTTGGCAGCAGGGCCACTGTTCTGCGGTGGGCTCACCGTATTCAATCCGTTGGTTCAATTCGGCATCTCGCCCCTCGCGCGCGTGGGCGTCATCGGCATCGGTGGCCTGGGCCATCTGGCCATTCAGTTTGCTGCCAAGTGGGGCTGCCATGTCACGGCCTTCAGCAGCTCTGCCGACAAGGAGGCCGAGGCAAAATCCTTGGGAGCGCACGACTTCGTGAGCAGCACTGATCCCGAGGTCTTGGCGGCACTCGAGACTCGGTTTGACTTGATTCTGTCGACCGTCAACCAGGAGCTGCCCTGGCATGCATACCTGGCGCTCCTTGCACCCAAGGGTCGGCTGCATGTCGTGGGCGCGGTGCTCAAGCCTCTGAGTGTGGGGGTCTTTGACCTTCTGCCGGGTCAGAAGTCCGTCTCAGCAAGTCCGGTGGGTGGCCCCCAAGCCACGCGGCAGATGCTGGAGTTCTGCGCCCGCCACGGCATCTCTGCGCAGGTCGAGCGCTTCAAGCTGAGCGATGCCAATGCGGCTCTGGCGCATCTGGAGTCCGGCCGGGCGCGTTACCGCATCGTTCTGGAGAATGACCTTGCCGCTTAAGTCAACTGCGGGGCATGCACCCATGCGTCCGGCCCTCATGGCATGGCTATCGATTTTGGGCATGGCCCTGACGGCTGGCGGTGCCACCGCGGAAGAGGTGTCCGCACGGCCCCCAGTTCAGCGCGACGTGGTCTACACCCCAGCGGGCTGGCCCGAGGCCCTGAAGGCCGACATTCATTTCCCCGCCCATCCTCCTTCCCAATCCCCCGCACATTCCCTCGCCCCTGCGGTGCTGCTGATCCATGGCGGCGGCTGGGCACCGCCCGATCGTCGCAGCCAGATGAACTCCATCGCCGAACGGCTCGCGGCCCGCGGCTATCTGGTGATGAATGCGACCTACCGCTTCTCACCCAAGCACCTGCACCCAGCACCAGTCGAGGACCTGCGTCAGGCCCTGGTCTGGCTTCGCCAGAATGCCCAAGAGCTGAACATTGATTCCCAGCGGGTCGCGGCCTTTGGATATTCGGCGGGAGGCCATCTGGCCGCCCTCTTGGGGGCTCTCGATGCGCCGCCCGAGCAGCGGGTGTCGGTGGTGGTCGGTGGCGGCACGCCCACGGAGCTGGCCAAATGGGCCGATGGCAAGCTGGTGGTGCAATATCTCGGGGGTCGGCCAGGCGATGTGCCGCAGCAATATGCCGCGGCCTCGCCCATCCGACACATCACTGCGCAGCACCCGCCGACATTTCTCTACCACGGGAGCTTTGACTGGGTGGTGCCCCTGGACCATGCCACCGATTACAAGGCGGCGCTCGACCAACAAGGCATCCCCAACGAGCTCTATGTGATGCGCGGCCTGGGCCATGTGGCCGCGTTTTTTCTGGACGGCGAGGCCGTCGATCGGGCGGTCCAATTCATGGACCGCCACCTCGCCCGGAACTAGAAGCGGTTGTTGACCAGCACCTCGGAGAGGGACAGCTGACCGGGCTTGGCCCAGGGAGCCTTGATGCCTTTTCCAATGGCTACCATCGGGCCCATCACATGGTCGGCGGGCAGGTTGATGAGTTTGGCCACGCCCTCGATGTCAAAGCCGATCATCGGGCAGGAGTCGAGCCCCATGCCCTTGGCGGCAAGCATCAGAGTCTGCATGGCCATACCGATCGAGCGCTGAGCCTCGTCGCGCTGCAGCCACTCGCGGCCCTCGTGGAAGGGGCCCATCCAGCCCACCAGCAGGTCGGCCACCTCTTTGGGGGCTTGCGCCCAATAACGGCTCGGATTCTTCTGCCAGGCCTTGGTGTCAGCCGTCATGATCACCAGCAGCGAGGCATCGGTCATCTGGGCCTGGTCGTTGCCCAGTGCCCGAATCTCTTTGCGCAGCGCCGGGTCGCGCGCGACCACAAATCGCCAGTGCTGGATATTGAAGCTTGTGGGGGATTGGATGGCGGCCTCAAAGAGCTTGCGCTCGTCGGCCTCCGAAATCTGGTGTGCGGGATCGAAGGCTTTGACAGCGCGGCGTTGGTAGATGGCGTCAAACAGTTCCATGAATGCTCCGGTGGGGTGGGTGGGGGTGAAGCGAGGAAAGGCTTCGGGGCGTGCTGAGGGGCTTACTGAATGGGCTTACTGAATGCCACGAACCCAGCCCTTGGCCGCCAGGCACTTCTCTTCCATATCGTCGCGCGCATTCCGATTGGCATCCACCGGCGTTTGAAAGATTTGCGGGCCGAAGGGATCACCAAAGGGCGAGATGAAGGGGCTGTGCGGGTGTCGAAAGCTCGGGCCGTAGGAATAGTTGAATGCGCCGTAGCCCAGCGTGGGAACCCGAACGATCTGGGGCGGGAAGGCCTTGGCGGCCTCTTGTGCGCAGTCGTAACGATCCTGTGCCAGAGCCTCGGGCGGCTTGGTGGGATGGGAGAGCTGGAATGCCGCACAGCCCGAGAGGAGTGCGGCAATGGTTGCGAGGCCGGCCCAGCGGCCAGCCCGATGCAGGGTGATTGGAGTCATGCGCTTTTGTCCTCTACAGTCCAGGTGCGGATCGGGGTGTGCCCCGGCCGGCGCCACTCGGGTGGCATCACCAGGTGCCGAAGCCTCTGAGATATGGGCCCGGGTGCCAAAACATCGCGCAGCATATCGACCAGCTCGTGGATGTTGAGCACCAGGAAGTTGTAGGAGCGGATCTGCTGTGGAATGCCGAAATCGGGTCGGTGGGTCTCTTCGGCGAAGCTGCCGAAGAGTCGGTCAAACACAATCAGCACGCCGCCGAAGTTGCGGTCGATGTACTGGGCATCGCGCCCATGATGCGCCCGATGGTGGCTGGGAGTATTGAAAACATACTCAAACCAGGCGGGCAGCTTGCCCACCGATTCGGTGTGGATGAAGTACTGGTAGGCCAGGCTCACCGACAGGCAGAAGAAGATCACCGCGGGTGGGATACCAAGAAAGGCCAGCGGCAAATAAAACACCCAGGAGCAGACGAAGGCATTGAGCAGGCTCTGGCGCATGGCGGTGGTGAAGTTCATCACCTCGCCGCTGTGGTGGGGCACATGAGCCGTCCAGAACCAGCGCACCCGATGGGAGGCCCGGTGGAACCAATAGAAGCAGAACTCCACCGCAATGAAGATGGGCACGGCGGTGGCGGCATTGACTGGAATGTCGAAGGCTCGAAGGCCATAGGCCCAGTCAAAGACCACCCCCGTGACCAGCAGAAACATGAGGGCCTCAAAGCCGAGGTAGCTGCCCCCCAGCGAGAGGTTGGCGAGCACCTCCTTGGGGTGGATGCTTCGCTGCTGCCCGCGCCGCCGCAGCACATGCACCTCCATCAAGAAAGCCAGCAGGAAGATGGGAACCATGCCAATCAGGAACAACTGCCGCCACTCGATGTGGGCCGGCAGAAGGGTGGCGATGGCGGGCAGCTCCATCAGCGAGAACCCCCCGCGCGGGTGCTGGGCACACGGCGCACCTCGTGCTGGGCACGGCGCAGGACCGCCCACAGCACAAGCGAAGCAAC
This sequence comes from Burkholderiales bacterium, assembly GCA_027486725.1. Lineage (GTDB taxonomy): Bacteria > Pseudomonadota > Gammaproteobacteria > Burkholderiales > Burkholderiaceae_A > Hahnella. Next base: position 193,234 of record JAIXOP010000015.1, on the reverse strand, counting down.
GGTCACCCCGAGCTCCACACCCAGCAGAAGGTTGTTGAACTCGCCGGGGTTTCCATCCTGCAACCAGTGCACGAGTCGGCCAAAGGCCAGGCCGCCCATAAGAAGGGTCTGCACCAGCAGGGCCTGACTGCGAAAGCCTCTGGACACGGCACCCCAGATCAGGACCAGACCGATGCCGATCTGCAGACCACCGTAGTTGGCGCGGATTTCGTTGAGCGCCCGGGGCGAGTTGATCGCCAGATCGAGCGGCGACATGGCCGCCAGGGGGTTGGCGAAGGTGTTGGCGCCGATGGCAAAAAACACCAGAGCGCAGAGGACGAGGAAGGCTTGGGCGAGTCGGTTCATGATGGCTTAGTGTAGGCCTCCGCCGCCTTGGCGTGCGCCTCGTGGACCAATTGGGCCAGACTCGCTGGGGAAATGACCCGCACATCGGCCCCCCAGCGCAGGATGTCCATGACCAGCTCTCGGGTGTGGGAGTAGGGAAAGCTCAGGCGCCATTCGCCCTCGTTGACCCATGCTCCCTCCTGGTTGGGGTGCCAGCTCTCTTTGGAGACCCAGGGACTGACGGCCGAGGAGAACTGCAGGACCGCGGTGTCGACCACCGAGCCATTGAAGATGCCGTAGCCGGCGGCCAGCACTCGGTCGAGCTTCGCTTCGGCCACGACTTTGGCGCGGCCCTTCAGGGGTGTCACTGCCTCGATCGCATCGAGCGCAAAGGTCGAGAGGCGTTCGCGCAGGTGGCAATAAGCATCGAGATACCAGTTGTTGCGGTAATAAACCAGCCGCTGAGGGCTCACGATTCGGAGGGTGGATTCGCCGCGCTGGCGCTGGTGGTAGCGCATCTCAAAGCGGCGGCCATCGAGGGTCAGCTGGGCAATCTGGACAAAAAACGGCGACATTGGCCGCGCAGCCATGGGCAGGATGCGAATGCACTGGCGAACGCGCTCGGCCTTCTGGGATCCATCGCCCAGCATCTGCTCGATGCGTGCCTTGAATGGAGCCAGGTGGGAGCCCAGGATGTCTTGCGCTCCGACCCCATCGAGCAGCGCATACATGGAGAGCAGGGCCTGGAGTTCATCCGGTCCAAACCAGAGTCCGGCGAGTTCAATGCGCTCGCCGGCCACATATTTGCCGTGGAGATCCTCTCGGCTGGCCAGCCGGTAGAGCTTGCTCATCCGGTCGTAGGTGATGTCTGCACCGTATCGGCTGCGCAAAAACTCAAGGTCGCGCTTGAATGTGGGTTCGGAGATCTCGAAGCGCTCGATCATCTCTTGTCGAGCGAAGGCGCCCTTGCTGCGCAGGGTGCTCATGATCAGCTGCAGGCGCTCGGTTTGATTCATGCGGCTCTCTCTGGAAGGACAGCAGAGAGGCATTGGAGCAGATATTTCAAGAGAAGGATTGAGGCGTCGTTGAAGGATCGATGCGCCGTTGAAGGATCGATGTGCCGTTGCCCAAGACGCCGGTTGGCCCTGTCAGGCTCCTTAACATCGGCAACCTGCACGGATTGATCGTGAGATGCCCTTTTTCTACGATCGGGCGCATGCGACAGACCGAATTTGACCTATCCCCCGATTCGTCATGGAGCCCCCGTGCCGGAGTCGCCCGACTTGCGCAATCTCTGCGCGTCCTGCGCAAGGCCAAGGGCATCAGCCATCAGCATCTCGTGATTGTCGGGGGGATCAGCCGCAATTCGCTGCGTCGGCTGGAGGCTGGGGTTCCGGGGGTCACCCTCGAAACCCTGTTTTGCTATCTGTTTGCAGTGATGCCAGGCGCCTCCCTGGAGGAGGCCCTGGCCCTGTCGCGCAAGCTAGCGGGGAGTTCCACCGAGGCTTCCCGTTAGTCCGCCGGTCAGCCCACCCACGACTCCACCCAAGACCGGCACCGACCCGAGCGCTCCAGTCACTGGGGCAAGCGCCCCTGTCACGGGGGCTAGGGCGCCCGTCACTGGCGCAAGCGCACCGGTGACCGGAGCAAGGGCATCGGTGCCCGGAAGAGCAGGAAGGCCGGGCAGGGCGCTCGATCCGCCAGTGCTGCCGGTGCCCGAGGTCGGGGTTGCGACAAAGAGGGTATTGAGGCCCTCCACCGTCTGGCCCAGGGAGGTCACGGTCTGGCCCAAGCCACTGACGACCGGAGCGCCCGAGTCGGTGAGCGCACCGCCGAGGGCCGATAGGCCATCGTTGACGGTGGTCAGCACGGGGGTGGTGACCTGGTTGAGTCCGGCCTCACCCAGGGTGGTGGTGACCGATGAGACTCCAGTGTTGACCTGATTCACCACGCCCGACAGGGTGCTCGTGAGCTGCTGGCCCTGATCGGAGGTGATGGCACCCGAGAGCTGCGTGCCAATTTCGACCACCGCACCTCCAACGGGAGTGAGCACGGCATCCAGGCCTTGGGCGAGCGGCTGCACCACCGGGTTCAGCGGTGCCAGGGGCGAACCCTCGGAGGTGAGGGAGGCCACGAGCGGGGCCACAGAGCTCGTGGTGCTCTCCAGATTGATGACGGTCTGGGCGACGCCGACCAGAATCGGCTCGATCGCGTTGGCATCGGTGCCCAGCGCGCCCAGGCCCTCGCCCAAGGCGCCTCCGAGCGATTGAACATTGTTTCCAATGCTGGTGACGGTGGTGTTCAGCGCGGCTCCGGTGTCGCCTGGGACCATGCCCGCCACCGAGCCCAGCTCGTTGAGCGTGCCACCGAGCTCCACCACCACATTGCCCAACCCATCGCCCGTGCTGGCGAGGCCGGTCGGGCTGGTGCTCACCGCACTGGTTCCGGTTCCAGTGCCGTTGCCCCCGGTCCCGCCCGTCCCACCACCGGATCCGCTGGAACTCGTGCCAAACAGGTCCGATGACCCGCTGAGGCTACAGCCCGAGGCCAGCAGCGATAGGGTGAGCGCCATGCCCACGGACAGAGCGCGCAGTGGCGTCGGGGCGGCGGACGAGGCTGGGGTGAGGGTGCCGCGGACGGCAGTGGGATGGGCGATCGGGCGTTGCATCATGAGATTTCCTTGCAGGGTTGGCGTTTGCCGAACGGGTCGGCGCTGTTAAAAATCGACATTTAAGGATTTTTAACATGTAAACGAACCTATGGAAGGAAATTCAGAACCAACGCCTTTCCACCTCAGAAATTTTTACACCACCGCTGCGGCCCCGGGGGTTCAGAACAGGGTCTTGCCGAGGTGGCTCAGGCTCAGTCCGCGGGCGCGCACGGCCGTGCCAGCGTCCCAGCTCGGGCGGCGCCAGCAGTTGAAGCCATGGTCCACATTCGGGTGGACCACAACCTCGGCCTGAGCCTTGCCGGCAAACGCTGTTTGCACTGCGGCAATGGCCTCGGGCGGGATGAATCCGTCCTTGGCGGCAAACTGCAAAAGGATGGGCACGCGGATGTCTTTGACCAGGTCCAGCTGGGTGTGGATTCCGCCGCCGTAGTAGCACACGGCCGAGTCAACGCCAGCCTTGGCAGCAGCAAGGTACGAGAGCAGTCCGCCCATGCAAAAGCCAACGCTGCCGACCTTGCCGGTCACTGCCGAGTGGCCCCGAGCAGCCTTCACGGTCGAGGCCAGATCGGCCACCGCAAGGTCAAAGTTGAGGCCGCCAAGCAGGTCGAGACCTTTTTGGAAGCCCTCCTGGTCATAGGCCAGCTCAATGTGGGCCTGCGTCCGATGGAAGAGGTCGGGAGCGATGGCGACGAAGCCATCGGCGGCGTACTGGTCGGCAACGGCACGGATGTGCTCGTTCACGCCAAAGATTTCTTGAATGATGACCACGGCCGGTCCCGAGCCCGTGGGCGGGAGGGCAACGTAGGCATCCATCGACTTGCCGTCGTGGGTGGGAATGGCGAGCCAGTTGGTTTTTGAATTGCTCATGGGGGATCTCCTCGAGGGTTTGTTTGCCTCTGATAGTGTCTCAAGGCGACATGACAAATAGACCCACAGAGTCTGGGCGTGCTCGAACCCAAAAGAAGAACTCAAAGGAACCCCCGAATGCCTCTGGCCGAACAATGGAAAGCCCTCTCCCCCAAGGTCCGCTGGCTGGTGCTCGGCGCCCTGGTGGCCGGAGGCCTGATCGTTGCGGCCCAGTGGGGCCGCCCCACCGAGGTGTCCGTGGGCACCGCGGTGCTTGCCTATCCATCCCAGGAACTCTCCGTGCTCAATGCCTCAGGTTATGTGGTGGCGCAGCGCAAGGCTGCCGTCTCCACCCGAGCGCAGGGCCGGCTGGAATGGCTGGGCGTGGCCGAAGGCAGTGTGGTGAAGGCCGGAGAGCTGATTGCCCGCCTGGAAAACGCGGAGCTGCGCGCCAGCCTCCAGCAGGCCCAGGCCCAGGTCGGTCTGGCCCAGGCCGAGCGCGATGACGCCAAGCGTGAGGCCGATCGCGCCGCCAGCCTGCTGGCGCAATCCTTCATTTCCCAGGCGGCCCACGACGCCGCCCAGGCCCGCTACGCCAAGGCCAGGGCACAGGTCCGCGCCGCCGAGGCCGCCACGCGCGTGGCCGAGGCCGCGCTCTCCCAATCCGAAATTCGAGCGCCCTTCGATGGGGTCGTGCTCACCAAGAGCGCCAATGTGGGTGACAACATCACGCCGTTCTCCAATGCCGCCGACAGCAAGGGCGCGGTGGTCACCCTCGCCGACATGAGCACCCTCGAGGTCGAGACCGATGTCTCCGAATCGAGCCTCGCCAAAATCTCCGTGGGCCAGCCGGTGGAGATCGGCCTCGATGCAATTCCCGAGACCCGCTTTGCCGGGTCGGTGGCCCGGATGGTGCCAACCATCGACCGGGCCAAGGCCACCCGCCTGGTCAAGGTCAGCTTCGATGCCATCGATCCCAGGGTCCTGCCCGACATGTCGGCCAAGGTGGTGTTTCTCTCTCGCCCTCTGCGCGATGAAGACAAGAAGCCATACACGGCAGCAGTGCGCCGCGCGATTCGCCTCGAGGCGGATGGCAGCGGCACGGTCTTTCGTGTGGCCAACGATCGACTCCAGGCTCTGGCCATCCCCAAGGCTCAGATGCCGAGCGCCGATTCCACCCAGACTGTGGTGCGGGTGGAGGGCCTCGAGGTTGGAGACCGGCTGGTGATGGAGCCTTCGGTCGACATGCGCGACGGCCAGTCCGTGCGGGTTGCGACCAAGTGATTGAGCTGCGCAACGTCGCCAAGCGCTACATCCGAGGGGACCAGACGCTCACGGTCCTCGAGGGCATTGATCTGAAGATTGCCGAGGGAGACTTCCTTGCCCTGATGGGGCCCTCGGGGTCGGGCAAAAGCACCCTGCTCAATCTCATCGCGGGCATCGACCGACCCAGCGAGGGCAACATCATCATCTCGGGCATCGACATCTCCACGCTCTCCGACGCCGAGCTGGCCCGTTGGCGGGCAAAGCATGTGGGCTTCATTTTTCAGTTCTACAACCTGATCCCCGTGCTCACCGCTTATGAAAACGTCGCGCTCCCCCTGCAGCTGACGGATCTGCCGCGGGCAGAGCGCCACCGCCGTGTGGTCCATGCGCTGACTGCGGTGGGCCTTGCAGACCGCATGGGGCATACGCCCAACGAGCTCTCGGGCGGACAGCAGCAGCGGGTGGCGATTGCTCGGGCGCTGATCACCGACCCCGATCTCATCGTGGCCGATGAGCCCACCGGAGACCTCGATCGGCAGTCGGCCACTGAGATCCTTGCCATGCTGCAGCGCCTCCATCGGGAGTCCGGCAAGACCATCCTGATGGTCACCCACGATCCGAAGGCCGCGGAGGCCGCCCGGGCCATCATTCACTTGGAAAAAGGTCAGCTGGAGTCGGCGCCGTGCTGATTGCCCGCTTGATTGCGCTCAATCTGTGGCGCAATTCCAGTCGATCCCTCCTCACCTTGATTGGTCTTGCCATTTCGGTGCTCGCCTTTGGCCTGCTGTCGACGGTCGTGGAGGCCTGGTACTCGGGCGCCGAGAGCGCATCCAAGGCTCGCCTGATCACCCGAAGCGCCATTTCACTGGTGTTTCCTTTGCCCAAGTCCTATGAGGAACGCATCCGAGGGGTCGATGGGGTGGAGGCCATCAGTTACTCGCGGTGGTTTGGTGGGGTCTACAAGGACACGCGCAGCTTCTTTCCGCAGTTTGCGGTCGATGTCGACACCTACTTCCAGATCTACCCCGAGTTCGTGATGGACGAGGCCACCTATCGGGTCTTTCAGCGGGACCCCAGGTCTGCGGTGGTGGGCCGCAGGCTGGCCGAGGAGCATGGCTTTGCTCCCGGCGACATCATCAATCTGCGCGGCACGGTCTTTCCGGGCAATTGGCAGTTCTTGGTTGCGGGGATTTTCGATGGCGCCGAGGAGACCACCGACACGCGTCAGATGTACTTTCACTGGAGCTACCTCAACGAGGACATGAAGAAGCGGCCCCTGAATCGCGAGGCCGACTCGGTCGGGGTCTTCATCACCAAGATTTCTGACCCATCGCGGGCCGCCGAGGTGTCCCTGGCCATTGATGGCATCTTCTCCAATTCGCCCAAAGAGACCCTGACCGAGACCGAACAGGCATTTCAGCTGGGCTTTGTGTCCATGATCGAGACCATCGTGCTGGCCATTCGTGCGGTCTCGTTTGTGGTGATCCTGATCATCATGGCGGTGATGGCCAACACCATGGCAATGACTGCCCGCGAGCGGACAAGCGAGTACGCGACCTTGAAGGCCCTGGGCTTTTCGCCCAGCTTCGTTGCGGGCCTGATTTCGGCCGAGTCTGTGCTGCTGGCGGCCCTTGGGGGCGCGGTGGGCATTGCCCTGACCTTCCCCGCCTCCGATGCGTTTCACTCGGCCACCGGCACCTTGTTCCGCAGTTTTGAGGTCTCGTCTGAGACCGTGGGCATGCAGATCGCAGCCGCCGTGCTCACTGGCCTGGTGGCGGCGGTGGCCCCCGCCATCAAGGCATATCGCATCCGCATTGTCGATGGCTTGAGAGCGATCGCCTGATGGCCATTCCTCTGGCGTACAGCTTTCGCAATCTCTGGGTGCGGCGCATCACCACCATCCTCACCGCCTCGGGCATGGCGCTGGTGGTCACGGTCTTTGCCTCGGTGCTCATGCTCGATGCCGGATTGAAGGAGACCCTGGTCGGCACGGGCGAGGCCGACAATGTGGTCATCACCCGGCAGGGGTCAGCCAGCGAGGTTCAGAGCTCCATCGACCGCACTCAGGCCAACATCATCGTGCAGCAGCCCGAGGTCATGAATCTGGGTGAGTCGCAGGCCTCGCGCGAGGCCCTGGTGCTGGTGAATTTGAAAAAGCGCAGCACTGGGCGTCCGAGCAATCTGGTGGTCCGCGGCACAACCCCCCTGGGGGTTGGCCTGCGTCGGCAGATTCAGATCATCGATGGTCGGGCGGTTCGGCCTGGGGCCAATGAACTCATTGTGGGCAGTGCGGCTGCGCGGCAGTTTCAGGGCCTCGACCTTGGCGGACAGATCCGGTTTGGTGGTCAGAGCTGGCAGGTCGTGGGCATCTTCGATGGCGGCGCGAGCGGCTTTGATTCGGAGGTCTGGGCCGATGCCGATGTGTTGATGCAGAGCTTTCGTCGGGTCAATTACTCCTCGATCATTGTGCGCCTTGTCGACCCGGCCCTGGCCCAGCAGTTCATTGATCGGCTGAGGACTGACCCGCGCCTGACAGTGCAGGCCAAGCCCGAGCAGCAGTTCTATTCCGATCAAAGCGAGTCCTTGTCCAGATTCATTCGGATTTTGGGCCTCTCGCTCACCGTGATCTTTTCCATTGGGGCGGTGATCGGGGCGACCATCACCATGCAGTCGGCCGTTGCAACGCGCACCGCCGAGATCGGCACGCTGCGGGCGTTGGGCTTTCAGCGCACCGACATCCTGCTGGCCTTCCTGATGGAGAGCGTTTTCTTGTCGCTGGTGGGCGGTGTGGTGGGGGTGATCATCGCCAGCGGCTTTTCCAACCTTCAGTTCTCGACCACCAACTTCCAGAGCTTTTCGGAGCTCTCGTTTGGGTTCACCCTGACTGCCTCGGTGGTGGGTCAGGCTCTGGCGTTTTCCATCGCGATGGGTGTGATTGGGGGAATGCTTCCCGCCATTCGTGCATCGCGCGTCACCATTGTGGAGGCACTGCGTGCTGTCTAAGTCGTTTCTGTTTTCCTCGGCATCGGCGTGGCGTTCGGCCACGCCACGCAATCCACTGTCGCGTTTTTTGGGCCGCGAGCTGCGCACTGGGGCAGCGGTCTTGATGGGGATGTCCATCTTCTTGTCGGTGGCCTCCATTTCGGCCGTGTCAATTCTGGCGGGTCGGGTCGAGCAGGCGCTCTTGGGCGATGCACAGGCGGCCTTGGGGGCAGACCGGCTCATCACCTCCGATGCCCCCATCGATCCGCACTGGATGGAGGCCGCCGAGTCCTTGGGGCTGCGGGCCGAGCGGGGGGCCTCCTTCCCAAGCACCGTCACGGCGGGCGATGGCTTTGCCCTCGTATCAGTAAAGGCGGTCGGGCCCTCGTATCCCATGCGCGGCGTGGTCCGCCTGCGCACGGGGCAGGGGGAGGCCGAGAACCTGGCGCTTCGCTCTGGCGAGGCCTGGGTTGACCCCGCCCTGCTCGCCCGCCTTGGGCTGCGGCTGGGCGACACGCTGAGCCTCGGGGCCAAGCAGTTTGTGGTGGCCGCAGAACTCGTGGTTGAGCCCGATCGCGGAATGGGCTTCATGGCGCTGTCGCCGCGCCTGATGATCCCCGAGGCCAATCTTGCCGAGACCGGACTCATTCAGCTGGGCAGCCGAATCGGGCATCGCCTCTGGGTTCGTGGCCCAAGCGCCTCGGCCGCCCAGGACGCCGAGGCCCTCGCGGCCTTCGATGAATACTTCGCTCAGAACAAGGGCTCCGAGCAGTTGGAGACCCTGGACGATGCTCGGCCCGAGGTGCGCTCCGCCCTCAACCGCGCCTCGAGTTTTCTGTCGGTCACGAGCATGCTGACGCTGGTGATTGCCAGCGCTGCCCTATTGATCGGTGCCCGTCAGTTGGCGGCCGCGCAGCAGCCGAGATTCGCGGTGCTGAAGACCCTCGGCGCGAGCCGACAGGAGCTGCAAGGTTTTTGGCTACGTGCCCTGGTGGGGCTGGTTCTGCTGGCCTCGGTGGCGGGGCTCTTGCTTGGTGGGCTCATCCAGTGGGGCCTTGGGCTGCTGCTGGCGGGCAGCCTGGGCATCGTGCTTCCCCCCATCCTGCAACTGCCGGTCTGGCCGATGGCCCAGGCCCTGGCGCTCTCGGCAGGAATGGTTCTGCTCTTTGCCTGGCCTGCCGTCCAGAATTCGGTGCGTGTTCCGGCGATGGAGAGCCTGCGTCCGCGGGATCCCGATGATCTGTTGCTGCCCAAAGGCGCAGGGCAGCGCGTTGTGGTGCTCGCGCTGGCAGCCATCGGCGCTGTGGGCCTGCTCTGGCTGGGCAGCCGTCGACTGGATCTGGCGCTGCAACTGGGCCTGGGCTTCGTGCTGCTGGGGGGGATTCTCTGGGTCGGACTCATCCTCGCCTACCGGGGCCTGGGCCGGGCATTGTTTGGGATGGTCTCGGCCTTGGGCCCGCGGGCGGGCTTTGCCCTGCGGTCGCTGCAACACAGCCTTGTGCGGCGTGCTGCGTCCTTGGCATCGCAGTCGGTGGGCCTCACGGTGGCCTTGGCCGCGTTGTTCCTGCTGGTCATCCTTCGGGGAGACCTTGTGGATGCCTGGGGCCGGACGATCCCGCCCGATGCGCCCAATCGATTCCTGCTCAATGTCCTCCCCGAAGAAGAGGCCTCCGTGCTGGAAAAGCTTGCCCGCGCGGGAGTTCCCAACCCGGTGTTGTTCCCGTTGGTCCGCGGCCGATTGGTGGAGGTCAACGGCGAGGCCTGGGGGCCAGAGAAGGCAGCCGATGAGCGGGGCCGTCGTTTTCTTGATCGGGAGCTGAACCTCTCGTATGCATCGAGCCTACCGGCAAGCAACCGCGTGATCGCCGGGCGGCCCCTCGATCCCACGGCGGCGGAGGTCTCGGTGGAGGAGGGCCTGGCCACCAGCATGGGGCTGCAGCTCGGCGATCGGGTTGGGTTCGATGTGGCCGGAGACTTCATCGTGGCGACCATCACCAGCATCCGCGAGGTGCGGTGGGACTCCTTCGATGTGAACTTCTTTTTCGTGCTCAGTCCTGCAGTGGTGAGCGGGGAGGCACGGACCTCCATCACCAGTTTCTATGTGCCGAGCGATCGGGCCATGCAGCTGGGCAACGAGCTGCTGCGCGACCACCCGGGCCTCACGCTGGTCGAGGCCGATGCCCTCATCCGTCAGGTGCGCGGCATCCTGCAACAGGTGGTCGCGGCGATTCAGGGCCTCTTCGGGCTGAGTCTGGTTGCTGGAGGGCTGGTGATTTGGGCAGCCCTGCTCGCGGGGCGTCGAGCCCGCCAGCACGAGGCAAGGCTGCTCCGGTCGTTGGGAGCGAGCCGAGCGATGCTGCTGAGGGCAGCCCTGCTCGAGTTGACGGTCACGGGGGGCCTCGCGGGACTCATTGCCGCGAGCTTTGCGCAGGGCCTGGGCACCTGGGTTGCTCAGGTGGCCTTCGATCTGGCCCTGCCGTGGCGGGCTGCACTGCCCATCTGGGGGATGCTGCTGGGCGCGGCGGTCTCGGTGGGGGCGGGCTTCTGGATGCTGCGGCAGGTCCTGGCGGCTCCACCAATGGCCATGCTTCGTTCCACCATGCGGTAAAAATTTCTCGTATGGTGAAATAAGGCGGGCCTCCATCGGGTAAACCAGCGCCCGATGCTGGTCCGGGGCGGTGTCTGGCCCGTTGGTCCGAGCCAGGGAAAGGCTCAACTTGTTGAAAATCAAGGGTAAAAAAATTGCAACCGCGGTGAAACATTTTGGATTCCGCACAGCAGCAATCCCTTAAACTTCGTGCTCCCAAATTCCATTTTTCTCAATCCTGACAGGAGCCTGCAATGTCGCAACGCGAAATCGAAGCCCAGAAGCTTCAAAAAGAGTGGTCCGAGAACCCCCGTTGGGCCGGCATCAAGCGCGGTTACACCGCCGATGACGTCGTCCGCCTCCGTGGTTCGCTCCAGATCGAGCACACCATCGCCAAGCGCGGTGCAGAGAAGCTCTGGAACCTGGTCAACAACGAGCCTTTCATCAATGCCCTGGGCGCGCTGACCGGAAACCAGGCGATGCAGCAGGCCAAGGCTGGCCTGAAGGCTGTGTATCTTTCGGGCTGGCAGGTCGCCGGCGACGCCAACCTGGCCGGTGAGATGTACCCCGACCAGTCGCTCTATCCCGCCAACTCGGTGCCTCAGGTTGTTCGTCGCATCAACAACACCTTCGAGCGCTGCGACCAGATCCAGTGGATGGAAGGCAAGAACCCCTCCGACGCCGACTACATCGACTACTTCCTGCCCATCGTGGCCGACGCCGAGGCTGGCTTCGGTGGCGTGCTCAATGCGTTTGAGCTGATGAAGGGCATGATCGCCGCTGGCGCCTCGGGCGTTCACTTCGAAGACCAGCTCGCCTCGGTCAAGAAGTGCGGCCACATGGGCGGCAAGGTTCTGGTCCCCACCCGCGACGCCGTCGCCAAGCTGGTTGCTGCACGTCTCGCTGCCGACGTCATGGGCGTGCCCACCGTGCTGATCGCCCGCACCGACGCCGAAGCGGCCGACCTGGTCACCTCCGACGTGGACGACAACGACAAGCCCTTCTGCACCGGTGAGCGCACCGTCGAGGGCTTCTACCGCACCAAGCCGGGCCTTGAGCAGGCCATCAGCCGTGGTCTGGCCTACGCCCCCTACGCCGATCTGATCTGGTGTGAGACCGGCAAGCCCGACCTCGCCTACGCCAAGGCCTTTGCCGAAGCCATCCACAAGCAGTTCCCCGGCAAGCTCCTGTCGTACAACTGCTCGCCCTCGTTCAACTGGAAGAAGAACCTCGACGACGCCACCATTGCCAAGTTCCAGAAAGAGCTCGGCGCGATGGGCTACAAGTTCCAGTTCATCACCCTGGCCGGCTTCCACAGCCTCAACTACTCGATGTTCAACCTAGCCTACGGTTACGCCCGCCAGCAGATGTCGGCATTCGTTGAGCTGCAAGAGGCCGAGTTCAAGGCAGCCGAGCGTGGCTTCACCGCCGTCAAGCACCAGCGCGAGGTCGGCACTGGCTACTTCGACGCCGTGACCACCACCATCGAGCGCGATGCCTCGACCGCAGCCCTGAAGGGCTCGACCGAAGACGAGCAGTTCTTCGACGGTGCCCACAAAGCCGCCTAAGTTTCAACGTGCCTAGCCTCTAGGCACGATTGGCGCTGAAGTGAAAAGCCCCCGTCAGGTCACCCTGGCGGGGGCTTTTTTCATCCACTCTGCAGCGGGCGGACCTAGGCCACCAGCGGGGGCGCGTCGTTGCGGGGCTCCGACGGAGCCTCCGCGGGCTTGAGCAGGTTCTTTCCATTTTCGCTCAACAGAGCAGCGCCAAAGCGCTCGCTCTTTTCCACGGAAAGGATATCGCTCACATACCACCACTCCCCCTGAACACGCTCGGGCGTGAAGTCGAGGAGAACATAGCCATGCTGCTCGCCATCGAAATAGCGGATGTGCGGATTGATGATGTTGAAGGCGGTCTGAAGCAGTGGTGTGGTTCCCTCAGGGAATCCCGATGAGGTGACCGACGGAGACACAAACTCCACCCCCAATGCCTGAAGCGGTGGCTCCACACCGGCACGGCTCACCACGGTGTTGGCGAGATTGTTGAGCAGTGTGGCCGGTTCGCCCGGATCGCGATAAAGGTTGATGCCCCAAGAGCTGTGGATGTCGCCCGTGAGGACGACCATGTTCTTCACATTGGCACTTTCAACCGCGTCGAATACCCGCTGGCGGGCAGCCGGATAGCCGTCCCACTGATCGCCGTTGATGGCTCCGATCTCTTCAATGAGGGTGGTGCTGAGCAGTTCCAAATCGGGGAGGCTTGCCACCCGCAGCTGCCCAAACATGACCTGTTGGCCCAGAACCTTGTAGGTGGCCGTGCTGGTTCGGAGTTTTGACAGCAGCCAATCCTCCTGGCCAATGCCCAGCAGCTGGCGGTCGGGGGCCGTATGCTGGACTGGAAAGACACCGCCCGACAGACCCGTCTGTTCGTCCCGGCCGTAGAGGCGAGTGTCGAGCATCAGCAGGTCCACGAGCTGCCCGAACTGAAACTGGCGCCAGATGCGCTGAGGATCTTGGGGATCGACCAGTCGAATGGGCATCCACTCAAAGTAGGCCTGGATGGAGATGGCCTTTCGCTCTGCCCAAACGCCCTCTTCCCCCTCGGTGTGATTCTCAGCTCCATCTTTGAAGGAGTCGTTGGTGCTCTCGTGGTCATCCCAGACCGCAATCAGAGGATGCTGACGTGTCATCGCCTGGAGGTCGGCATCGGTCCGATACTGAGCATGGCGGGTCCGATAGTCTTGGAGGCTAAGGATTTCGGACTGCGGCTCGTGGGCGCGGTTAAGGCCTGTGGCACCGCTACTGCCACCCTCGTAGATGTAGTCCCCCAGGTGGAGGACTGCATCCAGGTCGTTTCGCTGGGCCATGAAGTGATAGGCATGGAAGTAGCCCACCGGGTAGTTGGAGCAACTCGTGAAGGCAATACGCAGGCGATTCACTTCGGAGTCGTTGGGCGCCGGCAGGGTCTTGGTCCGGCCCACGGGGGATGTCGCTGTGGCCGTCTCGAATCGGTAGTAGTAGGTGGTCTTTGGAGACAGGCCGCTGGGATCCACCTTCACTGTGTAGTCGCGGTCCGGGCCGGTCTCGGCGAACTCGCTGAGAACGAGGCTTTGAAACTCGGGATCTCGGGCAATCAGCACGCGAACTGCCTGCACTTCGGTGCTGCCCGATGGGGGCGTGATGCGAGTCCAAAGGATGACCCGGTCGTGCAGCGGGTCGCCCGATGCGATGCCGTGGTTGAAACTGGCTGCGCCCAGCTTGGCCGTGGTGGTGATGGGCATGCCGCCCTCATCCATCAGGGCAACGTCGCTGCCGCAACCCTGAAGCAGGGGGAGTGGAAGGAGGGCGGTACCGGAGGTGGCCAGCGCCCGTTTGAGAAAGTCGCGTCGAAACATGGGAGTCCTATCGGTCCAACCGCATCCAACCGATGGATGCTCCATGGGTAGACGGGTCCTAAATCAAAACCGCGACTCTAACGACGCTCCATGACCTTTCGATGAATCGGTGCCGGGGGCGGACCGAGCTCAAAGCCGGCCGACTTGTCCTGCCCAAGCTGCTTGACCAACCATGGCAGGGTGCTGCGCAGGCTGGCCTCCAGGCCGTAGGGGGGATTGATGATGGCGAGATGACTGCCCATGAGCCCAAGGCCATCGGCCAGGGGGGAGCGCACTTTCAAACTGGCCACCAAGACCTCCACCTTGAAGTTGGCTGCCAGGGGCCCCAGCGAGCGCAGCAGCTGGCCCACCTCAAACCGCTGGACCATCGGAATCCAGACCACAAAGCAGCCGGTGCTGAAGCGCTCCAGAGCCTCGCGCAGCGCCTTGGAGGTCTTGGCGTAGTCGTTCTTCATCTCGTAGGGGGGGTCAATGAGCACGAGGCCGCGCCGCGAGACGGGGGGCAGCAGGCGCTTGAGCGCCTGAAAGCCGTCGGCCTTCTCCGACTTGGCCTTGCGTCCGAATGGGCGCAGTGCAGCCTCGAGCAGTGGGGCATCGCTGGGATGCAGCTCGAAGGTCCGAAGGTGGTCGGCGGGTCGCATGGCCTCGGCCAGCAGCAAGGGCGAGCCCACCAGGGTGCTGTCCACCGGCGTTTGCATGGCGCTGGCCACCCGGGCCGTGGCGTTGCGGTGCATCTCGAGGTAGTGGGCGATCATGGGCGGTAGGCCCTCGGGCTTCATGGGCAGCAGGCGCCCCACGCCGGTGCGATACTCCGCCTTGTCGCGCACCATTTTGGTGTCTAGCGCGTAGGCCCCCGCCCCGCCGTGGGTGTCGATGATCTGAAGTGGCCCCGGCTTTTGCTGGAGGTAGTCCAAGATGTGCAACACCACGGAGTGCTTGAACACATCCGCGTGATTTCCCACATGAAAGGCATGTCGATAGGCAAACATGCCGACACTCTACTCGTTTGAAAGGAATTTCCATGCCCTTAGTCCGCATCGATGTGCCCCGAGGCCGCAGCGCCGACCAGCACCATGCCCTTGGCGAGGCCGTCTATCAGGCGATGGTGCAAACGCTCAACGTGCCGGCCAATGACCGTTTCATCGTGATCCAGGAGCATGGACCTTCGACTCTGCAGATTGACCCGAGCTATCTCGGGGTGGCTCGCAGCCCCAATGCCATCGTGGTTCAGGTCACGCTCAATGCCGGCCGCACCGTGGAACTCAAGCGGGCTTTTTATGCCCGCACCGTGGAGCTTCTGGCAGAGCAGGGCGTTCGGCCCGAGGATGTGCTCATCAGCCTCATCGAGGTGGTGAAAGAAAACTGGTCCTTCGGGATGGGGCAGGCCCAGTACGCACCGGTGGAGTGACCATGCTGATTCTGCTCTCGCCGGCCAAGAGCCTCGATTACGAGTCGCCGCTGCCCTCGGGCCTGCCGAGCGACATGACGCCCCCGCGGTTTGAGACCGACAGTGGTCCACTGATCGACCTGCTGCGCACCAAATCTGCCGAGGATCTCGCGCACCTAATGGACATCAGCGCCCCTTTGGCGCAGCTCAATGTGCAGCGGTTTTCACAGTGGCAGCCCGGAGCATCTGGCCATGCCCAGGCGCGCCCGGCCCTCTATGCCTTCAATGGCGACGTCTACGAGGGCCTGCAGGCCTCGACCCTTCAAGCCAAGGATGTGGTCTTTGCCCAGGAGCGCCTGCGCATCCTCTCGGGCCTCTACGGCCTGCTGCGCCCGCTCGACGCCCTTCAGCCTTACCGGCTTGAGATGGGCACTCGCCTGCCCAACCCTCGGGGCAAGGATCTCTACGCCTACTGGCAGCCGCAGGTCACAGCGCTGCTCGCCAAAGAAATGTCAGCCCTGGGCGAGGCCGCCTGGATCCTCAACCTCGCCTCGCAGGAATACGCCAAGGTGGTGCAGCCTCAGGGTCTTCCGGGGCCGATGATCAGCCCCCAGTTTCTCGACGGCAAGGCCGGCGGGAAGTCGTCCTCTTCGGTGGCCTACAAGGTGGTGAGCTTCTACGCCAAGCGGGCCCGGGGTCTGATGGCCCGATACGCCATTGAGCGGCGCATCGACCACCCCGATGGGCTGTTGGCCTTCGATGCCGAGGGCTACCGCTTCAGCGCTGAACACTCCAAGCCCATGCAGCCGGCCTTCATTCGAGCGCTGTAGGCCCTGCGGGCGGAATGAGCATGGGCTCGGGCTCCAGCCAGATGCCAAAGCGCGCCAGTACCCCCTGCTGAATTTCGCGCGACAGGTGCAGGATGTCCTCGGCGGTGGCCGAGCCATGATTGACGAGGACCAGGGCGTGCTTGTCGTAGACGCCCGCATCGCCCCGCCGACAGCCCTTGAAGCCCGCCGCCTCGATGAGCCAGCCCGCCGAGAGCTTGATCTGGCTCTGGCCCTCGGGGAAGGCGGGCAGTTCGGGATGACGATCGAGCAGAGGCTGCGCGAGTTCGGGCGCAACCACCGGGTTCTTAAAAAAGCTCCCCACATTGGGCAGATCCTCGGGGCTGGGCAGCTTGCTGCGCCGCAGGCCAATGACCGTGTGGGCGATCTCGAGCGGTGAGCAGTGCTCGGGCAGTGCGCCCCGCAGGCCGGCGTAGTCGAGCACCTTGGGCGCCTTGGCCGCCGGCCAGAGGAGAAAGTCGACCGCCACGATGAGGTATCTCGGGCAATCCCAGGGACCCTGCTGGCTCGCATCCTTGAATCGGCTGAACCGGTAGCCAAAGCCGCACTCTGCATTGGAGAAGGCCACATGGGTCTGCGCCTCGAGATCCCAGGCGTGGACCTCGGCAATGCGCTCGCAGACCTCCACGCCATAGGCACCAATGTTCTGCACGGGCGATGCGCCCACCGTGCCGGGAATGAGAGCGAGGTTCTCCAGGCCAGCCAGCCCCTGCGCCAGGGTCCACATCACGAATCGATGCCAGGACTCGCCTGCCGCGCAGCGGATGCGGATGCGGCCATCGGGCTGAGCGCCCTGGCGCACGATGCCACCCAGCCGGTTTTGAATGACGACCCCCGGCAGAGGATTCGTTGAAGGGGCCTGCAGAACCAGATTGCTGCCACCGCCCAAAATGAATCGGGGCCGGCCTTGGATCTGCTCAGCCAGGCCATAGAGCGCACCGCTGCGCTCCAGCACGATGAGCTCTTCGGCGAACGCTGGAAGGCGAAGGGTGTTGCTCTGAGACAGATCCTGCACCGGAGGCCTTAGTCAAAGTCGGTGGAGAGCTCCACCTCGGTCGGCTCCACCTCGGTCTTGAGTCGGGCGTAGATCGGGGCAAATGGGGCGGCCTGGACCAACTCGACCAGCCCCTCGCGGGCGAGCTCGAGCAGGGCCAGAAAGTGGACCACGATCACCGGAAGACCACCACCGCTCTGGATGGCGGGCTCAAAGATCTCCGAGAACTCCATGAACTGCTCGCCCTGCAGCTGGCGCAAGATCTGGCTCATGTGGGCACGGACCGAGAGCGCTTCGCGGGTGATCTGGTGGTGCGAGACCAGGCTCGCGCGGCGCACGAGGTCGCGCCAGGCAGCCTGGAGGTCGGCCGCGTGGATCTGCGGCAGGCGCACCGACTCTGAGAGCGGCTCGGCCTGAGCATGGAGCACATCGCGGCCGAGCTGAGGCAGCTTTTCGATCTGATCGGCGGCGAGCTTGATCTGTTCGTACTCCAGCAGTCGGCGCACCAGCTCGGCGCGCGGATCTTCGGGCTCGGCCTCGCCCTCTTTGGGCCGCACGGGCAGCAGCATGCGCGACTTGATGTCGATCAGCATGGCGGCCATCAGCAGATACTCCGCGGCGAGCTCGAGGTTCTTGTCTCGAATCTCGTCGATGTAGCTCAGGTACTGCGCCGTGACCTGTGCCATCGGGATGTCGAGGATGTTGAAGTTCTGCCGACGGATCAGGTAGAGCAGCAGGTCCAGCGGACCCTCGTAGGCCTCGAGGAAGACCTCCAGAGCGTCCGGGGGGATGTAGAGGTCGGCCGGTGCCTCGGGCAGGGGCTTGCCGTAGAGGCGAGCAACCCCTTCGGGAGTGATCTCGGTGCTCAAACCGACTGCTCCGGGGCGTGCAGCTGTGCATCGGGTGCGAGCGCCACCGTCTCGGGCGGCAGCACTGCCATCTGCTGGTAGACGTAGGCTGGCTGCGCAGCCCGGGCCTCGCCACGGCGGCGCTGTTCATCGAGGCTGGTGGGCTCGGTGTCCCACAGTCGGCGACGGCCTTCGGCCTGCCGCTGCTCGAGTTCCGGCCGCTCGGCCTTCAGCCGATTGAGAAACTGGGTGGCCTCGGATTCGTAGGCGGGGCGAAAGAGTCGGATCATGGTCGGAAGCCTTGGTGGTGTGTCGGTGTGAAGGGGAAGTTCAGGTGGCGGCCAACTTAGGTGGCGGCCAAAGGCGCCAGGTTCTCGCGGTTGGCGGCGAGCAGGGCCTCGAGCTGTGCGGGATCGATGCGGGTGATGAGGTGCCCAAATTCTCCGACCTGCTTCACCGGGGGCGCATCGAGCATGTCGGCCTTCCAGGGGCCTTCCGTGTTCAGAGTGCTGCCAGCAAAGACCTCGGCAGCCACCCGCTGGGCAGTGGCAGGAAGGATCGGGGCCAGCAGAATGGTGAGCCGGGCGAAGCAGCGCATGGTCGTGGTGAGCACTCGGTGCAGCAGGGCGTCTTGGCCCTCTTGCTTGGCGAGCTCCCAGGGCTTCCAGTGGTCCACATAGCCATTGACCGCATCCATGAGTGCGCCAATGTCGCGCACTGCACGCGCAGTGTCGCGCGACTCGTATGCGGGCCAAATCAGGGCGCCGGCCCGGGCAAGCTGTGCCTCCAATTCGGCGTGGCTGGAGCCCGGCTCCTCTGTGCGGGCATCGCCCAGCAGCCGACCGGCGAAGCGCTTGCGCAGGAACCCCGCGCTGCGGCTGGCGATGTTGGCGTACTTGCCCACGAGGTCGCTGTTCACCTTGGCGATGAAGTCGGTCAGGCTCAGATCGAGATCTTCCAGAGAGCCATTGAGCTTGCTGGCGAAGTAGTAGCGCAGCCACTCGGGGTTGAGGCCTTGGGCGATGTAGCTCTCGGCGGTGATGAAGGTCCCGCGCGACTTGCTCATCTTTGCGCCATCGACGGTCAGAAACCCATGGGCAAAAATGCGGCTGGGGGTCCGCAGCCCTGCAAATTTCAGCATGGCCGGCCAAAAGAGGCTGTGGAAGTAGAGGATGTCTTTGCCGATGAAGTGGATCAGCTCGGTCTTCGAGTCCTGGGCGGTGTGGGCCTGAAAGTCCTCGCCCTGGGCGCGGCACCATTCGGCAAGGCTTGCCAGGTAGCCCACGGGCGCATCGAGCCAAACGTAGAAGAACTTGCCAGGAGCACCGGGAATCTCAAAGCCAAAGTAGGGGGCATCGCGGCTGATGTCCCAGTCCGATAGGCCGCCGTCCAGCCACTCGCGCATCTTGTTGGCGGCCTCGGGCTGAAGGTGCTCGCCCGCGAGCGCCCACTGTCTGAGGAATTCCTGGCAACGAGAATCCGAAAGGGCAAAGAAGTGGTGCTCGCTGTCGCGCGTGACCGGGGTGGCCCCACTCACGGCCGACTTCGGGGAGATGAGGTCGGTGGGGCTGTAGGTGGCGCCGCAGGCCTCGCAGTTGTCGCCGTATTGATCGGGTGCTTTGCACTTTGGGCAGCCGCCCTTGATGAACCGATCGGGCAGAAACATCTGCCGCTCGGGGTCAAACATCTGTGCAATCGTGCGCCGGGCGATGAGGCCCGCGCCATCGAGCGCCCGATAGATGTCGGCCGAGAGCCTCTGGTTGTCGGCGGAGTGGGTGCTCCCGTAGTGGTCGAAGGCCACGCCAAAGGCTGCGAAATCCCGCTGGTGGGCCGTGCTCGAGCGGGCGATGAGGGCCTCGGGCGAGATGCCCTCGCGCTCGGCCCGCAGCATGATGGGGGTGCCGTGGGTGTCGTCGGCGCAGAGGTAGGTGACGACATGCCCCGCCGATCGATGGGCCCGGCAGAAGATGTCGGTCTGGATGTATTCCACCAGATGGCCCAGGTGGATGTCTCCGTTGGCGTAGGGCAGGGCGCTGGTGACGACCAGGCGTCGGGAGTCCTCGGGGGCTGAGCGAGCGAGGGCTGAGAAAGCCGGGGCTGAGGCAGCAGGAGTCGAGGAGGCGGGGGTGGTGGCAGGCATCCCCAGATTTTACCGCCCTGGGGCCGCCGACCTAGAATGGCGCATGACCATCAAAAGTGACCACTGGATTCGGAGGATGTCCCAGACCTCCGGCATGATCGAGCCCTTCGAGCCTGGCCAGGTGCGCGAGTCGCAGGGCCAACGTATCGTCTCTTACGGCACGTCGAGCTACGGCTACGACGTGCGCTGCGCCAACGAATTCAAGATCTTCACAAACATCAATAGCACGATCGTGGATCCGAAGAACTTCGACAGCGGATCGTTTGTGGATTTCGTGGGCGATGTCTGCATCATTCCGCCCAACAGCTTTGCCCTGGCACGCACCGTCGAGTACTTCCGCATCCCGCGCAGCGTGCTCACCGTCTGCCTGGGCAAGAGCACCTATGCCCGCTGCGGCATCATCGTGAATGTGACCCCGCTCGAGCCCGAGTGGGAGGGGCATGTCACCTTGGAGTTCTCGAACACCACCCCCCTGCCAGCCAAGGTCTATGCCGGCGAGGGCTGCGCCCAGATGCTTTTTTTCGAGAGCGACGAGGTCTGCGGCACCTCGTATGCCGACCGCGGCGGCAAGTACCAGGGTCAGACCGGGGTCACCCTGCCCAAGACCTGATTCCGGTCTGATTCAGTTCTGATCCGGCCCTGGGCCAGCTCTGAGGTGGCCCCGACCTAGCGCCGTCGACGCACGGTCCAGAAGGTGCAGCCTTCGCCGGGCGTCTCGGCCTCCCATTGCCAACGCTGTGGGTCGCGCAGCGAGTCCAGGGGAAAGAATGCATCGCCCGGGGGCTCGGCATGCACCAGGGTGAGCTCGACCCGATCGACCAGGTCCGAGGCCAAGGCCCGGCCATAAATCTCTGCACCACCGACCAGCATCAGGTCCCGACCCGGGTGGCTCTGCTCTGCCTCGGCCATGGCAGCCTCGAGGCTTGCGGCGGGCCTCACCTGGGCGGCATGCTCTGCGGCCGCAGCCCAGTCGGGCTGGCGAGTGATCACCCAATGTGGGCGCCCGGGCAGCGGCTTGCCGAGCTGGGCCAGGATGCTTTCGTAGGTCTTGCGACCCATCAGCACCGGATGGCCCTGCGTCAGGGCTTTGAACCGCCGGAGATCCTCCGGCAGGTGCCAAGGCATGGCGTTGTTCAAGCCAATCACGCCATCGGTGGCCACGGCCACCACCGCCACGAGCGCCACCGATCACTCCTCGTCGATGGCAAGGCCACCGGCACCGGCGGCCCAGATGAAGATCAGTCCACCGGCGATGGCCATGTTCTTCATGAACATGAGCTGCTGGACGTAGGCCTGGTCGGCGGGCATGGCCCAGTAGGCATGAAAGAGAACGCTGGCCAGGATGGTGAAGCCCGCGAGCAGGAAGGCCGCGATGCGGGTCTTGAAGCCCAGGATGAGGGCGATGCCGGCCAGCACCTCCAGCGCGATGGTCGCCGCAGCCAGAACCTCGGGCATGGGCAGGCCCTGGGAGGCGATGTAGCCTGCGGTGCCCGCGAAGCCACCAATTTTGTTCACGCCAGCAAGCAGGAAGAAGGCGCCGAGGATGGTGCGGCCCAGGGCAAAGAGCAGGGGTTGTGCAAGGGTCATGGGATGTCTCCAGAGGGATTGGGGAAGAGCCACTGTAGCCCCCCAGCTCAGCATTTCGGGGCGCTGCTTTGAAGCACTTGCTTCAGTTTATTTGAATGATTGAGGGTTTGCCCGGGCCTGCAAAGGCAAAAACCTGGCGCCTTGCGGGCAGCCGCCGGAATGCAGGGCCTGCACACTGCGATGGTGCTCGGGCGCGGGGATGCGCTGGAGCGTTCGTGTGTTCTGAGAACAAGGATGGAGAACCCCATGTCTGCTGTGTTGAATGCAACCCCCTGGAAAGACACCAAGCGCCTGGCCTGGGTGGGCGGTGCGCTGATCTTTCTTCTGCCACCGGCCGCGGTGCTTCTGTGGCGCCTGCACGATGCTGTGCTCTGGCTCTTTGCGCCGCTGGTGGTGCTGTATGCGGTGATCCCACTCTTTGATCTGCTGGTCGGCGAGGACGAAGCCAACCCGCCCGATGAGGCGATGCCCGCGCTCGCGAAGGATGCCTATTACCGTTGGGTGCTGATGGCGGCCGTGCCGGTCTATCTCGTCTCGTGGGCCTTCATGGCGTATGCGTTTGTGGCCTGGGCCGATGGTTGGGCGGCGCAGCTGGGCATCGCCCTGGGCATGGGCATGCTCTGTGGCCTGGCCATCAATGTGGCTCACGAGCTCGGCCATCAGACCGACCCGTTGGAGCGTTTTCTGGCACGGCTCACCCTGGCGCCCGGTGCCTATGGGCACTTTTTTGTGGAGCACAACCGAGGTCACCACGTGCGCGTTGCCACCCCCGAGGATCCCGCATCGTCTCGGTTCAACGAGAGCTTCTGGGCGTTTCTCCCGCGGTGTGTGGTGGGATCGGTTCGGTCGGCCTGGGCCCTCGAGGCCAAACGCATGGCATTTGAGAAGCGCAGCTTTTGGAGCTGGCGCAACCATTTGCTGCAGAGCTGGGCGATGACTGCGGCCATCTGGGCCATCGCGGCAGTGCTTTTGGGCCCCGCCGTGTTGCTGGCCGTGGTGTTTGCTGCCGCCTATGGGGGCAGCCTGCTGGAGGTGGTCAATTACCTAGAGCATTACGGTCTCAAGCGCGAGCGCCGTGCCGATGGCCAGGGCTATGAGCGCTGCCAGCCCAAGCACTCCTGGAACAGCAACCACATTGCCACCAATGTGCTGCTCTACCACCTGCAGCGCCACTCCGATCACCACGCCAACCCCACCCGCAGCTACCAGACGCTGCGCAATTTTGATGAGTTGCCGCGGCTGCCCTCGGGCTATGCGGCCATGATCCTCGTGGCCTATCTGCCGCCGCTGTGGTTCCGGATGATGAACCCGCGCGTTTTGGCCCATGTGGGCCACAACGAGGCCATGCTCAATCGGGGATAACTGGTTCGCCGCTCGTGGTTTGGAATAAAAAAACCCCGCCAGTTCTGGCGGGGTTTTTTGTTGAGCGGACTGCGGAGTTGTTTACGGCAGGGGCAGGGGAACCGCGCCCAGGCCCGAACCCAGAGCCTCGCCCACGGTACTGACCACGGTGGCCAGACCATCTGTCACTGGATTCAATGCCATCGCCAGGGGTGCGCCAACGCCAGGCAGGGCGCCCACGGTGGTGGTGAGCTGATCCACCGCCGAGGTCACGGGCATGAGGGCGTCGACCACGGCATTGCCGCCGCCAGTGTCGCCACCAGCACCTGGGACGGGCAGTCCGCCGGTGGGGATGGCATCCAGGGGCAGGGAACCAGTGATGGTGTCCACCACGCCGGCCAGAGGAGTGCCGATCACGGGGATCATGGTGACGGCACCGGTGACGGGGGCCAGCGGGCTGGTGCCGCCCGAGCCGCCGCCGGCATCACCGCCGGTGCTGGGGATGGGCAGAGCGCTAGTGACCATATCCACCACGCCGGCCAGAGGAGCTCCGACCACGGGAATCATGGTGAGCGCACCGGTGACGGGGGCCAGCGGGCTGGTGGCGGTGCCGCCACCGTCGGTGCCGCCACCGCCGTTGTTGGGATTGCTGGGGTTGCTGGGATCGTTGACGCTGTTGCCAGCCGCGCCGAGCGAGTCGCTGCCGTTGAGGCTGCAGGCGCCGAGGCCAAGGCTGATGAGGGCTACGGTCAGGCCACGGAGGGCAAAGTTCGATTGGGACATCTTGGCTCCTTGATGAACGGGCCGGGCAGAAGTGCTCGGCCAACAAAAACTCACGGACGAATTATCAGCGGGCCCCAATTTTGTTAAGGGGCGAATACCGATGAGGAAAGCGTCAGTGTAAAAAATACAAAGCTGCAAGAATTCAAAAGGTGAATCGGGTCTGCCCATCGGCGTTCAAGACCGCGTTCATCTCCTTGCGAATCAGACGGCGCATGAAGCCAAACGGCAGCAGCCGCACGCCCATGGAGACCCGGAAGGAGTCGTGGCCGTAGACGATGCGCATTTTGTTGGCCTGGACCTGCGAGATCACATGCTCGACGATCTCCGAGGCGGGCGTCTTCAGGAAGCGATGCTCGAAGGGCTTCTCGCGCTCGGTCCGGACGATGTTCGTCTTGATGCCGCCGGGGTGCACACAATGCACCTGGATGGGGGTGTCGGTGAGCTCCACGGCCAGAGCCTCGGTGAATCCACGCACTGCGAATTTGGTGGCGCAGTAGTCGGCATTGCCCGGGGTGCCCTGCAGGCCGAAGATGCTCGAAACGTTGACCACGGCGCCTTCACCATTGGCCTTCATCTGAGGCAGGAAGGCTCGGGTGCCATGCACCACGCCCCAGTAGTTGATGTTCATGATTCGATGCATGCCCTCGTCGGAGAGGCGCCAGGCCGGCTCGCCCTCGCCCGAGATGCCGGCGTTGTTGATGACCACGTGGGCATTGCCCAGCGTCTTCTGAACCTGATCGGCAAAGCCATAGACCGCATCGCGGCTGCCTACATCCACTTTGGCAGAGAAGACATCCTTCGCGCCGGCCTGGCGGGCCAGCGACACCGTCTCAGCGAGCCCGGCCTCATCCCAGTCGCACAGGGCAATCCGTGCGCCGCGTTTTGCGAAGGAGATTGCGTATTCCCGGCCCATGCCCGAGGCAGCGCCGGTGATCACCACGACCTTGTTTTGGAAATTTTTCATGCTGCGCTTTCTTGGGGGTTCGAAATGGGGTTGTTGGAAGAACTCGTCTTTCCCGGCGCCTGGGCCTTGCCCAGGAACACGTGATCGGCGTCTTTGAACATGCGGCACTTGAGTCGGTACACAAAGGAAAAGCCCGGGTACATGGCAAGCACCTTGTCCGATCCGCCCTTGTACCAGCTGGTGCAGCCGCCGGTGGCCCAGACGGTGGGCTTCATTTCCTCGTGCACATGGGTGGTCCAGGCGGCCTCGGCCTCGGGCTTGACGTCGACGGCCGCAGCCCCTTTCTTGAGCACCTTGCGGATGGCCCGCGTGATGTATTCCATCTGGCTCTCGATGATGAAGATGGCCGAGGTGTGTCCGATGCCTGTGTTGGGGCCCATGATGAGAAAGAGGTTGGGCATCTTGGGCAGGGTGATGCCCAGGTAGGCCCGCATGTAGTCTCTCCAGAAGCCGCTCAGGGTCTGGCCTTCACGGCCCTCGACCTCGTAGGGCACTGCCTGGCTGGCGTCATAGCCCGTGCTGTAAACGATGCAGTCCACATCGAGCGTGTGGCCCTGCGCGGTCTTGATCCCCGTGGGGGTGATCTCCACGATGCCATCGTGCTTGTCGTGCAGGGTGACGTTGGGGCGGTTGAAGGTGGGGTAGTAGGTGTTGCTCATCAGAATCCGCTTGCAGCCAATCACAAAGTCGGGCGTGAGCTTCTTCTGGAGTTCGGGGTCCTTCACCTGATTCCGAATGTGCTTGGTGGCGATTCTCTGCATCACGTTCTTCAGCAGCCACGGCGAGTACTTGAAGGCGATGACCCGCGTCTCCAGGCCCCAATAGAAGGCATAGCGCGCCAACTTGTTGATGGGACGGAACTTGAGCAGCGCCCGCTCCCAGCGGCTGAGCACCCGATCCGGTCGGGGCAGCACCCAGTGGGGAGAGCGCTGGAACACATGCAGGTGGCCAACCTCTGGGGCGATGGTGGGGATCACCTGGGCGGCCGAGGCTCCGCTGCCGATGATGGCCACGCGCTTGCCGCGCAGGTCGTAGCTGTGGTCCCAGGCGTTGGTGTGGAAGGTCTTGCCTTGGAAGCTGCCGGCGCCTTTGAATTCGGGAATGACCGGCTGGCTGAGGGGCCCCGAGGCATTGACCACAAAGCGGGCGGCCACCGTCTCGCCGGAGCTGGTCTTCAGGTGCCAGCGGTGCTCGGACTCGACCCAGGTTGCCTTCTCCACATTGCAGTGGGTCTTGGTTCTCTCGCGCAGACCATGCTTGCGAATCACATGGTCGGTGTAGGTCCGCAACTCGTCGCCGGGCGCAAAAATCTGCGACCAGTCCCAGGGCTCGCCCGCAATGGAATAGAGCAGGGACTGCACATCGACCGCTGCGCCGGGATACTGGTTCTGCTTCCAGGTGCCGCCCATGAATTCGCGGCGCTCCAGCAGCAGGAAATCGTCAAGGCCCATCTTTCGCAGACTGATGGCCATGCACTGGCCGCCAAACCCGCTGCCGACGATGGCGACGGTGGTTTCGATCATTCGGGGAACTCCTTGTGGACTGAGGGGGAATACAAGCCGCCAGTCTAAAGAGAAACCCGAGGCCTTCAAACGAACGTTTATGCGAAATTACCCTGAGATCGTCGGCCCCAACCTGTGCAGATGCCGCCAAGTGTGCGGCCCCCGCCATTCGGGGCCCGGCCGGCGGCGCGCCACTACCGGGTGAGCATGCTGGCGATCTCGCGCGCCGATTCGGAGCTTCGGCCGGCGAGGTTGCGCACCTCCCCCGCGACCACCGCAAAGCCTCGGCCGGCATCCCCGGCCCGCGCCGCCTCGATGGCGGCGTTGAGCGACAGGAGGTTGGTCTGCATCGCCAGCGAGTTGATCGTCTCCACGATGGTGCTGATGCGCTCCATGGAGCGCCGTTGCTCGGAGACGTCGGTGCCGAACATCACGATCTTCTCCAGCTTTCCGTCCAGGTCGTTGATGGGGCTGAAGGTCGCGTCGATGCGGATGGACTCCATGCCCTCGCCCGGCTCAATGCGCAGCTCGGTCTGCACGGGCTCGCCCCGGGCCAGCACTTCTTTGGAGGCAGCCCCCAGGGCCCGATGCACCCCCGTCTGGATCACGCCAGAGACCTCGCTCAGCGGCCGAGATCCCAAAAGCTTGGCCATAGCGGGGCTGATGTCGAGAGGGCGACCATCGAGCCCGAGGTCGGCCACGCAGGTCGCCTCGCGGATGGCCTCCAGGCGAACCGTGAACTCGAGCGCCTGGCGCTTGGTGCGGGTGATGTCGGCCATGACGATGACGAGCTTCTGAACCAGGCCCCGCTCGTCGAGAATCGGGTTGATCGCGAGAGACACCCAGATGGGGCTTCCCGAGCGGTGCGCATAGACGATCTCGCCGCTGAAGGCGCTGCCGGCCGAGATGTCGGCATTGATCTGGGCCACC
This sequence comes from Burkholderiales bacterium, assembly GCA_027486725.1. Lineage (GTDB taxonomy): Bacteria > Pseudomonadota > Gammaproteobacteria > Burkholderiales > Burkholderiaceae_A > Hahnella. Next base: position 165,840 of record JAIXOP010000015.1, on the reverse strand, counting down.
ACACCCGCATCGGTCTGGCGGCTGCCCAGCACCTCGTTGGGCTTGCGGCCCATGACCTGCTGCACATCGTGGCCAAAGAGGCGGGAGAAGCCGGGATTGATGTAGTCGATGCGGCCGTCGGAGCCGCAGATGGCCACAGCATTGTCGGTGCCGTTGGCAACTATGCTGAGCAGCTTGACCTGCTCGCGCTGCTCCACCTCGGCCGTCACATCCTTGACGAAGGCGGTGTAGGTGATTCGGCCGCCGAGCGTGACTTTGGAGAGCGATAGGCTGCCCCACCGCTGACTGCCGTCCTTGCGCTCGATCTGAACCTCCCGGCTGGTGCCAACAATCTTGTCTCGCCCGGTTTCTCGGTTGGCATTGACCAGGCTGTCGTGCTGCCCCTGGATGGCCCGCGGCACGAGCATCTTCACGTTTTGGCCCAGCACCTCGTCCTTGCTGTATCCCCAGAGCCGTTGGGCCGCGGCGTTGTAGAAGGTGATGGCATTGTTCTCATCGATGGTGACCACGGCATCGATGGCCTGCTCGAGCGTCTGCTCGATCATCTCGCGCTGCTCGCGCTCCTTCGTGACGTCGCGCACAAAGGCGGTATAGCCCACGCCATTGGCGGTCTGCAGCTTGGAGAGCGAGAGCGAGGCCCACTTCCGGCTGCCGTCGGCGCATTCCAGGGGTACCTCACGGCTGGTGCCCACGATCCGGTCTTCGCCCCCGTTGCGGTGGCGATTCACCAGGCTGTCGTGCTGGGACTGCCACTGCATCGGCACCAGCATCTTGACGTTCTGACCGATCACCTGGTCGCGGGGGTAGCCCCAGAGCCGTTCGGCGGCCGCGTTGTAGAAGACAACCGTGTTTTTGGAATCGATGGTGACCACCGCATCGATCGACTGATCGAGGGCGCTCTGCGCCTGGCTTGCGCTGCCCCCCAGTGAAATGAATCCGAGCATTGCCTTGGTCTCCCCGCGTTGGAAAAGTTGCTTGCGGGTCAGTTTGTCCTAGACAAACCGAGGTCAATTCGACGAAAAGCGGGGATTCGGGGGCCTGTTTCACCTAGACTCGCGCCATGACCCAAGCCTGCACCATTCTTTTTGCCCATGGCTCCCGCGATCCCCGCTGGCGGGCTCCCTTCGATGCCATCCTGGAGCAGTCTCGCGCGCAGACCGATGCGCCGGTGGAGCTTGCGTTCCTGGAGTTGATGTCTCCCAGCCTCCCCGAAGTCCTCGAGGCATGGGTCGCCGAGGGCCATCGCCACATCCGCATCGCCCCCCTGTTCTTCGCAGCGGGGCACCACCTGAGGGTGGACCTGCCCAACATCATTGCCGAGGTGCAGAGCCAGCACCCTGGGCTGGTCGTGGAGATTCTTCCCCCGATGGGCGAGTCGGCACCCATGCAGGCCGAGATCGCCCGTTGGGCTACTTCGCGATCGGCGCCTTGATGCTGGGGTGGGGGTCGTAGCCTTCGATGGCAAAGTCCTCCAGCCGGTAGTCAAAAACGCTCTCGGGCCGGCGGGCGAGCACCAGCCGCGGCAGGGTGCGCGGCGTCCGGGCGAGCTGCTCCTGGGCCTGCACCACATGATTGGCGTAGAGGTGCAGGTCTCCAAAGCTGTGCACGATCTCGCCAGGCAGGAGATCGAGCTGCTGGGCCAGCATGCAGGTCAGAAACGAGACCGAAGCTAGGTTGAAGGGCACGCCCAAAAAGATGTCGGCGCTGCGCTGGGTCAGCATGCACGACAGGCGCCCACGGCTGACATAGAACTGATACATCACATGGCAGGGCGGCAGAGCCATCTTGCCCTGGGCAGCATTGGCCTCGGGCGCGAGCCGCTCGTCGGGCAGCAGCGCCACGTTCCAAGCATTGATGATGTGCCTGCGGCTCTCGGGTCGGGCACGCAGCCCTGCAACGAGGGCTGCCACCTGGTCGTAGGTCTGGCCATCGGCCCCTGGCCAATGCCGCCACTGGGCCCCGTAGACCGGACCGAGCTCGCCCTCGGGGGTGGCCCACTCGTCCCAGATGGTGACGCCGTGCTCGCGCAGAAAGGCGATGTTGGTGTCTCCGCGCAAGAACCACAGCAGCTCGACCACGATGCTTTTGATGTGCAGCTTTTTGGTCGTGAGCAGCGGAAAGCCCTGGGCGAGGTCGTGGCGAATCATTCGGCCAAAGAGGGAGCGTGTGCCCGTGCCGGTGCGGTCGCCGCGCTCATCCCCGTGGTCCAAAAGCTCCTGCAGCAGCCGAAGGTATTGGACCTCGGCGCTGGCTGGGCCGCGGCTGTCGAGGCTGGGCGAGGGGTTGTTGGAAGGGTTCATCAACACTGGTCTCCCTTGGGGGCAGGGCGGGCAGAATGGTCACGACTGGGGCTTTGGCTGGCCAGACTCAATAGGTGATGGGCGATGGCCGAGATTTGAGCGGCCTCCAGCCGTGGCGAGGTGAGGGCGGGGGCAGCGCGCTGGAGGGCCTGCATCACCGCGGCCCGGAACTCCGGCTCCACAATCCATCGGTGCAGCACCCGCGCGAGATCGTCGGGCGAGCCGGCCTTGAAGAATCCAGGATAGTCATCGCCCAGGAGGCCTTGGTGGCCGGCCACACGGCTGGCCAGGACGGGCAGGCCGACGGCACAGGCCTCTGAGACCACCAAGGCACCGCCCTCCATGCGCGAGGGCTGGATCAACAGGTGGGCTGCGGCCATCAAGCCCCGACTCTGGGCCTGGCTGACCCGCCCGAGCATGCGGATGCGCTCGGGGTGGGCCTGCGCCCGCTCGTGGAGCTGTGCGGAGAGGTTCGCATCGAGGGCGCCGCCCACATGGGCAAGCTGCATGGAGACTTCGGGGTGCCGGTCGGCGGCCCGAAGCACCCCATCCAAGGCCGTGAGTGGATCCTTTTCGGGCCGAATGTGCCCGCTGACCAGAAGACGCAGTGCGGGCTCTGCCGGCGACCAAGCCTTTGCACGAGCGGCCTCGGCCACAGGCTCCACCGTCTGGGGAATGACCCGCAGCCGCGGCATCCAATTGGGAAACCGCTCGCCGAGCTCTTCGGCCGCGCGGGCCTGCAGGCAGACAATCCGCTGGGCCAGCTCGAGCGAGCGCAGGCAGGCATCCATGGCGGGCCCCGGGGCCTGGAGGTCGCGATAGAGGTCGGTCCCGGTGACGACCACCCCCAGAGGCATGGCTTTGGCCTGGTGAAGCCAGGTGGCCACGGCCGAGCCACGGCCTGCGTGCAGGACGAGGGCAGCGCAGGGATGCACCGGGCGTCCCTCCACGTCGGTCCAGGACTGCTGGGCCCAGGATCGGGCGGGGTCGTCGTCGCGATCGAGCACCCAGATCGAGCTGGAAATCCCAGCGGTGTGCAGCAGCCGCTGGTAGCGGGCGGCCGTGTGCCAATTGCCGGTCTGAGCACCCTGGCCCGTGGGGCTGGTGATGACGAGACCCGACGCAGCCATGGCGCTGGTCCGCTTCAATTCAGCTCCGCCTCGGGGCCTACTCGCCCTGGCCGAACGCCATCGTGGAGAAGCCGCCATCGACGTAGGTGATCTCACCTGTCACGCCCGCGGCGAGGTCCGACAGCAAAAAGGCGCAGACATTGCCCACGTCCTCAATCGTGACATTGCGCCGCAGGGGCGCGGTCTTTTCCACGAGGGAGAGCATGTGCGAGAAGCCTTTGATGCCGCTGGCCGCCAGGGTTTTGATCGGGCCGGCCGAAACGCCATTGACCCGAATGCCCTTGGGGCCAAGGCTTGCGGCCGTGTAGCGCACCGCGGCCTCGAGGCTCGCCTTGGCCAGACCCATGGTGTTGTAGGCCGGCACGGTGCGGACAGCGCCCAGGTAGGAGAGGGTCAGCAGTGCCGACTTGCGTCCCTCCATGAGCGGCAGCGCCGCCTTGGCCAGCGCCGGGAAGCTGTAGGCCGACACCTCGTGGGCCGTGCGGAAGGCCTCCCGCGAGAGGCCCTCCAGGAAGTCCCCGGCGATGGCCTCGCGGGGGGCAAAGGCGATGGCATGCACCAGACCATCGAGCCCGCCCCACTGGGTGTTCAGGCCCGCCATCAGTGCGTCGATCTCTGCATCGTTCTCCACATCGCAGGGAAAGCAGAGGCTGCTGCCGAACTCGGCCGCCATTTCTTTGATCCGCTCCTCAAAGCGCTCGTTCTGATACGTGAACGCGAGCTCGGCGCCTTGCTGCGCGCAGGCCCGGGCAATGCCATAGGCGATGGATCGGTTGGACAGCAGGCCAGTGATGAGAATTTTCTTGCCGGCGAGAAAACCCATGAAGCGCTCCAGAAAATAGGGTTTGGGGTGGGCATGGGCGCGTTGGTCGACGCGGTGTTGTCTGTTGCCCGTCGGGTGCAGTTTAAACTCCCCAGCATGCCCCCCTCTCCGAGTCTCCTGCAGACGGTTCCGCTGCCCCAGCTGGCCCTGCGGGCGGCATGGCTGTTGGTCCTTGCCACCATGCTGGGTGTCTCAACGATGGTCCTGGCCCAGGAGCCCCCCCAGAGCGACCTGGCAGAGCCGCCCAAGGAGCTCTCGGCCGAGGCCATGGAAAGTTTTGCGTTTCGCCCTGCCTTTGGCCTGGGCGAGACGCCCAAGTATGTCGAGCCGGGCGTGGAGTTTCGTCATTTCGACTATGTGGACCCCAATGCCCAACGCGGGGGCACCTTTCGCCTGGCCGCCATGGGCAGCTTCGACAAGCTCAATCCCTTCACCCTCAAGGGCACCTCCCCGCGTTTTCTGACCGAGCTGGTCTTTGAGTCGCTGACCATTGCCAGCCTGGATGAGCCCGCGAGCGTCTATGGACTGCTGGCCAACGGCATGGCCCTGGCGCCCGATGGTCTTTCGGTGGCATTTCGCCTACACCCCAAGGCGCGCTTCTCCAACGGCGATCCGGTGCTGGCCAAGGATGTGAAGGCCTCGTTTGATCTGTTGGTGAGCAAGCGCGCGAGCCCGGTGTGGCGCAGCTATTTGGCCGACGTCGAGGATGTCGAGGTGGTCTCCGACCGCGTGGTGCGCTTTGTCTTCGCGCGCAAGAATCGGGAATTGCATCTCATCGTGGGCGGCCTGCCCGTGTTTTCCAAGAAGTGGCTGGCGGGCAAGCCCTTCGATGCCGTGATCAACGACATTCCGATGGCCTCGGGCCCCTACGCGGTCGGCAGGTTTCAGCCTGGGCGCGATATTGAATACGTTCGCCGCGCCGACTACTGGGGTGAGTCCCTGCCGACCCGCCGCGGCCAGTTCAATTTCGATCGTGTGGTGGTGCGCTACTACCAAGACGCCTTTGTCCGGCTGGAGGCCTTCAAGGCGGGTGAGTTCGATTTCATCCACGAGAACACCGCCAAAAATTGGGCGCGCAGCTACAGCGGGCCTGCCTTTCGGTCCGGGCGGCTGACCAAAACCGAGCTCGAGCAGGAAAACGCTGCGGGCCTTCAGGCCTTCTTCTTCAACACGCGCCGGGCCAAATTCGCCGACGTGCGGGTGCGCGAGGCCCTGGGGCTGGCGATGGACTATGAGTGGATGAATCGCCAGTTGTTCTACAACCAATACGACCGGTCGTACTCCTATTTCAGCAACACCGAGCTGGCCGCGCCCGATGGTCCGCCCTCGGCCGCTGAGCGCCGCCTGCTCAAGAGGATCTCCGAGCGCACTGGGAAGGCCCTGCCCGCGGCACTTCTGGGACCAACCCCCCGGCCCCCGCGCACGGATGGCGAAGACTCCCTGCGCGACAACCTTCGCCGCGCCCGCGCGCTGCTGGAGGATGCGGGCTGGACGTACCGCAATGGCGCCTTGCGCAACGCCCGAGGCGAGGTCTTTGAGATCGAGCTCCTCATCAACCAGCGCAACTGGGAGCGGGTGGCTGCACCCTATGCCCGGAACCTCGAGAAGCTCGGCATCAAGCTCAAGACGCGGGCCACCGACAGCTCGCTCTACAAGCAGCGGCTCGATGCCTACGACTTCGACATGATTGTTCACTGGTATCTCTCGGGGCAGAACCCGGGCAATGAGCTGGCCTTTCGGTTCACGCAGCGCAGCGCCAAGACCCCGGGCGAAGACAACTTCGCCGGGGTGCGCGACCCTCTGGTCGATGCCGCCATCGCCGAAGTGATCGCGGCGCGCAGCCGCGATGATCTGGTGGTGGCAAGCCATGTGCTCGACCGGCTTCTTCTGCACGGCCACTATGCCGTCCCGAATTGGTTCAACCGGGTGCATCGGGTGGCCTACCGCAGCGATCTGCAGCTGCCCAAGACCCTGCCCAAGTACTACGGCTCTGAGGAGTGGGCCATTGCCACGGGCTGGTGGCCCCGCGCAGGGGGAAACTGATTTGTCGATCGGCCTCTACATCCTTCGTCGTCTGCTGCTGCTGGTGCCCACCCTGTTTGGCATCCTGCTGGTGGCCTTTGTGCTCATCCAGTTCGTTCCCGGAGGGCCGGTGGAGCAAATGGTGCAGGCCCTCAAAGACGGAGGGGGCGGGCCAGGGCAGGGCGCAGGCCTCGGCATTCCGGGGGGTTCGGCCGCCGGCGACGGTGGTGGGGGTGGCGGCGGCGGTGGCGGCATTTACCGCGGCCATGTGGGTTTGGACGACAAGCAGCTCGCCGAGATTCGTGCCCTCTATGGCTTTGACAAGCCAGTCCACGAGCGATTCTTCGATATGGTCGTGGGCTTTCTGCAGTTCGATTTGGGTCAGAGTTTTTTCTACAACAAGGGCGTCTGGGATCTGATTCAAGAAAAGCTGCCCGTGTCGGCCAGTCTGGGCCTACTCACTTTTTTGCTGACCTACAGCATCTCCGTGCCGCTGGGCATTGCCAAGGCGGTCCGCCATGGCAGCCGCTTTGATGTGACCACCAGCATGCTGGTGCTGGTGGGCTATGCCCTGCCGGGCTTTGTCTTGGGTGTGGTGCTCCTGGTGTTGTTTGGCGGCGGCACCTTCGTTCAGATCTTTCCGTTGCGCGGCCTGACCAGCGACGACTTCGAGAGCCTCAGCCTGATTGGCAAGGCACTGGATGTCGCCTGGCATCTGGTGCTGCCGCTCATCTGCCTGGCGGTGGGCAGCTTTGCGGTGGTGACCCTGCTGACCAAGGGGGCCATGCTCGAGGAGATTCGCAAGCAATATGTGCTGACGGCCCGCGCCAAGGGCCTCTCGGAGCGGGAGGTGCTCTGGCGCCATGTCTTGCGCAATGCGTTGATCCCCATCGTCACTGGGTTCCCCGCCGCCTTCGTGGGTGCATTTTTCACGGGCAGCCTGCTGATCGAGACCCTCTTTTCGCTCGACGGCCTGGGCCTGATGTCCTACGAGGCGGTTGTCCGCCGGGACTACCCCGTGGTGATGGGCTCCCTCTTTTTCTTCAGTCTTCTGGCCCTGGTGGCGCGGCTGGTGAACGACCTGATGTATGTCTGGGTGGACCCACGCATTCAATTTGGGGAGCAGGCGTAGTGGAGTGGTCATTGATCTGGCAGCGGTTCTCGCGCAACCGTCGGGGTCGAATCAGCCTCTGGATCTTCCTGAGCCTTTTTGTTTTGAGCCTCGCGGCCGAGCTGGTCTCCAACCATCGCCCGTTGTTGGTGTCTTACCAGGGAAGCCTCTATTCCCCGTTGTTGAAGGACTACCCCGAGACGGTCTTTGGCGGGGACTTCGATGCACCCGCAGACTATCTGGATCCATTCATTGAAGAGCAGCTCTCGGAGGGTGGCAACTGGGCGGTGTTCGCCCCCAACCGTTACCAGCACGACACGCTCAACTACTTCGCGCCCACCCCGAATCCGGCGCCCCCCAGCAGCGAGAACTTCCTGGGCACCGATGACCGCGGCCGGGATGTGCTGGCCCGACTGCTCTATGGCTTTCGCGTCTCGGTCTTGTTTGGGCTGGCCTTGACGGCCGTGGGGGTCGTGCTGGGAATTTTGTTTGGCGCGCTCCAGGGATATTTCGGTGGGCGGACCGATCTCTTCTTCCAGCGATTCATCGAGGTCTGGGGCTCAGTCCCTGAGCTCTACCTCCTGATCATCCTGGCCTCGATGTTTGAGCCGGGGCTGCTCGTTCTGTTGGTCATTCTGTCGCTGTTCGGATGGATGGGGCTATCCGACTATGTGCGGGCAGAGTTCCTGCGCAATCGAAGCCTCGACTACGCTCTTGCCGCCCGCGCTCTGGGCCTGGGTCATGGCCAGATCATCTGGCGCCACCTTCTGCCCAACAGCCTCACCCCCGTGCTGGCGTTTCTGCCCTTTCGCCTCTCGGCGGCGATCCTTGCCCTCACGAGTCTGGATTTCCTCGGTCTTGGGGTGCCCAGCAGCACGCCCTCGCTGGGTGAATTGCTGGCCCAGGGCAAGGAGAACCTCGATGCCTGGTGGATTTCCGTGCCCACCTTCACGGTGCTGGTGGGCCTGCTGATGCTGCTGATTTTCATCGGCGAGGCCCTGCGCGATGCCCTCGACACCCGGAGGGCCTGAGATGTCGAGCGCCCCGCTGCTTCAGATCGAAGACCTCTCGGTGAGCATCGACCAACGCCCGCTGGTTCAGCGGGTGGGTCTGACGATTTCTCGGGGGGAGCGCCTGGCCCTGGTGGGCGAGTCGGGCTCGGGCAAAAGCCTGACGGCGCTGTCGGTGCTGCGTTTGCTTCCCCAGGCGGTCCTGCGGGGACGGATCCTCTGGAAGGGCAGGGACCTATTGTCTCTGCCGGAGTCGGCGCTGCAGCCCGTCCGCGGTGGGCAGATCGGGATGGTCTTTCAGGAGCCCATGACTGCTCTGAATCCAGTGCTGTCGGTCCGCCAGCAGCTCACCGAGGCGCTCGCCCCAGCCCACCGAGGCAGCAGTGCCCTCGCCCAGGCTCGGCTCGAGTCGCTCCTGAAGGATGTTGGGCTTGCCGAGTCGGCACGCATCCTGGCCTCTTATCCACACCAGCTCTCGGGAGGTCAGCGGCAGCGGGTGCTGATTGCCATGGCGCTGGCCGGTGACCCCGAACTGCTGATTGCCGATGAGCCCACCACGGCCTTGGATATGTCGCTGCGCCAGCAGGTCTTGGAGCTCTTGGTGCGCCTGCAGGACGAGCGTGGGCTGGGCCTGCTCATCATCAGCCATGACCTTCCCATGGTGCGCCGCTTTGCCCATCGGGTTGCCGTGATGGGCGAGGGCCGCATCCTGGAGCAGGGGCCTGTGGAGGAGATGTTTGAGCGGCCTCAGCACCCCACCACTCAGGCCTTGATTCACGCCGCGCCCCCGCGGATGGTCTCGGGGTCTGCCCCCAGGGCTGATCCTCTGCTGCAGGTGCGCGACCTCTCGGCTGAATATTCCGTGCGCAGCGGTTTCTTCGGCCGGCGGTGGCGAACCGCACTCGAGCCCACCAGTTTTTCCCTCTCCCCGGGCGAGACCCTGGGGGTGGTTGGCGAGTCGGGCTCGGGGAAATCCACGCTCGCCATGGCGCTGCTGAGGCTCTCCGCGGCTCGGGTGTCTGGCCAGGTGCACCTACTGGGGCAGTCGGTGCTGGAGTTGGCCCCCGGCCCGCTGCGGGATCTGCGCGCCAAGATGCAGCCGGTCTTCCAAGACCCCTACAGCGCCTTGTCGCCCCGCCGCAATGTTCTGCAGATTCTTTCCGAAGGACTGGCCCTGCACTTTCCCGACATGTCGCAGTCGAGCCTGCTCGATGCGGTGGAGGGGGTGCTCGAGGAGGTGGGGCTGCCATCGGACTGCCTTGGCCGCTATCCCCACGAGTTCAGCGGCGGCCAGCGGCAGCGCCTGGCGATCGCCCGGGCACTGCTGCTCAAGCCCTCGTTGATGGTGCTCGATGAGCCGACCAGTGCGCTGGACCTGACGGTGCAGCGGCAGGTGCTCGAGTGCCTGGTGCAGCTGCAAGAGCGCTATGGCCTGGCCTATGTCCTCATCTCCCACGACCTGCACGTGGTTCGCGCCATGACCCACCGGGTCCTGGTGCTGCGCCACGGCCGTGTGGTGGAGTCGGGACCTACGGAAGAAGTCCTGCACAGCCCCCGCGAGGAATACACCCGTCAGCTCCTCGATGCGGCCTTCCCCGAGAGGCTCGACCGCCGCCGCCCTTAAGCCGCAACACCGCGGCTGTTATCCTCCCGCCATCCGGGTTCTCCCGCATTTTTCCCGAGGTTTCCCCATGGCCGTTTATCGTCGAGCTCTCGCACCGTCACGCCCCCTTGCCTTGGCTGCTGTTGCTCTGCTCGCGGCCGTTTCTGCGGCCTGCAGCAAGGCCGAAGCACCGCCGGCGCCCGCCCCGCGTGTGAAGACCATGGTCTTGGGCGAGGTGGCGGTGGGTCCCGAGCCCCAGTCGGCCCTGCGCTCTGAGGGGCAGACGGTGGCGATCCTCTCGGACGAGCGCACGCTGCGCGCCGAGCTCGATGGTCAGGTCGTGGAGGTGATGGTTCGCGCCGGTGCCTCCGTGCGCGCGGGCCAGGCCCTGGTCCGACTCGACCCGGCCGACACCCGACTGGCCGACTCCGCGGCACGGCTCCAGGCCGAGGCTGCCAAGGCCGAGCTGGCGGCTGCCGAGGCCGACTTCCGCCGGTTCCAGAAGCTGCGCGACGATTCCTTCATCTCCCAGGCCGAGTTCGACCGCCGCCGAGCCCAGCTCGAGGTGGCGCGCGCACAATACGAGTCGCGTCTCGATCAGCTCGGGGTGTTGTCGGCCCGTGCCCTGTCTGCTGCCCAGGTTTCATCGGTCGAGGTTCGGCCAGGTCAGGCCGTGAAGTCTGGCCAGGTGCTGGCCAAGCTCGCTCCCGCCAAGCCCCCCGCATCGGCTTCCGAAGGAGTTCAGGCCCCGCTGGGCGAGGTCCCCCGAGAGGCCATTCAGGTTCCGCTCGGTGCGCTGGTGGGTGGGACCGCCGTGTTTCGAGTGATTCCGCTGGAGGCGGCTGCGGCCAATGGCGCAACCCATCAGCTCCAACGGGTGGAGGTGCGGCGAATCCTTGCCGATGTGGAGGGCGCCCTGGTGGTGGGTCCGCTCCAGAAGGGCGATCGCATTGTCGCCCTGGGGGCGCACCTGTTGCAGGACGGCCAGCCGGTTCGGCTGCTCCCCTAAGGCTTATTCAGGCTTAAGGCCCAACCAACACACGCCGGAGAGTCGCATGGGATTCAATCTTTCCCGTTGGGCGCTGGGGCAGCCGGCCCTGATGCGTTTTTTGATGGTCAGCCTGCTCATTCTGGGCATCGGCAGCTATTTCCAACTCGGCCAGGACGAAGACCCCCCCTTCACCTTCCGACTGATGGTGATCCAGGCCGAGTGGCCGGGCGCGACGGCGCGGCAGATGGCCGATCAGGTGGCCGATCGGATCGAGCGGGCCGTTCAGGATGTGCCCAACATCGACAAGATCACTGGCTTCTCGAAGCCCGGCCGGACCGTGATCATCATCCAGACGACGGACGACTTTAAGCCCTCCGAGGTCTACGACCGCTTCGACACCATCCGCAAGAAAGTGACCGACATTCGTGGCACCCTGCCCCCGGGGGTCCGAGGTCCTTTCTTCAACGACGACTTTGGCGACACCTTCGGTGTGATCTACGCCCTGTCGGCGCCCGACATGCCCCAGCGCGACCTCACCGACCTGGTGAAGGATGTGCGGGCACGCCTGTTGAATGTGCGGGATGTGGGCAAGGTCGAGACCTTTGGGCTGCAGCCCGAGGTCATCACCTTCGAACTCTCGCTGAGGGCATTGGCGCGCTATCGGATCACCAGCGCCGACATCGCCACCCAGATTGCTCAGCAGAATGCCGTGGTGGACTCGGGCCGCCTCACGGCCAAAGGCGCCGAGATTCCCCTGCGGACCACCGGCCAGTTCGAGAGCGTGGAAGCGCTGGCCGAAATGCCCATTCGTGCGGGCAGACAGATTGTTCGCCTGGGGGATCTGGGCAGCATCCGTCGAGAGATTCAGGACCCACCCGCCCCGGGTCTGCGGGTCGATGGCGACCCCGTGGTCGCCCTGGGTGTGAGCATGCAACGCGGTGGCGACATCATCCGGCTCGGCCGGGCCCTGGCCCAGGAGGCCGAGCGCATTCGTGCCGACCTGCCCGTGGGCGTCTCGTTGATTCAGATCCAGGACCAGCCCAAGGTGGTGGCCGGATCGGTGGGCGAGTTTCTGCAGGTGCTGGCCGAGGCGGTCGCCATCGTCTTGGGCGTGAGCCTCATTTCGCTGGGCCTGCACCGCAACCCCCTGCGCATCGATCCTCGCCCGGGCCTCATTGTGGCCATCAGCATCCCCTTGGTGATGGCCGTCACCTTCTTGGTGATGAAGATGTTTGGCGTGGGCATCCACAAGATCTCCTTGGGCTCGCTCATCATTGCGCTGGGCCTTCTGGTGGACGACGCGATCATCGTGGTGGAAATGATGGTGCGCAAGCTCGAAGAGGGCGCAGACAAGATGACTGCCGCCACCGCAGCCTACCGCCTGACCGCAATGCCCATGCTCACTGGCACGCTCATCACCGCGGTTGGCTTTTTGCCCATCGGCATCGCCAACAGTGCGGTGGGGGAGTACACCTTCGCCATCTTCGCGGTCACCGCTGCCGCGCTGCTCATCTCCTGGGTGGTCTCGGTCATCTTCGTGCCGGTGCTGGGGGTTGGGCTTCTGAAGCCCCATCCGGCCCCGGCGGGTGGGCTTTCGGTCGAAGAGGCCGAAGAGCGCATGTATGCCGAGGGCTTCTATGCCCGTTTTCGCTCGGCCGTCGCCTGGTGCGTGGACCACCGGTGGAAGACCATTGCCGTCACCATCGCGATTTTTGCCTTCGGGGTCGTCGGCATGGGCAAGGTCGAGCAGCAGTTCTTCCCCGAGTCGTCTCGGCCCGAGGTGCTGGTGGATCTCTATCTGGCCGAGGGCTCAGCGCAATCCTCGACCGATGCGGCCGTGCGGCGTGCCGAGGAGGTGATCAGCGCCATGCCCGAGGCGGAAAAGCTCACGGCATGGATCGGCATCGGTGCGCCGCGCTTCTTTTTGCCGCTCGACATCATCTTCCGCCAAGAGAATGTGGCGCAGATGGTGGTGCTGAGCGCCCCAGGCACCAATTACCGCGAGTTCCTGCAGCGCCTGCAAGACGAGGTCTCGGCGGCAGTCCCCGAGGCCCGCGTCCGGGTCAAGCGCCTGCCCAACGGTCCTCCAGTGCCATACCCCGTGGCTTTCCGGCTGGTGTCGTCGGACCCCGACGCCATCGTCGCTGCTGCAGGCCCCTTCCGCTCAGCCATTGCCCAGCATCCAGACATTCGGGGCCTCAACGACAACTGGAATCAATTGCGGCCGGTGGCGCAAATTCAGGTGGATCTGGCCCGCGCCCGAGAGCTCGGTGTGCCCTCCAACCTGGTGGCACAGTCCATCGAGGTGGTGGTCAGCGGTGTGACCGTTGGCCAGTACCGCGAAGACGACAAGCTGCTGCCCATTCAGCTGCGCCTGCCCAAAGAGGAGCGCGATGCGCTGTCGGATCTGGCCAGCCTGCAGGTTCCATCCTTGGCGGGAGGCTTCGTGCCCGCGAGCAAGGTTGCAAGCTTCCAGGTGCTCTATGAGCCGGGCGTGTTGTGGCGCAAAGACCGCGAATACGCCATGACCCTGCAGGCGATGACCGCCAACGGACGACCGGGCCCACCCGTCACGGCCGAGCTGCTTCCAGCACTTCGGGCGCTGGAGAAGTATCTGCCGCCGGGCGTGCGCCTGGAGGTGGCCGGTGAGGTGGAGGAGGCCAGCAAGGGCCAGGCCTCGATCGTGGCGGGCCTGCCCATCATGTTCTTCATCACCCTGACGCTGCTGGTCCTGCAGCTGCGCAGCAACAAGCGGGCCTTCATGGTGCTGGCCACCGCCCCGTTGGGGCTGGCGGGCGTGGCCATCGCGCTCTTGGTGGCGGGTCGACCGTTTGGCTTTGTGGCCCAGCTCGGCGTGATTGCCCTCATGGGCATGATCATGCGCAACTCCGTGATCCTCATCGATCAGATTGAGCAGGAGCTCTCGGAGGGAACGCCCTTGCGAGAAGCCATTGTGGAGTCGACCGTCCGGCGCTTCCGCCCCATCATCCTCACGGCCGCTGCGGCCATCCTGGCGATGATCCCGCTCTCGCGCAGCATTTTCTGGGGCCCCATGGCCGCCTCGATCATGGGCGGGCTGGTGGTGGCCACCCTGCTCACGCTCTTCTTTCTACCGGCCCTGGTGGCGGTGGTCGAAAAGGCCCAGCGCCGGGGTGGGATCGGGGGTATTCACTAGGGAGGACACCCCCTCGGGGGCACCCTGCCTTATTAGACTGAACGGGTTTCTGTCAGCCGTTTCATACCAACAACGAGGAGACTGCCGTGCAAGATGCAAAGCCCCAACCGAATCGCCGCAAGTTCCTGAGCACTGCCGCCGCCACGGCTGCAGCAGCACCGCTGGCCGCAGCGCCCATGATTGCGCGCGCGCAGAACACCGTCACCCTGCGGTTCCAGTCGACCTGGCCCCAGAAAGACATCTTCCACGAGTACGCCGTGGACTTCGCCAACAAGGTCAACGCCATGTCGGGCGGCCGTCTGAAGATCGATGTCCTGCCCGCAGGCTCGGTGGTCAAGCCGTTTGACCTGCTCGATGCGGTGAGCAAAGGCACCCTCGATGGCGGCCATGGCGTGATCGCCTACTGGGCTGGCAAGAACACCGCGCTTGCCCTCTGGGGTTCGGGCCCGGCGGCCGGCATGGATGCCAACATGGTTCTGGCCTGGCACAAATACGGCGGCGGCAAGGCCCTGCTCGAGGAGCTCTACAAGAGCCTGAACGTGGACGTGGTGTCGTTCCTCTATGGCCCCATGCCCACCCAGCCCCTGGGCTGGTTCAAAAAGCCCGTCACCAAGCCCGAAGATCTCAAGGGCCTGAAGTTCCGCACGGTGGGCCTGTCAAAAGAAATCTTCACCGAACTGGGCGTGGCGGTGAACGCACTGCCCGGCGGCGAGATTGTTCCTGCCATGGACCGCGGCGTGCTGGATGCGGCCGAGTTCAACAACGCCTCGTCGGATCGCCTGCTGGGCTTCCCCGATGTGTCCAAGGTCTGCATGCTGCAGTCCTACCATCAGAGCTCGGAGCAGTTTGAGGTGGTCTTCAGCGGCGCCAAGTACCGCGCTCTGCCTGCCGAGCTGCGCGAGATCATCGCCAACGCCGTGGAGGCCTCCTCGGCCGACATGTCGTGGAAGGCGATCGATCGCTACTCCCGCGACTACCAGGAAATGAAGTCCAAGCAGGGCGTGAAGTTCTTCCCCACCCCCGCATCGGTGCTCAAGGCACAGCTGGGCGCCTGGGAGACCGTGGTGGCGAAGCAGTCGGCCGAGAACCCCGCCTTCAAGAAGGTCTACGACTCCATGCGTGCATTTGCCTCGCGCACGGTGCCCTGGCAGGTCGACACCACCGTCGACATGCGCCCGGCCTTCAGCTCGGCGTTCGCGAAGAAGGGCTAATTCGATTTCGGGAAGTTGGTGTCGGGTTGCCCGGCGCCAACCACCCCACATCGATGTGCCAGCTAGATTCCCGCGGGACTGCCTCTGGTCCCGCGGTTTTTGTTTTGAGGAGATACCCCGTTGCTGATGCGCCTTGTTGGTCAGATTGACCGCCTATCGACCTGGTTTGGCCAACTCTTTGGCTGGCTGATGGTTCCCTTGATGCTGCTGATCGTCTGGGAGGTGGCAAGCCGATACTTCTTTCGGGTGTCCAATGCCTGGGCCTTCGATGTTCAGATCATGCTCTACGGCACCGTCTTTATGATGGCGGGCGCCTACACCCTGGCCAAGTCGGGCCATGTGCGTGGCGACATCCTCTATGGCTTTCTACAGCCCCGCACTCAGGCCACCATCGATCTGGTGCTCTACGTGCTGTTCTTTCTGCCGGGTGTGGTTGCATTGGTCTATGCCGGTCTGAGCTTTGCCAACGATTCCTTTTTGATCGATGAGCGCTCGTCGGTCACCGCAGGCGGCCCGCCGCTCTGGCCATTCAAATTCATCATTCCGCTCTCGGGCGCCATCCTGCTGCTGCAGGGCCTGGCCGAAATCGCCCGCTGCATTCTGTGCATCAAGACGGGCGAGTGGCCCGCTCGCGGCCAAGACGTGGAGGAGGTCGATGTGGACAAGCTCCGCTCGCAGATTTCCACCGACCCTGCTGCAACCTCGGAGAAGAAAGCATGAGGAAGGAACTCTATTTTGGTGGCGCGATGCTCGCGCTCATCGTGCTGTCGGTGGGCATCTTCACGCCCTGGGGGTCTCTCACCAATGGCCACCTGGGACTGGTGATGCTGGCGCTCATCGTGGCGGCCATCATGCTGGGCTTTCCCACGGCCTTCACCCTCATGGGCATGGGCATGTTCTTCACCTACCTGGCCTATGCCTCGGTGTCGCCCGAGCTGGCCGGGCAGCAGTCGCTCGATCTCATGGTCCAGCGCGCCTATGCGGTAATGACCAACGATGTGCTCATCAGCATCCCGCTGTTTGTCTTCATGGGCTATCTGGTGGAGCGCGCGCAGCTGGTCGAGCGGCTTTTTAAGGCGCTGCATCTGGCTCTGGCCAATGTGCCGGGCAGCCTTGCGGTGGCCACCCTGATCACCTGCGCGATCTTCGCCACTGCCACGGGCATCGTGGGTGCTGTGGTGACCCTCATGGGACTGCTCGCCTATCCGTCCATGCTCAAGGCCGGCTACGACCCCCGCGTGGGCGCGGGCGCCATCACGGCCGGCGGCTGCCTGGGCATTCTGATTCCGCCCTCGGTGCTGCTCATCGTCTACGGTGCAACCGCCGGCGTGTCGGTGGTTCAGCTCTATGCCGGTGCCCTGTTCCCGGGCCTCATGCTGGCGGGCCTCTACATCGTCTACGTCATCCTCATTGCCAAGTGGAAGCCGGCACTCATGCCGCCCCTGCCCGAGGACGAGCGCCGGGTGCCCCTGCCGGAGTCGATGCAGCGTCTGAAGGACGCCCTGGGTCCTCGTGCCGTTGCTGCCTGGGGCTCGCTGCGTGCCCTCGGAGAGGTCTCGCTGCCCGACACCCGCGGGGTTCGGGTGCTCGTGGCCCTGCCCATGCTGGTGGTGGTGCTCTCTTTGGCCGGCCTTGCCGCCGCTGCCTTTGCCCCCGAGGCGGCTCCTGAGCCGGTGCTGGAGCAGTCGGGCTTTGGCGCAGACCTCGATTTGGGCAGCATCGTTGCAGACCCGGCTGCACCCGCCGCAGCAGCGTCGGAGCCCTCGCCCAAGTCTCCCTATGGGCCGACCTGGCTCTGGGTCATGGTGGGCATTGGCACACTCATCCTGCTTCGCTTCTATTGGAAGCTCACCTACGAGCGTCTGGAGATCTTCCGGCTGGTGCTGAAGTCGGTGGTTCCTTTGGCCGTGCTGATTCTGGCTGTGCTGGGAAGCATTGTGGCGGGCCTCGCAACCCCCACCGAGGCGGCCGCCGTGGGTGCGCTGGGCGGTGGACTGCTCGCCCTGGCCTACGGAAAGCTCAGCTACTCGGTCGTGCAGGAGTCGGTGTTCCTCACCAGCAAAACAACCGCCATGGTCTGCTGGCTGTTTGTGGGGTCGTCCATCTTTTCGGCCGCCTTCGCGCTGTTGGGCGGTCAGGAGATCGTGGAGCGCTGGGTGCTCTCGCTGGGTCTCTCCAAGATCGAGTTCCTCGTGCTCTCGCAGGTCATCATCTTCCTGCTGGGCTGGCCGCTCGAGTGGACCGAGATCATCGTGATCTTCATGCCCATCTTTATCCCGCTCCTGGACAACTTCGGCGTGGATCCCTTGTTCTTCGGGCTGCTGGTGGCCATCAACCTGCAGACCGCATTCCTCTCGCCCCCGGTGGCCATGTCGGCCTTCTATCTGAAGGGGGTGGCGCCGCCCCACATCACGCTGAATCAGATCTTCGCGGGCATGATGCCGTTCATGGGGATTCAGATCGTGGCACTGCTGCTCCTCTACATCTTCCCCGGAATTGGAATGTGGCTGCCGACCGTTCTCTATCGTTGAGCACCGAGGCAGGGCCTCTTCAGGAGGCCCTGGCCGAGGGGCGGTTGGCGCTCGATGGCTATTGCCACGGGCTGATGGATCAGATGGAGCGCGACGATGCCGAGGTCTCGGCCTGGGCGTGTCTGTCTCGAGAGGCGTTGCTCGATCAGGCGCGCCGTCTCGACGAGCTCCGTCAGAGGGGGGCTGAGCTGGGCCGATTCTTTGGCATGCCCATCGCGGTCAAAGACATCTTCGACACCGCAGACTTCCCCACGGGCTGGGGACTGCCCGGCCTGGCGTCCGGGGTCTCGGCGCGCGATGCCACGGTGGTCGAGCGCCTGAGGGCCGAGGGCGCCTTGCTGCCTGGCAAAGCCCAGACCTCGCCCCTGGCCTCCCGCCTGCCGAGTGCCACCCGCCATCCCACGCATCCCGACCACACCCCCGGTGCATCCTCGGCCGGCCCTGCCGTGGCGGTGGCCCTGGGCCACGCCATCTTTGGCGTGGGAAGTCAGACGGCGGCCTCCATCACCCGGCCGGCATCCTACTGCGGCGTCTGGGGCTACAAGCCCTCGCGTGGCCTGGTGTCCCGCGCTGGCATGCTGTTGCAGTCTCCCACCCTCGACCAGATCGGCTTCTTTGCCCGCGATCTGGCGGTGCTGGCGGTGGGCTCAGAGATCTGCTTCGGCCCCGATGCGCGCGACAAATCCACGGCCCAGGCCTTTCGCCCTCAGCTCTGCCGCGCCTTGGCCCAACCGTGGGCGGCCCATCCCCGATTCGGCATGCTGAGTTCCACCTTTCACGAAGAGCTGGACCCGGAGATGGCTGCAGCCATGCTTGAGCTCAGCGATTCGCTGGGCGGACACGCCGAACCCCATCCCTTCGACCATCTCACGGCCTCGGCCATCGACTGGCACCGGACCGTGCATTGGGCAGAGATGGCGCAGGCCTTGGGCCCGCTCGAGACGCAGCTTCAAGGCGAATTCCCCAGCCTGCTCTCGGCACAGATGGCCGAGGGCCGCCAGACGTCGGCGGTGGACTATCTTCATGCTCGGCAGCGACTGGAGCACTGCGCCGAGAGTCTCGGCGACACCTTCTTCGAGTTCGATGTGCTGGTGGGTCCTGCAACCCTGGGTCCCGCACCCCTCGGCACTGAGGACACCGGCAGCCCCAAGCCCGCGATTCCATGGACTGCACTGGGCCTGCCAACCCTCAGCGTTCCTCTATTTAGATCCTCCGATGGGAGGCCCATGGGCGTGCAGTTGGTGGGCCCCCCGGGCGGCGATGCCCGACTGTTTTCGGTGGCGCAGTGGCTGCTGAACTGGACTGCCGAGGCCTGACGTCAGGCCAAGCCGCGATGTCCTCGGGTCGGAATAGGCCCTCTTAACCCGCTCTTTTCGGAGAATTGAGCCGCTAAAGTCTGACGAACAATGGATCCAACGTCCGGAGGATCCATCATGCTTCAGAAGATCGACGAAGCCTTAGAGTTTCATCAGCAGGCCCTGCGGGTTCGCTCGCTGCGCCAAGAGGTGCTGGCGGGAAACATCGCCAATGCCGACACCCCCGGCTACCGCGCCCGCGAACTCAGCTTTGAAGAGGCGATGGGCAATGCCGATGCCCAGATGCAGACCATGGTCCGCGAGCGGGTGGGTGCCGCGCCAAACCAAGACGGAAATACGGTCTCGATTGATCAAGAGCGCAACGCCTTTCTGGAGAACGCGCTGCGCTACGAGGTCAGCCTCACCCTGGTGAACAACCAGCTGCGCGGGCTGATGTCCGCGGTGGAGGGCTGAGCATGTCGATCTTTCGCGTTTTCGACATTGCGGGCTCGGCCATGACCGCCCAGAGCCTGCGGCTCAACACCGTGGCGAGCAATCTGGCCAACGCCGAAAGCACTGCCGGCCCGGACGGGGAGACCTACCAAGCCAAGCAGGTTCGGTTCATGGCGCAGGCTGCTGCCGGCCCCGCGGGTGCTCAGGGTGTGCGCGCTGTGGAGGTGGTCAATGACGAGCGGCCGCCTCAGTTCATTTACGACCCCGCACATCCCGACGCCGACAGCGAGGGCTATGTGGCCATGCCCAATGTGAACGTGGTGGAAGAGATGGTGAACATGCTCTCGGCCACGCGGGCCTATCAGACCAATGTGGACACCCTGAATGCAGCGAAATCGATGCTGCAAAAGACCCTGTCCATCGGCCAGTCCTAATCCCGGCCGAAGAGAGGAGCGTTCTGTGATCCCTACGTCCACGACCAACACGTCCACCAGCGCCACCAACAGCACCAGCACCGCCACGACGTCGGCCAGCCGCAGGGCCTCTGCCCCGTCTGGCATGGCCGACACCCAGGAGCAGTTCATGACGCTGCTGGTCTCGCAGATGAAGTACCAGGACCCGCTCAACCCGATGGACAACGCCCAGATGACCAGTCAGATCGCTCAGATCAACACGGTCTCGGGGGTGAATCAGCTCAACCAAACCATGGAGTCCCTCGCTGCCCAGTTCGGGGCGATGCAGTCGCTGCAGGCCTCTGGACTTCTGGGGCGCGATGCCTGGGTGGCCTCGGATCGGATGCAGCTGCGGGATGGCGTGGGCCAGTGGGTGGTGGACCTGCCGAATCGGGTCGATGGTTTGGACATCGATGTGCTCGATCCATCGGGCAATGTGGTCTACACGCAGCAGCTGGGTCCTCAGGCCGCCGGTCAGCTTCCGCTCTATTGGGACGGGACGAATGATGCGGGCGCCCAGAGCCCCGACGGACCCTACACCGTGCGGGCTCGGCAGACCGTTCAGGGGGAAGTCAATCCGGTGAGCACCTGGACATCGGCCCGCGTGCTGAGTGTGGGCATGAGCGATGGCGCCTCCACTCTGGAACTCGACGGCCTCGGCTTGCGCGCCATGTCCGACATTCGACGGCTGAGCATCCCCCTCGATGCCCTTGGGGCAGGGTTGTCAGCCAATCCCTCGTCTGCCGCTTCAGCCCCCTCATCCATTTAATTCTCAACGGAGCTCGCCATGTCCTTCAACATCGACACCGCCGCCATCACCGCCGCATCCAAGCGCCTGGAGGTGGTGGGCAACAACCTGGCCAACGCCAACACCGTGGGCTTCAAGGGCGCAAACTTCGAGCAGGTGCTCGCCACCTCCATGTCGGGCGATGTGGGAACCAAAAAGGCCGGCGCCCGCTACAGCTTCACCCAGGGCAACATCCAAAACAGCGCCAACCCCCTCGACATGGCCATTCGGGGCAACGGATTCTTCCGGGTGGTCAACAATGGCGACACCTTCTACACCCGCAACGGCCAGTTCCTGCTGGACAATGCCGGCAACGTGGTGAACTCCACGGGCGACCAGCTCACCGGCTACGCCGCCAACGCCGAGGGCGACTTGATGGTGGGCCTGGCCGTTCCGCTTCAGGTGGATCTGGCCGACTACCCACCGACGCCGACCTCGCAGGCGACGCTCTCGCTCACCCTGGATTCGCGTACCGCTGCCCCTGCGGCTGCCTTCAACGTGAACGACCCCAGCAGCTACAACCATTCGACCACCACGGTGATCTACGATCAGCTTGGCGATCGTCACGATGTCCAGACCTTTTATCGAAAGACCGCCGACAACGCTTGGAATGTCTATGCGGTGACGGATGGAAACACGGCGGCTGCAACGCAGATTCTGACCCTCGGCTTCGACGCCAATGGACGGCTGAGCGACCCTGCCGCTGCGCGGGCGACACTCAGCATCGCGGGTGCCGACGTCGCCCTCGATCTTTCGAACACCCAGCAGTACGCCTCGGGCTTTGTCGCCACCATGCGCCAGGACGGCAGTCCCACGGGGCAGATGCTGGGATATGCCGTGGAAGACGACGGACGCATCACCGCCCGATACAGCAACGGCGCCACCCGACTCATGGGGCAGGTGCTGATTGCCAACTTTGCCAGCGTGGACGGTCTGGCCTCTGTGGAGAACAACCAGTGGCGGGAGACCGCCGCCAGTGGACCGGTCGC
This sequence comes from Burkholderiales bacterium, assembly GCA_027486725.1. Taxonomy (GTDB): domain Bacteria; phylum Pseudomonadota; class Gammaproteobacteria; order Burkholderiales; family Burkholderiaceae_A; genus Hahnella. The sequence goes on along the minus strand of JAIXOP010000015.1, from coordinate 143,957 downwards.
ACTCTACACGCCGGGAACGGTGGGGCAGGGCGTGATTGAGGGCGGAGCGGTGGAGCAGGCCAACGTCGATCTCACCGCCGAGATGATCAAGCTCATCGAGGCCCAGCGCATTTTTCAGGCGGCGGCCGAGATGGTCAAGAAGCAGGACGAGGTCATGCAGACCTCCATCGGCATCTCGCGCTAGGGCTAGGCCATGGATCGTTCGATCTACACCGTGATGAGTGGCGCCAAGTTCGCCCTCGATCGTCAGGCTGTGGTGTCGCAAAACCTCTCGCAGGTGGGCACCCCAGGCTTCAAGGCCCTGATCGACGCTGCGACGGCGGTGCCGGTCTCCGGCGATGCGACTGGATCTCGGGTCATGGTCGCATCGGGCGATCGAGGCTTCGACGCTCGGCCAGGCGCCATCGAGGCCACGGGCCGCGCTCTGGATGTGGCGGTGGTGGGTGAGGGTTGGCTCACGGTGCAGGATGATCTGGGCAACGAGGCCTACACGCGCTTCGGAGCCCTTCAGGTGACCCCCGAGGGCAATCTGCAAACACTCTCGGGCCGACCAGTGGTCGGCGACGGTGGGCCGATCGGCCTTCCTCCCGATGCCATCATCGAGATCACAGCCGATGGCTCGGTGCTGGCCACGGTGGCGGGAGCCAACCCGACTCGAACGGATGTGGTGGCCCGGCTCAAGCTCGTCAATCCACCGCTCGAAGACATCGGCCGCGGCCTTGATGGCCTGTTTCGTGTGGCCAATGGCGCCGCCGCAGAGGCCGACCCCAAGGTCCGACTCGCCCCCGCATCCCTGGAGGGCAGCAACGTCAGTGTTGTTCAGGCCATGGTCGACATGATCGGGCTTGGACGGCACTTCGAGACCCAGATGTCTCTGCTGAAGAATCTGGAAGAGAACGACGCCAAGGCCAGCCAGGCCCTGCAACTCTAATTCACCACCGCCGCGGAGGCACCATGATTCGATCGCTGCACATTGCCAAGACTGGACTCGAGGCCCAACAGGCCCAGATGGACGTCATCACCAACAACCTGGCCAACGTCGGCACGACGGGCTTCAAGCGCTCGCGCGTGGTCTTCGAAGACCTGCTCTATCAGACTGTTCGCCAGCCAGGAGCTCCGGTGGGCCAAGATGCCCAGCTGCCCACGGGCCTGCAGTTTGGAACTGGTGCCCGGGCGGTGGCCACCGAGCGCCTGCACACCCAGGGGTCTCTGCAGCAGACCGGAAATGAGAAGGACCTCGCCATCCAAGGCATGGGCTTCTTTCAGATTCAGATGCCGGATGGAAGCCTTGCCTACACCCGAGACGGAAGCTTCAGCCTGAACTCTCAGGGGCAGATCGTGACGGCCGGAGGCTTCGTGGTCTCGCCCGGCATCGTGGTGCCACCCCAGGCCCTCTCGATCTCGGTCAGCCGCGATGGCATCGTGTCGGCCACACTTCCCGCCCAGACCCAGCCCCAGCAGCTGGGCCAGATTCAGCTGGCCAGCTTTGTGAACCCGGCTGGCCTCGAGGCCAAGGGCGAGAATCTCCTGCTGGAGACTGCTGCCTCTGGAGGCCCCCTCGTGAACAATCCGGGCGAGAACGGCGTTGGAACCCTCTCGCAGGGATTCGTCGAGACCTCAAATGTGAATGTGGTCGAGGAACTCGTGAGCATGATTCAGGCGCAGCGGGCCTACGAAATCAACAGCCGGGCGATCAACGCCTCGGATCAGATGCTTCAGCGGATCGGTCAGCTCTGATGCTTCGCATTCGCCTGCTCCTGACCGCAGCCCTGGTGTCGTTCTTGGGCGGCTGTGCCACGTCGCCCAGCAGCATTGTGGAGGGACCCACCAGCGCCGCACCGGCACCGGTCGTGGCCGAACCTGCCTTGCCAGGCAGCATTTATGTGGCCAGCCAACACCGTCCCCTGTTCGAGGGCTACCGCGCCCGCCGTGTTGGCGATCTGCTCACCCTAGTCATCAGCGAGAAGGCGGCCGTCGACAAAAAGAGTGCCAACACCTCCACCCGAGAGGGCGATGCCAACATCGGAATTGGACAGTTCTTCACCACCCCCCTGGCAACGCTGGGTCGGCTCGGGGTCAATGGCGAGTCGGAAATCAACTCGGCCAACAAGGACCAGGGCAGTGCAAGCTCAACCTTCAGCACGCGCCTCGGAGTCTCGGTGGTGGAGGTTCTGCCCAATGGCAACCTGCGCGTTGCGGGCGAGAAGCAGCTGGGACTCGATCGTGGCACCGAATTCATTCGATTCTCTGGGCTGGTCTCGCCGCAGGCCATCGGCCCAGGGAATGTGATTCTGTCCTCGTCGGTGGCCGATGCACGCATTGAATACCGGACCAACACCCAGATCGATCGGGCCGTGCTGACCAACTTCCTCAATCGATTCTTCTTTAGCCTGCTGCTCCTATGATGCGTCGGAACCATTTGATTATTGCGCTCGTTGGGGTCCTGCTCTGCACGGCGATGTCGGCCCCATGGCCCAGCGCTGAGGCATCGCGGATTCGAGACCTGGCCACCATCCAGGGAGTTCGTCCCAACCAGCTGATTGGCTATGGCCTTGTTGTGGGACTCGATGGCACGGGCGATCAGACGCCCTACACGGTGCAGAGCATTCTGAGCATGCTCACCACCCTGGGGGTCACCCTGCCTCCGGGAGTGAATCTGGCAGGCAAGAACGCAGCAGGCGTGGTCGTCACCGCCAACCTTCCGGCCTTCGCTCAGCCCGGCCAGCTGCTCGACGTCACGGTCTCCTCCCTGGGCAATGCGAAGTCGTTGCGCGGGGGCACGCTGCTGATGACGCCGCTCAAGGGCGCCGACGGCGAGGTCTACGCCATGTCGCAGGGCAGCCTTCTCGTGGGCGGTGCGGGTGCCTCGGGCGCGGGAAGCTCGGCCCAGGTCAATCACCTGAGTGCTGGCCGCATTGTGGGCGGCGCCACCGTTGAGCGTGCCGTGCCCACACAGCTCGCCCAGGCGGGCTTCGTGCAGCTTGAACTCTCCGAGGCCGATTTCTCCACGGCATCTCGGGTGGTCGACACCATCAATCGCAGCTTCGGTGAGGGAACTGCCGCGGCGGTCGACGGCCGGGTGCTGCGCGTTGTGGTGCCGGCCTCCGACACCGAGCGCATCCGATTCCTGGGGCAGCTCGAGCTGCTGGAGGTCAGTCGTCCACCGTCTCAGGCGAAGGTGATCCTCAATGCCCGCACCGGATCCATCGTGATGAACCAGGCGGTTTCGATTGGTCCATGTGCGGTGGCTCATGGCAATCTCAGCATTGTGGTGCGTGCAACCAACACGGTTTCCCAGCCCAACCCGCTCGCCCAGGGAACCACGGTCGGTGTTCAAAATGCGGAAATCTCCATTGCGTCGCAGCCGGGACAGCTTGTCTTGATGCGCGAGGGGCCTCAGCTCTCCGATGTGGTGCAGGCACTCAACGCCATGGGTGCTACCCCTCAGGATCTCTTGGCGATTCTCCAGGCCATGAAGGCGGCGGGCGCGCTGCGGGCCGAGCTGGAGGTCATCTGATGATTCGCGGCCAGGCGCCGGTCTTGGCGATGGACCCGCGGTCTGCTGGGCCTTCGGCCGGAACCCCGCAGGGCCTTCGGCGGGCTGCCGAGTCTCTGGAGTCGATGTTCATCCACCAGCTCTTGTCGCAGATGCGGCAGGCATCGCAGTCCCTGACGGGGGAGTCCAGCAGCGAAATGTCCACCGTGCAAGGCCTGTTTGACCAGCAACTGGCGCAGACCATGGCGCAGTCGGGCGGTGTCGGTCTCGCCGATATGCTCGTGCGGCAGCTCTCTCGGGGCAACCCAGAAAGTTCTCAGGTTTTGTCCAATCCTGCCGATAAGAAGCCATGAGCGGAATATTTCAGATCGGCACCAGTGCACTGAATGCGGCGCAGGCCGGCGTGGCCACGGCAGGGCAGAACATTGCCAACGTCAACACCGAGGGATACAGCCGCCAGCAGGTGGTCACGGTGGCAACCAAGCCGCAGGCCATTGGGTTTGGCTACCTGGGCAATGGGGTCGAGATCAGCGACGTTCGGCGGGTGGTCAATCAGTTCCTTCAGCAGCAGACCCTGTCGGCGGAGTCGTCGGCTGCCGAGAGTGCCCGCATGGCCCGGCATGTCACGCAGATCGACAATCTCCTGGCCGACCCCGATGCGGGCCTCTCGCCCGCCATGCAGGATTTCTTTGGCAGTCTTCAGACGCTCTCCTCGGCACCCGCCGACGCAGCCCCACGCCAGGCCTTCCTCTCGTCGGCCGCCATCTTGGCCGGTCGATTTCGAGAGACGGCAGGCCGCCTGGAACAGATCAACCAAGGCATCAATCTCGACATCCAGGATGGGGTCGGTGCGGTCAATCAGGCCTCGCGCGACATCGCCGCACTCAATGAGGCCATCGCCCGGTCGGCGGCGACCTCCTCGGGCATGGCAGCCAACGATTTGCTCGATCTGCGAGACCAGGCACTCACGCGCCTGTCTCGGGAGGTTCGCATCAGCGTGACCGAGCAGGCCGGAAGCCTCAATGTCTACGCCGGAAACGGTCAGCCTCTGGTCATTGGAAGCACCGTGCATGCGTGGAGTGCAGAGCCCTCTGCCCTCGATCCGACCCAGTGGGTGGTGCATTCGTCGGCCGCTCCGGAGGCATCCCAGGGCGCCGGCATCGAGCTGACCTCCACGGCGTTGCAGGGTGGACGGCTCGGAGGTCTGGTGCTGCTGCGCGAGCAGGTGATGCGGCCTGCCGAGAACGCCTTGGATCGACTGGCCGCTGCCTTTGCCGGCATGGTCAATGCGGAGCATGTCCAGGGCATGACCCCCTCGGGTGTTTCGGGCACAGACATATTCCGCACATCATCGCCCTGGGTGTCGGCCCATCCCGACAATGCGGGCGACCTCTCGCTGTCGGCCAGCATCACGGCACCCCAACGCCTTCTGGGGGCCGACTATCGGCTCTCGCGGGTGGGCGATGAGATTCAGCTGCGCCGACTCTCCGATGGCAAGGTGATTGCGCGCGGAGCAGAGCTGAGTGATGTCCTGCCCGCCACCGCTGAGGAGGGATTCTCAGTGCAGATCCAGTCGGGCAGCCTGATTGCCGATGGTGATGTCTACCTTATCCGGCCCACCGCCCAGGCAGCCAGCCAGATGGCGCTCCACCTAGGCAGTCCCTCCGAGGTTGCCACAGCGCTTCAGGCGGGCCTGGCGGGCGACAACCGCACCGCGTTGAACATCCTTGCGCTTCAGACGCGGAGGTCCCTCGATGGGGGCTCGGCCAGCTTCCAAGAGGCCTATCGGCGCATCGTGAGCGATGTGGGCAGTCGGTCCCAAGAGATCCAACGCTCGGAGGCGTCGAATGCTGCGGTCTTGACGCAGGCCCAGAACGCTGTCCAAGAGGCCTCGGGGGTGAATCTCGACGAAGAAGCCGCCGATCTCATCCGCTATCAACAGGCCTATCAGGCTGCAGGGAAGGTTCTGCAAACCGCCCAGCAGATGTTTGAGACCCTGCTCGGCCTCAGCCGCACCTAGCTCTGCTCTTCTTCCTCACGAACCACGCCACGACACAGGACTAAGCGATGCGGGTCTCCACACAGATGCTTTATGGCGGCAGCGCCGAGCGCCTCAGCAGCCTTCAGTCCCAAATCAACCGGCTCTCGCAGCAGGTGGGGTCGGGCAAGGCGGTCTTGTCGCCGTCCGACGATCCGGTGAAGGCCTCACAGATTCTGGCCAACCGCGAGGCCAGCAGCCGAAATGAGCAGTTTGCGGTCAATCGAGCCACCGCCACCAATCGACTCGCCATTGCCGACGGCGCCTTATCTCGGCTCAGCCAGTCGCTGATTGGCATGCAAGAGGAAGTCATCCGGGCGGGCAGTGGCGCGATCTCCGACGACCAACTCGGCATTGCTGCCAATGCCCTGCGAGGACTGATGGATGAAGCGCTGGGCCTGGCCAACACCACCGACGGCGCAGGCCATCGGCTCTTCGCTGGCATGGCGGATGACCAAGCGCCATTCCAGGCCGCCAATGGATACGCCTATTCGGGCGCGCCCTCGGCGACTGCCATCGCGGTCGACGAGGCACGGTCTCTCGAGACCAGCATGGTGGGTGATCGCCTCTTTCCCGCCACCGAGGGGCAAAACCTGTTCCAACAGCTCAACAGCACGGTGGCTGCGCTGACCGACCCCGGACTCTCACGCGCGCAGCGCCAGGCATCGCTCGACCGCCTCGCCCGAGGACTGGAGACTACGCTCCAGGCAGTCACCGAGCAGACCGCCTCGGTGGGCGTTCGGCTCCAGGAACTTGAGCGGCTCGACTCCTTGGGCCTAGACCGTGGCGTTCAGCTCACCACGTCCCTCGCCTCGTTGCAGGATCTTGACTACAACCAGGCGCTGTCGGATTTGGCACGCCAGCAGCTCGCCCTGCAGGCCGCTCAAAAGACCTTTCAGGTCATGAGCAGTCTGAGCCTCTTCAATTACCTGCGATAAATAGCCCCTGGGCAAGGCGGGTGCCCACCCGCAATCCATCAAGGATGGGCGCCATCCACAGGGGCAGTGTGATGCCGATCACCACGAATCCAAGGGTCAGGGTGATGGGAAAGCCGACCCCGAAGAGATTGAGCTGCGGCGCAGCCCGGGTCAACACACCAAAGGCGAGGTTGGCAATCAAGAGCATGGTGAGCACTGGCAGTGAGACCTGCAGTGCCACCGAGAACACATAACTCCCCAGACGCGCCACATCGAGGGCCCAGTTGGCGCTGAGGCTTGCCGCCTGAACCGGCAGGGTCTGGAAACTCTGAATCAGCACCTCGATGAGCACCAGATGCAGATCGCTCACAAACCAAAGCAGTAGGGTCAGTGTGCTGAGAAATGAGCCGATGACTGCCGTGCGCGCCTGAGACATGGGATCAAAGAACATTGCAAATCCCAGTCCCATCGTCATGCCCATGAGCTCGCCCGCCATCTCGATGCCCGTGAAGATGAGCCGAACCACCAGGCCGATGGCCATCCCAATCAGAAACTGCTGCGCCAAAAGAATCAGGCCCGGTCCACCCAGGGGATCGCTGGGCAGTGTTTCTGAGCCCGGCAGTGCGGGCAGAACACCCGCGGCGATGGCAAGCCCCATGACCAGCCGAAATCGGCCCGGGACCGCCCGATTCGAGAATCCGGGCGCGGTGGAGAAGATGCCGAGAATTCGTGTGGCCGCCCAGAGGTAGGGCAGCAGCATGGCCACCAGGTCTGGGATCTCGAAGCGTATCTCCCCCATGGCTCAACGGGCCAGCATGGGAATGGAGGCGATGATGTTTGCGGTGTACTCGATCAAGACCGTGAGCATCCACGGCCCGAGCAAGGCCATGGCCAGGAGAATCCCCACCAGCTTGGGAATGAAGGACAGGGTTGCCTCGTTGATCTGGGTTGCCGCCTGAAAGATGCTGATGACCAGACCAATGATGAGGGCGGCCAGCAGCATGGGGGCCGCCACCAGCATCAGCACCTCGATGGCCTTGGTGCCCAGGCCGATCACGGTCTCGGGCGTCATGGCAGCACCATGCTCGGGTTGAAGCTCTGGGCCAAGGCCCCCACCAGCAACTGCCAGCCATCGACCAGCACAAACAGCATGATTTTGAAGGGCAGGGCGACGATGGCCGGGGAGACCATCATCATCCCCATGGCCATCAGCACCGAGGCCACCACCATGTCAATGACCAGAAACGGGATGAACACCGCAAAGCCAATCTGAAATGCGGTCTTGAGCTCACTGGTGACGAAGGCAGGAACCAGGACCCGAAACGGCACCGCCTGGGGGCTCTCGGGCGACTCCATCCCCGACAGCCGGGTGAAGAGCGCCAGATCGGCCTGCCGAGTCTGCGCCATCATGAACTCGCGCATGGGCTTTTCCGCCGCCGCCAGAGCGGCTGGCGCCTCGAGCTTTCCCTCGCTGAACGGGATGTAGGCGTCTTGAACCACGCGGTCGAGGGTGGGGCCCATGACAAAGAAGCTGAGGAAGAGGGCCAGCCCGATCAACACCTGATTGGGGGGCGTGGACTGGGTGCCGAGCGCCATGCGCAGCAGCGAGAGAACAATGATGATCCGCGTGAAGCTGCTCATGAGCAGCACCATCGCTGGAAGAAAGCTCAGGCTGGTGAGCAACAGCAGCAGCTGGATGTTTAGGCTGTAGGTCTGGCTGCCGTTGGGTCCAGGGGTGGCGGTGATGCCCGGGATGCCCAGGGTCTGCGCCGAAGCCGACACGCCAAGGCCTGAAATTAGCAGCAGAGCCAGAGCCGAGATCCCTGGGTGCTTGCGCAGGATCGTCGCCACCATCGATGTGATTCGATTCATGCGTTGGGTTCCGATGGGGTGGGAGGGACGAGGTGCTCTGCGGTGGGCGAGGGCCTGGGCAGCAGAACCATGGAGCCAGGACCCTGGGCGCCGACAGCCACCAAGACCCGCTGGCCGTCGGTCTCCAGCAGCAGAACCCGATCGCGGGGCCCCACGGCCACCGCACCCACGATCTGGATGGCAGTGCCCTGGGACTTGGAGACAAGCTCGCGACGGCGCAGCCACCAGAGGGCACTCCCCAGGATGGCCAATACCAGCGCCAATGAGGCAAACGAAGAGAAACTCGCCATGGCGCTAACGATTGAGCTTGCGAATGCGCTCCGCAGGGCTGGTGATGTCGGTGAGTCGAATGCCGAATTTGTCGTTGACCACGACAACCTCGCCTTGGGCGATCAGACAGCCATTGACCAGCACATCCATGGGCTCGCCGGCCATCCCATTGAGCTCAATGACCGACCCCTGGGCGAGTTGCAGCAGATTCTTGATGGGAATCTTGGTGCGGCCCAACTCCACAGTGAGCTGAACCGGGATGTCCATGATGAAGTCGATGTCTTGACCGCCACCGGCCTCAGGCCCTCGGTCCAGATCTTGAAAGGTCGCCTTGGCGGGACTCGCTGCGGCCTTGCCGGCATCGGCCTGGGCCTGCTCTTGAAGTGCTGCAGCCCAATCCGTCTCTTCGGTGCTGGTCTGTGTCTCGCTCATGGGGTGGCTCCTGGGGTAGCTCCGGTTGGGGGTTCTGTGGCGGGGCGTGAAATGAATTCACGGACCTTCAAGGCAATCTGTCCGTTGACCTGGCCGTATTGGCATTCCATGAGCGGAATGGCATCGACCGTTAGGGTCACGGTGTCTGGGGGAACGATCGGGATGATGTCCCCCACCTGGTAGTCCATCAGCTCACCGATGGTGGTGTGGATGACGGCAAAGTTGGCGCGCGCCTCGACCTCGGCATCCTGAATCTGCTGACGCATCAGGCCCACCCAGCGGGTGTCCTTGACCATCGTCTCGCCCTGGAGCGCACTGGAGAGCAGATCGCGCAGGGGCTCGATCATGATGTAGGGAACGCAGAGGTGAAGGCTTCCTCCCCGATCCCCGATCTCGACCTTGAAGGAGGTTGAGACGACCACTTCATTCGGTGTAGCGATGTTGGCGAACTGGGTGTGCATCTCGGAGCGCACATACTCGTATTGCACGGGCTGCACAGACTCCCAGGACTTTTCCAGTCCCTCGAAGACAATGCCCAAGACACGCCGAATGGTGCGCAACTCGGTCGGTGTGAAGTCCCGCCCCTCGATTCGAGTGACGAAACGGCCATCGCCGCCAAAAAAGTTGTCCACCAGGAGATAGACCAGCTCGGGGTCCATCACGATCAGACCCGTTCCCCGCAACGGCCGGATCTGAACCAGATTGAGGTTGGTGGGCACCGACAGGTGCCGAAGAAACTCGCTGTACTTGCTGACCCGAACGGGGCCCGCCACCACCTCGGCCGTGCGGCGCAGAAGGTTGTATAGGCCCACCCGAAAGAGTCGCGCGAATCGCTCGTGGATGAGCTCCAGCGTGGGCATGCGTCCGCGAACGATGCGCTCCTGCGTCGCCAGATCGTAGCTCCGAGCGATGCTCGGATCGATGGCTTCCTTGGCCTCATCGGTCTCGCCGGTGACGCCCTTGAGTAGGGCATCGACCTCGTCCTGAGAGAGAAATTTTTCGGTGACCGTCACGCCGCGCCTCCTGCCCTACTGCAGGATGAAGCTGTTGAAGTGGACGCCGAGGATCTCGAAGGTGGTCTTCTCGCCGTGGCGCATTTCGGCGATGGTTTTGATCTCTTCTGCGAGTTGATTCTTACCCTCGAGGGTCAGCATCTCGGCATCGGTCTTGGCCGAGAGCAGAAGCAGGACCTGTCCCCGGATGGCGGGCAGAACCTCCTTCATCTTGGTGGCGTCTTCCTGTGTTCCCACCTGCACGGTGAAGGTTGTCTGAAGGAAGCGGCCATCGGGCTGCAGATTGACGGTGAATGGGTCGAAGGGGACGTAGACCGGCGGGCCCTCGGCCTTCTTGTCTTTCTTGGATTTCTCGGCGGGCGCTGCCTCGCCATCGGCTGCCTCGGGCGGCGGCTTGAGCAGGAAGAACCAGGCGGCGCCACCTCCGCCGCCCAGCAGCAGCACAGCAACGATGGCGATCGCAATCAGTTTTCCCTTGCCCTTTTTGGGCGTTTCGGCGTTGGCATCGGCGGGCTTGGCGGGGGCTTTCGACATGGGCGTTCCGTGGGGGTTAGGCGTAGGTATTGATCAGGCCGGTGCCTCGGCGCGTGGCGGCCAGTCCGTTGGCGTCATCGTCGGATGCGAGGGCAGCGAGCCCTGCGTGGCCGCTGTGGGTCGAGGTTTCAGACCCATCCCTGGCTTCGGAGGGACGACGGTCGTGGGACGACTTCTGGAATGCATCGCCGCCCCCCGTGCTGGCCGGGAACTCCGTCGTGGCGCTGGAGACCGTGGCCTGAACGGGCCGTGTCCCTTGGGGGTCCAGCATCTGCCGCAGTTCGGGTAGGGCATCGGCAATCAGGCGCTGTGCCTCGACGGAGTCGGTCAGAAAGGACACCCGGGTCCCGGCGGCGTGGGCGATGATTTCAATGCGCAGGGTCCCGAGTGCCTCGGGCTGCAGGACCAGCTTGGCCGAGGGAGTGTTTCCAGGCCCCAGCATCCATTGGAGTTGCTGCTGCAGGCCCTCGCGGAGCTGCTTCGGCTGCGCGGTGTTCAGGGCTGGGCTGGGCAGATCGGCACCACCCACCGAGGTCTGGGCTGGACTCGTCGTGCCCGTCCATCCGCCAGGCGGAAGGTCGGGGGCGGATTCGGGCATGGCCGATTGGGCGAAGCGTTCGCCCATGTCGGCCGCCGCGTTGGCGAAGGTGCTTGATGCAGTGCTCGATGCAGTGCTTGATGCGGTGCCTGATGCGGTGCCTGATGCAGCGCCTGATGCAGTGCCTGCGGCATTGATGGAGGCAGGGGCAGCAGCAGCGTCGGACAATACAACAGCCTCGGGGAGTGCGACCGTCGAGGCGGCGTCCATGGACGGATGGAGCGGCATGGGCAAGGTCAGCCCCAGGGTCCAGGCAACAGCCCCTGGAATGGGCGCAGCATTGGTGTTGGCTGCGGTGTCGGTGGGCATGTCGATGCCCCGCTCTGAGTCGGTCGCCGTAGGCTCGGCGCCCGTGTCGCCAGCCAGGAGTGGCGACGAGTCTGTTGCAGCTGGTGGTGTGGGCTGTGCAGCATCCAGCGACTCATCGGCCTGCGCCATCGATGCCTCGAGCTGATCCCCGAATCGAGGGCCGTCTTTGGGCGTCGACGCGCTGGTGTGCGCCGGGCTCGATGCTGGGAGGCCAGAGCTGACTGGGCTGGGGATCATGCCCGCCCTCCTCGAGTCATGGCCTCTTGCGCCTTGCGCGAGGCCCACTCGTCGGCCTGCTTCTGCTCCAGCCGGTCGGCGAAGATGCGCTGGCCAGCGAGGGCCCGACCCATCAAGATGTCAAAGCGTGAGGACTTCTGCACCGCCGCTGCCCACAGGCCATGGCGCTCGTGGAAGCTGCGATGCAATTCGGTGACCAGCGACCTCTGCTGGGCAATGGCCGACTCGAGCTCCCCAAGGAATCGGTGCATATTGAGCTGGTCTGCAGGACGCCATGCCTCGCGCTGCACCAGAATGTTGCGCTGATCGAGGTACTCCTCGTGGTAGCGCACGAGCATGGACAGCCGCTCTTGGGCCTCCTCGCGCTGGCGGGAGATCTGGGCCAGGGCCCGGGCTGCTTCGTCTTGCTCGGCCTTGGCCCAATCCACCAGGGTCTGCAGGCTCTGTATCTGATGTCGCATGTCCATACGACCATTATTCGGCCGACTTTAGGGCGTCGAAGTCCTGAAAAGAGACCGAAGATGGCCACAACTCGCCTCCATGCCAGAGCGCTCTTGCATGCCTTGGGTGAGAAAGTCCACGATGGAGTCCTTGGCCTGGATGGCCGCATCGAGTTCGGGGTCTGCCCCTGGGCTGTAGGCGCCCACGGCAATCAGGTCTCGGCTGCGCTGGTATCGAGACACCATCGACTTGAGCTTCTGAGACATGGACAGCTGTTCGGGGTCCACCAAGGAGGCCATGACGCGACTGATCGACTGCTCGATGTCGATGGCGGGATAGTGGCCCGATTCGGCGAGGCTTCGGCTCAACACGATGTGGCCGTCCAGAATGGCGCGCGCGGCGTCGGCGATGGGATCCTGCTGATCATCGCCCTCGGTCAGCACGGTGTAGAAGGCCGTGATGGAGCCTCCCGAGGGGTGGGTCCCAGCACGCTCAACAAGCGCTGGCAGCTTGGCAAACACCGAGGGGGGGTAGCCCTTGGTGGCCGGAGGCTCACCGATCGACAGGGCAATTTCGCGCTGCGCCATCGCCGTGCGGGTGAGCGAGTCCATGATGAGCAGGACCTGCTGGCCTTCATTCCGAAAGTGCTCAGCGATGCGCGTGGCATAGGCCGCGCCTTGGATTCTCAGCAGTGGTGAAACATCGGCCGGTGCGGCGACCACGACCGATCGGGCGAGGCCATCGTCGCCCAGGATCTCTTCAATGAATTCCTTGACCTCCCGGCCACGCTCGCCGATGAGTCCCACCACAATCACATCCGCATCGGTGTAGCGGGCCATCATTCCCAGCAAGACACTCTTGCCCACCCCCGATCCCGCAAAAAGCCCCAGCCGCTGGCCGCGACCCACCGTGAGCAGGGCATTGATGGCGCGCACGCCGACATCGAGCCGCTGTCGAATGGGCGGTCGTTCGAGCGGATTGATGCTGCCGGTCTCCAGCCCGCCGACCGATGTCTCGGATAGCGGGCCAAGCCCGTCCAGTGGGCGTCCGTTGGCATCCACGACACGCCCCAGAAGCCCTCTGCCAATGGGCAGGCGTCGGCTTCCGCGGGCCGATGAGTCGTGGGCGCCGGTGACGGCTGCGCCGGGCTCGATGCCGTCGATGCTCCCGAGGGGCATCAGGAACATGCGATCGCCCTCGAATCCCACGACCTCGGCGTCGACCTGCCGCCCATCGCTGCCCTGAACCTGGCAGGCTGCACCCACCGGCAGGGCAATGCCGCGCGCTTCCATCACCAGGCCTGCCAGTCGGCTGATGCGTCCGGCCGTTCGTGCCAGAGGTAGACCCTGCGAGCACCGCTGCAGCAGCGCCAGTCGATCAAGCCACGGCCCCACCACGGGGTCGAGGGCGTCGGCGGGGAGAAATTCAGTTTCCAGCATGCGCTGCCAGGATTCGATCGCGCAGCAGCGCAGCACGTTCGGGGATGCCGCCGGTGGCCAAGAGATCGCCGGTGCTGAGGTGGCATGCAAACTCGTTCAGCGCGGCATCGGAGGCCAGACGCCATCCCTGGCCCGTGAGGGAGGAACGGGTCTGCGGACTCAGGGCGTGCAGCACCTGGGGGTGCAGGGTCAGGGTTCGCGGCCCGTGTAGGCCGGGGTAGTGCTCGATGGTCTCGCCGATCAGCCGCAGCAAAAGCTCTCGATTGTTTGTCACTTCGGCCATGGCGATGGCCTCGGCCCAGTCGATCGCCAGCATCGACAGGTCCTGCGATAGGCGCTCGCGAAGTCGATCCATCCCCACCACACAGGACTCCAGAACCATGGACAGCCGAAGCTCCCACTGCTGCATCTGCTGAGCGCGCTCGGCTTCCTTTCGTTCCGCCTCGGCCTTGGCCAAGGCCATGCCCTCGGCATAGCCCTCATCGCGGGCCTTGCGCCTCAGCGCCTCGAGGCCGGCGGCCGAGCCCTCGGGTCCCTGGCCCGGTCTGCCCGCATCGCCCAGGCTCGAGAGTTCCCAACGCTGATAGGCCGTTTGTCCGCCTGGGGATGCGCTGGACTTAGACATAGGCGTCCTCGGCACCGCCGCCACCGATGCTGATGGTGCCCTCGTCGGCCAGCTTGCGGATGGTGACGAGCACCTCGCGCTGGGCCTTCTCGACCTCCGAGAGTTTGACGGGGCCTTTGGTCTCCAGGTCCTCGCGCATCGTCTCTGCCGCGCGCGAAGACATGTTCTTGAAGAACTTCTCGCGCAGCTCTTCCTTGGCACCTTTGAGCGCCAGAATCAGGGCGTCGGACTGCACCTCTTTGAGGATGGCCTGAATGTCCCGGTCGGCGATGTCCATGATGTTGTCAAAGACAAACATCTGGTCGAGCACCTTCTGCGCCAGCTCGGGATCGTAGGCCTTGAGTCCCTCCATCACCGACCCCTCGAGCTCGCCGCCGAGGAAGTTCATGATCTCGGCGGTGGTTCTCACGCCGCCCATGGCCCGCTTGCGCAGATTGTCGTTCCCGGTCAGAAGGCGCGTCAGAACATCGTTGAGTTCCGAAAGGGCCGCCGGCTGCACGCCCTCGAGCGTCGTGATCCGAAGCATGACGTCGTTGCGCAGGCGCGCGCTCAGGTGGCTGAGGATCTCGCTGGCCTGATATGCCTCGAGATGCACCAGGATTGTGGCCACAATCTGTGGGTGCTCATTGCGAATGAGATCGGCCACAGCCTTGGCGTCCATCCACTTGAGCGACTCAATGCCCGTGTTGTCTCGAGTCACAAGAATTCGATTGATCAGAGACGAGGCCTTGTCATCGCCCAAGGCCTTGGTCAGAACAGATCGGATGTAGTCGTCCGAGTCGAGGCCGATCGTGGTCTGGTTGGTGGTGGCACCGACGAACTTGTCGAGAACCTCCGAGAGCGATTCCTCGGTCACGGGCTTCATCGTGGCCATCGCTGCGCCGAGTTTCTGAACCTCTCTGGGTTCGAGAAACTTCATGACTTCGGCGGCCTCGTCCTGGCCGAGGGCCAGCATCAGGATTGCCGCGTTTTCCACTCCGGAACTCATGCGTCTCCCACCCACTGTCGAATGATGTTGGCGACCACCCGGGGCTGCTCGGTGGCAAGCATCTTGGCGGCCTGAAGTTTGTTGTCGGTGGCCTGCGCTCTGCCAGAGTCGGCGCTGCCCGTCGTTGCCGTGTCATTGGGCAGCCGCGCGGCAGTGGTGCTTCCTGCACTGCCGTTGGGGTTGTTGCCGCCAGCGCCTGCAGGCGCAGCAAGCTCCTCAAGCCGGCGCAGCTCCGAGAGGTCGGGGCCATCTCCCCCGGAGGTTTCCGCACCGCCCCCGGCAGCGGGCCGTCGGGCGGTCGATCCGATGCGCCGCAGCAGCGGCTTGATGATCTTGAGGTACACAAAGAAGCCCAGCAGCAGTGCCCCAAGATTCTTGGCCGCGGCAATCCCCGTCTCGATGTTCAGGTAGGGGGCATAGAAGGCGGGTGGCTCGACCGGCGGCGGCGTGGTGTCGGCAAAGCTGCTGCTGGTGATGCTGATGGTGTCTCCCCGGTTGGTGTCGAAGCCCACCGCCTCTTTCACCAGTTTTTCCAGTTGTGCCAGTTCGTCGGCCGTGTGGGCGCGCTTGGCGACGGCCCCGTCGGGTCCGGCGGCAGCCCGGTGGTTGAGCACCACCGCGACCGACAGTCGTCGAATGGCACCCACCGGCTGCTGGGTGATCCGGATCGTCTTATCGACGAGGTAGTTGGTGCGGGTTTCCTTCGCGCTGTTGGCGCTGCCGCCCCCGGTGGCTGCTGGCCCTGCGGGCTGATTGGCCGCGGCCCCGGCGACTCCGCCCGCCGAGGCCTCGCTGCCGGAGCTCTCGCGGACGTGCTGATTCAGGATGGTGCTGGCTTCGTTGCCCGAGTTGGGCTTGTAAATCTCGGCGGCCTGCTCGACCCGAGAAAAATCGACCTCGGCCCGCACCGCAGCTCGGACATTGTCCTGCCCCTCGACAGGGATGAGGATGCTCTCGATCTGCCGACGGATCAGGCCCTGGAGTTCGTCGACATAGCGCAGCTGCGCCGGGTCGGGCGTGGCGTCGTTGGCTGCGTCGGCGTTGGAGAGCAGACGTCCATCCTGATCAATGACCGACACCCGCTCGGGACTGAGCTGGGCAACGCTGCTGGAGACGAGGTGAACGATGGCCTGCACCTGTTTGGGGCTGAGGGTGCGACCGGCCGCGGCGTGAATGACCACCGATGCGCTGGGCTTTTGCTCATCGCGCAAAAAGACGCTGGGCTTGGGGATGGCCAGATGCACCCGGGCGGCCTCCACGGTGTCGAGTGCTGCGACGGACTGAGAGAGCTCGCCCTCCAGAGCCCGCTGGTAATTAATCTGCTCGTGAAATTGCGAGACCCCCAGCTTTTGCTTTTCCATCAGCTCAAAGCCAACCGCCCCGCCCTTGGGCAGGCCCTGAGAGGCGAGGCGCGCCCGGGTGTCGTGCACTCGGTTCGCATCGACCAGGATCGCCTTGCCGCCGTCGGCGAAGGTGAAAGGGACATTGAGTTGCTCCAGCGCTGCAATGATGGCGCCGCTGTCTCGGTCGGAGATCCCAGAGAACAGCACGCGCTGTTCGGGTTTCTGCTGGCTCATCCAGAGGGCTGCGAGCAGGGCCAGGCCGATGGCAAGGCCGGCGCCCAGGGCGAACTGTCGCCCCAATTCGCTTTGGGTGAGGGTCCCAATCAGTCCGAGGGGTCCTGCTGAAACGCCAGAGGCGCGCGTGTCTGACATGGTCTGGGGGCCTTGGGCTTGCGAAGAATATGGCGCCCATTGTCACGCCCAGCAAAACACTGCAAGTCGTCGAATAACGGCCAATTTCGCGGCTTCTTTAGGCCCTGATGCACCGAAAAGACCAGTAGATTTCACTCATCTCTGTGGTGATCGATCGATCCCACCCACCGATTCGGGAGACCCTCATGATTGCCATCGACAGCAGCCGCATCTCCTCCATGCTCGCCCAGATGGAGGGCAGTCTTCAGCGCATGCAGGCCAAACCGGCCTCGCTGCTCGAGACCCTGGCCCAGCCCGAACAGGCGTCGCCGGCCCAGGATTTCGGCGGCGTTCTTCGTTCCCACCTTGACTCGGTCAATGCTGCCCAGTCGGAGGCGCGGGACCTTGGACAGCGGTTTGTCATGGGCGACGATTCCGTGGCCTTGTCCGATGTCATGATCGCGGGGCGAAAATCCAGTCTGGCGTTTCAGACCACGGTCCAGGTGCGCAATCGCCTGGTCGCGGCCTACCAAGAAATCATGAGCATGCCGGTTTGACGCTGGAAGCAATCCTGGGTTTTTCGGTGGGCGGCACGGCCGCCTCGAGTCGATAGAGCCAGGCCAGCAACTCCGCCACGGCCCGATAGAGCTCGGGTGGAATGCGCTGATCCAAATCCACGTTCATCAAGAGACCAACGAGCTCGCGCGATTCGTGCACATAGACCCCATGCTCCTTGGCGGCGGCGATGATGCGCTCTGCGATCTCGCCTTGGCCAGAGGCCACCACTCGGGGAGCGCTGTCGCCTGCAGCATAAGCCAAGGCCACAGCCTCACGGCGCGGGGTCATCGGGGCTCTCCAGGTTGTTGGCGACGTCGACTCGATCGGTGAGAAGGCCCGCAGCATCCAGATTCCCACGAAAGACGGGCAGGGCATTGCGCAGCACCTCCGCGCTCCCCGCATCCATGGTCTGGAGCTGCAGGGTCAGTCGACCATGGTCGGCGATGATCTCTGCCTGAATCTCGCCCAGATGGGGCAGAAGTATCCGCAGCAGACTTCGCCACCGGGGGGCACCCTCGTCCTGGGTGTTGGCTGAGGCCTCGGTGTGATCTCCATGGCGGGCATCCTCCTCCATCACCCACTGCACTGGGACCCCAGGCCAGGCCTCCGTGGTGACCGAGAGCCGGCCCAGAAGCTGAAGGTCCAGTTGCTGGGCGACCAGGCGATGCAGGGTGGCCTCCGAGGGCTGGCGATTCTGCGGCTCTGCAGCGAGGCTCTCCCAGGGCGTCTGGCTGGATTCGGCACTGCGCAGGTGCGATTCATAGAAGAGCCCGCTCTGCGAGAGTCGCTGCCGGAGCGTTGTCTCAATCCCATCGACATCGACTGCGGTGTTGGGCAGCACCAGTGGGGTGCGGCTGGCGGGCACCAGATAGCCGGGCATGGTGAGTGTGGGCGCGATGCCCAGCCCGCGGACGAGGGTGGTGGTGGCCGCCGGAATTTTGGCAAGAATTTCCGAGAAGCGGAGGGCTTCGGCAGAGAGATCGGTCTGCACTGAGCGGCTGGGCAGAGCGGTTGTGGCGGCGTGGACATCGTCGCCCCTTGCGACCACCGGCGACACACGCGCGACCGGCGCCACGGGTCCCACGGGAGCCGTGGGTGCTGAAGGGCCAACCCCAGCAACAGGCAGCGTTGCGGAGGCAGCGCCAGTGCTCATCCCAGGCTGGGGTCGGAGGCCTGCTGATGTCGGGTGTAGGCCTGAACTGCAGCGCGCTGCGGACGGATCAGCCGCTCCAACTCGCCCATCCATGGAAGCACGATCTCTCGGATGCGGCGGTCGTCCTCGAGGATGCGCTCCAGCAGGTCGATCTTGATTTGTCGTCCTTGCGGGTTCTGGACGGGCATCGCCCCCAGATCCCGAACCCGGTCGATCTCCAGCGCACAGGTCTGGCCCAGGGCCTCAAACTCCTCCCAATTGCGGGCGCGGGCTGCCGCCAGCATGGCGTGGTGCAGTCGTGCCAGGCGCTGGTAGACGGCGATCACATGCTCGTCGGCCATCCGCCCTGAGGTGGGGGTTGGTCCGGTGGCATCGAGACCGAACGGACGATGGGTGTGGGTCATGGCTGGATCGCCATGCTGGGGGCCGATGATGCCGCCTCGGCCGCAGCCGGGTTGATGGCATCCCAGGCGCTCTTCAGATCCGAGAGAAGACGATAGACCTCGTCCAGGGCCCCCACGTCATTGCGCAGATTGGCCTCGGTGAGCTTTTGAATCAGGTAGCTGTAGAGATCGCGCAGATTGGCTGCGAGCTCGCCCCCCTCCTGCAGGTTGAGCCCCCCGCGCAGGCCACTGTCGATGATCGAGACCGCCTTGCCAATGGCTGTGCCTTTGGAGGCAACATTGCCGTCCAGAAGTGCCTGTCGGGCTTTGGTCACGGAGATCATGGCGCCATCGAACAGCATGGAGATCAGTCGATGTGGGTTGGCCGAGTGAACGCTGGTTTCCAGGCCAACCTGCCGGTATGCATGGGCGCTGCGCCCGAGAGATCCAAACATGGTGTGCTCCTTGTGTTATTCGCTGCGCTGAGATGCCGAGAGCGCGGTGAGCTGCTGTCCAAGGGCATTGGAGGTCGTGGTCAGTGTGGCCAGGGTGACGTCCAGTGCCGTGAACTGTTGGGTGTATTGCTTCTGGAGTCGGGTCATCCGGTCTTCCAGACGTTCAATCCGATCGTCGATGCGGGAAATGCTGGCGCGCAGCCCCTCGGTTCGACCCTGAATCGGTCCGGTGTCGGCGAGATAGCCATCGAGCAGTCGCTGCAACTGGTCGCCCAGCCCTCGGTATAGGGCAACCGAGCCGCGGGAGCCAACCCCACCGCCAAGCACCCTCACCGAGACGCCATCGGCTGCACTGCCTTGGGCGGCGGTGAGGGTTCGTCCCACCCCAGCCGCCACCACACCGGCGATCATTCCCGCCACATCCACGCCATCGGTCACGGTGGGACTGAGTCCCAGCAACAATGCTGTGGCGGCGCCGAAGGCACGAATGTTGACTGAGGACCCCACACCCTCGTGGGTGAACTCCAAGGACCCATCGGTACGGCTCTGGACCCGCAGTCCATCGAACATGGCTCGGGTTGCGGCATCGGCTCCAGCCGATGCCGATCGGATGCGGGATTGCAGGCTGGCAACCAGCGCATCGGTACTTTCCACGGAGAGGTCTCCCAGAGACAAAGACAGTTCTGCACCGCCCACCCGCAGGGTGAGGCCATCGTTCACACCCGCCACCAGCGCGAGGGGGAAGGCGAGGGGGGTTCCACTCACCGATGGTGAGGCGGGCAGTTGGTCGACTTGGACCGAATAGGATCCTGGCTTGGCATTGGCACTGAATCGCGAGAGTTCAATGCCTGAGTCATTGCTGACGCCACGTGCGGCCAGCAGTCGCTGGACATCGTCGGGGTTGGTGTCCAAGACCGATGACAGCCGCGACGCATTGATGGACAGGGAGCCATCCTTCTGGAATTCCACGCCGATCTGACTAAGGCGGTTGAATGCGCCGTCGGTCGCGATCGGCGAGGCGATCAGATTGCGGGTCTGATTGAGCAGGCCACGCAGCCCGCTCTCGCCGTAGAGGACCGCACCGCTTCGGCGATTGATGTCGTAGGCGGTCGATGATCGAATGCTTTTGCTCAGCTCGTTGTAGCTGCTGACGAGGTTGTTGAGCTTCTCTTCGAGGCTGGCGCGATCGCGTTCGACGCGAAGGGTGGTGGGCGCCGCATCGATTTTGCTGGCATTGAGCGTCAGTCCCTCAATGGCCTGTCGGAAGGTGTTGGTTGGGCTGCGCAGCTCAATGCCATCCATGAGCAGCAGGGCATCCTGGGGGGCCAGCGTCTGTTGGAGGCGACGTGCCCCGGCGATGTCGGGGTGGTGCTCCAGCAGCTGCTGAAGAGCGTTGTCCCCGGAGACGGCGATGTCCATCTGCTCGCTGGCACCCGTGGCACTGGTGGTGAGCACAAGTCGGTGGGGGGCTTCCGATCCATCCTGCACCACGGTGGCCCGGACCCCCGCGGCGGCTGCATTGATGGCGTCGCGAATGCCGTAGAGCGAATTGTTGGCGGAGCCGATCTCGATGGTGGTCACCTTGGCCGTTGAACCGGAGCCCACCGTGAGTTGGATGGTGCCACTGCCAATGCTGGAGCGCGGGCTGGACAGGCCGCTGGTGACCAGCGTCTGGGCCTGGGCCAGCTGCATCACCTGCACTTGATAAGTGCCGGCCGATGCGCCAGTGCCGGCGGTTGCGCGAAGCCCCGCCGTGGCATCGATCTCTGCCTTCCAGGCATCGATGGCCTCGAGCTTGGAGAGGTTCTCGGCGGCAGACTGCACTGCGGCGACCTTGGACTTGATGGATCCGAGTGCGCTGATTTTGGACTCGAGCCGGCGGCTGTCGCCCTGAAGGGCCTCGATGGGGCGGCGCTCGACCGCCATCAATTGGCTGACCATTCCCTGCACATCGATTTGGCTGCCTGAGATGGATCCAACGCCTGCCATGGTTAAGCCTCTGTTCGGAGAAGCAGTCCCTCAGCCAGAACGCTGACCGTGCGACTGATTTCCATAAATTCCTCGGTGGGGTACTGCCGGATCAGCTCGCTGGTCTGGGTGTCGACCACCCGCACCACCGATCTGCCACTGATTTCGTCCAGTTGAAACTCTACGGACGAGCGGCTGGCGGCAATCGTTCGATTAAGGACCTCAATTGCCATCTTGACGGCGGCCAGGGGCTCCTCGGGTGGGGAGCCCGCATCGGGTGCTGCCCGCTCGAGTTGCGGAGCGCCCCCGCCGGCCGCGCTGGGGACGGGTGCGGCGGGTCGCTCGCCGGACCCCACGCGGGGTGTCGAAGCGCCAACACCGCCAAGGGGCGGTGGGGTTCCCGTTGAGCTCGATATGTTCATCTGGCTGCTCCTTTGGGGAAATCATGCTGGGGGACGCCGAGGCGTCCCCCAGGCACTGGCTTAGCGAAGCAGAGCCATCACACCGTTGGAGAGCTGGTTGGCCTGGGCGAGCATCGCCATTCCAGCCTGCTGGAGGATCTGGGTGCGGGCCAGTTCGGCGGTCTCGGCCGCGTAGTCCGTATCCATGATCCGGCTGCGGGCGGTGGTCTGGTTCTCCACCGAGACTTCCAGGTTGGCAATCACGGCGTTGAAGCGGTTCTGGATGGCACCGTGCTTGACCGACTCCGAGTTGACCTCGACCAGGGCTTCGTCGATCGCGGTCAGTGCAGCAGCGGCGTTGGTCTGGATCTCGGCAGCATCGGCACCGTCGATCAAGACCGTGTCGGCCACGGCCACCTGGGTCTTGGCAGCGGCATCGGTCAGATCGGTCAGACCGTCCACCGTGATCTTGTTGTCATCCGAGGTGCCAGCGCCGACCTGGAAGGTCACGGCAGCGCCATCCATCACCGAGACGCCATTGAACTTGGTGGCATCGACGATTCGGGTGATCTCCGACTGCAGCTGCAGGAACTCTTCTTGGAGGTATCCAGCGTCTTCGACACCGTTGGTGCCGTTGGCGGCTTGGACTGCCAGCTCACGCATGCGCTGCAGGTTGTCGGCGATGTTGCCCAGGGCGCCTTCGGCAGTCTGGCTGTAAGAGATGGCGTCGTTGGCATTGCGCATGGCGACGTTCTGGCCACGAATCGTGCTCTCCATCCGCGAGGAGATGGCAAAGCCGGCGGCATCGTCTTTGGCGCTGTTGACGCGCAGACCCGACGACAAGCGCTGGATCGAGGTGGCAAGGTCGGCCTGCGAGGCGTTGAGGTTGCGCTGGGTGTTGATCGAAGAGACGTTGGTGTTGATGAAGGAAGGCATGGTCGTTCTCCTGGCTTGTGGATGACATCGGTTGAGGGCTTGTCGGCGGGCGGACTGCCCATTGCCCTGCCGATGGGCCTTTAACGAGATCACCCCGGAAAGCATTAGAAAAAATTTACATTGCAGGAGAATTCGCGGGATTTTTCAGCCACTTGGCGGTGCAAAAGGTGGACTGAGGCCCTTGCAGCAACAATCTCTTGGGCCAATTCTCCGGATTTTTTTGTAAATTTTTTACATGTCTTGGGGCTTTGGAGATGGACCTCACTCGATCGGGGCCTCTGGGCCTGGGTCTACAGAAAAATCAATAAATCAATAATTTATGGATTTTTTGAGGTTTATCTTGGATTCTATAGAGAAATCGACTCGGGATTTCATGTAGGACTTTATCTGGAGAGTGTTAGGAAAATTTACGGATCGGGAGGGGATGCTTGCCCATTTTTTTCCTTTCTGGGCTTCGCGATAGTTCGCCTCAAGCCGGGTGTAAAAAAAACTCGGATCAAAGAGCCAAGGGAAAGGAAAACAGCATGTCCAGCACGCGCAGCTATGTCGACGAGATCCGCGATCTCAACCTGAACTACCTCGTCTTTGCCCAGCAGATGATTCGCGAGGATCTGCCCACCGCGGTGGGGCGACTCGGACTCTGCGAGTCGGTGGCCTCGATGCTGCGCGACCTGAGCACTGCCCAGCTGATCTCTCTGGCCTCTTCGCCCTCGATGTTGACGCGCTTTCGCTTTGAGGACGCTGATGTTCTGGGGATCCTGGCCCAGGAGCAGACGAGCCGTCTGGGCCGTGTGCACACCGCCATCCTGATGGCATCCCAGCCGGTTGCGGAGATCCACTGATGGCACGCCTGAAATCCGTCCTGGCGGATTCCCAGGAAATCCAACTCGCCAGCGACCTCATCCGACTCGGCGCCCGTCTGCAGCTGCTCGAGGCCGAGACCTCCCTCTCGCGGGATCGGCTGATCAAGCTCTACAAAGAGATTCAGGGGGTCTCGCCCCCGAAGGGAATGCTGCCGTTTTCCACCGACTATTTTCTGACCTGGCAGCCCAACATCCACGCCTCGCTCTTCATGGCGCACTTTCGCCTGATTCGGCAGCAGTCCGAACTCTCCGAGGTGGAGGTGATTCTGCGGGCATATCAGCTCTACCTGGAGCAGATTCCACCCCACGAGGGAGAAGAGCCGGTGCTGTCCGTGACCAGGGCCTGGACCCTCATTCGATTCTTCAATGGCGGCCTGCTGAAAACCGCGCGCTGCACCAGCTGCAGTGGCGAGTTTGTCGCCTCGCCCTTGGTCCGAAGCCGGTATGTCTGCGGGCTCTGCAAGCCGCCGTCCAGGGCCGGGAAGACGCGCCGCGCGATGAGCGAATCGCGTGCGGCAGCGGCAGCCACGGAGATGCCAAGGCCAGTGGTCTGAGGGGCTGGCAGTGATCGCGATTCCTGGGTCTCTTGCGCCATCCGTGGCTAGCCCACGCACACCTCGGCGGCGTCCACTGCGCGGGGCGGGCAGCGGGGTGGCCTTGTTCTGCGTCGCGGTGTTGGCTGCACCCCTCGGTCTCTGGGTTGGCCCTGCTCTGGCGCTGTTCGCAGCCTGGCTGCGTGTGCCGGGCTGGTGGCTAGCGCTGATCGTCGTGGCGCCCGGAGCTCGATGGGCTGTTGAATCCCTGCAGGCTGCACCGGAGGTCTACCTCGGGATTCTGGGTGTCCTGCTGGCCGTATTTGGCCTGCACTTTTTGAGCCGGGTGCCACTCTACCCGTCGTCGGCCAGGGCCGTAGACCTTGCCGCCTCTCTGCTGCCCCGAGATCGGCCCTGCGAAATCATGGACATCGGCAGTGGCACGGCCGGCGCCATGCTCCGATTCACGCAGCACTCCGACCAATGGCGTGTCCACGGCTGTGAGCAGGCATTGATTCCTTGGACCATCGGCTGGCTGCGCTATGCCATCCGAGGCAAGGCTTACGGCGCCCGCCTCGGACGCTACGAGGCACAGTCGTGGAGGTCTGCGGACATGGTCTATGCATACCTGTCGACCACCGCCATGGTCCCGGTCTTTGAGCGTGCCCGCCGTGAGCTCAAGGAGGGCGCGCTCCTGGTGAGCAATGAGTTTCTGCCCGCCGGAGTTCGCGCGTTGGCCATCAGAACTCGGGATGACGGAAACGATGCCGGTGTCTATGCCTGGCAAATGCTTGGGCGAGAGCTGGTTCCGTTGGCGCAGCCGCGACGGCTCTGCGAGTCCAATTCTTCGAGTCAAGAACTCAGGGAGTCTCAGCCATGAACTTTGCCATCGGATTGGTGGTGATCTGCTTTTGCATCTTTGGTGGCTTCGTCCTGGCTGGTGGCCACGTTGCCGTGCTTTGGCAGCCCATCGAGGTCCTCATGATCGGTGGTGGTGCTTTGGGCGCATTCATCATCGGCAACAGTGGCAAACACATCAAGGCCACCATGAAGGCACTGCCATCGATCTTTAAGGGATCGAAGTACTCGCAGGCGCTCTATGTGGAACTCATGCTGCTGCTCTACACCGTGCTGCAGAAGATTCGCACCGATGGCCTGATGGCCATTGAGGGCGATGTCGAGAAGCCCGATGAAAGCGAGCTCTTCAAAAAGTACCCCCTGGTGCTGGCCGACCACCATCTGGTCGAATTCATCACCGACTACCTGCGGCTCATGGTCTCTGGAAACATGGACCCCATTCAGGTTGAGAACCTGATGGACAACGAGCTGGAGACGCACCACACCGAGGGTGCGATTCCAGCAGGCGTGATTGCCAAGCTGGCCGATGGCCTGCCCGCATTCGGCATCGTCGCCGCTGTAATGGGTGTGGTGCACACCATGGAATCGGTGGGACTTCCCCCGTCGGAGCTGGGCATCCTGATTGCCAAGGCACTGGTGGGCACATTCCTCGGGATTCTGTTGGCCTATGGCCTGGTGGCTCCCATGGCAGGAATCCTCGAACAAAAGTTTCAGGAATCGTCCAAGACCTTCGAATGCGTCAAGGCCACGCTGATTGCCAGCATGAATGGCTATCCGCCCACCATTGCGGTGGAGTTTGGGCGCAAGGTTTTGTATTCCACCGAGCGTCCCAGCTTTGGTGAACTGGACGAGGCCATTCGCGCCGCAAAGAGCAAAAGCTGATGGCTGCGGCAGATCCACGTCCCATCATCATCAAGAAGGTCAAGAAGGGCCACCACGGACACCACGGTGGGGCCTGGAAGATCGCGTATGCCGATTTCGTGACGGCCATGATGGCCTTCTTCTTGCTGATGTGGCTTCTCGGATCGGTCGATGGCGGCAAGCTCAAAGGAATCTCGGAGTATTTCAAGAGTCCGTTGAAAACCTCATTGGCCGGCGGAAGCAGCATCGGCGAGAGCCCGATCATTCTGAAGGGCGGCGGTCAGGACCTCACAGCCGAGGATGGACTCGTCAAGAAGATTCTCGAGGAGCGGGCTGCGGAGGCAGAAGAGCGCCGAAAAATGAAGGCCGTCAAGGAAGAACTCGAGCGCCTCATTGCCGCCAACCCGACCCTGAGCAAGTTCAAGAACCAGCTTCTCATCGATCTCACCACCGAGGGGCTTCGGGTTCAGATTGTCGATGAGCAGTCTCGCCCGATGTTTGGCCTTGCCAGTGCGGAACTGCAGCCCTATGTGCTCGACATCCTGCGTGAGCTGGTGCGTCCGCTCAACGACATGCCCAACCGAATCAGTCTGTCCGGCCACACCGATGCCAAGCCCTATGCCGGCGGACAAAAGAGTTTCAGCAATTGGGAGCTCTCGACCCTGCGGGCCAACTCCGCCCGACGCGAGCTGGCGGGATCCGGCCTGACGCCCGGCAAAGTCATCCGGGTGGTGGGCCTTGCCGACTCCGTCTTGTTGGATGTCGACAACCCCGTGAGTCCCATCAACCGCCGCATCAGCATCATCTTGCTCAATAAGAAAGCTGAAGAGGCTGCCGCGAATGAGGGCCGGCTTCCGTCGGAGCCCATCGAGGCGGCACCCGGGAGTTCCGCCCCTGGCGGTGGCGTGTCGGGGTCCCCCTCCAAGCCAGCAGCATCGCCCACTTGATCGCATTGAATGAACCGGAAACGGCGCCTTGTTCGAACCTTTCAGGCCTTCGGATTCTGCCAACCTTTCGGAAAGAGGAGTCGCGCATGACATCACATGAATCAGTCCGAAACGATGGTGACGATCTGGAGCGTTTGTTCGACCAGGTCGCTGCGGAGTCTGCCAGCGGTGCATCGACATCCAGCGTTCCCTGCGTACCCAACGGCTCCATTGCAGCAGCGATGGGTTCCGAGTCGGAAGAGTCCTGGGGCATGTTCGATCGCCTAGGAGGCATTGTTCGACAGCTGCACGACAGCCTTCGGGAGCTGGGCTATGACCAGAGCCTGCGTGAGGTCTGCGATCAGGTCAACGATTCACAGAACCGACTTTCATACATCGCGGAGCTCACCGAGCAGGCGGCGAACAAGGTGCTCAATGCGGTGGATCAGACTCTGCCGGTTCAGGAGTCGATGCATGCCAGAGCCACCGCTCTCTCGACCGATTGGGCAACGATGCTCGCCGGCGATATGAGTGTTGAGCAGTTCCGCAGTCTGGCGCTCCAATCCAGGGAGTACATCGCTGAGAGTGCCGAGCAGGCGGATTACACCCGTGCCCGTCTGATGGAGATCATGCTGGCGCAGGATTTTCAAGACATCTCCGGGCAGGTGATTCAGAAAGTGTTGGCCATCACCCAACGGCTCGAATCGGAGTTGGCACAGCTCCTGCGCGACCATGCGCCCAAGGAGTTGGCTGAGCGCCTAGAGTCCGCTCAGTCTCTGGACTTGAAGAATGGCCCGAGCCTGCCCGGTCAGGGCATGGGACAGAACCAGGTGGATTCGTTGCTGGCCGAGCTTGGGTTCTAAGCCATGGACGAGGTCTTGCAAGAGTTTGCTGGGGAGAGTCTGGAGCTTGCTGCCGATGTCGAGCGGGATCTTCTGGCGCTGGAGTCGGATCCCCGATCGCTCGATCTGCTGAACCGGATCTTTCGTGCTTTTCACACGATCAAGGGCGGGGCGGGCTTTATGTCGGTCACACCGCTGGTCGATGCCTGTCATCTCACGGAAAGCCTCTTTGACGCCCTGCGCCAAGGCAGCCTGCAGGTCAATGGTCCGCTGATCACCACAGCCCTGGAGGCCACGCAGTATGTGATCGATTCCCTGCGGCGGCTGGCCGATGGCGAGGCGATCGACAATCTGCCCCGACTCAGTGCAGCCATGGCCCGCGACCTTCAATCGCTGATCGATGGCGTCTCCACCAATGCCGCCCCTCAGAGCCATCCCCCCTCGGCCGCGTCTGCCCGCGCACCCAGCGCCGGAGGCCAGATCTCTGGCGAGACCATCGATTGGTCTCTGTATTACCGTGCTGTGCTGGAGAGCATTGATGACGATGCCGGTATGGATGAGGCGGGTCTCGAGGCACTCAGTGTTTCGGCAGCCATTGCGCCAAGGGAAGGAGCCGCGGTCGAGCGGTCGGCGGAGGTAAAGACGGAGCACCGCGATGAGACCCTGCGGGTCAAATCCACCAAGCTCGATGAGCTGTTGGAGGTTGCCGGTGAGTCGGTGCAGGCTGCCAGCCAGGCAGCAGCCCTCTTTGAAAAAATCCAGTCATTTCAGCTTCCCCAGGAGGTCACGCCCCTGCTGTCGGCCCTGGCCGAGACCCTGCAGAGGGCCTCGCGGTTCACGGCAGAACTCCAACGTGCCACCCTGTCGACCCGCATGCAGCCAGTGGGAAGGCTGTTTCAGAAGTTTCCACGGCTGGTCCGAGACCTCTCTTCCGAACTCAATAAGCGGGTGGAGTTGCAGATCTCCGGTGCGGAGACCGAGGTCGATCGTGTGGTCGTGGACAGCCTCTACGACCCCATGGTGCACATGATGCGCAACGCCTTGGACCATGGGGTGGAGCCCGCCGACCAACGCATGGCCTCGGGCAAGCCCGTGGTCTCCACTATTCGCCTGGCCGCATGGCAAGAAGGCGGCAGTGTGGTGATTGAGGTGGCCGACGATGGGGCGGGCATTGATCCGGAAGCCATCCGTCGCAAGGCCATCCAGCGCGGACTCATTCGTCCCCACGAGGCCGAAAGCCGTGATGAGGCTCTCCAGTTGGTCTTTCTTCCAGGCTTCTCCACCAAGGAGACCGCCTCGGCCGTCTCTGGACGCGGTGTGGGGATGGATGTCGTTCGGACCATGGTGGAAAAGCATCGCGGCACGATCCAGATTCGGAGCGAGGTCGGCAAGGGGACCTGCTTCTCCATTCGTCTGCCGATCGAGATGTCGATTGTTCCGACCATGCTGGTTCGGGCTGGTGGTCTGTTGATGGGGATTCCCATGTCGGCGGTGGAGCGTGTGCTTCGCATTCCCGAGACTCTGCATCAGGTGATGGGTCAGCCCATCTATCGGGATCAGGGACGACCGCTGCCCGTTCGGTCATTGGCCGAGTCCCTGGGCTACCCAGCGCACGAAGAGCGTCTGGGAATCGTCGTGGCCTCGTCGCAGCCCCACATCCTGAGCGTGAGTTCCGTGGAGGGCACCGCAGATCTTGTCATCAAGCCGCTTACTGCTTTGGAATCTCCCGGCATTGCGGGCACCGCCCGATCCCCTGAGGCAGAGATCGTGCTGGTGATTAGCCTCGACTTTCTTTTCAAGCATGTGCAGCAGTCCGCCCCCGCCCGCAGAGCGTCCGACGCTGATCTGGCTCTCGAGGCTGCGGGTGCCGAACCATCAACGCATTCATCGACCTCGGCGGCACCCAATCCGCTGGCCCAATCCAACTCCAACAAAGGCGAATCATGGGAGCTTTTCTAAATCGCACGTTTCAAAGGCTCTCGGTGGCGCAGCGCTTTCAGCTGTTGATCGCCCTGGTGGTGATTGCCGCCGCTGTCCCCGCGACATTCTTTGTGCAGCTGCAGCGCACAGCGATCCAAACCGCCACGGATGAGGCCGTGGGGATTCCTGAGGCGCGGCTGGCGATGGGTGCGATTCAGGCGGTCTCTGCCACGCGTCCGAACCCCGAGGCCGGTGGTGCTGCTGCGGCTGCGGTCGATGCACTGCTTGGCCACATTCGACAGCATCGCCCTGCGTTGCTGGCCACTGCCGAGGCCTGGGGGACGGCCGCCAAGTCGGCGTCGTCGTCGGCCGACAAATCCTCGCTGGACAGCGTGCAAAAAGATGGCATCGCGCTGCGGGATGCCCTGCTCGATGCCTCGACCTTGTCGCTCGATCCGGAGGCCCACACCTACAACCTCATGGTCTATGCCACCGCCGTCTCGCCCGTGGTTCAACTTCAATGGTTGGAGCTCGAGGGTCGACTGGTTGCCCTCTCGTCGCAGCCATCGCTGTCGGTCGAGGACCGGCTGCGTCTGCATGCCCTGATCTCCACGATTCAGGATCTCTCGGGCGCCATGGAGGGGCAGTCGGCAAAGGTTCGTGGACTGGTGGGGCCCGCAGCAGATCGCATCGTTGCCTCTTCGGTTCGGCTGGCCCAGCAGTCCCGGGATTTGACTGCCCGCGTGGATCGGCGGATTGAGACCGCCCCAGTCCAGGGAGCCTGGCTGGCGGGTGTTCGGTCCGAGGTCGCTCAGCTTCAGGACGGTCTCCAAACCCTCAACCAGGAATCCTGGGTCTTGCTGGATCAGTTGCTCGAGCAGCGCAAATCGGCCCTCATTCGCGATCTGGTTCAGGTCATAGCGTTGATTGCCGTGGTGGTGGTGTGCAGCGCCGGGGTGGCTTACATGAGCTCGAAATCCATCCGATCGCAGCTCGGGGGTGAACCCCACGAGGTGATGCAAATCATCCGGGCGGTCTCGGACGGTGATCTGTCTCGCCGCAAGGGTGGGCAGGCGGTGCCCGAGGGCAGCATTCTGGCGGGGGTTGGATTGATGCAGCAGACCCTCTCCGGGATGGTCTCACGGCTGTCGGAGAGCGCAAATCGTTTGGCCGAGGCCACCGCCCAACTGGCTGCAAGCCAGGCGGACCTCTCCAGCCGAACCGAGCGCCAGGCCAGTGCCTTGGAACAGACCAGCGCATCGACCGAGCAGCTTCTCTCGACCATCCGTCAGAACCTTGATCAGGTCGAGTTTGCGGGCAGTCAAGGGGAATTGGCCAAGCGCACCGTCGACGATGGAAGTCGTGGCGTTGGCTCGATTGTTGAGACGATGAAATCGATCTCCGATTCCTCCCGTCGGGTCATGGACATCACGGGCGCCATCGATGGGATTGCATTCCAGACCAACATCCTCGCTCTGAATGCGGCGGTCGAGGCCGCGCGGGCAGGCGAACAAGGTCGGGGATTTGCCGTGGTGGCGAGCGAGGTCCGTGCCCTTGCCCAGCGTGCGGCGGTGTCGGCCAAAGAGATCAAGAGCCTGATCGACACATCCATCCATACCGTAGACCAGGGAACCGATCTGGTGGGGTCCACCGGAGAGACGATGCAGCGTGTGGTCGAGCAGGTGGACGCGGTTGGCAAATGCATGGCCGAAATCCGCGTGGCTGCCACCGAACAGGGCGAGGGCATCCAACAGGTCAATGCTGCTGTGACCGAGATGGACATGCTCACCCAGCAAAACGCCGCCATGGTCGAAGAGATGGCAGCCACCGCAGGTTCGATTGCCGACGAGGCCAAGGCCCTTCGAGAGATCGTTTCATATTTCCGGCTGGATATGTCGCTTCCGATGGCTAGGGCCTGATGATGGCGATGCACGAGTTCAACTACTCCTCGACCGATTTCGATCGGGTACGCCGCCTGATCTATGAGCGGGCTGGGATTTCGATTGCCTCGAGCAAGTCCGAGATGGTCTACTCCCGGCTCTCGCGTCGTCTTCGGCAACTGGGGGACACCACCTTTGCGGCCTACCTCGATGCCTTGGAGTCGGGCCATCGTCCTGGCGAGTGGGAGTTCTTCACCAACTCCCTAACCACAAATCTCACGTCGTTTTTCCGGGAGGCCCACCATTTCCCGATGCTGGGCAAGCTGCTGACCGAGCAGAGTGGGCCCCATCGGATTTGGTGCAGTGCTGCCTCCACGGGGGAGGAGCCCTACAGCCTAGCGATCACGGCTGCGGAGTATCTGAAGTCGCTCTCCCCGCGCGTGGAGATCATCGCCTCGGACATCGATACCCAGGTGTTGGCTCAGGGCGAGCGCGGGGTCTACAGCCTGGAGCGCATCGAGAGCCTGTCCGACGAGCGCAAACGCCAGTTCTTCCTTCGGGGAACGGGATCCAACTCGGGCATGGTTCGAGTCCGTCCGGAGCTTCGGCAGATGATCGACTTTCGCTCGGTGAATCTCCTGGCGGAGCACTGGCCGGTGGAGGGCCCCTTCGACGCGATCTTCTGTCGGAACGTGATGATCTATTTCGACAAGCCCACCCAGGCGAAGATTCTTCGGCGGTTTGCGCCCTTGCTTAAGCCCCATGGGCTGTTGTTCCTAGGGCATTCGGAGAACATTTCCTTCATTTCATCGGAGTTCAAACTCCTCTCCAAGACGGTGTATGTGCCGGTCTCGGCAGCCCGCAGCGGTGTGGCGAACCCTGCCTCGGACCGAGCACCGCAGCGCACGGCACCCATGTCTGGCGAAAGGGCGGTGGCCGCATGAGCTCGATTCACAAGCCCCTGGCCAAACACCACTACTTTGACCGGCTTTTCCATGTGGATGCGGTGAAGGTGCTTCCGGGTGAGTACTACGTCACGGACAAGCCCTTGATGGTGACCACGGTCTTGGGCTCGTGCGTCGCTGCCTGCATTCGAGATCGCCGCTCTGGCATTGGCGGAATGAATCATTTTCTACTTCCGGAGGGGTCCGACGACAGCAGCCCGCTGTCGGAATCGATGCGCTATGGCTCCTACGCCATGGAGATCCTGATCAACGAAATCCTCAAACTCGGCGGCCAGCGCTCCAATCTGGAGGCCAAGGTCTTTGGTGGTGGCAATGTGCTGCCAGGCATGACGACGATGAATGTGGGTGCACGCAATGCCCACTTCGTTCTGGACTACCTGCAGACCGATGGCATTCCGATTGCAGTCCAAGACCTTCTCGACAACTTCCCGCGCCGGGTCTGCTTCTGGCCTGCCGATGGAAAAGTCATGGTCAAAAAGCTCAAGCGCACCCCCGAAGAGGATGTTGTCACGCAGGAGCGAGTCTATCAATCCAGCCTGCGCAAGGCGGCTCCGGCCGAGGCCGGGTCGATCGACCTCTTTTAGGACCCCGCAATGAACCGCCACTCCCCGAGCACCGAGATGAACAAGAAGACCATTCGTGTGGTCGTCGTCGACGACTCCGCGCTCATGCGCGCCCTGCTCACAGACTTAGTCAATCAGCAAGAAGACATGCGCGTCGTGGGGACCGCACCCGACCCGATTGTTGCCCGAGAGGTCATTCGGGCGACCGACCCCGATGTGATCACGCTCGATGTGGAAATGCCCAAAATGGACGGGCTCGACTTCCTCGACCGAATCATGCGGCTTCGGCCAACGCCGGTGGTGATGGTGTCGTCTCTCACCGACCGTGGCTCGGAGATCACCATGAAGGCCCTGGAACTCGGGGCTGTGGACTTCGTGACCAAGCCCAGGCTGGGCCTGGTGGATGCCATTGCCCGCTACTCGGCAGAGATTGCAGAGAAGATTCGTGCAGCTGCCATGTCCAAGGACCGGATGCGGGAGCGAGGCCCGCAGAACCGAGGCCCCATGATGGCTCCGGAGTCACTGCCATCCCTCAACAACCGCCGCGCGTCCGCAGAGCGCCTGATTGCCTGCGGTGCATCCACGGGGGGCACAGAGGCGCTGCGGGAGTTTCTGACCCGCATGCCGGAGGACTGCCCACCGATTGTGATTGCCCAGCACATGCCGCCGGGCTTTACTGCTTCCTTTGCCAAGCGCCTAGATGGTCTCTGCCGAATTCGGGTCCAGGAGTCGCAGGGCGATGAGCCTCTGCTGCAGGGCAATGCCTACATTGCTCCCGGTCATGCCCACCTGCTGGTGGCCAAAGTCGCCGGTGTGCATCGAACCCAGCTCAGCCAGAGCGATCCGGTGAATCGACATCGGCCGTCGGTGGACGTGTTGTTCCGTTCGGTGGCTCAGCACTTTGGCAGCAATGCGGTGGGAGTGATCATGACTGGCATGGGCAAGGATGGAGCCCTCGGAATGCTCGATATGCGTCGCAATGGCGCACCGACCTTTGCCCAGTCGGAGTCCAGCTGCGTGGTGTTTGGGATGCCCCGCGAGGCCATCGCCTTGGGTGCGGCCGAGGACGGAGGATCCCCTGCGGATCTGGCCAGACTCGCACTCAATGCGGCCACAAAACCTTTTGTTCAGACGGTGCCTGCATAGGGCCAAGGAGATACAGCAATGCTCAACGCCAATATGAAGTTTCTGGTCGTGGACGATTTTTCGACCATGCGCAGAATTCTGCGAAACCTGCTCAAGGAGCTGGGATACAGCAATGTGGACGAGGCCGAAGACGGCCACTCCGCCTTGGCGAAGCTGCGCCGAGACACCTTCGACTTTGTGATCTCGGACTGGAACATGGAGGGCATGGATGGCCTGCAACTCCTGACCGAGATTCGCAACGACCCTGCACTTCGAGAGCTTCCGGTGTTGATGGTGACCGCGGAGGCGAAAAAGGAAAACATCATCGCAGCAGCTCAGGCGGGTGCCAGCGGATACATCGTGAAGCCCTTCACCTCGGCAGTGCTGGATGAAAAGCTGCAGAAGATTCTTCTCAAGGCAGGAGCCACCACATGAATATGCCCAAATCCAGTCTTGGACGTCCCGCGCCCGACGATCTGCCCCTCCTGCCCGCCATGCAGGTGGTGGCCCGACGCGAGCTCGATGCCTTGCTGATCGATCTCAACAAGGCCCAGTCGCTTCTCGACGACGGCGTGGCCAACCTCGAAGATTCCTTCACCTCCGCCTTGGCAGAGGCCCGCGGCAATGCCGATGCCCTGGGGACCTTGGAGGTCTGGCTCAATCGGGCGGTGATTGCGCTGCAATTTCACGACATGACCAGCCAGCTGCTTGGCCGGGTTCGAATCCGAGCCGAGGCGCTCCGACGACTGAACGACCCGGTGCCCGAAGAGCTGGTCCAAGACCTTCACCACTCGCGCGTCGATGGGAGTGTCCGCAGCCTCATGCAGGAGCGGATGACCCGGATCGAGGCCGAGCTGAGCGCAACACGATTCCACCACATGGATCACCTCGGCCTCTCGTCGGGCGAGATTGACCTCTTTTAGTCGAAAGGCATGCAAATGAAACGAATTCTCACAGTGGACGACTCTCGGTCACTTCGAAAAATGGTGCGGGTAAGCCTTGAATCGGCGGGCTTTGAGGTGGTCGAGGCCGAGGATGGAAAGCAGGCGCTGGATGCCTGCGACTCGGGAAAGTTTGACCTCATTCTCACCGACCAAAACATGCCCAATATGGACGGGCTGACGTTCATCCAGCAGGTCCGGAAGAAGGCAGGCTTTGGCGCCGTGCCCATCCTGATGCTCACCACCGAGGCCAGCGATGACATGAAGCAGCGTGGCCGGACGGCTGGTGCCACCGGCTGGATCGTCAAGCCCTTTGACCCATCGCGGCTGCTGATGGTCGTGGGCAAGGTCCTTTCCTAAACATCGCCTGAGCCCCATGCCGAAGGACATCCACCATGGGAATTGACCTCGCCCAGTTCCACCAGATTTTTGTTGAAGAGGCCCAGGAGCAGCTGCTGGAGATCGAGCAGCTGTTGTTGGGCATGGAGGGAAGTCAGGCAACACCGGATCAGATCAATCATCTGTTTCGTCTCTTCCATTCGGTCAAGGGAGGTGCAGCGACCTTTGGCTTTGAGGAGCTGGTTGCACCCGCCCACGAGATCGAGACCGCCCTTGACCACGTGCGTCAGGGCCAGGCTGCCTGGACGCCAGCGCTGCGCGATCAGTTGCTGCTGGGCCGAGACCTGCTCTGGTCGCGCCTGGTGGGCGATGCGGCTGCCGATCCCGCAGAGGACCCCGAGATCACCTCGGAGTCCAAGTCCTCGGCCGCCAGCGAGGGGAGTTCTGAGGCCGGCGGGACTCTGCGCGTCAGCACCGAGCGGGTCGACAAGCTCATCAATCTGGTCGGTGAGCTGGTGATCGTCCAGGAGATGTTGATGGTCGATGCACAGAAATCGGATCTGCAACTGCTCAACAAGCTTTCGGCCCTTCGGCGGCATACCCACGCCTTGCAGGATTCGGTGCTCTCCATGCGGATGGTGCCGGTAGAGTTGGTGTTCCAACGATTCCCGAGGCTTGTTCACGACATTTCGGCGCGCCTCGGAAAGCAGGCGCAGCTGGTCATGGAGGGCACTGGGACTGAACTCGACAAGGGGATGGTGGAGCAACTCATCGATCCACTGACCCACCTGGTGCGCAATTGCCTGGATCATGGGATCGAGTCGCCTGAGGATCGTGAGGCAGCGGGAAAGCCACCCATGGGCCGCATCACCCTGGCAGCAAGGCATGAGGGGGGAGCCGTCGTCATCACCGTGTCGGACGATGGCAATGGCCTCCGCCGGGACAAGCTGCTGGCCAAGGCCGAGTCGCTGGGGATGGCGATCCCCGCCGATGCCTCAGACGAGCAGGTCTGGGCGTTGATTTTTCTGCCTGGATTCTCCACCGCCCGCGAGGTGACCGACCTTTCAGGACGGGGGGTGGGCATGGATGTGGTTCGACAGAACATCACTGCCTTGGGGGGCCATGTGCGCGTGGGCAGTCGACCTGCCGAGGGCACCGAGTTCACCATCACATTGCCCCTGACCCTGGCCATTCTGGACGCCATGCGCCTGAGTGTGTCTGGCAATGCCTATGTGATGCCGGTCTCGCACATCCTTGAGACCCTAGTGGTTGCACCGGGAATGGTTCAGCAGGTCGGCGGAGTCGGCCAGGCCATTCGGCTGCGCGATCAGATCATCCCGGTCATTGATCTCTCTGAGCGGCTGGGACTGCCCGCCGCGCAGGCCGACCATCGGTCGGTCATGGTGGTGGTCCATGCCGAGGACCGGACCGCGGCGCTCTGGGTCGATGAGGTCCAGTCCCAGCAGCAGGTCGTGATCAAGAGCTTGGCCAAGAACTTCCGACCTGTGGAGGGCTTCTCGGGAGCCACCATTCTCGGGGACGGATCGGTGGCCCTCATCCTGGACATCCCGGCCATCTTGAACCCCGGTCGGGGTCAACAGCGAACCATGCTTGGCACCTCGGGATCAGCCAACGACACCGCAGAGAGCCTTTCCACCGAGACGGAGGCTTGGGGCGTTTTCTAGCCCTTATTCCTGCATTTCAGCCCCATCAATTCCACCTATCGTTGATTCCAACGATTCACAGGGAGCCACACCAACATGCAAAACAACCCCGTCACCCAGACCTCCAACCCAGCCAATACCGCCGCCGCAGCGGGACTGGGCTCCTCCATGGACGCCCACGCCGTTGCCCAGATCAGCCGGGAGTTCCTCTCGTTTCGGCTTGGCCAAGAGGAGTACGGCATTGAGATTCTCAAGGTTCAGGAGATCAGCAGCTTCCAGACCCCCACCAAGATTGCCAACACCCCAACGTTTATTCTGGGTGTGGTCAACCTCCGCGGCGCCATCGTTCCAATCATTGATCTTCGGATCAAGTTCGGCATGCCATCGCCTGCCTACGATGGGTCGACGGTGACCATCGTGCTCAACCTCGGTGCTCGGGTCATTGGCGTGGTGGTCGACTCGGTCTCCGATGTGATCTCCCTTCTGCCCGAGCAACTGCGACCGATTCCCGAGTTCAATTCGGTGATCCCCACCGACCACCTCATGGCGATTGCCACCATCGATCAGCGAATGCTGACGCTGGTCGACATTGAGCGGCTGATGGGTGCTGAAGACATGGGTCTGATGACCAGCCACTGATGGCTGCGCCCAGGCGATCCACAACATCGAAACGACGACATCTTAAGTAGGGCACTGAAAGGACATCACCATGAGCTGGCTCAAAAATCTCTCCATCCGACTGAAGCTCCTGTCGCTGGTCGGCATCTTCATGCTGGGGATGGCATTCATCACCTTCGAAGGCTTCCAGGGCGCCGAGCGCGTCAAGGCAGACACCACCAAGCTGTTTGTGCGAGACCTGGTGGGCCTGAAGCACGTTGAAGAAGCTGCGGTTCACACCCTGAAAATGACCCGCGCGGTGCGAAACTATGCGCTGGCCAATTCGCTGGGCGACTCCGCGACCGCACGCCGGGCACTGGAGGAGCGCGATGCCTCGGAGAAGGAACTGCGTGCCAATGTGGACGCCGCCAAGGATTTGTTTGTGACGGAGGAGGGCCGCGCGCTGATGGCGCAACTCCCCGCGGCCGTTGAGACGGTCTCGGCTCTTCAAAAGCGCGTCGTTGGGATGTTCCAAGCGGGAGATCCTGCTGCGCTGGCGACCCTGATGCGCGAGTGCCATGTGGCCTCGTCGGCGCTCGAGAAGCTTCTGTCTGATTTGGCTGCATCCAAGTATCGAACCGCCAACGCCACCATGGATGCCGCTGTTCAAAGCGCCAACAGCGAGGAGTTCATGCTCGTTGGCACCTTCGCGGTGGTGGCAGCCTTGGGCCTTGCCTACACGATCTTCATCACCGGCACGGTGGTCAAGCCCGTGCAGGAAATTGCATCGCTCGTGGAGCGCGTCGCCGCTGGCGACCTCACCCCCCAGATTACGGCAGACACCAGCGACGAGCTGGGCCGCCTCAAGACATCTCTGGCGTCGATGGTGGGCGAGCTGAATAAGACTCTGGCCGCCACCAAGGAGGCTGCAGACCACTTGGCAGCGACCTCGGCACAGATCACGCAGGGCAACATCGAACTCTCGCAGCGGACCGAGGAGCAGGCCAGTGCACTGGAGGAGACGGCCGCCTCGATGGAGGAGCTGGGCAGCACAGCCCGGCTGAACTCCGACAACATCCGCGAGGCCAATGGACTGGCATCCGATGCCTCGGGCTCGGCCAAGTCGGGCCGCAGCGTGATGGACCAGGTCGTCCACAACATGCGCGACATCGAGGATTCCTCCAACAAGATCAGCGAGATCATCTCCACCATTGATGGCATTGCCTTCCAGACCAATATCCTCGCCCTGAATGCGGCCGTGGAGGCTGCCCGGGCCGGCGAGCAGGGCCGTGGCTTTGCGGTGGTGGCCGGCGAGGTCCGCACCCTGGCTCAGCGCAGCGCCGAGGCGGCCAAGGAGATCAAGGGACTGATCACCAACAGCGTTGCGCGGGTGGGCGAGGGCACGGCCCTGGTCGCCGATGCTGGCGCTGCCATGGACGAGATCGTCAAGGCCATCGACCGGGTGACCGCAGTGATGGCCGAGGTGAACTCGGCGATTGCCGAGCAGTCGGCCAGTGTGTCTCAGGTGTCCGACGCCGTCAGCCAGATGGACCAGGCGACCCAGCAGAACGCCTCGCTGGTCGAAGAAAGCGTGGCCGCGGCAGAGAGCGTGAAGTCTCTGGCTGGGGAGCTCGCTGCCATGGCAGGCCGATTCAAGCTCATGGCCGACGCGTCCCAACGCAAGGCCATGGCGGCGTCTGCGTCGACGGCCTCCAAGGTCTCCAAGCCCGCGACGAGCCCGAAGGCCTCGCCGGTGGCCAAGGTGGGTGCCTCGGCCCCAACATCCGCGGCCGCGGCCAACAGCCCCAGTCGACCGGCAGCCAAGCCCGCTGCGGCCGAGTCGTCGAGTCCGGCCTCGAACACCATGGTAGCCAAGGCCAGCGCCAAGGCCTCATCGGACGAGGACGAATGGGTCACGTTCTAAGTCAACGGTCGGCTGCGGCGGCAGTGGCCGCAGCAGTGATGGCGGGACTGGCAGTGCTGCTGGTCCCGGCCTCGGCCACCGCGTCGGTGGGATGGCAGGACACCGTGTCCGAGCAGCTCGACCGCTTGGCGGGTCCCGCACGCCAGCCAGCCCCCGGGCACGACTATGAGTTCGCGCCCATGCGGGGCACCGTGCTCCCCGAGCGCTGTCCAGCACCTCGGGTGACCCCGGTGTCGGGCTGGAGTGCCACGCACCACATCCGACTGCGGCTGCAGTGCGATGCATCCTCGGGCGAGGGCTTTCACCTGCTCGCCCGCAAGGTGGCCTTGGGGTCAGATCGGCCCGTGGAAAGCGGTGTCAGCCCTGCAAGGGCTGCCGGGACGTCGTCCTTGGCCGTGGCCGCAACAGCACCCCGCACCCGGGTTTTTGGGGCCGGCAGTCCCGTTCAGTTGGTGATTGAGCGGCCCGGCTTCTCACTGATGGCCGAGGGCCGCGCCCAGGGCCATGGCTTCGTGGGCGAATCGGTGGCCGTGCTGCTTCCCGGGGGCCGTCGGGTCAGTGGGATTGTGGCCGCCACCGGTGTGGTGGAAATTCCGCTCAAGTCATCGCCCATTCAGCCGTAATCCCAGGTAATCCCAAGCACTCCCAGTTCATCAACGTCCCATCCATTTCCACATCGAGGCCTTTATGCCCATCGATCCACTGCACCTCAAAAGCGTTGGCGGTCTGGCCACCCCAGCCACTGGCCGAACGTCTGCAGGCGCCCAGGCGGCTCCGGCAGCGCCGACATCAAGCCAGGCAGCGGCTGCCTCTGCACCCGAGGTGCTGGTCGGACGCAGCATCGCGGGCGATGGCCAGACCTTCGATGTCGCTCGGATTGCTCAGATTCGTGCAGCCATTGCCGATGGCAGTTTTCGGGTGGATGCCGAGGCAGTGGCCGAGGGTCTGATTGCCACCGTCCGGGATCTGATCCGCAACAACCCACGCCAGGCCTAGGGGGCGCCACGTGGCCTCGGGGTCGCAGCACATTCTGCAGTATCTGGAGTCCTTGTCGCCTTGGCTGGATCGGCTGCTGCAGGCCCTCGAGGCGGAGGCCGAGGCCCTGGCATCGCGCAAGGTGGAAGCCTTGGAGGCCGCAGTGCGCCAGAAGCAAGATTCTCTTGCGAGGTTTTGGACATATCAGGCCCAGGGCCTCAGTGAATTGCAGGTGCTGCTCGGTGCAGCGCCAGCCCAGGAGCTCCCGCAGCTGATCGATCGGGCACTCCGGTCGGAACCTGGGCTGCCGGACATGGATCGGCTTGCCCCCGCCTGGGCTCGGTTTGGTCGCGCCCTCGGTGAGGTCAAGCGGCGCAACGAGGCCAACGGTCGGGCGCTTGCCGTGCAGGGCGCCGAGGTCTCTCAGGCCCTTCAGGCCCTGCGCGATGTGGTCGGCCCTCAGCGCGGCCATCGCGGAGGGTCTTCCCTGTATCAGGCCAGCGGGATGGTGAATTTTTAGGGTCTCTGGCTGCGGGTTGGTCAGACTTTGGGTAGGATGACGCCGAAATCGGTGTAAGACGAACCCGGAGTCCAGGGTCGGGCATCGATGCATCGCCGTTGGCCTTGATTCCCGGAGATCCTGGTGTCCCTGCGCGTTGTCTTGATTGATCCTTCGCCGATGTTCCGTTACGGGGTTCGACAGATTCTCGAGTCGGTGCCCGACTGTCATCTGGTCGGCGAGGCGGAGGACACCGATGGGCTTGATGCTTTTCTCCGACGGCACAAGCCCCACATGCTCTTCATGGCCCTGCCCGACGAGGATGCGGGCGGCCTGGCGGCGATCGGACAGATTCGGGAATCGCACCCTCAGATACGGCTGCTGCTCAATTCGGGATCGACCGATGCCGGAGCCTATGGGGTTCGTCTGATGAAACTCGGCGTGCACGGGTTCCTCTGCCGCCGCCAGCCGGTGGACGACTATCGTCAGGCCATCGCTACGGTGGTGGCGGGGCAGCGCTACATCAGCACGGCCCTGGCCCAGCAGATGGCCGACACCCTCTACGATCCCGACCATCGGCCGGGTCATGAGGGCCTCTCCGATCGAGAGTTCCAGACCATGCTTATGCTGGCCAGTGGCCTGTCGGTGAGTGACATCGCCGAGAAAGAGGGCCTGTCGGTGAAGACGGTGAGTGAGTACCGCAGTCGTGTGCTCCGCAAGCTGGGCCTGCGCCACACCATCGAGTTGATTCAATACGCCTTCCGCCAACGTCTGGTGAGATAGGGTTGTTTTCAAGGCCTGCTCCACGCTTTCAGGCCCTCAAGTCCGCCGAATAATCCAACCCAGGCCTCGCGCATCGGCGAGGGATTGAACTTGGGGATTTGGATTGGCGGACGACTCCGATCTGGAACGCAGTGAGCCAGCGTCGCAACGGCGAATCGAGAAGGCGCGCGAGGAGGGAGATGTTCCCCGATCCCGCGAGCTCGACATCTTCCTGAGCCTGGCAGCCGGCGTGGTCATGATCGCCGCGCTCGGCAAGTCCACCGCAGAGCTGCTGTCTGGCCAGTTGGCCTCGGGCCTCGCTCGGCTGCCCAGCGCTGCCGTCGGTCCCGAAGAAGCCATCCAGATGGCCTTGGAGCCATTGGGGGCGCTGGTTTGGCTGCTGCCTCCCATGTTCGCGGTGGTGCTGGTGGCTGCAGTGCTCTCGCCGGGCCTGGTCGGTGGACTTCATCTCAGTTCTGCCGGGCTGAGGATGCGATGGGAGCGCCTGAACCCGGCCGCAGGGCTTGCCCGCATGTTCTCCGTGCAAAGCCTTGTGGAGTTGCTCAAAGCCGTTCTGAAGGCGGCTTTGGTCGCCGGGGTGGCAACGGTTCTTGGGCTTCGGGCCGTGTCGGAGTCGCAGGCCCTGTCGCTCAGTGATTTGGCAGTGGCGATTCCCCAGCAGGCCGAGCTGCTTCGCTGGATCTTTGCCATGGTGGTTCTTTCCATGCTCGCGGTGGTGGCGATCGATGCGCCATATCAGATGTACTCCTACGCGAAAAAGCTGCGCATGACCAAGCAGCAGGTCAAGGAGGAAATGAAGGAGAGCGATGGAAACCCCGAGACCAAGGCCAAGATCCGCAGCCAGCAGCGTGCCATGGCCCGCAGCCGGATGATGAGCAAGGTGCCCACGGCGGATGTGGTGGTGACCAACCCAACCCACTATGCCGTGGCCCTTCAATATGCAGGTGGGTCT
Organism: Burkholderiales bacterium; assembly: GCA_027486725.1. Classification (GTDB taxonomy): domain Bacteria; phylum Pseudomonadota; class Gammaproteobacteria; order Burkholderiales; family Burkholderiaceae_A; genus Hahnella. The sequence goes on along the minus strand of JAIXOP010000015.1, from coordinate 101,190 downwards.
TCGGGCCGTGCCCCAAGGGTGGTGGCCAAGGGGGCCGACGCGGTTGCAGCCCGGATCCGAGAGCTCGCCCAGGAGTCGGGGGTTCCGCTGCTCGAGGCGCCGCCCTTGGCGCGTGCCCTGCACCGGCACGTGGATCTGGATGCGGAAATTCCCGCCGCGCTCTACAACGCGGTCGCCCAGGTGCTGGCCTATGTGTTTGCACTGAAGTCGGGGCGTGCAGTGGCCTCGGGACTTCGGCCGCCCAGCGATGAGGCGCTTGGGGTGCCCGAGCATCTCGATCCTGCTGCGCCTTCCGGGAATCCTGTCAGCGCGAGAGCGACCAGCACGCCTCAGACCACGGGGGCACAGGCATGAAGGCAGGATTCTTTCGCAGCGCCTCGGCCAGTGGTATGGCTGCTCCCATATTGGTGGTCACCATCCTCGCACTCATGGTGCTGCCAGTTCCGGCCCTGCTGCTGGACTTCTTCTTCACCTTCAACATCGCCATCTCCGTCATCGTGCTCTTGACGGCCCTGCGCACCACTCGGGCGCTGGACTTCCTTGTGTTCCCCTCTGTGCTGTTGATCTCGACGATGCTGCGACTCTCGCTCAACGTCGCATCGACCCGGGTGGTTCTGAGCGAGGGCCACACGGGTCCCGATGCGGCCGGCAAGGTGATCGAGGCCTTTGGCCATTTCCTGATCGCTGGAAACATGCTGGTTGGCGTGGTGGTCTTCATCATCCTCACCCTCATCAATTTTGTCGTCATCACCAAGGGTGCAGGCCGCATCGCCGAGGTGGGAGCACGCTTTGCCCTCGATGCCATGCCTGGAAAGCAGATGGCGATCGACGCAGACCTCAATGCGGGGCTGATCGGCGAGGCCGAGGCCAAGCAGCGCCGCAAAGAGGTAGCGCAGGAGGCCGAGTTCTACGGCGCGATGGACGGCGCGAGCAAATACGTCAAGGGCGATGCGATTGCCGGCATCGTCATCACGCTCGTCAACTTTCTCGGCGGCCTGGCAGTGGGCATGCTCCAGCGGGACATGTCGTTCTCCTCGGCACTGGAGACCTTCACCTTGTTGGCCATTGGCGATGGCCTGGTGGCCCAGATTCCTGCACTGATCATTTCGACCGCGGCCGGTGTGGTGGTCTCGCGGGTGTCGAGCGAGGACAACACCAGTGAGCAGCTCCAGGCGCAGCTGCTCAAGAACACCCAAGTACTCAACATGACAGCCGCAATCGTGGGCTCTCTGGGCCTGATTCCTGGAATGCCCACGCTCTCATTTCTGGGACTCGCCGGTCTGCTGGCCCTGCTCGCCTGGACGATGGAGAAAAAGAAGGCCAAGGCGATGGCGCAGGCCGAGTTGGCCCCAGTGCTGGAGCGCAGTCGAGCCACCGACGAGGCCAGCTGGAGGGATTTGAGCCCCATCTCTGCACTGGGCTTGGAGGTGGGGTATCGGCTGATTGGCCTGGTGGACGAGGCCCAAGACGGAGAGCTGCTGCGTCGGGTGCGCGGTGTTCGAAAGAAGTTTGCGCAGGACGTGGGCTTTCTGCCCCCGCCCGTCCACATCCGCGACAACCTGGAGTTGCGGCCCAGTCAGTATCGGCTGCTGTTGAAGGGCGTAGAGATCGGTACCGGCGACACGCAGCCAGGTCGCTATCTGGCCATCGACCCCGGAATGACCACGGGCCGACTGCCGGGGCCCGAGACCAAGGATCCCGCCTTCGGTCTGCCCGCGTTCTGGATCAATGCCGACGATCGAGAGCACGCCATGGCCTTGGGCTACACCGTGGTGGATTCGGCCACGGTGGTGGCAACGCACATCAACCATCTTCTGGGTCTGCATGCCGCGGAGCTCTTTGGCCGGTCGGAGCTGCAGTCGTTGCTTGAGCACCTCTCGAGCCTTGGCTCCAAGCTGGGCGAAGAGCTGGTGCCCAAGGTGCTCTCGTTGGCCGTGGTGCAGCGGGTACTGCAGAACCTCTTGACCGAGGGGGTTCACATCCGTGACCTCAACACCATCTTTGAGACCCTGCTGGAGCATGGTCCTCAGATTCAGGACGCCACTGCCCTGACCGCCGTCGTGCGTGTTCAGTTGGGCCGGGCCATCGTGCAGCAGATCTGCCCCGACCAGGACGAACTTCCCGTCATGGCGCTCGATGCGCGCCTGGAGCGGCTGCTGATGCAGTCGATGCAGAACGGCTCCGTGGGCGAGGTTCCTGCGCTGGAGCCGGGACTCGCCGACACCCTCTCGACGCAGGCATCGCGGGCCGCTGCCGCCTTCGAACAGATTGGCCAGACGCCAGTGCTGCTGGTGCCTGCGAGCCTTCGGCTTGCGCTCTCGCGCTTCCTGCGCCGAGGCATTCCTCAGCTTCGTGTGCTCTCGCACGCCGAGCTTCCTGACAACAAAAATATCCGTGTCACCCAACTTGTGGGAGCAGCCCAATGAAAGTCCGACGCTTTGTTGCAGCCAACAGCCGTCAAGCCCTCGCCAAAGTCAAAGAGGCACTCGGCGAAGACGCCATCATCCTGGCCAACCGCGAGGTGTCGGAGGGCGTTGAGATCCTTGCCTGCCACGAAGACGACTTCGGCCATGGCCTGGACTCTGCCCCGTCCAATGCACCCGCATCCTCATCTCCGCCCGAATCTGCGCCGCCGATTCCCCCTGGCCACTCGGTCCCGCGCGGCGTCGGTCCCTCGGATTCCTCGGCGGCCATGGAGGCACTGCTCGGCGAGGTCCGCACCCTTCGGCAGGCGCTGGAGCGGCGCCATGAGCTCTCGGATGTGCTGCCGGGCCTGTCTCTGGGCGATGCGCGCTGGCGAGAGGCGCTGCGTGAACTGGGCTTTAGCAAGGGGCTGGCGAAATTCCTTGCCGAGCGGATTCCGTCGCTCGACGGTCCCGAAGCAATGCGGGTGTGGGTGAAGTCGGCCTTGGGGCGGCATGTTCAGACCATGGGGGAGAATCAGGACCCCCTGGCCACGGGCGGTGTCTTTGCCCTGGTGGGGCCGACCGGGGTGGGCAAAACCACCACCACCGCCAAGCTGGCCGCGCGCATTGTTCTCTCCCGCGGTGCAGGCCGACTGGCCATGATCAGCACCGATGGGTATCGGATTGGTGCGCAGGAGCAGCTGCGGACCTACGCTGGGATTCTGCGGGTCCCGGTCTTTGGCGCTCGCGATGAGGCCGATCTGAACCATGCCCTGGCAGCGGTGGCCGACCGCGACACGGTCTTGATTGATACGGTGGGGATGAGTCAGCGCGACCAGATGCTCGCCGAGCAGGTGGCGGTGCTGGGACGGGCGAGCCGCACTGTGCAGAGGCTGCTTTGTCTGAATGCCACAAGCAGCCTCGAGACGCTCGATGAGGTGGTCAAGGCATACAGCGGTGCAGGCCTGGCTGGCGTGATTGTCACGAAGATGGATGAGGCGGCCCGGCTTGGACATGTGGTGGATGTGGTGCTGCGCCACCGCCTGCCCGTCTGGTTCATGACCACGGGCCAGCGCGTGCCCGAGGACTTCGAGGTTGCCTCGACCGAGGTGCTGTTGGATCGGGCCTTCGATCTGGCGCAGATCGGCGTGGCGCAGGCCTGGAGCGCCGAGGCTGCCTGAGGTCGTCATGACGCTGCACGCACACGCTCTGGATCAGGCCGATGGCCTGCGCACCCTCATGGGCAGACATGTCGGAAGCCATGCTGCCCAGGGGCCTCTGGGCCTGGGGTTGGTGCTGGGTCTTGCCGGCGGCCGCTCCGCCCCGGCAGGGGCGATTTGCGCCGCGGTTGCGCGACTGGGTCTGGACATCCGGCTGTCGCCCCCCGGTGCCGATCCATCGGCCCTGGAGGTCCTGGCCTGGGTGGGGGACAGTCCTTCGGAAATGGCAGCGGCCGCCGTCGAGCTCTCGGCCCTGGGCGCATCCCACGCATGGCTTCTGATGGCGTCGAATCACCGCGATCGGGGGCGGGCCGCCGCGCTGGAGTTCTCCGAGCGAATCGCGGTGGCCAATCCCATGGAGATTCGCTTCCTGGGCGTTGCCCCGCGCTGGAGCGATCGTCGCACGGCCCTGGCCATCGACCGAGCACTCACGAGGCTGCACGCCCGCTGGGTGGAGGGGGGTGGCTGTGTATAACGCCAAGGGCCTGGTTCAGAGAGATCGCGATCTCTCGCGCGAAATCGAGTCGCACCTGCCCCTGGTGCGCAAGATTGCCGGCCAGCTGAAGGCTCGCCTGCCGGCCAATGTGGAGATGGACGATCTGATCCAGACCGGAATGATCGGCCTGCTCGATGCCTTGGAGCGCTACGAGGAAAGCGCGGATGCCCAGTTCGAGACCTATGCCGGGCAACGCATCAAAGGGGCCATGCTCGATTACCTGCGCGAAGCGGATTGGCTGCCGCGCAGCCTGCGCAAGCAGATGCGCGAGATCGAGACGGCGATCCATCGCCTCACCGGCAGGCTTGGCCGCCCCCCTACGGAGGCTGAAGTCGCCCACGGCATGGGCATCACGCTCGAGGAGTACCAGGGCATGCTGGCCTCGGGCGCTGGGCATCAACTCGTTTACTACGAGGACTTCCAAGGCGAAGACGACGGGGATCACTTTCTCGAACGCTTCTGCGGCCCGGAGGTGGATGACCCATTGCAGGCGCTGATCCAGAGCGGCTTTCGGTCTGCGGTGGTGGAGTCGATCGAGCGGCTCCCGGAGCGCGAGCGTGTGGTGATGGGCCTTTACTACGAGCAGGAGCTCAATCTCAAAGAAATCGGTGCTGTGCTGGGGGTCAGCGAATCGCGCGTCTCGCAGATTCACACCCAGTGCATCGCCCGAATGCGCACGACGTTGCGCGCCATGCAATGGTCAGACCTCGGAGAGGGTCGTCGCCATTGATCTTGTCCACCAGCCAGGCGGCGTGGGAGCGCCGATTCGAAGGGAGCAGTCATGAGAACCAACCTACCGATCACCAACCATGAGATTCAACTCGATGGTCGGCATGCGATTGTGTCGACCACCGACACCAAAGGCCGCATCAACTACGTCAATCCTTATTTTCTGGAGATCTCCGGGTTTGAGCTCGATGAGTTGATCGGCAAGGCTCACAACATCGTGCGTCACCCCTGTTCGGGAGAAGGGGGAGGTGGTGGGCTATATGTCGGTGCGCAACAGGCCGGACCGGGCCCAGGTTGAGGCCGCGGAGCAGGCTTATCGCCAGTTCAAAGAGGGCAGGGCCCAGGGCCTCCGGATTCGGCACGGGGGCATCGAGCATGTGGGAATTCGCGGACTGATCGAGCGCAGTCAGCGGATCGGCCTGACGCCAAGGCTCATGGCCGCGCTGTCGGCATTGGCCTTGATGTTCCTCGGGCTGATGGTTGCCGGCCAAGCGCTGCCCGCCGCGGCACTCCCCGCGGTCGTTCTGGTGTCGGGAGGCCTTGGCCTACTGGGCAGTCTGCTGCTTGGCTGGTGGCTCATGCGATCGTTTGTTCGCCCCCTGCAGCACGCGATTGGCCAGGCCTATGAGTTGGCCGGTGGTGATCTTGCGGGGCACGAGGGTATGGTGCAGGCCAGCGGAGAACTTGCACAGCTGCTGGCGGCCCTGCGTCAGATCGGGGTCAATCTGCACACCATCGTCAACGATGTGCGCTCGGATGTGAACGACATTGGCCTCGTCACCCGGGAGATCGCCAACGGGAATGTCCACCTCAGCAGCCGGACCGAGGATCAGGCGGCAAGCCTAGAAGAGACAGCGGCCAGCCTCGAGCAGTTTGGCGCCAATGTGAAACAGACCACAGAGAGCCTGGGGAATGTGGATCGTCTGTCCAGTCAGGCGTCATCCACGGCCGATCACGGCAACCGAATTATTGGGGAGGTGGGTGCCACGATGGGCGAGATCCATCAGGCCTCCAGCCGCAGCGCCGAGGCGGCCCGAGAGATCAAGGCCCTGATCGACGACTCGCGCGGCCGGATTGAGGCGGGCAACGCTCTTGTTCAGAAGGCGGTGGAGTCGATCGGCGAGATTCGCAAGGCGGTGGCCCATGTGGCGGCCATTGTTTCCGAGGCCTCGTTGGCGGCCCAAGAGCAGGACCAGGGGGTTCAGCAAATCAATGCGGCAGTCGCCCGGCTGGATGAGGTGACGCAGCAAAACGCTGCCTTGGTGGAACAAACGAGCGGTGCCTCCGAGGGGCTGGCCTCGCGCGCCAAACAGCTGGAGCAGGCACTGCAGGTCTTCAAGCTGGCTGCTTGAGGTTCGGCCTCTGGCGGACGTTTGGGACGATGGGCTGGGGCGGTTCAGTGAAATACTCGGGCGGATTAATCCCGACAAGTGACAGAAAACATCGTTTGATTTGTAAGATTTTGTCGGTGTAAGGATTATTTATTATCAAGAAAATTTATATGTAAAATTTTCTTGTGTGTAGTAATTTCTTACTCATTCAGTTCCCGTTCATGCAGTGCCCGCGTTCCTCCCCCACGGGATCGCACCACCCAGAAAGGAAGTTGCCATGCACACCACCCGCCGTTTTCAGCCGTCTGCCAATACTGAGGCCCTCCCGCAACCCGCCCAAGACATGGGCCGCCGGGTTTCTCGCGCGATTCTCTGGGCTGCCGCCATTGCGCTGGGCCTGGGAATCTATGGCACCGCCTCCGCCCAAAGCACTGCCACTGCACCCTTCAATGTGACCATCGATGTCGCCGCCAGCACCGGCAACTGCAGCGTGGCCTGGAATGGCGGCGATCAGACGCTCGATCTGACCTACAACTTTGTCGATACCGCCACCAGCACGATTGTGGCCAACATCACCTGCACCGGCATCGTGGCGGCATCCCCCGCCGTTTCGCTGCAAGGCAATGCCGGCAGTCTCGCCACCGGCATCGCATTCACAGAAGACGCCACGGGCATCGGCTACTCACTCAGCGGTGCGGCGGGTGGCGGTGGCCTCCTCGGCCTGGTGGCAGGAACTCTCACCCAGCTGCTGAGCCTGGGCCAGACCCGCACCGCTTCCTACACGGTCACGGCCACGGCGGCCGGTGGCCAGAGTGCCGCAGGCACCAACTGCAACGCCGGCTCCGGCTGCTCGGGCACCGACAACCACGTCCTCGTGGTGGCCTACTGATCTGCAGAACCCCATCGACCGCCAGGGCCCCAAATCCGCGAGACATCCATGAAGCGCCTCCGGCTCCTCTGCGCAGCATCGGTGGTCTTGGGGGTGGGGCTTGGTGGCCTGGCTTTCCTGCACCCTCGGCCGGCCTTTGCCGAACTCCGGATGGCCCCATTTTCCGTGGTGATTCGGATGCCTCCCCCCGGCCCCATCGCCTGCGATCTCCTCCTGACCCAAACAAGCCCAAGCCTTGCTGTGGACTGCATGGATGGAGGCTCGGGCGGTGGTGGGTCCTCAGGTGGGTCCTCAGGTGGGTCCTCAGGTGGGTCCTCAGGCAACAACGGTCTGCTCGGATCCGGCCTCATGCGCATGGGTCTCGGCACCGAGGGGCTCATCCCGCTGCGAGGATCCGGCGTGGTGGACCGCTTTTACACGATTCGTCCTGGCTTGGTGGACAGCGAGCTCATGGTAGCGTTCTGAGGGTGCGTTCGCAGCATCCGGCTCGAATCCCCATTCCCCGAGGACGCCATGACCCGACACCGTAACCCCCTGCGTGCATTGGCCATCGCGGCCCTCGGCCTTGCCCTGGGCAGCGCCCAGGCAGCGTCATTTTCAGTCGTGCCCGTTCGCATTTTTATGAAGCCGGGCGACAAGGCGATTGCAGTCACCCTGGTGAACAACGACAGCACGCCCGTGCTGCTGCAGGCCGAGACCTTCGACTGGGATCAAGATGCGTTGGGCAATGACCAGCTCACGCCATCGGAGGATTTGATCCTTTCTCCGCCCATCGTGCAGTTGGCCCCCAATCAACAGCAGGTTGTTCGTGTCGCCCTGCTGCGCGCCCCCGATCCCGATCGGCAGCTCACCTATCGGCTGCTGCTGCGCGAGGTGCCCAAGCCCGCCGACCCCGCCCGTGGCATCACCCTGCCTGTGAGTCTTGCGGTCTCGCTGCCGGTGTTCATGACGCCGCCCCAGGCCGAGGCCAAAGTCGACTGCGCGCTGGTGAAATGGACTCGCCCGGTGCCCGAGGCGCTGCGCAGCCGCGCACCGCAGATTGCCGCCCGCTGCACCAATGCCGGCAATGCCACGCGCCAGGTCCGTCAGGCCCGCGTGGTGGCCGCCGACAAGACCCTGGCCAGCAGTCTGGGCTCCTCTTATGTGCTGCCCGGCCGTGCGGTGGAAATCCCCATCGCCAAGGCGAGCCTGCCGGCCGCGGGTGCTGCCGTGGGGCTCCAGGTGGAACTGGACGATGGCAGCGAGCAGTCCTTCAATGTCCGCCTGCCGTAGCCTCCCTCGACATCTGCTGGGTCTGCTGACGCTCCTGGCCTCGGCGCAGTCATCCGGCCAGGGCATCAGCCCACCAATGGGCCAGGGGCCAGCCCCTCGGGCACAGAGCTTGTCGCCCGTTGCACCGGCTGCCAGCGGAACGCGGCTGGTGCCCCTCGACATTCAACTCAACGGGGTTGCCCTGGGGGTCTGGGTGGTGCTGCAGCGCGATGGAGCTTTTTTTGTGCAGCCCGAGACCCTCAACGCCTGGCGCCTCAAGCAGCCGTCGGAGGCTGCACTTCTGATCTTCCGAAACTCGTCCTGGGTTCCCCTGGGCTCGGTCCCGGGCTTCTTTGCCGAGGTCGACGACCTGCGCCAGGCCATGCTGATCACCGTCGACAGCCAGGCCTTCGCCATCACCTCGGTGGGTCGTGGCGCGGTGGGTGACGTCGGACCCAGCCCGGTGGTTCCAATGGCATTTCTGAATTCCGATGTGAGCCTTGATCTGGCTTCACCGCGGGTTGGGCCCGAGCAGCAGATTCTGGGTGGCCTGTTCGAGGCCGGTGTCTCCGGCCGCTGGGGTGTGCTCACCAACAGCTTCTTCTCCCGTCAGGGTTTTGGCTCCTTTCCCGATGGCGACGTGAATCTGGCCTATCAGAGGCTGGAGACGCGGCTGACCATCGACATTCCCGAGTTCCAACTGACGGCCCGGGTGGGCGACAGTCTGAGCCGTGGGGGTCTGATCAATCGGCCAGTCTTCTTCTACGGCTTTCAGCTCGGCCGCAACTATGCCCTCACGCCCAGCATCTTCACGCAGCCCGTCCCAGTGATCGGAGGTTCGGCGGCGGCTGCCAGCACCGTGGAGCTCTACATCAACGACGCGCTGCGCCGCTCGAGTCAGGTTCCCCCCGGCCCCTTCACGATCGACAACCCGGCGCTCTTTGGCCCTGGGGGTGAGGTTCGGCTGGTGGTCCGCGATGTGCTGGGCCGCGAGACCGTGATCACCCGACAGGCCTTCAGCAACAACCTGCTGTTGCGCGCTGGCCTCGACGACTTCAGTCTCGAGGCGGGTGCCCTGCGGGAGGGTATTGGTGGACCCGATGATCAGTACACCGATGGCTTTGTGTCGGGGGTGTATCGGCGCGGACTGACCGATGCCCTCACTCTCGAGGCCAACACCTCGGCCACGCGCAGCCTGCGGATGCTGGGTGCGGGCCTCGCCTACGAGCTTCATCCTGGCCTCGTGGCATTTGGTTCGGCCGCAGGATCCCAGGCCCAGGGCCTTTTGGACCCTGCCGATCCCGGGCTTGGGGTGGGCGGCCCCCGCACCTTTGGCGCCGCCACGGTGCTGGGCGCGGAGTACCAGCGGCGACGTTTCGGGGTCACCCTTCAGCAGACGCAGCGCGACGAGCGTTTTCAGCTGCTCGGGCTCGCCCCGGGTCTTCTGGCCACCGAGGAGACCCAGATCAACGCCCGGCTCAACACCGAGTCGGTGGGCAACTTTGGCGTCAGCCTGGCGTCGCTGGACCTGCCGGGCAGCGGACGCACCCGAAGCCTTGTGGGGAGTTATTCGACATCGGTGCTCGATGTGGCCTCGGTGGCTTTCACGGCAGTCCAGACGCGGGGTGGTGTCGACAGCGAGGCCTTCAGCGTCTCGCTCGTGGTGCCCCTGTCGCGCGGCCTGGTGTCGTCGGCCACAGCCACGCGCCGGGAGGGCGGAACCGACGCCCTGGCCAGCCTGAGCTACGCCGAGGGCGGTGTCGTGGGCCAGGGGATTCGGGCCATCGCGGGGGTTCAGTCCGAGACCGATTTTCAGGAGTTGTCCGCCTTTCGCAATGGCAGCACGGGGGGCTACTCGGTCGACATCCGCCGAGACGAGCGGCGGACCTTTTCCCGCCTCGGATACCGCGGCGCTGTAGTTGCTCTGGGCGGCAAGGTTGGCCTGACCCGCAGCATCACGGGCGGCGTTGCCCTGGTGGAGGCCAAGGGCCTGGAGGGGGTGGGGGTCTTGCTGCAGGGTCAGGAGGTGGCCAAGCTCGACGCCGATGGCCAGGCGATCGTTGCCGGCCTGGGCCCTTACCGCGAAAACCCCATCCGCCTGGAGGCGGCCGACATCCCCATCAATGCCGAAGTGAAGAATCTGGAGACGGTGGTGGTTCCAGGGATCCGGTCGGCCTCGGTGGCCTCGTTTGCGGTGCGATCCGGCCGCGCGGTGGTGTTTCAGTTGCTGGGCATCGATGGCATGCCCCTGTCGGCGGGCACGCCCGTGGCCGTCGAGGGCGATCGGGAGTCCTTCTTTGTGGCGCGCCGTGGGGAGGTGTTCATTTCCTCGGTGCCGGACCGCGGGGTGCTGGCCATCCAGGATCGCGAGCGGCCCTGCCGAGTCCCGTATGAATTGCCTGCCGACAATGTCAAGGCATTCGTTCGCGTAGGACCCTTGTCCTGCAGCCGCTGATGGAGACCGCTCCATGATCAATCCAAGGAGATCGCGATGACAACGAGACGGCATTCCCTGCGGGTGTGGGCAAGGGCTCTGGCGGCCCCGTTGGTTGTTGCGGGCGGCCTCGGCTGGGGTGCTGCGGATGCCCAGGCGGCAGTCAGCTGTTCGGTGAGCAGCACCTCGGCCAGTGGACGCCTGGTCAACTTTCCCTCGGGCCTTTTGGGGCTGGGCAACAGCGCCTATCAGAGCGATTTTGAGTCGAGTGTCACGCTCACCTGCTCGGTGGGTGTTGGCGAGTCCAACCCCAACCTTCACTACGAGATTGGGGTGAGCTACGGGAGCAATCTCTCGGGCAGCAATCAGCGGCGCGCCCGATCGGGCAGCAATCTGCTGAACTATCAGCTCTACACCAGTGCGCAGCGGCTGGGCACTCAGATCTGGGCGCCCCTGCCGGCCTCGGGGTCCAACATCGTCACGGGCCTCATGAATATTCCAGCCGGGCAGAGCACGGCGAGTGTGGTCATTCCTCTGTATTTTGCGGTTCCGACCAATCAGGGGGGGGGCAACGCCACCTTCACCGACACCCTGTCGATCACAGCCAGCGTCCGGCAGGGTGGGGTGCCCGTGACCTCCACCCTCGGAACTGCCTCGGTGTCGATTGTTCGCAGCGGCGGCGGCTGTGCGATCTCCACCCGCCCACAGTCGATGGTCCTGCAGGTCCAGCCACCGTATCCGATGGCCAGCCCGGTGTCGGCCACCACCCCACTGGCACTCACCTGCACGCCGGGCATCGCTCCGGCCACCGTGAATCTTCGCCAAGTCACTGGAGCCAATGCCGAGATGTTTGGCCTGAACTACCAGGTTCAGCTCCTGAACTCATCGGGCCAGCCCCTGGTGTTGGGGGTGGTTTCCGGCCTGGTCAATGTGGTGGGCTGCCTGCTGGGGCCCTGCTACGACAACTACGACCTGCAGATTCGTGCCTTGATCGCAGCCGGCCAGAGTCCCACCTTCAATCCCAACGACGCAGGCCTCTGCGGTGCGACCACCTGCTCAGAGACCCACACCTGGGAGTTTGTGGTGACGTATTGACGCATTGCCATGGGCAAGTGCGCCATTCACTCTCCCGTCCGCTTCCGCTCAGAAGCGGGTGGTGAGCTCAAACCACGACTGCGGCAACACGGCGTTGAGCGCCGCCTCGAGCTGTTTGTCGATGCCGGCAAGCACCATCACCCCGACCGCAACGAGCAGAACGCCCATGACTTTTTGCGCTTGATCTCCATGCCGCAGCACCCATCCCCGCAGGGTGGTGAGTGATCCGCGACCGAGGTATCCCACCAGCATCAGCGGCACTGCCGCACCAAAACCAAAGACCCCCAAGGTGATCCCGGCCTGGGCTGCGCCACCGTCGGCGGCCAGCGCCAGGGTGGATGCCAGCAAGGGCCCCGAACAGGGCGTCCAGACCAGACCCAAGAGCATGCCCATGGCGAATGCGCCACCGATGCTCGACTGATCCACCGAGTCGCCCATGGTGTTGGCCCGGTTGGCAACTGGAGAAATGGCGCGGGTGAACAGTTCCTTGGCCTTGGGGACGAGAAGCACCAGGCCGAAGACCACCAGGAGAACGGCCGAGCCCGTGCGGATTGCATCCTGGTCGATGTTGAGCACATCGGTGAGGTAGCCGATGCTCACGCCCAGCAGGGCAAACGACGTGGCCATCCCCAGGCCCATCAGCACCGGGGCCAGTCGATTGGCCTGCACCGCAGCGCCAATCACCAGCGGCAGAATCGGAAAAACGCAGGGATTGAGGGTGGTCAGTCCGCCGGCCACCAGCGCGATGCCAAGATCGCCCACTCAGAGGGCTTCTTGGAAGAGGGCCTTGATCTTCGGGGCCTTGGTCTCGCTGCCGCTGCGGGCCACCTCGGTGGTGCCCTTGAACACCAAGAAGACCGACTGCGAGCGAACCTTCATGGTCTTGCGCAGCTCTTTCTCCTGGTCGTAGTCGACCACCAGGACGGTGAAGCCGGCGAGGGCGGGGTCGGCCTTGATCTCTTTGAGGGCTTTTTCCTGGGCGACGCAGGTTCCACACCAGCTGGCGTGGAAGTGCAGGGCGCTGGGTTTGCCCTGGGCCTGAAGTGCGCTAAATGCGGTGGCTGAGTACGGAAGGATGTCCATGGCGCTGGCGGCAATGCTGAGGGCAAGGCCAGCGATGGCCACGGAAACGCGGGATAGGGCTAGGGCGATGGAGGGCATGGGATGAGTTGCAGTGGGTTGACGGGGAACTCGACGGGGGAACAACGGGCAAAGCAACAGGGTAGGGCCCATTCAGATAGGCGAGGGAATGAGCGGCGCTGCTCGGCGAATGACCAAACAGCTGCCGTTATGATGCGGCCCATGCCCAGGAGGTTCCCCAGACTGCTGCTCTTTGCCTTGATGGCCCTGCCCGTCGCCTGGGTGTTGGCCCATGCCGTGCACATGGCCAGTCTCTATTGGCGCAACCCCGAGTCCACAGCCTTTATGCGCCAGCAGGCCGAGGCTCTCGCGGCAGCCAAGACGCTTACAGCCATTCGGCATCGGTGGGTGGATTACTCCCGTATCCCGAGCCACACCAAGAGGGCGGTGATTGCCGCCGAAGACTCCCGCTTTGTGGAGCACGATGGTCTGGATTGGGATGCCATCGAGCAGGCAGCCAAGGCCAACCGCGATTCGGGGCGGATTCGCCGCGGCGGCAGCACGATCAGCATGCAGCTGGTTAAAAACCTCTACCTATCGCCCCGTCAGAGCTACATCCGCAAGGGGCAGGAGCTGCTGCTGACCCCACTGCTGGAGCTTCTGCTGCCCAAGCGCCGCATCCTTGAGATTTATCTCAATGTGGCCGAGTTTGGCGTTGGGGTCTTTGGCATCGAGGCTGCAGCCCAGCACTACTACGGCATTGGCGCCTCCCAGCTCTCGCCGGAGCAGTCTGCATGGCTGGCGTCGATTCTCCCCGCCCCGCGGCGGTTCGATCGCAACCGCGGCTCAGCCTTTGTTCAACGCAAGGCCGAATCCATCCTCACGCGGATGCCGCAGGTGGCGATTCCTTAGCCTCTGGCAGTGCCAAGACCTTGTCCAGGCGCCGTCCGTCGAGGTCGATGACCTCGAAGGTCCATCCCCCCCAAGTCACACGGTCTCCCAGCCGGGGAAGCCGGCCAAGCAGGAGCTGCACCATGCCGCTGAGCGTCTGGTAGCGGCCTTTTTCCTCTTCGGGCAGCAGGCCCAGCTCCAGGCAGTCTTTCAGTTCCGGCAACGGGATGAGGCCATCCAGGAGCCAGCCGCCATCATCGCGCTGGAAGGCCCACGACTCCTCCGCGGTGTCGGTCTTGAATTCGCCGGTGATGGCCTCGAGCACATCCTGCAGGGTCACCAGGCCCTGCACCTCGCCGTACTCGTCGACCACCAGGGCGAACTGAATGTTGTTGGTGCGGAAGTTCTCGAGCAGCTCGCGGCCGGTGAGGGTCTCGGGCACGAAGGTCGCTGGGCTCAGGCTCTGCCTCAGGTTCAGGGCGTCGCCGCGGATGGCCTGGGAAAGAAGGCGCTTGGTGTCGGCGATCCCCAGAATATGCTCGAGACCGCCCGAGCAGACCGGGAATCGGCTGTGCTCGGCCTCCGCCAGTTGCTGGCGCAGGGTTGCCTCGGGGGATTCCACATCGAGATAGACGATGGCCGCCCGGGGGATCATGAGGGATCCAATTTGGCGGTCGTCGAGGCGGAACACATTGCGCACCATGTCGTGCTCGGCGGGGTCGATGGCTCCGGAGGAGGAGCCCTCTTCGAGCAGTGCCTCAATGTCTTCTTCTGTGACCGACTGATCTTGGCCAGAGCGAGGGCCAACGATCCGCAGGACTACTTCCGTGGAGAAGGTAAGCAAGCGGACAAAGGGCTGGGTGATGACGCCCAGGATGCGCATGGTCGGTGCTACCCGGCGCGCGATGGCCTCGGGGTTCACTTGGCCGAGTCGCTTGGGGACCAACTCACCCACCACGATCGAGAGGTACGTGATGGAGACCACCACGATCACGGTGGCAAGAATGGCTGCTGCGTCTTCCTCCATCCCATGGCCCATGAGCCCCTGCGCCAAGGGGCCTGCCAAGGCAGCCTCGCCGACGATGCCATTGAGGATGCCGATGGAGGTGATGCCAATCTGGATGGTGGAGAGGAACCGGGTGGGGTGCTCGGCCAGATCGAGTGCGTGTTGGGCGGCTTTGTCGCCGGCATCGACCCTTCGGGCGAGGCGGGAGCGCTTGGCAGTGACCAGCGCGATTTCGGACATCGCAAAGACCCCATTCAACACAATGAGGCCCAAGAGAATCAGGATTTCCATTCATCAGGCGCAGACTTGCGCCCAGGGTTGCGAAGCGGGTAGTTTCTCACAAACCTTTTTCGGGAGCCCCCATGAGATTCGACGAATACGTCCGCCACGACGCGGTGTCCCTGGCCCAGCTGCTGGCTCGAGGCGAGGTCACTGCAACGGAGCTGCTTGACATTGCCTGGCGTCGGATGGAAGAGGTCAACCCTGCCATCAATGCCGTCGTTCGAACCATGCGCCCGCAGGCCGAGCAGGCCATTCGAGATCTTCCATCCCGTCCCACGGGCGATGGCTTCGCTGGGGTTCCGTTTCTTCTGAAAGACCTCATTTGTGGGTTCGCCGGAGTCCCCATGGAAAACGGCAGCCGGGCCTGCCGCGGCAAGATTCCCAAGGGCGATGCGGAGTATGTGGCGCGCATCAAGGCCGCAGGCCTGGTGACCTTTGGCAAGACCAACACGCCCGAGTTCGGCATCACGCCGGCCACGGACCCCGAGCTCACCGGGTCGGCCAGAAATCCCTGGAACCTCCAGCACTCGCCGGGCGGCTCCAGTGGTGGTGCGGCTGCTGCCGTGGCTGCGGGCGTGGTGCCCATGGCCAGCGCCAGCGATGGCGGTGGGTCGATTCGCATTCCCGCCAGCTGCTGCGGACTTTTTGGCCTGAAACCCACGCGCGGCCGAGTCCCATCGGGCCCGCATCAGGCCGACGGATGGTACGGCGCGATTGCCGAGTTGGCGGTGTCTTGGAGCGTTCGCGACTCGGCGCGCATGCTCGATCGCCTTCAAGGGCCATACCCAGGGCAGTTGTTGCGTCTGGCGCCGCCCGAGGGATCCTACGAGTCCCTGATCCAGAGGCCTGCCGAGGGCCTGACCATCGCCTACTCCACCGACGCCGCCTTGGGCGAGTCGCTCGACCCCGAGTGCAAGGCCGCGGTCCTGGCCACGGTGCGTCAACTCGAGGCCCTGGGGCACCGGTGCGAGGAGGTCTCGCTGCCCATCGATCGAGAGGAGTTCATCTACGCCTACTCGGTTCTGGTCTGTGCGGAAATGGCAGCCACCCGCCGGTCTCTGGAGATCGAGCTCGGCCGTCGCCTGGGCCCCGCGGACTTTGAGGCACGAAGCTGGGCCACCATCCAGCTCGGCAGCCTCTTTACTGCCGCCGATGTGTCTCTGGCCGTGGCCACGCTGCACCAGTTCTCACGCCAATGGATGACGCGCTTTGATCGCTATGACGCGTTGCTGACGAGCACCCTGGGAACCCCGCCGGTGCGAGTCGGAGAGCTCTGCCCTACGACCGCCGAATTGTTCGAGGTCAAGGCGCTGCGCTTTCTGCCGATCGGCTGGCTCGCCAAGCAGAAATCCTTCGTGGTCAAGAGCGGCCGACGCATCTTCAATTTTGCGTCGCAGACCATGCCCGCCAATGTGACCGGGCAGCCCAGCATGAGCGTGCCGCTGCACACCAGCCGATCGGGCCTGCCCATCGGGATGATGTTCACGGGCCGTTGGGGAGAGGAGGGCACTCTGTTGCGACTGGCGGCTCAGCTGGAGCAGGCCCATCCTTGGAAGGACCGCCGCCCCAGCATCTGAGTCACCTCGATGCGGGGGCCGATCCGCGGCCGATCAGGGCCCGATGCCCTGCTCGATCATCTGCAGATTCAGGGTGGCGGCAGATCGCGCCCCCATCTGCTCGGTGAGCAGGCCTGTTAGGCGGCGTTGCCGTGCAAGAACCTGATTCTGCTCATTGGATCCCGCTGGCAGCCGGTCCGCTTCGGCCTGCAGGCGAGTGATTTCCTGGTTGAGGCTGGCGATGTTGGCCTCGAAATTTTTAATTGCCGTTTGAATCTCTGTTCGTCGGGCCTCGGCCTCGGCGCTCAGCTTCACAGCGCTCTTGCTGTTGGTGATCGCCCGGCGCTCCCCCGACCATCCCTTTTGGTAGGCCGCGGCATCGGGAACCACGCCAGTGCCCGCGCAGGCATTTCGGTAGGCCTCCAGCTTCAGCAGGGGCGCGCCCCGGGCGGCATCGCGGGCGCCCAGCGCCTCCCAGTTGGCGTACTCGCATCGGACCGACTGCGGCACGGCGCAGCCCGACACGCCGATCATGCAGATCATGCCGAGCAGCCCAAGCCGACCGACAGTGCCGGCTCCAGCCAGTAAAAAGATTCGTCGCCCCATGGAATTCCTCAGTCGTTTTTTGGGCGGGAGTGTCTCTAGACTCAGTGCGCCTTCGCTCGCCCAACGGCATCTTAAGGAGTTTTCCATGCTTGGATTGATGCAGGACCACCCACTCTTGATTTCTGGCTTGATCGTTCATGCCGAGCGCCATCATCCGACCCAGGAGGTGGTCTCGCGTCGGGTGGAGGGCGACATCCATCGCACCACCTATGCGGCCATCGCCCATCGCAGCCGGCAGCTCGCTCAGGCCCTCGATCGCCTGGGCATCGCCGCCGGCGAGCGCGTCGCCACCCTAGCCTGGAACGGCTATCGGCATTTGGAGCTCTACTACGGCGTCTCGGGCTCTGGCCGTGTCTTGCACACCCTCAACCCCCGCCTGCACCCCGAACAGCTGGCCTGGATCATCAACCACGCCGACGATCGGCTGCTGTTCGTTGATGCGACGTTTCTGCCGCTGATTAAGGCGGTGGCCCCCCACTGCCCCCAGCTAAAGGCCGTGGTGCTTCTGGCCGATGCCGCGCCCGGCGATGCCTTGCCCCTGCCACTGCTGGCGTACGAGACTCTGCTGGCGGCCGAGTCGGGGGACTATCGCTGGCCAAGCTTCGATGAGCGCACCGCGAGTTCTCTCTGCTACACCTCGGGCACCACGGGCAATCCCAAGGGCGTGCTCTACAGCCACCGCTCGAGCCTCTTGCACACCTTTGCTGCAGCCCTGCCCGACAGCCTGTCGTGCTCGGCCCGAGATGTCATTCTTCCGGTGGTGCCGATGTTCCATGTGAATGCCTGGGGCCTGCCCTATGTCGGCCCCATGGTGGGTGCCAAGATGGTCCTGCCGGGCCCTGGACTTGATGGCAAGTCGCTCTACGAGCTGTTTGAGTCCGAGGGCGTGACGCTCTCGGCCGGTGTTCCCACGGTGTGGCAGGGGCTGCTCGCGCACGTCGATGCCGAAGGCAAAAAGTTTTCGACCATGCGCCGCACGGTGGTGGGTGGATCGGCCTGCCCGCCCGCCATGAAGGCCCGTTTTGAAAACGACTATGGCGTGGAGGTGGTGCACGCCTGGGGAATGACCGAGATCAGTCCCTTGGGAACGGTGAGCAGTCTGAAGTCCTCGCACGCTCAGCTGCCTGCTTCGGCACGCTTTGATCTCCAAGCCAAGCAGGGTCGGGTGGTCTTTGGCGTGGACATGCGCATCGTGGATCCGCAGGGCAAGGAGATTGCCTGGGACGGCAGCACCTCGGGAGAGCTTCAGGTGCGAGGTCCTTGGATCGTGTCGCAGTACTTCCGCCTCGATGCGCCCGCACCCCTGGTCGATGGCTGGTTCCCCACGGGCGATGCCGCAACGATCGACGCCGAGGGCTATATGCAGATCACCGATCGGATCAAGGACGTGGTGAAGTCGGGCGGCGAGTGGATTTCGTCCATCGATGTGGAGAATGTGGCGATGTCTCACCCCGACGTGGCCTCGGCCGCCTGCATTGGTGCGGTTCACCCGAAATGGGACGAGCGGCCCGTGCTGCTCTATGTGGCCAAGGCCGGCAAGTCCCCCACGCCCGAGGCCATCCTCGCGCACTATGAGGGCCGGGTTGCCAAATGGCAGATTCCCGACATGGCGATCGCAGTCGAGGCACTGCCCCTGGGCGCCACGGGCAAAGTCCTGAAGAACAAGCTGCGCGACACCTATGGCCGATTCCTGGTGGACGGCGCTCCGACCAACCCTGCAACGCCCGCCCGCTCGACGTAAAGGACCCCATGGCACTTCCCCAGCCAACCACCCAGGCCCGCCATCTTCACTTCGGAGACCCCGCCCAGCTGCCTGGCCCCAAGGTCTACCCACTGATCGGCAGTGCCCTGGGCCTGGGCAGCCCGCGGCGATTCATCGACTGGTTGCATGCCTGCCACGACACCTATGGCGATCCCTTCTCGGTGCGCCTGCAGGGCCGCTGGTATGTGGTGACCGCCGATCCCGAGGTCTGCCAGCTTGCGATGCTCCATCGGCCCAACGGGGGCTCTCGGGGCCCCATGGGCAAGCAGACCTTCCACAAGGCCGACCTTCTGGGGTCGGTCTTTGTGGCCGAGGGCGAGGAATGGAGTCGCCGTCGCGCAATGCTGGTTCGTGCCCTGGGAGCGCAGAGCCTCTCGGCCGCCGAGCAGATGGTCTGGGATGTCGTTGATTCGCGCCTGCGCAACGATATGGAGCCCGCGGTCGCGGGCGAGGCGATCGAGATCACCGCCCGGGCCAAACGCTTCTCCGGCGAGGTCATCCAGTCGCTCACCTTCGGCGACAGCCGGGAGCTGCTGAGCGCGCACCGCGATGCCATCTACGAAGACGCCGAGACCCTCATGGCCGGCATCGGCCGGCTCATCGCCACCCCACTGCCCGGCGTGCATCTGCTGCCGACCCGCAGCAATCGGCAGTTCTGGGCGGCCCGGCGCCGTCTGATCGCCCTCTCGCGACAGCTTGTTGCCGAGGCGCGGGCCCGGATTCAGCGCGAGGGCGAGTCGTTTGTCGCACGCACCCTCGTCGAGGCCATGTGCCTGCGCCAGGCGGGCGAAGACGCCTTCACCGACGAGGAGATCGAGCGCGAGGCGATCGAGGTTCTGGTGGCGGGTCAGGACACCACCAGCACCACGCTGGCCGGGGCCCTGTTTCTGCTGGCCCAAAACCCACGGTGGCAGGAGCGCATCGCCGAGGAGGTGCGCGAGGGCGAGCGTCAGGCTGGTGGCCGCATTCCCCTGTCGGGCATCGGCCAATTTCCATTGCTGGAGGGCGCGATCTACGAGGCCCTGCGCATCTACACACCCGCACCATTCTTCTTCTCAGATGGACGCGAGCCCTTTGAGGTTCGCGGCGAGACCATCGGAGCTGAGCATCCCCTGATTCTTTTGGCGCACAAGGCCGCGCTCTCGGCCATGGCCCATCCGGGGGGTGGATTCGATCCCGCCCGTTATGCCGACAAGGCCGAGCTCGCCAAGGCGGTCAAGGCCATGCCCATGCCCTTCGGTGGTGGTCCGCGCATGTGCCCGGGGCGAAACCTGTCGTTGGTGGAGCTCAAGGCCTATTTGTCGGAGGCCCTAAAACGATATCGCTTCGAGGGGCCGGGGCCCGACGAAGCGATTCGGTTCGACTTTGGCCTGGTGGCTATGCCGCGGCCGTTTGGCCTCCGAGTGAGGAGGGCTTAGAGGCCTCCCCATGCATTGACCAACGGTTGGCCCGCCAGAAGCTGCCGAGGTCATTGAATCGCACGCCATTCTCGCGCATCACTTGGTGGGCCACCGGTGCGGTGAGCTGCCGCAGGTAGAACGGATCGCGCACCACAAAGTGGTGGATGGCATGGGTGCTGCCAAAGTTGAAGCAAAAGAGGTGGGGAATGAAGAACCACTTGCTGTTGAGCACCTGACACTGCTGCACGAAGTTGCCATCTTCGATGTCGCCGAAGTAGTGCATGTTCGAGCTGATGAAGTTGATGCTGAAAGAGCGCAGCAGGTTGGGGGCGAAGATGAGCACAGCGATCGTGTTGGCCAGCGCCACATTTTCAGAGACCCATGCCGGCCAGGCGACGCTCATGCCCAACAAGGCCGCACCACCCTCGATGGCCCAGAAGGTCACATAGGCATGCCAGCCCACCCAGAAGGCGGAGGCGAGCGGGAAATTGGCTGCGGCGCCCATCAGCAGGGTCTTCATGCGACGACCGCGGGGCAGCTTGAAGATGCGCAGAACCACCGAGAGTTCGAGGTCGAGCATCATCAGAAGGCGCAGGGGCCCCATTTTTTCGCCGTTGGTGATGGCGCGCTCTTCGAGGTCGGTCTCGGTGCCCGAGTGCTTGTGGTGGTGCAGATGCAGATGCTTGCGCACCCAGGGATTGATGGTGCTAGGCCGGCAGATCCAGACCAGGGCCATCATCAGGTGGTGCATGACCGGGTTCTTGCGGAAGTACATCGAGTGGATGAGATCGTGCTCCAGCTCGTGCGTGAGCGAGAGGAACATGGCGATGAGCGGGATGGCGACATACCAGGCCACCACATCGGCCAGGTAGCCCCAGGCGGTCAGGCCCACGCCGGCCATGGCAAACAGCAGGATGCCGATGCCGATGGCGTCCTGGTGCTTCAGGATGGGATAGGCCGCGCGCAGACGATCGCCCTCGGCCATCACCGCGGCCTTGATTCGGGCAATGCGTTTCTGGTCTTCGGCGTTGATGAGAAGCTGCTTGTTGCGGGATTTGGGTGCGGCCGAGGCGGGCTGGCCTGCAGTGGTCTGAGCGGTCATGGATCCTCCGTGAGGGCTCGGGTTGGACAAACGTATGAACGCAGTGTCGGCCAGGTGCAGGCCGCGCACATGATTCCGGGCGACAAGTTTTTATCTGCCGATGCCCCCTGTGGCGTGAATAGTTAAATCCTGGGGCTGTCGAGGGCCTCGTTCTTAGCGCATCTCTGCCCGGTGCAGAAGGTGGGGGGCCAGCGACCGCCAGACCGGTCCACGGTGTTGGCGATAGACCTCGCGAACCCACTGCAGGGCAGGGCTCTGGCGCCAGGGCTCGGCCGCCGAGGCCAGCGTCCGCTGGAAGTCGGCGCGGCCATAGATGGGATGCTCGGCCGGGCAGGCCAGGGGTGCCAGGATGGAGGCAGCGGCGATGTCGGCATAGCTGAGCCGGTTGCCGACCAGATAGCGTCGGCCATCGGCCAGCTCGGACTCCAGCCAGGCGATGGCGTCGCCCACGGCCTGGGCGCTTTTGGGAAGGTCCACCGGATTGATGCGCAACTTGCGTGAGAGCGACTTTCGAATTAGCGGGAACGCCAGGCGCAGCACGAAGGCCTGCCAGGGGGAAGCGAACTGGGTCCAGATGCGCAGGATCTCTTTCCGAAAGCCAAAGCTGCTGCTGTAGAGGTATCCGGCCAGGGGCCGTCCGATCTCATCGAACCGCCGCTCGATGCTGCGGATCGCCTCGGCCTGGCTGGGCGGAACACTTTTTAGGGGAGCGCGGACTTGGGCGAGGTGCGCGGCGATGTCGGCACTGTTCTGAATGGCAGTGCCATCGATCTCCAGCAGAGGCACGGTGGTCTTGCGTCGGCCGCCCTTTTTCAGCATCGGCCGCACATGGAACGCGGGCGTCAGTGGCAGCTCGGTGTAGGGGATCTGCTCGTGGTCGAGAAGCCATCGGATCTTCTCGCTGAAGTGGGATACGCCGATGGTGTAGAGGATGGCAGAGCTCATGGGGATTCCCAACGGCCGCAAAGGCCGCAGTCGGTAAGATGCACAGCACTATAAACACCAGTGGCAGGAGCGGGGCAATGATCAAGGAAGTCACAGGGCTGGTCCTGGCCGGAGGCCGTGGCAGCCGAATGGGCGGGGTCGACAAGGGTCTCGAGCGCTTTCGTGGAGATCCGCTGGCCGTGCGCGCCATGATGCGGCTGATGCCGCAGGTGGGGGAAGTCTTTCTGAATGCCAACCGGAACCTCGGCGTCTACGAGGGCTTTGGCTGTGAGGTGTTGCTCGACTCGATCGAGGGATATCAGGGGCCGTTGGCGGGCATTCTCGCGGGCCTGGCCGCACTCGAGACGCGCTTCATGCAGGTGGTTCCCTGCGATGTGCCCAACTTTCCCTTGGATCTCACCGCCCGGCTCCACGCGGCGGCGGTGGCGGCCGATGCCCCCATCGCCATGCCCTTCACTGTGGAGCCCGACGGTCGTCGTCAGCCGCACCCGGTCTTTGTGTTGGTGCGCGCCGACATGCACGATGCACTGTCGGAATACCTGCGGGCGGGGCACCGCAAGATCGACCCGTGGACCCAGCAGATGGGCGCTGTGGAGGTGGAGTTTGCCGAGACCGATGCCTTCTTCAATGCCAACACCATCGCCGAACTGCGCGACCTCGAGGGCCGTTGATCCATGTCTGCGCTGAAAAATCTCGATGAAATCGTCTCGTGCCTGACGGGTTATGACCCTGAGGCCATGTCGGTGGCCCAGGCACAGTCGGTGATCCACACACTCTGCTCGCCCCTGGCCACGGAGCTGGCGGTCGAGAGCGTTCCGGTGCGCTCTGCCCTAGGCCGGATTCTGGCCCGAGACCTGATCTCGCCCTTCAATGTGCCCAGCCACACCAATGCCGCAATGGACGGCTACGCCTTTGACAGCCGTTGCCTAGACACCACCCGCACGGAGATTCGGCTGCGGCCTGTGGGTGAGGCCTATGCGGGGCGAGGCTTTGATGGACGCTGCGGCGAGGGTGAATGCGTGCGCATCATGACTGGTGCGGTGATGCCCGAGGGCTGCGACACGGTCATTCCGCAGGAATTCACCGAGGTGCAGGGCTCCGAGGTGGTCTTTTTGCAGCGCGCTGTTCGTCCCTGCGACAACCGGCGTCTGGCGGGCGAGGACCTCGCCCAGGGCATGCCGGCGCTGCGCCAGGGCCGGCGCATCCGTCCTGCCGACCTTGGGCTTGCCGCGTCCTTGGGCCGGGCTGAGCTCGCGGTGCGTCGCCCTCTGCGGGTGGCGTTCTTTTCCACCGGCAATGAACTCCGGTCGGTGGGCGAGCCCCTCGACCCCGGCTGCGTCTACGACAGCAACCGCTACACCATCTTTGGCATGTTGGCCCGGCTTGGGGTCGAGGTGGTCGACATGGGGGTCGTGCCCGACGATCCCGAGGCTCTGGAGCTGGCCTTTCGGCGTGCTGCGGCATCGGCCGATGCGGTCGTCACCTCCGGTGGGGTGTCGGTGGGCGAGGCCGACCACACCCGGGCAATGATGGCAAGGCTGGGCGATGTGGCGTTCTGGCGCATCGCCATGCGTCCGGGCCGCCCCATGGCCTTTGGTCGGATCTGGGCAGATCGTCCCGGATCGGGCCAGTCCGCGGTGCTGTTTGGCCTGCCAGGCAATCCCGTGGCCGTGATGGTGACCTTCTATGTCTTTGTTCGGCAGGGACTGATGGCGATGTGCGGTGAGTCCCTCGATGGGGCGCCCTGCATCCAGGCCATCAGCGCAGAGTCGATTCAAAAGAAACCTGGTCGCACGGAGTATCGCCGTGGCCAGATGTTCGTGGACGATCAGGGCCGCGCCGCGGTTCGGACCACCGGCGGGCAGGGCTCGGGAATTCTGCGATCCATGAGCGACGCCAACTGCCTGATCGTGCTGCACCACGACTCGGCACACATCGCGCAGGGAAGCGCTGTCGAGGTGCTTCCCTTCGATGGTCTGGTCTAGGTCTGTTGCAGAGGTCCTGATGCAGCGGTCCTGCTGCAGCGGTGCTGCGGCAGGACCCGCTTGGGATCAGTTGAGTCGCGTGGCGACGGGCTTGGCGTTGGGGAAGAACAGCGGCTGACCATCGACGCCATATTCGCGGATGGTGGCCTGCCCACGCGTTGAGACCACCCAGTCGGCAAAGGCCTGGGCGGGCTTCACCTTGACATGGGGATGCTTGGCGGGGCTCACCACGATCACACCGTATTGGTTGAACATGGCCTCATCGCCCTCCACCAGGATGGCGAGGTCGGCCTTGTTTTTGAATTTCAGCCAGGTGGCCCGGTCAGAGAGCACATAGGCCTCTTTGCCCGAGGCGGTGTTGAGCGCTGCCCCCATGCCGCAGCCACACTCCGCGTATCCGCTTCCCTTGGCGCTCACGCCGGCGAGCCCCCAGTACTGAAGCTCTGCGGCGTGGGTCCCGCTCTTGTCGCCGCGCGACAGGAAGGGCGCGTTTGCTGCTGCAACGGCCTTCAGAGCCCGACGGATGTCTTTGCCAGCGGCCTTGGCAGGGTCGTTTTTGGGGCCAATCAAGACGAAGTCGTTGTACATCACGTCTCGGCGGGCAAGGCCGAAGCCCTCGGCCACGAAGGCCTCCTCTTGCTCTTTGTTGTGCACAAATAGGACATCGGCGTCGCCGCGCCGGGCCATGTCGATGGCCTGGCCGGTGCCCACCGCCACGACCTTCACCTCAATGCCGGAGTCTGCCTTGAAGCGGGGGAGGAGGAACTCCAGCAGGCCGCTGTTCTGAGTCGATGTGGTCGATGCCATGGTGATGGTCTCGGACGCCTGTGCGGAGGGCAGGGGAGCGGCGACCAGCAGACCGGCCAGGCCGGCAATCGCTGCGGTGCGGGTGACTTGAACGATGGACTTGAACGGATTCATTGACGGCACGGCTCCATGGGTGACAAAAGTCCAGTGACGGTAAAGACCGCGGCCAACGCACTCAATATGAGGCGCGGTGCATAGGTTTCAATGCCCTTGGGTCTTGCCGCCGATGCCTAGGGTTTCCCGGGGGCTTCCATGCGCTCGTCGGCCACGATCTCGCCGCGGGCCAGGCGGAGGGTGCGGGTGGCGAGCCGCGAGACCTGATCGGCATCGTGGCTGGCAAAGATCACGGTCCGGCGCAGACCCGAGGGGTGCGGCGTGCTGAGGAATTCCCGGATGCGTTCCTCGAGCGCAGCGCTCTGTTCGGCATCAAGGCTCGCCGTGGGCTCATCGAGCAGCAGGACCTGGGGATCCTTCACCATGGCGCGGGCAAAGGCCAGGCGTTGTTGTTGCCCGCCCGAGAGGGTGGTTGCCCTCTGATCTGCGCGATCGTCGAGCGCCATGCGCTGGAGCCACTGGCGTGCGCAGTGCTGGGCTGCGCTGGGTCCCATCCCAGCAAGCATGGCCGCCAGCCAGAGGTTGTTGTGGGCACTCAGGCGAAGCAGGCGAGAGCTCTGAAAAACCATCGCCGTTCGCTTCTGACTCAGCCCCAGAATCTGTCCCCGACTGGGGGCAATGAGTCCATGCAGCAGGCGCAGTAGGGTGGTCTTGCCCGACCCATTGCCGCCGACCAATGCCAGGCACTCCCCATCGGGAATGTCCAAGGAGGGGATGCAAAGAATGGGGCTGCCGGCCGGCAGCACGTAGGCCAACTCTGTGATGTGAATGCTCATTCGGCCCCCGATGCGCTCTCGCGTGGCTGGAGCCGACGCAGTCCCGCCACCAGTCCGTTGAGCAGAATGACCACGCTCAGCAGCACCACCCCGAGGGCAATCGCCAGGGGCAGGTCCCCCTTGCTGGTCTCCAAGGCAATGGCGGTGGTCATCACCCGGGTGAACCCGTCGATGTTCCCGCCCACGATCATCACGGTTCCCACCTCCGAAATGGCGCGGCCAAAGGCAGTGGCCGCCACGGCAGCCATGGCATGCCGCTCGTGGACCAGCAGGATTGCCCCGGCCAAAAGTGTGGGCGCGCCCATTGACTGCAGGGGCTCGCCCAGGCGCTGATGGGCCGCCGCCAGGGTCTGGCGGGTCATGATGGCCACCAGAGGAATGACGAGGATGGTCTGCGCCATGATCATGGCCTCGAGGGAGAAGAGCCAGCCGAGATGACCGAGCGGCCCGGACCTCGAGAGCAGCACGTAGACCACGAGCCCGACCACCACGGCGGGCACAGCCACATAGGTGTTCAACAGCACCAGGGCCAGCGGCTTCCAGCGGAACTGCGCCACAGCGAGCACTGCGCCCAGAATCACCCCCAGGCCCATGGCGATGGTGGTGGCCGAGAGGCTCACCAGCAGACTGCGGGCCACGATCTGCCAGAGCATGGGGTCAAAGGACACCAGCAGGGAGAGGCCCAGCGAGAGGCTGTCGGCGAGGCTGTTCATGATTTACTGGCAGAGTGTCAGGGAGGGAGTGCTCATGGGGTGCCCATCCTAAGCGGATGTGGGATCTCTGCCAGCCCCCCGACTATCCCTAGGTTCGCCGATTGTTCCATGCCTCGCCAATGACCCATCCGTTGCCCCATCGCGTCGAGCTGTCCTACAGCCTGACCAAAGAGCCGAGATCCTCGGAGCTGGTTCATCACCCGCTGTTTCAGCTCCTGGACGCGGTCGAGCGGCGTGGCTCAATCTCTGCCGCGGCCCGCAGCCTGGGCCTGTCGTATCGGCATGTGTGGGGTGAGCTCAAGCGCTGGGAGGAGGACTTTGGCCGACTTCTGATCGTGTGGGAGAAGGGCCAGAAGGCGCGCCTGACGGGGTTTGGCGCCAAGCTGCTGTGGGCTGAACGCCAGGCGCAGTCTCGGCTTGCCCCACAGATTGCCGCCCTGCGCGCCGACCTCGAGACTGCCTTCGGCCTGGCCTTCGACGATGCCGCCCATGTGCTCTCGGGCACGGCGAGCCACGACGAGGCGCTCGCCCTCTTTCGTGGCTTTGCTCAGACCCGCGGCCTGTATCTGGAGCTTCGATTTGGGGGCAGTCAGGTGGCGCTGGGCGCCATGGCCGAGGGCCGCTCCGAGATCGCGGGCTTTCACTTCCCATCGTCCGGTCAGCTCACCGAGGGCATTCGGAGCGAGATCCTGCGTGCCTTGCGCGAGAGTGCCTCGGGCCTGCTCGCAACGGCGCTGCCCTTTGCCACCCGTCAGGTCGGTCTCGTGGTCGAGCACGGCAACCCGCTGCGGCTTCGGGGCCTTGAGGATGTGGTCGGCGGTCAGTACCGGTTTGTGAATCGCTCGCCGGGTGCCGCCACCCGCCTGGTGCTCGATGCCTCGATGGCCGAGTTGGGCATCCGCCGCGAGCAGTTGCGGGGCTATGGCTACGAGGAGCCCTCCCACGAGGCTGTGGCCGAGGCGGTGCGCAGCGGTCGGGCAGACGTGGGCCTGGCCCTCGAGAGCGTGGCCAGCAGCCGTGGCCTGGGCTTCGTCCCCCTGTATCTCGAGGATTATTGGGTGGCGGTCCACAGCGATGGGCTCAACGCACCCGGCCTCACATTGCTGCAGGACCTGCTCGCCTCCGATGCATGGCGTGCCACCATGGACGCTCTGGTTGGTTATCGCGCAGCGTCGGCGGCAGCTCCCATGCGCCTTGCCGACCTTCTCGCCTCGGCTTAAGCCAGGGGCAGGCAGGGGTTTTCACGCTTACCCTGAGGCCGCCGTGGCCGCGCATCGACTAGACTCCGCAAGCACCTTTCCAATGACCTTCTGCATGACGGGATCGAGTTTTGAAATTTTCCAGTGACAACGCCTTGGGCCGTGAACCGTTTGTTGCAGCCCTCTCCGGCATCGTGGTGCCAGATCTCGATCAAGACCTTGTTTCGGCCGGGTTTGTGTCCTCGGTGGACTGCAAAGCGGGCGATGTGACCATCGACATCGCCCTGGGCATCCCCTGTCGCTCCCACCACGATGCGCTGCGCAAGCAGATCATCACGGCCGTTCGCGCCATACCAGGCGTCCAAAACGTCAGCGTTTCTCTGCACCTGAGCGTGACGCCCCGGGCGGTGGCCCCGACCCTCAAGCCGGTTCCGGGCATCAAAAACATCGTGGCGGTCGCCTCGGGCAAAGGCGGGGTGGGCAAATCGACCACCACCGTCAATCTGGCGCTCGCGCTGGCGGCCGAGGGCGCCAAGGTGGGCGTGCTGGATGCAGACATCTACGGCCCGAGCATTCCCACCATGCTGGGGATTGTGGGGCGGCCCGAATCGCTCGACGGCAACACCATCGAGCCGATGATGGGTCATGGCCTGATGGCGAGCTCCATCGGCTTTCTGATCGACAAGGACGAGGCCATGGTCTGGCGGGGTCCCATGGTCACCCAGGCGCTTGACCAGCTGCTGCGGCAGACCAACTGGCGCGACCTCGATTACCTGCTGCTCGACATGCCTCCCGGCACAGGCGACATCCACCTCACAGTCGCACAGAAGGTGCCCGTGACCGGCGCGGTGATTGTCACCACGCCCCAGGAGATTGCCCTGATGGATGCCCGCAAGGGCCTCAAGATGTTTGAGAAGGTCTCGGTTCCAGTCTTTGGCATCGTCGAGAACATGAGCACCTACGTCTGCCCTCAGTGCGGCCATGAGTCCCACCTGTTTGGTTCGGGCGGCGGCCAGCTCATGTCCTCCGATTACAACGTTCCCCTCCTGGGCAGCCTGCCCCTCAACATCAGCATCCGCGAGCAGGCCGATGCGGGTCAGCCGACCCTGATTGCCGACCCCGAGGGCGCCATCTCGAACAGCTACCGGCAGATTGCTCGCCGCGTTGCGGCTGCAGTCTGTCGGCTAAAGAAGGATGTGAGCCACAAGTTCCCCGAGGTTGTGGTGCAGAAGATCTGAGGCCGCGCCCGATGACCGCTCACCCAGACACCGCCGCCGCCACCCCACCGGTCCCCACCACCCTGTCGCGGGTGGTGGAGGTGGTGATGCAGCGCGTTGCGCAAAGCAGCCAATGGCAGCCCTTTCGCTGGCAGCTGCGCACCGTGGCGTGGGTGGAGGAGCTCGATGGCAGCGCCGAGCTGCCGGCGGCCGTTCGACTGGAGGACTCGCTGGTGAGCTACCGCCGGGTCACGCTCTTTCCGGATGAGGCCGAGGGCTACTACCTCAATCTCACCACCGAACGTCCGGCCTGGATGGTCCACTTCCGACTCAACGAGTCCAGCGCGAGCGAGCCCCCTGAGGTGCGCTTTGTGACGCTGAGCTACAACGAAGCGGGGCGTCTGCTGGATGCGGGAGAGCCCGTGGAGACCTTCCCCATCGATCCGGCCACGGCGCACTGGCTGGCGCAGTACACCGATGCGCATTACGTGATGGCCCCGCGCAAGCGCCAGCGCCCCCGCTCCTTCGTCAGCCCCGGCGATCGCGCCGCCAGCTAGTCATCGCCCGAGACCCCATGGCAGACGGATTCCTCTCGCGCTGGTCTCGCCAGAAGGCTCTGGCCGAAAAGATCCAGGCCCAGTCGGAGCGGGCCGAACCCAAGCCGACAGCCGCCTCGGCGGTGCCCGCTGCCTCGTCGGCGACCGCCACCGCCCCATCGAGTTCTGCCTCGACCCCCACCGCTGCGAACAACGCGGCTGCTCCGGCCGCTCCGGCCGCTCGGGGGGCAGCGTCTGTCATGGGCCAGAGCCCATCGGACGATGCGCCTGGCCTGCAGATCAAGCTGCCCAGCCTGGAAGATGCACGTCAGCTGCCCATCGGTGCCGATGTCTCGGAGTTCATGCGCCCTGGGGTCTCGCCGGAGGCGCGGGAACTGGCACTGCAGAAGCTCTTCTCCGATCCCAAGTACAACGTCATCTGCGAGATGAACGACTACATCGCGGACTACGCCAACATGCCGGACCTGCCCAAGTCGGAGTTGAGCAAGTACACCCATCTGGCAGGCCTTTTTCTGTTCGAGGATCCGCCTTGGAAGAAGGAGATGCAGCGGGAGGCCGCTGCCAAGGCGGCCGCAGCCCACCGGGCGGCTGAACAAGACCAGGCGGCTGGCCACAACCAGGCCGCTCCTCAGGCCCCCGCCAACGCAGGCCAGGATGACCGAGCCGCCGAGGCGACAGATGCATCCGCCGAGGCTGCGCCCCCGGACATCCACTCCACCACTCAGTTCATGCCGCCCACCCCATCCTTTCCTGCAGCCAATGCGTCGCCGGTGCCGACCCGACGCTATGCACCCACCCTCCGAAAGGAATCGCAGTGACCCAATGCCTTGTCTGTTCCTGCAACAAGACCATGCCCATGTCGGCCGATGCACTGGGCGTGCCGGTCTCTCAGGCCCTCTGCCGCCACGAGGTGGGCACCTTCCTGAAGGCATTGGAGACCCCCGACGATGTGGTTGTGGCCTGCACGCAGGAGAAGCCCCTGTTCGAGGCGCTTGCCGAGAGTAAGCCCGACGTGGCGGCCACGGGCCTTCGCTTCGTCAACATCCGAGAGCTGGCCGGCTGGGGCAAGGAGGGCCGCAAGGCGGGACCCAAAATGAAAGCGCGGCTTGCCTTGGCGGCGCTGCCGCTGCCCGATCCGCTCCCATCTGTGTCGTATCAGTCCCAGGGCCGGCTCTTGGTGGTGGGGCCTGGAGAGGCGGTGCGGCGAGCCATGGGTCTTCTGGGCAGTGCATCCGAGAGCCTCAAGCCGACCGCCCTCGTCACCGACAACGCCATGCCGCCTGTGGATCGGCGGCATCCGGTCCTCACTGGAACGCTCCACAAGCTCGAGGGCTTCCTGGGGCGCTTCCGGGCGGAGTGGCGCCAGGGCAATCCCATCGACCTGGAGGTCTGCACGCGCTGCGGCGAGTGCGTCAAGGTCTGTCCCGAAGGGGCGATCACCGATTGGTTTCAGATCGATATGTCGAAGTGCGTCTCGAGCCGCGATTGCCAGAAGGCCTGCGACGCGGTCGGCGCCATCCGATTCGATCGAAACGATGACATTCGAAGCGAGGCCTTCGACCTGGTGCTGGATCTGCGCCGCGAGCCCGCCTTCGGCCAGGCGGATCCACCGATGGGCTACCACCACCTGCCGCAGTCCGATCCCATGGCACTGGCCCAGGTGCTCTCGGAGATTGCCGGCGAGGTGGGTGAGTTTGAGAAGCCCAAGTTCTTTCGCTACGAGTCGAGCATCTGCGCCCATGGGCGCAACGGCAAGGTGGGCTGCTCGTCCTGCATCGATGTCTGCTCGACTCAGGCGATCCGGTCGGTCTTCGCAAAAGGCCGTGGCCATGTCGAGGTGAATCCCAACCTCTGCCTGGGCTGCGGGGCCTGCGCCACCGTCTGTCCATCGGGAGCGATGCGGTATGCATTCCCGGATGTCGAGCGGGTGGGGTTGGAGCTGCGCACCATGCTCAAGGCCTACCGCGAGGCGGGCGGCGATGCGCCCGCACTCCTGATCTATGGCGAAGAGGCTCGGCTGGGTGGAACCGCCGACTTGCTGGAGGCTTACGGCCAGCGCGCCCGATTGGGCAAGGCCGCGGGCATCCCTGCCCATGTATTGCCCTACGCCGTGCATCACGCGGCCAATCTGGGCATGGAGGTCTGGCTCGGAGCCCTGGCCTATGGATTCCACGAGGTCATCCTGCTCCTCGGCCCCAAAGAGGAGAAGAGCTACGGGGCAGCCCTGCGGGATCAGGTCCATGCGGCCACGGCCATGCTGGACATTCTCGGGCTGCCGAAGCAGGCCATCCGGTGCGCGGTGGTGAATGATCCTGCCGACCTTGACGGCCTGTGGACGGCAGCAGCGCCTGCCGTGGTCCGGGAGCCGGGCCGATTTGCCTTCAACCCCGACAAACGCATGGCTCTGGAGGCCGCGTTGGACCATCTGATCCGTCAGGGGCGGGTTCAGCGGGAGGCCATGCCCCTGCCTGCGGCCCTGCCCGCGGGGTCGCCCATCGGCGGTCTTGCCCTAGACACCAGCGCCTGCACACTGTGCATGTCGTGCGTTGGGTCCTGCCCAGAGGGGGCACTCAAGGATGGCGGAGCGGTGCCCCTGCTGTCGTTCATTGAGCGCAACTGCGTTCAGTGCGGCATCTGCGTTCAGACCTGCCCGGAGCGGGCGCTGGCGCTGGATCCTCGCCTGGCACCGTTGGCAGACCGGCGAGAGCCTGTGGTGCTGCATGAGTCGGAGCCCTTTTGCTGCGTGCGGTGCAAAAAGCCCTTCGCAACCCAGTCGGCCATCGATTCCATTTTCAAGCGCATCGGCAGCCATCCGGCGTTCCAGGGGGCTGCGGGCGAGCGACTCAAGATGTGCAGCGATTGCCGTGTCGTGGATATGGTGGAAAAGGAAATCTGATGGAAGCTCAGAACAAATCAGCCCTGTTGGCCTCAAGCGGCACCGCCGTGGAGTTTCAGCCCGCTCGGCGGGCACTGGACCACGGCCAGTCCGACGAGGACCTCATGCGGGCCGACGTGTATGGCCTGCTCGCCGAGCTGTTCGCCTCGCCGCCGAGCGACGGATTCTTCAACCGCATGGCGGCCTCGCCCAAGCCCTCGGCCGATGAGCCCGCAACGCCCCTGACCGACGCCTGGGGCATGGTGCTGTCTCGGGCTGAGGCACAGGCCCCGGCGGTCATTCGCGAGGAATACAAGGCCTTGTTTGTGGCGGTGGGCAAGCCCGATGTGGTGGCCAACGCCTCGTTTTATCTCCACGGGGCGCTCAATGGTGCAGCCCTGGTCGACATCCGCGAGACCCTGGCAGGCCTCGGTCTTGAGCGGGACCCCGCCAGCGCCGAAACCGAGGACCACATTGCGGCGGTCTGCGAGGTCATGCGCTTTCTGGTTGCCGGGGAACTCGACGAATCGGGTCCGCCGCGCAATCTGCTGGTGGCGCAGGCCGATTTCTTCCACCGGCATCTGGCCTCTTGGGTGTTTGATTTCCTCGATGCGGTCGAGGGCCACCGGGCAGCGAGCTTTTATGGCGCGGTGGCGGGCTTTGCCCGGGCCTTTTTCGAGGTGGAGCGCCAGGCCTTCGACATTTACGCCGCCGACCACGCCGACCCGGCCTAACGAGGCCCCGTGCGGGTCCATCGGCTCGATCCGGCCGCGGTTGACTCGGCCGAAGTCGACTCGGGCGTAGGGATTCAGGGTTCACCCTATGCATCGATTTGCATAGCAACTTCATACTTCGTTTAAGACAAAGCCAACAGGAGACTGCCATGTCTGAGCAAAACAAGCGCCGCTTGTTTCTGGGTACGGTCAGCGCCACCGCTGCCGCTGCCGCCATCGGTACCGTTGCCGCCACCACGGAAAAGGCCCCCGACACCAGCCGGGTGAACACCAGCCTGCCTGCCGACGATCAAAAGACCGGCTACCGGCTCACCGAGCACATCCGCCGCTATTACGAGACCACCCTGTCCTGAGCGGACAGCCCCAACCAAGAGGCTTAACCATGAGCATCCTGTCTAAGAAATCCTCCGCCCCGGCGGCATCGGGCTCCAGCCGCTTTGTGCAGAGCCTGGGCCGTGCCCTCGAGACCCGCCTGCCGACCCTCGACCGCCGCGCCTTCCTGAAGCGCTCGGGTCTGGGCGTGGGCGTCGGCATCGCCGCCAGCCAGTTGACTTTCGTGCGCAAGACCGAGGCCGCCCCGGCCGGGGCCGAAAAGCTCGACGGCAAGGGCAAGATCGAGGTCAAGCGGACCGTCTGCTCGCACTGTTCGGTGGGCTGCGCCATCGATGCCGTCGTGGAAAACGGCATCTGGACACGCCATGAGCCGGTGTTTGACTCGCCCATCAACCTCGGCGCCCACTGCGCCAAGGGTGCCGCCATCCGCGAGCATGGTCATGGCGACCATCGCCTGCGCTATCCCATGAAGCTCGTCAACGGCAAGTACGAGCGCATCTCCTGGGATCAGGCCCTGACGGAAATCGTTGCCCAGATCAAAGAACTGCAGGCCAAGAGCGGTCCCGATTCGCTGTTCGTCGTGGGCTCCTCCAAGTGGAGCAACGAGCAGGCCTACCTGAGCCGCAAGCTCATGGCCTTCCTGGGCACCAACAACTGCGACCACCAGGCCCGCATCTGCCACTCCACCACCGTGGCTGGCGTTGCCAACACCTGGGGTTACGGCGCCATGACCAACTCCTACAACGACATGCGCAATGCGAAGTCGACCATGTACATCGGGTCGAACGCTGCCGAGGCCCATCCGGTCTCGATGCTGCACATGCTCGCCGCCAAGGAGCAAAACGGCTGCAAGGTCGTCGTCGTTGACCCCCGCTACACCCGCACCGCGGCGAAGGCCGACCATTACGTGCGCCTGCGCTCGGGCACCGACGTGCCGTTCATCTTCGGCATCCTGCACCACATCTTCAAAAACGGTTGGGAAGACAAGGAGTACATCAACGACCGCGTCTGGGGTATGGATCAGATCAAGACCGAGGTCATGACCAAGTGGACCCCAGCGGCCGTGGAAGAGGCCTGCGGTGTTCCCGAGGCTGAGGTCTACAAGGTCGCCAAGACCCTGGTGGAAAACAAGCCCAGCAACATCGTGTGGTGCATGGGTCAGACCCAGCACACCATCGGCAACAACATGGTCCGCGCATCTTGCATCCTTGAGCTTGCCCTGGGCAGCGTGGGCGAGTCCGGCGGCGGCACCAACATTTTCCGTGGTCACTGCAACGTGCAAGGCGCCACCGACGTCGGCCCCAACCCCGATTCTCTGCCTGGCTACATGGGTCTGGCCGAGGGGGCTTGGAAGCACTACTGCACGGTCTGGGGCGTGGACTACGAGGCCCTCAAGGCCCGCTTCGCACCCAACATGATGTCGTCCCAGGGCACCACCGTGTCGCGCTGGTTCGACGCCGTGCTCGAGCGGAATCAAAACGTGCAGGGCGGAAACGTCAAGGGCCTCTTCATGTGGGGCCATGCACCGAACTCCCAGAGCCGCGGTCCCGACCTGAAAAAGGCGATGGACAAGCTCGACCTGCTGGTGGTGGTCGATCCATATCCCACCGCCACCGCCTCGATGGCCGCCATGACCATGGAAGGTCAGGAGCTCAACCCGAACCGTCAGGTTTATCTGCTGCCGGCCACCACCCAGTTCGAGACCTCCGGTTCGGTGACCGCCTCGAACCGCTCGATCCAGTGGCGCGAGAAGGTCATCGAGCCCCTCTTCGAGTCGCTGCCCGACCACGTCATCATGCAGGCCATGGCCGATCGCATGGGCTTCGGTGCCGACATGAGCAAGAACTTCAAGATGCTCAACAGCACCTTCCACGGCGTGAAGTGGCGCGAGCCTGAGACCGAGTCGATCCTGCGCGAAATCAACCGCTCGGTCTGGTCGATCGGATACACGGGCCAGACCCCAGAGCGCCTGAAGGCCCACATGCGCAACATGCACGTCTTCGACGTGAAGACGCTGCGTGCCAAGTCGGGTGTCGACAAAGAGACCGGCTACGACCTCTCGGGCGACTACTTCGGCCTGCCCTGGCCGTGCTGGGGCAACGACAAGCTCAAGCACCCCGGATCGCCCAACCTCTACCAGACCAGCCGCCACGTGATGGACGGTGGCTCACCCTTCCGTGCCCGATTCGGCGTCGAGAAGGACGGCCAGAGCCTGCTGGCTGGCAAGGGCTCGAGCAACGTCGGTGCCGACATTCAGGAAGGCTATCCCGAGTTCACCCACGAGATTCTCAAGAAGCTTGGATGGTGGGACGAGCTCACGCCCGAAGAGAAGCAGCTCGCCGAGGGCAAGAACTGGATGACCGACCTGTCGGGCGGCATCATCCGGGTCGTCATGAGGAACCATGGCTGCCATCCTTACGGCAACGCCCGTGCCCGGTGCGTGGTCTGGAACTTCCCCGACCCCATCCCCGTTCACCGCGAGCCGCTCTACGGTACCCGCCCCGACCTCGTGGCGAAGTACCCCACGCACAACGACAAGCTTGGCTTCTGGCGCCTGCCGGTCCTCTACAAGACCATCCAGGACAAGAACGTCGCTGATCGCGTCCACGAGCGCTTCCCGCTCATCATGACCTCGGGCCGTCTGGTCGAGTACGAGGGTGGTGGCGAGGAGACCCGGTCGAACAAGTGGCTTGCCGAGCTTCAGCAGGACAACTTCGTCGAGATCAACCCGGTGGCCGCCAAGGCCCGGGGCATCCGCGACGGGGAATGGGTCTGGGTGGAGTCGCCCACCGGAAGCAAGATCCGCGTCAAGGCGATGATCACCGAGCGGGTGGGTGCAGACACCGTGTTCATTCCGTTCCACTTCTCGGGCCACTGGCAGGGCAAGGACATGCTCCGGTTCTACCCCGAAGGCGCGGCGCCAATTGTGCGTGGTGAGGCTGTCAATACGGCCACGACCTACGGCTACGACGCAGTGACCAACATGCAAGAGACCAAAACCACCGTCTGCCAGGTCGTCAAGGCCTAAGCGCAAAGGATAAAAAATCATGGCCCAAATGAAATTCATCTGTGACACCGAGCGCTGCATTGAGTGCAACGGCTGCGTGACTGCTTGCAAGGCCGAGCACGACGTTCCCTGGGGTGTCAATCGCCGCCGTGTGGTGACCATCAACGACGGCATGGTGGGCGCGGAGAAGTCCATCTCGGTGGCTTGCATGCACTGTGCCGATGCACCCTGCATGGCCGTCTGCCCGGTTCAGTGCTTCTACAAAACCGACGAGGGCGTCGTGCTGCACGACAAGGACGTCTGCATCGGCTGCGGCTACTGCTCCTACGCCTGTCCTTTCGGTGCCCCCCAGTTCTCGTCCGACCAGACCTTCGGAATGCGCGGCAAGATGGACAAGTGCACCTTCTGTGCCGGCGGCCCCGAGGAAAATGGTTCGAAGGAGGAGTACGAGAAGTACGGCCGCAACCGCCTGTCCGAAGGCAAGCTGCCGGCCTGCGCCGAGATGTGCTCGACCAAGGCACTGCTCGCCGGCGACGGCGACACCATCGCCGACATCTTCCGTGGCCGCGTGACCATGCGCCAGTCCAACGGCAAGGCCGCGGGTGCAGACCTCTTCGGCTGGGGCACCGCCTACGGCAAACCCGGCAACCGCAGCTAAGGAGCGACCATGATCTCGAAATCCATCAAAACCCTGTTGGTGGTCGGATCGGCAGCCCTGGTTCTGACGGCCTGCGGCGACCCCAACACCAGCGCCAAGTCCGACGACAAGGCCTCCGAGGCGGCCGACAACAAGTACCGCATCGAGAGCTTCAAGTCGGGCGACGCAAAGGACTGGAAACGCGCCCTCGATGAGCGGGCCAAGGGCCAGAACGATTATGTCCGGGCGAGGCCGCTATGAAGGCGCTTAAATATGCGGCCGCCATTGGGGCCATGGCATTGTCTCTGGTGATTCTGCCCTCGCCCTCGGTGGCGCAGTCGGGTGGGGCAGCACCGGCCGTCCAAAACCAGAACGTCTTCAACCTCTCGCCCTCAGCAGAGTCGCAGGTGCGCCAAGACGCCAACCAGCCGCAGAACAATGCCCCGGTCTGGCGCGAGGTGAACAAGCCCATCGGTCACGTCAGCACCATCACGACACCCGAGGCCAACGTGCTCATCCAATCGTCGGGCAATCAATGGAGCCTGATCCGCAACGGAGTCATCTCCGTGTTCGGCGGATGGCTGATTGTGCTGGCCACCGTGGGCGTCTTCTTGGTTTACAAGATCAAGGGTGAGATCAAGCTGAAGGCGGGTCGCTCGGGCAACGAAGTGCTCCGGTTCACCGACATCGAGCGCTGGTCGCACTGGGCCATGGCCTACAGCTTTGTGACTTTGGCGATCTCTGGCATGGTCATCATGTGGGGCCGCGATGTACTGCTCCCGATCATTGGTGGCACGGCCTTCGGCGCACTGACCTTCGCGCTCAAGAACATTCACAACATCGTGGGTCCGTTCTTTACGGTGGCGGTGATCGTGTTCTTCGTTCTCTATGTGCGGGACAACATCCCGAACAAAGGCGATTTGGAGTGGTTCAAGGCCGGTGGTCACGGTCCTGCGCATCGCTTCAACGGCGGCGAAAAGCTCTGGTTCTGGGCGGGTGTCACCTTCCTTGGCCTGATCGTATCGGTGAGTGGCTGGATTCTGGATGGCATCGTACCGGGTGTGGAGTACTTCACTCGCGGCACCATGCAGATCGCCAACATCATCCACGGCATTGCCGCGACGCTGTTCATTGTGATGGCGATGGGCCACATCTACATCGGCTCCATCGGCACCGAGGGCGCGATCGATGGCATGCGCACGGGGTATGTGGACGAGAACTGGGGCAAGGAGCACCACTCGCTCTGGCTCGAGGATGTGAAGCGCGGTGCCGATCACCGCGGTCGGTTTGAAGAAACTGCCCCTCGGGTTTCGGGCGCCCCCTCGTCGGCATCCAACAGCTAGTCGGTTCGCATGGTGGACCACTGCCTCGGCGGTGGTCTTCCCGCAGACCCGGGCAGGCGCACCGCCTGCCTTTTTTTCGTTCAAAATTTGCCCATGCCTGAGAGCTCCCATCTGCCCCAACTCTCCGATGCCGCCGTGCCCCTGGTCGCGGGTGTGTCGGTCCTCGATGAGGCCGGTCGCCGCAAAGACATCTTCATCCCAGGCGAGCGCCCCCTGACGGTGTATGTCGACAAGCAGGAGCTGGTCACGCTCATGACGCTGGGTGGAGCTCCCGAAGCCCTGGTGCTTGGGTATCTGAAGAACCAGCGCTTTGTTCATGCCCTGGATGAATTGATCTCCATCCACGTCGATTGGGAGGTGGGTGCGGCCGCAGTGAAGACCCGGGACGGGATTCATGCATTGAAAGAGCGTCAGGAGAAGCGCACGGTGACCACCGGCTGTGGCCAGGGAACCATCTTTGGCGACATCCTGAGCGATCTTTCATCAATTCAGCTCGATCCCGATGCTCGGCTGCACCAGGACACCATGGTCTCGATCGTGGCGCAGATGCGTGCCCAGCAGTCGATCTACAAGCAGGCAGGCTCGGTCCATGGCTGCGCCGTGTTCCGCGGCACTGAGCTCTTGATGTTTGTGGAGGATGTGGGGCGCCACAATGCCGTCGATGCCATCGCGGGGAAGATGTGGCTGGAAGGCATGTCTGGCAAGGACCTGGTGTTCTACACCACGGGCCGGCTGACCTCCGAGATGGTCATCAAGGGCGCACAGATGGGCATCCCCTTTTTGCTCTCGCGCTCTGGTGCCACACAGATGGGGCTGGACATGGCCCGGCGCGTGGGCATCACCCTGTTTGGCCGCTGCTCGGGCGAGCACTTCCTCATGTACAGCGGCGAGGAGCGCTTCGTCTATCGCAGCTGACGCAGCTCTAAGTGCGCAGCAGGGTTCGGTGGGCAACACCGGCGGTGGCCAGGCGGGCTGCCCCGTTCAGAGCCTCAATCTCCAGCAGAGTGATGGCGCCCGCCACATGAAGACCGGTGCGTCGGAGCAGGTCTGAGGCGGCACAGAGCGTTCCGCCCGTGGCCAAGACATCGTCGACCACCACCACGCGGCTGCCCGTGGGAAGAAGATCGGGGCGGCACTCCAGAGCGTCGCTGCCGTATTCCAGGTCGTAGGCAATCTGGGCCACCGGGGGCGGAAGCTTGCCGGGCTTGCGCAGCAGCATCAGGGGCAGGCCCAGCCGATCTGCCAGAGGAGCCGCAAAGACAAAGCCGCGCGATTCGATGGCGCAAAGCCCTGCGATGCTTTCCTCGGTGGCCACGGCCTCCACCAATCCCACCAGGCCCAAGAGGGCAGCCTGGCGAGCCTCGGGGTGCGCCAGCAGCGGCACGATGTCCCGAAAGGCGATGCCCGGGCTGGGGAAGTCCGCAACGGTGGGGATGTGTTGAAGCAGTCGGTCGGGGGTCATGTTGGGTCGTCGGTGATGTCGGTGGCCAGCACCCCGTGGGCGATGGCGTGGCGCATGAAGAGTTTTTCGTAATGTCGGTTGCGTCGGCTGCGCTTGGCATGCGCGCGTTTGCCTTGGCGCTTGTCCACGACGATGCTGCCCAATTGCTGGAGGTCGTCGGCACTCTGGATTTGTTGGGGGGAGTTGCGCCGGGGCATGGACGATATATGGGTTGACCCTCAGCGCTGAATCTACCAAGAAAAACGGCCCACATCGCTGTGGGCCGCTGGTATTTTGGCTCCCCGACCTGGGCTCGAACCAGGGACCTACGGATTAACAGTCCGGCGCTCTACCGACTGAGCTATCGAGGAACGTAGGCGCGCAGTATAGCAAAAAGTCAGTCGCTGTCTCTCGCCGCATCCCACTCCACGCCGCAGCCCAGGCTCTCGCGCCAGACCGCCACACGGGCCAGGGCAGGCCCAGTCCAGTGCTGCCGAATGTGCTGCACCAGGGCCTCCATGGTGGGCGGACCCTCCATGAGGTCGTTGAGGTGGCGATGGTCGAGCTGCTGCTGCAGTGTCCGCGCATGGGCCTCGAGCGAGGGCAGGGGAGTGATTCGCTCTGGACTGCTCAAGACCCAGACGCGGGCCCAGTAGCTGTGTCCGTGCACCTGCTCCTGGCCGATGCCTGCCACCAGGCTGTGCGATGCCTCGAAGGTGAAAGTGGTGTGAAGAAGCACGCTAGCGAATTCCCAGAAGCTTGTGTTGTTGAAGGCTGAACCTCCATTTTGGCCGAAGTCGCACCATCTCCATGCACGAGGCGCGGTGGCGCTCGTTGAGCTCGGGATTGCCACTGTCCATCGGCTGCAGAAAGTGGTGTTCGAAATCGAGTCCCTCGAGCTGCTCGAGCGCGGCCGCATCCAATCCCGGCTGAGGCCAGACGAGCTTGAGCTCCTGCCCATGCCGCACGGCCAGGGGCTGGGGCTGCCCCCCCATGAGCCGTTTGGGACTCACGCAAATCCAGTCGATGCCCTCGGGCAGCGGCAGACTGCCGTTGGTCTCGATGGCCACCCGAGCCCCCATGGCGTGCAGCCCGTCGATGAGGGCCTGGTCGACCTGCAGGGCGGGCTCGCCCCCGGTGAGCACCACGTAAGGGCCATGGACGAGGGAATCGATGGACGCAGGCCAGAGCGCGCGCACGCGATCCAGCAGTGCAGAAAGTTCGAAGCGACCACCGCCATCGCCATCGGTGCCGACAAACTCGGTGTCGCACCAGCGGGCGCAGTCGCCGAGGCCCTGGGCCCGATCCTCGGCTCGGCCGCTCCAGTTGTTGCAGCCCGAGAATCTTAGGAATACCGCCAGGCGGCCCGCCTGCGCCCCCTCGCCCTGCAGGGTGAGAAAACTCTCTTTCAGGGCGTAGGCCACCGCCTAGCCCGCCATCACCTGGGCAATGCCTCGGATGACCGCGGGCAGGTTCTGATCGTTGAGTGCCGCCATGCACACCCGGCCGGACGACACGGCATAGATGCCGTGCTCGTCGCGCAGGCGGTCGACCTGTGCGGCGCTCAGGCCGGTGTAGCTGAACATGCCGCGCTGGCTGGTGATGTAGCTCAGGTCGCCCGAGACGCCTGCGGCCTCGAGGCCTGCACGAAGGCCCTGGCGCATCTGTTTGATTCGGTCGCGCATCTCGGCGAGCTCGGACTCCCACTGACCGCGCAGCTCGGCGTCGCCCAGCACGGCAGTGACCAGGGCTGCACCATGGGTGGGGGGGTTGGAGTAGTTCGCCCGAATCACCCGCTTGACCTGGCTCAGCAGGCGCTTGGCCTCGTCGGCGTTGGCCGCCACCAGGGTGAGCGCGCCCACGCGCTCGCCGTAGAGTGAGAACGACTTCGAAAACGAGTTGGCCACCAGGAAATCCAGGCCAGA
Source organism: Burkholderiales bacterium (assembly GCA_027486725.1). GTDB lineage: Bacteria > Pseudomonadota > Gammaproteobacteria > Burkholderiales > Burkholderiaceae_A > Hahnella. The sequence continues at coordinate 59,047 of JAIXOP010000015.1, read as the reverse complement.
GTCGGCCAAGAGGCGAAGCAGGGCCGCATCGTCGTGCAGGCCATCCCCAAAGCCCTGATAGGCCATGTCGACGAAGGGCACGAGGCTTCCCGCCTGGAGGATGGAGACGACCTCAGCCCACTGCTGGGCCGTGAGGTCAACGCCGGTGGGGTTGTGGCAGCAGGCATGCAGCAGCACGATGGATTGGGCGGGCAGGGCACGCAGGTCGGCGCACATGCCGGCGAAGTTCAGGCCCTTGGTGCTGGGCTCGTAGTAGGTGTACTCGCCCACCTCAAAGCCCGCCGTTTCAAAGATGGCGCGGTGGTTCTCCCAACTCGGGCGGCTGATCACCACCTTCGACTGGGGCAGCAGCCGACGCAGCGTGTCAGCACCGATGCGCAGGGCTCCGGTGCCTCCCAGAGCCTCCACCGTGATGGCGCGCCCCTCGGCGATGACGGCGCTCTGGGCACCAAAGAGCTGGCCCTGAACGGCCTGGTTGTAGGCTGCCGGCCCGTCGATGGGCTGGTAGCCGCGGGCCGGGCTGGCCGCCAGGCGCTTGGCCTCGGCCGACTTCACTGCAGCCAGCAGCGGCAGCTTGCCCTGCGCGTCGGTGTAGACACCCACACCGAGATTGACTTTGGTTGAGCGAGGATCGGCGGAGAAAGATTCATTTAAACCGAGAATGGGGTCTTTTGGCGCAAGTTCGGCCTTGGCAAAGGGGTGGAAAGCGGGCATAGGGATCGGAAAAAGTGGCGCGAAGGCGCGTTGGCAGGCGAATCGGACGTGAATCGGTCGTGGAGCGGTCGGGGAATTTCCCTCGGTTTTCCAACGCAGGGTGGGAAAACTATGGAAAAAGCGGGGCCTCGGACTCAGAATACGGGATTACCCAAATCGTGACAGTCTCGTGACAACCACCGCCTTCGATTCTACCCCGATCGCTGCCCGCAGCGCCGCGGCGTTCGCGCTGGAGGCGCCCTACGCGCCTGCAGGCGACCAGCCGTCGGCGATCGCTGCCCTGGTGGATGGCATCCAGGATGGATTGGCGTTTCAAACGCTGCTGGGGGTCACGGGCTCGGGCAAGACCTTCACGATGGCCAATGTGATTGCCCAGTGCCGCCGGCCAGCACTGATCCTGGCGCCCAACAAAACGCTGGCGGCCCAGCTCTACAGCGAGATGCGCGAGTTCTTCCCGCGCAATGCGGTCGAGTACTTCGTCTCGTACTACGACTATTACCAGCCCGAGGCCTACGTGCCGCAGCGCGATCTCTTCATCGAGAAGGACTCGGCGATCAACGAGCACATCGAGCAGATGCGCCTGTCGGCGACCAAGTCCCTTCTGGAGCGGCGCGACACCATCATCGTGGCCACCGTCTCTTGCATCTACGGCATCGGCAACCCCGCGGCCTACCACGCGATGGTTCTGGCGCTTCGCGTGGGCGATCGGCTGGGGCAGCGAGACCTCATTGCCCAGCTCGTGCGCATGCAATACAAGCGCAACGATGCCGAGTTCACTCGGGGGCACTTCCGTGTCCGCGGCGACACCATCGACATTTTCCCGGCCGAGCATGCCGAGCTCGGGGTGCGGGTCGAGCTCTTCGACGATGAGATCGAATCCCTGCAGCTCTTTGACCCACTCACCGGGCGGGTGCGGCAGAAGATCCCGCGGTTTGTGGTCTATCCCTCCTCCCACTACGTCACGCCCCGCGAGACGGTGCTGCGCGCAATGGAGACCATCAAAGAGGAGCTGCGCGAGCGTGCTGCCTTTTTTGTTTCCCAGGGCAAGCTGCTCGAGGCCCAGCGCATTGAGCAGCGCACCCGCTTTGATCTCGAAATGCTGGGAGAGCTGGGCTTTTGCAAGGGCATTGAGAACTACTCCCGCCACCTCTCGGGGGCAGCGCCCGGAGATCCGCCTCCGACCCTGCTCGATTACCTGCCGCCCGATGCACTGATCTTCTTAGATGAGAGCCATGTCATGGTGGGTCAGCTTGGTGGCATGTATCGCGGCGACCGTGCGCGCAAGGAGACCCTGGTCGAGTATGGCTTTCGCCTGCCGTCGGCCCTCGACAATCGGCCCCTGCGGATGGACGAGCTCGAGCCCAAGCTGCGCCAGGTGGTGTTTGTCTCGGCCACCCCGGCCGACTATGAAATGTCGCGCACCGAGGGTGCCGTGGTCGAGCAGGTGGTGCGGCCCACGGGCCTGGTCGATCCCATCATCGAGGTCCGGCCGGCCAAGACCCAGGTCGACGATCTGCTCTCTGAAATTGGCAACACGGTCAAGACCGGTGCCCGCGTCTTGGTCACGACCCTCACCAAGCGCATGTCCGAGGACCTCACCGACTACCTCACCGAAAATGGCGTGCGCGTGCGCTATCTGCACTCCGACATCGACACGGTCGAGCGCGTGGAAATCCTGCGCGACCTGCGTCTGGGTGTCTTCGATGTGCTGGTGGGCATCAACCTGTTACGCGAGGGCCTGGACCTCCCGGAGGTCTCGCTCGTCGCGATTCTCGATGCCGACAAAGAGGGCTTTTTGCGCAGCGAGCGCAGCCTGATCCAGACCATCGGCCGTGCCGCCCGGAACCTCGAAGGGCGCGCGATCCTGTATGCCGATCAGATCACCGAGTCGATGCGCAAGGCCATCGGCGAGACCGAGCGGCGTCGCGCCAAGCAGATCGCCTTCAACGAGGCCCACGGCATCACCCCCCAGGGCGTTCGCAAGGAGGTGCGTGAGCTCATCGATGGCGTCATGGTCAAGCCATCCGACGACGCCGTGGCCGCGCTGCCTCTGGCCAGCCTCACCGAGGCCATGGACGAGAAGCAGCTGGCCAAGGAGATCCATCGCCTCGAAAAAGCCATGCTGGAGCACGCCCGAAACCTGGAGTTCGAGAAGGCCGCCCAGGCCCGCGACCAGCTCACCCGCCTCAAGGCCCAGGCCTTTGGCGCCGGGGCCCAGCAGGACCAGATTCCCCCATCCGTTTCGTCCCAAGAATCCACCGCACTGAAGGAAGCAGCCGCATGACCCGCCAGAACAAAAAAACCGACCATTCCTCGGCCGCCGCATCCCATGGCAACCGCACCCGTGTGTTGTTTGTTTGCATGGGCAACATCTGCCGCTCGCCCATGGCCAAGGCAGTGTTTGAGAACATGATCCGGTCTGCGGGCCTTTCTCAGGTCGTCGAGGTGAGCTCGGCTGGAACCCATGCATTCCATGCAGGCGAGCCTGCCGATGCCCGCGCGGTCAACACCGCCGGTCGCCGTGGCTACGATCTCGCTGGACATCAGGCCCGCCTGATCACCAACGAGGATTTCAATGACTACGACTACATCCTCGCCATGGACTGGGACAACCTCGCGCTGCTTCAGCGCCAGGCACCGCGCTCGCAGCACCACAAGCTCCAGCTGCTGATGCGCTTTGCGTCGGAATACGAGGCAGCCACGGTGACCGACCCCTACCACGGGGGCCAGCAGGGCTTTGAGACCGCACTCGACTACATCGAAGACGCCTGCACAGGTCTGATGGAGGTGGTCCGCCGCCGCGCCAGCATGGTGGCGGCTGCCTAGGTCGCGTTGCCCCGCAATTCCCCCACCCGTATCCACACTTTGGGTGGGGGCAAATCTTGAGTAAAACACTCGGGTTCTGTAAGATCCCAGTTGTGTAGAGCGTCTTCAGGGAGTTCTAAGAATCCTGTTCCAAGCAGTCCCCGGTCCTACCCCCTGCACTGCAGGCAAGCCCCGAGGTCTCAGAGAAAAACAGGAACGGCCACAAGCCACTGGAGGTCTACCATGCGTCTTACAACCAAAGGTCGTTTCGCCGTCACTGCCATGATCGATCTCGGTCTGCGCAATGACAAAGGTCCCGTCACTCTCTCGGCCATCAGCCAGAGGCAAAAGATTTCCTTGTCGTATTTGGAGCAGCTCTTTGGCCGCCTGCGCCGTCACGAACTCGTGGAGTCCATGCGTGGCCCCGGCGGTGGATATCGCCTCGCCCGTTCGGCCCGCGACATCACCGTGGCCGACATCATCTACGCCGTCGATGAGCCGCTCGATGCGACCCAGTGTGGCGGCAAGCAAAACTGCGACGATGAACGTGTCTGCATGACCCACGAGCTCTGGGCCAGTCTCAACCGCCACATGGTCGACTTCCTCGACTCCATCTCTTTGGCCGATCTGGTCACCGAGCAGCGTCAGAAGGCCTCCATGGTCGAGCAGCCCGTCACGCGCCATGTGGTCTTTCACGACGAGCGAGAGTCGCGCACGGCCCGGCCCGATCCGCTTGCCACGGCGCTGGCCGCCCGATAGGTCCGCACCGATCGTCCCGCCGAACCACCTTCTCCGAGTCCAACCGAGCCAGCCATGACCCAAGCCCGCCGTCCGATCTACCTCGACTACTCCGCCACCACGCCGATCGATCCGCGGGTGGTGGACGCCATGCTTCCGTTTCTGCGCGAGGATTTCGGCAACCCAGCATCCCGCAGCCATGCCTACGGCTGGACCGCGGAAGAGGCTGTGGAGCGGGCGCGGTCCCAGGTGGCTGAGCTTGTGGGCTGCGACCCGAAGGAGATCGTCTGGACCTCGGGTGCGACCGAGTCGATCAATCTCGCCATCAAGGGTGCTGCCCACTTCTACAAAGACAAGGGCCAGCACATCGTCACCATCAAGACCGAGCACAAGGCCACCCTCGACACCGTTCGAGAGCTGGAGCGCGAGGGCTACACGGCCACCTACCTCGGCGTGAACGACGATGGCCTCATCGACCTCGCGGCGCTGGAGGCGGCGCTGCGCCCGGACACCTCGGTGGTGTCGGTGATGATGGTGAACAACGAGATCGGTGTGATCCAAGACATCCAGGCCATCGGCAAGCTCTGCCGCGATCGTGGAATCATTTTTCACGTCGATGCCGCCCAGGCCACTGGCAAGGTCGAGATCAACCTCGCTGATCTGCCCGTGGACCTCATGTCCTTCTCGGCCCACAAGACCTACGGGCCCAAGGGCATCGGGGCGCTGTTCGTTCGTCGTCGCCCCCGAGTCCGGCTGGAGCCCCTGATCCATGGCGGTGGCCATGAGCGCGGCCTGCGCTCGGGCACCCTGCCCACCCACCAAATTGTGGGCATGGGCGAGGCCTTTCGCATCGCCAAAGAAGAGATGGGCACCGAGTCCGAGCGCATTCGGGTGCTGCGCGATCGGCTCTGGGCTGGGCTCTCCAGCATGGATGCCGTCTACATCAACGGCGACCTGGAGTCGCGCGTGCCCCACAACCTCAATGTCTCCTTCAACTACGTGGAAGGGGAGTCGCTGCTGATGGCGGTCAAGGACATCGCGGTGTCCTCGGGTTCTGCCTGCACCAGCGCGAGTCTGGAGCCCTCGTATGTGTTGCGCGCCCTGGGCCGCAGCGACGAGCTCGCCCACTCGTCCATCCGCTTCTCCATCGGCCGCTTCACCACCGAGGCCGACGTCGATTTCACGGTTGCCCTGATGAAAGAAAAGGTCGCCAAGCTGCGCGAGATGTCTCCGCTCTGGGAGATGGTGCAAGACGGCATCGACCTCAATTCCATTCAGTGGGCTGCCCACTAACCTCAGGAGAATTCCATGGCCTACAGCGACAAAGTCATCGACCACTACGAGAACCCACGCAATGTCGGCTCCCTCGACAAAGAGAGCCCCGATGTGGGCACCGGCATGGTGGGAGCCCCCGCCTGCGGCGACGTGATGAAGCTGCAGATCAAGGTCAACGAGCAGGGCATCATCGAAGACGCGCGCTTCAAGACCTACGGCTGCGGATCGGCCATCGCCTCCTCGTCCTTGGTCACCGAGTGGGTCAAGGGCAAGACCCTCGATGAGGCCATGGGCCTGAAGAACACCCAGATCGCCGAAGAGCTGGCCCTGCCGCCCGTCAAGATCCATTGCTCCATCCTGGCCGAAGACGCCATCAAGGCCGCGGTCGAGGATTATCGGAAGAAGCATGGCAATTAGCCTTACCGAGCGGGCCGCCCAGCACGTCCGACGCAGTCTGGTTCGACGCGGCAAGGGCGTGGGCATTCGGATTGGTGTGCGCACCACCGGCTGCTCGGGCCTGGCCTACAAGCTCGAGTTTGTGGACGCCGCGGTGGCCGATGACCTTGCCTTCGAAAGCCACGGCCTTCAGGTGTTCGTCGACCCCAAGAGTCTTCCCTACATCGATGGCACCGAGCTGGACTTTGTGAAAGAGGGCCTCAACGAGGGCTTCAAGTTCCAGAACCCCAACGTCAAGGCGGAGTGCGGCTGCGGCGAGTCCTTCACGGTCTAAGCCCATGTCTCAGCCCCAGCGCTCCGCCGCGGCGGATCCGTTTTCCTTGCTGGGTCAGCCCGCGGTGTTTTCGGTTTCTGTGGCCTCGGCCGAGTCAGCAGCCCGTGCGTTGCTGCTGCGCGTTCACCCCGATCGTTTTGCCCAGGGCACCGATGCCGAGCGTCGCGCTGCCATGGCGATGACAACCCGCGTCAACGACGCCTTGGCCGTCTTGCGCTGCCCCGTGCAGCGCACCCAGGCCCTTCTTGCCCTGCATGGGGCCCCGGTCGACACATCGCGGCCGGCCAGGCTCCCGCTGGAATTTCTCGAAGAGCAGATGGCCCTGCGCGAGGCGGTGGAGGAGGGCAGGCTGTTGCCCGAGGCCCTGCGCAGCCAGGCCGAGGCTCTGGCGGCGCCCTGCGAGGCGCGCCTGGCCGAGATCTTTTCTCGGCCGCCCCCCGAGCGCCCAGCAGATGCCGAACTTCACGAGGCGGCAGCCCAACTCGCTGTGCTTCAATTCATCACCCAATTCCTCAAAGAGCACGCCTAGCCATGGCACTTCTGCAGATCGCCGAGCCGGGCCAATCGACCGCCCCGCACCAGCACCGCCTTGCCGTGGGCATTGATCTCGGCACCACCCATTCCCTCGTGGCCGCCGTGCGCTCGGCCATCCCCGAGGTCCTGGCCGATGCGCAGGGCCGGCGACTGCTGCCCTCGGTGGTCCACTATGGGCCCGACGGCCCCGATGCCATGGGCTACGAGGCCATGGCCCTGTCGCACTCCGACCCGGCCAACACCCTGGCCTCCATGAAACGGCTGATGGGCCGCAGCGCAGCCGACATCGACGCCGCAGCACTGGGCCTGCGCATCGCTGAGGCATCCCCCTCGGATATGTCGCTGGGCATGGTCCGCGTGGCCACCGTGGCGGGCCCCATCTCTCCCGTGGAGGTCGCCAGCGAGCTGCTTGCCCGCCTTCGGTTCCAGGCCGAGGAATCGCTGGGTGGCGCTCTTGTGGGCGCGGTGATCACGGTCCCGGCCTACTTCGACGACGCTCAGCGCCAGGCCACCAAAGATGCCGCCGCGCTGGCGGGGCTGCATGTGTTGCGTCTGCTCAATGAGCCGACAGCGGCCGCGCTTGCCTATGGCCTCGAGACAGGCAGCGAGGGCCTGTATGCCGTCTATGACCTCGGCGGTGGCACCTTCGATTTCTCGCTGCTGAGGCTCTCCAAGGGGCTCTTTGAGGTGGTGGCCACGGCGGGCGACACCGCCCTGGGCGGTGACGACATGGACCGTGCGCTGGCCAGCCAGGTGCTGCAGGGGCAGGGGGAAAGTCTCGCGGCCGTGCAGGCCGATGCCGCACTCTGGCAGGCCTGGGTCTCCGAGGCGCGCCGGGTGAAGCAGGCACTCTCCGATCTGCCCGCCGGCCATGCCGTCGCCTTTCAGTGTCCCGCCTCGGGCCCCTCGGTGGCCGTGGATTCGGCGCAGCTCCAGGCCGCAGTGTCGGGCCTTATTGGGCGCAGCCTGTCGATCTGCGATGCGGCGCTGGCCGACGCTGGGGTATCGACCTCGCAGCTCCAGGGGGTGGTGCTGGTGGGGGGCTCCACCCGCATGCCCCTGGTCAAGGCGGCTGTGCAGCAGCACTTTGGCAGCAAGCCCCACGACGAGCTCAATCCCGATGAGGTCGTGGCCCTGGGCGCCGCCCTTCAGGCCCACCGGCTCGCGGGCAATATGCCCGCCTCCGAGGCCGACGACTGGCTGCTGCTCGATGTGCTCCCCTTGAGTCTGGGCATGGAGATCATGGGCGGCCTTGCGGAGAAGATCATCCCGCGCAACACGCCCATCCCCACGGCCCGGGCCCAGGAGTTCACCACCTTCAAAGAGGGCCAGACGGCCATGGCGATTCATGTGGTGCAGGGCGAGCGCGAGCTGGCGAGCGACTGTCGATCCCTGGCTCGCTTTGAGCTGCGAGGCTTTCCAGCCATGGCCGCCGGTGCCGCCAAGATCCGCGTCACCTTTCAGGTCGACGCCGATGGCCTGCTCTCGGTCTCGGCCCAGGAGCTGAGCTCGGGGGTGCAGGCCGATGTGTCGGTCAAGCCCTCGTATGGCCTGTCCGACGCCGAGATCACCGACATGCTGGCCTCGGCCCATCGGCTGGCAGCCCAGGATATGGAGGCCCGCAGCCTGCGCGAGGCGGCCGTCGAGGCCCAGCGGCTGATCGAGGCCCTGCGCTCGGCCCTTCGGGCCGACAGCGACCTTCTCGATGCCGAGACCTCCCAAGATCTGCACGCCCGCATCGAGGCCCTCGAGGCCCTGGCTGCGTCGAGCGCCACCGCCGATCCCCTGCGCGAGGCCACCGAACAGCTCGCCCAGGCGAGCGAACCTTTTGCCGCCCTGCGCATGGACCGGGCCGTTGCCCAGGCCCTGCGCGGCCAGTCGATCGACGCGATCTAGATTCCCCCGGAGATTTTTCCCATGCCCAAGATCACCATCCGCCCCCATCCAGACCTCTGTCCCGAGGGCACCAGCTTTGATGTCGCCTCGGGCGACAACCTCTGCCGATCCCTGCTGGCCCATGGGGTGGAGATCGAGCACGCCTGCGAGATGTCCAAGGCCTGCACCACCTGCCACGTGGTGCTGCGCTCCGGATTCCAGAGCCTCGAGCCCGCTGAGGAAGACGAAGAGGACCTGCTCGATCGCGCCTGGGGATTGACCCCGACGTCGCGGCTATCCTGCCAGGTGCAGGTCGGCAGCCAAGACCTCGAGGTCGAGCTGCCCCGCTACACCATCAACCACGCCCGCGAGAACCACTGACCGCGCAGGCGCTCTAGCCCTGGGCGATCCGGCGCAGCGCTGGAAATAGAATCACATCGCGGATGCTGGGGCTGTCGGTGAGCAGCATCACCAGCCGGTCGATGCCGATGCCGCAGCCGCCCGCCGGAGGCATTCCCACCTCGAGCGCGCGCACGAAGTCAGCGTCGTAGACCATGGCCTCCTCGTCGCCCGCATCCTTCGCATCGGCCTGGGCACGAAAGCGTGCTGCCTGATCCTCGGCGTCGTTGAGCTCCGAGAATCCGTTGGCGATCTCGCGGCCCGTGATGAACAGCTCGAACCGCTCGGTGATGCTCGGGTTGGCATCGCTGGCGCGCGCCAGGGGGGAGACCTCGACGGGGTAGTCGATGATGAAGGTGGGGTTCCAGAGCTTGGCCTCGGCCACCGCTTCAAAGAGCGCCAGCTGAAGCGCACCCAGCCCTGCCTGCGCCAATGGCGGCTTGGCAACATCCTCCCCGTGTGCAGCCAATAGGGACTTCAGGGCTGCCACCGAGTGCAGATCGGCCTCGGGAATTTGCGGCGCGTGGCGCTGGATGGCCTGCAGGATGGTGAGCCGCTCAAAGGGAGCCGCCAGGCTCAGCGGCCTGCCCTGATGCATCACCTCGCTGCTGCCGCAGACCTTCTGCGCCAGTCGGGCAATGAGCTGCTCGGTGAAGTCCATCAGCCAGTGGTAGTCGGTGTAGGCCGCATAAAACTCCATCATCGTGAACTCGGGGTTGTGCCGTGGGCTCAGGCCCTCGTTGCGGAAATTCCGGTTCACTTCAAACACGCGCTCAAAGCCGCCCACCAGCAGCCGCTTGAGATAAAGCTCGGGGGCGATGCGCAGGAACATGTCCTGGTCGAGGGCATTGTGGTGCGTGATGAAGGGCTTGGCGGCGGCACCGCCAGGGATGGGGTGGAGCATCGGCGTCTCCACCTCGAGAAAGCCGGCCTCGGCCATCTCCAGACGAAGCTGGGTGAGCAGCTGCGAGCGCTTGAGAAAGACGGCCTGGGTCTCGGGATTCACGATCAGATCGACATGGCGTTGCCGGGTCCGCAGCTCCTGGTCGGCGAGCCCGTGGAACTTGTCGGGCAGGGGACGCAGCGATTTGGTCAGCAGCCGAAGGCTCTGGCATCGCACCGAGAGCTCGCCCTTCATGGTCTTAAAGAGCTGACCACGGCATTCGATGATGTCGCCAAGGTCCCAGTGCTTGGCCTGGTCGTGGACAAGCTCGCCCACGCCCTCGTCGTTGAGGTAGAGCTGAATGCGGCCGGTGGCATCTTGCAGGGTGATGAAGCTCGCCTTGCCCTGGACGCGCTTGAGCATGATGCGGCCCGCCAGATGGGCTGCCACCGGCTGGGCCTCGAGATCTTCGCGGGTCTTGTCGTTGTGGCTGGCCAGCAGTGCGGCTGCGCGATCGGCCGGCCGCGCATCGTTGGGGAAGGCGCCCTCGCCGCGGGCCTCGGCCAGCATTCGATGCTCGGCAAGCTTGGCGCGCCGCTCGGCGATCAGTGCGTTGTCGGTGTCGTGCAGGTCTTGGGGGCTGACAGATTCTTGAGTCATCTAGACACCTTGTTTGAGGCTGGCTTCAATAAAGGCATCGAGGTCGCCATCGAGCACCTTCTGGGTATTGGAGATCTCGACGCCGGTGCGCAGATCCTTGATCCTCGACTGGTCCAAGACATAGCTGCGGATCTGGTGGCCCCAGCCCACATCGGTCTTGCTGTCCTCGAGCTTTTGCTGCTCGGCCATCCGCTGACGAAGCTCGTGCTCGTAGAGGCGGCTCTTGAGCATCTTCCAGGCCTCGTCGCGGTTGCGGTGCTGCGAACGGTCGTTCTGACACTGCACCACGATGCCGCTGGGGACATGGGTGAGGCGCACGGCCGAGTCGGTCTTGTTGACGTGCTGGCCGCCGGCACCCGAGGCGCGGAAGGTGTCGGTGCGCACATCGGCCGGGTTGATCTCGATTTCGATGGAGTCGTCGACCTCGGGATAGACAAAGATCGAGGCAAAGGAGGTATGCCGCCCGCCGCTGGAGTCAAAGGGCGATTTGCGCACCAGCCGGTGCACGCCGGTTTCGGTGCGCAGATAGCCAAAGGCATGGTCGCCCACGAACTTGAGCGTGGCCGACTTGATGCCCGCAACCTCGCCCTCGGATTCCTCAAGCACCTCCACCCCGAAGCCGCGCCGCTCGCCGTAGCGGATGTATTGGCGCAGCAGCATGCCCGCCCAGTCGCAGGCCTCGGTGCCACCGGCCCCGGCCTGGATGTCGATGAAGCAGTTGGAGGGGTCGGCCGGGTTGTTGAACATGCGGCGGAACTCTGCTGCCACCACGCGGCCGCCCAGCGCCTCGGCATCGGCCTCCACGGCCATCAGGGTGTCGGTGTCGCCCTCGCCCTCGGCCATTTGAAAGAGCTCTAGGCTGTCGGTCAGCTCCTGCTCGAGCTGGTTCATCTCGACCACCAGGGTCTCGAGTGCCTTTTTCTCGCGGCCCACCTCTTGGGCGCGCTTGGGGTCGTTCCAGAGGGTCGGGTCTTCGATCAGGCGGTCGAGCTCTTGCAGCCGCTCTTGTTTTTGATCGACGTCAAAGATACCTCCGAAGTTCGCGGGTTCGGGAGAGCAGATCCTGGAGGCTATTGCCGATGAGATTGATGCGTTCGTTTTCCATGGCGCGCATTTTACGGCCGTGCGGCGTGGAGGCGAAGTTGGAGTCGGGTCTGCCCGTTCCAGTGGTTGGCCTCCAGCGAATAAATGGCATCGATCTCGTCGGGCGGACCGTTGGGCATGGCCTCGGCGGCCGAGAACCAGATCGCCTCCACCGCGGGCCTTGGGCCAGCGCCCATGGTCGCAGGACGCAGGCTCAGGCGCAGATGCTTTTCCTTCAGCCACTGGGCCTTGTCGACCCGGAAGCGGTCGCGAAAGCGGGGCTCAGGAAAGGCCTGGCCCCAGACGTGCTGGGCCAACTCGGCCTGCAGCTCCAAGCCCAGCGGCAGACCCAAGGAGCGCTCGAGGAGGCTGCCGTCGTGCCAGAGCACCGGCCCCTGCAGGGCTTCGGGCATGCGACCGGCGAGCTCCTGCAGGGCCGCCTCAAAGGCCTGCTCGAAGGTCGCCAGAGACTCGCGCGCCAGGGAGAGGCCGGCTGCCATGGCATGGCCTCCATAGCTCACCATGAGGCCTGGGCATTGGCTGTCCACCCGTGCCAGAACATCGCGCAGGTGCACGCCCGGAATCGAGCGGCCCGAGGCCTTCCACAGGCCGCCCTCCAGGTCGGGCGCCATGACCAGGGTGGGCTTCCAGAACTGATCCTTCAGCCGACTGGCCAGCAGCCCCACCACCCCCACATGGAATTGCTCGTGGGCCACCACCAGGCCGAGGGTTCCGGGGCGGTCGGCCTGCAGGGTGCTGGCCAGTGCCTGGGCTTCTTGCGCCTGCTGCTCCTGCAGATCGCGGCGCGCCTCGTTGAGGGCCTGCAGGGTCTGGGCCAGATTGGCCGCAGCCGCGGGATCGTCGCTCACCAGGCAGCGGATGCCGACCGAGATGTCGTCAAGTCGTCCTGCCGCATTGAGCCGTGGCCCCAGCGCAAAGCCCAGGTCGCCCACATTGGCCTGGGCAGGATCGCGGCCCGCGGCCTGAAAGAGGGCAAGGATGCCGGCAGGGGCCTTGCCGCTGCGGATGCGCGCCAGGCCCTGAGCAACCAGGCGGCGGTTGTTGTCGTCCAGGGGCACCAGATCGGCCACAGTGCCCAGGGCCACCAGGGGCAGGAGGTCATCGATGCGCGGCATGGGCTCGGCCATCCAGCCGCGGCGAGCCATCTCGGCGCGCACGGCCACCACCAAATAAAACGCCACGCCGACCCCGGCCAGGGCCTTGCTGGGAAAGCCGCAGCCCGGCTGGTGGGGATTGACGATGAGGGCCTCGGGCAGCACATCGCCGGGCAGGTGGTGGTCGGTGACCAGAACCCGAATTCCCCGCTCGCGTGCCGCACGGACGCCCGCATGGGCCGAGATGCCGTTGTCGACCGTGATGATCCAGTCGGGCTGTCCGTGGGTCGCCAGGGCCTCCTCCAGCAGGGCGGGCGAGAGGCCATAGCCCATGCGCTGTCGGTCGGGCACATGGAAGGCAACGCGGGCGCCGAAGTCGGCGGCCAGCCGCCCCAGGCCGCGCAGCAGAACTGCGGTCGCGGTGGCCCCATCAGCGTCGTAGTCGCCCACGATCAGCAGAAACTGACCATCGTGCAGGGCCTGTGCCACCGCCTCGGCGGCCTCGGGCATGTTGTGCAGCAGTCGGGGTGGCAGCAGCGACTGCAGCCGGGTGTCGAGGCTCTCAGCGCTGGCCACACCCCGGCGGGCCAGCACCGCAGCGAGCACCTCCGAGATGCCCTGGCTGCGCAGGTCTTCTTCAAGGCTGGGGTTGCGGGGGCGCTCGCGCCATTGAGGCGTCGCCACCGTGGTTGGGGTCATGGCTGGCGTCGTGCCTGAGTCTGCGCCAGGGCTTGCGTCTGAGCTCATGCCGCGCCTCCAGTGCTCGACCTCGGCTGCGAGAACTCCGCCACATCCTTGACCCATCGGCCGAGGGTGGCCTCGGGCCCGCTCGGTCGGGCGGCTGCCCCCAGCAGGCGCCGCAGACCGCGTGCTCGAGCAGCCCGAACCGACAGCCGCAGGCAGGACACACCACCATCGATGGAGGCCAGCAGGCAGACCTTCCCACCGGGCGATGTCTGGGCGAGCGTCAAGACCTGGGTCCAGCGCAGCACCCAGTCGACGGCGGGCAGCTCTGGGGCCATGGCGCCCGTCGCCAGCCAGCGCAGCGAGTCCCTCGAGCCCAAGCCCATGACGCCCAGCGCATCGAACCAGGCGGGTGCTTGCCTGGAGGCCAGCCGCGCGGGGGGGCTGGGCCAGAGCAGGCCGGGCAGTCGCAGGTCGGAGGCCTCGGCCGTCCATGCCATTTGCACACTGTTCTGAAAGCGCCGCCATGCTCGGGCATCGGCCCCCGCGGGCTCGAAGTCTGGAAGGTGGTGGTCGAGCAGGAGGTCGGGGGCCACCGCAGAAAGCTGCAGTGGCGTGCTGCGCACCAGGAAGAGCCGGCCCGACGGGGCCTGGGCCACCTGCGCATCCAGACACTGTGCGGCAGCCTCGCGCAGCAGCTCCATGGCGCGGTTGGGCAGGGGATCGCGGTTCCAGGGGGCTTGCACCGGTGCCAGGCTCACGCGATTGGGCGTGATGTGGAGCTCGGCCATCGACAGGGGCACGAGGTAGGAGGCGGAAGCAGCCATGCCGCCGACTGGGCGGGGCAGGGCCTCGGCACGGGCCCAGATCTCTCCGACCCATCGCGCGGGATCTGGCGCAGCCATGGCCTCCAGCATCGCCTCCAGCGGACCCGGGCCTTCCACCTGCGCCTCGACCCGGACATCCAGCCCCGCGATGTGGTCTGCGGCCCGATGCAGATCCGATGCCACCTGGGCAGCAGGATGGTGGTGCTCGGCAAGTGCTGCGCGCAGTGCCTCGGCCTCGCCTTCGCCCAGCAGGAGTCCGTCGGCGACTGCCCAGGGCTGCGAGCTCGGGAATTCAAGCCCCTCGAGCGGTGCCCGGGAAATTGGGCCTGCGGAGGGCAGGGTCTCGGGGGTCGATGGTGTCTCGAGGGTCGGTGGTGTCTTGGGCGTCGGGGGCATGCGGGTCAGTATGGCAAACTCAAACGATGCGCTATGAATACGAGATCGGCCTTCGCTACACACGCTCTGGCCGAAGCAGTCGGTTTGTGAATTTTATTTCTGCCATGGCGACACTGGGCATTGGGCTTGGGGTGGCCGCCCTCATCATCGTGCTGTCGGTGATGAATGGGTTCCAGAAAGAGGTGCGCGACCGCATGCTGGGCGTGCTCTCTCATGTCGAGCTCGTGGCCGGCGCCTACGACGATGTTGACTGGGACAAGGCGCAGGCCCTCCTTCAGGCGCAGCCCGGTGTGGTGGCCACCTCCCCCTTTGTGCTTGGCCAGGCCATGGTGGCCCAGGGCAATCAGCTCAAGGCCCTGCTGGTGCGCGGCATTGATCCAAGCCGCGAGGCCGATGTCTCTGCGGCCCTGCAGACCCTTGCGCAGGGCAGGCTGAGCGATCTGCAGCCCGGCAAGTTCGGCATCATCGTGGGCCGTGAGTTCGCGAGCCAGCGCAATGTGGGGGTCGGCGATCGGCTGTTGCTCGTCACGGCCGATGCGGCCAGCGGCCCGGCGGGGGTGGTGCCTCGACTCAAGTCCTTCGAGGTGCGAGGCATCTTCGATACGGGCCACTTCGACTACGACAGCAACCTGGTTCTGGTCCACGCTCAGGATGCACTCACCCTCTTTCGTGCCCAATCCCTGCGCGGTGTGCGTGCCCGCCTGGCCGATGTGGATCGTGCCCCATTCATCACCGAAGATCTCCGGGCCCAGGCCCCCGCCGGCCTCGTTCCGCGCGACTGGACCAGCGAGAACCGCACCTGGTTTGCGGCCGTGCAGCTCGAAAAGCGCATGATGTTTGTCATCCTCACCCTCATCATTGCCGTGGCCGCCTTCAATCTTGTCTCGATGCTGGTGATGACGGTGATGGACAAACGCTCGGACATCGCGATCCTGCGCACCCTGGGCGCAACCCGGCGCTCCATCCTGACCATCTTCATCGTTCAGGGCGCCGTGCTGGGTGTCGGTGGAGTCCTCCTGGGCGTGGTCCTCGGCGTCTTGGGGGCCTGGCAGGTCGATGCCCTGGTCTCGGGCATTGAGTCTTTGTTCCAGACCCAGCTGCTGCCCAAGGGCGTGTATCTCATCGACCAGCTCCCAAGCGATCTGCGTCTCTCGGATGTGATTCAGATTGCCGGCACCGCCATGGTGCTGGCGCTGCTCGCCACCATCTACCCCGCCTGGCAGGCGGCCCAGACCCACCCGGCCGAGGCCCTGCGCTATGACTGATTCCTCTGCACTGTCGCCGATCCTCGAGGCCCGTGGCCTGCGTCGGGTCTACCAAGATGCGGGCCGCGAGATCTGCCCCATCGATGGCCTCGACTTTTCCGTGCACCTGGGCGAGACCATCGCGGTGGTCGGCCCCTCGGGCTCGGGCAAGACCACCCTGCTGCAGCTCTTGGGTGGGGTGGATGTCCCGACCTCGGGCACGCTGCACCTGCAGGGCAGGCCCATCCACGACATTGCCGATGACGAGCGCACGGCCCTGCGCAACCGATCCATCGGCTTTGTGTACCAGTTTCATCACCTGCTGCCCGAGTTCACTGCCCTGGACAATGTGGCCATGCCCCTGCGCATCGCCCGCCAGAGCAAGACTGCCGCGCGGGAGCAGGCCCGCGCGATGCTGGCCGCGGTGGGCCTCTCCGAGCGCCTGGACCATCTGCCCAGCCAACTCTCGGGCGGCGAGCGTCAGCGGGTGGCGATTGCCCGTGCGCTGGTGACTCGGCCTGCCCTGGTGCTGGCCGATGAGCCCACGGGCAATTTGGATCGCGAGACTGCAGAGCTGGTGTTTGGACTGTTGGTGGAGCGGGTGAAGGCTGCGCAGTCGGCGCTGGTGGTGGTGACCCACGACCCACTGCTGGCTCAGCGCTGCGACCGGGTCGTCACGCTGCGCCGGGAGAGTCGGCGCTGACGGCTGCGGGAGACCGTGAGTCCCCAGACCATCCAGACCACCGCGTAGCCGCCGACGGCCAGTAGGGTTCCCAGGGCCAGAAGGCCCACCAGAAGAGGCCCGCCGAGCCCGGCCATCCAGACCACGATGTCCCAGGTGCTCTGCAGAAACGACGACCAGAGGAATTCGGGTGGCGGGGGAAATCCAGCCGCCACCGTGCCATCGTCGGCGATCGCCGTGGGGGCGTAGCCCAAGGCCTCATAGATCCAGATGCCAAGCCGCAGGCCCACCAGGTATACCGGGATGACGGTGACGGGGTTGGTGTAGAAGGTGGCCAGCGCCGCGGCGGGAAGGTTGACGTGGACCGCGATCGAGACGATGGCAGCCACAAAGATTTGGAACGGGCTGGGCAGCAGGCCGCAGAACAGGCCGACCGCAATGCCACCAGCCACCGAGCGGCGGTTGAGTGACCAGAGTCCGGGGTGCAGCAGCCAGGGCGCCAGCGGGCGCAGCACGGGGCTGCGCTCCAGCTTCTCGCGGTCTGCCATCTGGCGCTTGAGGTAATTTCGCACTCGAGCATTGTAGAGTCGTAGGCCATGCCTTGGACCGACAGCCACTGCCACCTGGACTACTGCGCAGACCCGCCTGCGGCCTGGCAGTCAGCGCAGCGCGCGGGGGTGGGGCGTCTTGTGATTCCGGCGGTGGTGCCCGAGCACTACGAGCGGGTGGTCGCCTTGGCCGAGTCCAGTCCTGGAGTGCACTTCGCACTGGGCATTCACCCGTGTTCGGTCGAAGGACTGAATGACACCGCGCTGGGTCTGTTGGAGGATGCCCTTCGGGCCCACCGGCATCACCCAAGGCTGGTGGCGGTGGGCGAGATCGGACTCGACCACTTCCTTCCCCACCTGCCAAGGCACGCCATGCAAGCATTCTTCGAAGCCCAGCTGCGGCTGGCCCGAGACTACGACCTTCCCGTCATTCTCCACGTCCGCAAGGCCCAAGACTCCGTGCTGGGCGCCCTGCGTCGATTGGGCATTC
Organism: Burkholderiales bacterium; assembly: GCA_027486725.1. Classification (GTDB taxonomy): domain Bacteria; phylum Pseudomonadota; class Gammaproteobacteria; order Burkholderiales; family Burkholderiaceae_A; genus Hahnella. The sequence continues at coordinate 41,365 of JAIXOP010000015.1, read as the reverse complement.
GCCGCGGCATCGCCCATGCCTTCAATGGCAGCCCACAGCAGATGCAGGCCTATGTGCGTCAGGGCCTGGCTCTGGGCTTCGGGGGTGCAGCCACCTTCGCGCGTGCGCACAACCTGCACCGCCTGCTGGCCCAGGTGCCCGACGATCACCTGGTGATGGAGACGGATGCCCCAGACATTCCCCCGGCCTGGCTGCCCAGCGGCAGTGCCAATGGCCCCTCCGAGCTGCCCGCCATCGGAGGGCATCTGGCGCAGATTCGCGGGGTGTCGGTGGAGCATCTGATGGACACCACCGAGGCCGCGGTCGTGCGGGCACTTCCCGCGCTGGGCTCGAGCCAGGACCATTGATCGGCCTGGCGCTCGCGGGCCTGCTCGCGGCGCTCTGGGTTCACCGTCAGGCTGCGCTGCCTGCGCCCGAGGCGCTGTTGGCGGCATGCCTGCTGGCCCTGATCCTGGGGCTGCTGCTGCGCTTGCGCGCACCCGCTCGGGTCTGGCCATTGGCGCGGTTCCTCCTCTGGGTGGGGGCGGGGGCTGCCATGGCGCTCTGGGCCAGCGGGTCGGCAGCCCTGCACCTGGCCGAAGTCGGCAAGATCCCTGGCCATGGCGCTGTGCCCGCCGAGGTCGAGCTGCGCGTGGTGGGCCTTGCCACGCGGCTGGATCCTCCGGGGTGGCGCTTCGAGGCGGAGATCGTTTCGGTGCGAGCTGCCTCGGCGCTGGCGGCAGCGGCCGAGCACGCTCAGGCATTGGCTCAGGCATCGGCCCCCGAGGGCCGGGTCTGGGCTGTGGTGCCGGGCCATCTGCCCGAGCCCCTCGCGGGGCAGACCGTGCGTGGCCTGGGGCAGATCCGCGCGATCCATGGCCTGCGCAATGCCGTGGGCTTTGACTTCGAGACCTGGGCCTTCGAGAAGGGGCTGATTGCCCGGGTGAGCTTCAAGGCGGTCCATGTGCAAGAGCCGGCCGGGGGTCTGGGGCTGCGCGAGCGCATCGATCGAGCCCGTTCCGCCGCGCGCCGCACGATGTCGGCGGCGCTGGAGGGGCAGCCCCACCGGGGGGTAATGCTTGGCCTCACGCTGGGCGATCAGGCGGCGATCTCGGCCGAGGACTGGGCGCTGTTCTCCGCCACCGGCATCTCCCACCTCGTGAGCATCAGCGGCTCACACATCACGGTCTTTGCCTGGCTTGCACAGACGGCCATTGCACTGCTCTGGGGGATGGCCGCCCGGCTGGGCAGCCCCTGGGCACTCTGGCTGCCCACGCCGGTGGTGTCGGCGGTGGTGGGCTGCAGCGCCGCCTGGGCCTACGCACTTTTTGCGGGCTTTGGCCTGCCGGCGCAGCGCACCGCAGCCATGGTGATGGCGGTTTCCCTCGCGGGAGCCCTGGGCTGGCGCTCCAACGCCTGGGGCGGCCTTGCCGCGGCGGCACTCTCGATGCTGCTGGTGCAGCCCAGCGCGGTCTTGTCGCCGGGGTTTTGGCTGTCGTTTGTCGCGGTGGCGCTGCTCTTTGGCCGGGCCACGGAGGGGGAAGGTGGGACAGGCAGGGCAGGCAGCAGGGCAGGCTGGCTGCGGGCGTCAGTCGATGCGCAGGCCACGGTCACGCTGGGGCTTGCCGCCTGGACGATCGTGTTCTTTTCTCAGGTCTCGCTGGTGGGGCCGGCCGTCAATGCGTTGGCCATCCCCGCGGTGGGTCTGCTAATTACGCCGCTGGCCTTGCTGGGCATGGCCATGCTCATGCTGGTTGGCTGGGCAGACCCTCTGGTCTGGGTGCATGCGGCCTGGGACTGGGTGCATGCCGGGGTCGCCTGGGCGGGCAACCTGTCGTGGGCTCAGGCGATTGTCGTGCTGCCATCGCCCTGGATGTCCGTGCCGGCACTGGTGGGTCCCATGATTGCTCTGCACCGGCGCCTGCCGCGCTGGCGGCATCTGGGTTGGATAGCGCTCTTGCCCATGTTCCTGCTGCCGCTCTTGCCCTCATTTCTGCCCCCACTCCTGCCCTCGCTGTCGCCAGGACCGTCGTCGCCTCTGGCCCGCCCTGCCTGGGGGGAGTTTCACGTCGATGTCTGGGATGTGGGGCAGGGCAGTGCACTGGCGGTGCTCACCCAGGGCCACCAGCTCCTGGTCGATGTGGGGCCTGCCAGCTCGGGCCGCAGTGTGGCCGAGCAGGTGATTGTTCCAGCCCTTCGCCAGCGCGGCGTGGGGCGGCTCGATGGCCTGCTGCTCAGCCACGGGGATGAAGACCATGTGGGAGGCCTGGGGGTGGTTCTGAAGCATCTGCAGCCGACGTGGCGCCTGGGCAATCTGCGCCCCAACCATCCCGAGGCGCAGGCGATGGAGCGCTGCCGCGCCGGACAGGGCTGGATCTGGGACGGGGTGAGGTTTGAGATTCTGGGGCCGGCCGAGGACGCGGCACCGCGAGCCTGGGGCACCAATGCCGACTCGTGCAGCCTGCGCGTGACATCGCAGGCTGGACACTCCTTCTGGACGCTGGGGGATATGCCGAGTCTGGTCGAGTGGGACCTTATCCATCGCCTTGCGATCCAGCCCGCTGCAGGCACCCAGGCCATCCTGATGGCGGTGCACCACGGATCCAAGAGCTCCAACAGCGAGGCCCTGCTGAGGGCCATTCGCCCCAGCGTCTGGGTCAGCCAGTCGGCGCATCAGGGCCGATTCCGCCATCCCGACCCCGGAGTGGTCGGCCGCGCAGCCGCCTCGGGTGCGCAGGTGCTGCGCACCGACCTCCTGGGAGGCCTGGTGTTGGCGGTCGGCGGGCGGGGTGTGCAATGGATGGAGACCTTCACCGATGCGCGGCGCTTCTGGCACCGCCCGCGGTCCGCACCGTACACTGCGCCGCATGACGACACGATCCCTTCCTCTGCCGAGAACCATCGAAGTCCAATGCCAGACCTCGTCTGGCTCCCACACCCTGCGGGCGGTCTCTCTGGGCGACCCACACCGTGAATCGGTGGTGGTCTGCGTGCATGGCCTGACACGGTCGGCCGATGACTTCGTGGTGCTGGGTGAGCGCTTGGCCCAGACCCACTGGGTGATTGCGGTCGATGTCGCCGGCCGGGGCGAGTCGGATCCGTTGCCCAATCCTGCCGACTACCACATCGGCCAATACGCCCTCGACATGGCCCGCCTTTGGAAGCAGCTTGGCCTCTCTGAGCGGCGCGTTCACTGGGTCGGCACCTCGATGGGTGGACTCATTGCCATGGCTTTGGCAGGCACGCCGGCGTCGGTGCTCGAGGGCCTGGGGCTTCCCGTGCCGCGTCTGGCATCGCTGGTGTTGAACGACGTGGGTGCTGTGGTCGAGGGGGCTGCCCTGGCGCGCATTGGTCAGTATGTGCAGCTCCCCACGGTGATGCGCTCCTGGGCCGAGGCCCGCATCAACATCCGACGGCGCTTTGCGGCGTTTGGCGAGCACTCCGAGGACCACTGGGACATCCTGATGCATGCGGTGGTTAAGGAGGATCCCAATACGGGCGAGATCCGGTTTCGCTACGACCCCAGGATTGCCGACATCTTTGTGGCGAGTCTGGCATCGGCCCCCGATGGAATCCCACCCCCCATCGACCTATGGCCAATTTATGAACAGATTCGCTGCCCCACGCTTCTCATTCGTGGCGAGCAGAGCGATCTCCTGAGTGCCTCGGTCGCCCTGGAAATGACCCAGCGTGGCCCGAAGGCCACGCTGGTCCAGTTCCCCAACATCGGCCACGCCCCGAGTCTCCTCCCTGAAGACCAGGTCGCCGCCGTGGTGGACTTTATCTACCGCCAGCCGACCTGATCGGCGAGGGCCGCAGCCTCGCGCTGCCTGGCCGCGAAGCGGGCCACAGGCATCGGGTCGCGCTTGAAGCTGCCCAGGGACTCAAGCTCGGGATTGTTGAGCGCAATGCCAGCGACCACCGGCCATTCGTTGTTGCCGGTGGCGAACTCCTGCTGGCTGGTGGGAGATGCCAAGAACTCCAGAAAGCGCCGGGCATTGGCCACATTCTTTGAGGACTTGAGAATGCCGCCGCCCGAGACATTCATGTGCGTGCCTGCACCCTCTTGGTTGGGCCAGATGAGCTGGGTCTTGGCTGCCAGCGCCCGCTCGTCGGCCTTTTCGCTGCGCATGAGACGCACGTAGTAGTAGCTGTTGGACAAGGCAATGGCGCACTCGCCGCTGGCGATGGCCTTGATCTGATCGGTGTCGCCGCCCTTGGGGGCCCGCGCGAGGTTGTTCACGACGCCCTGGGCCCAGGCCTTGGCAGCAGCCGGCCCCATGGCCTCCATCTGACTGCCGATCAACGAGAGCATGTAGGGGTGCGCCGAGCTGCGGGTGCAGACCATGCCCTTGAATTCCGGGCGGGCCAGATCTGCGTAGGTCTTGATCTGCCCGGGCCGGACCTTGGTGGGGTCAACGACAATCACGCGGGCTCGGCTGGTGAGGCCGTACCAGAGGTCGCTGTTTTGCTGACTGGCAGGAATGGTTTTCTTCAGCAATGCGGACTGCGTTGCCTGAAACATGCCCTCGTGCTCGGCCTTCCAGAGGCGGGCGGCGTCGGCCAGCAGCAGCACATCCGCAGGACTGGCAGTGCCCTCGCTGCGCAGACGCTCGAGCAGCGGCTCATCGCTCGACTTCACGAGATTGACCGCCACCCCCGTCTGCTGGGTGAACTTCTGAAATAGGGCCTCGTCGCTGGCGTAGTGGCGCGAGGTGTAGACGGTGATGGCACTCGGGGCCTGGGCCTTGGTCTGCGCCTGGGCCGAGGGCATGAGGCCGGGTGCGAGGACCAGAAGAAGGGCGGTGGCGCCGAGGGTGGCCCAGCCGAGGGCACGGCGGGAGATGGGGCAGTTCATGGGTGGGTGGTCCTTGATGGTTGGTGACAGGAGGTTGGTGGGGACGGCGATGGCGGCGAATGGGGTGAGTATATACGCTAATGATAATAGTTCGCAATAGCGATTTGATGGATGGCCTGGGATCCGTGACCCTCGGCCCCTGGCCCTTGATCCATCGCCCATGGCCCTTGCCATGGCACCATGCCGATCGATCCATTGAGCTGTGCCCACCCAACCATTCGCTGAGGAATCCCATGAAGCATCGCGCCATTCTCGAACTCGCCGACGTTCAGACCATCATCGCTGCAGCCCGCGCCGAGGCGCTGGCCAACCAATGGGCTGTGACCATCGCGGTGGCCGACGAGGGCGGCCATCTGCTGGGACTCGAGCGCCTCGACGGCGCCCCGGCCATTTCGGCCTACATCGCGCCCCAGAAAGCGAGAACCTCGGCCTTAGGCCGCCGGGAGTCGAAGGTCTACGAGGACGTGATCAACGGCGGGCGGATGTCGTTTCTTTCGGCCCCCGAACTGCAGGGCATGCTCGAGGGCGGTGTGCCCATCTTGGTGGACGGCCAGTGTGTGGGCGCCGTGGGTGTCTCTGGCGTGAAGTCCAACGAGGACGCCCAGATCGCCCGGGCCGGCATCGCCGCCCTGGGCTGATCCAACAATCTCGGCGGTGGGTTTAGGCCACCGACATGGCCGAGCCATGGCTGCGAAGGTCCGCAATTCGGACCTTCCAGCTCGCCGGCCCCGTCTCGTGCACGGAAGTGCCCGCGGAGTCGACTGCGACCGTCACGGGCATGTCTTGCACTTCAAACTCATAGATCGCCTCCATGCCCAGGTCTTCAAAGCCCACCACGCGAGCGCTGCGGATGGCCTTGCTCACAAGGTAGGCCGCACCACCGACGGCCATCAGATAGGCCGACTTGTGGTTGCGGATGGCCTCGATGGCCGCGGGCCCGCGCTCGGCCTTGCCAATCATCGAGATCAGCCCGGTCTTGGCCAGCATCATCTCGGTGAACTTATCCATGCGCGTGGCGGTGGTTGGCCCCGCAGGTCCCACCACCTCATCGCCCACCGGATCCACAGGCCCCACGTAATAAATCACGCGGTTGGTGAAGTCCACGGGCAGTGCCTTGCCTGCAGCGAGGTAGTCGGCGATGCGCTTGTGGGCAGCATCGCGGCCAGTGAGCAGCTTGCCCGAGAGCAGCAAGGTCTGACCCGGCTTCCATCCGGCCACGATCTCGGGCGTCAGGGTGTTGAGGTCGACCCGCTGCGAGGTCTTGGTGTCGGGCGTCCAGGCCACATCGGGCCAGTCCTCGAGCTTGGGCGGCACGAAGGTCGCTGGGCCGCTGCCATCGAGGTGGAAGTGGATGTGGCGGGTGGCGGCACAGTTGGGGATGAGCGCCACGGGCAGGTTGGCCGCGTGCGTCGGGTAGTCGAGGATCTTCACATCGACCACGGTGGTCATGCCGCCCAGGCCCTGAGCGCCAATTCCAAGCTGATTCACCTTGTCATAGATCTCCACCCGCAGCTTCTCGACGGTCGTCTGCGGTCCGCGAGCCAGAAGCTCGGCCATATCCACGGGCTCCATCAATGACTCCTTGGCCAGCAGCATCGCCTTTTCGGGCGTGCCGCCGATGCCGATGCCCAGAATGCCGGGCGGGCACCAGCCTGCCCCCATGGTGGGAATCGTCTTCACGATCCAGTCCACGATGGAGTCGCTCGGGTTGAGCATGCCCAGCTTGGCCTTGGCCTCCGAGCCGCCTCCCTTGGCAGCACAGATCACCTCAATGCCGTCGCCCGCCACGATCTCGGTGTGGATCACGGCCGGGGTGTTGTCTTTGGTGTTCTTGCGGCTGCCGGCCGGATCGGCCAGCACCGAGGCACGCAGGGGATTCTCCGGATCCATATAGGCCCGGCGCACGCCCTCGTTGACCATCTCGGCAAGGCTCAAGGTGGCATCGGCCCACTGCACCTGCATGCCCACCTTCAAGAAGACCGTGGCGATGCCGGTGTCTTGGCAGATGGGCCTGCGGCCTTCGGCGCTCATGCGGCTGTTGGTCAGGATCTGGGCGATGGCATCGCGTGCGGCAGGGCTCTGCTCGCGCTCGTAGGCGCGGCCCAGGGCCTGGATGTAATCGATGGGGTGGTAGGTGCTGATGTATTGGAAGGCGTCGGCAATGCTCTGGATGAGGTCTTCTTGGCGGATCTGCGACATGGGGTTCTCCAATGCTTGAGGGATGTTTAGTGGGCCTTTGCCGCAGCCTGGATGCTCTTGGCCATCAGCCAGTCGCAGGCAGCAATCGCCAGGGCAGAGAAGAGAAAGGCGATGTGGATGACGGTCTGGGCCACCAGCGTTTTCTCGTCGTATTGAGATGCATTGATGAAGGTCTTCAGCAGATGAATGCTCGAGATGCCGATGATGGCGGTGGCCAGCTTGACCTTGAGCACCGAGGCATTGACGTGCGAGAGCCACTCGGGCTGGTCGGGGTGGCCATCGAGCCCCAGGCGAGAGACGAAGGTCTCGTAGCCGCCCACAATCACCATGATGAGCAGGTTCGAAATCATGACCACATCGATGAGCCCCAGCACGATCAGCATGATTGCGGTCTCCGTCATCACCGGATGCGAGCCCTCGCCGCTGTGCACGATGCCGCTCACGAGATGGCTCAGCTCAATCCAGAAGTGGTAGGCATAGACGGCCTGCGCCACGATGAGGCCAAGGTAGAGGGGAAGCTGCAGCCAGCGGCTGGCAAAAATCACGCGAGAGATGGGGGACATGGTCGGGTTTGTGAGGGGTGGAAGACTAGGGAAAACGGCGAGGGGGAAGGGGCGTTTCAGGCCCACCAGCGAGAACAAAATATCGTACAGTCCCGGTCAAACAAAAGCCGAGGTTGCTGCGCGAAGGTGGCTCTGGGACAAGGCTTTCAGCGTCAAACAGTCATTCAATCGTCTGAAACGATCGTTTGGCTTCGACGCGACGAATTATTACCTAGGAGGAGTTCTTGATGTCGACTGGAATTGCATCTGTCATGCACGAGACGCGGGTATTCAACCCGCCGGCCGAGTTCGCAGCCAAAGCCGCCATCGGGTCGATGGACCAGTACCGCGCGCTGTGTGCCGAGGCCGAGTCCGACTACGCTGGTTTCTGGGCGACCCGCGCACGTCAGGTGCTGCATTGGCACAAGCCCTTCACTCAGACGCTCGACGAGTCCAACGCCCCCTTCTACCGTTGGTTTGCCGATGGCGAGCTCAACGCCTCCTACAACTGCCTGGAGCTCCAGATCGAGCGTGGTCTGGGCGACAAGACCGCGATCATTTTCGAGGCCGACGATGGCACGGCCGTCAACGTGACCTACAAGCAGCTCCTGGCCCAGGTCAGCCGCATGGCCAACGGCCTGAAGTCCCGCGGCTACAAAAAAGGCGACCGCGCCCTGATTTATATGCCCATGTCGGTTGAGGGCGTGGCTGCGATGCATGCCTGCGCACGCCTGGGCATCATCCACTCGGTGGTCTTCGGCGGCTTCTCTGCCAAGAGCCTGCAAGAGCGGGTGGTCGACGCCGGTGCGACGCTCATCATCACCGCCGACGAGCAGTGCCGTGGCGGAAAGAAGATCCCGCTCAAGCCGGCCGTCGATGAAGCCTTTGCCCTGGGGGGCTGCGAGGGTGTGCGCCATGTGGTCGTGTTCCAGCGCACCGGAGGGGATGTTCCCATGGTGGCGGGCCGCGACATCACCCTGGCCGAGCTCACCGCGGGTCAGTCCGATGTCTGCCCCGCTGTGCCCGTCGAGGCCGAGCACCCGCTGTTCATCCTCTACACCTCCGGCTCGACCGGCAAGCCCAAGGGTGTTCAGCACAGCACTGGCGGCTACCTCCTGCACGCGGTGCTGACCATGCAGTACACCTTCGATGTGCGCGCAGACGATGTCTATTGGTGCACGGCCGACATCGGCTGGATCACCGGCCACACGTATGTGGCATATGGACCCCTGGCCTGCGGTGCAACGCAGATCGTGTTCGAGGGCGTGCCCACCTACCCCGATGCAGGCCGCTTCTGGAAGATGATCGAGAAGCACCGCGTCTCGATCTTCTACACCGCGCCCACCGCCATTCGGTCGCTGATCAAAGCGGGCGAGACCAGTCCCGAGACACACCCACGCAACTACAAGCTCTCGAGCCTGCGCCTGCTGGGCTCGGTGGGTGAGCCCATCAACCCCGAGGCCTGGATGTGGTACCACACCGAGGTGGGCGGTGGCCGTTGCCCGATCGTCGACACCTTCTGGCAGACCGAAACCGGCGGTCATGTGATTACCCCGATGCCCGGCGCAACCCCTTTGGTTCCCGGCTCCTGCACCCTGCCGTTCCCGGGCGTGCAGATTGGCGTGGTCGATGAGGTGGGCCATCCTCTGCCCAATGGCCAGGGCGGTATTCTCGTCATTCAGCGGCCCTGGCCCTCGATGATTCGAACCATCTGGGGCGACCCCGAGCGCTTCAAGAAGGCCTACTTCCCCAGTGAGCTCGGCGGCAAGCTCTACCTCGCCGGCGACGGTGCCATCCGCGACAAAGACACCGGCTACTTCACCATCATGGGCCGCATCGATGACGTGCTGAATGTGTCGGGCCATCGGATGGGCACCATGGAGATCGAGTCAGCCCTGGTGGCCAATCCCATGGTGGCCGAGGCGGCGGTGGTGGGGCGTCCCGACGACGTCACGGGCGAGGCCATCGTGGCCTTTGTGGTCTTGAAGGCTGCGCGCCCCACGGGCGACGCTGCCAAGGCCCTGGCCCTTGAGCTGCGCAATTGGGTCGGTCAGGAGATCGGTCCGATTGCCAAGCCCAAAGAGATCCGTTTTGGCGACAACCTGCCCAAGACCCGCTCCGGCAAGATCATGCGGCGCCTGCTGCGCACGCTGGCCAAGGGCGAGGAAATCACCCAAGACGTCTCCACCCTCGAGAACCCGGCCATCCTCGAGCAGCTCAAGCAGAGCATCTGAGGCCTGCCTTCCCCGGGGGGACAAAAACCCCTCGGGGCTGGTAGACTTCGCGACTTCTCGGCCGAGTGACGGCCTTGAACCCCGGGCGAGGAACTTCCCGCCTGTGACATCCCCGCGGAGAGGTGGATGAGTGGTTTAAGTCGCACGCCTGGAAAGCGTGTATAGGTTCATAGCCTATCGGGGGTTCGAATCCCCCCCTCTCCGCCATCCCGACGATGGATCCCAACCGAGCCTTATGAACACGGCCGAAGCCAAACACATCCTGGAGGCCGCGCTGCTCACCAGCGCCGAGCCTCTATCACCCAACAGCCTGCGCCGACTCTTCAACGATGAGTTCGATGAGGAGACCATCCGCCTCTTGCTGGAAGACCTGCGTCGCGATTGGGCCTCGCGGGGCATCGAGCTGCTGCCGCTGGCGAGCGGCTGGCGCTTTCAGACCCGGCCTGAGATGCGGCCATATCTGGACCGACTTCGCTCAGAGCGTCCCCCCAAGTATTCCCGCGCGGTGCTGGAGACGCTGGCCATCATTGCCTACCGTCAGCCCGTCACGCGCGGCGACATCGAAGAAATCCGCGGCGTGTCGGTTGCGACCCCCGTCATCAAGGCCCTGGAGGACCGCGGCTGGGTCGAGATCTTGGGCCACCGCGAGGCGCCTGGGCGGCCGGCACTGCTCGGCACCACACGCCAGTTCCTCGATGACCTGGGCCTGCGCTCCCTCGAGGAGCTGCCCCCACTCGATGGCGACTGGGGCGACGCGGCCGATGGCCTGGCACTCGCTGTCCCCGAAGCCGAAGTCCCCACGGAATCCACCCCCAACACCCCCCCGCCCGAGGAACCCCATGTCTGAATACGATCCCGACCAAGAACCGTCGGACGAAGAGACCTCCGCGGATCTTGAGCCCGGCGAGCCGATCCCATTTCTTGCCGATGGCGCCGAGGAGTCGGTGGACCTGCTCGATCCGGAGGCGGCCGAGCGCGAATACGATCCCCCCAAGCTGCACAAGCTCCTGGCCGACGCGGGCATTGGCTCGCGCCGCGAGATGGAAGAGCTCATCATGTCGGGCCGAGTTTCGGTCAACGGCGAGCCCGCCCACATCGGCCAGCGGGTGGGCCATAAGGACATCATCAAGGTCAATGGCAAGCCCATCCGGGTCCAGATCGAGCCGCCCCCCATCCGGGTGCTGGCCTACCACAAGCCTGCCGGCGAGATCGTGACCAAGAGCGATCCCCAGCAGCGCATCACCGTGTTTGAGCGGCTGCCCGCGGTCAAGTTTGGCCGTTGGATCACGGTGGGCAGGCTCGACGTCGCCACCGAGGGCCTGCTGCTGTTCACCACCTCGGGCGAACTCGCCAACCGCCTGATGCATCCGCGCTCGCAGATCGAGCGCGAGTACGCCGTGCGGGTCTTCGGTCAGGTCGAGGAGAGCCACCTCGAGCAGCTGCGCACGGGCGTCAATCTCGACGACGGTCCTGCCAAGTTCGATGCCATCTCGCCCGCGGGCGGGGAGGGCGCCAACCAGTGGTTCCGCGTCACTCTCAAAGAGGGCCGCAACCGCGAGGTGCGCCGCATGTTCGAGGCCGTGGGCCTGACCGTTAGTCGCCTTATTCGAATTCGTTACGGCCAGATCGCCCTTCCGCCCACGCTGCGCCGCGGCCAGTCGGTCGACCTCGCCGAAGATGCCGTGCACGAGCTCCTCGCCTCGGTGGGCCTGCGCAAGGCATCGGCCAAAGGGGCAAAGCCCATCAAGGGGCGCAGGGCTCAGCGTCAGGCCGTGGGCCTGCCCACCCACCTGCTGACAGGCGGGCTCGTCGATCGCCGCAGCGAAGACCCCAGCTTTGATGAGGATGCCGATCTGCCCAACGTCAACCTCGACGACGACGAATGGCAGCCGCCCGCGCCCGATGCGCACCTGTCGCACCTGGCAGGTCCCCCAAAAAAGGGCCAGCGCAGCAAGAAGATCAATCCGATGCAGACCACCTGGGGCACGGCCAAGGCGGCGGCAGCGCTATCGGCCCCGCAGCGTCAGGCGGGCGAGGGTGCTGGCAAGAAGCGCCGCGGTGGCAAGGGCGGTGGCAAGCCGGGACGGCCGGCCTTCGGTGCGGCCCCGTCTGCCGATGGCGGCGGGCTTAGCCTGCCGCAGTCGATGCCCGGGGCCAAGCCCAAACCCAAGCCCCGTCGGGCTGGCGGCCGAGGTCCCGGTGGTTCGGGTGGTCCCGGTGGTCCCGGAGCCGGTGGAGGCGGTGGTGGCTCCGGTGGTCCCGGCGGGCCCGGTGGCGCCGGTGGTGGAAAGCGGCGGCCCCGCCGTCGCCCGCCCAAGCCGGCGGCTTGAGCCTTCGGGGCGAAACCCTTATAATCCGGCCAACAAAGAAGAAATGGGCTCCAACCGAGCCCATTTTTTATTTCTACTTTTCATTCAAGTTTGGGCCCGTGAGTGAGTCTGGGCCCGATGTTTGATTCTTTTTTCGACTCTTTTCTGGATTCCTTTTTGGGCTCCTTTGTGGGCCAGATTGCACCGTTGACTACCCCCCGAGACACCATCTCCGCCATTGCCGCCGACCTCGGCTTCGAAGTGATTGATTTTGAGCAGGCCCAAGGCGGCCTGCTTCGCATCTTCATTGACCACATCGATCCCACCCCGCCGCAGGCCGAGAGCGCTGCCGAGGAGTCCGATGACGCTGTGGAGCTGGGCCCCCGGGGAGAGCGCCTGATCACCATCGACCACTGCGAGCTGCTCACACGGCAGCTCATGTACCAACTGCCCGTGGAGGGCGTGGACTTCGAGCGGCTCGAGGTCTCCTCGCCCGGCATGGATCGTCGGCTGTGCACGTCGGCGCACTTTCGTCGGTTTGTGGGCGATCGAATCAAGCTTCGAACACGCATGCCGGTCGATGGGCGCAGGAACTTCGAGGGCCCTTTGGGCCTGGCGCAGGGCGAAGATGAATTTACGGTGGCCTTTGAGGGCGCGGGCGGCATAGAGCTGAGCCTGAGCTTTCGGGCTGAGGATGTTGAATTGGCCCGGCTGGTGCCGGAGTTTCCCCTGAAGGAGAAGAGGCGATGAGCCGCGAGATTTTGCTGTTGGCAGATGCACTGGCACGCGAGAAAAACGTGGAGCGCGAGATTGTGTTCCAGGCCCTAGAGACGGCACTGGCCAGCGCCACCCGCAAGCAGTTCTCCGATGAGGTGGATGTGCGCGTTTCCATCGACCGCGAGACCGGCGACTATGAGTCGTTCCGCCGCTTCCTGGTGGTGCCCGATGGCGAGCTCGAGGACCACGATCTTCAGGTCATCCTGACCGAGGCCCGCAAGCAGATCGACGACATCGAGATTGGCGATTACATCGAGGAGGACCTCGAGCCCATTCCCTTCGGCCGCATCGGTGCCCAGGCCGCCAAACAGGTCATCCTTCAGCGCATTCGCGAGGCCGAGCGCGAGCAGATCCTCAAGGACTTCCTCGACCGCGGCGAGATGATCGTCAATGGCACCGTCAAGCGCATCGACCGCGGAGATCTCATCGTCGAGGCTGGCCGTCTGGAGGCGCGCCTGCCCCGCGACCAGATGATCCCCAAGGAGAACCTGCGACCCAACGACCGCGTCCGCGCCTACATGCTTCGTGTTGACCGCACCCCGCGCGGTCCCCAGATCATTCTTTCTCGCACCGCCCCGGAGTTCATCATCAAGCTCTTCGAGCTGGAGGTTCCCGAGATCGAGCAGGGCCTCATGCAGATCAAGTCGGCCGCCCGCGATCCCGGCGTGCGCGCCAAGATCGCTGTGCACACCACCGACCGCCGCATCGATCCCATCGGCACCTGCGTGGGCGTGCGTGGCAGCCGCGTGCAGGCCGTTACCCACGAACTCAATGGCGAGCGCGTCGACATCGTTCTCTGGTCCGACGATCCCGCCCAGTTTGTGATCGGTGCCCTGGCGCCCGCCAACATCTCCTCGATTGTCGTGGACGAGGAAAAGCACGCCATGGACGTGGTGGCCGAAGAAGATCAGCTCGCCATCGCCATTGGCCGCGGCGGACAGAACGTTCGTCTGGCCGCCGAGCTCACGGGCTGGCAGATCAACATCATGACCTCCGAGGAGTCGCAGCAGCGCGCCGAGCAGGAGCAGGCCAGCCTGCGCCAGACCTTCATGGACCGTCTGGATGTCGATGCCGAAGTGGCCGAACTTCTGATCGAGGAAGGCTTCTCGAGCCTGGAAGAGATTGCCTACGTGCCTCTGGCCGAGATGCTCGAGATCGAGGGGTTCGATGAGGACACCGTCAATGAGCTGCGCACCCGTGCGCGCAATGCCCTGCTCACCCAGGCCATCGCCGTCGAGGAGAAGCTCGAGACGACGGCCGCCGATCTGCTGGAGCTCGAGGGCATGAACCACGACCTCGCCGCCCAGCTGGCCGATCACCAAGTCTTTCGCCGCGATGACCTCGCGGAGTTGGCCGTCGATGAGCTCGTCGAAATGACGGGCATGGACGAAGCAAACGCCCGCGAGCTCATCATGAAGGCCCGTGCCCACTGGTTTGAAGACGAGGCTTCGAACGAAGCCCAGGGAGGGGCTCAGTAATATGGCCGCAGACAATGTTTCAGGTTTTGCCACAGAGCTGAAGGTCTCGGTCGAGACCTTGCTGGAGCAGTTGAAGTCGGCTGGGGTGAAGAAGACCTCGGGCGAGGACAGCATCAGCGAGGCCGACAAAGAGAAGCTGCTCGACGCCCTGCGCCGTGCCCACGGGGGCGGCGATGAGGCTCCGCGCAAGAAGATCACCATCACCAAGCGTCAGACCTCCGAAATCAAGCAGGCCGATGGCTCGGGCAAGTCCCGCACCATCCAGGTGGAGGTTCGCAAGAAGCGCACCTTTGTGAAGCGCGATGAGCCCGAGGCCACCCCGGTGGCCGAGCCGGCGCCGTCGGCTGCCCCGGCCGAGCCCGTCATTTCCGCTGAGGAGCTGGAGCGCCGGGATGCCGAGAAGCGCCGGCAGCAGGAGCTGCTGGCCCGCCAAGAGGCAGAGATCAAGGAGCGCCAGGCCAAGCTGGCCAAGGCCGTCGCCGAGGCCGAGGCCCTGGAGGCTGCCGAGGCCGCTGCCGCTGCTGAGGCCGCCTCCGATGAGGCCAAAGGCACCAAGTCCACCAAGGCCACCAAAGCGACCAAAGCCGCCAAGGGCGCCAAGGGCACCGAGGGCACCGAGGCCGAGGATGCTGCGGCAGATGCTGATGCGGGCACCGATGCCAGCGTCTCGTCGGCCGATGCCATCGCTGCCCCCGAGACTGCCGATGCCGCAGCGCCCACCGAGGGTGCCGCCGCCGAGGCCGAGGCCAAGAAATCCAAAGTGCGCAAGGTCACGGCCGAGGCTGCGAGTCAGTCGGCCACTCAGGCCCGCCGCGCGGTGGAAGATGAGGTGGCCCGCATCAATCAGCTCATGAATGCTGCGCGCTCCGGCAAGCTCGCCGCCACCGCCGTGGCTCCCACGCCCCCGGCAGCGGCCAAGCCCGCCGAGTCCACCCTCACGCTGAACAAAGACAAGGCTGCGGTCAAGAAAGACGACGACAAGCCTGCTGCCAAAAAGAACGAGAAGTCGGTCAAGTCGGCGAAGCTCTCCTCGACCTGGCAAGACGATGCAGCCAAGCGTCGCGCACTCAAAACCCGTGGCGATGCCTCGGGCGGAGCCGGCGGCTGGCGCGGAGGCCCCAAGGGCAAGAGCCGCGACCGCGGCAGCCAAGAGAGCAACTTCGTGGCTCCGACCGAGCCCGTGGTGCGCGAGGTCGCCGTGCCCGAGACCATCTCGGTGGCCGACCTGGCCCACAAGATGGCCGTCAAGGGTGCCGAGGTCGTCAAGACCCTGATGAAGATGGGCCAGATGGTCACCATCAATCAGGTGCTCGATCAGGAGACCGCCATGATTGTGGTCGAGGAGATGGGCCACAAGGCCATGGCCGCCAAGCTCGATGACCCCGAGGCATTCCTCGAGTTGACCGACACCACCCAGGTCGAGGCCGAACTGCTGCCCCGTCCGCCGGTCGTCACAATCATGGGCCACGTCGACCACGGCAAGACCTCCCTGCTCGACTACATCCGTCGGACCAAGGTTGCTGCAGGCGAGGCCGGAGGCATCACCCAGCACATCGGTGCGTATCACGTCGACACGCCCCGCGGAACGGTCACCTTCCTCGACACCCCGGGCCACGAGGCGTTCACCGCCATGCGTGCTCGTGGTGCCAACGCGACCGACATCGTCATTCTGGTGGTCGCTGCAGACGACGGGGTCATGCCCCAGACCCGCGAGGCCATCCACCATGCCAAGGCGGCGGGCGTGCCCATCGTGGTGGCCCTGAACAAGATCGACAAGCCCGAGGCCAACCCGGATCGTGTGCGCACCGAGCTGGTGACCGAGGAGGTGGTGCCCGAAGAGTTTGGCGGCGACTCGCCCTTCGTCCCTGTGTCGGCCAAGACCGGCCAGGGCATTGATGACCTGCTCGAGAATCTGCTGCTTCAGGCCGAGGTGCTCGAGCTCAAGGCAGCCGTGCAGGCGCCCGCCAAAGGTCTGGTGGTCGAAGCGCGCATCGACAAGGGCCGTGGCCCCGTGGCCACGGTGCTCGTGCAGTCGGGCACCCTCAAAAAGGGCGACATCGTTCTGGCCGGCAGTGTGTTTGGCCGCGTGCGCGCCATGCTCGATGAGACCGGCCGGCAGATCGATGCCGCAGGACCCTCCATCCCGGCCGAGATCCTCGGCCTCCAGGAGGTGCCTTCGGCCGGCGACGAGATCCTTGTTCTCGGCGACGAGCGCAAGGCCCGCGAGATTGCACTCTTTCGCCAGGGCAAGTTCCGCGATGTGCGCCTTGCCAAGCAGCAGGCCGCCAAACTCGAGAACATGTTCGAGAACATGGGCGAGGGCGCGCAGTCCCTGCCGCTCATCATCAAGGCCGATGTGCAGGGCTCTCAGGAGGCGCTGTCTGCCGCCCTGCAGAAGCTCTCCACCGACGAGGTGCGCGTCAATGTGGTTCATGCCGCCGTGGGTGCCATCACCGAGAGCGATGTGAACCTGGCGATTGCTTCCAAGGCCGTGGTGATTGGCTTCAATGTCCGGGCCGATCAGGCAGCGCGCAAGCTGGCCGAGGGCAATGCCGTCGACCTGCGCTACTACAACATCATCTACGACGCCGTCGATGAGGTGCGCAACGCCATGACGGGCATGCTGGCGCCAGAGAAGCGCGAGAACACGCTGGGCATCGTCGAAATTCGCCAGGTCTTCAAGGTCTCCAAGCTCGGCAACATCGCGGGCTGTATGGTCCTCGAGGGCATCGTCAAGCGCGGATCGCGCGTGCGCCTGCTGCGCGACAACGTGGTGGTCTGGACGGGCGAACTCGATTCGCTCAAGCGCTTCAAGGACGATGCCAAAGAAGTCAAAGAGGGCTTCGAGTGCGGCCTGACACTCAAGGGCTACGACGATATCCAGGAAGGCGATCAGCTTGAAGTCTTCGAGATCCAGGAAATCGCCCGCAGCCTCTAAGGGCAGCCCCCGGGGCCTCGACCGAGGCTTTCGGGTGGCCGACCAGATCCAGCGCGATCTGTCGGACCTGCTGCGCTCGGAGGTTAAGGACCCGCGCATCGGGCTCATGACCATCACCGAGGTCGAGGTCACGCCCGACTACGCCCACGCCAAGGTCTTCTACACCCGATTTCCAGACAGCCCGGAAGACATCGCCCGCTGTCAGGCAGGCCTGCAGGCCTGTGCGGGGTTTCTGCGCGGCCAGCTCGGCCGACGCCTGGGCATTCACCAGACCCCGGCGCTACACTTTCACTACGACCGGTCTGTGGCGCAGGGTGCTGCCATGAGCCAGCTCATCGAGCAGGCACTAGCCGTGCGCAGTGCCGAAGACCCAACCCCACCCCGGCCGGAAGAAGACCCCAGGACATGAGCCGACCCCGACAGTCTCGTCGGCCGGTGCACGGTGTGCTCGTTGCCGACAAGCCTGTCGGTCCCTCGAGCACCCAGTTCCTGGGCCGCGTGAAGTTTCTCTTTCAGGCAGAGAAGGCCGGGCACGGCGGCACGCTCGATCCCATGGCCAGTGGGGTGCTGCCCATTCTCTTTGGCGAGGCCACCAAGTTTGCCCAGATGGGGCTCGATGCCGACAAGTCGTATCGAGCGCAGATCCGCCTGGGTGTCACCACCGACTCGGGCGACGCGGAGGGCCAGGTGCTCTCGCAGCAGCCCGTGCGCTGCACCGAGGCCGAGGTCGCTGCGGCGGTGGCTGGACTCGTGGGCGAACAAGATCAGATCCCGCCCATGCACTCGGCCCTGAAGGTCGAGGGCAGGCCGCTCTATGCCTATGCCCGCGAGGGCGTGACCCTGGAGCGCAAGGCGCGACGAATCACGGTTTATGCAGCGCGCCTGGAGTCCTGCGACCTCTCCCAGCAACAGGCCACCGTCTGGATCTCCTGCTCCAAGGGCACCTACATCCGCAGCCTCGCGCAGACCCTGGGTGAGCGCCTGGGATGTGGCGCGCATCTCTCTGGGCTTCGCCGCACCTCGGTGGCAGACCTTGCCCTGGAGCATGCCGTGCCGCTCGAGACCATGGAGCGCTGTGCCCAGGAGGGGCCCGAGGCCCTGGCTGCCTTGCTTGCCCCGGTCGACGCTCTGGTGGCCCATTGGCCCTCGTGCACGCTGGCTGCGGAGGCCGCCCAGCGGCTGCAACACGGCGCAGCGGTGGATCTGCCGCCGTCGTCGGAGCGGCTTCCCGAGGACGCCCTCGTTCGAATTTTCGGTCCGAGCCATGAGTTTCTCGGAATCGCGCAACACCAGCAGTTCAGACTCACACCCCATCGACTTATCAACACGGAGACGTCCCATGCGCCAACTGCGCAACATCGCCATCATTGCCCACGTTGACCACGGCAAGACCACCCTCGTCGACAAGCTGCTCCAGCAGGCCGGCACCTTCCGCTCCAACCAGGCTGTGGCCGAGCGCGTCATGGACTCCAACGACCTGGAGAAAGAGCGCGGCATCACCATCCTTGCCAAGAACTGCGCAGTGGAGTACGAGGGCACCCACATCAATATCGTCGACACCCCGGGCCACGCCGACTTTGGTGGCGAGGTCGAGCGTGTGCTCTCGATGGTCGACAGCGTGCTGCTGCTGGTCGATGCTGTGGAAGGCCCCATGCCCCAGACCCGATTCGTGACGCGCAAGGCGCTCGCCCAGGGCCTCAAGCCGATCGTTGTGGTCAACAAGATCGACCGCCCGGGTGCTCGTCCCGACTGGGTCATCAACCAGACCTTCGATCTCTTCGACAAGCTGGGTGCCACCGAGGAGCAGCTCGATTTCCCGGTGGTCTATGCCTCGGCCCTGCAGGGCTTTGCCACGCTCAACCCAAGCGAGGCGAGCGAGAACATGCGGCCGCTCTTTGATGCCATCCTGAAGTATGTGCCGGTGCGCAACGACGATCCCGATGCGCCCCTGCGGCTGCAGATCTGCTCGCTCGACTACTCCAGCTATGTGGGCAAGATCGGCATTGGCCGTGTGGCCCAGGGCCGCCTGAAGCCCAATATGGATGTCGTGATTCAGGATGGCCCCAGCGGCAGCCCCAAGCGCGCCAAGATCAATCAGGTGCTCAAGTTCAAGGGCCTTGAGCGCGAGATCGTTGCCGAGGCCGAGGCGGGCGACATTGTGCTGATCAATGGCATCGAAGAGCTCAACATCGGCACCACCGTCTGCGATCCTGCAGCCGTGGAGCCCTTCGAAATGCTCACCGTCGATGAGCCGACGCTCTCGATGAACTTCATTGTCAACAACTCGCCCCTGGCTGGCCGTGAGGGCAAGTTTGTGACCTCGCGCCAGATCCGCGAGCGGCTGGAGCGCGAGTTGAAGAGCAATGTGGCGCTGCGCGTGGAGTTTGGCGACGACACCGACACCTTCATCGTCAATGGACGCGGGGAGCTGCACCTGACCATCCTGCTCGAGAACATGCGCCGCGAGGGCTACGAGCTGGCTGTGTCCCGCCCCCGCGTGGTCTTCAAGCGCGACGAGGCGGGTGAGCGCACCGAGCCCTACGAGATGCTCACGGTGGATGTGGAGCAGGAGCACCAGGGCCCCGTGATGGAGAACCTCGGGCTGCGCAAGGGCGATCTGCTCGACATGGTTCCCGATGAGAATGGCCGGGTCCGCCTGGAGTACCGCATTCCTGCCCGGGGCCTGATCGGCTTTCAGGGCGAGTTCCTGACCCTCACCCGCGGCACGGGCCTCATGAGCCATGTGTTCGACGCCTATGGCCCCTACAAGGGCGAGCTGGCTGAGCGCCGAAATGGGGTGCTGATCTCGCAGGACGATGGACAGGCCGTGGCCTATGCGCTCTGGAAGCTTCAGGAGCGCGGCCGCATGTTTGTCTCGCCGGGCGATGTGCTCTACGAGGGCATGATCATTGGCATCCACAGCCGCGACAACGACCTCGTGGTCAACCCGGTCAAGGAGAAGAAACTCACCAACGTCCGCGCATCGGGCAAGGATGAGCACATCGACCTGACCCCGCCGATCCAGCTCACCCTGGAGAAGGCCGTGGAATTCATTGCCGACGACGAGCTGGTGGAGATCACGCCCAAGAGCATCCGCCTGCGCAAGCGTTATCTGGTGGAGCATGAGCGAAAGCGCGCAGCCCGCGAAGACGCTGCCTGATTTCCCGGCAGAGGACCTGATCCGCGACGCCCAGCACTGGCTGGGGGTCATGGGTCTGGAGCCGGTCTGCACGGCGGCCCTGACCGAGGTCATCCGCCTGCATGCGGCGGCCGACGCGATGGGCGTAGCGCTGGCGCCGCCCGCGCAAGAGTCTCTTGCCCAGCGTTGGGGAGCGCCGCAGGCACGGCTCATGAGCCTGCTGCTGCGGCTCGAGCCTTATATGCGCCGTGCCCCCAGCGATGCGGGCCAGCACGAGGCGCTGCGTCGCATGATCGTCGCCCTCTCGGAGGACCTGCGCGTGGTCCTGATGGCTCTGGCCATGCATCAGGCGCGCCAGCAGGCGGCGGTGGAATGCATTCGCCAGGGGCTGGCCGATTCCTCCGACTTTGCCTGGCTGGGCCGGCTGGCCTTTCAGGTGCATGGCCCCTTGGCGGCCCGGCTTGGGGTCTGGCAGATGAAGTGGCCCCTCGAGGATCTGGCCTTCCGGCTCTGCGAGCCCGCCCTCTACAAGCAGGTGGCCCATTGGCTTGATGAGACGCGCAGCGAGCGCGAGGGCTTTATCGAGGCCATGCAGCGACGGCTGCAAGAACTGCTGCTGCCCACGGGCCTAGCGCTCGAGGTCTACGGACGGCCCAAGCACCTCTACAGCATCTACAACAAGATGCGCCAGAAGGGCCTGGCCTTCGATCGGCTGATGGACCTGCGCGCCTTTCGTGTGATCGTGGCCGATGTCGATGCCTGCTATCGGGTGCTGGCCGAGCTGCGCGCGCACTTCGAGCCGGTGGCCGGCGAGTTCGACGACTACATCGCTCGGCCCAAGCCCAATGGATATCAGTCCCTGCACATGGTGCTGCTGGGCCCCGAGGCGCGGCCCTTCGAGGTGCAGATCCGCACGCAGGCCATGCACCTTCAGGCTGAGTTCGGCGTGGCAGCGCATTGGAAATACAAGGAGTCCGGGGGCAGCACAGCCCGCAGCGTCACGTCCGGCTCGCTGATCTACATTCTTACCCCGCAGGCCAAAATCATCGAACTGCCCACCGGGGCCACACCGCTCGATTTCGCCTACCGCGTGCACACCGACCTGGGCCACCGCTGTCGAGGGGCCAAGGTCGATGGCCAGATCTGGCCCCTGAACCGGCCCTTGCGTTCGGGCCAGACGGTGGAGGTCTTGTCGGTGAAGGCCGGTGGCCCCAGCCGCGATTGGCTCTCTGCGGGCTCTGGCATGCTCGCCACGGCTCGGGCGCGCGCCAAGGTGCGGGCCTGGTTCAATGCCCAGGATCAGGCCGCCGAGGCCAGCGCAGCAGCGCAGCCTGCCGAGGCTGGCCACCCGGCTCCGCCCGCCGATGCAGCGCGAGCAGCCGAGCCAGCTCCGGCAGCAAGATCCACCGGATCCACCGGATCTACAGGATCTACTGGATCCATCGGCTCGGCCGAGCGTCGGCCGGTGCTGGTGGTGGGCCTCGATCGAATGCTCACCGTGTTTGCGGCCTGCTGTGGCCCTTCGGCCGAGGACTCCATTGGTGGGTTTGTGACCCGCAGTCGTGGGGTCTCGATCCATCGGCTGGGCTGCCCGGAATACGCCCGCCTCGTGGCCCGCTACCCGGAACGGGTGGTCGACGCGGCCTGGGCCCCCGGGGGACGAAATGCCGCGCAGACCTCGGGCCGGGTCACGATGAAGGGCCCACCGATCAAGTCCACGCAGTAGGGCACGGCGGCAAAAATGCCCGAGACGATGACCTTGCCGTCGGAATCCTTCAGTCCCTCGAGGGTCTGGGCAATGCTCTTGGGGCGGCCGGGAAGATTGATGATCAGGGCCTGGCCGCGAATGACGGCGGTCTGACGGCTGAGGATGGCCGTGGGCACGAAGTGCAGCGAGATCTGCCGCATCTGTTCGCCAAAGCCTGGCATTTCCTTGTGCCCCACCGCCACGGTGGCCTCGGGGGTGACATCGCGCAGGGCGGGGCCCGTGCCCCCGGTGGTCAGCACCAGGCAGCAGCCCTCGTCATCGACCAGCGCCCGAAGGCAGGCCTCGATCTGGGGCTGCTCGTCGGGGATGAGCCGCTCGACGAACTCGATGGGGCTGGAGATGGCGCGCTCCAGCCAGGCGCGCAGGCTGGGCAGCCCCTCATCGGGGTAGACCCCCGCACTGGCCCGATCACTGACAGAAACAAGCCCTATTCGGGCGATGGATGGTGTGCTCATGGCAACATTCTGCCCCATGAGCCAAATCTTCCATCACAGCCCCGAGGCCCTGCGCGGGCTCACCGACACCCTTCTTTCGATGGCCCACGATCTGGGCGCCACCGATGCTTCGGCCGAAGTCTCCGAGGGGTCTGGCCTCTCGGTCTCGGTGCGCATGGGTGAGCTGGAAACTCTGGAACACCACCGCGACAAGGGGGCATCCGTCACCGTCTACATCGGCACTCGCCGCGGTCATGCCACCACCAGCGACTTTGCGCCGGCGTCCTTGAAGGCTGCCGTGCAGCGCGCCTACGACATCGCCCGCTTCACCGGCGAGGATCCCTTTGCCGGCCTTCCCGACGCGGCCGATGTGGAGACCTCGCCCAGGGTGGTCGATGTCTATCGGCCCTGGGAGATCGATGCCAAGGCGGCCACCGCCCTGGCCCTGCGCTGCGAGAAGGCGGCGCTCGCCACCGACCGCGCCATCCGCAACTCCGAGGGCGCGAGTGTGAGTGTGAGCCACGGGCAGTTCCATTCGGCGCACACCCGCGGCTTCTCGGGGGGCTACGCCTACAGCCGCCATGGGCTGGGCGTCTCGCCCATTGCCCAGCTCGGCGAACTCATGCAGCGCGACTACTGGGCCAGCAGCCACCGCGACCCTGCCCAGCTCGCCAGCCCCGAGGCCATCGGCCGCTATGCGGCCCAGCGGGCGCTCTCGCGCCTGGGGGCCCGCAGCCTGCCCACCCAGACCTGCCCCGTGCTCTTTGAGGCGCCACTGGCCGTGGGCCTGGTGGGTGGTCTGGTGCAGGCGATCTCGGGCTCAGCGCTTTACCGCAAGGCGAGCTTTCTCAACGACAGCCTGGGCACCCAGGTGCTGCCCGAGCACATCAGCATCTTTGAGGATCCTTTTGAGCCGTTGGGCCTGGGCACCGCGCCCTTCGATGATGAGGGGGTGAGGGTGCGGGCGCGCACGGTGGTCGAGGCCGGCGTGGTCCGCGGCTATTTCCTCTCGACCTACACCGCGCGCAAGCTTGGCATGGCCTCGACGGGCAATTCGGGCGGCGCCCACAATCTGCGCCTGGTGAGTCGCCAGACCCGGCCGGGCGACAGCCTCGAGGCGATGCTGCGCAAGCTCGACCGTGGTCTCTTTGTGACGGAGTTGATGGGGCAGGGCGTCAATGGCCTGACGGGCGACTACTCGCGCGGTGCCTTTGGCTACTGGGTCGAGGGCGGAGAGATCCAATACCCGGTCGAAGAAATCACCATCGCGGGCAACCTGAAAGACATGCTGCGCGACATCGTGGCCGTGGGTGCAGACACCATCACCCGCGGCACCAAGACTACAGGCTCGGTCTTGGTTGGCTCGATGACGGTGGGGGGACAGTCGAGCGAGTAAGGCGCACGGCCTTGCTCACCACCGCGCTGGCCCGCACTTGCCGAAGCACGTCGGCCAGGTGCTTGCGGTCTCGGACCTCCACCGCCACCTGAAGGAACGCAAAGCCGGTCCCGCGGGGCTGAATGGTGAGGTCGACGATGTTGGCATCGGCCGAGCTGATGGCCGAAGCGACTTTGGCCAGCACGCCCGCACCGTCGGCCACCTCGATCACCAGCCGTGTCTCGAAGCTGCGCATGAGGTTGTCGGACCAGGCAATGTCGGTCCACCGTGCAGCGTCTTTGGAGCGCTGGCGGCGCGCAGTTGGGCAGCTCGCCCGATGGATCATGAGCCCGGAGCCGCCCCGCATATTCCCCACGGCCTTGTCGCCCCCGATCGGGTAGCAGCACGGGGCATATTGCACCGCGGGCCCCTCATTGCCATGGATGGTGAGGCTGGACTCGGGGGTGGTGAGGTGCGCCACGGAGAGCGCGAGTGCTGCCTTGGCAGCATCCGACAGCGGCCGCTCGTGGCCCATCGAAACCAGGGGCACCAGCCGGCGTGCGGCCACGTGGGCCAGGGTGTGGCCCAGGCCGATGGACTCATAGAGAGCCTCGGGGCTGTCTGCCGCATTTTCGTGGAAGAGCTGCGACCACTGCAGGCCAGGATCGTGCAGCCCCTCGGCGCCCAAAGCGCGCACCGCATGTTCGAGCAGGCGCTGACCAAATCCGATGCTGCGCTCGCGCGTGCCGCTCTTGAGGGTGTGGCGGATCTCGGAGCGGGCGCGCGCCGTGCGCACAAAGCCCAGCCAGCCCGGGTGGGGGGTGGCATGGGGGCGGGTCTCGATGCGCACGGTGTCGCCGCTGTGCAGCTCGGTGTCGAGGGGCCGGGCCTCGCCATTGATGAGTGCGCCGACCATTCGGTTGCCCACATCGGAGTGCACGGAGTAGGCAAAGTCGACGGGGGTGGAGCCCCGCGGCAGTTCTTTGATTTCGCCCTTGGGGGTCAGCACATAGACCACATCGGGAAAGAGCTCGATCTTGACGTGCTCGAAGAACTCGCTGGGGTCCTGGGTCTGGGTGGAGATGAGGGTCTGCATCCACTCGTGGGCCTTGCGCTGCAGGGGCGTGACATTCTCGTCGGCCTCTTTGTAGAGCCAGTGGGCCGCCACACCGGCCTCCGCGAGCTGGTGCATCTCGTGGGTGCGGATCTGAAACTCCAGTGGCGTGCCCTGGGGGCCAATCACCACGGTGTGCAGGGATTGATAGCCATTGCTCTTGGGCAGTGCGATGTAGTCTTTGAACCGGCCGGGCGATGGGCTAAAGAGGGCATGGATGGCACCCATGGCCACATAGCAGTCGCTCACGCTGTCGACCAGCACCCGAAATCCGTAGATGTCGAGGACCTCAGCAAACGACAGCCCCTTCTCGCGCATCTTGGTGTAGACGGAGTAGATGCTTTTTTCTCGGCCCGAGACCTCGGCCACCAGATCGAAGCGGGGAAGCTGCTCGCGCACGGCGGCAAGCAGCTTGGTGACGATCTCTTTTCGGTTGCCCCGGGAGGCCTTGAGCGCCTTGCTCAGGACCAGATGGCGGTTGGGGTAGAGGCCCGCAAAGCAGAGGTCTTCAAACTCGCGAAAGACCTCGTTGAGCCCAAGGCGGTGGGCAATGGGGGCATAGATCTCGAGGGTCTCCTGGGCGATGCGCCGGCGCTTGGCGGGCGAGACCACGCCCAGGGTGCGCATGTTGTGCAGGCGATCGGCGAGCTTGATGAGAATGACGCGAACATCGTCGGCCATCGCCAGAAGCATTTTGCGAAAACTCTCGGCCTGGGCCTCTTCGCGGTTGCGAAAGGCGATCTGATCGAGCTTGGTGAGGCCATCGACCAGACGGGCAACGGCAGGGCCAAAGAGCTGGGAGATCTGATCGCTGCAGACGCCACAGTCTTCGATGGTGTCGTGCAGCAGGGCGGCGCAGAGGGCCTCGGCATCGAGGTGCCACTGGCAGCAGGCCACGGCCACCGCGACGGGGTGAGTGATGTAGGGCTCGCCGGATTGCCGGCTCTGTCCCTCGTGGGCGGCTTCGGCGAATCGGTAGGCCTCTTCGAGCCGCGCGATGTCCTCCGGCCCGAGGTGGTGGGCGGCCTCGAGCAGGGATTGCAGGGGACTCTGCGCGCCGATGGCCGTCTCCGAAGAGCGTGGATTTAGAGGGGGACTTTGCGCAGCATCTCGCGGCCGACGGTGCCCTCGGCGACCTCGCGCAGCGCTGCCACGGTGGGCTTGTCTTTGCCGACTGTCTGGCCGTTGGCCTTCTGCGAGAGTTGCCGGGCGCGGTAGGTGGCCACCAGCGCAAGCTCAAACCGGTTGGGGATGTGTTGCAGACAATCTTCGACGGTGATTCGGGCCATGGTCCTGCCTTCGCAAAAAACTTCAGTCAATCAATGGGTGAGCCGCTATTTTACCGCTGCTGGGCGCTCTTCGCATGCCGCCCAACCCAATCCCGAAGGGCGGCCAGGGTGGCGGCAAAGTCATCGTTGACGAGTTGCACATCGAACTCCCCGGCATGCGACATCTCGGCCTGCGCGGCAGCGAGGCGCGCGGCGATGACGTCGTCGGTGTCCTGGCCACGGCCCCGCAGGCGACGTTCGAGCTCGGCCATCGATGGCGGCAGGATGAAGATCGAGGTGCGTTCGGCTGCGGGCACCAGGCGCCGGACCTGCTCGGCCCCCTGCCAGTCGATCTCCAGAATCACCACCTTGCCCGCATTCAGGGCCTCGCGCAGCCGCACGGCGGATGTGCCATAGAGGTTGCCGTGGACCTCGGCCCACTCGAGGAACTCGCCCCGCTGTCGCTGGGCCTCAAAGGCTGGGCGGTCGAGGAAGTGGTAGTGGACCCCATCGATTTCGCCAGGGCGCGGGCTGCGCGTGGTGCAGCTCACCGAGAGACTCAGGGGAATGCCGGGCGGCGGGGACTGCAGCAGCTCGCGCACGAGGCTGGTTTTTCCGGCGCCCGAGGGGGCAGAGACGATGATCAACATGGGCGCTTGGGCTCTATTGGATGTTTTGCACCTGCTCGCGAATTTGCTCCACGGCGAGCTTCAACTCGATGGCCATCTGGGTGCTGACGATGCTGGCCGATTTGCTGCCAAAGGTGTTGGCCTCGCGGTGAAGCTCCTGGGCAAGGAAGTCGAGCCGCTTGCCCACCGAGGCCTCGGTGGGCGACTGAAGGATGCGCCGCATCTCGGCGATGTGGCTCTGCAGGCGGTCCATTTCCTCGCCCACATCGGCGCGCAGAGCCGCGGCCTGGGCCTCGGCCCGGATGCGATCGGCCAGCGCCGCATCGGCCTCAGCGCCGTGAATGCCCGAGAGGGCCTCGCGCAGGCGCTCGGCCACCTTGTCGCAGACCGCCCGATGGATGCGTGGCAGGTGCTCGGCTGCCAGACGCAGCTGGCCCTCCATGTCTGCGAGGCGCGCGAGCATCACCTCAGCCAGCCGCGCGCCCTCTCGGGTGCGTGCTGCCTCGAAGTCGGTGAGGGCGGCATCGATGGCCTGCATGGCCAGAGCATCCCAGGCCTCTTCGGCAAGCCCATCGTCGGCCAGCACGCCCGGCCAGCGTAAAAGTTCGGCGGCGGACCAGGGCGCGACCTGTCCAGGGTGCTCTTGGGCAATGGTCTGTTGGATGCGCAGCAGCTCAGCCACCAGCCCGTGGTCGATGTTGGGTGCCCCGCGGGGACCATGGTCGCGCTGGATGGACATGCGCAGCTCGATCTTGCCGCGCGGAATGCGGCGGGCCACCCGGTCGCGGATGGAGGTTTCAAGATGTCGCAGGTCCTCGGGAATGCGCAGACTCAGGTCGAGGAAGCGGTTGTTGACCGAGCGCAGCTCCGCAGAGACGCTGCCGGCGGAGTTGGCGGCCTGAGATTGGCCAAAGCCCGTCATGCTTTGGATGTGCATCCGCAAAGTATGGGCACAATCGCGCCATGAACTCAAACGCCCCCCAGAACGGCACGACCGTTGCCACCGCCCCTCGGCCCGATGGCCGCCACGCCCACCAACTCCGTCCGGTTCAACTGACGCGGCGCTTCACCTGCCACGCGGAAGGGTCGGTGCTGGTGGCCTTTGGCCAGACCCAGGTGCTGTGCACGGCCTCGCTCGAGGCCAAGGTGCCGGGCTTTAAGAAAGGCAGTGGGGAAGGCTGGGTCACGGCCGAGTACGGCATGCTTCCGCGCAGCACCCACACCCGATCCGACCGCGAGGCTGCCCGTGGCAAGCAATCCGGCCGGACCCAAGAGATCCAGCGCCTGATTGGCCGCTGCCTGCGCGCGGTGGTGGACCTGCCGGCGCTGGGCGAGCACACCATCACGCTCGATTGCGATGTGCTGCAGGCCGATGGAGGAACGCGCACGGCCAGCGTCACGGGCGCGTGGCTTGCCCTGCACGATGCCTTGGCCCATGCAGGCCTTGGCCGGGCGCTCAAGGACCAGGTGGCGGCAGTCTCGGTCGGTGTGGTGGGCGAGGCGGTCTTGCTTGACCTCAACTACATCGAGGATTCGGGGTGCGAGACGGACCTCAATCTGGCCATGACCGGCGAGGGCGGCTTCATCGAGATTCAGGGCACCGCCGAAGGGCGGCCCTTCACCCCGACTCAGCTGCAGGCCATGCTGGAGGCGGGTGGCGCTGGGCTGCGGCAGCTCATGGATCTGCAGCGCCAGCTCGCCAACGACCCCAGCCTTCTGAGCGTGGGCCTGGGCGCCTAGGGCGAGCCGAGATGGTGCAGCCTTGGATTCTGGCCAGCGGCAACGCGGGCAAGTGCCGCGAGCTGCAGGCACTGCTGCCCATGCTGTCGCTCGAATTGCAGTCGGCGCATGGGGTGCCGGCCTGCCCCGAGCCCCACGGCACCTTTGTGGAAAACGCACTCGCCAAGGCACGGCACGCCGCACAGTGCACGGGGATGCCGGCCATTGCCGACGACTCGGGTCTGGTGGTTCCGGCCTTGGGTGGGGATCCCGGCGTGCGCTCGGCGCGCTTTAGCCCCGAGGGAACCGATGCGGCCAACGTCCGTGCCCTCCTGGCTGCGCTGCGGGAGCATGGCCTGCGCCAGCCGGCCGCCCATTTTGTCTGCCTGCTGGTGGCGGTGCGGCACGCCCACGATCCCGACCCCCTCATTGCGCGCGGCCTCTGGCGCGGCGAGATTGCGGCCGAACCCCAGGGCGAGCAAGGCTTTGGCTACGACCCGGTGTTTTGGATTCCGAGCCTTGGCCTCACGGCGGCCGAGCTGAGCGCCGAAGCCAAGAACCGCCGGAGCCATCGGGCCCAGGCCGCTGCCGCGCTGGCCGCCCTGCTGGCCGCCTGAGCCTGCGATGCTGCCCAAGGCCTCGAGGGTTGCCGAATTCGCCGAGGGGGTGGCCGACATCCCGCTCGCGCTCTACGTGCACCTGCCCTGGTGCATCAAAAAGTGCCCCTACTGCGATTTCAACTCCCATGAGCGTGCCCGGCAGGCGCTGCCCGAAGAGGCTTACATTGATGCGCTGCTGCGCGATCTGGAGCAGCAGCTTCCATGGGTCTGGGGCCGCAAGATCGTCTCGGTCTTTCTGGGGGGCGGCACGCCGAATCTCTTTTCCCCCGAGGCCATCGCACGCCTGATGTCGGGCCTGAGGGCACGTCTGCCGATCAAGCCGGGGACCGAGGTGACCATGGAGGCCAACCCCGGTGCGGTCGAGGAGTCGCAGTTTGAGCAACTTGCTGCGGCGGGCATCGGCCGCCTCTCGCTGGGCGTGCAGTCCTTTGACCCCGATGCGCTGCGGGCGCTGGGCCGAGTGCATTCGGCCAGCGATGCCCTCAGTGCCGCACGCGCCGCGAAGTCGGTCTTTGGCCGGCTCAACCTCGACCTCATGTATGGGCTGCCCGGGGGCGACGCCCCGCAGTCGATGGACTCAGCACTGCGCGACCTGGAGCTGGCCCTAGAGATCGATCCGGGGCACATCTCGCTCTATCAGCTCACCCTCGAGCCCAACACGCGCTTTGCCAGCCGTCCCCCCACACTCCCCGACGAAGACGTCTGCATCGACATGCAAGAGGCCCTTCTCGGTCGACTTGCGCAGGCGGGCTACGGGCGCGTGGAGGTCTCGGCCCTGGCGCGCCCCGGCCACGAGTGCCAGCACAACATCAACTACTGGCAGTTCGGCGACTATCTGGGCATCGGGGCCGGTGCCCACGGCAAGATCACGCTGCCGGGCGAGGGCATCCTGCGCACGCACGCCATTCGACGTCCCGAGGACTACATGGCGGCCCTCGATGGCGGAGCCAGCCCCCGCCAGACCCGCTGGGTGAGCCAGGCCGAGCGCCCCTTCGAGTTCATGCTCAATGCCCTGCGCCTCATCGATGGGTTCACGGCCGAACAGTTTCGCCAGCGCACGGGGCTGGGTCTGGAGGTGGTGCTCCCAACCCTGGGCCATTTGCAGGCGCGCGGTCTGGTGGAGGCGCGGGCGGGTGGCTTTCGTGCCACGGCCCTGGGCATGGACCACCTCAATGCGGTGCAGGCCGAGTTCCTCAGCGACTGAGGGGGTGGCTGGCCTCGCCCAATCTTGGTGCGCGGCGATCGAGGCTTGTGCGGTATGCTTCAACTTGGTGCATTTCCTTGTCCAAGGGGTGGGCCAATACCCCCAGAGTCCACGCCGATGCTGGATTTGGGGCCAGGCCCAGCAAGCGAAGTTGGCACGATTTCTGCACACTACCGCCTGCAGCCGTTGCCTGGATTCGAGTCAGGCCGTTTCGAAGTGATTTTTTCAATCCACTAGGAGAGTCAGCACATGTCCCGCCCCCAAGATGTCCTCAAGATGATCAAGGACCACGACGTCAAGTTCGTGGACTTCCGCTTCACCGACACCCGCGGCAAGGAGCAGCATGTTTCGGTTCCCGCCCACACCGTGGACGAGGACAAATTTGAGCAGGGCCACGCCTTCGACGGCTCCTCGATCGCCGGCTGGAAGGGCATTGAGGCCTCCGACATGCTGCTGATGCCCGATGCTGGCACCGCCGTCATGGACCCGTTCCGCGACGAGGCCACCCTCAACATCACCTGCGACGTGATCGAGCCCGCCGACGGCAAGGGCTACGACCTCGACCCCCGCTCGATCGCCAAGCGCGCCGAGGCCTTCCTGAAGGCCAGCGGCATGGGCGACACCGCCTACTTCGGTCCCGAGCCCGAGTTCTTCATTTTTGATGGCGTGACCTGGACCTGCGACATGTCGGGCTCCTCAGTCAAGATCAAGTCGGAAGAAGCCAGCTGGTCGACCGGCATCGACTACGAGGGCGGCAATCTGGGCCACCGCCCCGCAGTCAAGGGCGGCTACTTCCCCGTGCCCCCGGTCGACTCCTTCCAGGACATGCGCTCCGAGATGTGCCTGATCCTCGAGCAGATGGGCGTGCCCGTCGAGGTGCACCACCATGAGGTGGCTGGCGCCGGCCAGTGCGAAATCGGCACCCGCTTCAGCACCCTGGTGCAGCGCGCCGACTGGACCCAGATCCTGAAGTATGTGGTCTTCAACGTGGCCCACAGCTACGGCAAGACCGCCACCTTCATGCCCAAGCCCCTGGTGGGCGACAACGGCTCTGGCATGCACTGCCACCAGTCGGTCTGGAAAGACGGCCAGAACCTCTTCGCAGGCAACGGCTACGCTGGCCTGTCCGAGTTCGCTCTCTACTACATCGGCGGCATCATCAAGCACGCCCGCGCACTCAATGCGATCACCAACCCCGGCACCAACTCCTACAAGCGTCTGGTGCCCGGCTTTGAAGCCCCGGTGAAGCTGGCCTACTCGGCCCGCAACCGCTCGGCCTCGATCCGCATCCCGCACGTGGCCAGCCCCAAGGGCCGCCGCATTGAGGCCCGCTTCCCGGACCCCACGGCCAACCCCTACCTCGCCTTTGCCGCCATGCTCATGGCCGGCCTCGATGGCGTGGCCAACAAGATCCACCCGGGTGAGCCTTCGGACAAGAACCTCTACGACCTTCCCCCCGAAGAGGATGCAAAGATCCCGACCGTCTGCTCGTCGCTCGACATGGCGCTGGAGCACCTCGACAAGGATCGCGCGTTCCTCACCCAGGGCGGCGTGTTCAGCAACGCCATGATCGATGCCTACATCGATCTGAAGATGCAGGAAGTCACCCGCTTCCGCATGACCACGCACCCCGTCGAGTTCGATATGTACTACTCGATCTAAGCCTGCGGGGCCGAAGGGGCGGCAAATGTCGAGTCGTGTGCCCACCCCCTTTGACCTGCTGAGCTCGGGTCTCCTGCTGGTGAATCACCGGCGGGAGGTCATGGAAGTCAATCTGGCGGCCGAGGATCTGTTTGGATCCTCGGCCGTTGTCTTGCGTGGCACCCCCTTGGCACGCCTGCTTGCCGAGCCTGGCCGCATTGGCGATCTGCTGGTGGATGCCGAACAGCATGAGTACCGCAGCCGTCGCCTGCAGGTCACCTGGTGGCCCCCCGGCCGCCCTCCCACCGACCTCGACACTGTGGTCCGGCTGGTCAATGAGGGCGAGGTCTGGGTCTCGATTGAGCTGCGCGAACAAGACATTGCCCTGCGCATCGACCGTGAGGAGCGTCAGGGCGCTCTGCTGCAGATGAATCAGTCATTGCTGCGCAATCTGGGCCACGAGGTGAAGAATCCCTTGGGCGGGATCCGGGGCGCAGCCCAGCTGCTCGATGCCGAGCTGCCGACTGCCGCGCTGCGCGAATACACCCAGGTCATCATCAAAGAGAGCGACCGGCTGCAGTCCCTGGTCGATCAGATGCTCGCGCCCGTCCGTCAGGCCGTCGAGCGCCAGCCCGTCAACATCCATGAGGTCTTGGAGCGCGTGCGGCAGCTCGTGCTGCTGGAGTTTCCCCAGGGCATTGGCATTCGCCGCGACTACGACACGTCGCTGCCCGAGATCCTCGGCGACACTGAGCAGCTCATCCAGGTGGTTCTCAATGTGACCCGCAATGCTGCCCAGGCCTTGAGCGAGTACGGGCCCAACCCGGTGCATGCCCACGCCCCGTGCACCATCACGTTTCAGACGCGGGCGGTTCGGCAGGTCACCCTGCACCGACGTCGAC
Source organism: Burkholderiales bacterium (assembly GCA_027486725.1). Lineage (GTDB taxonomy): Bacteria > Pseudomonadota > Gammaproteobacteria > Burkholderiales > Burkholderiaceae_A > Hahnella. Next base: position 8,238 of record JAIXOP010000015.1, on the reverse strand, counting down.
ACCGTCTTGCACTGCAATTGCGCATCCTCGACAACGGCCCTGGGATTCCCGAGCCGCTGCGCAAGGAGATTTTCTTTCCCCTGGTCTCGGGCAATCCCAAAGGCACGGGACTTGGCCTGACGATTGCTCAGACGATTGTGAACCAGCACGGTGGCCTCATTGAGTGCGTCTCGAGTCCCGCTGGCTGTGAGTTTCAGATCACCCTACCTTTGAGTCCTGGAGAATTGCGATGAAGTCGGTCTGGATCGTGGATGACGATGCGTCGATCCGCTGGGTGCTGGAGAAGGCCCTGGCCCGAGCCAGCATGCCCTGCAGGCTTTTTGAAAATGCCTCGCAGGTGATGCGTGCCCTGCAGCAGGAGACCCCACAGGTGCTGGTCTCCGACATTCGCATGTCGGGCACCTCGGGGCTGGAACTGTTGGAGACCGTCAAGGCACGGCTGCCCGAGCTCCCCGTCATCATCATGACGGGATACTCCGACCTCGACTCGGCGGTCACCGCCTTTCAGGGCGGGGCCTTTGAGTACCTGCCCAAGCCCTTCGATGTCGATGAGGCCACGGCCCTGATCCGCCGGGCTGCCGAGGACCCTGCTGTGAAGTCGGCCGAGCCCAGCGAGCAGATTCGGCCGGTCGAAATGCTGGGCCAGGCGCCCGCCATGCAGGATGTGTTTCGTGCGATTGGTCGGCTGTCGCAGTCGGCGGTCAATGTGCTCATCACGGGCGAGTCTGGCACCGGCAAGGAGCTTGTGGCCCAGGCACTGCACCGCCACAGTGCCCGCGCCAGCAAGCCCTTTGTGGCGCTGAACACGGCAGCCATCCCGCAGGATCTGTTGGAGAGTGAGCTCTTTGGCCACGAGCGGGGCGCCTTCACCGGCGCGCAGACGCAGCGCAAGGGCCGCTTTGAGCAGGCCGAAGGCGGCACCCTGTTTTTGGATGAGATCGGCGATATGCCCGCAGCGCTGCAGACCCGCCTCCTTCGGGTGCTCTCCGACGGGCACTTCTATCGCGTGGGCGGACACTCCCCGCTGAAGGCTAATGTGCGGGTGATTGCCGCCACCCACCAAGACCTCGAGCAGCGCGTGCGCGAGGGGCTGTTTCGCGAAGACCTCTTTCATCGTCTGCACGTGATTCGCCTTCGGCTGCCGCCGCTGCGCGAGCGGCCCGAGGACATCCCCGAGCTGGTCAAGCACTTTCTGGCGCGCTCGGCTTCGCAGCTCGGTGTGGATGCTCGCCAGCTCTCGGCCGGCGCCATGGCTCGCCTCGTGCGTCATCCCTTTCCTGGCAATGTGCGGCAGCTCGAGAACGTCTGCCACTGGATCACCGTCATGTCACCGAGCGTGCGGGTGGAGGAGGGCGATCTGCCGCCCGAGATCCTCTCCGACATCGCCTCGGCGCCGAGCAGCCCGATGGGCACGCTCGCCCAGGCGCCGGCGGTGCACGCGCAGTCCGCGCCGGCATCGCCACAGAATTGGCAGGGCGCCTTGGCCGAGGCCGTGCGTCGCGCCATGCAGGAGCCGGCCGAGGCCCATGGCCCCGAGGGGCTCCACGCCCAGCTCATGCACGAGTTCGAGCGCACGGTGTTTGGTGAGGCCCTGCAGCAGTGCCGGGGCCGGCGTCAGGAGGTCGCGCAGCTCCTGGGCGTGGGGCGCAACACCGTGACCCGCAAGATTCAGGATCTGGGGATCGACTAGCCCAGGGCCACCCAGACGGGGGCATGGTCGCTGGGCTGCTCTTTTTTGCGCGGACCTCGGTCGACCTCGCTCCGGGTGGCATTCGCCGCCAGCGCGGGGCTGAGCAGAAGGTGGTCGATGCGCAGGCCCAGATTGCGTCGAAAGCCCGCCGCGCGGTAATCCCACCAGGTGAAGAGCCCCTCGGCCTGGGGCGCATGGTGACGAAGGATGTCGGTCAGGCCCAGCCCCAGAAGGCCCTGAAAGGCGCTGCGCTCGGGCGTGCTGCAGAGAATCTTTTCATGCCAGGCCGCAGGGTCGTGCACATCGGCATCGGCCGGTGCGATGTTGAAGTCGCCCACCAGAGCGCAGTGCGGGTGGGCCTGGAGCTCCTCGGCCATGCGCGACTGGAGCGCCTCGAGCCAGGAGAGCTTGTAGGCGTATTTCTCGCTGCCCACCTCGCTGCCGTTGGGCACGTAGGCGCAGAGGAATCGCAGCCTCTGTCCAGCCAGTGGGCCGGCGAGCACCGGATAGGTGGCGGCGATCAGGCGCTTTTGGTCGTCGGGCAGGCGGGGGTCTTGAATGGTGAGGTCCTCGGGCGAGCCCAGCAGCCCACGCCGCGAGAGGATCGCAACGCCGTTGTAGGTGGGCTGCCCGGCAAAGACCACCTCGTAGCCGGCCGCTTCCACCTCAGACCGGGGGAATTTCTCATCGACGAGCTTGGTCTCCTGCAGCCCCAGCAGCGCGGGCTGGGTCTCCTCGAGCCAGGCCAGCAGGTGGGGCAGGCGCACACGCAGGGAGTTCACATTCCAGGTCGAGAGAATCATGCTTCAGCAATTCCTTTGGCCCGCAGCAGGCAGGCGTCGCAGGCACTGCAGGGATGCCCCTCGGGACTGGGGTCGTAGCAAGAGAGGGTCTGGTCGATGGGCAGCCCAAGGCGCCGCGCCTCGCGAACAATCTCGGCCTTGCCCAGGTGCAGCAGTGGGGTGTGGATCTTCAGCCCCACCTTGCCTTGCGCTGCCGCCTCGACGCCTGCCCGAGTGGCGAGGTTGGCCATGGCCTGAAAGGCCTGCACGAACTCCGGCCTGCAGTCGGGGTAGCCGGAGTAGTCGAGGGCATTGACGCCGATGTAGAGATGCTCGGCGCCCAGCACTTCGGCCAGCGCCATGCCGTAGGACAGAAAGAGGGTGTTGCGGGCAGGCACGTAGGTGATGGGGATGCCCTCGCCGATGTCTTTGAGGCTGCGGTGCTTGGGCACTGCCAGGTCGCTCGTCAGCGCCGATCCGCCAATGGCGCGCAGGTCCATCTGAATGATTCGGTGGCTCTCCACGCCTGCCCAGGCGGCAATCGCCTGGGCGGCAGCGAGTTCGGCCTGCTGGCGCTGTCCGTAGTTGAAGGAGAGCGCGTGCAGACGGTGTCCCTGCTCGCGGGCGATGGCCAGGCAGGTGGAGGAGTCGAGCCCCCCACTCAGGAGCACAACGGCCGTGCTCGAGTCTGCTGTCCTCAAGCGGCCAGGCCTGTATGCCGCAGCAGGGGCTCGATCGAGGGCTCTCGGCCGCGGAAGGCCTTGAACGATTCCATGGCCGGACGCGATCCGCCCTGCGACAGAATCTCGGCCAAGAAGCGTTCGCCCACAGCGGCTCGCCCTGCATCGCCTGCTTCCTCGAAGGCGGCGTAGGCATCGGCCGAGAGGACTTCGGCCCACTTGTAGCTGTAGTAGCCCGCGGCATAACCGCCAGCGAAGATGTGGCTGAAGGACTGGGCAAAGCGGTTGATGGCCGGGGGCATGAGCACAGCGACCTCGTCGCGTACCTCTTGGAGCACCCGCTGAATGGCGGCACCCGCCTCAGCGGCATCGTGAATGTCCCGCAGCTCGTGGTGAATGCGCAGGTCAAAGAGGGCGAACTCGATCTGACGCAGGGTGGCCAGGCCGCTTTGGAAGTTTTTGGCGGCGATGATCTTGTCGTAGAGGTCTTGGGGCAGCGGGGCCTGGGTGCTGGTGTGGGCCGTCATGGCCTGCAGGGTCTCCCACTCCCAGGCAAAGTTCTCCATGAATTGGCTGGGCAGCTCGACCGCATCCCACTCGACGCCATTGATGCCCGAGACCTCAATCTCATTCACGCGAGTCAGCAGGTGGTGCAGCCCATGCCCAAACTCGTGGAATAGGGTGATGACGTCGTCGTGGGTGAGGGTCGTCGGGGCCTCGCCGGTGGGCGGGGCAAAGTTGCAGGTGAGCAGGGCGATGGGCTTTTGATCGAGGCCCACAGCCGCCTCGTGGCGTCGGCCACGGGCATCGTCCATCCAGGCGCCGCCCCGCTTGGTCGCCCGGGCGTAGAGGTCGAGAAAGACATGGCCCACGACCTCGGCCTCGCGGCTGCCCTGCGGCTGGCGCACGACGTCGAAGACCTGCACATCGGGGTGCCAGATCGGCGGCTGGCTCTGGGGCGCTTGGGTGGCTGGCACGAGCGAGACACCAAAGAGCGTTCGGATGCAGCCAAAGAGGCCGTTCAGCACCCGCGGCAGGGGGAAGTACTCGCGCAGCGTGTTTTCGCTGTAGTCGTAGCGGGCCTGGCGGAGCTTCTCCGAGGCAAAGGAGATGTCCCAAGGCTGAAGGTCCGAGAGCCCCAGCTCCGTGGCCGCAAAGCTGCGCAGGTCGGCCAGGTCGCTCAAGGCACTGGGGCGGGCCTTGGCGGCCAGCTCGCGCAGAAACTTCACGACGGCCTCGGGCGAGTCGGCCATCTTGCTTTCGAGCAGCATTTCGGCGGCCGAGCCAAAGCCCAGGAGCTTGGCCTGCGCCTGGCGAAGAACCAGGATTTCGCCCATCACCGGGGTGTTGTCGTGTTGTGGGCCTTCCTCGGCGATCTCGCTGGCCCGTCGGGCGTTGAGCTTGTACATCGTCTCGCGCAGGCTGCGGTCCTCGGCAAACTGCAGCACGGGGATGAGGCTGGGCTGCTTGAGGGTAAAGAGATAGCCCGGCTTGCCAGCGGCCTCGGCCGCTTCGGCCGCAGCGGCCACGGCGTGATCGGGAAGGCCTGCCAGACGGGAGGTCTCGCTGGGGTCGATCCAGTGGGTGCTGGCGTTGGTGCTGTCGAGCAGCTGCTCGGAGAATTTCTGTCCGGCCTGGGCCGACTGTGTGGCGAGTTTGGAGAACTCGGCCTGGGCCTCGGGGGCCAGCTCGGCACCGCCCATGCGGAAATCGCGCAGGGAGTTCTCCAGCGCGCGGGCGCGGGCGGGATGCTGAGTGACGGAGGGGTCGTGGGCCAGGGCCTTGAATTTTTCGAAGAGGGCCAGGTTCTGTGCCACGCCGAGCCAGAATTGGGTCACGGCCTCGAGTCGGCTGTTGGTGGCCTCGCGCCACTCGGGCGAGTCCATCACGGCGCCCATGTGGTGCACCGCCGACCACAGGCGCGAGAGCTGCTCGGTGGCGCTGGTGAGCGGAACCATCACGGTGTCCCAGGTCGCGGGCGTCTCGGGCCGCGTGACGTCGGCCAGTGCTGCCTGGGCCTGAGCGATCAGAGCATCGATGGTGGGCGCGCAGGCCTCGGGCTTGAGTTCGTTGTAGCGCGGCAGGTCGTGGGCAGAGAGCAGGTCTTTGACGTTCATGCAGGAACTCCGGTTTTGCGGCGGGCCGCCGTCATCGTATTTTCGAGCAGCATTGCAATCGTCATGGGGCCAACCCCACCGGGCACGGGCGTAATGGCCGAGGCCACCGACATTGCGGCCGTGGTGTCGACATCGCCCACCAGCTCGCCACTGGGCAGTCGATTGATGCCCACATCAATCACCACGGCGCCGGGCTTGATTTGATCGGCCTGAATGAAGTGCGGGCGGCCCACGGCCACCACCAACACATCCGCGCGCCGGGTGTGGGCCGAGAGATCGCGCGTCTTGCTGTTGCAGATGGTCACCGTAGCTCCGGCCGCTTGCAGCATGAGCGCCATGGGCTTGCCCACAATATTGCTGGCGCCCACCACCACGGCTTCGGCACCCCGCAGTGTGGTGCCGGCATGCTCCAGAAGGCGCATCACGCCAAAGGGTGTGCAGGGCTGAAAGAGTGGACGGCCGACCATGAGGGCGCCCGCATTCGAGAGATGAAATCCATCCACGTCCTTCTCGGGGGCGATGGCCTCAATCACCCGGTGGCTGTCGATGTGCTCGGGCAGGGGGAGCTGCACCAGAATGCCGTCGATGTCGGCGCGGGCATTGAGCTCTGCGACCACCGCGAGCAGCTCGGCCTCTTGGGTGTTGGCCGGCAGGGGAATGAGTTCGGAATGAATGTTGGACTGGCCACAGGCCTTCACCTTATTGCGCACATACACCTGGCTGGCCGGGTTCTCGCCCACCAGCACAACAGCAAGCCCCGGCGGTCGGCCCAGGCGTTTGGCCACGTCGAGGGCTTCAGTGGCGATTTGGGCGCGGATGGTCTGGGCCAGAGCGGCCCCGTCGAGTCGTTGGGCGGGCATGGGAAAACTCTACCAAATTGGACAAACGTTTTTCGCCTCGCTAGAATGCAGGGCTTAGGTTTTCACGGGGCTATAGCTCAGCTGGGAGAGCGCTTGCATGGCATGCAAGAGGTCAGCGGTTCGATCCCGCTTAGCTCCACCAAAAACTTAAGAAGCAAATCTAAGATGCAGATCTAAGCTTTGGAACCAAAAGGCATCGTAAGTTTGCAGCAGTTGAAGGGCTCGCGTCCCCTTCGTCTAGAGGCCTAGGACATCACCCTTTCACGGTGAGTACAGGGGTTCGAATCCCCTAGGGGACGCCAATTAGAATCTGGGGATGAAAACCCTCCTCACGATGGCCCTGCGATTCGGGCTCAAGCCCCTCCTCGTTCCCTCACTTCCCCTCGCAGTCCAGCGCTTTGCGATTGGTGCGGCCACCTTGCCGCTGCGCCGCGCACGGGGCATCGCCATCGAGAGCACGGCCCTGGGCGGTCGCCCAGCCCTGCGCCTGCGGCCGAAGGGGAGTAGCCCCAACCCCAACCCCAGCCCCAACCCCACCCCGCGCATCCTGTACCTGCATGGCGGCGGCTATGTTGTGGGCGGCTTTGCCAGCCACCGCAAGCTCTGCAGCCAACTCTCGGCGCACACCGGGGCCGAGGTCTGGCTGCTCGACTATCGGCTTGCGCCCGAGCATCCCCATCCGGCTGCGGTCGATGATGCGGTTGCTGCGGCCAGAGCCCTGGCCGCCCAGTCGGCTGCGCCCATCGTGATCGCGGGCGACTCCGCCGGCGGTGGGCTCGCGCTGGCCACAGCCATGGCACTCCCCAACCAGGGCACGCCCGAAGTCGCGGGTCTGGTGCTCTTGTCGCCCTGGGTCGATCTCACCCTGTCCGGCGAGTCGATTCGTTCGCTCGCGGGCGCCGACGCCATGCTCTCGCTCCCTTGGGTCGAGTTCTGTGCGCAGGCCTACGCCGGGGGCTCTGCCACAGGGCGCAGCGCCCAGGGCTGCTCGCCCTTGTTTGCATCGGAGGAGCGTCTGCGCACACTGCCGCCAGTGCTTATTCAGGTGGGCGATCAGGAGATGCTCCTGAGCGATGCCCAGCGCATGGCCGAGCGGCTTCGCGCTGCGGGTGTCTCCTGCGATCTGCAGATCACTGCCGATGTGGGCCATGTATTTCAGGTCTTCGCCGGCTGGGTGCCCGAGGCCGATGCGGCTCTGCAACGGGTTGGATTGTGGTTTCCAGACGGTAGCTGCGGGTGGGTAAAGCAATTAAAGAGCCGAAAAAAATTACATGTAAACCCTGGGTAATCCAATACTAGAAGGCTTTGGGTAACGGGGAGCATCGCTGGCTTCTGAACTTAAACTGCGTTGCACGAACGTGTTCGTTTGCGAACGCGTGTCCTTCACATCTGCGCTACGAGGAGTTCTGATGATTTCAATCAAAAAACCTGTTGTGGGTTTTGCAATCGCTACTATGGTGTCGGCTTGCGCATTTGATGGCGCAACCGGTCCTCAAGGCCCTACTGGGCCTGTCGGTATGACTGGGATGAACGGTCTAGATGGGACGAAAGGCGCTGACGGTACTGCTGGAATGAACGGTACGAATGGTACAAACGGCACGAACGGCACCAATGGTACAAACGGCACCGATGGCACCGATGGCACCGACGGCACCAATGGTGCCGACGGGGCTCCTGCCGCAGTCTCTGTTGAAGGTCTTCAGCAACTTACGGGTATCCCTCTCGACGGTGTTGTCGCGGTTCAAGACGCAGTGAGTGGGAGGGTCGCCGATGTAACGGGCACACTCCTCGAGCAAGACCCGGGACTGGTTCCCGCTCTCAATTCGGGCCTCACTGCACTTGCTGGTGCGCTTGCGGGGGAGCAGTCGGGCGTACCTCTCGATCCCGCTGTTCTGACGGATGCGATCCAGATGATCCCCGGAGCCGACCAGCTTGATCCGGCTGTTCTGACGGATGCGATTCAGATGATCCCCGGAGCCGACCAGCTTGATCCCGCTGTTCTGACGGATGCGATTCAGATGATCCCCGGAGCAGACCAGCTTGATCCGGCTGTTCTGACGGATGCGATCCAGATGATCCCCGGAGCCGACCAGCTTGATCCGGCTGTTC
>JAIXOP010000017.1 GCA_027486725.1 Burkholderiales bacterium | reverse complement strand
TTTGGGGCTTCAAGCAAATTGATGGCAAGACCGTCAAGCGAGCCCCCAAAGTGACCGCCATGGGCCTGCACCCGAAACTGACGCCCGGTCTCGGGATCAACTTCGAGCACAGTTGCACCGGTACGCCGCAGGTTCAGCACCATTCGGGCTTCCTCCAGTTGACCGGTTTCAAACAAGCGCAGAAGTCGGCCTGGGTGCTTGCTGCGCGTGACCCACCGAAAGTCGTACCAAAGCGCGCGCTCGCATTCCTTGCCGATCAAGGACGCGCCAAGGTGGCTGCGAAACCCGTCACTGGCATCCGCTTCATAACCAGAGAAGATGGCCTCGCGGGTAAGGCTCGTGATGGCGGGCAGTTCAGCCATGGTTTCCCCCTTGGCTGGCGTGCAAGTCACGCGCACGTTGCACCAGGCCCGCCCACTCCTGGTCATTGCAGTTTTCACGAACCACTTCGATCAAGGTGTCTTTGAAGGCATCACGATGCTTAGGCGCTGCGCGTTTATCAAAGGTCGCAAGATGCGCCGTCACCTGCGCCAGTTCCTGCTGCTTTAAGCGCAGCGCGGTTTTGGCACGGTGGAACCAGGCAGCATCAAGCGTCTTCTTCTCCGTCTGCCGCCGGATGTCAGTCGTGGCAATCTGAATGCGAATTGAAGCAATCTCGCCTTGCAGCGCCGCCATCCGTTCACGACAGCTCTGCGCCGAGTCCGGCAGGTGCACCGGCTCGGGCGCACCTTGATGCAATGTGAAGTGTTCGTGCATTGGGACCTCAGGCCTGACGCTTCCAGGGCAGTCCGTTGGCAGCAGGCGTTGCCGTAGCCATGGCAGGACGCACTGGCGGATTGGCAGGACCGGTGCTGAAAGTCGGTGCGTTTGCAGCCTGGCCGCCGCGTGGCAGGTAGCGGACCGAGTTGCTCTCGCCGTACATGCCCTTCGGGGGACGCACACGCACATCTGCGATCAAAGGGATGAGGTGCAACTGTTCGGAATTGCTGACCTGCAATTTGCCAACGGCGCGGCAGATGGAGGACAGCGTGCGCTGTGCGATTTGCACAGCATCTGCATTGGCGTTGACCAGATTTAGGCGGTCAAAGAGCTTGCGCCCTGCGTACTGCCCCTCAATGACATCAACCTCAAGGTAGAGGTACTGACCCAGACCGTCCTTGGTTGCGCGCATTTCGCTGGCAACGATTTGGGCCAGGTATTTACCGGGTGGCAGAACGTCGTAGCCGCTGCTGGGCTCGATTGAGGATGCGTCGAAAGTTTGTCCGAATGAAGCCATGGTGATTTCTCCTATTTCAATTTCAGGTGGTGAGGTTGGTGGGGGTGACTGGGTTGGCGATCAACATGGGCTTGATCACATCGGGCATGGCCTGGGCAAAGGACTGCCAGTCCAGTGGCAAGGTCTCGGGCAGGCCATAGCGGTTCTTGGCCAGAAAAGCTGGGCGTTCGGCGGTATGAATCACCCGCTCACCCGAGCCCATGGCGCGATTTACTTTTTTGTTGAAGCCGACATCGGCCTTCACAGTGGAGATGCGGTAGTTGGCAAAAAGCACGATGTCCGAGTGCTCCTGCATCAGCGCCGCTGCGCGGGTGTGCAACTTGATGACGTACCGGTCGTAAGGGTCGTGCTCCGGCGAGTCAAAACGCTTGATGTCGGTATGCGCGATTTGCACAACGGTCATGCCACGGTCGTCACGCAGCGCGTTCAGCCCATCGATGTACTGACGCCACAGAGTCAATGCGGCGACGTAGCCTTTGCCGTAACCGGCGTCTTCGATGGACCCCCATCCGTTATCGCGGCAGGCCTTGCCCCAGACCAAGGGCTCAAGCCAATCGACGCTGTCAATGACCACGGTTTTGAAGTCATGGTCCTCGGTATAGAGCGAGGCCAGTGACTCCAGCACTTCCTCAAAAGTGCGGGCCAGTGGAAAATTGGCTGCCGGAATTGTTCCCAGGCCGTCTTCCGTTTGGACGAACACCGGGTTGTTTGCTTCTGCCGCGAAGGTCGTTTTACCAACCCCAGCAACACCGTGAATCAGGATGCGGGGTGGCTTGGGCGCATTGGCGCGAGTGAGTTGTGCAAGTGAGATGGCCATCACACACCCCCACCAAAGTGACTGTCGTTGGCAGCGTCGGGAATTACGCCAGACTTGATCTGTTCTAGCTTGTAGCTGGGCTTGCCAGTTTTGAGCGTGCGTGCAGGCTCGAATAAGTCGCGGATACCGGGTGGCCAGGCGGTGTACTTGGACTCGGCGACTTTGATTTCGATACCGACGTAGTTCTCTGGGTCCTCGCCCCACTTGCGCAGGGCTTCCACGGCTTCTTTGAGCTTGACCTGGTTGTATTCAGGGCGCTTGGGCAAATCGGCGACGACCAAGAAGCCATCGACCTCAAAGCGCACCGTGCCGGTGGACTTGCCAGCCTCTTGGCGAAGCTGCTGCGCATGCCCGCCCAATCGGTTGTGCAAGGTGGACTGCAATGCGTTGAGGTACAACGCGGCAGTGTCTTTGGCAGCGGTGACCTGCTTGATCATCCGGTCAAGGTCTGGCAGAGGGAGTTTGTCGAGCTCATTCATGTAAAGCTGGCCTATTTCATCCAGCACGTCGGGTTCGGCAGTCATGGGTTCTCTTTCTTTCAGTGGGGCTTGCGGTTGCTGGCGGCCATCTGCGCAATACGCAGTTGGGTACGGATTTCGGGGGGCTTCAATGGGGAACTGGAGCGCATCGCCAGGTAGCGGTAGTGGTCCTCGCCTACCTTTTGGCTAAAGAGGTGCACCAGGCCAAGTTCGCAGGCAATCCATGCGCGGCGGGCGACGGAGTGGATACGGGCGCGGTCTTTGGTGGTCAGGTCGCTGTTGGTCTCCGAGCGGTCGCGCAGCAGCAGGCCCTCGTGGTACTGGATGCAGTGGCCGATTTGTGCACTGGCGACCCAGTCACACAAAATCGCTTCTGTGACAGCGACCCCTGGTGAATAGAAAGGGCCTGCACCCCCAAGCAGTTCAGGTGCGACTAGGCCAAGATGGCTGTGCGATATTTCGACAAGTTTTTGTGGCGCTAACAATTTGGGCTCCATAAGGTGTGAATTGGCCGTGACGCAGGTATTGCGGCTCGGTTTGCTTGGGGACTTTTTGGCTGGCATGTGTGTTAATACCGCTGGGCGTTCTTTTTTTCTCAGGCCACTTCGCGCAGACCAAACATGCGCAGGTGCATGCGTAGCTCGTGGACGCGGCGGTAGAAAGATGCGGTGGATAAGCCGGATGCCACGCATGCGCTGGCGATATCCGAGTGATCAGTGAGCAGGTCAAGCAATGCGGACTGCTCGCCATTCATGAAGGCAATGGCCGCTTGCAGGTCATGCATCGCCATGCCGTCAGTGAAGAAGTCGTGATCGGGGTCGCGTTTAAAGTTGATCGCGTCGATGCAGTCGTCTGCTGAATTAGCTTTGGACATGCCCATCTCGGGGTCATTGGCGGCCCCCATCATCTTGGATGCGGTGTCAAAATCCGTATAGCGCATGCGCTGCTTGATCAGCCCGTCGAGCAATTCAACAGCACGGTGTTTCGACACCATGCCCGTGAATGTGCCCGGGCTACCCTTGGCCGGATCAAACTGGTGTCTGTGCTCCAGCAGGTCGAGCATCAGTTCCTGCTGAAAGTCCTCACGCTCGACTGGCGAAAAGCCGTGGCGAGCGGCCAGTTGGTGAGTCCGGACCCTGGCTGCATTAACGGCAGCTTCAAAATACGGATCGTTTGCGCTCTGGCCAAATGTGTACCCGCTGGGGGTATTGGCGTTTGCGCTGTTATGACTTGGGCACTGGACTGATGTGCGTGCTGTACAGCTCTGAATTATCACGATGAAGACTCCTGTTTTGATGCAACAGGGTTATCTTCTCGAGATGATTAAGTCAAAGAAACACGTCTGCTTGGCAGGACGTGCGGGTCACGTAGCTCAACGTACGATAAGCATTGCTGGGCGTACGCTCATTTTTTCAAGCTAGCCGTACGCTCAGCTTGGCTGACTGTATGGATTTTCCAAATTCAACTGGCTGCCTTGATTTTTTTGTTATGTGCCGAGACCCACTCAGCGACAGTTCTTGGTTCAAAAAATTCCAAATTTTGAGTACCCAACCATGTGGATAGCTTTGCGCCTGATTTAGCCGCGCTCAGAGCTTGCAACGGTGGTTCACTGTCCCATTTTGCAAGAACAGCGTCCATAGATTTGTTTCGGGATTTTTTGCTAAGCGCTGCCATTTTTTTGGCGTGTTCGCGACGGTCATTTTTGGACTCTTCCTCAAGTTCACGGCGAACTTCTTCACTCATCTTTTCACTGGCAGACTTGGAAATTTTCGACTTGTCATCCAGTATTTTTTGAATCTTGGACTCATACTTTTCTTCAACACGCTTGATTGCACGAAGCTGCTCGGCATGAGCTACCGCTTCAAATGCTTCAAAGATTTTTTGCCCGAACTGCAAAACCTCCTCTGCGGTGTATTTTTTGTCAGTACGCTTAACTCGCTTGAGCTGTTTAAATTCAAATTTTGTTTCAAGACCTTGCAAGTAGTCGGCGATAAACCAAAGAGTGAGGACCGCAAAATATTCGTATGGCTCAACATCTTTAACCTCAACGCTTGCAGGATCAAAGCAGTAATCAATTCCCTCAATCAATGCATCGATGGTCGGTGTGTTATCTGAAGTTCGAATGTCAAATTCGTCAAACGCCTCAGATTTGAAGCTCAAAAAGTTTCCATCTTCGTCACCGTTCAGCAAATCCCATCGCTTTTCGCGTTGAATTTCCTCAAGCTTTTCTTCTTTTTCATGATCAAAATAAGCTTCCATTATTTGGGAAGCATCTGTGGCTATTGCCTGGACGTCATCTTCGGTTCGCTTGTTAATCCTAAGGAGTGACCTCGCTCGCCCGGCGATATTCCTTGCCTCAGTTATTGGGAAATAGGGCACCTCATCTTTCAGAGGCTTGAAATCATTAAATTGGCTGTAGCGGATCATGGGTTCGGTTTCTTGTTCTATTTAGGGTTTTCCCTAGTCTGTTGCTTAGTCGCTTGGGTTGGTCTGATTTTCCACTTACTGGGACCCAAAGTCATCAGTAGAACCGTGCGCTCTGAGAAAAACACCCCCCGGCGACGGTATGAACCTACATGACCGCCCCAAAACGCACCCCACCACCAACCCCGCTCGCCGAGCCAAGCCCGATGGCCGTCATCGGCGCAATCCTGGCCCAAGGCGCAATTCGCCTTCTGGACCGCCAAAAACGCGAAGCTCAACTTGCTAACCGTACTGAAGAGAGCGTTCATACAGGTGTTTTGACTACCAAGGACAACACCCATGAATGACTCACTTGTTGCACGCGTTGCAGCCCTCAAGACCTCGCCCACCCCGGATCTCAAGCAGATGTGGCGGGAAATGTTTCTGACCGAACCACCGCCTTTTAACAGGCGCTTCCTTGAGACGCGTCTGGCTTACCGGATCCAGGAGTTGGCCCTTGGCGGCCTGCGGCGCGAGACCATCAAGCGCCTGGAGAAACTGGGCGAACAACTCGACGGTGGCAAACCGGATGTGCGCCGCCGCCGAACTGACGGCAGGCCCCTTGCCGGAACCCGCCTGATTCGCGAGTGGGACGGCCAGCGCCACGAGGTGGTGGTGCACGTCGACGACTTTGAATACGCAGGCCAACGCTACAAGTCCATCTCGCGCATTGCCATGGTGATCACTGGCACCAACCGAAACGGATGGACCTTCTTTGGCATGTCTGCTGGAAGGAGCCTCTGATGACCGCCATCCCTAAAGTCCTGTGCGCGATCTACACGCGCAAGTCCACCGAAGAAGGCTTGGACCAAAACTTCAACTCGCTGGACGCCCAGCACGACGCCTGCGCCAATTACATTGCCAGCCAAAAGTCTGAGGGCTGGATGATGCTCAAGGAACGGTACGACGACGGCGGATTCTCCGGCGGCACGCTTGAGCGCCCGGCCATTAAGCGTCTGCTCGAAGACGTCCGTAAGGGTCTGGTGAACACCATCGTGGTCTACAAGATCGATCGGTTGTCACGATCGCTTGCCGACTTTGCCAAACTGGTAGAGTTGTTTGATCAGTACAAGGTGACCTTTGTGTCGGTCACTCAGTCCTTCAACACCACCACCTCCATGGGGCGGTTGACGCTCAACATCCTGCTGTCCTTTGCACAGTTTGAACGCGAACTGTCCGGAGAGCGGGTACGTGACAAGATCGCGGCGTCACGCAAGCGCGGCATTTGGATGGGCGGCATGCCCGCCTTGGGCTATGACGTGGTGGAACGCAAACTGGTGGCCAATCCGCAGGAGTCGGCCATCATCCAAGAGATGTTCTCCCGCTTTGCCGCAACGCCATCGATGTCCACCATCGTCAAAGACCTGCGCAAACGCGGCGTCACCTCCAAGTCCTGGACAACGTCCAAGGGCGTCGAACGCCAAGGCAAGCTGATTACCAAGGGCGCGGTCTACAAGATCTTCAGCAACCCGGTCTACATTGGCATTGCGGCCTACAAGGGACAGCACTTCCCCGGCGAGCACGACGGCATCATTACCCAGGAGCTTTGGGACACGGTGCAAACGCACCTTAAAAACGGCACACCCATGAACAAGGGCAGGCTGGCCGGACGTGGCAGCGCGCCGTCCCTACTGCGAGGGTTGCTGTTCTCGGAGCAAGGACGGGCCTTCACGCCTGGCTGGACACGCAAGCAGAACAAAACCTACCGCTATTACATCAACACCGACTCAATCAAGATCGGCAAGGAAAGCTGCGACATCTGCCGCATCCCCGCCGGTGAGATCGAACAGGTGGTGGTTGAAAAGATGCGCGGCATCCTGCGCTCACCTGAGGTACTGGCCCACGCGGTGCGAGAGGTCAACACGCAGCGCCCCACGGTGGAAGAAACGCATGCGGTTGGCGCATTGCAGTCCATCGACGCAATCTGGGAGGAGTTATTTCCGGCTGAGCAGGCCAAGGTCCTGCACACCCTGGTTGAGCGCATCACGGTGCGCAGGGACGGCATCACCATCAAGTGGCACGACAAGGGTTTGAACAACTTGCTGCGCGACACACTTGAACCACAAAAAGAACTGGAGGCGGCATGAGCCGAGATACCGAAGCGGGTTTCACCACTGAAATACCCATGACTTTTCGTAGGCGCGGTGGCAAGGCCGTAATCGTGCTGCCCGACGGTTCTCGGGCCATTGAGCGACGTGAGGCTCTGATTGACAACGCAATGGTCAAACTGTTGGCACGCGGCCACCGCTGGCATCGCAAACTATTTGACGGAACCCACGCCTCAATTGAGGACATGGCCAAGTCCGAGAACATCAGCCCATCGTTTGTGAGCCGCATCCTGCGTCTGGCTTACTTGTCACCCACGATCGTTGAAGCGATCCTGGACGGGAAGTACCCGGCGCACCTGACGATGAAGGATCTGATGGAGCCTTTCCCGGTGGACTGGTCTATGCAGGAGAAGATATTTTTGCAGCCAAAGTAGAAGCGAAAACGGCCTTCATTTCTTGCGTGCCAACGCAAATCCGTACTAAATGGATCTCTGGGTAGTCCTCAGTCCGACTCAGTAGGCCGTTGATGATGATTTCAGCAGACAAATCTGGTGGGAACTTGAAAACGCCAGTTCCGATCGCGGGCATCGCCATTGATTTGATTCCTGCTTCTTTGGCCACACGGAGAGTCTGAGCAACAGCAAGGTCAAGGTATTTTTCAGGGTGATCATCATTGATGAAACTTGCTGCCCTAGTGTGAATCACAAATCGGTTTGGCAGTTCAAAGCCGGGGGTCACAACCGCTTCACCCAGCGAAATCGGTGAATGGCGGCGGCAATACTGTTCAAGTTCTGGCCCGGCTGCAGTATGAATTGCACCGGCCACGCCCGATCCAAATCGAAGGTTGGCGTTGGCTGAGTTGACCAGGGCATCAACATCCGGCTGCTGGACGATGTTGCCAATGACGATTTCAATCTGCATGAAGTTCAAGTACCTTAAAAATCGTCAAAGTCGTTCCTGGATTTTTTGGAGCCGATCCCAAAGTCGTCGCCAGGGCTGTTGAAAACAGCACCAATTCCAGTGGCCGTGCTACCCATGCGGGTGCTGCCATCAGTGCTAAAGCTTCCCATCTGAGTGAAGACAGACCCATCTGACCCAACAGTGGTCGAGCCCATCTTTGTGTAGGTCGTGCCGTCAGACGAGACGCTGGTGCTGTCCGAGACCTTTTGCAAGGTTTCACCGGCGTCGGACACAGCGA
The DNA here is from genome assembly GCA_027486725.1 of Burkholderiales bacterium. Taxonomy (GTDB): domain Bacteria; phylum Pseudomonadota; class Gammaproteobacteria; order Burkholderiales; family Burkholderiaceae_A; genus Hahnella. Next base: position 240 of record JAIXOP010000017.1, on the reverse strand, counting down.
ATCGCCCCAAGATTTGCCAAAAAGACATGCTCACCTCCTAAAAGTGATGATTTCGGACCCACCGACGGTCACAACCTGATCAGGTTAAAAATTTTAGCACCAATGGCCACTTGATGCATCAAAATGATTAAGCGCAGTCGCTGAATATGCTAGAGTAAGCCCTACTACAACAAAATGGGACAGACACGTGGTCAACAGAACAGTCGCTGCCGCACTAGACGACTTGACGCAGACGCAAAG
>JAIXOP010000008.1 GCA_027486725.1 Burkholderiales bacterium | reverse complement strand
GTCGGCAGAGATGATGGGCAGGCCCGACTCGGCCAGCAGCTTCTTGCCGAGGTCTTCGGTGGTGCCCTTCATGCGCACCACCAGCGGGACCTTGAGGCCCACGGCGCGGGATGCCGCCACCACACCCTCGGCGATGACATCGCAGCGCATGATGCCGCCGAAGATGTTGACCAGGATGGCCTCGACCTTGGGGTTCTTCAGCATGATCTTGAAGGCCTCGGTGACCTTCTCGGTGGTGGCGCCGCCACCCACGTCGAGGAAGTTCGCCGGCTCGCCACCAAAGAGCTTGATGGTGTCCATGGTGGCCATGGCCAGTCCAGCGCCGTTGACCAGACAGCCGATGTTGCCGTCGAGCTGGATGTAGGCCAGATCAAATTTCGAGGCCTCAATCTCGGCCGGGTCCTCTTCATCGAGGTCGCGCATGGCAACGATCTCGGGCTGGCGGAACAGGGCGTTGGCGTCGAAGTTCCACTTGGCATCGAGCGCAATCACGTCGCCCTTGCCCGTGAGGATCAGGGGGTTGATCTCGGCCAACGAGGCATCGGTGTCCCAGTAGGCCTGGTAGAGACCATGCAGGACCTTGCGGGCCTTGGGAAGGCTGGCATCGGGGATGCCGATGGCGCGCGAGACCTGATCGCACTGGGCGTCGGTCAGGCCCTGGGCGGGGTCGATGAAGACCTTGTGAATCTTTTCAGGATGGCTCTCGGCCACCTCTTCGATGTCCATGCCGCCCTCGGAGGAGGCCATCAGTGCCACCTTCTGCGTGCCACGGTCGGTGACCATGGCGACATAGAGTTCCTTCTGGATGTCGGCGCCCTCTTCAATGAGGAGGCGGCGGACCTTCTGCCCCTCGGGCCCGGTCTGGTGGGTGATGAGCTGCATGCCGAGAATCTGGCTGGAGAGCTGGCGGACCTCATCGATGGAGCGGGCGAGCTTGACGCCACCGCCCTTGCCACGACCACCGGCATGAATCTGGGCCTTGACCACCCAGACCGGCCCACCGAGTTTCTCGGCGGCGGCCACGGCCTCGTCCACGTTGAAGCAGGGAATGCCTTGCGGCACTGCAACACCATACTTGCGCAGGATCTCTTTGCCCTGGTACTCGTGAATCTTCATTCCATCCCCCTAGCCAAAAGTTCGGGCGATGGTAGCACGCGGTTTTAAACGCTCTCTGGCCCCGATGGTGGGCGATAACCCTGCCTTTCGAGCTGCCGAACAACGGCCGGAGAGAAGCCCCGGGCCAGCAGAAATCGATGCTGGCGGGCCTTCTCAGGAAGGGTGTCCGGCGGCTCGCCAAACCGGCGCTCCCAGGCGACGGCCGCCCGGTAAAGCTCGCCGTCGGGGAGTTCGGCCAGGGCCTGGTCGGCGATCTCGGGGGCAATGCCGCGCTGCCGCAATTCCTGCTGCAGCCGCAGCCGACCCTTGCGCGACGCGTGGGCCCGGCAGTGGGCCTCGGCGGCGCGCTGGTCGGACTGAAAGCCTTCTTGCGCCAGCCAGCGCAGGAGCTCCTCGAGGTCGCCAAGATCGACCTCGGGGACTTGGCTGAGCTTCTGGCGCAGCTCGGCCTGGCTGTATTCCCGCCGCGACAAGAGCCGGATGGCCCTGGACTTCAGCGAGGGGCCAGGGGGACGCTCGCTCAGGCCGCCTTCTCCTTGTCGGCTTTGTCGAGCTTGTCGGCCTTGTCGAGCTTGTCGGCCTTGTCTGCCTTGTCAGCGCCTTTCTCAGAACCCTTCTCAGAACCCTTCGCGGCTTCGGGGATGGTGCCGGGGGCAGTGGCCGGGCGGGCCGCCACACCAAACGACTCGCGGACCTTGTTCTCGATCTCGATGGCCAGGGCCGGGTTGCCGCGCAGGAACTCCCGGGCGTTGTCGCGGCCCTGACCGATGCGGTCACCCTGATAGCTGTACCAAGCGCCGCTCTTGTCCACGATGTTGGCCTCGACGCCCAGGTCGATGATCTCGCCCTCGCGGGAGATGCCCTCGCCATAGAGGATGTCGAAGGCCGCAGCCTTGAAGGGGGGTGCCACCTTGTTCTTCACGACCTTGACCTTGGTCTCAGAGCCGATGACCTCTTCGCCCTTTTTGAGCGAGCCCACGCGACGGATGTCCATCCGGACGGAGGAGTAGAACTTGAGGGCATTGCCACCGGTGGTGGTCTCGGGGCTGCCGAACATCACGCCGATCTTCATGCGGATCTGATTGATGAAGATGACCAGTGTGTTGGTGCGATTGATGGTGCCAGTGAGTTTGCGCAGGGCCTGGGACATCAGGCGGGCCTGCAGGCCGGGCAGAGAGTCGCCCATATCGCCCTCGATCTCGGCTCTGGGGGTGAGGGCCGCCACGGAGTCGACCACGATGAGGTCGACGGAGCCCGAGCGCACCAGGGCGTCGACGATCTCGAGGGCCTGCTCGCCAGTGTCGGGCTGGGAGATGAGCAGCTCCGAGAGGGTAACGCCGAGCTTCTGCGCATATTGGGTGTCGAGCGCATGCTCGGCGTCGACGAAGGCACAGACGCCGCCGAGCTTCTGCATTTCGGCAATGACCTGCAGGGTGAGGGTGGTCTTGCCAGAGCTCTCGGGGCCATAGATCTCGACCACGCGGCCGCGGGGCAGTCCGCCCACGCCCAGGGCGATGTCCAGGCCCAGCGATCCCGTCGAGACGACAGGGATGTCGGGCGGGGTGGTGTCGTCGTCCATCCGCATGATGGAGCCCTTGCCGAACTGCTTTTCAATTTGGGCGATGGCGGCCGCGAGGGCCTTGGTCTTTTCGGCTTTGTTTTTGGTGTCGTCCATGCTGGGCTCTGGGGGTGAAAAAGGCTGAAGGGAGAATACTGTATAAATAAACAGTGTTCAACCGGGGCATCCCGGCGTGAAGACCATGGGGAGATGCTACGGGCTGTCGGCCGATTCCGGGGCCCCGCCCCATCGGCCAGAGGGTTGAGACCCATGGCCGAGCCTGATCAGGCCCGCATGCAGCAGCGACAGTGCGGTGTGGGTGGCCTGCAGCTGGATCTGCTCACGGCCGCCCGCATAGCAATACCGCACCGCCTGGGTACTGAGGCCTGCGGCATGGCCAGCGCGGGCCGAGGCAAGAGCAAACCAGACCGTCCCCACAGGCTTGGCGGCGCTTCCCCCATCGGGCCCAGCTATCCCGGTGATGGCCACGCAGCAGCCATGCTGGACATCCAGCCGCTGCCGCAGTCCCTCGGCCATGGCCCGGGCCACCGCCTCACTCACCGCGCCGTGGGCCGCGATGAGATCCGGCGCCACCCCGAGGAGTTGGGTCTTGGCATGGTTGGAATAACTCACCACCCCGCCGTGAGTCCAGGCGCTCGAGCCCGGCAGGCGGGTGAGTGCCGCCGAGACCCGTCCCCCCGTGCAGGACTCGGCCGAGGCCACCCAGGCCTGGCGTTGCTGGCCGGCCAGGGCCACCGCCCAGGCAGCGCGGCGCACGGCCGATGCGAGCGCCGCGCACGCCATGGCATCCCCGCGCAAGGGCATGGACGGGGGCGCTGCCATCTCAGACCGCCCAGCCCAGACGAATCAAGACCGACATGGCCAATAGCGTGTAGGCCGCTGCCATCAGGTCGTCGACCACGATGCCCAGGCCCGAGGCCCAGATGGCGGGCAGGCCCCGTCCCTCGAAGGCCAACTCCAGCCGCCGAATGGGGGCCGGCTTGGCGATGTCAAAGACCCGAAACAGGCCCACCGCCATGGCCTGGGTGCCCAGGTCGGCGCCCACAGGCAGCATCCAGAGGACGAGCCAGACGGCGATCACCTCATCCCAAACAATGCAGCTGGGATCGTCTTTGTCCATCCGCTGGGCAGTGACGCCGCAGGCCCAGACGCCCAACACCAGCCCCACGGCCAGGATGGCTGGGCCCGCCGAGGCCACCCAGCCCAGGTAAGCGAACACCACCCAGGTGAGCCAGCCCCAGAGGCTGCCGGCCGTGCCCGGCCCCACGGGCATTCGGCCGGAACCGAAGCCAAGCGCGACCAAGGCAGCAAGGCCAGCCAGGCCCCGGGCCGGTCGGGCCGCCATGCCCGCGGCTGGGGTGTCGGGTGCATCCACCGATCTATCCATGGTCAAACCCTCCTTGGGGCTGTTCGTGTTCGGGCATGGTCTGGCCATCGGCCAGGCGCCAGACGATGGGCGGCTCGCCGGGCGCAGCAGTGCGCAAATGACCCACACAGGTCAGCGGCAGGGCCAGACGCTCGGCCAAGGCCAGGAGTCGAGGATGGGCGTCGGCGGCCGCAGTGAAGCAGAGTTCGTAGTCATCGCCCCCCGAGGCCAGAAGTCGCAGGGCCTCGGCGGTGGGCTGCCCGCGGATGGACGCCGGCAGCGACTCCCGCAGCGACTCCCGCAGTGACTCCCCAGCGGCCTGCCAGAGCGCGGGCACCGAGAGCTCGGCAACCATGGGCCCGCGCACCGCTGCGCTCGCCCGCAGGATGTGGGCAAGATCGCCCGCCAGCCCATCCGAGAGGTCGATGGCTGCGTGGGCAAGACCCTCGGCCCGCAGGGCCTGGCCCAGGGCAAGCCGGGGCTGCGGTCGATCGAGCCGCTCGTGGGGCTCGCCTCGGGCGACTGCCCAGGCCGCATCGCCCAGACTGCCCGAGACCCAGACCTCGTCGCCGGGGTGGGCGCCATCGCGGCGCAGGGCCTGGCCGGCCGGGCACTCGCCCAGCACCGTGATGCTGAGCACCCGGGGACTGCCCGCCGGCAGCCGAACGGTGTCTCCGCCATAGAGTGGGCATGCGTGCTGAACCGTGGCCCGACGCAGGCCCTCGGCAAACGAATCCAGCCAGGCCATTGAGGTGGCCTCCGACCAGTCGGGCACAGCCAAGGAGAGCAGGCAGCCCAAAGGACGTGCGCCCATGGCGGCCAGGTCGGAGAGGTTGACCGCCAGCAGCTTCTCGCCCACCGCGCGGGGATTGGCCTCGCTCCAGAAATGCCGGTGCTCGACCATGGTGTCGAGGGCCCAGACCAACTGGAAGCCGGGGGCAGGAGCGGAAATGAGAGCTGCATCGTCGCCCCCGGGCAATGACCCGGGGGGCCAGCCGCCGGGGGGGGCGCAGCGCGAGGCCCCGAACAGCCGGTCGATCAGATCGAATTCGGAGCCCATGGCAATGGGCCTGGCCTAGCCGTGGGGCCGAAGGATGGGGGCCAGACGATCCAGAACGCCATTGACATACCGGTGGCCCTCGTTGCCGCCCAGCTCTTTGGTGAGTTCAATGGCCTCGTTGATGACCACCCGGTAGGGCACCTCGGGCTGATGCGCGAGCTCGTAGGCGCCCACCAGCAGAATCGCATGCTCCACCGGAGAGACTCGGTGCAAGGGCCGGTCGAGCACCGGGGCGAGGGTCTCGCGCAGGGCATCGGCCTGGCGGGCCGCCGAGTAGAACAGGGTGGCGTAGTAGTCGGCATCGGCCTGGGCAAAGTCTTCGGACTCGCGGGCGTAGGCCTCGATGGCACCGAGGTCCTCGTGCGACAACAGCCATTGATACAGGCTCTGCACGGCGATCAGGCGCGAGAGGTGACGGGCCCCGCGGGCTGCGCCCGAGGCGCCCTCACGCATCGTCGTCTTCGTCCTGGGCGAACTCATCGTCGAGCGCGAGCAGGAGGTTGGCCATCTCCACCGCCGCGCGGGCACAGTCGGCGCCCTTCTCGGCGGCGCGCACCTCGGCCTGGGCATCGTTCTCGGTGGTGAGGATGCCGTTGGCAATGGGGATCTGCGCCTCGTGGGAAACGCGCGAGACGCCCGCACCCGACTCGTTGGCCACGAGCTCGAAGTGGTAGGTCTCGCCCCGGATCACCGCGCCGAGGGCGATGAGTGCATCGAAGCGGCCGGAGTCGGCCAGCCGAGAGAGCGCGACGGGGATCTCGAGCGCACCCGGCACCGAGAGCACCACCACGCGGCTGTCGTCGACGCCCAGCCGAGACAGCTCGGCCAGGCAGGCGGACTCGAGCACCTCGGTGATCTCGGAATTGAAGCGGGCCGTGACCACGGCGATCTGGAGGCTCTCGCCCTCGAGCTGGCTGGGGAAGCGGATGGGGTTCATGGGGGAAGGCCTCGGGTGTGGGTTGGGGGTGGGTTGGGGGCGATTGAACGGCGGCGGGGTGCTCGGTGAATCAGGCGCCAGGCGGCACATCGTAGCCGCAGACGTCGAGGCCAAAGCCCGCCATGCTCGGCATTTTTCGCGGCTGGGCGAGCAGGCGCATCTTACCCACGCCCTGATCGCGCAGGATGGCAGCGCCCAGGCCATAGGTGCGCAGGGCGAGGCTGCTGGCTGGTGCCGAGGCCGAGACCAGAGGAAGAGCCGCAGCGCTGGGCTCCTGCCGCAGCTGACGCATGAGGGTCTCGGCGGGACTTGCGCAGTTGAGCAGCACCAAGACGCCCTGCCCCGCCTGCGCGATGCGGGCCATGGCGGCGGGCAGGGACCAGCTGTGGTGGGGGTCGCCCAGGCCGAGCAGGTCGAGCACGGTGACCGGCTCGTGGACCCGCACCAGGGTCTCGCGCTCGGGCGTGGGCATCGGTCCAAACGCCAGGGCCAGGTGGGGCTGGTGCAGCACCTTGTCTTGATAGATGGTGGTGCGCCAGGCGCCGTGCTCGTGGTGCACGAAGGTCTGCTCCGAAAGCCGCTCCACCAGGCTTTCGCGCTCGGCGCGGTATTGGATGAGGTCGGCAATCGACCCGAGCTTGAGGCCATGGGTGGCGCAAAACTCGCGCAGGTCGGGCAGCCGCGCCATGGTTCCATCGTCTTTGAGAATCTCGCAGATCACGCCCGCCGGGCTGTGGCCCGAGAGCTCGGCCAGATCGCATCCCGCCTCGGTGTGGCCAGCCCGCGCGAGCACGCCGCCCGGCTGAGCCTGCAGCGGAAAGATGTGGCCCGGCATGACGATGTCGGTGGGCCTGGCCTGAGGGGCCACGGCCGCCTGAATGGTGCGCGCCCGGTCGGCCGCGCTGATGCCGGTGGTGACGCCCTCGGCGGCCTCAATCGACACCGTGAAGGCCGTGCCGTGGGGCGAACGATTCCGATCGACCATCATCTGGAGCTGAAGCTGCTGGCAACGCTCGGGGCGCAGGGTGAGGCAGATCAGGCCCCGGCCATGCTTGGCCATGAAGTTGATGGCCTCGGGTGTCACACGATCGGCGGCCATCACCAGATCCCCCTCGTTCTCGCGGTCCTCGTCGTCGACCAGGACCACCATCTCGCCGCGCGCCAACGCAGCGATGAGTTCGGGGGTGGGATCGAAGGCCGATGGCGTCGATGCGGTCGATGGGGCTGGAGCCATAAAACTACACTGCCTTTCTAAAAGAGAGCCGCTCGATCGCGCGCAGCACCTGCCGCGCAATCAGATCGGCCTCGAGGTTCACGCGGTCCCCCACCGCCATGCGCGTGAGGAAGGTCTCATCCTGGGTGTGGGGGATCAGGTTGATCGACACGATAGCGCCGCCGGAGGGCTCGTCGTGCACCGTGTTGGTGGTGAGGCTCACCCCATGCACAGTGAGGGATCCCTTGGGGGTGACCAGCGGTGCCAGGGATTCCGGCACACGAATCTGCATCTCGATGGATTCCGCGGTGGGCACGAGGGCAACGATCTCGCCCGTGCAGTCGACGTGGCCCGAGACGATGTGGCCGCCAAGGCGGTCGGAGGCCCGAAGGGCTTTTTCCAAGTGGGCAGGTCCGGGCGCATCGAGACCGCTCGTGCAGCGCAGGCTCTCGGCCGACACATCGACCCAGAAGCCCTCGGCATCGAAGGAGGTGACGGTCATGCAGGCGCCATTGATGGCGATGGAGTCGCCCACCGATACATCCGAAAGATCGAGCTTGCCCCAGCGAACGCGCAGACGAACACCGCCCGCAGCGAGCCAGGCCGATGTGGTGTCGGTGGGGGCGATGGGTTGAACCTCGGCGATGGCGCCGACGGCCTGGATGAGTCCGCTGAACATGCCCGGAGTTTACTGGTCCTCGCCGCGGAATAACCGCAGGCGAAGGCCCTCGCCCACCCGGTCCGCACTCTGCAGCCGCCACCGGTGGGCATCGGCAACCGCCGACAGCGTGGGCATTCCCGCCAGGGCGGGCAGGCCCTCGCCGAGAAAGACCGGGGCCTGATAGATGAGGAACTCGTCGACCAGAGACTCCCGCACAAGCGCAGCCGTCAGGCCGGGACCCGCCTCGACATGAATCTCATTGAGGCCATGGGCGGCGGTGAGCCGCTCGAGCGCCGCGCGCAGATCGCGCTGCGGAAGATTCATCAGCTCCACGCCACGATCCTGCAGCACCGCCCGATGCGGGTGGGCCTCGAAGGCCTCGGGCGCGAGGTGACTGACCACCACGAGGTGCGGGTGCTGCACGAGCTTGGCCTCGAGGGGAAGGCGCAGCCGCGAGTCCATGAGGATGCAGCGGGGCTGTCGCGGGGTCTCGACCAGTCGGACATTGAGCATCGGATCGTCGGCCAGCACCGTGCCGATGCCGGTGAGGATGGCGCAGGACCGAGAGCGCCACCGGTGACCATCGGTCCGACTCGGGCCATCGGTGATCCAGCGGCTGCTGCCATCGGGCAGGGCCGTCCGGCCATCGAGGCTCAAGGCAAGTTTGGCGCGCACCCAGGCGCGGCCCTGCTGCATGCGCTGAAAGAAGCCGCGGTTGAGATCGAGGGCCTCCTCCGACAGCAGGCCGGCACGCACCTCGACTCCAGCCTGCCGCAGACGCTCAAGACCCTGGCCAGCAACCTCCGGATTTGGGTCGATGGTGGCCGCGACCACACTGCCGATGCCTGCCCGGATGAGCGCATCGGCGCAGGGGCCGGTTCGACCCGTGTGGGCGCAGGGCTCCAGGGTCACATAGGCCGTCGCACCCCGAGCGCGCTCTCCGGCTGCGGCCAGGGCGTGCACCTCGGCATGGGGCTCGCCCGCGGCACGATGCCAGCCCTCCCCCACCACCTCGCCATCGCGCACAATCACGCAGCCGACGCGGGGGTTGGGGGTGGTGGTCTGGAGGCCGAGGCGGGCGAGCTCCAGGGCCCGCTGCATGGAGCCAATGTCGAGGGTGGAGAACATCGCGGTGCAGGACCGGGCGCAGCCCGGTCAGACCTTTCGGCGACGGCGCGCGGGTCGGACCTCTTCGATCACCGCCTGAAACTCATCGAGGTGCTCGAACTGCTTGTAGACCGAGGCAAAGCGCACATAGGCCACCTTGTCGATCTTGCGCAGCTCCATCATGACCAGCTCGCCGATGCGTTGGCTGGCCACCTCCCGCTCGCCCGAGGCCGCCAGACGCTCCTCGATGGCGCGCACCGCGGCCTCGAGCACATCGGCCGCCACTGGGCGTTTGCGCAGGGCCAAGGCCATGCTTGAGCGCAGCTTGGCCGGCTCGAAGTCGCGCCGCGATCCATCCTTTTTCACCACCGTCGGCAGGCTCAACTCCATCCGCTCGATGGTCTTGAAGCGCCGCTCGCAGGCCATGCAGCGGCGCCGGCGGCGAATCTCGTTGCCGTCTTCGGAGACCCGGGTGTCGGTGACCTGGGTCTCGGCCGAGCCGCAGGAGGGGCAGCGCATCGGGTCTGGCCGCGGTGGGCGCCCCTGGGCCCGGGCGGCTTAGGCCTTGTAGACCGGGAAGCGGGCGGTCAAGGCCTCGACCTGGCCACGCACCCGGGCAATCACCGCTGCATCTTCTGGGGACTCCAGCACATCGGCGATGAAATTGCCGATCGCGGTCATCTCCTCGATGCCAAAGCCCCGCGTGGTGCAGGCCGGGGTCCCCAGACGAATGCCCGAAGTCACCATGGGCTTCTCGGGATCGTTGGGGATGGCATTTTTGTTGACCGTGATGTGCACCTGGGCGAGTGCGGCCTCGGCCGCCTTGCCCGTGATGCCTTTGGCGCGCAGATCAACCAACATCACATGGCTCTCGGTGCGGCCCGAAACAATGCGCAGGCCCCGCGCGGTGAGTGCTGCGGCCAGTGCCTGGGCGTTGTCGATGATCTTTTGGCAGTAGGTCTTGAACTCCGGCTTCAAGGCCTCGCCAAAGGCCACAGCCTTGGCTGCCACCACATGCATGAGGGGGCCGCCCTGGATGCCGGGGAAGACAGCGCTGTTGATGGCCTTCTCGTGCTGGGCCTTCATGAGGATGATGCCGCCGCGCGGACCCCGAAGGCTCTTGTGGGTGGTGGAGGTGACGATGTCGGCATGGGGCACGGGGTTGGGATAGACGCCGCCGGCAATCAGGCCCGAGTAGTGGGCCATGTCGACCATGAAGATGGCGCCCACTTCCTTGGCCACGGCAGCAAAGCGTGCCCAGTCGGTTTTGAGCGAATAGGCCGAGGCACCCGCGATGAGCAGCTTGGGCTTGTGCTCGCGGGCCAGGGCCTCCATGCGGTCGTAGTCGATCTCTTCTTTGGCATTGAGGCCGTAGGGCACGACGTTGAAGTATTTGCCCGAGATGTTGAGGGCCATGCCGTGGGTCAGGTGCCCGCCCTCGGCCAGCGAGAGGCCCATGATCGTGTCGCCGGGCTTGAGGAAGGCGAGGAACACGGCGGTGTTGGCCTGGGCACCCGAGTGCGGCTGCACATTGGCCGCTTCGGCACCGTAGAGCTGCTTGAGCCGATCGATGGCGAGCTGCTCCACCACATCGACGTGCTCGCAGCCGCCGTAGTAGCGACGGCCCGGATACCCCTCGGCGTACTTGTTGGTGAGCTGGCTGCCCTGGGCAGCCATCACTGCGGGGCTGGCGTAGTTTTCAGAGGCGATCAGCTCGATGTGGGCCTCTTGGCGCGCATTTTCGGCGGCGACGGCGGCGGCGACATCGGGATCAATCTGGGCAAGGCCCTGGGCGTAGGAGTACATGCGAAGACTTTCTGCGAGAAATGAGGCCTGCGGGATTTAAATCTGGGACTGGGCCAGCGCGGGGCGGCCAGTGGATGCGGAATTATCCCCCAGCGGCGGGGAGACCCGCCGCGAGACCCAGCACATCGCCCAAATCAGCCACAAGACCCCAAAGATGAGGTGGGCGGTGAGCAGGTGCATGGGCTGGGCGATCAGGGGGAAGCCGAGGTGGTTGAGCGCGCCGCCCAGCATCATCTCGAAGACGGTGAGGCCCACGGCGGCGGCCAACACCCCCGAGCGCGAGCTGTGCCAGGCCTTCCAGAGCATGCCCACGCAGAGGGCCAGCACCACCCACGAAAAGGACCGATGCACATAAAAAATCCAGGGCACGGCATTGAGCCACTGGTCGCGCGCGAGGTCATCTTCCACCCGCACGATCAGGTCCACGCTCTCGCGGATCTGAATGCCCAGAAAAATCTGCAGGGTCAGTGCGGCCAGGGCGACCAGGGCCATGGTGGGCATCCAGCCGGGCAGGCGCAGGGCCACGGCCCGAGACTCCGGCTCGCGCGCGCGCACCCAGGCCAGGATGAAGCACATCTGCACCGCAAAGGCACCGATCATGTGCAGCGAGACCATCACCGGCCGCAGGTCCGAGGCCACGACCCGCGAGCCCAGCCAGCCGTTGAAGCAGACCATGAGCAGCCCCCCAAAGGCCGCCCACGGGATGACGGGATCGATCTTGCGCAGCCGCACCGACGCGACCGCGGTGCCAATCGAGAGCAGGCCAATGGCCACGCCCACCAGGCGATTGACGTATTCCGTCCAGGTCTTGATGGGGTCGAAGGGCTCGGTGTCGTAGCCCCGAGCCGCATAGCGCTCGCGCCAGTCGGCCGGCAGTTCGGCCTCGGAGGTGGGGGGAACCAGCTGTCCAAAGCAGGTGGGCCAGTCGGGGCAGCCCATGCCCGCTCCGGTCGCCCGCACAGTGCCACCCACCAGAATGAGGAAGTAGACCGCCACGATGGTGATCAACGCGATGGTCAGAAACCGTTGGCGTGCGGCCTGCAGCGAGGCGTCCATGGACTATCCCTTCCGTGCGTGAATGACGACCCGGGCAAAGCGGCGCTTGCCCACCTGAACCACGTGGCTCCCGGGAGGAAGCATTAGCGAGCGATCGCTCACTTTTTCACCGCCCACCCGAACGCCGTTCTGCTCGATGTTGCGCACGCCCTCGCCATTCGAGGCCACCAGTCCTGCCTCCCGGAGCACGGCGACCACGCCCAGGCCCGCGTCGGAGTCGGCCTGAAGGTGCACCTCGGGCAGGTCCTCGGGAATCTCGCCTTGCTTGAATCGGGACTCAAAATCGGACAGCGCTTTTTCTGCAGCACCCGAATCATGGAACCGGGCAACGATCTCGAGGGCCAGATCCACCTTGATGTCGCGGGGATTGCGCCCAGCCTGGGCCTCGGCCCGCAGCGCCTCGATCTGCAGGGCACTGCGCGCCGACAGGAGCTCGTAGTAGCGCCACATCAGGGTGTCCGAAATCGACATCAACTTGCCAAACATCTCGCCCGGGGCATCGGTGATGCCCACGGTGTTCCCCTTGGACTTGCTCATCTTCTCGACCCCATCAAGCCCCTCGAGCAGGGGCATGGTCAGGATGCACTGGGGCCGCTGGCCCCGGGCCTTTTGAAGCTCCCGGCCCATGAGCAGATTGAAGGTCTGGTCGGTGCCCCCGAGTTCCAGGTCGCTCTGCAGCACCACCGAGTCGTAGCCCTGCATGAGGGGGTAGAGGAACTCGTGCACCGAGATGGGAATGCCGCCTTTGTAGCGCTTGGTGAAGTCGTCGCGCTCGAGCATGCGCGCCACCGTGGCCTGCGCCGCCAGAGAAATCATGTCGCGGGCGGTGAGCTTGGAGCACCACTCCGAGTTGCGCCGAATCTCGGTGCGCTCGGGGTCCAAGACCTTGCTGGCCTGGCGGAAATACGTCTCGCTGTTGGCTGCGACTTCGTCTTCGGTCAGGGGCGGGCGTGTGCTGTTGCGGCCAGTCGGGTCGCCGATCAGGGCAGTGAAATCGCCGATCAGAAAGGTGATGTGGTGGCCCAGGCGCTGGAGGGTGGCCAGCTTGTTGAGCACCACGGTGTGGCCCAGGTGCAGATCGGGGGCGGTGGGATCCAGGCCCAGCTTCACCCGCAGCTGGGTGCCCTGGGTCTCGCACTCGCGCAGGCGGGCGAGAAGTTCGGCCTCCACCAGCACGGTGTCGGCACCCCGTCGGATCTCGGCCATGGCATTGGCCACGGCAGCGCTCTCGGCGGTCGTGTCGGCGGGGGAGCCCTGCGGGGAGCCAGTCATCGGTTGGAAATCCTTGAGAATTCGCGCGACCGGGTCGCGCTGAGCCGAAAAAGGCCTTATTTTACGGGCGATGCAGAGAACGACGAACCGCCGCTGGCTTCTGGGCCTTGGGCTGCTGGGCCCCACCATGGTGCTGATCACCGCCTTGGCCCTGCGCGCGCCCGGCCCCAGCGAGGTCGAGGTCCTGGCCTCGCTGCAGCAAAGCGCTCTCGAGGTCCCGGCACTCGACCCCCAGGCCAAGGCCCTGGGCCGCCACGGCCTCGATGTGCTGCTCGAGGAGCCCTTGGCAACGCACGCCAGCCTGGAGGCCGCCCTGAGGTCCATGGGCATTGCTGGGCCCTCGGCCGCAGTGCTCGAGGCACAGCACCCCGAGCTCGGGCGCCGCTTCCAAGAGGGCCGACGCAGCAACGCCACCCTGCTCGCCCACGTCGACCGCAACAACCAACTGCTGCGGCTGCAGATCCAGAGCCCCCAGGAATCCTGGAATCTCTCCCGAGTGGGCACCAACCAATACGCCTCCGAGCGCTCGCTGCTGAAAACCGACCTGGTGCGCGAGCACCGCTCCGTTCGGGTGCGCAACAACTTTTTTGAGGCCATGGACGAGGCCCGCGTGCCCGCCCTCATCACCGATGCCGTGGTGGATCTGTTTGAATCGGAAATCGACTTTCGGCGTGCCGTCACCGCAGGGGATCGGGTCCGGGTGATTTATGAAATTCCCCGCCGCGCCGGCCGCGACATCGGTACACCACGCCTGCTGGCCGTGCGCTTTGAGGCGGGCGGCGAGGTCCACGAGGCCATCTACTACGAGGCCAAGCCTGGTCGCCCAGGGAGCTTTTACAACGCCGAGGGCAAGTCCGTGAAGCGGGGCTATCTGGCAGCACCACTGCGCTTTACCCGCGTGACCTCGAGCTTCACCAACACCCGCATCCATCCGCTCTTCGGCACGGCACGGGCCCACCGAGGCATCGACTACTCCGCCCCGGAGGGCACCCCCGTGCTCGCGGTGGCCGATGGGGTGATTCAGTCGGCGGGATTCGACCGCGGCTATGGCAATGCCATCGAGATCTCCCACACCCGCAGCATCACCACCTTCTACGCCCACCTCTCGCGCTTTGCCCCGGGCATGCGGCCCGGCAAGGCAGTGGCCATGGGCGAAGTGATCGGGTACGTGGGCAGCACCGGCTGGGCCACCGGTCCCCACCTGCACTATGAATTTCGCGAATACGGACGCGCCGTGAATCCCAACCGCATGGTCAATGAGAATCCCCGCACGCCCAACCTCGCCGGTGAGCAGCGCGAGGCCTACCTCGCGCATGCCCGCGAGATTCAGCGTGCCCTAAGGCTTCTCGACGGCATCACCACCGCCTCAGCAGCACCCAAGCCATGAGCACCGGGCGGCGTCAGGCCATCGGGCTGATGACCGGCACGAGCATGGACGGCATCGACGGCGTCTTGCTGGAAGAGCGCTGCGAAGGCCAAGGTGGCATCGCTATGCACCGCGTGGCCGCCCACCATGTGCCGATGCCTGCGGAACTGCGGGCCGAGCTGCTCGCCTGCCAGTCGCCCGATGCCCGAATCGACGACATGCTGCGCGCCCAGAAGTCGTTCACCGAATCGCTGCTGCCAACCCTGATCGCCCTGCGCGACCAGGCCGACCCCACATGCCTCCTCGGGGCCGGGGTCCATGGGCAGACCGTGCGCCACTGGCCCCAGGAGGGCATCAGCCTGCAGCTTCTCGACCCTCACCTGCTCGCCGAGGTCACGGGCCTGGACATCGTGTCCGACTTTCGCCGACGGGATCTGGCGGCGGGGGGCCAGGGGGCGCCGCTGGTGCCCCCCTTCCATGCCGCCCTCCTGGGGAATGCCCCACGGCCTGCGGCGGTGCTCAACATCGGTGGATTTGCCAACCTGAGCCTCGTCGGCAGCGCAGCGCCGGTGCGGGGCTTTGACACCGGCCCAGGCAATGTCCTGATGGATGCCTGGATCGAGCGCTGCCGCGGCGAGGCCTTCGACCGCGATGGCGCCTGGGCTGCCCAAGGGGAAGTCCACATGCCCTTGCTCGAGCAGCTTCTGGAGCACCCAGATCTTCAAGGCACGGGGCCGCGCAGCACAGGCCGCGATGTGTTTCACCTGAACTGGCTGCTCGAGGGCCTGCAGGCGATCGGCTGGTCGGAGCCGCTCAGTCCCGCCCAAGAGGCCAGCGTGCAGGCGACCCTGCTCGAGCTCACCTGCACCACGATTCTGCGGGGCCTGGCCGAATCGCCGCAGCCCTGCGCAGCGGTCTATGTCTGCGGGGGTGGAGCCCGAAATCTGGCGATGATGGCAAGGCTCCGCGAGACCCTCGCCGGGCTGCACACAGGAGACCCGACCGAGTTGCACACCACCGAAGCCCTGGGCTGGGATCCCCAAGAGGTGGAGGCCGCAGCTTTCGCCTGGCTGGCCCTTCGGCATCTGGTCGGAGAGGCGGGCAGTGCGCCCACCGTGACCGGGGCGCGCGGGCCGCGCCGACTCGGCAGCCTCACGCCCGGGCGTCTGCCGCAGCGTTGAGTTCGGCGTCGAGCCACTCGAGCCAATGCACCACAGGGGTGTGGGTGCCGGCCTCGAGGTGGGTAAGGCAGCCAATGTTGGCCGAGAGAATGCGCTCTGGCCGCCCCGCCTGAAGCTTCTGAAGCTTGTCGTCGCGCAGGGTCTGCGACATCTCCGGCTGCAGGATGGAATAGGTGCCCGCCGAGCCACAGCAGAGGTGGGCATCGGCCACCGGCAGAAGGTTCACCCCCAGGCGCTTCAAAAAGAGTTCCACCTGGCCCCTGATCTTCAGGCCGTGCTGCTGGGTGCAGGGTGGGTGGTAGACCATCGGCCCCCAGCCGGCGGCGCGGGGCGCCAAGGCCTCGGCGAAGAGTGCCGCATGAGGCATCAGCAGCGATATCGGGTCCTGCAGGGCCTCGCTCACCGCCCGCCCATCCGCAGCAGCCGGGGTGTCTTCCAGAAGGTGTCCGTACTCGGCCACCATGACCGCGCAGCCCGAGGCATTCATGAGCACCGCATCGGCCTCCTGCCTCGCCAGCGGCGCAGCCCAGGCCTGGGCATTGCGCTGCATCTGTCGGGTGCTGCCGGCGGCATCGGCCAGGTGGTGGCGCAGTGCCCCGCAGCAGCCGGAGTCCTCGGGACGGAGGGTGGCGATGCGCAAGTCAGCAAGAATGCGCTGGGTGGCCGCATCGATGCTGGGCAGCAGGGCGGGCTGCACGCAGCCGCCGGGCAAGACCACCCGACGCGCTGGAAGTGCCGCCACGGCGGCGGCCGGCAGGCGCGATGGCGGGAAGACCAGCGCACTCGGCGGCCCCACCGGGGAGAGATCGCTCACCACCCCGGGGCTGCGCCGCTGGACCACCTTGGCCCGCAGGCTCGCCGGCAACAGAGGGCGCACCCAACGGCCGAGGGCCAGCGCATGCGCGAACAGTGGGCTGGTGAGGCCCTCGCGCAGGAGGGCCCGCAGCAGCCGTTGCCTCCAGGGGCGCGCCACCCGCTCCTCCATCAGGGTGCGGCCCAAGTCGGCGAGACGGCCGTATTGAACGCCCGACGGGCAGGTGGTCTCGCAGTTGCGGCAGGTCAGGCAGCGGTCGAGGTGCTCCTGAGATGCCCGCCCCGTGGCGTGGCCCTCCAGCATTTGCTTGATGAGGTAGATGCGGCCGCGCGGGCTGTCGCGCTCATCGCCCAGCACGCGATAGGTGGGGCAGGTGGCCGTGCAGAAGCCGCAATGCACGCAGCGCTGCAGAATCTTCTGGGCCTCCAGGGCCTCGGGCCGGGCCTGCGCCCAGTCGGCTAGTTGTGTGTCCATGCCATGCCTTCGGTGGTTGCTGCACGCGGAAAGAGCCGACCATGGGCAAAGGCACCCTCGGGGTCGAGCTGCTGGGCCAGACGCTGGTGCAGGGCCAAGGCTTCGGCCGCGAGCGGTGTCTGCAATTCGGAGGTGTCCATGCCCGCACCAACCCGAACGAGCTCTGCCCAGCCGCCGGCGGCCTGGGCGGCAGACCGCACCGCAGCCGCGGGCAGGTCAGCCAGGATCCAGCGCTGTCCGCCCGCCCACTCGGTGAGGCGCGGCAGGTCGCGCAGGGGCTCGGGGGTGGGGGTGGTGGGCGGCAGGCTGAGGCGCCAGAGGGCGCCGGGCCTGGAAAAGAACGCATGCTGACGATCGCGCAGGCCGGTCCAGAATCGATGGGCATCGGGCTCGGCCAACAACGCAGCGCCCTGGCCCTGGAAGTGCACCGTCGCCTCGGCCACGGCGGCCTTGGCGCCCATCAGGCGCAAAAACACATGGCCATCGGGCTCGGTGGCGGTCGCCGCCAGCGGCCAGGGCTGGGCGAGCCAGCCGTTGAGCCGGCGCAGCAGATCGGCCTCGGCCCCCAGGGCGCCCGGCTCAAAGACCAGGCTGGCCTCGGCCGCCGGCCGAGGCAAGACCTTCAGAGCGACATCGAGAATGATGCCGAGGCTGCCGCGGGCGCCGGTGTGCAGGCGAGAGACATCGTAGCCCGCGACGTTCTTCATCACGGTGCCGCCAAAGCGCATCATCTCGCCGCGGGAATTCATCACAGTCATGCCCAACACAAAGTCGCGGCATGGCCCAGCCGTCAGCCGTCGGGGGCCCGAGAGCCCCATGGCCACCATCCCGCCAATGCTCCCACTGCCGCCCAGCCGGGGGGGCTCGAAGGCCAGCACCTGATTGCGTTCCCCTAAGAGTGCCTCGACCTCGGCCATCGGGGTGCCCGCCCGGGCCACCACCACCAGTTCCGTGGGATCGAAACTCACCACCCCGGTGTAGTCGAGCATGGACAGGGTCTCGGTGCCGTCGCGCGCGGGCATGCCCAAGGAGCGCTTGCTGCCAAATCCTTCGGCCAGCAGCGGGCGGGCGCCCTGGGCCGCGGCCGCCTGGCGCACCCGATCGCGGGCATGGGCAAGCCAATCGAGGGTGGCGGCATCGGCCGCCCCGGGGCTGGGCATGGTCATGGGCGTGTTGGCAAAGAGCGTTTAGAACCGGGGCAGTTCGGGGAAGCGCAGGCTGCCCCGGTGCACATGCATCCGGCCATATTCGGCGCAGCGGCTGAGGGTGGGGATGCCCTTGCCCGGGTTCAAGAGCCCGGGAGGATCGAAGGCGCGCTTCACGGACAGAAATGCCAGCCGCTCCTCGAGAGCGAACTGCACGCACATGCTGTTGATCTTTTCGAGGCCCACGCCGTGCTCGCCGGTCACGGTGCCGCCCATCTCAACGCAGAGCTCCAGGATCTCGGCGCCGAAGCGCTCGGTGGTCTCGAACTCACCGGGCTTGGAGGCATCGAACAAAATGAGGGGGTGCAGGTTGCCATCGCCGGCATGAAAGACATTGATGCAGCGCAGGCCGTAGGTCACTTCCATCCCGGCGATGCGTCGGAGCATGGTGCCCAGCATGCGGCGGGGAATGGTGCCGTCGATGCAGTAATAGTCGGGCGAGATCCGCCCAGAGGCCGGAAAGGCGTTCTTGCGGCCCGACCAGAAGCGCATGCGCTCGTCTTCCGACTGCGACACCGCCAGGCCGGTGGCGCCACTGGCCGAGAGCACCGCCTTCATGTGTGCGATCTCTTCCGCCACCTCGGTCGGGGTGCCGTCGGACTCGCACAGCAAGATGGCTGCAGCCTGCGTGTCGTAGCCCGCGTGCACAAACTCCTCCACCGCGGCAGTCATGCCCTGATCCATCATCTCGAGGCCTGCAGGAATGATGCCCGCCGCGATGAGGTCGGCCACCGCCTGGCCTGCGGCCTCGACGTCGGCAAACGAGGCCATCACGACCTGCGCCAACTGGGGCTTGGGGGTGAGCTTCACAAGGACCTCGGTCACAACCCCCAGCATGCCCTCCGAGCCAATGAGCACCGCCAGAAGATCGAGTCCCGGCTGGTCGGGTGTGCGTCCGCCAAAGCAGAAGGGCTGACCATCCACCAGATAGCCGCGGACCTCCATCACGTTGTGCACGGTGAGGCCGTACTTCAAACAATGCACGCCACCCGAGTTCTCGGCCACATTGCCACCGATGGTGCAGGCGATCTGCGAGGAAGGATCGGGGGCGTAGTAGAGGCCATGCACGGCCGCAGCCTCGCTGATGGCGAGATTGCGCACCCCGGGCTGCACCCGGGCCGTGCGGGCGATGGGATCGATGTCGATGATCTGGCTGAGCTTGGCCAAAGCGAGCAGCACGCCACCGCGGTGGGGGGTGGCGCCGCCCGAGAGGCCAGTGCCCGCACCCCGGGCCACCACCGGCACCTGCAGGCGGTGGCAGGTGGCCAGAACCTCGCCCACCTGGGCCTCGGTCTCGGGCATGACCACCACCGAAGGCAGCTCGCGATAGCCAGTGAGGCCGTCGCACTCATAGGGCCGTCGGCCCTCGGCATCGGCGATGATGCAATGTTCGGGTAGGCGCTCGCGCAGGGCCGTCAGCAGGGCCTCACGCCGGGCCTCGGGCAGGCCGGCGTGGATGTCGGCGAATCGCAGCTCGCCAAGCTCGTAGGGCGAATTCATGCGCGCAGTGTAGCCCTGGGTACACTGGCGGCGTGAAAAACCGCCTCAGCAGAATTACTACCCGCACCGGCGACCACGGCGAGACCGGCATGGCCGACGGCAGCCGGCTGCGCAAAGACCATCCCCGCTGTGAGGCCATGGGCGATGTGGATGAGCTCAATGCCCACCTGGGCCTGCTGGCGGCGCACCTGGCCGCCAGCCCACTGCCCGCGGCCAACGCCGGCGATCAACACGAGCCCGCCCCCCAAGACACCGAGGCGCTGCGGCGGGTGCGCGACCAACTGCGCCGCATCCAGGACGAGCTCTTCGACCTGGGCGGCGGGTTGTCGATGCCCGGCCACAGCCTGCTTCCCGATGAGGCCATTGGCCGCCTCGAGGCCGAGGTGGAACAGGCCAACGAACGGCTGGCACCGCTGCGCGAGTTTGTGATCCCGGGCGGCAGTGTCCTCATGGGCCAATGCCATGTGGCCCGCACCGTGGCTCGGCGGGCCGAGCGGCGGGTTGCCACCCTCATGTGGTCTGCAGAGCCCGAGGCACAGCCCTCGCTGCTCGCCCCCATGCAATACCTCAACCGGCTCTCGGACTGGCTGTTTGTGATGGGCCGGCTTCTGGCCGAGCTCTACGGCACGCCCCAGCCGCAGTGGCGGGGCACGGGCGGCGACCACTGAGCCCCGGGGCTGGGCCCCGGAGCGCCAGTTTTAGGGGCGGCCCTTCTGAACCCGGCGGGCGCGCACGCCCTCCGCGAGATTTTCCAGAATGGTCAGGGAGTCTTCCCAGCCGATGCAGCCGTCGGTGATGCTCTGGCCGTAAACGAGATCGTCGCGCGTCATGCCGGGCTTGAGGTCCTGCCGGCCAAAGGTGAGGTGGCTCTCCACCATCACGCCGAAGATGCGCTCGTCGCCGGCGCTGAGCTGATCGCGAATCACCTCAGAGACCGGCAGCTGGTTCTCGGGCTTTTTGCTGGAGTTGCCGTGGCTCATGTCGATCATCAGGCGGCAGGCCATATTGGCCGAGGCCGCCTCTTGGCAGGCCGCAGCCACACTCGCTGCATCGAAGTTGGGTGCCTTGCCGCCGCGCAGAATCACATGGCAGTCCTCGTTGCCGCGCGTGGAGACGATGGCCGTTCGGCCCTCGGCGGTCACCGAGAGGAAGTGGTGCGGATGCGAGGCGGACTTGATCGCATCGAAGGCGATGCGCAGATTGCCGTCGGTGCCGTTTTTGAAGCCCACCGGGCACGACAGGCCCGAAGCCAGCTCTCGGTGAATCTGGGATTCGGTGGTGCGCGCGCCGATGGCCCCCCAAGACACGAGGTCGGCGATGTACTGCGGGGAGATCACATCGAGAAACTCCACACCCGCGGGCAGGCCCAGGCTGTTGATCTCGAGCAGAATCTCGCGGCCCATGCGCAGGCCCGTGTTGATGTCGAAGGAGTTGTCGAGGTGGGGGTCGTTGATGAGGCCCTTCCAACCCACCGTGGTGCGGGGCTTCTCGAAGTAGACCCGCATCACGATCTCTAGGTCAGCGGCAAAGCGCTGCCGCTGCTCGATGAGACGCCGGGCATATTCCAAGCCCGACTTGGGGTCATGGATGGAGCAGGGACCAATGATGACCAGCAGCCGATCGTCCATCTCGTGGAGGATGCGGTGGATGGCCTCGCGGCTCTGGGCCACGGTCTGGCAGACCTTGGTCGAGGCGGGCAACGCGGCAGTGAGCGACTCGGGTGTGGCGAGCTCGCGAATGTTTTGGATGCGGAGGTTGGCCGTGGCGGGCGCGGTCTGTGCGGTGGTCATGGTCACAAGGTCTTATGGGCTTTGGGATTCATTCTAGCCTGCGGACCCCGTGCCCCCCACCGTGAGGCCCTCGATGCGCAGCGTGGGCTGCCCCACCCCCACTGGGACACTCTGGCCCTCTTTGCCACAGGTGCCCACGCCAGGGTCAAGCCCCATATCGTTGCCGATGCGGGTGACCCGAGTGAGTGCATCGGGGCCATTGCCAATGAGGGTGGCGCCCTTCACCGGGTACTGGATTTTTCCGTCCTCCACCCAATAGGCCTCGCTCGCCGAAAACACAAACTTGCCCGAGGTGATGTCGACCTGACCGCCGCCGAAGTTCACGGCATAGATGCCCTTCTTCAGCGATGCCACGATGTCTTGGGGGTCGTCGCGACCGCCGAGCATCAGGGTGTTGGTCATGCGTGGCATGGTGAGGTGGGCATACGACTCACGGCGCCCGTTGCCGGTGGGCCTGACCTTCATGAGGCGGGCGTTGAGCTCGTCTTGGATGTAGCCGCGCAGGATGCCGTCCTCGATGAGCACGGTGCGCTGGGTGGCGTTGCCCTCGTCGTCGAGGTTGAGCGAGCCCCGGCGGTCAGGCAGGGTGCCATCGTCGACCACCGTCACCCCCGGCGCGGCCACGCGCTGACCGATGCGGCCCGAGAAGGCACTCGAGCCCCGGCGATTGAAGTCGCCCTCCAGGCCATGGCCGATCGCCTCGTGAAGCAGGATGCCGGGCCAACCAGGGCCCAGCACCACGGGGAACTGACCTGCCGGCGCGGGCCGGGATTCCAGATTCACCAGGGCCTCGCGCACCGCCTCGGCGGCATGGTGGGCGAGCTGCTCGGGGGTGAAGCGTGCGAGGCCATAACGGCCACCACCGCCGCTGCTGCCGCGCTCCCGGCGGCCCTGCTGCTCGACAATCACCGAGACCGACAGCCGCACCAGCGGACGCACATCGGCCGCCAACTGGCCATCGGCGCGAGCCACCAGGACCACATCGAAGGCCCCCACCAGCGACGCATTGACCTGCACCACGCGCGGGTCGGCCGCGCGGGCGAGTCGGTCGATGGTCATCAGCATCTCGACCTTCGCATCCGAACTCAGGGCCTCGGTGGGGTCGAGCGGAAGGTAGAGAGACTGGGGGTGTGCCTCCGGCACGCGCAGTCGATCGGTGGCCGATGGCGTGCTGCGGCCTTGGCCGACGGCAATGCCGCGGGGCGTGCTCTTGCCCGCCGCAGAGATGGTGCGCACGGTGTCGGCGGCCTCGCGCAGTGCCTGCACCGAGAGGCTGTCGCTGTAGGCAAAGGCCTGCTTTTCTCCGGAGATCGCCCGAACGCCCACGCCACTGTCGATGGAGAAGCTGCCGGATTTGACCAGGCCCTCATCGAGCGACCAGCCCTCGGCACGGCTGTACTGGAAATAGATGTCGGCCCCGTCGACCTTGTGGGCGTGGATGCGATCGAGCGCTGCAAACAGATCCTGGTGCGACAGCCCTGCGGGCGTGAGCAGCAGCTCGTCGGCAAGGCCCAGGGCAGCGATGGCAGAGTCGCGGGGAGTCATGGCTTCTCCATGCCTGACACGTGCAGGCGTTGGTGTTGAAGGGCAGGCAATTTTAGGCGCACGCGCTGGGTGATGGCCGGGTCAACCCTGCCCAGCACCACACCTTCGCCCGAGGGCAGGCATTCCACCACCTCGCCCCACGGGTCCACCAGCATGGAGTGGCCCCAGGTGTTGCGGCCGTTCTCGTGCAGCCCACCCTGGGCGCTGGCGAGCACCCAGCATTGGTTCTCCACCGCCCGGCTGCGCACCAGCAGCTCCCAGTGCGCCCGGCCGGTGTGGGCTGTGAAGGCAGCCGACATCAAGATGAGGTCGATGGCCTGCTGCTGGCCCGCCCACCGGAAGAGCTCGGGGAATCGCAGGTCGTAGCAGACCGAGAGCAGCGTCCTGCCCGCCGGGGTCTGAACCAGGCCCACCGCACTGCCCGGCTCGATGGTCTGGCCCTCGTCGAAGGTCTCGGTGGGCGTCTGCAGAGCAAAGAGATGCAACTTGTCGTAGCGCGCTGCGCAGCGGCCATCGGGGCCATAGACCAGCATGGCATTGCGCACCCGACCCGCATCGCCCGACTGCAGGGGCAGCGTGCCTGCCACCAGCCAGATGCGGTGGTGCTGCGCAAGGCGGGCGGCCCAGGTCTGCAGGGGGTGCGGCGTCGGCGAGGACCGCGGATCGGCAGCGACGGGTTCAGCAACGAAGGGTTCGGCAATGGCGAGCTTGTCGGTGTCGCGCTGGCCCATGAGGCAGAAGTATTCGGGCAGCAGCACCAGCTCGGCCCCCCGGCCCACGGCCTCGGCCAGCAGCGCCTCGGCCCGCTCGAGGTTCCGAGCCACCGAGAGTCCCGAGACCATCTGAACGGCAGCCACACAGGCGCTGTGCATCGGTGTTGCTTTGCTCATGGGGCTCTTCCCGGGGCTGCGCTCGGGCCGGCCTTCGGGGCGGCGCTGGGGGTCTGGACCTCTTCCACCACGGGGTCCGCCCAGGGCCCAGTGATGCGAACCCGATAGGAAAGCGCCTTGGACAACGGATCCTGCACCAGAAACTGGGCAAGGAAACTGGCCAGGCCGATGGCCGGATTGATGAGTGCATAACCCAAGGAAGCCAGCCCCGCATTGACCTCGGGCAGGATGAGCACATCGAGCGCCTGGGTCTCTTTGGCCAGATCAGCGCTGCCATCGATGAGCACGGCCGCCTGAATGCCCACGATGCGCAGATTGTTCGTGGAGACGGTTCCCTGGGCCACGGCCGCCGTGCCGCGCACCGTCTCAAACGAGAAACCCGCCGAAAACAGGTCGCGAAAATCGAAGGTGATGCGCCGCGAGAGCGACTGAAGGCTGAGCACCCCCAGGAGCTTGGCCGCACCTGGCTCGGCCTTGAGGAACTGCCCCTTGCCCAGGTCGGCGGTGAGGCTGCCCTGCCCTGAGCGCAGCGAGAAATCGGCGGGAGACCCCGGCCAGCGCAGGTCGGCCTGAATCTCTCCCGCAGCGCCGCGCACCAGGTTCGGACCCACCAGGTGGGTCAGGAGGGCATCGCCATCGGCCACATTCAGCTGCGCCTTCATGCGGGTCTCGCCCACGAGACCGGATGGACCGCGGACCGACGAGGAAGCCGTGCCGCTGGGCGCGCTGGGCGCCGCCAGCTGTGTGGCCAGGGGGCTGGTGGCTGGGGCGGGCAGGGTCGGGATCCAGGATCCCGTGGCGTTGAGCACACCCCCGGGCATGGCCAATACCGCACTGTCGATGTCCCAGGCCTTGGAGGTGGTGCTGGGCCGAGCGCGCAGGTCGAGCCGTCCCAGGGCCTGCCGGCCGAGCCGCAGATCGGTCACCTGAAGGTTGATCTCGGGCCAGTCGCCGGGCTGAACCGAGGCGGCGGACGCGGGTGCGGCCGAGGCCTCGGCGCCATCGCCCGGACGCTGCAACCAGAGCCTCGAGAGCTGACCCTGCAGCCGGGATGCTGCGGCATTCGACGGCGAAGGGCCCCACAACAAATCGCCTGCGGCCTGGATGCTGCTGACCGTCATGCGCCAGCCGGGCGGGCCATTGGGCTGCGGTGGCGTGGCACCGAAGGCCACCTGCTCAAGGCGCTGTCGGCCGAAGGTGGCTGCCGGTGCGCGCAACACGATCCCCCCAAGGGCTGGCGGCAGGTTGGTCTCGGGCGCCTTGGGGTCTGCCTTCAACTTACGCGCCAGGGCCTCAATCCAGGCATCGACCGACACGGGCCCCGTGGCCTGCGCAGCAATCACCAGGCCGCGGCTGGCCAGCGGCGCAATCGCCGACAGGGGAAGTGGGCTGCCCACGGAAATGAGGCCCTGCAGACGTGGCTCTCGGGCTGCACGCCCATCGACCTCCCGCTCCTGGGTGAATCGCCCACCGAGCTGACCCGCTTGGGTTCGGATCTGCCACGACTGCCGAGGGCCGCCGCGGGCGGGCAGCTGGGCCGTGGCAGGAAGGCCCGGCCGGTCGAGGAGGATCTCTAGGCCCCACCGATCGCCGGCAGCCTTCGCGGCCGGTGCGGGCAGCTGAATGGCCAGACCCCGCAGGTCGGACATCAGCCGCAGTCGCAGCCCGCCCCCCGCCGCCTCAAGCCGCATCTGCCAGGGCGTCTCGCCGGTGGCCACACCCTGCATCTGCAGTCCCAGCTGGGGGCCAAGCCAGCGCTCCAGGGCCACGCCCTGCAGGCGACCTTCGGCCTCCAGAACCAAGGCCTGGTCGTCGGGCTGCTGCCTCAAAGACACCGGCCCGCCCAGGGCTGCGCCCTCGAAGCTGAGGGAGTCCAGGCCCTGCTCGGTGAACGATAGTTCCCCGCGCAGCCGATCGACCAAGGGCAGTACTGGCAGAAGCTGCACCTGCGATTCGCGCACACGCAGTCGGCCCTCCACCTTGGAGGCCTCGATGTCGTTGAGGTTGAGCGAGAGCCCCACGACCACATCGGCACGCCCCCGGGCGACGGCCTCATCGGTGATGCCATTGATTAGCTCGCGCACTGGGCTCGCCTGAACGGCGGCCAAGAGATCCGGCAGGCTGCTGCCCAGATCGAGGGTGAGGTCCAGGGTCGGAACCAGGGCGCCGAGTTCGGGAATCTGCCCCTTGGCCAAGCGCACGGGGTTGGCCATGAACTGGGCCTGGCGGCTCTCAAACGAGAGGCTGCCGTTGTCAAAGCGGATGTCTGCAAAGAGCCCCGTGACCGCAGGCCAGCGGGCTGGGTCAGCGAACTGAAGGGTCTGGTTCTCCACCCGAAGGCGGGCGGCGAACCGGCCGCCATCGCCATTGGGAAAAGGGAACCGATCGGGGTCGCCCCGCACCGAGAAGCTGCCCTGAATGGGTCGACCATCCTGCAGCGCCATCGACATCCATTCCCGCGCCTGAGCCCCAATCACCGTGGGAAGAACCCCAGCCAGGGACTTGGGCTGAGCCCCATCCACACTGCCCTCGAGGCGCAGTTCTGATGGGGGGGCGGGATCGGACCCCTCGGCCGGCAGCGGCACCCAGACAGACCCCTCAGTGCGCAGACGCAGCTTGGGGTCGTCGACCTCCAGGCCACGGATGTCGATGCTCAGGCCCTCGACCGAGCGGCTGTCGGCGCGCATCGACAGGTCGGCCCGAACCGCGCCCAAGGCCAAGGCGCCCGAGTGAACCCAAGCCTCGCTGATGAGGGACACATCGCGCCCCGCAATGGTGGAGCGAATGCGGCCATCGGCCACACGCAGATCCATCGACACCCCAGTGAGGGCGGAGAGCGACCCCGCAGTGACGAGCTGGAAGTCCCGCAGAGTGAGGGCGCCTTCGGCACCCAGGATGGTGTCCAGCCAAGCGCTGGGCCTGGCGTAGTCGGCGGGGGCTGGCAGCCGTGCCTCGAGGTCGAGCTCAGAGACGCGGCCTGACCAGGCCAACTGGGGCCCATCGCGGGGGCCCTCGCCGGTTCGGGGAATGGCCCCCAGGTAGTCCGCCAGAGCAAAGACCTCGCCCAGATCGGCGTCCCCAACCAGCACCCGGGGCCGCTGGCTGCCCGCCTCGAGGCCGAGCCCGCGAGCGACCAGCGCCTGGCCCGCGTAGAGCACCTCCAATCGGCCGATCCTCACCGGGCCCAGAGCATCGAGGGCCGAGAGGGCCATCGGCGAATCGCCCGGACTCTCACGAATCAAGACCCCGCCCACCCGCAGCGCGGTGGGATCGGGCCGGTCGATGCTCAGGCGGACCTCGGCGAGGTCGAGGCTATGAAAGGCAGGCCGGCCCTGAGACAGGGCCCAGAGACTGGCGGGGCCCAGACGCAGACGCAGCCCTCGCCCCTCGGCCACGCTCGCAGGATCGGGGCTGGAGACGCTCAGCCGATCCATCCGAAGCTCTGGCCACCCCAACACGGGCCAGAGCAACTGAACCCCCCGAAGCTCCGGGGTCAGGCCCTCGACGGCCAGCACCTCCGCCAGGGCCGATTGCGCCTGCGCATCGCTGCCGTAGCGCGACTGGATCTGCGGCCATGCCCAAACCCGCAAGGCGGCCATGCCAGCAATCGCCAGCAACAAGAGAAGGGCCGAGACACGGAGAAGAAGTCGCATGAGAATGGCGGAATGGTACTCGCCCACATGTCGTTTGACCCCTCGGCCTTCCCCGCAGTTCAGGCCCACACCCAGCTGGGACGTCGGCTCTTTCCGGTCATGCAGGCCAGCGGCCTGTCGGGCATGTCGCCCCAGGACCCCATCGACCGAGAACGGCTCGAGGCCTGGCTGGCAGTGGCCTGGCCTTCGGGGCTGCGGGGTGCGGTTGGCGAGGTCGCCGTGGCCGAAGCGGCGCGGCGGCTGAGAATTTTTCGGCAGGGGGCAATCCTGGCGATCGCCGAGCGCGACCTGTCCGGACAGGCCGACCTGGCCGAAAACCTCTCGGCCATCTCCCACCTGGCCGAGCTGTGCATTCAAGTGAGTTACGAGGTGGGCATGGCCCAGCTCTGCGCCAAGCATGGCCGCCCCATCGATGCGGAAGGCCAGCCCATGGACCTGCTCATGGTGGGCATGGGCAAGCTCGGTGGCGGCGAACTCAATGCGTCCTCCGACGTTGATCTCATCCCACTGCTGGCCGACGACGGGGAAACCGAGGGCGTCGATGGCCGGGGCGTGCTCGATGCGCAGACCTTCTTCACTCGCCTCGTTCGGATGCAGACCCAGCTGCTGTCGGACCCCACCGCCGAGGGCTTTGCGTTTCGGGTCGACCTAAGGCTTCGTCCCAACGGCAGCAGTGGGCCCGTGGTCCACACCCTGGCCATGCTCGAGAACTACCTCATCGTTCAGGGCCGCGAGTGGGAGCGCTACGCCTGGGTGAAGGCGCGGGTGGTGAACCGCCCCTGGGCCAGCACGCCAGAGCGCTTCGATCGGCAGGTCCAGTCCCTGGAGGAGATTCGCCTGCCCTTCGTGTATCGGCGCTACCTCGACTACAACGCCCTGTCGGCCCTGCGGGAGCTCCATGGGCAGATTCGCGAAGAGGCTCAGAGGCGCGCGGGTCGGCGCCAGCTGCGCAGCCCCACACCAGCGGCAGCGGAGTTTCCCGAGGTGGATGTGAAGCTCGGACCCGGCGGCATCCGAGAGGTGGAGTTTGTGGCCCAGCTCTTTCAACTCATTCGCGGGGGCCGGGAGTCCAGCCTGCGTGAGCGCAGCACCCGGGGGGTACTTGACATCCTCGCCGAGCAGCAACGGCTTCCAGCGGCCGAGGTCGCGGTTCTCAAATCGGCCTATGCCTTTTGGCGACGCCTGGAGCACCGCCTGCAGTATTGGGCCGACGAACAGACCCACACTCTGGCTGCCGACGCGCAGGCCCACCACTGCATGGCTGCGGCCATGGGCATGCCACTGCCGGAGTTTGAGGCCGCCTGCCTGGCCCAGTCCGCCGCGGTCACGGAGATCTTCGAGCGGCTCTTCCGGCGCGAGGAAAGTGCCACCACCGCCGAAGCCCCCGCCCCCACGGGCCGGGAGGGCAGGCTTGCACGCCTGCAGGCCTGGGTTGCCCAGCGCAGCGCATCCAGCGCTGCCCCCGAGGCCCTGCAGCAGGGCATGGGCCAGATCTTCGATGCCCTCAGCCGCCGCAACGCCTACCTTGCACTCTTTGATGAGTATCCCGAGGCCCTCGAGCGCGTGGCGCGGCTGGCCGAGGCCTCGCCCTGGGCGGTGGGCTACCTCTGTCGCCACCCCATCGTGCTCGACGAGCTGCTCGACAGCCGCACGCTCTTTGATGCGCCCGACGAGCGGGCCCTCCGAATGGAATTGCAGCGGCAGCTCTCGGCCGCGCAGATTCAAGGCGAACCGGATGTGGAGCGGCAGATGGACATCCTGCGGGAGGTCCACCACGCCGCCTTATTCCGTCTGCTCGTGCAGGATCTGCAAGGCCTCTGGACGGTGGAGCGGCTCTCGGATCAGCTCTCTTCCCTGGCCGATGCCGTGATCGACGCCACCCTGACGCAGGCCTGGCGGGCCAGCCCCAAGCGGCACCGCGATGTGCCGGCCTTCGCGGTGGTGGCCTATGGCCGCCTGGGGGGCAAAGAGCTGGGCTATGCCTCCGACCTCGACCTGATCTTCCTCTTCGATGACCCCCACGAACTTGCCCAGGAACGCTACGCAAAGTTCGCCCAGCGCGTCACGATGTGGCTGTCCACCACCACCGCGGCGGGGCAGCTCTTCGACATCGACCTGCGCCTGCGCCCCAACGGCAACGCAGGCCTGCTGGTCACCGACCTTCACGGATTTCTGGAGTACCAGCGTCACCAGGCCTGGGTCTGGGAGCATCAGGCCCTTACGCGCGCCCGGCATTGCGCTGGAGACCCTGGCATCGGTGCCGCATTCGAGCAGGGCCGGCGGGACATCCTCGCCATGGAACGCGACGCCGCGGCCACGCTCGAGGAGATTCTCTCGATGCGCCAGAGGATGCACGAGGGCCACCCCAACCCCTCGGCCCTCTTCGACCTCAAGCACGATGCCGGCGGCATGGTCGACATCGAGTTCATGGTCCAGGCCCTGGTGCTCGCCCACGCGCATCGGGTCCCTGCCCTGCTCGACAATGCGGGCAACATCGCCCTCTTGGGGCGTGCCGCGCAGGCCGGCCTGGTTCCCAGCGACCTCGCCGAGCAGACAGCCGCCGCTTATCGGCTCTTTCGCAAGGAGCAGCATCGGCTGCGGCTCGCGGGCAGCACGGCCGCGCGCCTGCCCCCCGAGGGCGCCATCGACCAGGCCCGCAGTGCCGTGCAGGCCCTGTGGCAGCGGGTGTTTGCCGATGCGCCCGCCAACCCCCGAAGCCTTGCGGAAATCCGAGGACGGCCCTTCTAGCTAAAATGCGGGTTTGCCGTCTTGGCACCTCCCGCAGCACAACCCGCAGCCCAACCCACAGCCCGCCCCTGGGGCGACCACTTTTGTCTGGAGAAATCATGAGCACGTCTTTGGCCGACCGCGACGGCAGCATCTGGATGGATGGTCAGTTTGTGCCCTGGCGCGATGCCAAGGTCCACGTCCTGACCCACACGCTGCACTACGGCATGGGCGTCTTCGAGGGCGTGCGCTGCTACGAGACCGGCCCCAATACTTCGGCGATCTTCCGCCTGCACGAGCACACCGAGCGGCTGCTGAACTCGGCCAAGATCTTTGGCCTGCAGGTGCCCTTTGGCGCCGATGTTCTGGCCGAGGCGCAGCTCGAGACCGTCCGCCGCAACGGTCTGCGGTCGGCATACATCCGGCCGCTGGTCTTCATTGGCTCCGAGAAACTCGGCATCTCTGCCCGCAACAACACCATCCATGTGTCGATCGCGGCCTGGGCCTGGGGCGCGTATCTGGGTGAGGATGGCCTCAACAAGGGCATCCGGGTGAAGACCTCCTCCTTCAGTCGGCACCACGTGAATGTCTCTCTGGTGCGGGCCAAGGCCTGCGGCTACTACATCAACTCCATCCTCGCCCACCAGGAAGCGGCGGCCGATGGCTACGACGAGGCCCTGCTGCTCGACACCGATGGCTACGTCTCGGAGGGATCGGGCGAGAACCTCTTCATCGTGCGCAACGGCGTGATCTACACACCCGACCTCGCCACCTGCCTCGATGGCATCACCCGCAACACGATCTTCACCATCGCCAAAGATCTGGGCATCCCCATGGTGGAAAAGCGCATCACCCGCGATGAGATCTACACCGCCGATGAGGCCTTCTTCACGGGCACCGCCGCCGAGGTCACGCCCATCCGCGAGCTCGACCGGCGCATCATTGGCAATGGCGGCCGAGGCCCGATCACCACCCGGATTCAGGACAAGTTCTTCGCAGCGGTCCAGGGCCGGGCGCCCGAGTACCAGCACTGGCTCACCGCCCTCTGATCCCATGACCAAGCCCAGCGCCCACACCCCAGCCGTGGTGGAACTGACGGCCGCCGAACTTCCCGCGACCTGCCCCAGCGCCCGCATGCCCGTCTGGTGCTCGCACCCGCGAGTCACCCTCGACCTCTCCCATGGTCCTGTGGCCTGCCCCTATTGCGGCACCCGCTACCAGATGGCCGCTGGGGAGTCCGCCGGGCATAGCCACGGATGACCCACCACGACTTCATCCTCACCCTGTCCTGCCCCGATGCCCGGGGCCTGGTCTATCGGGTGGCGGCATTCCTCATGGATCGGGGATGCAACATTCTCGATTCCGCCCAATACGGCGATGACGAGACCCAGCTCTTCTTCATGCGGGTCCACTTCGATGCCCCCACCGAGCTCGAGGCCACGGCGCTGACCGAGGACTTTG
Organism: Burkholderiales bacterium; assembly: GCA_027486725.1. Taxonomy (GTDB): domain Bacteria; phylum Pseudomonadota; class Gammaproteobacteria; order Burkholderiales; family Burkholderiaceae_A; genus Hahnella. Next base: position 123,589 of record JAIXOP010000008.1, on the reverse strand, counting down.
CATCGGTGGCCAAGGCCCACCAGATGCGCTTCGAGATCCACCCCGCCCAGCGCAAGGCACGAACCCTGGTGCTCGTCTCCAAGCAGGGCCACTGCCTCAATGACCTGCTGTTTCGGGTGCAGACCCAGCAACTGCCGGTGGATGTGGTGGGCGTGGTCTCCAACCACCCCGACTTCGAGGGCCTGGTGCGCCACCATGGCATCGCCTTTCACCACCTGCCCGTGTCCGCCGAGACCCGCGCAGAGCAGGAGGGCCGGATCCTCTCGCTGGTCGAGGCGCTCGGGGTGGAGCTGGTGGTCTTGGCGCGCTACATGCAGATTCTCTCGCCCCAGCTCTGTGGCGCCTTGGCCGGCAGGGCGATCAACATCCACCACTCATTCCTGCCCAGCTTCAAGGGCGGAAGGCCCTACGCTCAGGCCCACGCCCGGGGAGTCAAGCTCATCGGGGCCACCGCCCACTACGTGACGACCGACCTCGATGAGGGGCCGATCATCGAGCAGGATGTCGAGCGGGTCGACCACACCAAGACGCCCACCCACCTGGCCCAACTCGGGGAGGACATCGAGTCGAGGGTGCTGGCGCGCGCGGTGCGCTGGCATGCGGAGCGCCGGATCCTGCTCAACGGCAGCAAGACCGTCGTGTTCCGCTGACCGCTCAAGGCCGATTCGGCCGGTCGATCGGATCGCGGCGATCCACCCCGGCGCGGCGGTCGCGTTCCAGTTCTTCTCGGTAGGTGCGGCGAAGCTCATTGAGCCGCGCCTGAACAATCGCGCCCGTTCGAACATCGGCGCTGCCCGCCCGCTGGGCCAACTCGAGCTGCTGGATGGCCGAGGCCAGGGCCCCACGAATCACAAGACTCTCGGCCACCGCCCGATGGGCATCGGCGCGCAGACCCGCGCGGTCGGCCGCCTCGGCTGCCAGGCGCCAGGTCTCACTGTCTCGAGGATACTTTTTGAGCAGGGCCTCGGCATAGCGGTGGACCTCAGCGGGCGCCACCCCTGGGGGGCCCTGCACCCCGGCGGCCAGGGCGGTGCGCTCCTGGGCGCGGAGGCTCACCGGCGCGATGGCTCGGAGGGCCTCGGCCTGGCCCAGCGTCCAAGCCCGCGCCAGGTTGCCCGAGCGCAGGGCCAGCTCCTGCTCGGCCCGAAGAATCATGCCCTGGGCGGCAGACCGCCGCGCCGGATCGGAGATCCGCACGGCCGAGGCATTGGCCACGGCCAGCGCCGACCCCGCGGCGGGCCAGCGGGCCTCCACCAGATGGGCCCAGGCCAGGCCATAGTGAGCCGCGGCCGCGGCGGCAGCATCGCCATCGGTCTCGGCTTGCCGCGCGCGGGCCTTCAGGCGCTGGGTGACCACCGCACGGGCATCGCCGCTTGGGCTGTGGGCCAGGCCAAGGCGGGCCTGCAGCATGAGGAACTCCTGCGAGGCGGGGGAGAGCCCTGGAGGATCGGGCTGCCGCATGAGGAAGTTGCGGGCATTGGCCACCCGCTCGCTCGACAGCGGGTGGGTGCGCAGGTAGTCGGTGGCGTCTCGGTTCTCGTAAAACTGCGAGGCGGCCCCCAGCCGCTCAAACAAGGCCACCGCATCGCGGGCGGGAAAGCCCGCCTCGGCCATCAGCTCCAGCCCCACGCGGTCTGCATCCCGTTCGGCCCCCTGCGAGAAGGCCAGCGCGTCGCGCAGCGCCAGGGTCTCGCCCAGGGCGAGGACCCCCACCGAGGCGTCGGGGCTGCCACTGGCGCCAGCCAGGATGGCCAGCAGCAGGGATGTCGCCATCACGAGGGTGGTGTTGCCTTGACGGCCGATGGTCTGGGCGATGTGCCGCTGGGTCACGTGGGCGATCTCGTGCGCCAGCACCGACATCAGTTCACCCTCGGTTCCGGCCTGAACCATCAGGCCCGAGTGCATGCCGATCTTGCCGCCGGGCAGGGCAAAGGCGTTGATGCTGGGCTCGGCCACCACAAAGACCTCGAAATCCTCGGGGGCAAGCCCCAGGCTGGGGTCCAGGTCGCCCCGGGCCTGGGCTGCGCGCAGCAGCCGGTAGGCCTGGGCCCGCAGGTAATCGGTGGCCTCGGGGTCTTCGAGAATGACGCCCGCGCGCCGCAGCTCGCGCATGATGGCCTCGCCCGTGCGCTTTTCTTGCGCTGGCGAGAAGGCCCCTGCATCGACCGCACCCAGGCTGGGCAGGGCCTGGGCATGGGCCACGGAAGACAGGGTCGTTGTCAGGATCAATGCTGCGCTCGTTATGATGCGCAACAGCGGGCCGACCCCCCGGGATCGAGTCTCGTTCGTCGCCACGGCCTGGGCCCTGGCACCCGCCTGCTGCTGCTCTTCGGATTTCCGCATTCCCTGTTTCCACTCCATGGACCCACTCCCATGACCGGCACACCATCTTCCAAGCCTCTGCCCGAGGGCAGCCCTTCGACCCTCACCCACTTCAACACCGACGGCGATGCCCACATGGTGGACGTCGGCGACAAGGCGGTGACGCAGCGCCGGGCCACGGCCGAGGGGCGCATTCGGATGAAACCCGAGACCCTCGCCCTGATTGTGCAGGGACAAGCAAAAAAAGGAGACGTTCTCGGGGTGGCCCGACTTGCCGCCATCATGGCAGTCAAGCGCACCGCCGACCTCATTCCCCTCTGCCACCCGCTGCCCATCGAGCATGTGTCGGTGGAGCTGCGCTGCAAGCCCGAGCTGCCTGGCGTGGAGGTGGAGGCCACGGTGGGTGTGGGCGGCAAGACCGGGGTGGAGATGGAGGCCCTCACGGCGGTTCAGGTGGGCCTACTCACGGTCTACGATATGGTCAAGGCCGTGGACCGCGGGATGGTCATCGATGGCGTGCGCCTGCTGGAGAAATCGGGTGGGCGCTCGGGCCACTTCAAGGCCGAGGGATTCGGCTCAGGCGAGTCCAAAGAATAGGCTGGCCAGGCCCAGGAAGATCAGAAAGCCGAGCGAGTCGGTGGTGAAGGTCAGCAGCACCGAGGCGCCCATGGCCGGATCCCGCCCCATCCGCTCCAGGGCGAGCGGGACGCCCAGGCCAATGAGGGCGGCAATCAGCAGGTTGAGCAGAATGGCCAGCATCATCGTGAAAGCCAGCAGCGATTCCTGGCCCGTGCCCAGGTAGAGCATCCAGACGAACACCCCCGCGAGTGACCCCCAGACCACCCCATTGAGGGTGGCCACCGCCAGCTCCTTGGCAAAGAGTCGTCCCAGGGTGTTGCGGTTGATCTGATTGAGGGCCAGGGATCGGGTGATGATGGTCATGGTCTGGTTGCCCGAGTTGCCCGCGATGCCCGCCACCACGGGCATGAGGGCGGCCAGGGCCACCACCCGCTCGATGGTGCCCTCAAAGGCGCCAATCACCCTCGAGGCCACGAAGGCGGTGAACAGATTGACCCCCAGCCAGAGCCAGCGGTTGCGGGCCGATGCCCAGACCGACGCGAAGAGGTCCTCGTCGTCTTGCAGACCCGCCCGAGACAAGGTCTCGGCATCGCTCTGGTCGCGAATGACGTCGACCACCTCGGAGACCACCAGCCGGCCCACGAGCCGCCCTGTCTCATCGAGCACCGGCGCAGACACGAGGTCGTAGCGCTCGAAGGCCTGGGCGGCGTCCTCCACCGGCTCGCGCGCGCGCAGGCTGATGGGGTCGGTGCGCATCACATCGACAACACGGCCCTCGGGCTCATGAATCAGCAGCTGGTCCAGGGGCAGCACGCCCCGCAGCCGTTCGCTGCGGTCGACCACGAAGATCTGGTCGGTGTGGTCGGGCAGGGCCTCGAAGCGGCGCAGATAGCGCAGCACCACCTCCAGGGTCACATCGTCCCGGATGGTGATCATCTCGAAGTCCATCCAGGCGCCGACCGAATCCTCGGGATAGGACATCGCGGCGCGCAGCTGCTCGCGCTCTTCAACCGAGAGCCCCTGCTGCACCCGCTCCAGAACACCGGCGGGGAAATCTTCGGCCATGGCAGCAAGCTCATCGGGCTCCAGCTGCAGCGCCACCCGAATGAGGGCCTCGCGCGAGCAGAGCTCGATGATCGAGGGCCGCACGGATTCGGCAAGTTCCACCAGCACATCGCCCTGCTGCGATTCCGAGACCAGCGACCAGACCATCGCCCGCTCTTCGGGCGGCAACGCCTCTAGAACATAGGCGATGTCGGCGGCATGAATCTGGGCGATGCGATTGGCCAGGGCCGCCCGATGCTGCCGGTGCACCAGGGTCTCAACCAGACCGCGTCGGTCCTCGGCCGAGGGCAGCTGCTCGCGATGCACCAGGTCATCCTCGATGCGGAACCGGCGCAGGAGGTCGCTGACCTCGTCGAGGGCGTGAAGGCCACTGTCGGGACTGCGCGGGGTGCTCATGCCGGGTCGTTGGTGCCTGGGGCGGTGGGGGATGGTTCTGTCGGTGCGGATGGTTCGGCCAGGGCCGCCAGCGTCTGCAGGGGATCGGGCCGCTGCCCAGTCCAGAGGTGAAAGCTCTCGGCAGCCTGGCCAACGAGCATACCAAGGCCATGGAGGCTGAGCACATGGGGTGCAGCCTCGGCCACCGCCCGAAGCCATGGGGTCGAGGCGTCGGGGGCCTTGGGGTACATCATGTCGAAGGCCACCCGGGCATGGGCATAGAGGGCCTCGCCCATGGGCAGGGCCTCGCCCTCCAGACTCGCCGCACTGGCATTGATCAGAACCTGGGGCCAGTGGCCCCCAGGGAAAAGGCTGGGGCTGGGCTCGGCCAGAGCCGTCCAGTCGACCACGGCCGAGGGCTCGAGCTGGAAATCGGCCGCCAGCGCCTCCGCCCGAGAGCGGGTGCGGTTGGTCACCCAGATGGGCCCAAAGCCCGCGGCCCGCAGGGGCTCCAAAACACCTCGGGCAGCTCCGCCGGCACCAATCAGCAGCACCGAGCGGTCCCCCACGGGAGGATCGATGGCCGCGAGGCTCAACGACAGGGCCATGACCAGGCCCGCACCATCGGTGTTGTCGGCGGACCAGCCGGCCTCGGTGCGCACGAGGGTGTTGACCGCCTGGGCACGCTGCGCCCGGTCGGAGATCGGCCAGCCTCCCGAGACGGCCAAGGCATAGGCCTCCTCCTTGAGCGGGATGGTGAGGTTGAGACCCGCATAGCCCTGGGCATGCAGGTCGGAGAGCCGCTCGGCCAGAGCCATGCGCGGCACGGCGATCGCCTCGTAGTCCACCGGCAGGCGCAACTGTTCGGCGAAATGCCGATGGATGGTGGGCGAGCGGCTGTGCGAAATCGGGTCGCCCAACACGGCCAGGCGAATGGGTGCCGCAGGCTCCACCGCCTCGACCACGCGGATGGGGCGCACCTCCAACACATTCTCGAGCGCGTCGAAGCGCTCGGGAGCGACTTCCACTGTGGTCCCAGGGGTCAGGCGATTCCACGTGGGAACCCGCACGGTCACTGGGAATCGACGCAGGCGTGCCACGCCCTCCTGGCGGGTGATGACCGCAAGTTCTGGGGTGGACTGGGCGAGGTCCGAGGCGGTGAGGGCCCACCCCTCGCCGCCCTGCTGGAGCTCCTCACCCAGCAGGCGCAGGCTCCAATAGCGCTCCATGAACGACTGAAACTCGTTGTAGCGCTCGTGGCGCGACTCGAACTGGGCCAGGTCGGCAAACAGCTGGGCATCGCCCGATTTGTAGAGTGGGCGCCGATGGCCGAGGGCCGCCAAGAGCTGCCATTGATTGAGCAGGTCGCAGTATCGCCGCAGGGGCGAGGAGCACCAGGCGTAGTGGCTCACCCCCATCCCCTGGTGGGGCCCGGGGCCCGTCTGCATCCGCACGCGGCCAAAGGCCTGGGTGCGATAGAGGCCGGGCAGCTGGGCCAGCGCGAGGGTCTCGCCCCAACGCACATTGGTGGCAATCATGAACTCCGAGACCAGCAGGTCCACCGCACTGCCGCGGATGCGGGTCTCGACCCGCGCCCGGCCATCGCCCAGCTCCTTGGCATTGGGGGTGTCCGACCAGTCCACCTTGAAGATGAGGTCCTGGCGGCCCACCGGCTCGGGCTTTCCGCGCACGGCCTCACGGCCTCGCCGCAGGGCGCTGGCCAGACGGTGCAGAACAGGCAGGCCCTCCCAAGGCAGGGCTGCACTGGCCGAGCCATTGGCCGCAATGGCGGCCTCCAGGGCCTCCTCCCAGTCGCCATGCCGGATGTTTTGGCGAATCTCCACCTGCTCCACACGGCTGAACTGGCGAAGCACCTCGCCCTCGGGGGACATCTCCAAATACAAGGACACCGTGGGCTGCCAGGATCCCTCATCCAGAGAGCCCAGCGCGACCGCCTCGGGGGGCAGCATCGTGATCTTGTCGCCAGGGAAATAGACAGTCGACGCCCGATCTCGGGCAATGCGCCCCAGGGCCGAATCGGGCTCGATCAACAGGCCTGGCGCTGCGATGTGAACGCCCACGCGCCACCCCTGGTCGATGGCCTCCAGCGAGAAGGCATCGTCGACCTCATCGGTGCTCGCGTCGTCGAGGGAGTAGGCGGGCTGGGCGGACCGTGGCAGCTTCTCCAGCAGCGTGGCCTTGGCGGCGCGCAGCCGAAGCAGTTCGTCGTCGCCAATGCTTGCCCGGGTGCCCGACGGAAAGTGCTCCTGAACAAAGCGCGCACGGTGCAGCGCGTAGGCGCTCGGGATGGCTCCGCGCTCCAGCAGCAGCGCCTCGGGCGTGGTGCGCAGCTGGCGGGCAGCCGCATCGAGGGCCTTGTGGGCGATGCTGTTTTTGTCGGGCCGGGTGGCCAGAGCCATCGCCTGGCGGGCCATCTCCTCGGGAAGACCACCCCCCAGAATCTCGGCCTCGAGGGCGGCCTGTGCCTCGGCCAGGGCCTGGCGTTTGGCCAGGCCCGCCAGGGCTGCCTCGAGCTGCTCGGCCGGCGCCTTGCGGAAAATGCCCTTGCCCTTGCGGTGGAAGTAGATCGGCGCTGCCTGCAGTGCCAGCAGAAGACCCGCCACCTCCACGGCGGCGGGCTGTGCTGAAAACACCTCCCGAGCGAACTCCTCGGCGGTGAATTCCGCCTCCGGGGCACATTCGTAGAGAAAAGGAATGTCGTGCTCGGCCGCAGCCCGCTCCGCCTGGGGCAGCAGCTCGTCGGCGCCGGGCCGCTCGAACCGCAGCAGCACCTGGTTGCGCTTGATCTTCAGCCGCCGGCCCGTGCCGGTCTCCACCTGCAGGCTGCTGTCGGCCTCCGACATCAGGCGGCCTGCCTTCAGGCCACCCGACTCCTCAAACAGAATGTTCATTGGCCCTGCCCTGCCGCAGCGGCGGCGGGGGCGGCGGGGGCGGCGGGAGCGGCGGGAGCGGCGGGAGCGGCAGCGAGAGCCTGGGCCAGCCGATCCTGCAGGCCACCGAAGCTGCCATTGCTCATCAAAATAATCACATCGCCCTCGACGGCCTCGGCCAGCACCACCGACGACAGGGCGTCGATGTCAGAGCAGACCTGGGCCGCCGGGTGGGCCGCCAGCGCCTCGGCGAGATCCCAGCCCAGACCAGCCGACAGGCCAAAGACCCGATCGGCGAGCTGCAGGCTGGGCGCCAGCGCTGCCCGCAGGGTGCCGAGCTTCATGGTGTTGGAGCGTGGCTCCACCACCGCCAGCACCCGCCGTCCGGGAAATCGCTCGCGCACCCCCGCCAGGGTCACGGCAATGGCGGTGGGGTGGTGGGCAAAGTCGTCGATCAGGGTGATGCCAGCGCACTGGGCCACCTCGGTCATGCGGCGACGAACCCCACCAAACAATCCTGCGGCAGCAGCGGCCCGCGCCAGGGCATCGGGTGCAGGGCTGGGCAGTCGCAGCGCCAGGGCCTGAACGGCCGCCAGGGCCACGAGCAGGTTGTCGCGGTTGTGTGGGCCCGGCAGGGCGGCGACCGTCGGCAGGTGCTGACCCTGCGCATCGAGCACGAGGGGCTGGGTGCTGGCCCAGCCAAAGCCCGTGCCGGCCCCCACCCGAATCGCCTCGCCATAGCAGCCGCGGGCAAGCACCGCCTCAAGCGACTCCACCCCCGCGTGCAGGACCACCGCCCCCGACGACGGCAGCGTTCGGATCCAATGGTGGAACTGGGTCTGGATGGCGGCCAGGTCTGGAAAGATGTCGGCGTGGTCGTATTCCAGGTTGTTGAGGACGGCAATGGTGGCGGGGTAGTGCAGGAACTTCGATCGCTTGTCGAAGAACGCGGTGTCGTACTCATCGGCCTCAATCACAAAGGGCGCCCCCACCGCCCCCAGGCGCGCCGAGCAGCCGAACTGCTCGGGCACCCCACCAATGAGAAATCCCGGCTTCAGCCCCAGCGCATCGAGCAGGTGGGCCACCAACGATGCGGTGGTGGTCTTGCCGTGCGTTCCGGCCACCGCGACCACCGGACGATGCCGCAGCACTGCCTCCTTGAGCCACTCCGGGCCCGAGACCATCGGAAGGCGTTGATTCAACAGCGCCTCGACGATGGGCAGTCCACGCCGCGCGACATTGCCCACGATGTAGAGGTCGGCGCCAATGTCGGCGGGCATGGCGTCGAAGCCCTCGGAAAAATCGATCCCCGCAGCCCGAAGCTGGTCGCTCATGGGCGGATAGACGGCCTGATCGCAGCCGGTCACGCGGTGGCCCAGGGCCTTGGCCAGCTGGGCCACGCCCCCCATGAAGGTTCCGGCGATGCCGATGATGTGGAGATGGCGAGACTGAAGGTGCGGAGGCGTCTGAAGGTGCGGGGGCGTCTGAAGGGGCTGCGAATTCATACGGGATTGTAGCCAGTCACCCACTGCATAATCGGCGCGTGAAGCGCAACCCTCCCCCCTGGCTGATCGACGAGGAACCAAACTCGGACCCGGAATCGGTGGCCCTGCTGCGTCAGCGCGCCGAGCGCCTCATGCGGCTGCTTCTGCCCCACGAGACCTGGCTGCTGGGGGCCGTGGCCAACGGAACTGCCGACGAGGAGAGCCCCATTTATCTGGCCCATGTCGCCGAGCAGTCGAAGGACCTGGCCATGCATCTGGTCAACATCGAGATCGATGCCGACACCGTATCGCTGGAGGCGCTCGGGGGTTCGGAGTCGGACCCACGGCGCAGCCCCAAAATCGGCCTCGACGAGGGCTTTCACCTCGAATTCGAGGGCAGCCTGGTGCAGATCCGCACCGTGCCCCGGGCGCAGGGGCTGAGACGACTCAGTGGCATTCCCCTGCCCGAGCTGCAGGCCCTGAACATCGCAGCCTCCGACATCACCCCCACCACCCCCCGCCACGAGGACTGATTCCCATGCCCAAATTCCAGACCATCGTGTTGGCCCTGGTCGTTGCCGGCGCCGCTGCTGCGGGCTATCTCGTCAGCCGCACGGTCCACAGCCCCGACCCTGCCGAGAATGCGGCCTGGGTCTTCGAAGTTCCGCTGACCCAGATCGCCCCCACCGCCGGCGACCCGGCCACCCTGGGCACGGTCCGCCAGCCCCTCACCGTGATCAACTTCTGGGCCACCTGGTGCCCGCCCTGCGTTGAGGAGATGCCCGATCTGGCGCGCGTGTATGCCGACGTGAAGGATCGGGGGGTCGTGGTGATCGGCCTGGCGGTCGACAATCCTCGGGCCGTGGCGGCCTTCCCCCTCACGCAGGAGGTGGGCTACCCCATTTTCGTGGCCGGTGCCGCCGGGCAGGCCCTGGGAGAGCGGCTGGGCAATCCCTCGGGCGCCCTGCCCTACACCGTATTGATCGGCGCCGACGGGTCTGTTCAGCGTCAGAAGCTCGGCAAAATTAGTGAAGATGAACTCAGAAGCTGGCTGAATACCAGCAAATAACGGGTTCGGTTAAACTGCGTTTTCCATCGACTTCGCCCCCGCCCGTTGGGGGTCTTCGGCATGAAGCCTCCGCTGCTGCTCGTCCTGCACGGTCCCAACCTCAATCGGCTGGGCCAGCGCGAGCCCGACATTTACGGCAAGACCACCCTCGAGGACATCGACGGGATGCTGCGAGATGAGGCCTCGATGCTGGGGGTTTCGGTGGAGTTCGTGCAGAGCAACCACGAAGGTGTTCTGATCGATGCCATCCACCACGCCGCCGATCGTGGCGTGGCCGGAATCCTGATGAACCCCGGCGCCTTCACCCACACCAGCGTTGCGCTGCGCGATGCGGTGGCCGCGGTGGGCCTTCCCCTGGTGGAGGTCCACCTCAGCAACGTCCATCGGCGCGAGCCTTTCCGTCACCACTCGTATTTTTCCGACCTCGCCCTGGCCGTGCTCTGCGGTCTTGGGGCCGAGGGCTACCGAGTGGGCCTGAGACATCTGGCCCACCACACCCTGGCTGCTCGGTCCGCCTAGCGGACCCGCCATCGTCCACCCCTTGCAACACCATCACCAATGAAAAAGAAGGAGAGCCTCATGGACCTGCGCAAACTCAAGACCCTCATTGACCTGGTCGCCGACAGTGGCATTTCGGAGCTCGAGATCACCGAAGGCGAGGGCCGCGTTCGGATCGTGAAGTCCGCCCCAGCGCCGGCCATGGCGCCCATGGCCGCAGCACCGGCGGTCGTGGTTGCCCCAGCGGCTGCGCCGGCCGCACCGGCCCCGGCTGCAGCTGCAGCTGCAGCCCCCGCTGCACCCGCTGCAGCACCTGCCGCGTCTGGCCCGGCGCCACAGACCTCCCCCATGGTGGGGACCTTCTACCGGGCCTCCTCCCCCAACGACAAGGCATTTGTGGAAGTGGGGGATCGCGTGGAGGCAGGCCAGACCCTCTGCGTCATCGAGGCCATGAAGATCATGAACGAGATTCCCGCCGAGACCTCCGGCGTGGTGCGCGCCATCCTCGTGGGCAACGGCGACCCCGTGGAGTTCGGTCAGCCGCTGTTTGTGATCGGCTGAGCACCAGAGACCTCTTATGAGCACCCTTTTTGACAAGATCCTGATCGCCAACCGCGGCGAGATCGCTCTGCGCATCCAGCGCGCCTGTCGCGAGCTGGGCATCCGGACGGTCGTGGTCCACTCCACCGCCGACATCGACGCCAAGGTGGTCAAGCTGGCCGATGAGTCGGTCTGCATAGGTCCAGCCCCCTCGCGCGAGAGCTACCTCAACATTCCGGCCATCATCGCCGCGGCCGAGGTGACCGATGCCGAAGCCATCCACCCGGGCTATGGCTTTCTCTCCGAGAACGCCGACTTCGCCGACCGCGTGGAAAAGAGTGGCTTTACCTTCATCGGTCCCCGCCCCGACACCATCCGCATGATGGGCGACAAGGTGGCGGCGAAGAAGGCCATGATTGCTGCGGGCGTGCCCTGCGTGCCCGGCTCCGAGGGTGCGCTCACAGACGACCCCGTGGAGATCACCCGAACCGCCCGGGCCATTGGCTACCCCGTGATCATCAAGGCCGCTGGTGGTGGTGGCGGACGCGGCATGCGGGTCGTGCACACCGAGGCGGCATTGATCAGCTCGGTGAACACCACCCGGGCCGAGGCAGCAGCAGCCTTCAACAACCCCGATGTCTACATGGAGAAGTTCCTCGAGAATCCCAGGCACATCGAGATTCAAATCCTTGCCGACGAGCACGGCAATGTGATCCACCTGGGCGAGCGCGACTGCTCGATGCAGCGCCGCCACCAGAAGGTGCTCGAAGAGGCCCCCGCCCCGGGGCTCACGCCCAAGCAGCGCGAGAAGATCGGTCAACGCTGCGCTGAGGCCTGCAAGCGCATTGGCTACCGCGGAGCCGGCACGATCGAGTTCCTGTTTGAAAACGGCGAGTTCTATTTCATTGAGATGAACACCCGTGTTCAGGTGGAGCACCCGGTCACCGAGCTCATCACCGGCATCGACATCGTGCAGGAGCAGATCCGCATCGCCGCCGGACTCCCCCTCACGCTGCGCCAGAAGGACGTGGTGCTCAAGGGCCACGCCATCGAATGTCGTGTGAACGCCGAGGACCCCTTCCGCTTCACGCCCTCGCCCGGCAAGGTCACCGCCTGGCACATGCCCGGCGGCCCCGGCATCCGGATCGACTCCCATGTCTACTCGGGCTACACCATTCCGCCCCACTACGACTCGATGATTGGCAAGATCATTGCCTATGGCGATACGCGGGAGCAGGCGATTGCCCGCATGAGTTCTGCCCTCTCCGAGGTGGTGATCGAGGGGGTGAAGACCAATGTCCCCCTGCACCGCGAGATCCTGCGCGACACCCACTTCGAGGATGGAGGCACCTCCATTCACTACCTGGAGCATGTGCTGCTCCGCGACCGCAACAAGTCGTGAGCCCTTCGGCGCTGGAGTTGATGGCCGACTGCCCAGCCCCCGAGGGGCGGGTGGGGCCATCAACCGATGCCTTTTTCGAGGAGCTGAGCGACGCACTCATGGGGCTCGGTGCCCTGAGTGTGAGCCTCGAGGATCCCGCGGCCGACGATCCAGGCCGCGAAGTGGCCCTGTTTGGCGAGCCGGGATCGCCTTCCGGCCTGCGCGCATGGCCAATTTCCCGGCTGCGCATTCTGTTGGCGGGCGACGCCGATGCGGCGGCCTGGTGGTCGGAGGCCATCGGTCTGCGGCCAGAACTTGAGGGCCTGCCGATGGAGGTCCACCCGGTGGCCGATGAAGACTGGGTCAGCAAAACACAGCGTCAGTTCTCCCCGATCGTTTTGGGTCGCCTCTGGGTCGGCCCCAGCTGGCACGACGTTCCGGAAAGCCACCAGCCTAGGCAACCGGCTGGCGCACGCGCTGAGCCCTGCGCCATACGCATCGATCCGGGGCAGGCCTTCGGAACGGGCGGGCACGCCACCACCCAGCTCTGCCTGGAGGCCCTGCTTCGGCGGCTGGAGCTGGGGCCGCCCCCTGCCCGCGTCTTGGATGTCGGCACCGGTTCCGGCATTCTGGCCATCGCTGCTGCGCATTTGGGCGCACGCGAGGTCTGGGGCGAAGACATCGATCCCGTGGCGGTCGCCGCTGCCCAACGCAATGCCGAGGCCAATGGTCTGGGCGTGCCCTCGGGTGCGGCCGTCGTGCAGTTCTGCGATGCGGGCCGTGCGCCGGCGGGAAGCTTCGACCTGGTCTTTGCCAACATCCTGGCCCAGCCCCTGCGGCTGCTTGCGCCCATGCTTCTGTCCCGCACCCGGCCGGGCGGCAGCCTGGTGCTGTCGGGCATCCTGGAGCGGCAGGCCGACGAGATGCTGGCCCTCTACAACCAACACCATCCCCACACCCCGCTCGTGCAACTTGGCTCCCGCGAGGGCTGGGTTGCCTTGGGCTTTCTTGGAGCAGCGCAATGATTCACGTCAGCGGCAGCATCGCCATCGACACCATCATGGTCTTTCAGGGCCGATTCAAGGACCACATCCTTCCCGACCAGGTGCACATGCTGAATGTGGCCTTCCTCGCGCCGGAGCTTCGCCAGGAGTTTGGTGGCTGCGCGGCAAACATTGCCTACGGTCTGCGGCAGCTCGGTCGGGACGTTGCGGTGGTGGGCTCCATCGGCCACGACGGCGAGTCCTACCTGCAGCGCATGCTCGATCTGGGCATTGACTGCGAATCGGTGGTGCGGGTGGGCGACCAATTCACCGCCCAGGCCTTCATCACCACCGACCTCGACGACAACCAAATCACGGCCTTTCATCCCGGCGCCATGAATGAGGCCCACCGGGCCCTGGTGCGCCGACGCGGTGCTGTGCTGACCCAGCCCGCGGGCATCGAGATTGGCATCGTCTCGCCCAATGGCAAGGCGGCCATGCAGGGCCATGCACGGGCCTTTGCCGAGGCCGGCATCCCTTTTGTGTTTGACCCCGGTCAGGCCATGCCCATTTTCTCGGGCGAAGAGCTGAAGGCCCTGGTGGCACAGGCTGCGTGGCTAACGGTCAACGACTACGAAGCCGAACTCCTCATGCGCCAGACCGGGCTCGATGCCCAGGCCCTCAGCCGACTGCTGCCCGGCGGGCTGGTCATCACGCGCGGCGCCGAGGGTGCCGACATCTATCAGCGAGCCCAGGGCGTCGACCGCGCCAGCCCGTCGGCGACAACCGGCGAGGTGGTTCATCGTCGCCTGCCGGCGCTCTCCGGGGTTACGGCGGTGGATCCAACCGGCTGCGGTGATGCGCTGAGGGCCGGCCTTCTCGCGGGACTTGCCTCGGGCGGATCGTTGGCCAGCTCGGTGGCCCTCGGAATTCTTCTTGGCGGCCTGAAGGTCCAGGTGCGTGGCGGGCAGAACTACCAGCTCTCCATGGCCGAACTCCGCCGCCTCTGGGCGGTCTTATTCGGAAGTGCCAGCGATCTTGAATTGCCCGCCTTTGTCAGCAACCATTGAGCCTTTACTTCCTCTGTCGGAGCCGATCATGAAAACCCGCCCACTGCTCGTAGCCGTCGTCGCTATTCCCCTGCTGCTGTCGGCCTGCGCCACGCGCAGCAACTCCCCCAACGTCTACCGCTCCGGCGAGGCCCAGGCGGAGCGCGAGGTTCGCTACGGCACCGTGGAGACGCTGCGGGCCGTGGACATCCAGCGCGATCCCACGGGTGTGGGCACGATTGCTGGTGCGGCCGTTGGCGGCATCGCAGGATCGACCGTGGGTGGCGGCAAGGGCTCCACCATCGGTGCGGTGCTTGGTGCCGTGGGCGGTGCCATCGCAGGTCAGGCCATCGAAGGCTCGGCCAGCATTCGGCCGGGGGTGGAGCTGGTCATCCGGTTTGACAATGGCGACATCCGCGCCATCGTTCAGGAAGATGCCGGCGGCCTGAAGGCCGGCGACCGGGTCCAGGTCATCGGCTCCGGCGCCAGCATCCGCGTGGTCCGCATCTAACCCAGATCTAACCCAGACCTAACCCAGAAGCAGCTGCTTCCAGAGCCGCTGCTCCAGTCCACTGTTGGCCATCAGCACGACCTGCATCGCCAGCATGGCCAGCAGTGGGCTGAAATCAAACCCACCACCCGTCAGATTCAGTCGCGCCCGGATGGGCCGAAGGATGGGCGCTGCCAGTTGGTGGAGCAGCTGCCGCAGCGGCTCGGCCTGAGGGCTCGATCCAAAAATGCTCATCAACGCATCGCCCAAGAGAATCAGAAACCCCAGTTGCACCAGCCACTCGAGGGTCTGAACCAGGGCCAGCAGGCTGCCATAGATGGCCAGTGCATTGGGCTGAACCTGGACGGGGCCCTGGCCTGGCAGGAGTCCTCCGAGCGCCAGTCGGGCGATGACCAGCAGAAGCGCCAGCACCACCGCCGTCAGAATCGCCGGACGATCCCAGGGTGGGCGCGGTGGCAGTAGGCCAGCGATCCACGCCGTGGGGCGAAGGGTGAGCTTCAGAATGGCTTGAACCAAAGGGTGAAATGGCGGGATGCGGGCGGCAAAGATGCAAGCCCGCAGCAGGAGCACGGTGGCGAAAATGCCGGTCAGGCTCTTCACCAAAATCCAAACGATGTCCATCGATCGCCACTCCATTCCATAAAAAAGGCCCCCACCGAGATGAGGGCCTT
Organism: Burkholderiales bacterium; assembly: GCA_027486725.1. Lineage (GTDB taxonomy): Bacteria > Pseudomonadota > Gammaproteobacteria > Burkholderiales > Burkholderiaceae_A > Hahnella. The sequence continues at coordinate 108,171 of JAIXOP010000008.1, read as the reverse complement.
CACTTCAGCAAGACGCCAACGGCCTATGGCCGTCAGCCCAACTCAGATGCTCAGTTGGGACGGCTGGGCGTCGGGAAGGGCCAAGAGGTGGGCACTGCGTTGGGCGCTGCCGGTGCGGTGCTGACCACGGCGGCCGAGGCCGGCTTGGCTGCAGGCTTCTTGGCCACGGCCTTCTTCACAGCGGGCTTGGCGGCGGGCTTTTTGGCCACGGCCTTCTTCGCTGCGGGCTTGGCGGCGGGCTTTTTGGCCACAGCCTTTTTCACAGCGGGCTTGGCGGCGGGCTTCTTGACTGCGGCCTTTTTGGCTGCAGGCTTCTTGGCCACGGCCTTCTTCGCTGCCGGCTTCTTGGCTGCAACTTTCTTGGCTGCGGGCTTGGCGGCCTTCTTGGCTGCGGGCTTTTTCACTGCGGCTTTTTTGGCTGCAGGCTTTTTGGCCACGGCCTTCTTCGCTGCGGGCTTCGCTGCCTTCTTGGCGGCGGGCTTCTTGGCCACGGCCTTCTTCACAGCGGGCTTCTTGGCTGCGGGCTTGGCGGCTTTTTTCGCTGCGGGCTTCTTGGCTGCAGCTTTCTTGGCTGCGGGCTTCGCTGCTTTTTTGGCGGCGGGCTTTGCAGCTTTTTTAGCAGCAGGTTTGGCTGCGGTCTTTGCTACGGCCTTCTTGGCTGCCGGCTTAGCGGCGACGGCCTTGGCCTTTTTCTTGTCTTTCTTGTCTTTCTCTTTTGCCATGACGGGCTCCTTCAAAGCCGAAAGCTCGGCGGTTGAACAACACCAAAATCCCACTTGGCCACAAAACATCGAGGCCGCATGGACAGCTTTCCCTTCGGAAGCCCGTCACAGAAAGAGACACTCGCCCAGTGGGCGATTGTTTACTCCCAGCTCAGCGCTCCACCCGTTTGGTACTCGATAACGCGGGTCTCGAAGAAATTCCGCTCCTTCTTCAGGTCGATCATCTCGGCCATCCAAGGAAATGGGTTCTCTTCGGGCGGGAAAACGGGGTCGACACCAATCTGCTGGCATCGACGATTGGCGATGTAGCGCAGATAGCTCTTGAACATATTGGCGTTGAGCCCGAGGACACCACGAGGCATGGTGTCTTCGGCGTAGCGGTACTCGAGCTCCACCGCCTTGGCGAAGAGCTCTTGGATTTCTTTGCGGAACTCGGCGGTCCAGATGTGGGGATTCTCGGCCTTGATGGAGTTCACCAGGTCGATGCCGAAGTTGCAGTGCATGGACTCGTCGCGCAGGATGTACTGGTACTGCTCGGCAGCCCCAGTCATCTTGTTTTGGCGGCCCAGGGCCAGGATCTGAACGAAGCCGACGTAGAAGAACAGCCCCTCCATGATGCAGGCAAAGACGATCAGCGACTTCAGCAGCTTCTGGTCGGTCTCGGGGGTGCCCGTCTTGAACTGGGGGTCGGTGAGAACATCGATGAAGGGGATGAGGAACTCGTCCTTGTCCCGAATCGAGGCGACCTCGTGGTAGGCGTTGAAGATCTCGGACTCGTTCAGGCCCAAGGATTCCACGATGTACTGATAGGCGTGGGTGTGGATGGCCTCTTCAAAGGCCTGGCGCAGCAGGTACTGGCGGCACTCGGGGGCAGTGATGTGGCGATAGGTGCCCAGCACGATGTTGTTGGCGGCCAGGCTGTCGGCCGTCACAAAGAATCCCAGATTGCGCTTGACGATGCGGCGCTCGTCCTCGGTCAGGCCGTTGGGGTCTTTCCAGAGGGCGATGTCCCGAGACATGTTGATCTCTTGGGGCATCCAGTGGTTGGCGCAGCCCGCCAGATACTTCTCCCAGGCCCACTTGTACTTGAAGGGGACGAGCTGGTTGACGTCGGTGGCGGCGTTGATCACCCGCTTGTCTTCCACGCGAACGCGGCGGGCCGAGGCGTCATCCATGGCAGAGGGCGCCACCGATGCGGGCGACGATGCTTGCAGACTTGGAGGGGTGCCGAGGGCGGGCGACGCGGTGGTGGGCGTCGGTTGGGGGGCGGTGCCGGCAGGTGCGGCGGTGGTCGTGGTGTCTTCCCAATTCAGCATGGCGAACCTTTCACAATCGCTTGTTGAAGTGCTTGCGATTCGGTGCTCGTCATGAGACCGAATCTTGCGTTAAAGAGTGGTCGTCTTGCAATGATTTTCTTAATGGATTTCACTGCAAGACGAAGATTTTTTTCTACTGACATGCTTCGCAGTCGGGGTTGTCGATAGAACAGAACTTCACATCCGATGCGGGCTCCGATGCCGCAGCTCCCGACTCCGATGCCACCAGACCTCCGGAGACCGGCACCGCATTGAGCTGACCCGTGGTGAGCGTGCTCTTCTCAACATGAGTCGCAGCAAGGGTTCGGAGGTAATAGGTGGTCTTCAATCCACGCTGCCAGGCGAGCTTGTAGGTCTCGTCGAGCTTCTTGCCCGAGGCCCCAGCCATGTAGATGTTGAGCGACTGAGCCTGATCGATCCACTTCTGCCGGCGTGCTGCGCACTCCACCATCCAGGCCGTGTCGACCTCGAAGGCTGTTGCATAAAGGGCACGAAGGTCGGCCGGCACGCGGTCGATTTTGGCGAGGCTGCCGTCGAAATACTTCAGGTCGGCAACCATCACCTCGTCCCAAAGGCCCAGGTCCTTCAGATCTCGGACCATCGCCTCGTTGACCACTGTGAACTCGCCCGAGAGGTTCGACTTCACATAGAGGTTCTGGAAGGTGGGCTCAATCGAGGCGGAGATGCCCACGATGTTGGAGATGGTGGCGGTGGGAGCGATGGCCACACAGTTGGAGTTGCGCATGCCCACGGCCTTGATGCGGTCGCGCAGGGCGCTCCAGTCGAGGCGGGCGCTGCGGTCGCAATCGAGGTAGCCGCCGCGCTCCTGCGCCAGCAGATCGAGGGTATCGAGCGGCAGGATGCCCCGATCCCAGAGGGATCCCCGGAAGCTGGAGTAGGCACCCCGCTCCTCGGCGAGCACCGTGGAGGACCAGTAGGCCTCGTAGCAGACCCGCTCCATCGACTCGTCGGCGAACTCCACGGCCGCCTGCGAGGCATAGGGGATGCGCATGGCATGCAGGGCCTCTTGGAAGCCCATGATGCCCAGGCCCACCGGGCGGTGGCGAATGTTGGCGTTGCGGGCCTTGGCGACGGCGTAATAGTTGATGTCGATGACGTTGTCGAGCATGCGCATGGCCACGCGGATGGTCCGACCCAGCTTGGCATGGTCGAGCACCAGAGCACCACTGCCCGACGGGTCGGCCATGAGGTGCTGCACCAGGTTCACCGAACCCAGATTGCAGACAGCGATCTCGGAGTCGTTGGTGTTGAGCGTGATCTCGGTGCAGAGGTTGCTGCTGTGAACCACCCCCACGTGCTGCTGGGGGCTGCGCACATTGCACGGGTCCTTGAAGGTGATCCAGGGATGCCCGGTCTCAAAGAGCATGGTGAGCATCTTGCGCCAGAGGGCGGTGGCCTGGATGGTCTTGAACAGACGAATCTCGCCGCGGGCCGCCTTGGCCTCGTAGGCGATGTAGGCGTCTTCGAAGGCGCGACCGAACTTGTCGTGCAGATCGGGCACATCGGAGGGCGAAAAGAGGGTCCAGTTGCCGTTCTCGATCACCCGCTTCATGAAGAGGTCGGGGATCCAGTTGGCGGTGTTCATGTCGTGCGTGCGGCGGCGATCATCGCCGGTGTTCTTGCGCAGCTCAAGAAACTCCTCGATGTCGAGGTGCCAGGATTCGAGGTAGGTGCAGACCGCGCCCTTGCGCTTTCCGCCCTGATTCACCGCCACGGCGGTGTCGTTGACGACCTTGAGGAAGGGCACGACCCCCTGGCTGCGGCCATTTGTTCCCTTGATGTGGCTGCCCAGGGCCCGCACCGGGGTCCAGTCGTTGCCCAGACCGCCGGCATATTTGGCCAGCAGGGCATTTTCCTTGATGGCCTCGTAAATGCCGTCCAGGTCGTCGGAGACCGTGGTGAGGTAGCAGGACGACAGCTGCGAGTGCGTGGTGCCGCTGTTGAACAGGGTCGGTGTCGAGCTCATGAAGTCGAAGCTCGACAGCAGGTTGTAGAACTCGATGGCGCGGGCTTCGCGATCGATTTCACCAATGGCCAGACCCATGGCCACGCGCATGAAGAAGGTCTGGGGCGCCTCGATGCGCCGGCCCTCGGGCGTGTGGAGGTCGTCGCGGTCGATGAGGAAATACCGGTCGTAGAGGGTCTGCAGGCCGAGATAGTCGAACTGCATGTCCCGCTCGGCCTTGAGGGCGGCGGCCAGCCTTGGAAGATCGAATCGGATGAGCTCCTCGTTCAGCAGCCCGATCTCCACACCCTTTTTGATGAGCCGAGGAAATTGCTCCTGGTAGTAGGTATCCATCTCAGCCTGCGCGACCTCGGTGCGGAACACCTCCTTGCAAACCGTGTGCAGGAGCAGTCGGGCGCTGACTTTGGCATAGGCGGGATCCTTTTCGATGAGGGCTCGGGCGGACAGGATGGCGGACTTCTCCAGCTCCTCGACGGGTACGCCGTCGTAGAGGTTCTTCACGGTGTCGGCAAGGACCTCGTCGGGATTGACGTGGGGCTCCAGGCCCGCACAGGCCGACATGACCATGTCGCGAAGCCAAGACTCATCGAGGGGGACCAGCTGACCATCGACCCGCATGTGCAGGCGATGCTCGGCGACTTCGGTGCGCAGGGTGGCGGCGCGCTCCTGGGCGCGGCGCTCGCGGTAGAGCACATAGGCCCGGGCGACCTCGTGCTCGCCAGAGCGCATTAGGGCCAGCTCGACCTGGTCCTGGATGTCTTCGATGTGGATGGTTCCGCCAGCCGGCATGCGGCGCATGAGGGCGGAGACCACCTGCTGCGTGAGCGACTCGGTGACCTCGCGCACGCGAGCGCTGGACGCACCCGATCCACCCTGCACGGCCAGGAATGCCTTGGCCAGGGCCACGGTGATCTTCTGGGGCTCGAACGACACCACCGCGCCCTGGCGGCGGACCACCTTGATGAGGGCCAGGGTGGCCGCATCGGCAGCGCTGGTCGCGGGGCGGTTTTCGATGAGGGTCTGAGGGGTTTCCCAGGACATGGTGGCTCCGATCGGTGGACGAGGGGTGATGTGGCTGCTGACGGCGGGGGGCGGATTATGCAACGGAACCAGCGCAACAGCTCTTAGAAATGTACTAGGTCTAGTAACTTTTTGAAGGTCGTTGACTAAGTCTAGTATCGCCAGGCCCATCTGCCAAGCACGGAATGCTCGGGGAAGCCCTCGGATGCCGTCGGCCGAGCGGTTTTCTTACGGCTGGGGCGGGGTCAGGGATACCCCGGCTTTGCGCAGGGCCAAATCGAGCCGCCCCCAGTCGAAGTGCGGGCCCGGGTCGGTCTTGCGGCCTGGGGCGATGTGGCAGTGCCCGGCAATGGCCCGCAGCGAGGGGTGCTCCTGGGTCAGCCGCTGCAGCAGAGCCACGAGCGCCGCGTATTGCGGATCCTCATAGCCGTCGGCGTCGCAGCCCTCGAGTTCGATGCCGATCGAGAAGTCGTTGCAGCGCTCCCGGCCACCGAACGACGAGACTCCGGCATGCCAGGCACGCTGGGCAGTGTCCACATACTGGACCGTCGCCCCACCCCTGCGGATCAAGAAATGGCTCGACACCCGCAGGCCCGCGAGGTCGGCGAGCTCGGGGCGGTCGAGGGGCGGCTGCAGGAGCCTGCCCATGAACAAATCGTCGATCTCCGATCCGCCGTAGCGGCCCTCGGGCAGGCTGATGCCATGCAGAACCACGAGCTCCGGCGCCTCCAGGCCCGCAGGGCGGGCATCCACATGGGGGGAGGGCCGGAAGACCAGGCCCGCCATCGACAGGATCGTCACTCGGACTCGCCCTGCTGCGCGTGGGCGATGCCGCAGTAGGCGTGCTCTCCTCGGAGGATGGCCTCGGACTGCGGCACATGCGCCCCGCAGATGCGGCACGAGCGCAGTCGGACATAGCCTGGGTCCTGGGCCTTGCTGGCAGGCTCCGAGGGCTTGGTGCCGCCCAGAGCGCGCCGCAATAAGAACAGGGCCAGTCCCAGGGCGATGAGGGCGAGGATGATTTTTCCGAGCATGGGATCTAGGCCGCGCGGGCCAGCAGGACCTCAGTCACAAATCGGCTGCCCACATAGGACAGCAGCAGCAGGCCCAGCCCCAGCACGGCGCACCGGGCGGCGACCCCGCCGCGCCAGCCGCGCAGCAGGCGCCCAGCCCAGAACACCCCACCAAGGGCCGTGGTCAACAGCGTGAAGACGGTCTTGTGGTCGAGCACGAGCCAGGCATGGCCCAAGGCGCGGTTCACCGCCACCCCCGAGGCCAGGGTCAGAACGAGGAGCCCTAGGCCCAGAGCCATGGTCCGGGCCAGCTGGCGATCGAGCTCCATCAACGAGGGATTGCCCAGCCATTGGATGAGGCCGCTGCGCGGGACATGCAGGGCACGCTCCTGCGCCTGCATCACCAGCCCCTGCAGGGCCGCGATGGCAAAGGTGGAGTAGGCCGCCATTGCCAGAAGGATGTGCAGCCGAAAAATCCAGGACTGGGCGCTGAGCTGGACCACGCCCGGGAACACCAGAGGCAGCAGCGGTGCGGCCGAGGCCACCAGGAGCCAGTGTCGAACTGCATCGGGGGTCTTGCCGGCCGTGGCGCTCGCAGGACCACGCTCCACCAGCCAAATCAGCGCCGCCAGCCAGACCATCCAGGAGATGGCGTGCGCAAAACCAAAATAGAAAACGGCACCGGCCAGCCATTCGGGCAGCAGCGCCACGCCGTGCGCGGCTGCCGCCAATACAAACAGCGCCGTGAGGGTGGTGGGGCGGGCCGCGGTGGCGGCCGGTCGGCGGGCGAGCAAAAAACTCGCCGCATAGGAGACCGAGGCAATCGCCGCAGCCACCAGGCCAAGCCTGCTGGCGAGTGTGCCGTCGGCGGCAAGCCCATACAATGAAGAACCCATAACCAAGTGTAGCCTGCGGCAGCGGGCGGCAGCCATGCTCAACAGCCTGACCGAGCGCTTTGACCGCGCCCTGAAGACCATCCGGGGCGAGGCCCGACTCACCGAAACCAACACCGCCGAGATGCTGCGCGAGATTCGGCTCGCCCTGCTCGATGCCGACGTGGCGCTGCCCGTGGTCAAGCAATTCATCCAGTCGGTGCGCGAGAAGGCCCTGGGCGAGGCGGTGGTCGGCAGCCTCACGCCGGGACAGGCCCTGGTGGGGGTGGTTCACCGCGAGCTGGTTGCCCTGATGGGCGGCTCCGGCGCCGACATCGGCCTGAACCTGGCCACACAGCCGCCGGCGGTGGTGCTGATGGCGGGACTCCAGGGTGCTGGAAAAACCACCTCCGTGGGCAAGATGGCGCGCTGGCTCGTCGAGCGCAAAAAGAAGGTGCTCACCGTGTCCTGCGACGTCTACCGGCCTGCCGCCATCGAGCAGCTGCGCCGGGTCACCGAGCAGGCGGGCGGCGACTTCTTCGCCTCCAGCCCCGACCAGAAGCCCGCAGACATTGCACGAGCAGCCCTGGCCTGGGCCAAGACCCACTTCCACGAGGTGCTGCTGGTCGACACGGCCGGACGCCTGGCCATCGACGCGGAGCTGATGGCCGAGATCCAAGAGCTCCACGGGGTCCTCAGGCCCATCGAGACCCTCTTCACGGTGGATGCCATGCAGGGCCAGGATGCCGTGCGCACCGCCGAGGCCTTCAAGGCTGCCCTACCCCTGACGGGGGTGGTCCTCACCAAGGTGGATGGCGACTCGCGCGGGGGCGCGGTGCTCTCGGTCAAGGCCGTCACCGGATGCCCCATCAAGTTTGTTGGTGTTTCGGAAAAAATCGATGGCATCCAGGCCTTCGATGCCGAACGGTTCGCCCAACGCATTCTGGGCATGGGCGATGTCCTGTCCCTCGTGGAGCAGGCCCAGAAGTCGGTCGACGCCAAGGCCGCCCAAAAGATGGCCGAGAAGCTGCAGTCGGGCGCCCGCTTCACACTCGAAGACTTTCGCTCTCAGCTCGGCCAGATGCGCAGCATGGGTGGGCTGGGCAGCCTGCTGAATCATCTGCCCTCGGCAATGCAAAACGCCGCCAAGGGCGCAGACCTGCAGGGCGCTGACCAAGGGATCCTGCGCATGCAGGGAATGATCGACAGCATGACCCCCGCCGAACGGCGCGACCACCTGCTCATCAAGGCCAGCCGAAAGCGCCGGATTGCTGGAGGCTCCGGCACCTCCGTTCAGGAAGTCAACCGCATGCTCGGGCAGTTCGAGCAGATGCAAGACATGATGAAAAAGATGCAGAAGGGCGGCCTGGGCAAGCTCATGCGCGGCATGATGGGCCGCGGCATGGGCGCAGGGCTGCCCGGCCTGGGTGGCATGGGTGGCATGGGTGGCGGCATGCCCGGCCTGGGCGGTGGCATGCCCGGAATGCCGACTGGCTTGCCCAGAGCGCCCGGCCTGGGCGGCAAGGCCTCAGGCTCGAAGAATCGAAAAAAGCGCTGAGACGATGTCGGCCGCGGCGGGATCGCTGCGCTGCAGGCCACGGCGGGCGGTGACCTCGTAGGTGCCGGCATCGAGCCCCCGCTCGCCGACCACCACGCGGGCTGGAACGCCGATCAGTTCCCAATCGGCGAACATCGCACCGGGGCGCTCGTCGCGATCGTCGAGCACCACATCCATGCCCGCATCGCGCAACTGGCGGTAGAGCGCATCGGCGGCCTCGGCCACGCGCGGCGACCGGCCGGCCCCCATGGGGCAGATCACCACCTCAAAGGGAGCCATGGATGCGGGCCAGACCATGCCGCGCTCGTCGTGGCCCTGCTCGATGGCGGCGCCCAGGATGCGGCTGACCCCAATGCCATAACAGCCCATCTCCATCGGGGTGGGCTGACCCGCCTCATTCAAAAAGCGTGCGCCCATCGCCTCGGAGTACTTGGTGCCGAGATAGAACACATGACCCACCTCGATGCCGCGCTGAATGGCCAGGTGGCCGTGGCCATCGGGGGATGGATCCCCCGCCACTGCATTGCGCAAGTCGGCATAGGCCTCGGGCTCGGGCAGGTCGCGGCCGAAATTCACTCCCATCCAATGGGCATCGGGCTTGTTGGCCCCCACCACGACATCGGCCAGGATGCGCACTGCATCGTCGGCCAGGATGCGGCAACGGCCCGCCATGCCGACCGGGCCGAGATAGCCCACCGGTGCGCCGAGCCCCGACGCAATCTCTTCGGCCGAGGCCATGCGCCAGTCGGGGCCCACCATGGGGTGCTTGCCGAGCTTGACCTCATTGAGAGTGTGGTCGCCACGCAGCAGCACCATCACCAGGGGCTGTGTCGGGTGCTGGGTCCGCACCACCATCGACTTCACCATCGCGGTGATGGGCAGGCCGAGCAACGCCGCCACGGATTCGCAGGCCGTGGTGCCGGGGGTCGCCACCTCGACCATCGCCTGGCCCGGTGCCGGGCGACTGCCCTGCGGCGGCAGGCAGGCGGCCAGCTCAATGTTGGCGGCATAACTCCCCTGAGGGGCATAGACGATGGCGTCTTCGCCCGTCTCGGCAATCACCTGAAATTCGTGGGACCGACTGCCCCCGATGGCGCCCGTGTCGGCAGCGACGGCGCGATACTCGAGCCCCAGCCGATCGAAGATGCGGCAGTAGGTCTCGAACATCCGGTCGTAGGAGGCCTCGGCCGAGGCCACGTCGCGATCGAAGGAGTAGGCGTCCTTCATGATGAATTCGCGGCCCCGCATCAGCCCAAAGCGCGGGCGGCGCTCATCGCGAAACTTGGTCTGAATTTGATAGAAGTTGCGCGGCAGCTGCCGCCAGCTGCGCAGCTCCTGACGCGCCAGGTCGGTCACCACCTCTTCGGAGGTTGGCTGCAACACGAAATCCCGGCCGTGCCGATCCTGGATGCGCAGCAGCTCAGCACCCATCTTGTCCCACCGCCCGGTCTCTTGCCAGAGCTCGGCGGGCTGGACCACGGGCATGGAAACTTCCAGAGCACCGGCGCGGTCCATCTCATCTCGGATGATCGTTTCCACTTTTCGCAGAACCCGGAGGCCCAGGGGCATGAGCGTGTAGATTCCGGCCCCCAGACGGCGAATCATGCCCGCACGAAGCATGAGCCGTTGGCTCGCCACCTCAGCGTCGGCAGGATCTTCTTTGAGGGTCTGGAGGTGAAAGGCGGAGGCGCGCATTGCGAATTCTTTCGGTCTGGGGTGCGGTTCTTATAATGGGCGAATTATGCTGGACGAACATGGCTTCCGCCCCAACGTGGGCATCGTGCTGATCAACCAGAACCACCAGGTGTTCTGGGGTAAGCGGGTGCGCGAGCAGGCCTGGCAATTCCCTCAGGGCGGCATCAACGACGGAGAAGATCCCGTCGACGCGATGTACCGCGAGCTCCTCGAAGAGACGGGCCTCTTGCCAAAGCATGTGGAGCTGGTCGCGCGCACGCAGGAATGGCTGCACTACACCGTTCCCCAGCGGTGGATTCGGCGCGAGTGGCGCGGCACTTACAAGGGTCAGAAGCAAATCTGGTTTTTGCTGCGGCTCATCGGACAGGATTCCGACATCACGCTGCGCGGCGGCAATGAAAAGCCCGAGTTCGACGACTGGGTCTGGCACGATTTCTTTGTGCCCCTGGATTCGGTGATCGACTTCAAGCGCGGTGTCTACCGCGCCGCACTCGAAGAGCTTGCGGCCTACGTTTTTGGGCCGGAGGAAATGAGCACCAGGTTGTCGCGATGGATCAGCTCGGGCTCCTCGACAAAGCCCAAGAGGTCTTCGATCTCGGCCGATGGACGGCCGGCAATCCGCGCCACATCCCGGGCGGAATAGTTCACCAGGCCGCGGGCCACCTCGGCTCCGTCGGGGCCCAGGCAGGCCACCACATCCCCGCGCTCAAACTGCCCTTCGGCGCGCGCCACCCCGATGGGCAGCAGGCTCTTGCCCTGATGGCTCAGAACATCCACGGCGCCAGCATCCAGCCAGAGTCGGCCGCGCACCTGCAGCTGATCAGCCATCCACTGCTGACGGGCGGACATGGGGGGCAGTTCGGTGGTGAGCAGGGTGCCGTGCTCGGCTGCCGGATCGGCAATCAGTCGAGACAGGGGAGAGGGCTCGCGGCCACTCATGATGAGGGTGTGCGCTCCACTGCGGGCCGCGCGCTGGGCGGCCTTCACCTTGGTGGCCATGCCGCCGGTGCCGAACTGCGTGCCCGCGCCACCGGCCATCGCCACGAGCTCCGGGTCCAGGGCCGAGGCCTCGGCGATGCGCTGGGCCGACGCATCGTGCCGTGGATCCGACGTGTAGAGGCCGGTCTGGTCGGTGAGGATGATGAGCAGGTCGGCCTCGATGAGGTTGGTCACCAGGGCCGCCAGGGTGTCGTTGTCGCCGAGCTTGATCTCGTCGGTCACCACCGTGTCGTTTTCATTGATGACCGGCACCACCCCCAACCGCAGCAGGGTGTGGAGGGTGCTGCGGGCATTCAGGTATCGACGACGATCGGCCACATCCTCGTGGGTGAGGAGGATCTGGGCAGTCTGAAGGCCATGGGCCTGAAAGCCGCGTTCGTAGGCCTGGGCGAGCCCCATCTGCCCCACCGCTGCCGCGGCCTGAAGGTCGTGAATCTCCTGTGGGCGCTTCTGCCAGCCCAGGCGCTTCATGCCCTCGGCGATGGCTCCGCTCGAGACCACCACCACCTCACGGCCCGCAGCCCGCAAGGCCGCAACCTCGGAAGCGAATTCGGCGATGGCGGCCGGGTCAATGCCCTTGCCGTCTTGGGTGACCAGGCTCGAGCCCAGCTTGATCACCCACCGGCCACCGGCCACCGCCTGGGTCCTCAGGCTCTGGCCCCCCGCAGAGAGTCGGCGGATCGAGCTCATGGTGCTTCGGGGTTTGGAACGTCGATGAAGCGCGGGTCGGGCACCGCCGGCCCCAGCTCGCGCTCTTGCTCGGCACGGGCCTGCTCGTCCAGCCAGTCTTGGATGGCGTAGACCAGGGGATCGAGTCCCTCGCGCGTGAGCGCCGACAGGGTGTAGACCGGCCCAGTCCAACGCAGGTGCTTGTTCATGGCCTTCCACCGGGCCTCACGGACCTCGGCTGGAAGTAGGTCGGCCTTGTTGAGGATCAGCCAACGCTCTTTGTCCATGAGGCCAGGATCGAAGGCCGAGAGCTCCTTGGCAATGGTCTTGACCTCGGTGGCCAGGGCCTTGCCGAGCTTGGGCTCGGAGTCGATGTCGGGGTGGGCCAGGGGGGCGAAGTCCACGAGATGCAGCAGCAGTCGGGTGCGCTGGATGTGCCGAAGAAACTGATGCCCCAGGCCCGCGCCCTCTGCCGCGCCTTCGATGAGCCCCGGGATGTCGGCAATCACGAAGCTGCGGGCCTCGCCGGTGCGCACCACCCCCAACTGAGGATTCAGTGTGGTGAAGGGGTAGTCGGCGATTTTGGGGCGGGCATTCGAGACCGCAGCAACCAGGGTGGACTTGCCGGCGTTGGGCATGCCGAGCAGGCCCACATCGGCCAGCACCTTGAGTTCCAGCCGAAGCTTGCGCGACTCGCCCGGCCAGCCGGGGGTGCTCTGCCTGGGGGCGCGGTTGGTGCTCGACTTGAAGTGGAGGTTGCCCATGCCGCCATCACCGCCTTTGGCGAGCAGCAGGCGCTCGCCGTCTTGGCGCAGGTCGGCAATGAGTTCGTCGGTCTCCGCGTCGTGAATGAGGGTGCCCACCGGCATGCGCAGAACAATGTCTTCGGCGCCCGCGCCGTAGCGATCGGAGCCCTGGCCCTGCTCGCCATTGCGCGCCTTGTGGATGCGGGCATAGCGGTAGTCGATGAGGGTGTTGATGTTGCGGTCGGCGACCGCCCAGATGGACCCGCCGCGGCCGCCATCGCCGCCACTGGGGCCACCCTTGGGGATGAATTTCTCGCGTCGAAAAGCGGCAACGCCGTTGCCGCCTTTGCCGGCGTGGACTTCGATGGTGGCTTCGTCAATGAACTTCATCGGATCTCTGCCACAAAAACCAGGCCCCAGGACGCGCCCGGGGCAGACGCTTACTCGCCTTCGACGATGCTCACCGTGGAGCGCTTGAGGGCGCCGCGCACAGAGAACTGAACCTGGCCATCGACCAGGGCGAAGAGGGTGTGGTCTTTGCCCATGCCCACGTTTTCACCGGGATGGAAGGTGGTGCCGCGCTGGCGAATGATGATGCTGCCGGCCGAGATCTTCTCTCCGCCGAAGCGCTTGACGCCCAGGCGTTTGGATTCGGAATCACGACCGTTGCGCGTAGAGCCGCCGCCTTTTTTCTGTGCCATGTTGGAAGACTCCTAATAGGGTTCTGTCTGGGACTCAGCGCTTAAGCAGCGCTGCCGTCGGGACGCACGAGCGAGGTGATCTCGATCTCGGTGTAGTTTTGGCGATGGCCTTGGGTTTTGGCGTAGTGCTTGCGGCGGCGGTGCTTGAAAATGCGAACCTTATCGCCGCGGCCATGGGCCTTCACGGTGGCCTTCACGCTGGCGCCGGTGAGGATTGGGGTGCCCAGCTGGAGCGAATCGCCCTCGCCCAGAGCGAGAACTTCCGACAGAACCACTTCTTGGCCCGGCTCGGCGGCCAGGGTCTCGACCCGGAGGGTCATGCCAGCGGAGACGCGATACTGCTTTCCGCCAGTTTTGATCACTGCGTACATGGATTTTCCTTTGCATTCGCCGACAAGGGGTGGCTCGGCCATGGCGGCCAGCGCTTTCAGACCCGGTTTCAGGCAAGCCCCGCATTATACGGGGCCAAGCCCAATTGTCCAGGCTGGCGCCAATGAGGTGAGATAGCATGGCGGGCGTGAGCGCACCCACCCGCATCCTCCAGAGCCCTCCGGCGAGCACTTCAACTCCCGCCGTGGCGGCGTCTGCACTGGACGACGCCCTGGCCCGGGGCATGGCCGCCGTCGACCGCTGCATCCAGGAGACCCTGCGCAGCAAGGTCGCTCTGGTGGAGCAGGTGGCCAACTACATCATCCACAGCGGCGGCAAGCGCCTGCGGCCACGGCTGGTGCTGATGGTCGATGAGGCCATTCGGCAGGCCGAGGGTGCGGCCCAGGGACATCCCGAGGCGATTCGGCTGGCAACCGTGGTCGAGTTCATCCACACCGCCACGCTGCTGCACGACGATGTGGTCGACGAGTCGGGCCTGCGCCGCAATCGCGAGACGGCCAATGCGATCTTTGGCAATGCCGCCAGCGTTCTGGTGGGCGATTTCCTCTATTCGCGGGCATTTCAGGTGATGGTCGACATCGGCAGCATGCCGGTGATGCAGACCCTGGCCGAGGCGACCAATGTGATTGCCGAAGGCGAGGTGCTGCAGCTCGTCAACTGTGGAGACCCGGATGTCACCGAGGAGCGATACCTTGAAGTGATTCGGTTCAAAACGGCCAAGCTCTTTGAGGCTGCCTGCGCTCTGCCCGCGGTGGTGCGCAACCTTCCCCCGGCCACCTGCGAGGCCTATGCCGCCTACGGCCGACACCTGGGCACAGCATTCCAAATCACCGACGACCTGCTCGACTACGAGGGCGATGCGGCAGCCATGGGCAAGAATGTGGGCGACGACCTGCGCGAGGGCAAGCCCACCCTGCCACTGCTCTACGCCATGCAGGCCGCCAACACGGCCGACCGGGCAATGATCCGCCAGGCCATCGCCGAGCCCGAGTCGGTGCCTCTGTCGCGGGTGCTCGAGACCATTCGACAATCGGATGCGCTGGCCCGGACACGGCTTGCGGCCGAGCGCGAGGTGGCCCTCGCCCAACAGGCCCTGGCATCCACCGCTGAGGGCTCGGTCAGGGCTTCCCTGTTAGACTTGGCGTCGCTGGTGCTTTCCCGAAATCAATAAGCCCAGCACTGTTGGTGTCGGTCGGGGTGTAGCTCAGCCTGGTAGAGTACTGCGTTCGGGACGCAGGAGTCGGAGGTTCGAATCCTCTCACCCCGACCATCTGGTGCCTTGATCGGCACGTTGCCCCCCGAACATGCCCGTGAGCTCGATCCTCCTGTCCGCTGGCCTGGCTGCGCTGGTCGCTGGGGTCGCCTTGCGGGTGGGCCTTTGGGAGGCGCGTTACTGGCTCGCCGACGATCCCTCTCCCTCGCCAGCCCCTTCACTGACCACTTCGCCGGCACCTTCGCTGGCATCTTCACTGGCTCTAGGCTCTGCCGTTGCCTCCGCAGGGCTCGCTGGCCTCGGTGCGGCCGCAATCTCTCTGGCCTTGCCAGCATCCGAGGTGCCATGGCCCGTGGTGGCCGTGTATCTGGGGCTGGGTGTAGCCCTGGCACAGATCGATCTGCGCCACCACCTTCTGCCCGACGGCCTCACCCTGGCCCTGGCCATTGCAGGCACCACCGCCCTCGCACTCTCGCAGCGGCCCTTCCCCTGGGATTGGCTGGCCTTTGCTCTGGCCATCGGCGCCCTGCCGCGGATCTGGCTCTGGCTGTTGCCCGAGAGCCGGCTGGCACGCCTGGGGCTCGGCAGTGGCGACCTCGCGTTGCTCGGCGCCCTGGTGCTCTGGGTCGGCCCGATACTCTCGGTGGCCTCCCTGCTGGTGGCCGCCGTGTTGATGCTGCCGGTGGTCGTCGGGGGGATGCTGCTGCGTGGCTGGGGGCGCACCACCCCCCTGCCCCTGGGCCCTGCCCTGATCGCGGCGGGCCTTTTGCACCTGCTCTGGCCACACTGGATGGATCGATGGCTCTGAACCCGCCGCGGCCAGCGCGCGTCGTGCTCACCGGGGGAATCGGCTCGGGCAAAAGCAGCGCGCGCGACGCCTTCGCCCGCCTCGGGATCTGGAGCGTGGATGCCGACGACCTCAGCCACGAGCTCACCGGACCGGGAGGCGATGCCATGCCCGCCATCGTTGCGCGCTGGGGACCGCAGATGGCCGATGGCCGTGGCGCCCTGCAGCGGCAGGCCATGCGCGACCTGATCTTTCGCGACCCCACCGCCCGCGAGGTTCTGGAATCGATCGTGCACCCCAAGGTGGCAGAGCTCGCCGATCTGCGGCTCTCATCGCCGCCGAGTCGGGCCGACGGATCGGCCTATGCCCACCCATACGTGTTGTATGTGGTACCCCTGTGGTTTGAGACGCGAGGGTTCGAGCGCCCCCCCGGCATTGCCAGCGTCGGCGCCCTGGACCTCGAGGAGTCGCTGCAGTGGCAGCGGGTGATGGCGCGGGAAGCCGATCGGGGCATGACCCCCGAGGTCCTGCGCGGGATCCTCCAGCGGCAGGTCTCCCGCGCGCAGCGGCGTGCGGCGGCCGACTGGCTGTTGAGCAACGACGGCACCCCGCAGGATCTCGAGCAGGCTGTGGCGCTGCGCCACGCGGCATTGAGCAAAAGTCTTCGTGGCCACGGTTAATTGCCACCGGCCGGAGTCATAATCGGCACCCATGAGCCTGAGCCCAGCGCCCGCGTCGGCCTCCCCCGGCCGCACCTTTGAGTTCCCCTGCAATGAGCGGGTGCGAATGCTTCTTCGGATTGAGTGTCTGGGGCGCCGACTTCGATCGCTTTCGGCCCTCTCCGGGCGGCCCTCGCACGAGGCCACGCTCGTCGCCTTTTTTGAATTCCTCGACCTTCTGGGCAGCCGCAGCGATGTGAAAACGGAACTGCTGCAGGAGCTCGAGCGCCAGCGGGCGCGCATGCAGGCCTTCGCCAACAACCCGGCCATCAACGCCGCCCGACTGAAGGACAGCCTGGATGAGCTCGAGAGGCACATCGCCCACGCCGATTCGACGCCCATGCGGCTGGGCCCCCACATTCCCGAGCACGAATTCCTGGCCATGCTGCGCAGCCGCGCCGGTGTGCCCGGCGGGCTCTGCGCCTTTGACCACACCGCCTATCAACTCTGGCTGTCGCGGCCCGACGAACAGCGCGCCGACATGCTGCACTCGTGGATTGCGCCCTGGCAGGGGTTTCTCGACTCGGTGGGGCTGGCCCTGGGCTTTCTGCGCGACAGCGCCGAGCCGACCTCGGTGGTGGCGGTGGGTGGTGGCTACGAGGCCTCCCCGCAGGGCCGATCGGTGCGCCTGATTCGGGTGGAGATCACCGACCCCCGCGAGCTCGGCTGCGAGGTCAGCGCCAACAAATACCTGGTGGCGGTGCGCTTTCGCCTTCTGGCGAACAACCTCAACTACACCGCAGTCACCGACGACCTGCCCTTCTCGCTCACCCTCTGCGACTTCTAGCCCGGTGCGCAGCCCCAAGGCTGCCACTCCCCCGCGCGAAAGCGCTCGATGAGGGGGCGGGTCGCGGGTAGCAGCGGGCTCGGAATGGCCGCGATGGCCGCATCGACCCAGACCCACTGCTGGCCCTCTTGGGCACGGGGAATCAGCGCAGACCCCAGGGCCGAGACCGCGTCGCAGAAATGCAGGCGGACCCGGGCGTGGTCGTAGTCGAACTCGAGCACGGTGCGGCTTCGAATGGTGAGGCCAATCAGGCCCAGTTCCTCGTGGAGCTCGCGGGCCAACGCCTGCGCAGCCGACTCGCCAGGCTCAAACTTTCCACCCGGCAGCTCCCACCAGCCTGCGTAGACCTTGGGCAATGGGCGTGATGCGAGAAGCAGCCGAGGCCGGGCGAGTCTGTGCCCATCGGCACCATGGGTCTGCCAGACCAGTCCGGCAGCCACATCCACCCGAGGTGCGGGATCCCGCGCGGGTGTGGATGTCGATGCGCTGGGGTCGGGGGACACGCCCGCAGCCCTACGACCGGTAATCGGCGTTGATGGTGACGTAGTCGTGCGAGAAGTCGCAGGTCCAGAGTCGAGCGGAGACCTCGCCCCGGCCCAGATCAACCCGGATGGTGATTTCGGCCGGCGCCATGGCCGCTTGTCCCTGGGCCTCGGTGTAGGCGGCGGCACGCCCACCCTGCTCGGCCACCAGGGTGCCGCCCAGCCAGACCCGCACGGCCTCGGCCGAAAAGCCCTGCAGGCCCGCGTTGCCGATGGCAGCCAGGATGCGCCCCAGGTTGGGGTCGGAGGCAAACATGGCGGTCTTCACCAGGGGCGAGTGCGCGATGGCATAGCCCAACCGCTTGGCCTCCTCGGTACTGGTCGCGCCCTCGATGTCGAGGGTGATGAACTTGGTGGCGCCCTCGCCGTCGCGCACGATGGCCTGGGCCAGGCGCTGGCAGACCTCGATCATCGCTGCTCGGAATTCGCCCCACTGGGCATCGCCCGGAGCCAAGG
The DNA here is from genome assembly GCA_027486725.1 of Burkholderiales bacterium. Taxonomy (GTDB): domain Bacteria; phylum Pseudomonadota; class Gammaproteobacteria; order Burkholderiales; family Burkholderiaceae_A; genus Hahnella. Next base: position 89,979 of record JAIXOP010000008.1, on the reverse strand, counting down.
CGATTCCGCTGGCGCCGGTGGCGATCATCACAAAGGAGTCGTTGGTCGAGGTGTCGCCATCCACCGTGACGGCATTGAAGGACACGTCGGCCGCCTCGGTGCAGAGGGCCTGCAGGTCGGCCGCAGCGATGCGCAGGTCGGTGGCCACAAAGCCGAGCATGGTGGCCATATTGGGCTTGATCATCCCAGCGCCCTTGGAGATGCCCGAGATGGTGATGGGCCTGCCCGAGATCAACAAACGGCGAGACATGGCCTTGGGCTGGGTGTCGGTCGTCATGATCGACTCGGCCGCATCGAGCCAGTCGGAGCTGCCCAGCGCTGCGGCAGCGCTGCCGACCCCCGCGAGCAGGCGATCCATGGGCAGGTGCTCGAGGATGACGCCGGTGGAAAACGGCAGCACCTGATGGGGCTGGATGTGAAGGGCTTGGGCGGTGGCGGCGCAGGTGGCCTGCGCATTGGCCAGGCCCAGTGCCCCCGTGCCGGCATTGGCACAGCCCGTATTGATCACCAGGGCGCGAATGCCCAAGGCGGTGGAGCCAGGGGCCTGCTGCTGCGACTGAAGGTGGGCGCGGCAGACCTGGACCGGGGCCGCGGCAAACCCATTCTGGGTGAAGACACCCGCGACGCTGCTGCCCTCATCGAGGGCGACCACCAACATGTCTTTGCGGCCCGCCTTGCGAATTCCAGCCTCGGCATGGCCTAGGCGAACACCGGCCACGGGAAGCAGGTCGGCGCGCTGCGGGATGGGAAGCTGAACGGGCATCGGGGCGGGCTCCAGTGGCGGGGTCTAAGTCAACTGGCCGTGGCACTGCTTGTACTTCTTGCCCGAGCCACAGGGGCAGGGATCGTTGCGCCCGACCTTGGGCATCGCCCGGCGGATGGGCTCGTGGCTCCCGTCCTCAGCCGTCGGGGCTGCGCCCGTTGCAGCCTCCGACCCATCGGCCAGGGCTGCCGACGCATCGGGGTCGGCATGAACATACTGCAGCTCGCGCGGAAGACCCACGGGTGGGGGCGGCGGGGGAGCCTCTTCCTGCTGCACACGAACCCGCATGAGAAGGCCAGCCACATCGTCGCGCACCCGCGAGAGCAGGCGCTCGAAGAGGTTGAATGACTCGCGCTTGTATTCCTGCTTGGGATCCTTCTGGGCATAGCCCCGCAGGTGAATGCCCTGGCGAAGATGGTCGAGGGCGGCGAGGTGCTCGCGCCATGCAGCATCGAGATTCTGCAGCAGGATGGATCGTTCGAACTGATCGAAGGCCTCGGCGCTGGCCAGCGCTCGCTTGGCCTGGTAGGCCTGCACGGCCTGCGCCACGACCCAGGCACGCAGCTCTTCGGAGTCGAGCTCCTTTTGTGCCTCGGCCACCACATCGAGTTCCAGACCGAAGGTCTCGCGCAGCGCATCCTGCAGGCCCGGCAAATCCCACTGCTCGTCGATGCTCTCCTCGGGCACATGCACCAGGGCCATCGCTTCGACGGCACCCTCGATCAGGCCCAGCACCATCTCCATGGGAGAGGCGATCTCGAGAATCTCGTTGCGCTGGCGATAGACCACACGGCGCTGGTCATTGGCCACGTTGTCGTAATCCAAGAGCTGCTTGCGGATGTCGAAGTTGCGATTCTCGACCTTGCGCTGCGCATTCTCGATGGACCGAGTGACCATGCCCGACTCAATGGCCTCGCCGCGCGGAACCCCCAGGCGGTCCATGATGGCGCGCATCCGATCGCCCGCGAAGATGCGCATGAGCGAATCTTCCATCGACAGATAGAACCGCGAAGAGCCTGGGTCGCCCTGACGGCCCGATCGGCCACGCAGCTGATTGTCGATGCGGCGGGACTCGTGGCGCTCGGTGCCAATGATGTGCAGACCGCCCGCAGCCACGACCTGCTCGTGCAGGGGCTGCCACTGCGCCTTCACGGCGTCTTTCTGAGCCGCCTTTTGGGCATCGGAGAGGCCCTCGGCGCGATCAACCTCAGCCAACTCGCGAGCAATGCTGCCGCCCAGAACGATGTCGGTTCCGCGGCCCGCCATGTTGGTGGCGATGGTGACCACGCCCGGTCGCCCCGCCTGAGCGACGATCTCTGCCTCTTTCTCGTGCTGCTTGGCATTGAGGACCTGGTGGGCAACCTTTTTCTTTGTGAGGTAGCCGGAAAGAAGTTCAGAGTTCTCGATGGAGGTGGTGCCCACCAGCACGGGCTGCTGGCGGCCATGGCATTCCAGGATGTCGGCGAGAATGGCCTCGTACTTCTCTTCGCTGGTGCGGAAGATCTGGTCCTGGCGGTCGATGCGGATCATCGGCCGGTGGGTCGGGATGATCACGGTTTCCAGGCCATAGATCTGCTGGAATTCGAAGGCCTCGGTGTCGGCCGTTCCCGTCATGCCCGAGAGCTTCTCGTACATGCGGAAGTAATTCTGGAAGGTGATGCTGGCAAGCGTCTGGCTCTCGGGCTCGATGCCCACGCCTTCTTTGGCCTCGACCGCCTGGTGCAGACCCTCGCCCCAGCGGCGGCCAGACATCAGACGGCCGGTGAAGTCGTCGACGATGATGACCTTGCCCTGCTGCACGACGTAGTGCGTGTCCTTGAAGTAGAGGGAGTGGGCGCGCAGGGCCGCCATCAGGTGGTGCAGCAGCAAGACCTTGCTGCTGCTGTAGAGGCTTTCGCCCTCGGCAAGCAGTCCCCGCTCAGCCAACAGGGCTTCGCACTTTTCAAATCCCGCATCCGAAAGGTGGACCTGCCGGCCCTTCTCATCGACGAAGTAATCGCCCTCGGCCTCCTCGGTGGCCTGGCGCTGGAGCTGCCGAGGAATGTCGTTGACCGCGACATAGAGTTCGGTGCTGTCGTCGGCAACGCCCGAGATGATGAGCGGGGTTCGCGCCTCGTCGATCAGGATGGAGTCGACCTCGTCGACGATGCCGAAATAGAGATCGCGCTGCACGCGCTGCTCTTTGGCGCCCACCATGTTGTCGCGCAGATAGTCGAAGCCAAACTCGTTGTTGGTGCCGTAGGTGATGTCGGCCGCGTAGGCACTGCGCTTTTCCTCGGGGTCCTGGCCGGGCACCACCACGCCGGTCGACAGGCCCAGAAAGCCAAACAGCACGCCCATCTGGGCGGCATCGCGGCGGGCGAGATAGTCATTGACCGTCACCACATGCACGCCACGGCCGGCCAGGGCATTGAGGTAGGCGGCCAGGGTGGCCATGAGGGTCTTGCCCTCGCCCGTGCGCATCTCCGAGATCTTTCCCTCGTGCAGCACCATGGCGCCGATCAGCTGAACATCGAAATGCCGCATGCCCAGAACCCGGCGGCTCGCCTCGCGGCAGACCGCAAAGGCCTCGGGGAGGAGCTGGTCGAGAGTCTTGCCGGCAGCCAAGGATGCCTTGAGCTCCTGGGTCTTGGCCCTCAGGGCTGCATCGCTGAGTCCGCCGAGATCGGCTTCCAGGGCATTGATCTGGGCAACCCGTTCCCGGTAGCGTTTGAGCAGGCGTTCGTTGCGGCTACCGAAGACCGCCGAAAGAAGTCGATTCAACATAGCCGCTGAGAGTAGCATGCGCCCATGAAGTCCCCTGCCCCCCGCCTTGGTCTGGATGACCTGCTGGCCGCCCCGCGCGCCCGGCTGACTGGCCCCATGGCCGAGGGCGTTGCCGCGGAGCTGCAGGAGCAGTTGGCGCTCACTCGTCGCTTTCGCGGGGCCCTCGCCAGCAGCAGCTGGACGGGGCTTCAGCCGCTCATTTCGGGCGTCACGCGAGGCAGTCCCGTGCGGGGCGTTCGGGGCTCCGAGCTGGTGATCTGGGCGGTGCATGCCCCGGCAGCGAGCCGGCTCAAGCTCTGCGAGGCGGATCTCCTGCGACTCGCCCAGGGACTGGGGGCCGGAATTCAGACCGTGAAGGTTCGAGTGCTGGCGGCCTCGGGCTCGGGAGATGGCCGATCCACACCCGTGGGCCCAGCCATGGCCGCGCGGCCAGCACGCTCGGGGACCATCGAGGAGGCGATCCGCGCCCTGCGGCAGCGGCGGGCGACTTAGGGAGCAGTTGGGGAGCGACCTAGAAGGCGGCCCTGTGGGCGACCCGGTGGGCTGAGTGGCCTAGGCCCAGGCCCACTGCCTCGTCCAGGCCTGGGGGGCCTCCGAGAGCGAGGCGAAGGTCCGCTCGCGGAATGCGTCGGGCGAATCGAGCAGGGCCCGCAGCAGCAGATTGTTGAGTGCATGGCCCGACTTGTAGGCCGAATACGCGGCCATCAGGGGCTGGCCCAGCAGGTACAGATCGCCAATCGCATCGAGGGCCTTGTGCATGGCGAACTCATCGGGGCGTCGCAGCCCGCCATCATTCAGCACCCGATGCTCATCGAGGACGATGGCATTGTCGAGCGCACCGCCCAGGGCCAGGCCCCGGCTGCGCAGGTAATCGACGTCGCGGGCAAATCCGAAGGTTCGGGCCCGGGCAATCTGATCCACAAAGGAGCTCTCGCCCAGATCGACCGTGACCTGCTGGCCGGTGGCGGTGACTGCCGGATGGTCGAACTCAATCGTGAACGAGAGTCGCATGCCTGGAAACGGATCCAGCCGCGCCCATTTGTCGTCCTGCCGGACCTCGACGGGGCGCAGCACCTCGATGAAACGCTTGGGGGCCTCTTGGTCGATGACCCCCGCACTGCGCACCAGATAGACAAAGCTCGCCGCGCTGCCATCCATGATGGGAATCTCGCTGGCGTCGACTTCCACGCGACAGTTGTCGATGCCAAGCCCAGACAGCGCCGACATCAGGTGCTCGACCGTGGCCACCTTGACCCGCCCGTCCGAGACGGTGGAGGCCATCTGGGTGTCGCCCACCGAGGTGGGGCGGGACGAGACCTCATTGGGTTCGGGCAGGTCGGTGCGGACAAACACGATGCCGGTGTTGATCTCGGCCGGTTTCAAGCCCAGCCGAACCCGCTGACCACTGTGCAGGCCAATGCCCTCGGCCTGGATGGGCTGGGCGAGGGTTCGCTGGCGCAGCATCAGAGGGCGGCGAGAACGGGCTGTACGCCCGAGACCTCGAACTTGCCGGGGGCCTCGACGGCGAGGTGCTCGACCACGCCATCCTTGACCACCATCGCATAGCGGGCAGAGCGAATACCCATGCCGCGGCCGGTGAGGTCGAGGGTCAGGCCAACGGCCTTGGAGAATTCGGCATTGCCGTCGCCCAGCATGCGGACCTTTCCGGCGGTCGCCATGCCGCGGCCCCAGGCACCCATCACGAAGGCGTCGTTCACAGAGACACACCAGACCTCGTCGATGCCCTTGGACCGCAGCGCGGCGTGGTGCTCGACATAGCCGGGAACGTGCTGGGCACTGCAGGTGGGGGTGAAGGCACCGGGCAGGCCAAAAATCACGACCCGCTTGCCGCGGGCGGCCTGAAGGGACTGGAGGGCGTTGGGCCCGATGGCGCAGCCCGGGGTCTCTTCTTCGATGAACTCAAAGAGGGTGACGTCGGGGATGGTCTGGCCGATTTGAATGGTCATGGAGACTCCAAGGTTGCAAGGGGCGAGGCAGCGCCCCTTGCGTTCTTGGCTTCGGCGGATGCCGAGCGGCACGACACGGTCAGGGCCCTGAGACGAGGACCTATTCTGACAGAGCCCAATCGCCTGGGGGAGACCTCCCGCCAGCAGGTTGGGGGTTCAGTCGGCCTGCTTGCGGAGGAAGGCAGGAATGTCGATGGGATCAAAGCCACTTTCCTGCAGCGCTGCCACCTTGGCGGCCGCCTCGCTGCGCACGGGCGTCTGCCATACCTCGGGGGCCTCGCTGCCGGAAGCGACTGCGTCGTAGGTGCCCGTGCGCATGGCCGCCACCGGCTGTGCGATGGGAGTGCTGACCATCTCGGGCACCAGCTTGGGCTTGGCTCGCGCCTGGCCGAGGCCTGTGGCCACCACCGTCACCCGCATCTCGTCGCCCAGGCTCTCGTCGTAGACCGCGCCCATGATGATGATGGCCTCTTCCGATGCGAAGGTGCGCACCGTGTCGACCGCCACCCGCGTCTCGCGCATTTTGAGGTCGTGGCCTGCAGTGATGTTCACCAGAACACCCCGCGCGCCGGTGAGGTCGACGCCCTCGAGCAGGGGTGAGCGCACCGCCTGCTCGGCCGCAATGCGGGCACGGTCGGGGCCGGTGGCACTGGCAGTGCCCATCATGGCCTTGCCCTGCTCGCGCATCACCGTCCGAACGTCCTCAAAGTCCACGTTGACCAGGCCCTCGACGTTGATGATCTCGGCGATGCCGGCCACAGCGTTGTTGAGCACATCGTCGGCGGCGGCAAAGGCCTGCACCATGGTCACGTCCTCGCCGAGCTGCTCCTCGAGCTTCTCATTCAGAACCACGACCAGGGAATCCACGCTCGCCTGGAGCTGGGCGATGCCCGCCTCGGCGGCCTTCAGGCGACGGCTGCCCTCAAAAACAAAGGGCTTGGTGACCACGGCCACCGTGAGGGCCCCGAGCTCCTTGGCCACCTCGGCCACGATGGGAGCCGCACCAGTGCCCGTGCCACCGCCCATGCCGGCCGTGATGAACACCATGTGGGCACCGCGCAGGGCCTCGGCAATGCGCGCGCGCTCGGCCTCGGCCGACGAGCGGCCGACGTCGGGATTGGCACCCGCGCCGAGCCCCGTGCTGCCCAGCTGAATCACGGTGTGTGCCTGCGATTTGCGCAGCGCCTGGGCGTCGGTGTTGGCGCAGATGAACTCCACGCCCTTGACGCCCTTGGCAATCATGTGCGCCACGGCATTGCCGCCCGCACCCCCCACGCCGACCACCTTAATGACGGTGCCGACGGTTTCGGTCTCCAACTTTTGAAAATTCATATCCGACTCCTTTTCTGCCTAAAAGTGAGACAACTAAAAATTGCTGCTGAACCACGACTTCATCCGCTGCACCGTCTCTTGCAGCGAGAAGTTCGAAGCAGGCTTGGACGACTGCTGGCTGCCCCATAGCGCCTTGGCCTCCTCCAACAGCCCCAGCACCGTGGCGTACCGGGGTGAATTCATGACTTCGGCCAGAGACCCCCGGTATTGGGGGCTGGCCACACGCACCTGCTTCAGAAAAATGTCCTCGCCCAGCTCGGTCAGGCCGGGCAGCATGGCGCTGCCGCCAGTCATCACCACCCCGCTGGAGAGCCGCTGCTCAAAGCCGCTGTCGGCGATCACATTGGCCACCAGGGCCAGCAGCTCCTCCACACGGGGCTCGATCACTGCGGCGAGGTTCTGGTGCGAGAGCAGCCGAGGTGGCCGGTCGCCGAGCCCTGGGACGTCGAAGCTTGCTGTTGGGCTGGCCAAGAGCTGCTTGGCCACACCATGCCGGCACTTGATGTCCTCGGCCTCGCGGGTCGGCGTGCGCAGGGCCATTGCAATGTCGTTGGTGATCTGGTCGCCCGCGATGGGCAGGATGGCGGTGTGCTGGATGGCCCCGGCACTGAAGATCGCCACGTCGGTGGTGCCTCCACCGATGTCGACCAGGGCCACCCCCAGCTCCTTTTCGTCGGGCGTGAGCACCACGTGGCTCGAGGCCAGGGGCTGCAGCACCAGCTGAAGCACATCCAGGCCGCAGCGGCGTACGCACTTGATGATGTTCTGCGCGGCGCTCACCGATCCCGTCACGATGTGCACCCGGGCCTCGAGACGCACACCCGACATACCCAGCGGCTGGCGCACATCCTCCTGGCCGTCGATCATGAACTCCTGGGGCAGCACATGCAGAATCTGCTGATCGGCCGGGATGGTGATGGCCTGCGCGGTCTCGATCACGCGGTCGATGTCGGCCTGGGTCACCTCCCGCTCGCGGATCGCCACCATGCCGGTGGAGTTGAAGCTGCGGATGTGGCTGCCGGCAATGCCCACCACCACGTCCTTGAGCTGGCAGTCGGCCATCAGCTCGGCCTCTTCCAGCGCCTTGGAGATCGACGCAACGGTGGCCTCGATGTCGACCACCACCCCCTTGCGCAGTCCCGCCGTTGGGTGCTGTCCCATGCCGACAATGTCGTAGGTGCCGTCATCGAGCAGTTGCGCGATGACGACCACAATTTTGCTGGTACCGATGTCCAGCGCAGCAATCAGATGGTCGGCGTCTCGAGGCATGAGGGTTGGTTGTTCGGTTGACGAGGAAGGGATGGGGTGGAAGTGGACACAGGGTCGGCGGCCGAGGCGGTGCGCACGGCGTAGCCTCGGGCATATCGAAGGTCGAGGCCCACCAGGCGGCGGCCCTTGGCCTCGAGCTGAGACTCGAGCCATTCGATGGTCTTGAGCGACTGCATCACCCGCTGGTCGGCATCGGGCTTGAGCCCCTGGCGTCCGAGGTCAAGGCTGAGGGCCTTCTGCGCCACGGCCACATCCATGCGCCAGCTTCGGGTGTCGCTGAGCTCGAGCCGCAGCAGGGGCACCTCGCCCAGGCGCGACTGCCACTGGCGGGCCTGCTGCAGCACCAGCGGCGCAGACTCCTCGGGGCCCCGCAAGCGCGGCAAGGCGCAGCCGAGCTGGGCACCAACCTCGGCGATGGTCCAGGGCGCTGGATCGAAAGGCTCGCCTCGGGCATTGAGCAATTGATTCTCGCGCCAGGCCGCTGCCGGCGCCTGGGTCTCCAGCAGCACCACCACCCTGTTGGGCCAGACCCGCCGAAGGGCGGCGCGGCGAACCCAGTGCAGACGCTCCAGGCGGTCCCGCAACTCGGGCAAGGCAGCCGTGAGGAGGGTCTCGTTCTGCAGGGGCTCCAAGGCTGCGCGAAGGTCCTCATCGCGAACGAAGCGCATGGCGGCCGCAGCCTCGCTGGGCGACGCGGCATTCATCGGCCGAACCTCGACCTCGCGCACGTGGAGCTGCGGATGGCCCGAGATCCAGATGGCCGATGCCACAAGCACCACCAGCACGCCGGCGGCCGCGCTCACCATGGCCAGGGCGCGGATGACCGCCGGACGATTCCAGAGCCCCGCGATCATGCCGCACGCTCCATCTTGCAGCGCGCACCCCGCAGCACGCGCAGCACCAGCTGCTCGTAGCTCAGTCCCACCGCGCGTGCGGCCATCGGCACCAGGGAGTGGCTGGTCATGCCCGGTGCGGTGTTGATCTCCAGCATCTGCGGGGTGGACGCCCCATCCCAAAGAATGTCGACCCTTGCCCAGCCCTCGCAGCCTGCGGCATGCCAGGCCGCACGGGCCATGGCCTGCATCTCTTCGGTGACCTGGGGCGGCAGCGCCGCTGGGCAGTCGTAGGCCACGTCGTCGGAGAAATACTTGTTGTGATAGTCGTAGTCGCCTTGGGGGGCGCGGATCTCGATGACCGGCAGGGCCTCGGGTTGGGCCGGGTGGTCTTCGGCGCCCAACAGCGCCACCGTGAACTCGCGGCCCCGAACCATGGCCTCGGCGACCACGGCATCGCTGCCCCGAGTGGCCTGCGCCAACGCCTTGGCCAGGGCATCAGCATCGGCCGTGCGCATCACCGCCAGGCCCAGCGAGCTGCCCTCGCGGGCGGGCTTGATGATGTAGGGCAGGCCCAGCTGCACCGCCAACTCCTGGGCGAGCTGTGCCATGGCAGCGCCGGACTTGGCCGCCTGAGCTGCCAGCGCATGTGGATCGAGGGCACGAAACGCTGGTGTGGGCAGCCCCAGGGACTGCCAGACCTGCTTGGTCATCACCTTGTCCATCGAGAGGGCCGAGGCCAGGACGCCACTGCCGGTGTAAGGCATGGCCATGAGCTCGAGGGCGCCCTGAACACAGCCGTCCTCTCCGTATTTGCCGTGCAGAACGGTGAAGACCCGCTCGATGCCGGCATCGGGCATCGCGGCCAAGGGCCGCTCGGCGGGATCCCAGGCCATGGCCGTCACGCCCTGGGCCTGCAGGGCCGCGAGCACGCCCGCTCCCGACATGAGGGAGATGTCGCGCTCACCGCTGAGTCCGCCCATGAGCACTGCCACCGTCATGCCGAGGCCCCCTTCATGATCTGCGCGGGCAGGCCGCCGATGGAGCCCGCACCCATCACCACCCAGACATCGCCAGGCTGGGCCACGGTGGGGATCAGGTCCAGCACGTCGGTGGGCTGCTGCACAAAGACCGGGTCCAGCTTTCCGAGCTGCCGGATGGAGCGGGCCAGGGTCTTGCCGTCGGCGGCGGCAATCGGGGCCTCGCCTGCGGGATAGACCTCGGTGAGCACGAGCAGATCCGGACTTGCCGAGAGGACCCGCACAAAGTCTTCGAAGAGATCGCGCGTCCGACTGTAGCGGTGCGGTTGGAAGGCCAGCACCAGCCGACGCCCAGGAAATGCCCCGCGCACGGCCGAGAGGGTGGCGGCAATTTCGACCGGATGGTGGCCATAGTCGTCGACCACCGTGATCTCGCCGCCCGCGATCGGCCGGGTGCCCCACTGCTGCAGCCGTCGCCCGACACCCTTGAATTTGGTCAGCCCGGCCGCGATGGCCTCGTCGCCAACCCCCAGCTCTGTGGCAATCGCAATCGCTGCCAGGGCATTCAAGACATTGTGGTGGCCGGGCAGATTGAGGGTCAGGGCCAGGGGCGCATGGTCTGCACGGTGCGCCACAAAGGTCATCTGCAGGCCGTAGGCCTCAATGTTGGTGGCACGAACCTCGGCCTCGGGATGCACGCCGTAGGTGCGCACGGGCCGCGAGACCAGAGGCAGGATTTCGCGCACATGGGCATCGTCCAGGCAGAGCACGGCAGTGCCATAGAAAGGCAGGCGCTCGGTGAAGCGAATGAAGGCCTGCTTGAGCCGGGCCATGTCGTGGTCGTAGGTCTCCATGTGGTCGGCATCGATGTTGGTGATGACCGCGAGCATGGGCATGAGGTTGAGGAAGGAGCCGTCGGATTCGTCGGCCTCGGCCACGAAGGTATCGCCGGCGCCGAGCTTGGCATTGGCCCCCGCGCTGTTGAGCAGGCCCCCGATCACGAAGGTGGGGTCGAGGCCGCCTTCGGCCAGCAGGCTGGCCACCAGGCTGGTGGTGGTGGTCTTGCCGTGGGTTCCCGCAATGGCCACGCCCTGCTTCATGCGCATGAGCTCGCTCAGCATGAGAGCGCGTGGGACCACCGGAATCTTGTTGGCTCGGGCAGCGCGAACCTCGGGGTTGTCGCTGGCCACGGCGGTCGAAGTCACCACCACATCGGCCCCCGCCACATGGGCTGCGTCGTGGCCGATGGCGATGGCAGCCCCCAGGCCCCGCAGGCGCTGGGTGGCCTTGCCCTCGGCAATGTCGGTCCCGCTCACTTGAAAGCCCTGATTCAGCAGCACCTCGGCGATGCCCGACATGCCCGAGCCTCCGATGCCAACGAAGTGGATGCGATTGATTTTGTGCTTCATGACCAGCGGCCTTCGGGGCGGGGAGTGGGGGACGGTGCGGCGAGGGCCGCGAGGACCTCCCGAACCATGGTCTGGGTGGCCTTGCTCTGCCGCTGGGCTGGGCCGCGGGGCTGCGAGCCATGGGTCGGCAGGGCCATCTGGCGCAGCGCATCGGCCAGCCGTGGCACAAAGCCGTCGCCCTGCTCCACGCAGACCCCAAGGCCATCGGCCACCAGGGCCTGGGCATTGGCCACCTGATGGTTGTCGATGGCATTGGGCAGGGGCACCAAAATGGCGGGAAGGCGCAGGGCCTGGAGTTCTGCAACGGTGGCTGCGCCGGCGCGGGCCACCGCCAGGTCTGCCCAGGCATAGGCCTCGCCCATCGAATCGATGTAGGGTGCAACGCGCTCCACGCCCACCCGCGTCCCACGGTAGGCCGCCAGGGTCTCGGTGTCGGCGTTGGGCTGGCGTCCCGTCTGATGCCAGACCTTGAGATGCTGGGCCTCATCGCCCAGGAGCGCCATCGCCTCGGGCACCGCCCGATTGAGGGCCACCGCCCCAAGGCTGCCACCCACCACCAGCAGCCGCGTTGGCCGAGAGGCTGCATCGGCAGGCGAAGAGGCTGGTGGAGACGATGTCGAGGCCTCGGCCGCGGCCACCCGATCGAGCAGGGGCTGGCGGATGGGAATGCCGACCGACTGCGCATCGGCTCGGGCGTGGCGCGTTCCAGAAAATCCGACGAAGACCCTGCTGGCCCAGCGTTGCAGCAGTCGGTTGGCCGAGCCCATCACCGCGTTTTGTTCGTGCAGCCACAGGGGAATGCCACGCAGGCCAGCAGCGATGCCCATCGGCACCGTGATGTATCCACCGAAACAGACGATGAGCCGGGGCCGACGCAGACCCAAGACCCCCATGCAGCGACCCAACGCTCGGGCAAGGCGCCAGGGCAGGCCGAGGTAGGCCCCAAGTCCACGGCCGCGAATGCCGGAGAAGTCGAGCTCCTGCAGGGCGATGCCAGACTGCGCCGAGACCTCGTGCTCCAGGCCCCGGGTGGAGCCGATCCAGAGCACCCGCAGTCCCTGGGCCTGCAGGCCCTCGGCGAGTGCCACAGCCGGATAGATGTGGCCCCCGGTGCCACCGGCCACGACCAGCACATCCACCTCGCGCCCGGCCATCATGCGAAGGCCCTCCGCCCCAGTCGGCTGGTGCGCGGTGCGCGCGCCTCGATCTCAATGCGCATAAGAACGCCCATGGCCAGCAGCAGCGAGATCATCGAGCTGCCGCCGTGGCTGATGAAGGGCAGGGTCAGTCCCTTGGTGGGAACGATCCCCACATTGGCGCCGGCGTGGATGAAGGCCTGCACGGCGATCCAGACCCCAATGCCTTGGGCCAGGAGGCCCGCAAAGAGCTGCTCCTGGGCCATGGCCTGACGCCCAATGCTCATGGCACGCCAGACCAGCGCGGTGTAGCCCGTGAGCACCAGCATCACGCCAAAGAAGCCCAGCTCCTCGCCGATCACCGCGAAGATGAAGTCGGAATGTGGCAGCGGCAGGTGGCCCAGCTTGGCCACGCCCGTGCCCAGACCCGAGCCCCAGAGGCCGCCGTGACCAAACGCAATCAGGGCGCCGCAGAGCTGATATCCCGCCCCCTGAGCAAACTCGGGCGCGCAGGGCGCAAACAGGGAGTTCACCCGCTCGAGGCGCCACGGGGTGAGGTAGATGCTGGCGATGAAGAACAGCACCATCAGAATGAAGAGCAGCACCACCACGCGCAGGTTCATGCCGCCCAAGAAGAGCACGATCGCCACCGACGATGTGATCACGATGGTGGAGCCCAGGTCGGGCTGGGCCATGAGCAGAAAGACCACACAGGCCATGGCGCCGGCAACCGGAGCCAGACCCGTGAGCAGCAGCTTGCCGATGTTGTGCTCGTGAAGGCGTTCGGCCCGACGAACCACATAGCCCGCTGCAAAGAGGAGGGCAAAAAACTTCATGAGCTCGGCGGGCTGCAGGGTGATGAACCCCAGGGGAATGGCGCGCACTGCGCCGTCGCGCACAAACCGCTCTTCCCAGCCCCACTTCATGATTGCCACCACCACCAGCATGGCCAGACCAAAAACGAAGGCATGGGCCGAAAGTCTCTGCCAGGTAGCCACGGGCACGGTGAGCATCACGACCAGACCCACCAGGCCCAGGGCGAGATGGAAAGGATGGCCCCGCATGACGGCCAGCACCCCGGGATTACCGCTGCTGCTGGGCAGGGGAAGCCCTGCGGAATAGACCATCACAACCCCAACGAGCAGCAGAAAGCCCAGGCTGAGGCAGAGGATGGGATCGGGCGCGTGGCGATTCACAGCACCTGCCCCTCATGGCGAAGCCGATCGGCCACTGCAGCGCGGAAGACCTCGGCGCGATGCACATAGTTGCGGAACATGTCGAGGCTGGCGCAGGCGGGCGAGAGCAGCACTGTGGCGCGGGCTGCGCCCTGGGCCCGCCATTCCTGGGCCCGGTCGGCACAGACCTCCACCGCACTCTCGAGGCCGTCGCACTCCACACAATCCACCCGGGCAGCGCGCAGCGCCTGGGCCAGGTGCGGCCCGTCCCGACCGATGCAGGCCACCAGGCACTGGGGATGCTCGGCCAGCAGGTTGACCAACGGATCGAAGGACTGTCCCTTGCCATCGCCGCCGAGGATCAGGGCGAGCGGATGCCGCATGCCCTGCAATCCGGCCACCGTGGCCGCCACATTGGTGCCCTTGCTGTCGTCCACAAAGTCGATGTGGTCGTGGCCGACCACCAGCTCCCAGCGGTGCGGCTGGGGCTGGAAGCTGCGCAGCCCATGAAGCTGCCCCGAGAGGCTTGCCTGGGGAACGCACTCGGCGAGCGCCAGGGCGGCCAGGGCATTGGCCTGGTTGTGGCTGCCGCGGATGCGCAGTGCGTCGGCCGGCATGAGCTTGAGGGTCTCGCCATCGGGCAGGTGCTTGCTGGGGGGTGTCTGGCGCACCAGCCAGTCGATGCCCTCGTGCTGGCGCGTCCATCGAGCACTCGGAGAGTGGAGTCCGTAGCCCACCGACTTGCCCGGCAGCCGATCGATCGCCTCGACCAGTCCGTGGCTTTGCGCATCGAGGTGAACCGCCTTGACCACCTCGGGTCGGGCCTTGGGCAGACCAAAGACGCGCAGCTTGGCCGCGAGGTAGTCGGCGCGGTCGAGGTGCCAGTCGAGGTGGTCGTCCTCGAGATTGAGGATGGTGGCCGCCGTGGGCGCAAAGCGCTGGGCGTGGGCCAGCTGGAACGACGAGAGCTCGAGGACCCAGGCATCGGGATAGGTGCCGGACTCCTCGGCCAGACGCAGGGCATCGAGCAGGGCGGGACTGATGTTGCCGGCCAGTCCCACGCGCAATCCGGCCGATTCCAAGAGGTGGGCGGTGAGCGCGGCGGTGGTGGTCTTGCCATTGGTGCCGGTGATGGCCAGCACCACGGGCGGGCGCAGGCCCTCGCTTTCCGACGACAGTCGTGGCTGGGCCAGGGCCCAGTCGAAGAGGTCGAGCTCGGCTGCCATGGCGCAAGACACCTCGCGCAGCGCCGCAATCGAGTGGGCCCGCTCCCGATGGGGACTCAATCCGGGCGATGGGACCCAGAGGTCATGGCCCACCAACAGCTCGGCCGAGAAGGGTTCGGGCAGGTTGTCTTGAAAGGCGACGGTCGTGGCTGCCTCGGCGGCCAGGGCCTGAAACTCGGCGCGCAGGGCCTCCGGGATCGGGCGGCTGTCGGCCAGGGTGACCCGAAGGCCCCGCAGCATCAGCCACCGGGCGCAGGCGCGGCCCGATTCGCCCGCGCCCAGCACCAGGGCGCTGCGGCCTGCCCAGTGAGGATCGTTCTGCCAGTCCCAGGGTTGCATGGTCGCGTGGCCTATCGGATCTTGAGGGTGGCGAGGCCGGCGAGCACCAGCATCATGGTGATGATCCAGAAGCGCACCACAACCTGGGTCTCGCGCCATCCGGACTCTTCAAAGTGGTGGTGCAGGGGCGCCATCTTGAAGACCCGCCGGCCCTCACCAAACCGCTTTTTGGTGTACTTGAAATAACTGACTTGGAGCATCACCGAGAGGGTCTCGGCCACGAAGATGCCGCCCATGATGAAGAGCACGATCTCTTGGCGGACCACGATGGCCACGGCCCCCAGCGCACCCCCAAGGGCCAGCGCACCCACATCGCCCATGAAGACCTGGGCGGGATAGGCGTTGAACCAGAGAAAGGCGAGGCCCGCACCCACGAGGGCAGCGCAGAAAATCGTGAGCTCACCCGCACCGGGGATGAACGGCAGCAGCAGGTACTTGGCAAAGATGGCGTTGCCCGCCACATAGGCAAACACACCCAGTGCTCCCGCAACGAGCACGGTGGGCATGATCGCCAGCCCATCGAGGCCGTCGGTGAGGTTCACCGCATTGCTGCTGCCCACAATCACAAAGTACGACAGCAGCACGAAGCCCCAGAGGCCCAGCGGATAGGCCACGCCCTTGAAGAAGGGCACGATGAGATCGGCCTGGGCCGGCAGGTCCATGCTCAGGCCATTGGCCCACCAGCGCGACATCATCGCCAGGGTCTCAGTGGTGCTGCCGGTGGAGACGGAGAAGGCCAGCCAGAACGCTGCGACCAGGCCAATCACCGACTGCCAGAAGTATTTCCAACGGCTGGCCAGGCCCTTGGGATTTTTGTAGACGACCTTTTTGTAGTCGTCGACCCAGCCCACCACCCCCAGGCCGAGGGTCACGATCAGCACCGGCCAGACAAATCGGTTGCTGAGGTCGGTCCAGAGCAGCGTGGTGATGCCAATGGACAGAAGAATGAGGGCTCCGCCCATGGTGGGCGTGCCCTGCTTGACAAGGTGGGTCTGTGGACCATCGGTGCGCACGGCCTGCCCGACCTTGAGCGCGGTCAGTCGACGAATCACCCAGGGCCCCAAAAAGAGCCCGAGGCCAAGCGCCGTGAGGGTGGCCAGCACTGCCCGCAGCGTGATGTAGGAGAAGACCCCAAAGAAGCTGTAGGTGGCAGCGAGGGCGTCGAAGAGTTCAAGAAGCATGGCTTGGGGACTGGGTGTTGTGTGACTCGCGCGCGACGCGCTCGGATGGGTGGGCGGCCATGGCCGTGGGAATCAGACCTTCCATCCGCATAAAGCGAGACCCCTTGAGCCAGATGAGCATGGGGCCCTGGCTGCGCAGGTGCTGAAGCGACTGGGCGAGGCGCGGCGCGAGGGCCTCGGCCGAGGGTGCCCAGATGACTTCGGTGGTGGAAGACGATGGTGCGGACGACAATGCGGACAATGATGCGGACGACGATGCGGGCGATGCAGCGAGGGCCTTGCCGAAGGCATCGCCGGCGAGCGCGAGCAGATCCAGCCTCAAGGCGAGAGCCTGGGCCAGCACCTCGGCATGTCCCCGGTCCGAGGCGTCGCCCAGCTCCCCCATATCGCCCAACACGGCCACCGCCGTGCCCTGGCCCGCTGGGCGGCGAACCGCATGGAGGGTCTGCAGGGCAGCCGTCATTGAGTCGGGGTTGGCGTTGTAGGTGTCGTCGACCAGCGTGAGGCCATCGGTCCACCGGAGGCGGCCACGCCCCGCCACGGGCTCAAAGGATTCGAGGGCCTCGGCGATGGCCAGTGCGGGCAGGCCCAGGGCCTCGGCGGCCAGTGCGGCTGCCGCGGCATTCTCCGCAAAGTGCTGCCCGAGTCCACGCAGACGAATGGGCTGGGGAAGGTTGGGCAGTTGGACAGTGGTGGGCAGGCTGGCCGAGCAGGACCCCACCGAGAAGATGCGGTGCGGGCGGCCGGCAAGCTGGCCGAGCCAGATGGGCAGATGCTCGGGGTCTTGGGGCAGGACAGCCAGGCCATGGC
The DNA here is from genome assembly GCA_027486725.1 of Burkholderiales bacterium. Classification (GTDB taxonomy): domain Bacteria; phylum Pseudomonadota; class Gammaproteobacteria; order Burkholderiales; family Burkholderiaceae_A; genus Hahnella. The sequence continues at coordinate 72,793 of JAIXOP010000008.1, read as the reverse complement.
CCTGGCTGGGCGGGGGCAGGGCAAGGAGGGCCGTGCCGTTCTCCTGCGCGCACTGCGCCACGGTCTGCATGAACTCCAAGTGCTCGCGCTGGGCGTTGGTCATCACCACCACCTCGGGCGCTGCCGCCTGGGCGAGTGCTGCGATCTCGCCGGGATGGTTCATGCCAATCTCCATCACCGCGATCTGATGCTCGGCGGTGAGCTGCAGCAGAGACAGGGGCAGGCCCACCTGGTTGTTGAGATTGCCCTGGGTTGCACAGACGTGGGCATCGCCCAGCGCCGTGCGGGCGATGTGGGCGAGCATCTCTTTGGTCGTGGTCTTGCCATTGGAGCCCACGACCACCGCCATCTGCCCTGACCACTTCTGGCGCCAGCGTCCGGCGAGGGCGCAGAGCTCGGCCAGAGTGCTGGGAACGCTGTGGATCACCAGGCTTCCAATCTCGGCCTCGGCGATGCCCCCGGCACGCAGACGCTCGACGGCCTCGGCGCGCGAGATCTCCACCACCAGACCACGGGCCCCGGCCTTGATGGCGGCGGCGATGTGGTCGTGGGCATCGTGGCGGTCACCGCGCAGCGCCACAAACAGAGCACCCGCCTCGATGCGTCGGGTGTCGGTGCTGATCTCGGCAAAGGTGGCGTCGCCCAGGGCGATGGGTGGCAGCCAGGCAGCCAGATGGCGTTGGGCCTCGGTGGCATCGGAGAATGGGATCGTGGTGTCGCGCAGACTCTGGGTCTTTTCGTGGCCCTTGCCCGCAATCACCACCAGGTCCTGGGGCCTGGCCATGCGGATGGCCGCCCGAATGGCCTGTGCCCGATCCAGCACGACCATGGGCTGGCGGTGCTGGGGCCCGAGTCCGGCCAGCATTTGAGCCACGATGGCCTCGGGCTCTTCGGACCGGGGGTTGTCGCTGGTGATGATGGTGGCATCGGCCTGTTCGGTCGCCAGCGCTGCCATCTTGGGCCGCTTGTCGGCATCGCGATCGCCGCCGCATCCAAACACGAGAATCAGCCGTGCCCCCGGGGTGGCCTCGATGGCCTCGCGTCCGGCCTGACACACGGCAGCCAGTGCATCGGGCGTGTGGGCATAGTCGACCCACACCCGGGGCGCCGACGATCGGTTCGATGGGATTTCCTGAAACCGTCCCTCAGGGAGGCGATAAGCCGCCACGGCCTTCTGCAGGGCCCCGCCCCGCAGTCCTTCGAGCCAGAGCAGGCCCGCGAGGATTTGGCGATTCTCGCGGTTGACCTGGCCGAGCATTGGGGGGAGTGCAGCCCAGTCGAGATCCAGGGCATCTGCCGTGGCAGGCAGTGCGAAATCGAGCAGCGCCGTGCCGCGTCGGTGGGCGATGTCGCGGAAGCGTTGGGCGCGCTCGCCAATGCCCGCCGCGATGCAGGCGCCCGGAGCCATTTCAAAGAGCAGGGCCTTGGCCGAGTCGTAGGCCTCGAGGGTTTTGTGGAAATCGAGATGGTCGTGGCCAAGGCTCGAGAGCGCCACCGCGCGCAGCGATGTGCCCTGCAGGCGGCCCTGCACCAGTCCAATGGAAGAGGCCTCGAGAGCAAGATGGCGCACCCCCAGGTCCACCAGCAGGCGCATCAGAGCCTGGAGCGCCACGGCATCGGGGGTGGTCAGGCTCAATCCCGACCCGCGCAGCAGCCGGTGGTCTGCGGGGAGCTGGGCACCGAACACCCGAGGGCCCAGGGTGCCGATGGTTGCCGAGGCTTCGCCCAGGGCCTGCCAGGCCGAGGCATGAGCCTGGGCAATGCTGCTCTTGCCGTTGGTGCCCGTCACCGCCACCACCGCGAGATCCTGGCTCGGATGGTTGTAGAACGCTGCGGCGAAGTACCCCAAGTGATCGTGCAGATCTTCAACGCTGTGCAGCAGTGTGGCGGCGTTGGGCAATCGCTGGGGCAGAGGCCGAGAGAGCCAGGCCTCGGCCTCGGCCGCATGCTGCGCATCGATGACCACCCCTGCGGCATGCGACTCCTGCGCCAGGGCAAGCAGGGTGGTGAGGGGCGTGCGGGCGCTGGGTCGAGCGATCAGCCAATCGCCGTCCGTGAGGCTGCGGGTGTCGGACAGAAGCAGAGCCCCCGGGGCCATGCGGCCCCGCAGCTCACGGGCCGAGGCCTCGATGTTCTGCAGGCGGTCGTTGGGGCTGGTGTTGCGGGCGTTCACCGACGGGCTCCCACACGCACAATCTCGCCGCCCGAGCCGTCGGCAAAACTGGGCAGAACCTGGCGCTGTGGATCGGGCGACATCTGCAGGCGGCGCATGCTGCCCTCGGCAATCGCCGAGAAGACGGGTGCGGCCACCTGCCCGCCGTAGTGCTGGCCGGCCGAGGGCTCATCGACCATCACGGCGATGACATAGCGGGGAGCAGTCGCTGGAACAAAGCCCACGAACGACGAGATGTAGCGATCTTTGGCATAGGTGCCACGCTCGGCCTTGTGCGCGGTGCCGGTCTTGCCCGCGACCTCGAAGCCGGGGACCTGGGCCTTGCCGCCCGTGCCGCCAGGGCCCACCGCCGAGGCGAGCATCGACCGCATGGTGGCGGCGGTCTCCGGCCGAAAGACGAGGGCGCCATCGGGTGCTGCGGGCAGTGGCTCCAGCGATGCGGGCAGTCGGCGTCCTTCGGCAGTGAAGACGGTGTAGGCCGAGGCCAGCTGCACAAGGGAGACGGACACGCCATAGCCATACGAGATGACCACCTGGTCGATGTCTTGCCAGCCCTTCCAGTTGCGCAGGCTGCCGCCGGTGGCCCCCGGCAGCGGCACTGGCCGTCCGCCGCCCAGGCCCGCCCGGGCATAGCGCTCGTGGAGCTGCTCGGCCCCCACCTTGAGGGCAAGCTTGGCTGTGCCCACGTTCGAGGATTTGGTGAGGACCTCGGCCACCGTCATCGCGCCGCCGGGATGAACATCGCGGATGGTTCGGCCATTGATGGTGAGGTGGCCCGGCGCCGTCTGAATCACCGTCTGCACCTTGGCCGCGCCCTCATCCAGGGCGGTGGCAATTGCAAAGGGCTTGAGGGTTGACCCAGGCTCGAAGGCATCGAGGATGGCGCGGTTGCGCAGTCGGTCGATCTGGATGCCGGAGCGCTGATTCGGATCCAGGCTGGGCGCCGAGGCCATGGCCAGCACCTCGCCCGTCTGCGCATCGAGCACCACCGCCGCAGCGCCCTTGGCCTTGTGCTCCAGGCGCGCCTTGTTCACGGCCTCGTAGGCCATGGCTTGCAGGGCGGCATCGACCGAGAGTCGCAGGTCGGAGCCGGGCTGGCTGGGCCGCAGCACCGTCTGACCAAAGGCCTGCCGATTGCGATCCACCAGCACGCGCTCCTGACCCTGGGTGGGGGCCAGCAGTTTTTGGAAGGCGCGCTCGACCCCTTCGGCGCCCTGACCCTCCCGATTGACGAGGCCCAAGAGGGGGGCAAAGGCCTCGCCATAGGGATAGTGGCGTCGGAAGTCCTCTTCAAAGACCAGGCCATCGAGGCGCAGCGCCCGCAGCCGATCGGTCGTGGCCGGATCGAGGCCCTCGGCCACGTAGAAGAAGCCCTTCGAGGCCTGGATGCGACGGCGCAGGTCGGCAGGCTTCTCGTTGAGTAGGGTCGCGAGCTGGTCGATCTTGGGCGACTTCAGAGACAGTCGCCGGGGAACAATGCCGAGCCGGGTCTCGGAGATGCTGACGGCCAGCGCAGTGCCATGGCGGTCGGTGATCGTGCCTCGGGGTGCGTTGAGGGTTCGCACGTCTTCATAGCGCACCTCGGCGCGCTTGGCCCACTGGTCATTGCTGACGTGCTGCAGGAAGAGGGCGCGGCCCGCCACTGCAACGAGGGCCAGGCCCAGGCAGGCGGAGACGAATGCAGATCTGCCCTGGGTCTTGCGCCAGGTGATGATGGCTGGTGCGCCCTCCAGCGACGCCAAGGGCTCCGCGCCAGAGCCCGCGCGCGCGGCGCCACGTCGGGGCTCACGCCCGAGCAATGCCGCCTGGGGGTTGCGGATGTTGGCCGAGGGCATGGGCCTCATGGCCGTGGCTCCGTGGTGTAGAGGCTGTTGCTCGGCAGGATGGGAACCATCCCCAGCCGCTGGCGTGCGAGCTGATCAATGCGTGTGGGCACCGAGAGCTTCGCCTGCTCGAGTTCGAGCGTCTCGAGCTGTGCCCGCAGGCGGGCGGCCTCGCGATCGGCCTGGTCGATCTGCGCATAAAGTCGCCGCGACTCGTGGCGCGACGAGATCAGGGCAATGGCCGACACCAGGCAGGCGACCGCCAAAAGCACGACGCCGGCCCTCATGGCTGCCCTCCCCGTTCGGCCACGCGAAGCACAGCACTGCGCGCACGGGGGTTGCGCTCCTGCTCCTGCTCCGAGGGGAAAATCCGGGCCAGGGCCCGGAAAGGGGGCTCGGCCTGAGCGGTCTGGGGGAGGCCGCCGAGTTCTGCCAGTCGACGTTCCCGGGGGGAGAGGAAGTCGCTCGGCTTGGGGGGGGAAATGGCCTGCTTTACGCGCCGATCTTCAAGCGAGTGAAAGCTGATGACCGCGAGTCGGCCGCCGGGCTTGATGCAGCGGGGGGCTGCAGCCAGCAGGGCATCGACCTCGTCGAGCTCGCGATTCACCGCAATGCGAATGGCCTGAAATGTGCGCGTGGCGGGGTGGATGCCTGCGGCACCGCGCTTGGACTTGCCGGGCTTCTGGTGCTTTCGCACCACCCCCGCCACGAGCTGGGCGAGCTGCAGGGTGGTCTGCAAGGGATCGGCCTCTCCGGCCTGCGCAGAGCGAATCCGCGCCACGATGGCCTGGGCAATGGGGCGGGCGTACCGCTCCTCGCCCCACTCGGCCAGCACCTCAGCGAGGTCCTCGGCGGTTTGGTGCGCCAGCCATTCGGCTGCCGTGGGACCCGCACTGGAATCCATGCGCATGTCGAGGGGGCCATCGCGCAGGAAACTGAACCCCCGCTCGGCCTCATCGAGCTGCGGGGAGGAGACGCCAAGGTCGGCCATCAGGCCATCCACCGCAGGAATGCCCAGCTGCTGCAGCACCTCGGGCAGGCCCGAGAAGGGGGTGTGGTGCAGGGACAGGCGGGGGTCTTGGATGCCGCGGCCGGCAGCAACGGCGGCCGGGTCGCGGTCGAGGGCGATCACGCGTCCCTGGGGGCTCAGGCGGTCGAGCAGGCCCCGGGTGTGGCCGCCGCGTCCGAAGGTGGCGTCCACGTAAACGCCCTCAGGACGATGCACCAACGCATCGAGGGTTTCGGCAAAGAGGACCGACTGATGGAGCGCGGCCAATCACGCAGCCCTCGTCATCTTTCGGGCACGGACCGCGGCCTTGTGGGCCTCGAGGCGGGCGGCATCCCAGATTTCAAAGTGGGTGCCCACGCCCAGCAGCATGACCTCGCGGCTGATGCCGGCGCCTTCGCGAAGCACGGGATTGATGAGCAGGCGGCCAGCCGAATCGATCTCGGGGGTGTCGGAGAGGCCCAGCCAGAAGCGGCGGCGCTCCTCGGCGTCTTCGTCTGCGCCCAGGGCGGCGATCTTGGATTCCCAGCGGGTCTGCGTCATGAGCAGCAGGCAGCCGTTGTCGCTCTCGACGATGGCGAGCTGTCCCTGGGCCTCGGCCAAAAGGGCATCCCGATGCCGGGTGGGCACGGTCATGCGGCCCTTGGCATCCAGCGTGAGTGCGGAAATCCCCGTGTACATCGGAATGAATGGGCAGTCGGCCAACGGCCGACGGCGCTCCCCCTGTGCGTGCGAAAAGGGCGAGAGACCCCCTGCCTCCCACTTTTCACCACCTTTTCACACTTCCTTGCACTTTAGGGAAGAAATGGGCGGGGCGCAAGGTGCGGTTGGGCGGTTGGGGACGCCCTAGGGCCGGATGGAGGCGGGAGACAGCATTCGGACAAATGCGCGATTGCGCATCTGCCGAGCAGGTCCTCGTTGCGGCCATGGCATACGGGTCCCTTTGTCACCGACTGGGAAAGCGAGACAGCAAAGCGCTGGACAAACTGATTGCAGCGCACGCCATCTCCATCGGAGCCACCTTGGTCACCAACAACACCGAAGACTTTGAAATCTACGACGACTTGAAGGTCGAAAATTGGGTGCAGTGACCCTTCATCGCCAGTATTCGGTCGAATTGACCGGTAAGCCTTTGACACTGGGGCAAGGCAGGACTTGTTTTCTCGAGCAGCGTCCATAGCATCAAAACTTCCGCCACCCGCTCGCATCTGCCATGCCCTCACTGCACCCCCTTCTCTCCTGGGCTCTTGTCGCCTCGTCTTCCATAGGTCTGGCCGCATGCGGCGGGGGCGGCGGTTCCGGATCGATCCAGCCCGGGGTCTTCGGCACTGGTGTGGCCACCAGCGAAGCCGCCGATCGATTCTTTGTTCAAGACCCGGGAATTGCGCCGCCGATTTTGGAGAGCAGCCAACCGGCGCTGAGCACAGACTTCAGCGGAGCCAATACGGCCGGAAGCCCAGACATGGCGGCTGTATCGTTGGGACGAATTCTCAGCGTGCTCACTGCGGTGTCGCCCGAGCCCCTGATTGCCAGCCGCCTTGGTGGGCTTCAGTTCGGAATGCCCGCTGCATCATCGGTTCCAGCCGGGCAGCTGGTGGACCGCAACGGCAACGGCATCTTCGATCTTGGCGACAGCCTAGTGCGCGCCGGCACCTCGGGAAGCGAGACCATCGACCTGGTGGGATTCTCCTCAACCACCACTGGCCCCGCAGCACTGCTGCGCATCACCTATGCCAATTTCCAAGCCGCCGCCGGGGGGCCAACCTTGAGTGGCATCGCCCGAGTCTTCTACGAACGCACGGGCACCAACACCAGCACCACATCCAACAAGATCACCCTGGGCAACAGCCAATACAGCGTGGCGGGCGGGGCACTGCCGGCCAACAACCCGGGGACATTCAAAGTTCGCCGATCGGTGTTTCAAGAGCGGGCAAGCCTGCTGCCGCTGCGCGGCCTTGAGCTGCTCTATGAGGGCCCGTCACCCGGCCTCGCCGATGTGTTCGCAGTCTTGCTCCAGACCGATCCCAACGCCCCATTGATGTTCAATAGTGGACCCACCGCGGGCGGTCCAGGCACAGCATTCTCGGCTGGTGGCACCCTGGTGGGCCTGGTCAGCACTGCCAGCGGTGCCGTAGCCACGAGTGCGAGACTGCTTGCACAGCCGACGGGTTCGGACGCGTTCACCGCACAGGTTTTCAATCCAGGGGCAGCCCAAAACGCAACGCCCGCCGCCCAAACCTCTGGGATCTCACTCACCAACATCCTGAGCGGCAACTTCAACCTATAACCCACCAGGGTGGGTTGGGCTTGGGTTGATGAAGAAGTTCCGAGAGCGCCTGTAGGCCGGATTCTGTTACGGGCGCTTGCGCGCCTATAGCGGCCATCCATCTAGGCCCGCCATTGCTGACGGGCTCGAGCCACCTACCCGCATGCCTGGGGCGGGACACCCTTTCCGGCCGAAGCCTTCGCATGCCTACTTGGTGTTGCTCCGGGTGGAGGTTGCCGCGTTTCACGTCCTCGTCGGCAAGCCGACGGATACTCGTCTCTGTGGCCCTAGTCCTCGCCTTGGGCGGGCCGAAGCCCGCTTGCTGCGTACGGCCGTTAGCCGTCACCCTTCCCTGTGGAGTCCGGACCTTCCTCTCCTGAATGAATCAGCAGCGGCCGCCCAGCGCTCTCGGAGAAGGGATGCTACCCGCATTGCGCAGGGCATGCGTGCCAAAATCCGGCAGCCAACGCTGCAAGCCAACCACCCCCACCTGGAGACCCCCATGCCCATCCAAACCCGTGCCGCCGTCGCCTGGAAATCCGGTGCGCCCCTGTCGATTGAAACCGTGGATCTGGCAGCCCCCCGCGAGGGCGAGGTGCTGGTGGAAGTTAAGGCCACAGGCATCTGCCACACCGACTACTACACCCTCTCGGGCGCAGACCCCGAGGGCATCTTTCCCGCCATCCTGGGCCATGAGGGCGCCGGTGTGGTGCTGGATGTCGGCCCTGGGGTGAGCAGCCTGAAGAAGGGCGACCACGTCATCCCGCTCTACACCCCCGAATGCCGGCAGTGCAAGTTCTGCCTGAGCCGCAAGACCAACCTCTGCCAAAAAATCCGCAGCACCCAGGGCAAGGGCCTAATGCCCGATGGCAGCAGCCGCTTCAGCCTCAATGGCGACCCGCTCTTTCATTACATGGGCACCAGCACCTTTGCCAACCACACCGTGGTGCCCGAGATCGCGCTGGCCAAGGTCCGCACCGACGCTCCCTTCGACAAGATCTGCTACATCGGCTGTGGTGTCACCACGGGTCTCGGGGCTGTCCTCTTCACCGCCAAGGTCGAGGCCGGCGCCAACGTCGTTGTCTTTGGCCTGGGTGGCATTGGCTTGAATGTGATCCAGGGCGCCCGCATGGTGGGGGCCGACAAGATCATCGGCATCGACCTGAACCCGGAGCGTGAGGCCCTGGGTCGGCAGTTCGGCATGACCCACTTTCTCAACCCCAAAGACATCGAGGCGGCCGGCGGCAATGTGGTCGATGCCATCGTGCAGCTCACCGATGGCGGGGCCGACTACTCCTTTGAGTGCATCGGCAACACCAAGGTCATGCGCCAGGCACTGGAGTGCACCCACAAGGGCTGGGGCCGCAGCATCATCATCGGTGTGGCCGAGGCCGGCGCCGAGATCTCCACCCGCCCCTTCCAGCTTGTCACTGGGCGCAAGTGGGAGGGCTCTGCCTTTGGTGGAGCAAGGGGCCGCACGGATGTCCCCAAGATCGTTGACTGGTACATGGATGGCAAGATCGACATCGACAGCCTCATCACGCACACCCTGCCGCTCGAGCGCATCAACGACGGCTTCGACCTCATGAAAAAGGGAGAGTCGATTCGCAGCGTGGTGGTCTACTGATGGCCCCCGCTCCGGTGGCAACAGGTCTGGGCGCCTGGGCCGCAGCGCCCGCCGGCTTTGAAGTGCTGGGCACCCACGGCTGCTTTGGCGGGGTGCAGTATTTCTTGCAGCACGAGTCGAAGGAGATTGGCCTGCCGATGCGGCTGGCGGTCTTCTTGCCGCCCTCGGTGGCCTTGGCGTCGAGCAGCACCGCCCGGGTTCCGGCAGTCGTCTATCTGGCGGGCCTCACCTGCACCGAAGAGACCTTCACCATGAAGGCCGGCGCACAACGGGTGGCGGCCGAGCTGGGCCTGGCCCTGATCATGCCCGACACCAGCCCGCGCGGCGCTGGGGTGGCCGGGGAGTCCGAGCGCTGGGACTTCGGGGTTGGGGCAGGCTTTTATCTCGACGCGACCGAGGAGCCCTGGGCGCGCAACTGGCACATGGAGAGCTACCTCATGCACGAGCTGCTGCCCGCACTCACCCACCCCACCCAGGGCCTTCCGATCGCAGGCCTTGGGCCCCAGGGTGCGGTGGGCATCATGGGCCACTCCATGGGTGGCCACGGCGCGTTGGTCTTGGCACATCGGCACCCGGGCGCCTTCCGGAGTCTCTCAGCCTTTGCGCCCATCGCAGCGCCCACCCAATGCCCCTGGGGCCAGAGGGCTCTGGGTGGATACCTCGGCAATCGCCCAGACGCATGGGCCCTGCACGATGCCTGCGAACTGATCCGCAGCCGTGCAGCCCAGGGGCTCCCACCCCTCTACCCCCAAGGCATCCTGGTCGATCAGGGCCTGGCCGACAAATTCCTCGAGGCCGAGCTCCACCCCCACCTGCTGGAGGCCGCCTGCGAGGAGGCTGGCCAGCCGCTGACCCTGCGACGGCATGAGGGCTACGACCATGGCTACTACTTCATCGCCAGCTTTGTGGAGAGCCACCTGAGGCATCACCACCGCTGCATGGCGTAGAACCCGGCTGGAGACTGCGCAATGACCCATCCCTTCCAGAGACCTCTGTGGCGGCGGCTCGGGCCATCGACCATGGGAAGGGTCACCCTGGCCGTCGCTGTCTTCCTCTTGGCGCTGACGATGATGCTGAGCCTGCCCTGGACGCTCGGCAAGCCCGACAGCTTCGTGGCCGGCACGGGCCACCACATCAACCGAGGGGCGCCGCTCACCATTGAAGAGGCCACTGCGCTCGACTACACCCCACACCAAGGCTATCTGGCCTTCAGCAACACGCCGCACGAAGTCTGGCTGAGGGTCGACATCAAGCCCAGTGCCGAGCCACTGGCCCTGCGGATTCAGCCCCCATACATTGAATCGGTCTCGGTCTTTCAGCCACTCGAGGGCGGCCAATGGGATGTGGCCAAGGGTGGGAGCGCCGGGGTCTACAGCCAGCGGCCCACCGATGGGGTGAACCTGGTCGTGCCGCTTCGCGAGAACACCGACACCGTCTATCTGCGAGTCAAAACCATCACCTCGGGGGTGCTGGTCGAGGCCGTACCGCTGAATGAAGCAACTCGGTTTGAGCGGCACTACCTGTTTGTCTCGGGCATCTACCAGGGAATGCTGGTGATGCTCCTGCTCATCCCGATTCTTGCCCACCTCGTCACGCGCGACCCCCTCTGGCTGGCGTCGTTCTTCCTGGACTTGGCGGCAGGCCTCTACAACGCCAATCAGATGGCTCTCTTTCAGAGGTTCCTGTTCCCCGACACTCCGGATCTGGGCAATCAGCTGCACATCTTGTTCAACGCCTCGATGTTGGTCTCGTATGCCTTCTTCTGGCCGCGGTTCTTCAGACTCTTTTCGCTGCCGCGATGGATGAGCTGGCCGTTTTATCTGGTGGCGCCGCTGTCGGTGTTGTGGCTGGCCTTTTGGGTCACCGGCCAGACCCACCTCATTCTGCTCACCTGCAACATCATGTATCTCATCATCGTCGCCCTGGGCTTTCCGGCGATTCTCTTGTCGCGCCACGAGAACATCTGGCTGCTCAACACCTACCGAATGCTCTCGCTGGTGCAGATCGTGCTGCCCACTTACTGGATTGCTGGGTCCTTGTTTGGCTTTCAGCTCTCGCCCGCAGTGATGGTCTATGCACTTGCACCGTCCAACCTCTTCCTCGCCTTTTTCATCATTTTGATTCTGGCCTTTCACACGCATCGAACACTGCAGGAGCGCGTGCAGTTGCGCATCGACAAGGCCGAGGCGGAGCTTCAGCTCGACATGGAGCGCGACAGCCGGCTTGAGGCCACAGGCTTTCTGAGCCTCGTGATTCACGAGGTCAAAAGCCCCCTCAACCACATTCGGCTCGCCATCAACAACCTGCTCTACGACCTTGAGCCCAGCGATCCACGGGCAGGCCGACTCCAGCGCGTCAATGTCTCGGTCACTGCGATCAACGACATCCTGGAGCGCACTCTGGAGCTCGATGCCGCCGCCGCCGGACGGCTGCCCATCCATCGTCAGCCGGTGGATTTGGTGGAGTTGGTGATGTGGACCCTCCCCCAGGTCAGCCTTCGAAATCGCGTGGACCTTCAGCTTCCCAAGAAGACCATGGTCGAGACCGATGCCCAGCTGATGGGCCTGATGGTGAAGAACCTCATCGACAACGCCCTCCAGCATTCCCCACCCAACAGCAAAATCCAGGTCCGGATGTGGGTGGAGGAAGAGGGCCGGGCAGCCGATCCAGAGGAATCCGTGTCGGGTTTCCCGCCCTCTGCCCGAACAATTCTTGCAATCACCAACAAAGTCGGGCCCCAAGGCTACCCAGACCTCACTCGACTCTTCGGAAAGTCCTACCACGGGGCATCGGTTGGACAGCATACTGGTCTTGGCCTGGGGCTCTTTTGGGTGTCGGAGGTGGCCAAGCGCCTCCAGGTCGATCTGCGCTATCGCATCGTCGAACAGGAAATTGAGTTCTCCCTATGCTTTCACCACTCACCGTAGTGCTCGTTGAAGATCACATCTCCGCCCGCGAGGAGCTGGAGATTCTGCTGACGCGGCAGGGCTGGGAGGTGTGTGGGGTGGAGACGGGAGACGAGCTCAGCCAACTTCTGAGAAAACAGTCCTTCAACATTGCCGTGCTCGACGTGAATCTGCCGGGCGAAGATGGCTACAGCATTGCCCGTCGGATCGCGCAGAGCCACCCCAACATGGGGCGCATCATTCTCACTGGCCTCACCCGCGCTGCCGACCGAACCACGGGCTATGAAAGCGGCGCGGATGTCTATCTCGCCAAGCCCGTGCACCACGAAGAGCTGATTGCGGCGATTCGCAATCTCGCCACCCGCCTGACCCCGCCCAAGGCCTCGGGGCTGATCCTGAACCATGCCCAACGCCTCATCTCTTCCGAGGGTAGGCCTGGCTGCAAGCTCAGCCAACAGGAGGCACGGCTCCTCGAACTCCTCATGCTGCAGCCCAACCGCGAGGCCTCCTTCGATCAGATCGGTGAGGAGTTGGGCATGCGCAGTGGGGCCCCGATGAGCCGCGACAATGTGGCGGTCATCGTCAGTCGGCTGCGCAGCAAGGTCGAGGGCTGCTCGGGGGTCGAGAACCTCATCTCGGCCATCCGCGGTCATGGCTACCGACTCAATGTTCCCCTGGTGCTCGAGTAAGTCTCCTTGGATGGTGGCTGCGGCGCTCGCGGGCATCGCCCCGCTGGCCCCGGCCGCCGCGCAGGGCATATTGCAGGGCACACCGCAGGCTGCGGATGCATCTCTTCCGACGGTGCTGGTCGAGGCCGACGATGGTCGAGGCACAGACACCCCGGGCCTGCTGGGCAATGGTGCTGGCGTTGGCCGATCGGTGGTGTCTCTGGGCGGCGAGACGGTGCGCGACACCAAGGCGGCCGTCGTCTCCGACATTGCCCGAGCTCTGCCGGGGATGTCGGCCATCGACTCCACTTCTCGGCAGACGAGCCTCTTTGTTCGCGGCCAGGGGGTGACGTCTCTCAACGATGGACTCACCGGCAGCGTGGGGCTCTTCGTCGATGGCTTTTATCTGGGCCGCCCGAGCTACGCGGGCTTTGGCCTCTTTGACCTCGAGGAGGCAACGCTGCAGCGGGGTGCCTCGGATGCACAGGGCGGGCCCGGCAGCATTGCCGGGGAGCTGCGCCTGAAGACCCAGGCCCCCACCGCAACACCCCAGGCCGAAATCTCGACCTCGATGGGAAGCCGGGGGTACCGGCGGGCCACGGGCTTCATCAATGGCCCCTTGGATGGCATCTTCGATGGAAATTCCACGGATGACTCCACAGGCGCAGCCGCTGCCAAGAGCCGCTGGCAGGGAAGGCTCAGCTTCGATCGGCAGGTCCGCGATGGGATGCTGCACAACGTGTTTGACGACACCGAGATCAACGACCAGGACCGACTCGGGCTGCGCGGGCAGTTGGCCTTTGCGCCCCATGCCCGCCTGAACTTCCGGCTTGCTGCCGACTATGGGGTGCTCGACCAGCGCTGCTGCACCTTCCCGCTGCTCGGGCCAGGCAGCCCCGCCACGCAGGCGCGCGATGCCTACATGGGCTACGAGCGCGTGGGCGGCGATCCCCAGAGCCGCATGGTGGACACCGACAGCCCTGGCCGCGGCCGCCTTGCACAGCGGGCGATCTCGCTGACCAGCCAGTGGCAGGCCAGCCCCGAGGAGCGGTGGGTAAGCCTCACTGGGGTGCGCACGCTGCGCTACGACAAGAACCTGAATGACGATGCCAGCTCGCTGCGGCTGATCTCGGGCAGCCTTCCCACGCGGTCGTATCAGATCACCCAAGAGACACGCTGGGAGCAAGAGACCGAGGAGGTGCAGCGGGTCGCAGGACTGTTTTTGATGCACGAACGAATCCAGGGGTCGGAGCAGGCATTCTTCCAAGACGAGGTCTTCCCCTGGGTGTTTGGGGGCCTGCTGCGCGAGCAGGTGCCCTTTGCCACACGGCAGAACAGCGGTGTTGTGCTCGATGCGCTGGTCCCCCCTCGGACCTTCGATGGGCTTCGCCTCGATGGGCCCTATGCCCAGACCTCGAACACCGCCAGCCTCTTTGGCTCCTCGGCCTGGCAGATCGGCGAGCGCAACCGGCTGGGTGCTGGACTGCGGGGCACGGTGGTGGATCGACGCGCTTCGATTAGCCGCATGCGCTCGGGAGGGGATCCATCGGCCAGCCTCATTGCCACGGAGGAACTGGTGGACTCGCTCGTGGGGGAAAACTTCGACCGGCGCGATCGGCGGCGCGACTGGGGGCTTTCGGGCCGGCTGGGTGTGGAGCGGGCTTTGGGGATGGCGGCAGGGGCTGACCCGGCTGCGGGACAAAATCCTCTGCGGGCGAGCTTCTCCATTGCCCAGGGCTACAAGGCCGGTGGACTTAATTTGGTGGGCCTCACGGGCATTGCGCAGCCAGAGTTTCAGCAAGAAACCAGCCTGGGGGTCGAGGCGGGACTGCGCGGATCGGTGGTGTTTCAGGGCCGACGCCGGGGCGATTTTGCGGTGCAGTTGTATCGAACCCGAATTCGGAATTATCAGGCACTGACCTACACCACCGGCGAGGGGCTTGTTTCCACGCCGCGGCAGAACAACATCATCAACATTCCGCGCGCGACCCTCACGGGCCTGGAGGCAGAGACCCAGCTCGCCCTGCCGCGCCGGCTCTCGCTGGGGCTGGGTCTGGCCTACAGCCGCGCCATCAGCGACGACTTCCCCAACGCGCCGAACGCCGAGACGCTGCGCAGCGATCGCGATCTGAGTGGCGAACAGCTCTACAACGCGCCAGTTTGGAGTGCCCGGGCATCGCTCGGCCAAGCCCTGCCCTGGGAGGACCGCATCGCCTATTGGGGCCTGGATTACACCCACCGCAGTTCTTACAACCTGACGGTCGAGAAGAACCCCAACACCCGCGTGCGCGCCCATGGCCTGACCGATCTGCGGGTGGGACTGCGCAAGCCCAGCAGCCTATGGTCGGTGGAGGGCTGGGTGAAGAACCTCACCGATGAGGAATACCTCGGCTCGGCGGTGGCGCTCTATGGCCTGGGGGACTACGGTGGACTTGCGGGCGATCCTCGAATGATTGGGATCACATTGACGGTGGGGATGACGCCTTAGTCGGTCGCAGCGTGCGGAACACCCGCCCATCGGCATAGAAGTCAGGGGCCGCATTTCCATCGCACATCCCTGGCACGCCCAGCACCGGCAGCGGCAGCAGGCGGGGAAGGCCCGTTTGCATCGCCCTCTCCATCGCTCCCTCCATCGCACCATCCACGGCATCAAACCATCCTGCACGGGCCGCTGCACCGGCACCCTCCGGCGCACCCACATGCAGCACCCAGCACTTCGCCGTCAGCCCCTTGTGCGGCTGGGCAGGGGGCAGCCACCGCTCCATCAACGCATGGCCGAAGGGCACTGCATGAATCTCGCGCCCCCAGCGGCTGCGCATCGCGGGATCCACGAGCAGGCCATGCCAATCGTGGGCCGCCAAGAGACTGCCCACTTGAGCAGCCAGCTCGCTGCGGTCGCAGGCAATCACCATGCCCATCTCGTCCCAGTGCGTTGCCCAGTCTCGCACGGCACCCCGCTGGCCGTGCGGTGCGCGGCCACTCTGCGCATCCCGAATGGCATTGGCCTGCAGGGCATTGAGCCTTGCCTTGGTGCGCGGGAATCGCAGCCACACCATGGCATTGAAATGGTCGTGCCGATTGGAGCGCGTAGGCACACAGCCCGTGCGGGCGATGAAGTGCTCGTAGGCCTCACCGGCGGGCGCTGCATCGGACCCCACAAACTGCAGGGGCAGGCCCCAGCCCGTGCGCAGGCCCAGCGTTCGGGCTGCGGTATTGAGTGCGTCCATGGGGATAATCTCGGCGCCGACTACCCCCGCTCAAACCTCCACCCCAGGGTCTCGCCGGCGGCCAGCGGCACGATGGGATCGTTGGGCAGATAGGGCAGGCTCTTGGGGATGGTCTGCGCCTCGGCGCGAAGCACCACCTGGCCCTCGTTCAGGGGCAGGCCATAGAACCTCGCGCCGTTCTCGCTGGCAAAGGCCTCGAGCTGAGGCAGGCAATCCGCCTGCGCCAATGCCATGGCATAGAGCTCCATGGCCACCGGCGATGAGTAGCAGCCCGCGCACCCGCAGCTTGCCTCCTTCGTGCTCTGGGCATGCGGGGCGGAGTCGGTGCCCAAAAAGAACCAAGGACTGCCGCCCTTCACCGCCGCCACGAGGGCCTCGCGGTGGGGCTCGCGCTTCAACACCGGCAGGCAGTAGTCGTGGGGGCGAATACCGCCCTGAAAAATGCGGTTGCGGTTGTAGAGCAGATGCTGGGGGGTGATGCTGGCCGCAATGCGGCGGTGCTCGCCCGCCTCGGCCTGCACATACTGCGCAGCCTCGCGCGTGGTGATGTGCTCAAACACGATGCGCAGGGCCGGATAGCGGGCCCGCAACGGCAGGAGCTGGTCATCGATGAAGCGCGCCTCGCGATCAAAGACATCGACCTCGGCGTGGGTCACTTCGCCGTGCAGATTGAGCACCAGGCCGGTGCGCTCCATCTCGGCCAGAGCCGCCCCGCACTTGCCGAGCAGGTCCGTCACACCGCTGTCGCTGTTGGTGGTCGCACCCGCCGGATAGAGCTTGAATCCCAAGATGTGCGGGTGCTGTGCGGCGCGGCGCACCTCCTCGGCGGTGGTGTTGTCGGTGAGATAGAGCGTGAGGTAAGGCTCGAACTCGGGATGCCCGGCCATGGTGGCGGCCTCGCGAATGCGCTTCAGATAGGCCTCGCCCGCAGCCACAGTGGTGACGGGTGGGCGAAGGTTGGGCATCACGAGTGCGCGGCGGAATTGCCGGGCTGTGGCACCGACCACAGCGCGCAGGGCATCGCCATCGCGCAGGTGCAGGTGCCAGTCGTCGGGGGTTCGGATGCGGAGATCGTCAAGGGGCATGGGGTTTGGGCCTCGAGGGCAGAGAGGAAGTCGGTGGCGGTCTGGAATCGAGAATTTGCGACTTTTTAGTGGTCTATGAACAAAAAGTCGCGACTTTCTTCCAACAGACCATCAAAAAGTCGCAGTTTCAAATGTCCTTCACGAGGTCGGCAATGGCCTCACCCACCGCCACGGTGCTGGCGGTGCCGCCCAGGTCGGCCGTCTTGGGGCCACTGCGCAGGCACTCTTCAATGGCTCGCAGGATGGCGTCGTGGGCATCGGTGTGGCCCAAGAAATCCAGCATCAGGGCGGCCGACCAGATCTGGCCGATGGGATTTGCAATGCCCTTGCCAGCAATATCGGGGGCAGACCCATGCACAGGCTCAAAGAGCGACGGGAACCTGCGCTCGGGATTGAGGTTGGCCGAGGGCGCAATGCCGATCGTGCCGGTGCAGGCAGGCCCCAGGTCCGAGAGGATGTCGCCAAAGAGGTTGCTGGCCACCACCACATCAAACCAGTGCGGGTTGCGCACAAAGTGGGCTGTGAGAATGTCGATGTGGAATTTGTCGGTGCGCACCTCGGGATACTGGGCGGCCATCGCCTCGACCCGGCTGTCCCACCAGGGCATGGAGATGGCAATGCCATTGCTCTTGGTCGCGCTGGTGAGGTGCCTCTTGGGCCGCTTCTGGGCGAGCTCGAAGGCATAGCGCAACACGCGGTCGGTGCCATGGCGGCTCATCACCGTCTCTTGAATCACGATCTCGCGGTCGGTGCCCTCATACAAAATTCCGCCTGCGCTGGTGTACTCGCCCTCGGTGTTCTCGCGCACCACCAGGAAGTCGATGTCTCCGGGCTCGCGGCCTGCCAGTGGACTCTTCACGCCGGGCATGAGCTTCACCGGCCGCAGGTTGATGTACTGATCGAACTCGCGCCGAAACTTCAGCAAGGAGCCCCAGAGCGAGATGTGGTCGGGCACCGTGGCGGGCCAGCCCACCGCGCCATAAAAGATGGCCTCGAAGGGCATGAGCTGCTGCTTCCAGTCCGGCGGCAGCATGTCGCCGTGCTTCAGGTAATAGTCACAGCTGGCGAAATCGAAGTGGACGATCTCCAGGCTCAGGTCAAAGCGCCGGGCGGCGGCCTCCAGCACCCTCAGGCCCTCGGGCATCACCTCGGTTCCAATGCCATCTCCCGCGATGGCGGCGATTCGGTGGGTCTTGTTCATGCGGGAAGTCTAGTCCGAAGGACGTATTGACGGTGCCGGATCACTTTCGTACAGTCTGTACACCATGAGAAAAAAGCCGCCTCCCGCCCTTGGCCTAGAGCTTGCGCGAAGCCAGCTTCCCACCCTGGTGAGCCAAGCCCACGCGGGGGAGCCCACCATCATCACCCGGCACGGCAGGCCCATGGCGGCCATCATTCCCGCATCGGAGCTTGCAGAGCTGCAGGCTCGAGATTCGGGGGGAGCGGGATCGCTCTTGGCGCTGGGCGCAACGGGCAAAGGCCTGTGGCGGCTTGCCTCCGACTCCGTCGCGCATCAGCGCAGGGAATGGCAGGGTCGGCTTGGCTGATTCAAGGCAATCTCGATCACTCCAAACCATGCGGTGGCGGCCGCCCTATTTCGGACCCAATACAAGCTCGCACTGCCCGATGCCCTGCAATTGTCCTGTGCCCTCAGCTCGGGAGCATCCGCGTTGGTGACCCACGATCGAGACTTTCGCAAAGTCGAGGGCATCCGCGTGATCGATGGCAATTCCACACCTCCACCCCCCGGCCACAAGCCCAAAAAGCCAGCCCGCTAGAGAATCTTTCCCAAGAACTCCACCGCCCGAGGGTGCTGAGGCGCGGAGAAAAACACATCGGGCTTGGCCACCTCCACGATCTGGCCCGCGTCCATGAAGACCACCCGGTCGGCCACCTGGCGGGCAAAGCCCATCTCGTGGGTCACGCACACCATCGTGCTGCCCTGCTGGGCAAGCTCCACCATCACATCCAGCACCTCGCTCACCATCTCAGGATCCAGGGCGCTGGTGGGCTCATCAAAAAGGAGGATGCGCGGCTGCATGCAGAGGCAGCGCGCAATGGCCACCCGCTGCTGCTGACCACCCGAGAGCTGCCCCGGATACTTCGCCGCCTGATCGGCAATGCGCACCCGGTTGAGCTGCTCCAAGGCGCGGGCCTCGGCCTCGGCCTTGGCGAGGCCCTTGACCTTCATCGGCGCCAGCGTGAGGTTCTCCAGCACCGTGAGGTGCGGAAAGAGATTGAAGCTCTGAAACACCATGCCCACCCGCCGACGCACCTCGGCAATCGACTGCAGGCGATCGGTGAGGTGAATGCCATCGACCGTGAGGCGCCCCTCTTGATACGGCTCCAGCCCATTGATGCAACGAATGAGGGTGCTCTTGCCACTGCCCGAGGGGCCACAGACCACCACCCGCTCTCCGGCAGCCACGGTCAGGTCAATCTCGCGCAGCACCTGAAACTGCGGGGAATACCACTTCGAGACCTTCTCAAACACGATCATGCGCGCGACTCCATGCGACGAGCAGCCTTGCTCATCGCGCTGCAAAAGACCCAGTAGATGAGGGCCACAAACACAAACGCCTCGACAAAGTATGCGCGCCAGACCGGGTCGGCCAGGGCGAGACGAAGCGCGCCAAAGAGCTCAAAGAGGCTCACAATCGTGACCAGCGAGGTGTCTTTGAACAAGGCAATAAAACTATTGACCAGCGCTGGAATCTGAACCCGCAGGGCCTGTGGCAGAACGATGTGCATCTGAATCTGCCAATAGCCCAGGCCCAGGGCCTGCGCCGCCTCGGTCTGTCCGGGCGAGATGCTCTGGATGCCACCACGAATCACCTCGGCCTGATAGGCGGCGGAAAAGATCACGAGCCCAGCGCAGACACGCAGCAGCACATCCGGCGAGAATCCACTGGGCAGCAGCAGGGGGAACATGAAGCTCGCCATAAAGAGCACGGTCACGAGCGGCACCCCACGCACGAGCTCAATCCAACTGGTGCACACCACCCGAACAAGCGGCAGATGCGATGTCCGGCCCAGGGCCAGGAGTGCCGCCAGAGGCAGCGAGACCACATTGCCCACCACCGCCAGCAGCAGGGTGAGCGAGAGCCCGCCCCAGCGCTCGGTGGGCACTGCGGCGAGCCCCGCAAAGCCGCCGGCCAGGAGTGCCAGAGCAGCCAGCAGGCAGGCCACCGCCACCACCAGGCTCGCTCGGGTTGCGGCCGCCCGGACAGGCACAGCGATGCAGGCGGTGAGCAGCAGGCAGGCCAAGGCCGCCCGCCAGGCCTCCTCCAACGGATAGCGGCCCAGCAGAATGAGTGGCCACTTTTCGGCGACCACGCCCCAGCAGGCGCCCACACCGCGCGCGGCACGGCAGGCCTCGGGGTCGGCAAGCCAGACCGCATTCCATGTGGCCCAGGGCAGCATCGTGGCCCCAACCCAGAGGACCAGCACCAGCAGCAGGGTGCTGATCACCGCGTTGGTGGGCGTGGAGAACCAGGCCTTCATGCAGCGCGCCCTTCTTGGATGCGCACCCGCCGCTCGAAGGCCCGCATCGTGGCGCTCGTCAGCAAGGAAATGCTCAGATATACCAGCATCAGGAGCGACAAGGCCTCTACGGCGCGGCCGGTCTGATTGAGCGTGGTGGTGGCCACACTCACCAACTCGGGATAGCCAATGGCCACCGCGAGACTGGAGTTCTTGGTGAGGTTGAGAAACTGATTGGTGAGCGGGGGCAGGATCACCCGCAGGGCCTGCGGAAGCACCACATACCGCATGCGCTGAGCCTCAGAGAGGCCCAAGGCTCGGGCCGCCTCGGTCTGTCCCCGCGGCACGCTTTGAATGCCCGCCCGCACCACCTCGGCGATGAAGGCCGAGGTGTAGAGCGACAGGCCCACGAGCAAGGCCACAAACTCGGGCGACAGATTGGCCCCCCCGGCAAGTCCAAAGGGCCCAAGTTCGGGAAGCTCCCAGGCGCCGCCAGCCCAGGCACCAACGGCCTCGGCGCCAACGGCCTCGGCGCCACCGACCGGGTCCGAGACCCACCACGGAAAAGCCAGGCCCGACTTCGAAAGAAACACCCCATCGGCCAACTGCAGCGGGGCGTCGGTCTCGGGCAGCAGGTAAGTGAGGCCCAGATACCAGAAGAAGAGCTGCAGCAGCAGGGGAAGGTTGCGCAGCACCTCAACGTACATCCGCGACAGCGACGCCAAGAGGGGGTTGGGCGAGAGCATGCCCAGCGCCACCGCCAGACCCAGAATGCTGGCTACGGCAATGCCCATCGCGGCCACCTTCAGGGTGTTGAGCAGCCCCACCACATAGGCGCGCAGATAGGAGTCCTCGGCATTGAACTCGATCAGCCGCTCGGAGATGTCAAAGCCTGCGGGCAGCGTGAGGAAGTCGTAGCCGAACTCAATGCCCCGGGCAGCGAGGTTGCTGGAGAGGTTGCCCACCAAAAGAGCAAGCAGCCCCACCAGCGCGAGCAGAACCAAGAGCTGCCAGAGCAGTGCTCGTCGGCCTGCGGTCATGGACAGTCCCAGCGCCTGCTCGCCTTATCGGATGGGCGGGGCGTATTGCAGGCCGCCGTTGGCGGGCAGTGCGTTGAGGCCACGCTCGAGCTTGAGCGGGGTCTTCTTGCCCACATGCCGCTCAAACACCTCGCCATAGTTGCCCACCTGCTTGATCACCCGATAGGCCCACTCGGCGTCGGTGCCGAGCGCCTTGCCGAAGTCGTTTTTGTTGGTGCCCAGAAGTCGCGAGACTTCAGGGCTGGCATCGGCCTTCTTGGCATCCACATTGGCCTGGGTGATGCCCATCTCTTCGGCCGTCACCATTGCGTAGTGGGTCCAGGCCACGAGCTTGGCCCAGTCCTCATCGCCCCGACGCACGGCCGGGCCCAGCGGCTCCTTGCTGATGATCTCGGGAAGAATGATGTGGTCGTCGGGCACCTTCATGTCGTTGGCGCGGATGGCCGCGAGCTGAGAGGCGTCGCTGCTGAAGACCTGGCAGCGCCCTTCGGAGTAGGCCGCGATCAGCGCCTTCAGGTCCTCGAACACCACCGGCTTGTACGCAATTTTGTTGGTGCGGAAGTAATCCGCCATGTTCTTCTCGGTGGTGGTGCCGCTCTGCACGCAGACGGTGGCCCCCTTCAACTGCTTGGCCGACTTCACCTTGAGCTTCTTGGGAATCAGGAATCCCTGGCCATCGAAGTAGGTGACCGGACCAAAGGTGGCGCCGAGCTGGCTGTCGCGCGAGAGGGTCCAGGTGGTGTTGCGCGAGAGCAGATCGATCTCGCCCGACTGCAGGGCGGTGAAGCGCTGGGCGGCATTGAGCGGCACGTAGCGAACCTTGCTGGCATCGCCCAGGGCGGCAGCTGCCACGGCGCGGCAGAAGTCCACATCAAAGCCCGTCCACTGGCCATCGGAGCCTGCGATGCCAAATCCCCCAAGGCCTGTGTTCACACCACAAGAGACCTGACCGCGCTTCTTCACTGCATCGAGTACTGGGCCGGCCTGTGCGGCGGGAGCGGCCCAAGTGGTGAGGGCGGCAACGGCAACAAGAGAAGCGAACGACGCGATCGGCTTGCGCATGAAAGACCTCCGGTGGGTGGTGGGGGACAGAACTCCCTTGTTATACAACAGGGGTGGAGCGCTCGTCCTGCTGCAGCGCCCACAGCTCGGCATATCGACCACCCAGGGCCAGCAGCTCCGCATGATGCCCCTGCTCCACCACGGCACCCCCCTCGAGTACAACGATCTGGTCGGCATCGACGATGGTCGAGAGGCGGTGGGCAATGATGATGCTGGTGCGGCCGCGGGCCACCTCGCGAATCTCGGCCTGGATCGCCCGTTCGGTCTCGGAGTCGAGCGAGGAAGTCGCCTCATCGAAGATGAGGATCGCAGGATTCTTCAAGAGGGCACGGGCGATGGCCACCCGCTGCTTTTCTCCGCCCGAGAGCTTCAGGCCGCGCTCGCCCACAATCGTCTGCAGCCCATCGGGCAGGGCTTGGATCAGAGGCCTCAGGCGCGCTGCCTCAGCCGCTGCCATCACCTCCTCGGCGCTGGCGCCGGGGCGTCCATACTCGAGGTTGTAGGCCAGGGTGTCGTTGAAGAGCACGGTGTCCTGCGGCACGATGCCCAGCGCAGCGCGAACGCTTTCCTGCTGCACCGACTTGATGTCTTGGCCGTCGATGAGGATGCGGCCGGCACTCGGATCGTAGAAGCGAAAGAGCAGGCGCGTGAGGGTGCTCTTGCCCGATCCGCTGGCGCCCACCACCGCCACGGTCTGCCCGGCCGGCACGCGAAATGACACCGCCTTCAGAATCGGCCGACGGGCATCGTAGGCGAAATCCACACCCTCGAATCGCACCTCGGCCCCCGCGACGCGCAGGGCCGGTGCGCCCGGTGGGTCCTTGATCTCATCGGATTCGTGCAGCAGCCCAAAGAGCCGCTCGATGTCGACCACCGCCTGCTTGGTCTCCCGGTAGAGCACTCCAAGAAAATTCAGGGGCAGGGTGAGCTGAATCAGAAAGGCATTGACCAGCACCAGATCGCCCAGCGTCATGCGGCCCTCGGCCACGCCCACGGCCGCCTGCCAAATCATGAGGCCCACGGCCACCGAGATGATCGCGGACTGGCCCGCATTCAGCAGCGACAGTGAGGTCTGATTCTTGATGGCCGCCTCCTGCCAACGGTGCAGGGCCCGGTCATAGCGATCGGCCTCAATGCGCTCATTGCCGAAGACCTTCACGGTCTCGTAGTTCAGCAGGGCATCGATGGCCCGTGCATTGGCCCGCGAGTCGAGCTCGTTCATTTTTCGGCGAAGCTGGGTGCGCCATTCGGTCACGCTGAAGGTGTAGACCACATAGCCCACCAAGGCACCGAAGGTGATGAGGGCAAAGATGGGCTCGTAAGACACCGCCAGCCAGATGGTGACCAGCAGGACCTCCACGATGGTGGGCAGGATGCTGTAGAGCGTGAAGTTCACCAGCGTCGAGACGCCCCGAGTGCCGCGCTCCATATCGCGCGTCAGTGCCCCGGTCTGGCGCGACAGATGAAAGCGCATGGAAAGCCGATGCAGGCGCTCGAAGGTCTGCAGGGAGACATCCCGAACGGCGGTCTGGGTGACCCGCGCAAAGACCCACTCCCGCACCTCGGTCATGGCGGTCGAGGAGAAGCGCAGAAGTGCATAGCCCGCAATGAGTGCCACGGGCACCACCAGCGCAGCCGAGATCGTGCCAAAGTGGTCCACGATGTCTTTGAGCAGCAGGGGGACGCCGACGGTGGCGAGCTTGGCGCCCAGAAGGGCCGAGAGTGCAACCACCACGCGCAGCTTGTGGCGCAGCAGGTAGGGCAGGAGGTGCCGGATCACGGGCCAGGTGCCCACGGGGGCGCCGGGGGGCAGAGGGTGTCGCGGAGTCTTGGGGTCGGCGGGCAGGGGGCCGGAGCTGGCGTGGTGTCGCATGGCGGTTTCTGTGATGTTGGCTGGGCAGCAGGCAGGGGGGCGGACGGCCAGCGCCTAGAGGAGCCTATGGGAGCCTAGGGGAGATGAGGGATGGTCACTCCGCCGATCCAGCCCTCGAGTGGGTCGACCCGAGCTCCAAATCCATAGTCCGGCAGGGTGGCTGCATGGATGGCCTGAAGGCTACAGATGGCCGCATCGAGCAGGTCGGCGCCACCCTCGTCCAGGAGGGTCTTTTGCAGGGATCGGCTGGCCTCCAGCGCCACCGGCAGACCCGGCACCGAGGCAGCGCAGAGCGCTTGAATGATCTCGCCCCGGGCCTGACGGCGCTCGGGTGTTTGCTTGGCGGGGTCGTCGCTTTTGTAAGAGGTGCGCACGATCCTGCGGGCCACATGCGCGGGATAGGCCTCGATGGCGATGCGGTCTCCCTGCCCATACCGATGGGCTGGGAAGGCAAGCCCAGCATCCAGCATGCGCTCGATGCCCGCATGCATCATGTAGGCCACCGGCGGGTTGGTCCAACGCATGGCTGGGCTCGAACCGGCGGGCTTGTCGGCAGCCCGCCAGGCGAACTTGTCGCCCACCGGTCGAGCATCGCACCAGGCCTTGAAGCGCTCGCGCAGGTGGGTGCGCTCGAGCGCGCAGTAGTGGCGCACCAGCTCGGGCCAGGTGGTGGGCCATCCCTCGTGCTCCACCAGCAAGCGGGGCTGACCGAAGGGCAGATCGAAGCCTGCCAGCCACGGGCCCGGGGTCCGCAGAAAATGCTCGAAGGCCTCCAGGGACTCCAGGCGATCCACCCGCTCCAGCAGATAGCGGTGGCGCTGCCCACCTGCGGCGCCACGGTTGGTTGTGGCGCTGACCTTCTCGGTCACCCACTCGCCCACCGCCACAGTGATGGGCTTCTTGCGCGAGGGGGCGGAAGAGAAATCGACCCCAAAGACCCGGGAGGCTGAGGCCGTCATGCCGGGGTGATCGGGGACTGGCTCGCGGGGTGGCTTGTATCGCGGCCTGCATTGCGGCTCGGGTGGCCCCAGCCACGCCGCCCAGCGAGCTGCCGCACGGCCTCGACATTGGTGTGGGAAAAGCAGCGCTCGGCCGCCTCGGGCCAATCGAGCCAGGCCCAGCGAATATGCTCTCGGGGCGAGAGTGTGGGCACCGCACCCACCGGCACCTCCACGGCAAACACATGTTCTGTGTTGTGGGTCACGCCCTCGGGGTAGCGGTGGCGCCAATGGGGGTAAATCTCGTAGACCTGACTGAAGTTCCAGTCTTCCCAGGCCGATGCATCGGCCCGCAGGCCCGTTTCTTCCCAGAGCTCGCGCTCGGCCGCGCTGCGGGGCTGCTCGTCGATCGCATCGAGGCTGCCCGTCACGCTCTGCCAGAAGCCAGGATGGTCGGCCCGATCGATGAGGAGCACCCGGCCCGCGCCATCGTGGATCAGCACCAGCACGGAGATGGGAATTTTGGGTGGCTTCATGAGCCTGCGATCTGAAGAAAGGCCACATCCAGCAGCAGGGCCTGCACCGGCATGAGGCTGCCCAGCAGCAGGGCCCAGACAAAGAGCCCATAGGCCTCCTCGGGGTGGGCCCACTGGCGAATGGCCCGCCAGCCGAGCACGGGGGCTGCCGCCATCCAGAGGGCGCTGGCCGGCAGGGCACCGGTGATGGCACCCAGCCAGACCAGCAGGGTGGCGGCGATCAAAAGACGCCAGGCATTGAGCATCGGCTCTTGGCCCACCGAGTGGCGCACCATCCAGACGGCGAGCGCCAACACCCCCATGATGCTGGAGAGCAAGAGCGCGGCCAGAGTGAGACGCCCATCGGATTCGATGGCGTAGGCGATGAGCACCAAGGCGGGTGGGGCGATCAACTGCGGGACCGAGCGGGCATCGAGCCTGCGCAGGGCGAGGTGGCCAACCACACCAAAGAGCACGAGGCCCGCGAGCTTGAGCCAATCCATCGGCCCCAGAAGAATGCGGTGCTCCAGCACCGCGAGGGCGAAGCCAGCGACCAGCGCCAGCGGTCCAAACAGCAGGATCCGCCGGCGGCCCACCGCCTGCGCTAGGGTCATGGCTTAGACCGCGACCTTGGGCGCTTCGCGCAGCCGGATGTGAAGCTCGCGCAGCTGCTTGTCGTCGACCGGCGAGGGCGCCTGGGTGAGCAGGCACTGGGCCCGCTGGGTTTTGGGGAAGGCGATCACATCGCGGATCGACTCCGCGCCGGTCATGAGGGTGATGAGGCGATCGAGGCCGAAGGCCAGGCCGCCATGCGGGGGCGCACCGTAGCGTAGGGCATCGAGCAGGAAGCCAAACTTGAGCTGGGCTTCTTCGGCATCGATCTTCAGGGCGCGGAAGACCTTGCTCTGAACCTCTTCGCGGTGGATGCGCACCGAGCCGCCACCCAGCTCCCAGCCATTGAGCACCATGTCGTAGGCCTGGGCGATGCAGGCACCCGGGTTGTTCTCGAGCAGGTCTTCGTGGCCGGGCTTGGGGGCGGTGAAGGGGTGGTGGACGGCGGTCCAGCGGTCGGCCTCGTCGTCGTATTCGAACATGGGGAAGTCAATCACCCAGAGAGGACGCCAGCCCGACTCGAAGAGCCCATGGGCGCGACCAAACTCGCTGTGACCAATCCTCAGGCGCAGAGCGCCAATGGCATCGTTGACGATCTTTGCCTTGTCGGCACCAAAGAAGAGGATGTCGCCATTCTGAGCGCCCGTGCGCTGGAGGATGGCGGCGAGCGCTGCGTCGTGGATGTTCTTCACGATCGGCGATTGCAGGCCATCGCGGCCCGCGGCCAGATCATTCACCTTGATCCAGGCCAGGCCCTTGGCGCCATAGATCTTCACGAACTCGGTGTAGGCATCGATCTCGCCTCGCGAGATTTCTGCGCCGCCTGGAACTCGCAGGGCCACCACACGGCCGCCGGCCATCTTGGCGGGCTCCGAGAAGACCTTGAAATCCACATCGCCCATCACGTCGGTGAGCTCAGTGAACTCCAGCGCTACCCGCAGGTCGGGCTTGTCGGATCCGAATCGGGCCATGGCCTCGCTGTAGGCCATGATGGGAAAGCTCGGCAGCTCGGTGTCGAGGCAGCTCTTGAAGACCTTGCGGATGAGGTTCTCGAAGATCTCGCGAATCTCGATCTCCGAGAGGAAGGAGGTCTCGCAGTCGATCTGGGTGAACTCGGGCTGCCGGTCGGCGCGCAGATCTTCGTCGCGGAAGCACTTGGTGATCTGGTAGTAGCGATCAAAGCCCGCCACCATCAGCATCTGCTTGAAGAGCTGGGGCGACTGCGGCAGGGCAAAGAACTCCCCCGAATGCACCCGCGACGGCACAAGATAGTCGCGCGCGCCCTCGGGCGTGCTCTTGGTGAGGGTTGGGGTTTCAATGTCGATGAAGCCCTGGGCATCGAGCTCGTTGCGCACCGTCATGGCAACGCGATAGCGCAGCAGCAGGTTCTTCTGCATCTGAGGGCGGCGCAGGTCCAGCACCCGATGGGTAAGGCGCACGTTCTCCGAGAGGTTCTCGTCGTCGATCTGGAAGGGGGGCGTGACCGAGGGGTTCAGGATCTCGATCTCCTGGCAGAGGACCTCAATCTCGCCGCTGGCCAAGGCTGCGTTGGCCGTGCCCTCGGGACGACGGCGGACCTTGCCCACCACCTTGAGGCAGAACTCATTGCGCACCGACTCGGCCAACGCAAACATCTCGGCGCGGTCGGGATCGCAGACCACCTGGGCCAGACCATGCAGATCGCGCAGGTCGATGAAGATCACACCGCCGTGGTCGCGGCGCCGATGCACCCATCCGCAGAGGGTGACGGTCTTGTCGAGCAGGGTGGGATTGAGTTGGCCAGTGAAGTGGGAGCGCATGGATTTTTATTTTTTGGAGGGGATGGATGCGGAGGTGAGGGCCGACGGATGCGAGACGGGCATGGCGGGTGGAACAGTGCCCATCGAGACCACGTACTTCAGGGCAGCATCCACCGGGATGTCGAGGGGGATGACCTCCTCGCGCGGCATGATGAGGAAGAAGCCCGAGGTGGGGTTGGGCGTGGTGGGCACATACACGCTCACACACTCGCCGGGAAGGTGGGCCTCGAGGGGCTTGGCCGGGGAGCCGGTCACGAAGGCCACGGTGTAGCAGCCGGCCCGGGGATATTGCACCAGGGCGGCCTGTCGGAAGGCCTGGCCATTGGGGGCAAGGATGGTGTCGGAGACCTGCTTCACCGAGGAATAGATGGAGCGCACCAGCGGGATGCGGGCGAGCAGGCCCTCCCAGAAGCGCACCAGCCGTTGGCCGATGAGGTTGGCCGTGACCAGGCCGGTGATGAAGATGAGCAGGGCAACTGCCACCAGGCCAAAGCCGGGGATGGTCACACCAAAGAGGGCCTCGGGCTGCAGCGCGGGGGGCACCACGGCATCCATGGTGGTGACGATGAAGTTGATCACCCAGAGGGTGATGCCGATGGGCACCCAGACGAGCAGGCCGGTGATGAAGAAGCGCTTCATGGGGGGAGTGTGAGGCCTATTTGCTGGTGGGGGGCGAGGCGGGCGCTGCGGGCGCCGGAGCTGCAGCGCTGGCCGAAGACGCAGAGCTGCTGGCCGGGGAGGTGGCCGAGGTGGCCGAGGCGCTCGAGGAGTCCGCCGAGGCGGCGGGCTTGGCGCTGGCGTCGGAGCCGGAGTTGTTGCGGAAGTCTGTGACGTACCAGCCCGAGCCCTTGAGCTGGAAGCCTGCGGCGGTGACCTGTTTGGTCAGGGTGGGCTGGCCACAGGCGGGGCAGTCGGTGAGGGGCGGGTCGGAGAGCTTCTGCAGGGCGTCTTTTTTGTGGCCGCAGGCAGAGCAGGCGTAGGCGTAGATCGGCATTTGGTTGAGGCCCAAAAAGGATTGAGGGAGCCGCAGATTTTACTCTGCGACCCCCTCTTTCCCCCTCGTGACGGCTGAGGTTTGATGCTCAGCCGTTTCCCCCACAAGAGTTGCTTGTTACGGCAGGGGATGCCCCAAACTTTAGAAAGACTGGGTGTAGGCCACACTCAGGAAATCCCTATCCCGCAGGGGATCGAAGCGGCCACTGTTCATGAAGCGGACATAGTTCACGCCCAGACGGCTGTTGGGGGTGAAGACAAAGTCCAGACCCAGACCCACCGAGCGACGGCCCTCGTTGAAGGCCTGTGCGGGCTCGGGTGCCCAGCCCTTCACGTCGTGCGACCAGGCCACGGTGGGCTCCAGATCGACATCCCCGAAGACGTTGGGGTAGATCGACCGGACCCGGGCGCGGTAGCCCCAGGAGAAGGACGATGTGTAACCGTCTGTCGTTCCTGCCTGAGCGGTATCACCAAAGATCGCGCCGCGGCCATAAGGCAGTACGGAGGCATCTGGCAGGCCCTCCACCAGAACTGCGCCCACCTCACCCAAGAAGAAGGTCTGGCTGGCGCCCAGCACCCGATCGAAAGCCCGGATGAAGCTGGTCTGGATTTGGTTGACGTTGAAAGAGTCGTAGCCGGAGATTTCAGATCCGTTGGTAGCCGCGGCAAAACGTGCGGCAAAGGGGCCCGAACCTTGGAGTCCTGCTGCTAGCAGCGCATTGGTATTAATTTGCACAGGCCGGTCAATTGCTCGCGTCACTTCACCAGACCATGACCACTTGCCAAGGTTCGTAGCGAAAGACAATCCGAGAACCTGCTGATTTTCCGGATACTCAGCGAAGTAGCCCGTCGAATTTCCGTTTGCCGGGTTAGGAGCTACGCCCGTTGCCACAAGGGTCGGGTTCGGCGCTGAGAGCCCGGTAGGAGCAGTTCCCGTCGGAACCACGTCAGGTGTCAGCAATGGCCGACCATCCTGAGATTTTACGATACCAAACACTGGCACTCGTGCGTGATAATTCATAGCGTACGCACCAAACTCGGTTCCGATAGGCTCTACAAATCGACGCAGTGCTACTCCGAACTGGCCTAGATTATTTGGCTCTTTATCGGGGGAGCGATTGACAAAAAATCGGTCAGAAAGGGCAAACGTAGCGCCCGAGCCCGGTGCCCCTGCAAGCACTAGACCGCCCCCAAAGTTGAATGCAGGCACCGCAATACCCGAAGGGCTTGCAAACTGCATTTGATCGCTTGGCGTTGCACCCACACCAGTAACACCCACGATCGGTGCCAACCGATCACAGCCGTCAGCGGCAAAGTCCGAACTCGAGAAGAATGTTCCGCATCCCTCTTGCACCGTCTTGCGCCACTGCAGTTGGGCAAAGGCTTCCAAGCTGGTGTTGGGGGCAATCGACCAGTTGGCATAGATCGACTCACTCGGCGTGAGACCCTCCTTAAGGCTGGCACCGGGGCGGCGGAAGGCATTGAGGTCCACTGTGTTGTAGAGCGAGAGTGGCGAGAAGATGAGCGTGCTTTCACCCCAGAAAATCACCTGACGGCCAAGGCGCAGGTTCAGGGGACGATCGGCAAGCTCGGTGTCCAAGAAGGCATAAGCGTCTTGCAGGAGGATGCCCTCAAACTGAGCTGCCTTATTGAATCCAGAGTCATCGAGGCCAGCACCGGCTGCATAGTTGTTGGGCTCATGGCCATGAGGAACGTCGCCCGAGGCCAGAGCGAAATCCTTGAACCAATTCACTCGAGTAAAAAAGCCGTAGTTATCTTTCGAGAGCTTGAACTCGTGGCTGCCCTTCAGGATGGTGCTGAAGGCATCGCCCTTGGCGAAGTTGAGGTTGCCGTCGTCCGACGCGGCAGTGAAGCCGGTACCGCGAACAGTCTGGCCGTCCTGCTGAAAGGTGTTGTTCGCCCCCACAAGCGCCGGGTCCCGATCCTCCATCCGGATGCTGGTGCCGACCGACACTGTGCTGTTGATGGTCAGGTCGAAGTCACCCAGCTTGGTCTCGTAGGCGTGGGCGGGCAGGCTGGTAGCGCCCAGCACGAGCAGGCTGGCGGCCAGTGCAGTGAGTCGGGGTGAGAAGGGTGTTGCCTGAGTGCCGGAGGCACCTCGGGGGAGTCGAGTGACCTTCATAAAACATCTCCTGGATGGGCCGCGGCGCGGCGGGTTTTTTCTTCTTACGGAAAAAATCCTAACACCCTGGAGATTCTTACAGCACTAGGAAACAGCCCCCGATTTACCCCTATCTCCGCGTTTCAAACGGCATTCCCCTCCCCGCAGAACGCGGGGCCAATGCGCACAGGGGGCGGGGGTCTATCGCTAGAACGGAATGTCGTCGTCGAGATCGCCAAAGCCGCCGCCCGAAGCAGCAGCGGGCGGGGCACTGCGGGCCTCGGCCGGGGCGCGGCGCGCCGGCGGTGCGGAAGGAGCGCCCATGTCGTCGTCGGGGAGGGCGGGGGCACCGCCCGCCGAGTCCTCGCGGCCGCCCAGAAGCTGCATCTGATCGGCGACGATCTCGGTGGTGTAGCGGTCTGCGCCCGACTGGTCCTGCCACTTGCGGGTCTTGAGCCGGCCCTCCACATAGACCGAGCGGCCCTTCTTCAGGTACTGGCCCGCGATCTCGGCCAGGCGGCCGAAGAACACGATGCGATGCCATTCGGTGTCCTCGCGCATTTCGCCCGATTTGTCTTTGTATTTGCTGGAGGTGGCGATGGAAATATTGGTGATGGCAGCGCCATCGGTGGAGTAGCGGACCTCTGGGTCGCGGCCCAGATTGCCCAAGACAATGACTTTGTTTACAGATGCCACAGCGGTCTCCTAGCGAGAGGGAAAGTGAGAAGAGGGGAAGCGATTTAGGCCAAGGTTACGGGCTTTTCGGGGTGGTGGGCATCGGCCAGATGGCTGGCTGCGCGCGGGGGTGGATTGACCATACCCCAAGCCACCCAGCCCCAGGCGAGCACCAGACCAGCGCAGGCCCAGAAGACCCCGGCCAGCCCCACCCAATACAGCAGCGATCCCGCCGCGGCGCCACCCACAAAGAGGCCCAGGCTCTGGGCGGTGGTGTAGATGCCCAGCGCCAGTCCCCGGCGCTCTGCTGGCGCCAGCCGACTCACCCAGGAGGGCAGCAGCGCCTCGAGCAGGTTGAAGCCCACCATGAATACCAGCAAGGCAATGCCCCAGGGAAGCAGGCCGGCCTTGCCCGCCAGAAAGCCCATGCCCACCATCGAGGCCCAGAGCAGGCCCACACCCAGGAGAAACAACACCCGCAACTGGCCCCGCCGCTCGCCCACAAACACCATGGGCAGCATCACCACAAAGGCCACCACCAGCAGGGGCAGATAAATCCTCCAATGCTCGGTGAGCGCGAAGCCCAGACCCTCCAGCACCGACGGGATGGAAACAAAGAGGGCGGCTTGAATGGCCATCAGGACAAAGATGCCCACATTCAGGCGTAGCAGCTGGCCCTGCCGCAGCAGTGTGAGGGCCGAGGCCCAAGCCCAGGGGGCGGGCGCTGGCGCATCGACCGGTCGCCTCGGCAGTCGCATGACCAGGCCCGAGGCCGCCACGGCCAGCAGGCCCGTCAGCCAGAAGAGGCCCGGCAGACCCTGGGCTCCATAGAGCACGGGCGCCAAAACCAAAGACAGTGCAAAGGACAGGCCAATGGCTGCACCCACCAGCGCCATGGCCCGCGTGCGAACCCCGTCGCGGGTGAGATCGGCGAGATAGGCACTCACCGCGGCGCTGATGGCGCCTGCGCCCTGCAGGGATCGGGCAGCGACCAGTTCGGGAACGCTGGTGGCCAAGGCCCCCCAGACACTCCCCGCGGCAAAGATCCAGAGCCCGACAACGATGACACGGCGTCGGCCCAGAAGATCGCTCGCAATGCCAAAGGGGATCTGCAGCAGGGCCTGCGTCAGGCCAAAGACGCCGATGGCCAGACCCACGAGGCGGGCATCGTCGGCCCCCGGCATGCCGCGCACGCCCAGGGCCAGCACCGGCATCATCAAGAAGAGCCCCAGCATCCGCAGCCCATAGACCCCGGCGAGGGTGAAGGCTGCACGGCGTTCGAGGGGAGTGAAGCGGTGGGGGCGGATCGACATCGTTGGCTATAGTAGTGGATTGGCCTTCTTCCACTGCCTTGCCCATGTCTGAGCCCAACCTCATCCGCATCCAAGGCGCACGCACGCACAACCTGCGCAATGTTGCGCTCGACATTCCCCGCAATCGGCTGGTGGTGATCACGGGGCTTTCCGGATCGGGCAAGTCCTCGCTTGCCTTCGACACCCTCTATGCCGAAGGGCAGCGGCGGTATGTGGAGTCGCTCTCGGTCTATGCGCGGCAGTTCCTGCAGCTCATGGCGCGGCCCGATGTGGACTCGATCGAAGGGCTCTCACCCGCCATCGCGATCGAGCAGAAAAGCACCAGCCACAACCCACGGTCCACCGTGGGCACCGTCACCGAAATCCTCGACTACCTGCGGCTGCTCTACGCCCGGGCAGGGGTGCCGCACTGCCCCAACCACCCCCACCAGCGGCTCGAGGGCCGAACCATCTCGCAGATGGTTGATGACCTGCTGCAGCTTCCGGCCGAGACCAAGCTCACGCTGCTCGCACCGGTGCTGGTGCATCAGAAGGGCGAGCACCGCGAGCTGCTCGACGGGCTGCGTGCCCAGGGCTATGTGCGGGCTCGGCTGCGCACCGAGCAAGAGGCGCCGGTGGATGTGGAGCTCGACGGCGTGCGCGGCCTGAACAAGCAGCAGCACCACAGCCTGGATCTGATCGTGGATCGGCTGAAGGTGCGGCCCGAATCTCGCCAGCGCCTGGCCGAATCCCTGGAGGCGAGCCTGCGCCTGGGGCGCGACAAGGCCCTGGCCCGCATCGAGCCCGCCGACGGCTCTGCGGTGCAAGAGCTTGGCCTCTCGCTCTCGCACAGCTGCCCGGAGTGCGGCTTTGGCTTGAAGACCCTGGAGCCCAACCTCTTTTCCTTCAACTCGCCGCAGGGGGCCTGCCCCCAGTGCGATGGGCTGGGCGAGGAGGCGCGCTTCGATCCCGACCTGGTGGTGCCCATGCCCGAGCTGCCCATTTCGGCGGGAGCCATCGCGGGCTGGGACAGCCGCAATCCCTTCGCAGCAGCCCTGTTGGAGGGCTTTGCCGAGCACCTGGACTTCTCGCTCGACACGCCCTTCGGCGAGCTGCCCGAAGACATTCGCCATGCGCTCTTGCATGGCTCGGGCGATGTGCCCTGGCCCCACCATCTCGGTCCCGATGCCCGCTCGGCCGAGGGCAAGGCAAAGATTCGGCATCAGCCCTTCGAGGGCATTCTGCCCAGCCTCGCGCGCCGATTCCACGAGAGCCAGGAGCCCGCCGTGAAGGAGGAGCTGGGCCAGTACCGGCGCATCCGGGCCTGCTCGGGCTGCCAAGGCTCACGCCTGAAGCCCGAGGCACGCCACGTGCTCGTGGGCGAAGGCGACCGAGCGATCGGCCTGCCGCAGCTCATGCAGCTCTCGATCGCCGATGCCTGCAACCACCTGCAGGGCCTGGGCCTCTCGGGAGCGCGGGCCACCGTGGGCGAGCGCCTTCTGGGTGAGGTGGTTTCCCGGCTGGAGTTCCTACGCGATGTGGGCCTGGCTTACCTGAACCTGGGTCGCTCTGCGGGAACCCTTTCCGGCGGCGAGTCCCAACGAATCCGCCTGGCCAGCCAGATCGGTGCGGGCTTGAGTGGCGTGATGTATGTGCTCGACGAGCCAAGCATTGGCCTGCACCAACGCGACAACGACCGGCTGCTGCAGACCCTGCGCCGCCTGCGCGATCTCGGGAACTCCGTGATCGTGGTCGAGCACGACGAAGACGCCATCCGAACCGCAGACCACGTGATCGATATGGGTCCTGCAGCCGGCGAACATGGCGGCCAGGTGGTGGCAGAGGGCTCGGTGCAAGACATCCTGTCCTGCCCGGGCTCCCTCACGGGCGCTTACCTCGGTGGAAGGCTGAAGGTGCGCCCCGCGGTGGCGCGCAAATCCCCCGACGGCCGATGGCTGACCCTGCACGGCGCGCGCGGCCACAACCTGCGCAACGTCTCGCTGTCGGTGCCCCTGGGGCTTTTCGTGTGCGTCACCGGCGTCTCGGGCAGTGGGAAATCAACCCTCATCAACGAGACCCTCATGGCCGAGGCTGCCCGGCGCGTCAATGGCGCCCACACGGAGCCGCAGCCCTTCGACAGCCTGGAGGGGCTCGAGCAGTTCGACAAGGTCATCTCGGTGGACCAGTCCCCGATTGGACGAACCCCCCGCAGCAACCCCGCCACCTACACGGGCCTCTTCACCGCCATCCGCGACCTCTTCGCGGGCACCCCCCAGGCCCGCGAGCGGGGCTACGACACTGGCCGCTTCAGCTTCAATGTGAAGGGTGGCCGATGCGAGGCCTGCCAGGGCGACGGCATGGTGCGCGTGGAGATGCACTTCCTGCCCGATGTGTATGTGCCCTGCGATGTCTGCCGGGGCGAGCGCTACAACCGCGAGACCCTGGACATCCGCTACCGGGGTAAGAACATCGCCGAGGTGCTCAACCTCACGGTGGCCGAGGGCCTGCGCTTTTTCGATGCGGTGCCGGCCATTGCCCGACGGCTCTCGCTGCTGGAGCAGGTGGGCCTGGGCTACATCCGCCTCGGGCAGAGCGCCACGACCCTATCGGGCGGTGAGGCCCAGCGCGTGAAACTCGCCTGCGAACTCGCCAAGCGCGACACAGGCCGAACCCTGTATGTGCTGGATGAGCCCACCACGGGCCTTCACTTCCACGACACCGCGCTGCTCTTGCAGGTTCTCTTTGCCCTGCGCGACAGCGGCAACACCATCCTGGTGATTGAGCACAACCTTGATGTGATCGCTGCCGCCGACCACATCATCGACATGGGGCCCGAGGGCGGCAGCGGGGGCGGAGAGCTGGTGGCCGCCGGCAGCCCCGACGAGGTGATGGCCTGCGAACGCAGCCACACCGGGGTCTACCTGCGGAGGCACCTCAACGCGGGAGTGCGGTGACTCCCATCAGCGCTTCGTCGATGGCGCGTGCGGCCTGGCGGCCTTCGCGGATCGCCCAGACCACGAGCGACTGGCCACGGCGCATATCGCCTGCAGCATAGACGCCGGGAACATTGGTGGTGTAGCAGCCCACGCCATCGGTGGTGGCCTTGGCATTGCCGCGCGCATCTTTGCTGACGCCAAAGGCATCGAGCACCGAGGCGATGGGGGCAACAAAGCCCATGGCCAGGAGCACGAGATCGGCCTTGAACACCTGCTCGCTGCCGGGAACCTCTTGCATCTTGCCGTCCTTCCACTCGACGCGAACGGCCTTCACACCCGTGACCTTGCCGTTGTCGCCGATGAACTCCTTGGTGGCGATGGCGAACTCGCGGTCGCAGCCCTCTTCGTGGCTCGAGGAGGTGCGCAGCTTCTGGGGCCAGTAGGGCCAGACGAGCGGCTTGTTTTCGTGCTCCGGGGGCATGGGCATGAGCTCGAACTGGGTCACGCCGGCCGCACCGTGGCGATTGCTGGTGCCCACGCAGTCGGAGCCCGTGTCGCCACCGCCGATCACCACCACATGCTTGCCGTCGGCTCGGATCTGGCCCGGGAAGGCATCGCCCGCATTGACCTTGTTTTGCATGGGCAGGAACTCCATGGCGAAGTGCACACCCGCCAGGTCGCGGCCGGGTACCGGCAGATCGCGGGGCTGCTCTGCACCACCCGTGAGCAGCACAGCATCGAACTCCGCGCGCAGCTGCTCGGGCGAGATGGTCTCGCGGGCCCAGTTGGTCACCTTCACATCCTTGGGCAGGTCGGCCACCAGCACGCCCGTGCGGAAGGTCACACCCTCGGCCTGCATCTGAGCAACGCGGCGATCGATGTGGTGCTTTTCCATCTTGAAGTCGGGGATGCCGTAGCGCAGCAGACCGCCCACGCGATCATTCTTCTCGAAGACCGTGACGTCGTGGCCAGCGCGCGCCAGTTGCTGGGCCGCAGCCATGCCGGCAGGGCCCGAGCCCACCACGGCAACCTTCTTGCCGGTCTTTTGCGCGGGGGGCTGAGGAACGACCCAGCCCTCTTGCCAGCCACGGTCGATGATGGCGTGCTCGATGGACTTGATGCCCACGGCGTCGTTGTTGACGTTCAGGGTGCAGGCGGCCTCGCAGGGGGCGGGGCAGATGCGGCCGGTGAACTCGGGGAAGTTGTTGGTGCTGTGCAGGGTCTCGAGCGCCGCCTTCCACTGGTCCTGATACACCAGGTCGTTGAAGTCGGGAATGATGTTGTTGACTGGGCAGCCGTTGTTGCAGAAGGGGATGCCGCAGTCCATGCAGCGCGCAGCCTGCTTGCTGGCATCTTCGGGTGAGAGGCCAATCACGAACTCTTTGTAATGGCGGACCCGATTGTCGGCGGGCTCATAGCCCTCTTCCAGACGCTCGAGCTCCATAAATCCGGTGACTTTTCCCATGGTGTCGTTTCCTTGTGGTTTGGCGTTGTCTTGGCTGAGGTTGGCCGGGCAGGCTGACCTCAGGCCTTGGCAGAAAGGAGTTGTTTTTCGAGGGCGGGGTCGGCAGCAAATCGGCGCTGATTGATCTCGCCCAGGGCGCGCTTGTATTCGGTCGGGAAGACCTTCACGAACTTCGAGCGCATCTGGGGCCAGGCGTCGAGGATCTCGCGGGCACGCACCGAGCCGGTCCAGCGGTGATGGTCTTCAATCAGACCGCGCAACAGCTTTTCATCGGTGCTGTCGCGATGCCAGACCGAGGGGCTGACCGTGGCACGCTGCTCGGCATCCGAGAGCACCGGGTCGAGGGTCACCATGGCCATATTGCAGCGGCTGGCGAATTCCCCATCCTCGTCGAAGACATAAGCCACGCCGCCCGACATGCCCGCAGCGAAGTTGCGGCCGGTCTTGCCGAGCACCACCACCGTACCGCCGGTCATGTACTCGCAGCCATGGTCGCCCGTGCCTTCGACCACCGCTGTGGCGCCCGAGAGGCGCACCGCAAAGCGCTCGCCGGCCACACCACGGAAGAAGGCCTCTCCCGAGGTCGCGCCATAGAGCACGGTGTTGCCAACGATGATGTTGTCGTGGGCCACGCCACGGAAGTCGATGGAGGGCCGCACCACCACGCGGCCGCCCGAGAGGCCCTTGCCGGTGTAGTCATTGGCGTCGCCAATCAGGTAGAGCGTGATGCCCTTGGCCAGGAAGGCACCAAAGGACTGGCCGCCGGTGCCCTCGAGCTGGATGCGCAGGGTGTCGTCGGGCAGGCCA
Organism: Burkholderiales bacterium; assembly: GCA_027486725.1. Lineage (GTDB taxonomy): Bacteria > Pseudomonadota > Gammaproteobacteria > Burkholderiales > Burkholderiaceae_A > Hahnella. The sequence continues at coordinate 34,400 of JAIXOP010000008.1, read as the reverse complement.
TCGGGATGCTTCTCGATGAGTCGGCCCGAGAGCATGGCGCCCACCGTGCGATTGACGTTGGTGGCCACATCCATGAACTGGACCTTCTCGCCGCGGTCGATGGTCGCGCGCGAGCGCTCGATCAGGCGGACATCGAGGGCCTTCTCGAGGCCATGGTCTTGGCGCTCGCTGTGACGGCGCTGATCGGCATGCTCCACCGGGGGCGCTGCGAGCAGCTTGGTGAAGTCCAGGCCGCGGGCCTTCCAGTGGGCGATGCCGCTGCGCATGTCGAGCAGGTCGGAGCGGCCAACCAGGTCCTCGAACTTGCGAATGCCCAGCTGCGCCATGATCTGGCGTGCCTCTTCGGCCACAAAGAAGAAGTAGTTCACCACATGCTCAGGCTTGCCCTGGAACTTGCGGCGCAGGACGGGATCCTGCGTGGCCACGCCCACTGGGCAGGTGTTGAGGTGACACTTGCGCATCATGATGCAGCCCTCGACCACCAGCGGTGCCGTGGCGAAGCACATCTCATCGGCACCCATGAGGGCGGCGATCACGACATCGCGGCCGGTCTTCATCTGGCCATCGGCCTGAACACGCACGCGACTGCGCAGGCCGTTGAGCACCAGGGTCTGCTGGGTCTCGGCCAGGCCGATCTCCCAAGGCGAGCCCGCATGCTTGATGGAGGTGAGGGGCGAGGCACCGGTGCCGCCATCGTGGCCGGCAATCACGATGTGGTCGGCCTTGGCCTTGGCCACACCCGCGGCCACCGTGCCCACGCCCACTTCCGAGACGAGCTTGACGGAGATGTCGGCATGGACCGCCACGTTCTTCAGATCGTGGATGAGCTGGGCCAGGTCTTCGATGGAGTAGATGTCGTGGTGCGGCGGGGGCGAGATCAGGCCCACACCCGGCACCGAGTGGCGCAGCTCACCGATGTACTCGGAGACCTTGCCGCCGGGGAGCTGACCACCCTCGCCGGGCTTGGCGCCCTGGGCCATCTTGATCTGCACCTGGTCGGCCGAGACCAGATACTCGGTGGTCACGCCGAATCGGCCCGAGGCCACCTGCTTGATCTTCGAGCGCAGGCTATCGCCCTCTTGGAGGGCGTAGTCGGACTCGATCTGAGCCTTGCCGATCACATCGGAGAGGGTGGCGCCCTGGTGGATGCGGATGCCCTTCAACTCGTTGCGATAACGGCGCTTGTCCTCACCGCCCTCGCCCGTGTTGCTCTTGCCGCCAATGCGGTTCATGGCCACGGCCAGGGTGGCGTGGGCCTCGGTGGAGATCGAGCCCAGGGACATGGCACCGGTGGCAAAGCGCTTGACGATCTCGGCGGCGGGCTCGACCTCGTCGACCGGGATGGCCTGGGCGGGGTCGATCTTGAACTCGAAGAGACCGCGCAGCGTCATGTGGCGACGGCTCTGATCGTTGATGATCTGCGCGTATTCCTTGTAGGAGTTGAAGTTGTCGGCGCGCGTGGCGTGCTGCAGCTTGGCAATCGCGTCGGGCGTCCACATGTGCTCCTCGCCGCGAACGCGCCAGGCGTATTCGCCACCCGCCTCGAGGGCGTTGGCGAGCACGGCGTCTTTGCCGAAGGCCTTCACATGGGTGCGGATGGCCTCTTCGGCCATCTCAAACACGCCGATGCCCTCGACCGTGGTCGGCGTGTTGGTGAAGTAGCGGTCGATGGCCGACTGATTGATGCCGATGGCCTCGAAGATCTGGGCGCCGCAGTAGGACATGTAGGTGCTGATGCCCATCTTCGACATGATCTTCGAGAGGCCCTTGCCGATCGCCTTGATGTAGTTGGCGATGGCCTTGTCGGCCGACAGATCGCCCGAGAGGCCACTCTGGTTGGCCGCGATGGTCTCCATAGCGAGGTAGGGGTGCACGGCCTCGGCGCCGTATCCCGCCAGTACCGCGAAGTGGTGCACCTCGCGGGCCGAGGCGGTCTCCACCACCAGACCCGCCAGGGTGCGCATGCCCTCGCGCACCAGATGCTGGTGGATGGCCGAGAGGCAGAGCAGGGCCGGGATGGCCACACGGTCGGCGGCCACACCCTTGTCGGAGAGGATGAGGATGTTGGCACCTGCGCGAATGGCGTCGGAGGCCTCGGCGCACAGGGTGGCGATGCGGGCCTCCACGCCCTCCTTACCCCAGGCGAGCGGATAGCTCATGTCGATGACCTCGCTCTTGAACTTGCCGCGCGTGTACTGGGCGATGTCGCGCAGACGGCGCATGTCGGCGAAGTTCAGGATGGGCTGGTCCACCTCCAGGCGCAGCGGCGGATTGACCTGATTGATGTCGAGCAGGTTGGGCTTGGGGCCGATGAAGCTGTTGAGCGACATCACGATGGCCTCGCGGATCGGGTCGATCGGCGGATTGGTGACCTGCGCAAAGAGCTGCTTGAAGTAGTTGTAGAGCGGCTTGCTCTGGTCGGAGAGCACGGCCAGGGGCGAGTCGTTGCCCATGGAGCCCGTGGCCTCCTCGCCCTGCTTGGCCATCGGGGCCATCAGGAACTTGAGGTCTTCCTGGGTGTAGCCAAAGGCCTGCTGACGGTCGAGCAGGCCGATCGCGTTGGCATCGGGAGTGTTGGCGATGCCCTCACCAAGCTCCTTCAGCTCGATGCGCACGTTGTCGATCCACTGCTTGTAGGGGCGCGCCTTGGAGAGCTGGGCCTTCAATTCTTCGTCGTGAATCATGCGGCCCTGCTCGAGGTCGATCAGGAACATCTTGCCCGGCTGGAGTCGCCACTTGCGCACGATCTTGCTTTCGGCCACCGGCAGCACGCCCGACTCCGATCCCATGATCACGAGGTCGTCGTCGGTGATGCAATAGCGCGAGGGACGCAGGCCATTTCGGTCGAGGGTGGCGCCGATCTGGCGGCCGTCGGTGAAGACGATCGAGGCCGGGCCATCCCAGGGCTCCATCATCGACGCGTGGTACTCGTAGAAGGCCCGACGGGCGGGATCCATCGTGGTGTGCTGCTCCCAGGGCTCGGGAATCATCATCATCACGGCATGGGCCAGGGGGTAGCCCGCGGCCACCAGCAGCTCCAGGCAATTGTCGAAGGTGGCCGTGTCGGACTGGCCCGCAAAGCTGATGGGGTAGAGCTTCTTCAGGTCTTCGCCCAGCACCGGCGAGCTCATCACGCCCTCGCGGGCGCGCATCCAGTTGTAGTTGCCCTTCACGGTGTTGATCTCGCCATTGTGGGCGACCATCCGATAGGGGTGGGCCAGTGGCCATTCGGGGAAGGTGTTGGTCGAGAAGCGCTGGTGAACCAGGGCCAGGGCCGAGACGCAGCGCGGATCGGAGAGGTCTTTGTAATACACACCCACCTGGTCGGCGAGCAGCAGGCCCTTGTAGACCACCGTGCGGCTCGACATGCTGGGCACGTAGTACTCGCGGCCATGCTCGAGGTTCATGCGCTGGATGGCGCTCGAGGCCTCCTTGCGGATGAGATAGAGCTTGCGCTCAAGGGCATCTTGCACGATGACGTCGCTTCCGCGGCCAATGAAGATCTGGCGCATGACGGGCTCCTTGGCCCGCACCCGCGGCGACATCGGCATCTCGGAGTCGGTGGGCACATCCCGCCAGCCGAGCACCACCTGGCCCTCGTCGGCCACGGCCTTCTCGAGGGCGCGCTCGCAGGCCAGGCGCGATGCGTGCTCTTTGGGCAGAAAGACCATGCCCACGCCGTACTCACCCTCGGGCGGCAGGGCCACACCCTGCAGGGCCATCTCTTCGCGATAGAAGGCGTCGGGAATCTGCAGCAGGATGCCCGCACCGTCGCCCATCAGGGCATCGGCACCAACCGCGCCGCGGTGGTCGAGGTTCTTCAGAATCTGCAGGCCGCCTTCCACAATGCTGTGGGACTTCTGGCCTCGGATGTGCGCCACAAAGCCAACGCCGCAGGCATCGTGCTCTTGCGTGGGGCTGTAGAGGCCAAACTCGGGAAGTCCAGATTGCGGATTCATGCGGGGCTCCGGCAGAAAAAATAAAAAGGGACTGTGATTATGGGCATTCGCTGCCCCGCTGGCACGAATATTTCCCTTCCCCACCCCATTGGACTTGGGTTTTTAATGGGGTCAGAACAACATTTAATTCCCGATTTCTTTGATCAACTTTTAATCGGGGACAGATCAATGCCCAGCCCGGAGCCCGAGGATCGAGGTCGGCCTCGGGGCCGCGCCACCAGCCGATCGCGCCACTCGGCGGGCAGCTCGCGCTGCTCCGAGGGCGAGAGCCACGGCACTCCCTGGGCAAGCCCCCGAGCCACCGCCTGCTGGGCAGAAGGCTCCAGCCCGGCAAATGCCCGCAGGGCCTCGCGGTGGGCCGACTCCCGTTCGAAGGGGGTGTTGCCCAGGGCCCAGAGCGCCGGGGGTGGCCGCAGGCAGGCCCGCAGGGCCCAGGGCAGGGCGTCGAGCCCCCCAGCGTCGCCGGAGAGCCAGGCCGAGGAATTGGCAGGGCCATCGACCAAGGACTCCATCCAGAGCGCGAGCTGTAGGGTGTTGGCTTCGCCCACCCAATACGACCGGTACCGGCCCAGAAACGGGCTGCCCTGCAGGGCCCATCGGGCGTTGAAGGCGCGCACATAGCGGCGGCCAATCTGCTGCACCACGGCGGCCATGGCCCGGGGCCTCTGGGGTGTGACCAGCCAGTGCGCGGCCTCGGGGCCAATCCCCCAGGCATGGACCAGCAAGCCTTGGCCCTGCGCGGCCTCGCCAAAATCCTGGATGTAGAGGGCCCGGTCCTCGGCGTCTCGCCAGAAGGGGCGCCCACGTGGGGCCATCTGACAGAGGTGGTGGCAGACGCCGGCCTTTAGAAGGCGGGCGGTGCGGGCCATGGCGAGGGCTCCTGAGGAAAGCGCTGGCGATGGGCGGCCATGGCCTCGCGGTCGGTGAGGCTGGCCAGGCGGTCGGCCGCATCGCGCAGGTGCTGGGCCGCAACGGGCAGGGAGCCCGCGGCCTCATCCACGAAGGCATGAAAGAGGTCGTCCATCACGCGCTCGGCCGCATCGGTCATGGCCTTGACCCGGGGATGTCGATAGAGACGCGACAGAAGGAAGGCCTTCAACTCGCGCACCCCCTCGGCCATCTCGGCGCCAAAGCCCATGAGGGGCTCGCGGTGCGCACGCACATCGGCCAGCGATGTTGCCCCCGACCGCTGCACGCGCTGCAGGCTCGCGGCCACGAGGTCGTCGACCTGGTCGTTGATCATCGTGCGGATCATCTCCGGCACCAGGCGATCGGGCGCGATGCTGGGGTGCCGCGCCATGACCCGCCGATGGGTGCGCGCGACGATGGGCACGGCCATCACCTCATCAAAGCCAATCAGCCCGCTGCGCAGGCCATCGTCGAGATCGTGGTGGTTGTAGGCCACCTCATCGGCGATGTTGGCGAGCTGGGCCTCGAGGGTCGGAGAGCCCCCACCCACGAAGCGCGCTGCCACCGGGCCAAGCCGCGCAGCCCGCGCCGGACTGCAGTGCTTGAGGATGCCCTCGCGGGCCTCGAAGGTGAGGTTGAGGCCGTCGAACTCCGCATAGCGCTTCTCGAGGCCATCGGCCACCCGCAGGCTCTGCAGATTGTGCTCAAAGCCGTCGCCATCGGGATCGAGGCTGCGCAGCGCTCGATTGAGGGCGTGCTGCCCCGCATGGCCAAAGGGCGTGTGGCCTAGGTCGTGCGCCAGGCAAATGGCCTCGGTGAGATCCTCCTGCAGGCCCAGCCGGCGGGCCACCGAGCGGGCAATCTGGGCGACCTCGAGGCTGTGCGTCAGGCGGGTGCGGTAGAGATCACCCTCGTGATTGATGAAGACCTGGGTCTTGTAGAGCAGGCGCCGAAAGGCCGTGGCGTGAACGATGCGGTCGCGGTCGCGCTGAAACTCCGTGCGCCCGGCCGGCGGGGGCTCGGGATGAAGCCGGCCCCGGCTGGGCTCGGAATCGGCCGCAAGATGCTGCAGGGGCGAGATCATCGGCACCGAGTCCGGTTGTGGAGTCAGGCCGTTGCCTGGCTGGCACCAATGGCTCGGGCGACCACCTCGGCCGGCACTGGCCGAAGCTCGGCCGACCCCAGGCCCCGCAGAACGATGTACCGAATTGCGCCGGCATCGGCCTTTTTGTCGTGGGCCATCCAATCCAAGAAGGTGCTGGCATCCCAGGCCGGCGGGGTGATGGGCAGGCCCGCGGCCCTCACCAGGGCGCGAATGCGCTGCACCTCGGGGAGACCCAGCTGGCCGAGCTCCTGCGAGAGCTCGGCCGCCATCACCATGCCGCAGCCCACCGCCTCGCCGTGCAGCCAGGTGCCAAAGCCCAGGCCGGCCTCGATGGCGTGTCCAAAGGTGTGGCCGAAATTGAGCAGGGCACGCAGGCCCGAGGTCTCGCGCTCGTCGCCAGCCACCACCTCGGCCTTGAGCTCGCAAGAGCGGCGCACGGCATGCGCCAGGGCATCCGGGTCGCGGGCCATCAGGCGGGACATGTTGGCCTCCAGCCACTCAAAGAAGCCCAGGTCGAGAATGCAGCCGTACTTGATGACTTCGGCCAACCCGGCCGAGAGCTCACGCTCGGGCAGCGTGGCGAGGGTGTGGAGGTCGATGAACACGGCGCTGGGCTGATGGAAGGCGCCAATCATGTTTTTGCCCAAGGGGTGGTTGACGGCAGTCTTGCCGCCCACCGAGGAGTCGACCTGCGACAGCAGGGTGGTGGGCACCTGCAGCACATCCACGCCGCGCTGATAGCAGGCGGCAGCAAAGCCCGCCATGTCGCCGACCACGCCGCCACCCAGCGCCACCACCCGTGTTTTCCGATCGCAATGAGCGGCCAGCATGGTCGAGAGAATGGCCTCGAAGTGGGCCAAGGTCTTGTGGGCCTCGCCATCGGGCAGCACATGGGTATGAATGCTGCGCGCCCGCGGCCCAAGCATCGCCACCAGCGCCTCGCCATAGAGCGGCATCACGGTCTCGTTGGTGACCAGCACCACCGAGCGGCCCTCGACCCAGGGGGCCCAGAGGGCTTCGTCCGCAAGGAGTCCGGGGGCAATGTGGATGGGGTAGGTGCGGGCGGCAAGCCCGACATCGAGGCGGTGAGAAGTCATGACGGTTCGACGGGGTGGGGTGACTGTCCGGCGGGTTCGGGCTGGGCAAGGCCCAGGCCAGCAAGGTGGGCAACCATCCGCTCCACCAGGACCGATGGGGCGGCGCTGCCCGACTGAATGATGCACTGGGCCAGGGCGCGGTAGACGGGGTCCCGCTCCTGAACCAGCTGTTCGATGGTCTTGCGGGGGTTGGCGGAACGGGCGATCAGCGGGCGATTGGTGTCGTGGCGGATGCGCGCCCAGAGCTGCCGCGCCTCGGCCGACAGATAGATGATGTGGCCTTGGGCCAGGGCTGAACGATTCTCGGCCCTCAGGGGCGCACCGCCCCCGGTGGTGACCACCTGCCCGGAGCGGGCCATCACCTCGGCCACGACGCGGGCCTCGCGGTCTCGGAATCCCGACTCGCCCTCGACCTCGAAGATGTGCGGAATGCTCACGCCAGCGCGGGCCTCGATCTCGTGGTCGATGTCGACGAAAGGGCGGTTCAGTCGGCGGGCCAGACGCCGGCCCAGGGTGGTCTTGCCCGCCCCCATCATTCCGATGAGAACGATGTTTTTCGCGGCGTCTGGGGGGGCGTGCGGGTCCTGGGGCTCCATCGATTTGAGTCTATCAGGCGATACACTGCCGCCATGCGTCCCACGACATTTGCCCTGCGCCTGGCGGGCTATCTCATCGTTCTCGGCGGCATCGCTGGCGTCGGCCTTGGCCTGGTCGTCATCGCCGCGGCCTCCCACAACATTCCCGAGGTCAGCGCGGTGGTCGACTACCGGCCCAAGCTTCCCCTGCGCGTCTACAGCGCCGATGGGGTGCTGATCGGGGAGTACGGTGAAGAGCGTCGCAATGTGGTGCGCATCGACGAGGTGCCCGAGCATGTGAAGCAGGCCATCCTTGCGGCCGAAGACGACGGCTTCTACCGCCATTCGGGCATCGATTTGGTGAGCATCGGCCGCTCGATCTTCACCAACGTCGCCACTGGGCGACGGGCCCAGGGGGGCAGCACCATCACCATGCAGGTGGCGCGCAATTTCTTTCTCTCGCGCGAGAAGACCTTCACGCGAAAAATCTACGAGGTGCTGCTCGCCTTTGAGATCGAGCGCAAGCTCACCAAGGACCAGATCCTCGAGCTCTACATCAACCAGATTTATCTTGGTCGCCGGGCCTATGGCTTTGCAGCCGCCGCCCGCGTCTACTTCAACAAGCCCCTGGCGCAGGTGAGCATCGCCGAGGCCGCCATGCTCGCGGGCCTGCCCAAGGCGCCCTCGGCCTACAACCCCATCACCAACCCGCGTCGGGCGGCGATCCGCCAGGGCTATGTGCTGGGCCGCATGGAGAAGCTCGGCATGATCACCGAGGCGCAGTACAAGGCCGCGGTGGATGAGCCGGTCGGCCGTCGCGCGGCCCAGGCGCCGGGCCCCAAGCCCACCGACAGCGCCCTGTTTGCGGCCGAGCTGGTGCGCCAGGAAATGTTTGCGCGCTTCGGTGCCGAGGTCTACACCCGGGGCATCTCGGTGGTCACCACCATCATTTCCAAGGACCAGACCGAGGCGCAGCTTCAGCTGCAGAAGGGCATCCTGGCCTACGAGCGCCGTCAGCCCTGGCGCGGCCCCGAGCAGACAGTGAGCCTGGCTGCGGGGCTGATCGACGAGCAGCTCGAAGAGCAGACGGCCAGCCTGTTTGAAGACATTCCCACGGTGGGCGGACTCGAGCCCGTGGTGGTCCTCAGCGCCAGCGCGGAGGCCGTCGAGGTGCTGCGCCCCAGCGCCGATCGGCTCACCCTCAAGGGGGCGCAGATTTCTGCCATCCAGGCGGGCCTTGGCAAACGGGCCAGCAGCAAGCAGGCCGTGCGCCGCGGGTCGGTGCTGCGGCTGAGCACTGTCGACGGCAAAACCGCGGTGGTCCAGCTGCCCGAGGTGGAGGGTGCGCTGGTGGCCATCCAGGCAGAGACGGGGGCGATCACCGCGATGGCCGGCGGCTTTGATTTCTTCAAGAACAACTTCAACCATGTGACGCAGGCCTACCGGCAGCCGGGCTCTGTGATCAAGCCCTTCATCTACACCTCGGCGCTGGAGCGGGGCTACTCCGCCAGCACGATCATTGACGACACGCCCGTGCGCTTTGACCCGATTCGCACCGGTGGCGAGCTCTGGGAGCCCAAGAACTACGACGGCAAGTACGAGGGGCCGATTGCCATGGGCAAGGCGCTGGCACTTTCAAAGAATATGGTGTCGATCCGCATCGTCGATGCCGTGGGCCCCGACTACGTGCAGAGCTTCATTGCGAGGTTCGGCTTTGAGCCTGCGCGCAATCCCCCTTACCTCACCATCGCCCTGGGTGCGGGGTCGGCCACACCCCTGGAGGTCGGTGCCGGCTTTGCGGTGTTCGCCAACGGCGGCTACCGCGTCACCCCCTACCTCATCGATCGTGTCCTCGACGAGACCGGTCGGGTAATCGAGAAGGCCTCGCCCCAGAGAGCCGGCGAGGACGCGCCCCAGGTGCTGGCCCCGGCCACGGCCTTCATGGCGCACGACCTGATGCGGCGCGTGGTCGAAAACGGCACGGGCCGAAGGGCCCTCTCGCTCGGCCGCTCGGACCTCGCTGGAAAAACCGGCACCACCAACGATTCTCAGGACGCCTGGTTCGGCGGCTACTCCAGCGGCATTGCCGCCGCGGTCTGGGTGGGCTACGACAAGCCGCGATCGCTGGGCGACAAGGAGACCGGCTCCGCGGTGGCGCTGCCGATCTGGACGGACTTCATGGCCACCGCCCTGCAGGGCCGAACGCCCCGGACATGGGCCGCACCCGAGGGCGTGTTTGTTGCCGAAGGAACGCCCTACACCGACGTGAACAGCCCGGCCAACGGGGTACGGCGCTTGGGTGAGAGTTCGGCCGAATCCTTCTTCCGCGGCCTGCTCGGCAACTAGACCATCGGCGGCACTTGAAGCGGCAGGCCCGAGAGCCGCGCCGCGTGCTGCTGAAACACCGCCTCGAAGCGCCCGGCACCTCGGGTGTCTATCCAGGCGTCGCCCTCGCGCACAAAGTGATGCGCACCCAAGGGGGACGCCAGCCAGAGTTGCTGGGTGGGGGCCTGTGCATTGGTGATGATCTTCTGCCGAGATGGAAACTCGAGCTCCAGAACGCTGCTGCCGTTGCGGGTGGTCTCGAGGTCGAGGTCATGCTGCGCATCCCAGCCTTCGGCGGCGCGCTCGATCCAGGCGAAGGCCTGGGCAATCAGGGAGAGGTATTGGGTTTCAGTCATACTTTTGCCATGGTATCCAAAGACCTTTTCTCGCGGGCTCTGCGCCCTGCCCTCGGCATGGCCTTGATCGTGGTTGGGGCCCTGGTCTCGGCCTGTGGCCAACGGGGGCCATTGGAGTTGCCCACGCCCCAGTATCCGCCGCCCGCCAACACAGCCCCCGCCCCTACACGATGACCAGCGCCCACCCCACCCCAGACCTCGACGCCCTGCTTCCCATCGGGGTGCGCCGCATCCGCGGAGAGCTCGTGGCCCAGGCCGGCGAGGGCGCCGCTCACCCACTTTCTTCCATTGCGCAGGCCCACGGCACCCCCACCTTCCTCTACAGCGAGGCCGACCTCGATGCGCGCTTTGCAGCCTTTGCTGCGGCGGCCGCGCCCCAGACTCAAATTTGCTACGCGGTGAAGGCCAACCCCAGCCTGGCCCTGCTGCAGTGCTTCGCTCGGCGGGGTGCGGGATTCGATGTGGTGTCGGGCGGGGAAATCCGTCGCGTGTTGGCGGCCGGCGGCAGCCCCCAGAAGATGGTCTTCAGCGGGGTTGGCAAAAGCGTGGAAGAGCTGCAGCTCGCCTTGGAGGTCGGCGTGGGCTGCATCAACCTGGAGAGCACCTCCGAAATGGAACGCCTCTCGGTGATTGCCCAGCGCATGGGGGTGCGGGCACCAGTCTCTCTGCGCATCAACCCCGACATCGACGCCCAGACCCACCCCTACATCTCCACGGGCCTGCGCGACAACAAGTTTGGCGTCCCCGTGGAGCCGGCACTGGCCGCCTACCGTCGGGCGGCTCAGATGCCGGGGCTCGAGATTGTGGGCGTCGATTGCCACATCGGCTCTCAGATCACCAAGCTCGATCCGTTCCTCGCCGCCACCGACCGGGTGTTTGCCTTTGCCGAGGCGCTGCTCGCTGACGGCATTCGGCTGCGCCACATCGACCTGGGCGGCGGGCTGGGCATCCGCTATCTCGACGAGACGCCGCCGAGCGCGGGCGAGCTCATGCGCGCGACCCACGAGCGGCTGGAGGCCTGGTGCAACCGGCTTGGGCTGGCCCCGGGCGAGCGGCCCCACCTGGTGTTTGAGTTCGGCCGGGCCCTCATTGGCCAGGCTGGACTGCTCTTGGCTCGGGTGGAATGCCTCAAGCCCGCCTCGGCGCCGGACGCGCCCAACTTTGCGGTGGTCGATGCGGCCATGAATGACCTCATGCGGCCCAGCCTCTACGAGGCCTGGCATGCGGTGGTGCCCGTGGTGGAGGCCTCATCGGCCCCCAGCATGACCTGGAATCTGGTGGGCCCGATCTGCGAGAGCGGCGACTGGCTCGCCCGCGAGCGGCGCCTGGCCCTGGCCGAGGGCGATCTGCTCGTCTTTGCCTCGGCCGGCGCCTATGGCATGTCCATGAGCTCGAACTACAACACCCGAGGCCGCGCGGCCGAGGTGCTGCTCACCGCATCGGGCGATCTGCGGCTGGTGGGGCAGAGGGAATCATTCGACGACCTGGTTGCGCGCGAGCGCGTTGGGCTCTGCTGACGGCATAGAGCACCGCCAGCAGCAGACCCACCGCCAGGGGATCGGACAAATCGTTCTTCCCCATTTTGTGCAGAAGATAGTGCACCACCCCCAGGGCGGTGGCCGGCCAGATCAGCCGATGCAGCTGCTTCCAGCGCGGACCCAGGCGGCGCTGCGCAGCGCGGGTCGAGGTGAGTGCCAGGGGGAGCAGCAGCAGGGTCGCCAGCAGGCCCAGGGTGACGAATGGGCGGGTCACCGCATCCATGCCCAGAGCGCCGAGCACGAGGTCGTGCTCAAACTGCCAATGGGCGGCAAGATGAATGGCCGTGTAGGCGAAGGCCCAGAGACCCAGAAGACGGCGCATGCCGAGCAGGGGCTGCAGCCAGCGCCCCGCACCGAGCGGGAGCCGTGCAGCCAGCACGGGCAGCGCCACAATCAGCACCAGCAGCATCAGGGTCTGCTGCCCCAGGGCCCTCAGCAGCGCCTCTTGGGGATTGACACCCAGGCCGCCCATCGCTGCGAGCCAGACCAGGTGCAGCAGTGGCCCAGCGCACCAGAGCCAGACGGCCAGACGCACGGCGATCAGTAATGTCGACGCAGGTCGAGGCCCGCGTAGAGCGGCGCCACGAGGTCGGCGTAGCCGTTGAAGGGCAGGGTCTTGCGTCGGGCAGCGAAGAGGCCGCCCTCGCCGATCCGCCGCTCGGTGGCCTGCGACCAGCGCGGGTGGGGCACATCGGGGTTCACATTCGCGTAGAAGCCGTACTCCTGGGGGGCGGCCCGCTCCCAGCTGCTGAGCGGCTGCTTCTCGACGAGCCGAATCGCCACCAAAGACTTGGCGCCCTTGAATCCATACTTCCAGGGGACCACCAGCCGAATCGGGGCGCCGTTCTGGGCCGGAAGGGTCTTGCCGTAGAGGCCCACCGCAAGAATGGTGAGGTCGTGCATGGCCTCATCGAGTCGCAGGCCTTCGCGGTAAGGCCATTGCAGCACTGGCGAACGCAGGCCCGGCATCTGGGTTCGGTCCGAGAGCGTCACAAACTCGACAAACTTCGCAGAACCCAAGGGCTGAGCCTTGCGCAGCAGCGCGTGCAGTGGAAAGCCCACCCAAGGGATGACCATCGACCAGCCCTCCACGCAGCGCATGCGGTAGATGCGGTCTTCGAGCGGCGCCAGAGATAGAAGGTCGTCGGCAGAGAGCTCGAGCGGCTTGCCGACCAGGCCCTCGACCTTCAGGCTCCAGGGGCGGGTGCGCAGGCGAGAGGGTGCGTAGCGCGCGGGGTCAGCCTTGTCGAGCCCGAACTCGTAGTAGTTGTTGTAGCTGGTGACATCGGCCTCGGGGGTGGGCTGCTCGGCCGGAGGCGACGCCATGGCCCTTGATTTCAATGGCAGCAGAGGCAGGGGCAGGGCGGGCTGCTTTCCTGTGGGGGCAAGGCTGCCCTGTGCCCAGGCCTCGCCTGGAAAGGCGCCCAAAGCGGGCAGGCCCAGCCCCAGGGCGCTGGCAGAGACCCCCGCCCTCAGCAGGCGACGTCGGCGCTCGAAGGCCTCATAGGATTCGGGAGACAGGACCTCATGCTCGAGGCTCTGTCCATGGATGAGGCGATGGGGTGGGACTCTTGCCATGCGGGACCTCCTCCCGTGGGGTGCAGCAGCCTTCGCTAGAGCTGCCCGTAGGAGTGCAGGCCGCTCAGGAACATATTGACGCCGAGGAAGGCAAAGCCGGTGATCAACAGTCCGATGAGAGACCAATAGGCCGCGAAGGTTCCGCGCAGGCCCTTGACCAGCCGCAGGTGCAGCCACGCTGCGTAGTTGAGCCAGACGATGAGGGCCCAGGTTTCTTTGGGGTCCCACTGCCAGTAGGTGCCCCAGGCCTCGGCGGCCCAGAGTGCCCCGAGGATCGTGGCGATGGTAAAGAAGGCAAAGCCAATGGCGATGGCCCGGTATTGGATGTCGTCGAGCACCTCGAGGCGCGGCAGAACCTCTGCAATGCGCCGCCGCGCAGCAATGATGCCGCCCACCACCACCGCCGAGATGCCGAAATAGAGCGCCCAGTAGTCGGGCAGGCCGCTGCGCCGGAAGACAAGCGGCTCAGCGCAGAGCAGCACCCCCAAAATGAACAAGGGCGCCAAAGACAGCATCGAGGTGGCTTCGGCCTTTTGCTTGATGAGGTAGGCAAAGGCCACCATGGCGGCAATTGAGAAGGTGCCATAGCCCACAAAGTTCGCCGGCACATGGAGCTTCATCCACCACGACTGCAGCGCAGGCACCAGGGGCTGGATCTCGTGGGCACCGCGGGTCGCCGAATACCAGAGCAGAAAGCCCACCGCGGCCACCACCACCAGCATCACAAAGCCACCCAAGGCGCGGGTCAGGTAGCGGCGCTCATAAAAGAGATAGAACAGGGCCGTCATGACGGCAAACAGAACGAAGACCTCGTAGAGGTTGCTCACCGGGATGTGGCCGGTGTCGGGCGAAAGCAGGTGACTCTCGCGCCAGCGCACCAACAGGCCCACCGAGCCCATGACGCTTCCAGACCAGGCCAGGACGCTGCCCATCCAGAGTCCCGTGCTGCTCTTGGCGAGCAGCCCCACCCAATACAACACGCACGAGAGGCCATAGAGCAGGGACATCCAGAGGATGGCGGACTGCGAGGCAAGGATGGTGCGAAGAATGAAGGACTGTTCGCCGTTGGCAATGTCGCCGCCATAGAGGCCCAGAGCGGCCAGCGCCAGAGCGCCCACGCCGATGAAGTAGGGCCGCAGGTCGTTCCAGACATAGCCGAGGTAAGCCACGGCTGGAGCGGTTCCCCACAGGATGGCGAGCTCGTAGCCGTCCATGAACTGGCCGTAGCGCGCGGTGGCCACGCCAGCGAGGACGAGGGTCAGCAGCAAGAAGGCCAGGTCCCTCCATCCGGCCTTTTCGGAGCCAACGTGTTGGACCTGCAGAAATGGGGATGCGGCTGTCGTGCTCATGGAGTCTCCGGTGTCTTATCCGCGTTGGGAAGTCGGACCTTGCTGATTCAGCGTTGTTCCCAGACGGGCGAACTCGTCGTCGAAGTCGAAGGACTTGCGTGGTGTGGAGCCCGCCATGCGCACGGACATGGCGCCATCGGCGTCGGTGCGCGCCCAGACCCAGATGCGGCGCTCGTGGATGTAGAGCATGGCAAAGACCCCGAGCACCAGCAGCAGGCTGCCGAGATAAACGATGTATTTCCCGGGCGAGCGGGTGACTTGAAAGACCGAGGCCTTGACCTCGGTGAAGTCCTTGAGCTGCAGCATGAAGGGTGCGTCGAGCAGCAGGGAATCGCTGTAGGCGTTGAGGGCGAGCTGAGCAAAGTCGGCGTTGGCCGCGTCGGCCGGACTCAGCCGCTGCAGCCCGTCGGCCATGCGTGCCTGCTGCCAGACCTCGAAGAAGCTGCCCGTCATGATGCGGATGAGCACATCGGCCATGCGTGTCCGCTCATCCTCGGGGATGTTTCCCTCGATCATGTTGGCCATGCCGATCAAGCCGCCGTTGGCCAGCGTGGTGAGCGCGCCCTCGGCGCTGGCCCGCAGGGCCTTGCGCACCTCGGCATTGGGGACCGGCTGGTCTGCAGCCCAGCGCTGCGCGGCCCGGCTGCGCAGATCGGGGTTTTGCATGGCCGAACGCAGGCGCAGGAAATCGTCCATGGAGCCCTGGGCGTCGGCAGGAATGCGCAGGTAGCGGAAGGCATCGTCGGGGGAGTCGCGCACCCCCAGCACAAAGACGCTGTGGCCATCGAGCTCGAGCGGGAACATGTAGCTGTGGAACTCGCGGGCCTGGCCGGCGGCGTCGCGCAGCTTGTATTGGAAGGCGGGGCCCACATTCTGTTGATCGCGTGTGGCGTCGGCCGCTGGGGAGAGCACCGTGGCAACGTGCTGCTCAAAGGCGTTGGCATCGCCCGAGGGCACGGCACCCACGCGCTCCACATTGATTGCCTTGAAGGCCGAGATCTCGAGCGTGAGGTCCGATTTTTGTCCAGCGCGCATCAGCGGACGGCTCTCGCCAACGGCGAGGTCGATGGCGGCAGAGCTGCGGCTTGGCCCATCGAGGGGGATCAATCGCAGTGCGAGCTGCGAACCACCATCGTCGAAGGAGGATTGATAAATCGCCACGCCGCGGTGAATGAGGGGCTTGTTGACCTCGATGACGGCAGCAGTCTCTTCGCCCGTCTTCTTG
The DNA here is from genome assembly GCA_027486725.1 of Burkholderiales bacterium. Classification (GTDB taxonomy): domain Bacteria; phylum Pseudomonadota; class Gammaproteobacteria; order Burkholderiales; family Burkholderiaceae_A; genus Hahnella. Next base: position 18,384 of record JAIXOP010000008.1, on the reverse strand, counting down.
TCTCGAAGAATCACGTCGCTCGCGAAGCGTTTGGGCATGCCCGTGCTGTAGGTGTCGACGATGAATTGGCGAAGCTCCAGCTCAAACGGGAGGTCGAGCAGGACCGAGCCACCGGGGCGGTTGAGCACGGCCAGGTCACTGCGCTGGCCCTCGGGGATAAAGAGATTGGCGCGATAGGTCGGCGTGGCATCGGGCAGGCGGGCCTTCTCGGGGATGGTTTCCGCCGTGAGTCCTGCCAGGGCGATGGGCTCCTTGCCCCACCACCACATGGCAAGCCGGGTGGGCAGCTCGCTGTCGGCCAGACCCCCGAGGGAGATGACCACGATGGAGAGATGGGCAGCGATGTACCCCAGGCGGCTGGCCGAGCCTTTCTTGGCCACCAGGTGGGGCACCGCAGCGCTGTCGCCCACCCGATGCCGCACCTGGTATCCCCGGGCGACGAGATTGGCCTCGAGGGCCTGCAGGCTCTGGGCACCCTGCCCAGCATCGTTGGGCAGGAAGACCCGCTCGGTGCGGTGGGAGAAGGCAGCGAAGCTGCGCTCATGCACCTCGCTGCGCCATGCCTTCATTTCGCGCAGCATCTTGGGTGTGTTGCGCACCAGGCAGAGGCTGGTGCTCACCAGCATGAGCACCATGACGAGGAGAAACCAGGGGGCGTTGTAGACGCGGAAGAGATCGGCCGAGGTGAAGACCTCGGACCAGAAGGCGCCAAACTGGTTGATGTAGTTGATCTCGGGCGAGCCCTGCGGAACGATGGTTCCGATGGCACTCGCAATGCAGACCACGGTGAGGGAGGAGATCGCGAACCGCATGGAGCTCAGGAGCTCCACCGACTCGCGCAGTGCGCGGCTGCCCCACTGCAGCTGAAGGCCTAGGGTGTCGACCTTGTCGCCGGGCAGGCCCTCCGCCCCCGCGGGTTGGGTCGACACGGGATTACTTGGCGGGCCGGAGGCCGGCGATGTACTCCGAAACCGCAGCAATTTCTTCGTCATTGAGCTGAGCCGAAATCACGTTCATCTGGAGGCTGTTCTTGCGCTCCTTGCTGCGGAATTGTGCGAGCTGGCTCGCGGTGTACTCGGCATACTGGCCCGCGAGGCGGGGGTATTGGGCTGGGATGCCCTGACCCGCAGGACCGTGGCAGCCCGCGCAGGAGGGGATGCCCTTGGAGGCGATGCCAGCGCGATAGATCTGCTGTCCTCGGGCCAGGATGTCTTTGTTCTGAGCAAAGGACGGGATCATGGTCTGCGCGGAGTAGTAGGCAGACACATTGCGGATGTCGTCGGCCGAGAGTTCGGCAGCGAAGCCGGCCATGATGGCGTTGTTGCGCTCGGGCTCTTTGCCGTTGGGGCCCGGCTTGAAGTTGTTGAGCTGCTTGGCGATGTAGCCGGCATGCTGGGCGGCGAGGATGGGGTTGGCCCCGGCCTCGCTGTTGCCACCGACCCCGTGGCAGGCCACGCAGACGCCATTGGCAATCTCGGCGCCTTTGTTGAGGTCGGGTGCGGCGACTTTCGCCGCTGCTGGGGCCTCGGCGGCGGGCTTGGCAGCCTTTACCGTGGTGGATGTGATGGCCAGAAATGCGAGTGCGGCGCCCACAGCCCACAGTGCCGAATGGTTGGCTGCGTTGGCGTGGCGGCGAGGGGCGGGGCTGGTCACGGCTTGGAGGGCGTTGGCTTGCATGGCTCGGGCGGCGTCTCGTTGTGTCAGACTGGAATGTTAGGAAGCGAGATTTTAGTCCATGTGCCCTTGGAATCCTGCCAGCGTCCCAGTCTGTGGGGCTTTTTTTTCGGGCCCCGCCGAGGACCCGATGAACCCGAGCTCGGCCTCGCCCGGAGGTTCGGCGTCGATGGAGGCGCCCGACCTGGATCGGTGGATCTCGGGGGTGCAGTTCTGGCGCAGCGCCTCCCAGATGAAGCAGCTGCCACGGTCCGACATCCCCGAGATTGCCATTGCAGGACGATCCAATGCGGGAAAGTCGACGGCGCTCAATGTGCTCTGCCATCGCAAGAAGCTGGCCTTTGCGAGCAAGACGCCGGGCAGGACCCGCCTCATCAACGTCTTTAGCCTGCTCTACAAAGAGGCCGAATTGGGTCGGCTGGTCGATCTTCCCGGCTATGGCTATGCCCAGGTCGACAAGGCCACCCAGCGGGCCTGGGAGGTGGAGCTGGCGCGCTACCTTGCGCACCGCGAAAACCTGGCGGGGCTCATCCTGGTGACCGACTGCCGCCATGCGCTGGGGCCCCTCGACGTCCAGATGCTGGACTGGTTTGGTCCGCGCCGCCTGCCCGTGCATGTGCTGCTGACCAAGGCCGACAAGCTCACGCGGCAGGAGCAGCAGCAGGCCCTGTCGAAGGCCGGCCGGATCGTCCGGGAGCAGGAGGAGGCCTGGGGCGGTGCAGTCAGCGTGTCGCTTTTCAGTGGCCTGGCACGCACGGGCCGCGACCCGGTGCTTCAGGCGATGTCGTCTTGGATGGGGCTGCTCGGCGACGAGGCGGCGGAGATTTAAAATAAAAAAAGGCCGGTGGGGTTTGGGCCCCACCGGCGCAAGATTGCCTGTCCACCAGGCACCCGCTCAGGGAGGAAAAGCGGGGGTTGCATCACCACTCACTTTGTCTAGGACAAACAAAGAGAGTTCCCGAAGATACCTGTTTTTTTGGGGCGCAGCACTGGGCCCCCGGAGATTGCTTAAGTGAGTGATTACTTTAATCCCGCCGGTTTCCCGCTGGCACGGCCCCGCAGGCTGCGTCAGGCGCCCTGGGCGCGACGCCTCACCCAGGAAACCCGGGTGCACCCCAGCCAGCTGATCCTGCCCGTGTTTGTCCTAGACGGAAATGGCCGGCGCGAGGCCGTGGCCTCCATGCCCGGGGTTCACCGCGAATCCATCGACGGCATCCTGCGCACGGCAGAGGCGGCCAGCACCCTGGGAGTCTCTGCACTGGCGCTCTTTCCCGTGGTGGATGTTGCCCTCAAGTGCCCACAGGGCCGAGAGGCGTCGAACCCCGAGGGTCTGGTGCCCAGGGCAGTCGCTGCGCTGAAGTCTCGATTTCCAGATTTGGGGGTGATCTGCGATGTCGCCCTCGATCCGTACACCAGCCATGGTCAGGATGGTCTGCTGGGCCCTGCCGGCGAGGTGCTCAACGACGAGACGGTTGCGGCCTTGGTGGAGCAGGCACTCATGCAGGCCGCTGCGGGTGCCGATGTGGTGGCCCCGTCCGACATGATGGACGGCCGGGTTCTGGCCATTCGCCGTGCCCTCGAGTCCGCCCACCAGCAAAATACCCAGATCCTCGCCTATTCGGCCAAGTTTGCCTCGGCGTTTTATGGGCCCTTCCGCGATGCAGTGGGCTCGGCGGCTCAGCTCGGCAAGGCCGACAAGAAGACGTATCAGATGAACCCGGCCAATGGCCGAGAGGCCTGGACCGAGGCGGCCATGGACGTTGCCGAGGGGGCCGACATGCTCATGGTCAAGCCCGGGCTTCCGTATCTGGATGTGATTCGCCAACTGAGCGAGGCGACACCCATGCCGGTGCTGGCCTATCAAGTCAGTGGGGAATACGCGATGCTGAAGGCCGCTGCCCAGGCGGGCTGGCTCGATGAGCGCTCGACCCAACTGGAGGCCCTCACCTGCCTGATTCGTGCGGGCGCGCGGGGGGTGTTGACTTACGCCGCGCTTGACCTCGCGCGCTGGCTGCGCGACGAGGCCTAATTCCGGGACTTACTCGCCGTCGACGTCGGCCACGGCCGTGTCGGGGCGATCCACCAGCTCCATCAGGGCCATGGGCGCGTTGTCGCCATCGCGGTTGCCCCACTTGAGGATTCGGCAGTAACCGCCCGGACGGGTGGCATAACGCGGGCCGATTTCATCAAAGAGCTTGACGACCATGTCGCGATCGCGCAGGCGGTTGAAGGCCAGACGGCGATTGGCCACGCTGGGCACCTTGCTCAGAGTGATGAGGGGCTCCACCACACGGCGCAGTTCCTTGGCCTTGGGGAGGGTGGTGCGAATCGCTTCGTGGCGCAGCAGGGCATTGGCCATGTTGCGGAACATGGCTTGCCGATGGCTCGAGGTGCGGTTCAGTTTGCGAAGGCCATGACGGTGGCGCATGACGGATCTCCTGATCTAGAAATAGGGGCGGCGTCGACCGGATTAACGGTTCAGGCCAATGGGGGGCCAGCTGTCGAGCTTGGTGCCGAGCTGGAGTCCGCGTGCAGCGAGGACTTCCTTGATCTCGTTGAGCGACTTGCGACCCAGATTGGGGGTCTTGAGCAGCTCGTTCTCGGTGCGCTGAACCAGATCGCCGATGTAGTTGATTTGCTCGGCCTTGAGGCAGTTGGCCGACCGGACGGTGAGGTCGAGGTCTTCCACTGGGCGCAGGAGGATGGGGTCGACCTGCGAACTGCGCGGCGCGTCGGCATTGGCTTCAGCACCCTCGAGCGCTGCAAAGACCGAGAGCTGTTCGACCAAAATGCGTGCAGCCTGCCGGACGGCATCTTCGGGCTCGATCACGCCGTTGGTCTCGATTTCGATCACGAGCTTGTCGAGGTCGGTGCGCTGCTCGACCCGGGCATTCTCGACCGAATAGGCAACCCGACGAACCGGGGAGAACGAGGCATCGAGCACCAGACGGCCGATGGAGCGGCTGTACTCATCGCCAAGGTGGCGCAGGGTTCCGGGCACATAGCCGCGGCCCTTTTCGACCCGAACCTGCATCTCGAGCTTGACGTTGTCCGACAAGGTGGCCAGGACGTGCTCGGGATTGAGGATGGTCACATCGTGCGGCAGATCGAAGTCGCCGGCAGTCACGGGGCCGGGGCCCTGCTTGCGCAGGGTCAGCAGCACGTCGGGACGTCCCTCGAGCTTGAAGATCACGCCCTTGAGGTTGAGCAGGAGATCGACCACGTCTTCCTGCACGCCGTCGATCGCGGTGTATTCGTGCACCACACCGTTGATCTGTACTTCGGTGGCGGCATAGCCCTCCATCGAAGACAGCAGAACACGGCGCAGCGCGTTGCCGAGGGTGTGGCCGAAGCCACGCTCGAAGGGCTCCATGGTCACCTTGGCGGTGTTGGGGCCAATGGATTCTGCCTCGATCAGGCGAGGCTTCAGAAAGGCATTCAGCATGTCAGTCCTTTGTGCGGGATGGCAGTTGGGCGGGCAAGGCTCAGACAGGAACTCGATTAACGGGAATACAGCTCGACGATCAGGCTCTCGTTGATCTCGGAGGTGAGGTCCGAACGCTCGGGCAGCGACTTGTAGACGCCCTCCATCTTCTTGGAGTCGACCGACACCCAGGAAGGCAGGCCGTTCTGCTCTGCCAGCTCCAGGGAGGAAACAATGCGTGCCTGGCCGCGGGACTTCTCAACAATGGCAATCACATCGTTGGGCTTGACCTGGGCCGAGGGGATATTGCAGCGGCGGCCATTGAGCAGGATCGCACCGTGGCTCACCAGCTGGCGTGCTTCGGCTCGGGTCGAGGCAAAGCCCATGCGGTAGACGACGTTGTCGAGACGGCTCTCGAGGATCTGCAGCAGGGACTCACCGGTGTTGCCCTTCTGGCTCGAGGCCATGGCGAAGTAGCGACGGAACTGGCGCTCGAGCATGCCGTAGATGCGCTTGACCTTCTGCTTCTCGCGCAGCTGCTTGCCGAAGTCGGAGGTGCGGGCACCCGAAGTGCGGCCATGCTGGCCGGGCTTGGTGTCTTGCTTGCACTTCGACTCCAGGCTGCGGCGAGCGCTTTTGAGGCCAAGGTCGGTGCCTTCACGGCGAGAGAGTTTGCAACTGGGTCCAACATAACGTGCCACGTCGATGTCCTTTCGAGAAACCTGGCAGAGCCAGGAATGTCGCCGGGAAAGTGCCCGACGACGGTGGGCTTATGGAAGGGAAAAACTAGATGCGGCGGCGCTTCTGGGGGCGGCAGCCGTTGTGGGGCACGGGAGTCACATCGGAGATCAGGGTGACTCGGATTCCCAGATTGTTCAGCGCGCGCACGGTGGACTCGCGGCCAGGGCCGGGGCCCTTGATGCGCACTTCCACGTTCTTCACGCCACACTCGACCGCAACGCGGCCGGCGGTCTCGGCGGCCACCTGTGCAGCGAACGGCGTGGACTTGCGGCTTCCTTTGAAGCCAGCGCCCCCCGAAGTCGCCCACGACAGGGTGTTGCCCTGGCGGTCGGTGATCGTGATGATCGTGTTGTTGAAGGAGGCGTGGATGTGGGCCACCGCATCGGTGACGTGCTTCCGAACCTTCTTGCGTGCGCGCTGTGCGCTTTGACCAGCTTTAGCCATGCTTTGTCCTCAGTGGTTACTTCTTGAGCGTGATGCTGCCTTTGCGCGGACCCTTGCGAGTGCGGGCATTGGTCCGGGTGCGCTGACCGCGAACGGGCAGGCCTTTGCGATGGCGCATGCCGCGATAGCAGCCGAGGTCCATCAGTCGCTTGATCGACATGGTGACTTCACGGCGCAGGTCACCCTCGGTCGTGAACTTGCCCACCTCGGAGCGCAGACGATCGAGCTCGTCGTCGCTCAGGTCCTTGACCTTCTTGGTCTCGGGCACGCCAGCCGCGGCACAGATCTCTTTCGAGCGCGTGCGGCCGATGCCAAAGATCGCGGTGAGGCCAATCACGGCGTGCTGATGGGCGGGGATGTTGATTCCTGCAATACGAGCCATTCGAAATGCTCCCTATTAGCCTTGACGCTGCTTGTGACGGGGGTCGGTGCAAATCACACGCACCACGCCGTGGCGCTTGATGACCTTGCAGTTGCGGCAGATGCGCCGCACGGATGCGAGAACTTTCATGGTTTCCCTTTTGCCTTAAAACGTTATTTGGCCCGGAATACGATGCGAGCGCGGCTCAGATCGTAGGGGGTGAGTTCAACAGTGACCTTGTCGCCGGGCAGGATCCGGATGTAATGCATGCGCATCTTTCCGGAAATGTGGCCCAGCACGACGTGGCCGTTTTCGAGCTTGACGCGGAAGGTGGCGTTGGGGAGATTCTCGAGAATCTCGCCCTGCATCTGGATGGCATCGTCTTTGGCCATCAGCGTGCGCCCCCTTTGAAATTGGCCTTCTTCAGCAGGCTCTCGTACTGCTCGGACATCACATGGGACTGCACCTGGGCCATGAGGTCCATCGAGACCACCACGATGATGAGCAGGGAGGTGCCGCCAAAGTAGAAGGGGGCATTGAATTCCATCACGAGAAATTCGGGCAGCAGGCAGACTAGGGTGATGTAGACAGCGCCCACCAGGGTCAGGCGGGTGAGGACAGTGTCGATGTACTTGGCGGTCTGCTCACCCGGCCGGCGACCCTCGACGAGGGCACCGCTCTTTTTGAGGTTCTCGGCCGTCTCACGGCTGTTGAACACCAGGGCGGTGTAGAAGAAACAGAAGAACACGATGGCCGCGGCATAGAGGCCGATGTAGAGCGGCTGACCGGGCGAGAGGGCCGCGGCAACATCGCCGAGGAAATTGCCGTCTTCGGGGCCGCCGCTGAACCACTGGCTGAGGGTGGCGGGGAAGAGAATGATGCTCGAGGCGAAGATGGGCGGAATCACGCCGGCCATGTTGAGCTTCAGGGGCAGGAAGGACTTCTGCGCAGCCATGATGCGATTGCCCACCTGACGGCGCGCGTACTGCACCGTGATTTTGCGCTGGCCACGCTCAACAAAGACGACCAGGGCAGTGACACCGACCACGAGGGCGAGGATGAAGATGACCGTGAGGCCGCCCAGGGATCCGGTGCGAACGAGCTCGAAGAGGCCGCCGAGCGAGCTGGGAAGACCCGCCACGATGCCCGCAAAGATGATGAGGGAGATGCCATTGCCAATGCCGCGCTCGGTGATCTGCTCACCCAGCCACATCAGGAACATGGTTCCGGTGACCAGCGTGACCACCGTGGTGAAGCGGAAGGCCATGCCCGGGTCGATGACGAGACCCTGCTGGCTCTCGAGTGCGACCGAAATGCCCACAGCCTGAACAAACGCGAGCACCACCGTGGCGTAGCGGGTGTAGCGGGTGATGGTCTTGCGGCCCGCCTCGCCTTCTTTCTTGATGGCCTCGAGCTGGGGCGACACCACCGTGGCCAGCTGCATGATGATCGAGGCGGAAATGTACGGCATGATTCCCAGGGCAAAGACCGTGAAGCGCGAGAGCGCACCGCCCGAGAACATATTGAACATGCCCAGGATGCCGCCGGACTGCGACTGAAACAGTGCAGCCAGCTGCGCCGGATCGATTCCGGGAACGGGGATGTGTGCACCCAGACGATAGACGAGCAGAGCCCCGATCAGAAACAAGATCCGCTGGGCAAGCTCGTTGGATTTGTTGAGGCCTGGTTTCATCGTGGTGGGTGCGGGGCGGTGGCGCTGGAGTGCTGGGTCAGGGGTGTGGACTCAGCGCGATTAAGCGCGGGCCGACTTCGGGGGAAGCTTGCGAACCTTCTCGGGCTTGACCAGTTCGGCCACACGGCCTCCGGCCTGCTCAATGGCGGCCTTGGCACCGGCGGTGACGCCAACACCCTGAATGCTGACCTTGCGCGAGAGCGTGCCAGACAGAATGATCTTGGCGCCACGGGCCAGTTCAGAGATCACTTTCTCGGCCTTGAGCGCGAGAAGGTCGATGTCGGTCGCAGTCATGCGCTCGAGATCGGAGAGGCGGACCTCTTCGGTGAACTTGCCAAAGGGGGCAGTGAAGCCACGCTTGGGCAGACGGCGATGCATGGGCATCTGGCCACCCTCAAAGCCGACCTTGTGGAAGCCGCCCGAGCGGGATTTCTGGCCCTTGTGGCCACGACCAGCGGTCTTGCCCAGGCCCGAACCAATGCCGCGGCCGACCCGCTTGCGCGGGTGCTTGGAGCCCTCGGCGGGGCTCAGCGAGTTGAGGCGAAGTGAGTCTTTCATCGCGCTTCCTAGATAACTTGAACGAGGTAGGCAACCTTGGTGATCATGCCGCGGACTGCCGGCGTGTCTTCCAGGGTGCGGGTCTGGTTGATTTTCTTGAGGCCAAGGCCGAGCACGGTGGCGCGATGGTCGTAGCGCGTGCCGATGGGGCTCTTGACGAGCTTGACGGTGACGGTGGGTTTCGACATTCCTGGGCCCCTTAGCTGAGGATTTGCTCGATCGACAGACCGCGCTTGTTGGCGACTTCTGCCGGGGTCTTCATCTGGCTCAGGCCGTTGAGGGTGGCGCGGACCAGGTTGTAGGGGTTGGTGGAGCCCAGGGCCTTGGCCACCACATCGGTGACACCGAGCACCTCGAACACTGCCCGCATCGGGCCGCCGGCGATGATGCCCGTGCCCTTGGGGGCCGGGGAGATCAGCACCGTGGATGCACCATGCTTGCCCATGGCGGCATGGTGGAAGGTTCCGCCCTTGAGGGCCACCTTGATCTGGCGGCGGCGTGCTTCGTCCATGGCCTTCTGAACGGCCACCGGAACCTCGCGGGATTTGCCCTTGCCCATGCCAACGGAGCCGTCGCCATCGCCCACCACGGTGAGTGCGGCGAAGCCCAGGATGCGACCACCCTTCACGGTCTTGCTGACGCGGTTGACCGCGATCATCTTCTCGCGCAGGCCGTCATCGCGCTCTTCGGGGGTCACACGTGCTTGCATCTTTGCCATAAGAATTCTCGCTCTTAGAACTTGAGACCTGCTTCGCGTGCTGCCTCAGCAACGGCGCGAACGCGGCCATGGAATCGGAAGCCGGAACGATCGAAGGCGACCGTGGTGATGCCGGCCTTCAGGGCTTTTTCGGCCACCCGAGCACCCACGATCTTGGCGGCGCTGGTGTTGCCACCCTTGCCGGTCTGGCCAGCGAGCTGGGCACGGACTTCGGGCTCGACGGTCGAAGCCGAGACCAGCACCTTGTCGCCCTGCGCATCGAAGATGGTGGCGTAGATGTGGGTGTTGGTCCGGTGCACCGAGAGGCGGTTGACTCGCAGAAGCCGAATGCGGGCCCGGGTCTGAAGGGCGCGGCGGCGGCGGGCGATGTTCTTGTCGGTCATAGTGGTGGTCCTTGGAGTGATCGGCGGGCGGTGGGCCGATTACTTCTTCTTGGTTTCTTTGATGATCACGGTCTCGTCGACATAACGCACACCCTTGCCCTTGTAGGGCTCGGGCGGACGGAAGGCGCGCACTTCGGCGGCAACCTGGCCGACCTTCTGCTTGTCGATGCCCTTGATGATGATCTCGGTGGGCGTCGGCGTTTCGGCCTTGATGCCCGCGGGCAGTGCGTAGTCAACGGGGTGCGAGAAGCCGAGGGCGAGATTGAGCTTGGGACCCTGGGCCGCGGCCTTGTAGCCCACGCCGATCAGGGAGAGCTTTTTCTCGAAGCCCTTGCTCACGCCGTGGACCATGTTGGCCACCAGGGCGCGCAGGGTTCCGCTCATGGCCTTGGCCTCGCGGCTGTCGTCGGCGACTTCAAAGCTCAGCTTGCCGTCGGCCTGAATGACCTTGACCTGGCCGGTGAGCGCCTGCTCGAGCGAGCCGAGGGGGCCTTTGACAGAGATCATGGCGTCGGAGAGCTTGACTTCAACGCCGGCCGGGACGGCCACGGGATATTTTGCGATGCGTGACATGGGTCGCTCCGATTAGGCAACGATGCCGAGAACTTCGCCGCCCACGCCGGTCGCGCGTGCTTTGCGATCGGTCATGAGTCCGCGGGGGGTAGAGACGATGGCGACGCCCAGGCCGTTCATCACATTGGGGATGGACGTGCAGCCGCGGTAGACGCGCAGGCCGGGCGTGGAGACGCGCTCGATCTTCTCGATGACGGGACGGCCGGCGTGGTACTTCAGCTGGATACTGAGGTCGGCCTTGGCGCCCTGCTGGACAACATTGAAGCTCTCGATGTAGCCCTCGTCGCGCAGCAGCGTGGCGATGGCAACTTTCAACTTCGAGGACGGCATCTGGACCGAACGTTTCTCCACCCGCTGTGCGTTGCGGATGCGAGTGAACATGTCGGCGATGGGATCATTCATGCTCATGAAAGAGACCCTTTAAACGGTGAATGGGTTTCCGGACTGCCGGGGATTACCAGCTGGCCTTGGTGAGGCCGGGGATCTCGCCACGGAAGGCGGCTTCCCGGATCTTGATGCGGCCGAGACCGAACTGGCGATACACGCCGCGTGAACGGCCGGTGATCTCGCAGCGGTTGCGCAGGCGCGTGGGCGAGGCATTTCGCGGCAGCTTCTGGATCTCGAGCTGAGCGTTGTAGCGCTCTTCCTCGGATTTGGTCTGGTCGTTGATGACCGCCTTCAAGGCAGCCCGCTTTGCGGCGTATTTCTTGATCGTGGCCTCGCGCTTTTTCTCGCGATTGATCATGGAGAGCTTTGCCATGTTGGTCTGCCTTAGTTCTTGAAAGGAAACTTGAAGCCGACGAGCAGTGCCTTGGCTTCTGCGTCGGTCTTGGCGGTGGTGGTCACCGAGATGTTCAGGCCGCGAACCTTGTCGACCTTGTCGTACTCGATCTCGGGAAAAATGATCTGCTCTTTGACGCCGATGTTGTAGTTGCCACGGCCGTCGAATGCCTTGCCCGAGATACCACGGAAGTCGCGCACGCGCGGCAGGGCGATGGTGACGAAGCGGTCGAGGAATTCGTACATCCGCTTCTCGCGCAGAGTGACCATGCAGCCGATCGGGTAGCCTTCGCGGATTTTGAATCCGGCGATGGCCTTGCGGGCCTTGGTCACCACGGGCTTCTGGCCAGCGATCTTGGTGAGGTCGCCCACGGCAGCCTCGATCAGCTTCTTGTCGGAGATGGCCTCACCAACACCCATGTTCACGGTGATCTTGGTGATGCGGGGCACTTCCATGATCGACTTGTAGCCGAACTGCTTCATGAGCTGGGGTGCCAGGGTGTCGCGGTAATAGGCCTGGAGGCGGGTGAGCGACTTGGAGTCAACGGTCGTTGCCATGTTGATGCCTTATTGCTTGGCGGCGGGCACGGGCTCGCCGGAAGATTTGAAGACGCGCGACTTGCTTCCATCGGCCGCGACGTCGATCTTCACGCGGTCGGCTTTGCTGGTCTTGGGGTTGTAGAGCGCCACATTGGACTGGTCGATGGGCATCGCCTTGTCGATGATGCCGCCGGGGCTGCCGCGCATGGGGTTGGGCTTCTGGTGCTTCTTGACCAGATTGATGCCCTCGACCAGCAGGTGGCTGTCGTCGACGCGCTGCAGGACGATGCCGCGCTTGCCCTTGTCGCGCCCGGTGATGACGATGACTTCGTCGCCTTTGCGGATTTTTTCCATATCAGAGCACCTCGGGAGCCAAAGACACGATTTTCATGAAGCGCTCGCTGCGCAGCTCGCGCGTGACGGGCCCAAAGATGCGGGTGCCAATGGGCTCGAGCTTGGCGTTGAGCAGAACGGCGGCGTTGCCGTCGAACTTCACCAGAGAGCCGTCCGGACGACGCACGCCCTTGGCGGTGCGCACGACCACGGCGTTGTAGACCTCGCCCTTTTTAACGCGGCCACGGGGCGCGGCGTCTTTGATCGAGACCTTGATGATGTCGCCAATGCCGGCATAGCGGCGCTTGGATCCACCGAGAACCTTGATACACATCACTGAACGGGCGCCGGTGTTGTCGGCGACGTCCAGACGCGATTGCATCTGAATCATGATTTCAGCTTTCTGAGTAGGGGACTGCTGTACTGCTGGAGTGCTTCAGCAACTTATTTCCACCAAGCTCGGGGCTGCTCCCGCATGGCGCGGCGTAGAAACCCCAGGAAACAGTATTGCGAGTAAAGAGAGCCCGCGAGTATAGAAGGTTGACACCTTCCATGCAAGCCGGCCCGGAATGCTTGGGCGGCGTGGACACCGGGGCGGGCGATGCACACCCGCCACGGCATCCTTGCCTTAGACCACCACGGCCTTGGCCAGGAGTTTGGTCACCACCCAGGACTTGGTCTTGGAAATGGGCCGCGTCTCCGCGATCTCCACGGTATCGCCCATGGCTACGCCATCGAGCTCAACATGGGCGTGGTATTTCTTCGACCGAAGCATCTGCTTGCCGTACATCGGGTGCTGGATCTTGCGCTCAACGAGCACAGTCACGGTCTTGGTCATTTTGTCGCTGACCACGCGGCCGGTCAGGGTCCGGGTGAGGGTCTGTGCAGTGCTCATGCAGCGGTCCTTTCGGCCAACAGGGTCTTCACGCGGGCAATGTCGCGCTTGACCGCGCCAAGCTGGGCGGTGTTGGCGAGCTGCTGCGTGCCTTGTTGCATGCGGAGATTGAAATGGGCTTTGAGCAGCGACTCGAGTTCCTGCTGGAGCTCGGCGTCGCTTTTGTTGCGAAGTTCAGAGGCTTTCATGGGAAGGCGTCCTTGAATTAAGTCCGGCCAACCTGACGAACCACGAAGGTGGTTGCCAGGGGCAGCTTGGCAGCGGCGAGGCGGAAGGCCTCACGGGCCAGCGTCTCGTCGACGCCGTCCATTTCATAGAGAACCTTGCCTGGCTGAATTTCGGCCACGTAGTACTCCGGGTTGCCTTTTCCGTTGCCCATGCGGACCTCGGCGGGCTTTTGGGAGATGGGCTTGTCCGGAAAGATTCGAATCCAAATGCGACCACCCCGCTTGATGTGGCGGGTCATGGCACGACGCGCTGCCTCGATCTGACGGGAAGTCAGGCGGCCGCGGGTGGTGGCCTTCAGGCCGTACTCACCGAAGGAGACATTGGCACCGCGCGTGGCCAGACCGGTGTTCCGGCCTTTCTGCTCTTTGCGGTACTTCCGACGCTTGGGCATCAACATACGCTAGGCCTCTTATTCGTTGGGGGCCGCATCGGCGGCCGGGGTTTCGGTGCTCGCGACTCGGCGCACGCGCTTGACCGCGGGCTTTGCATCGCCGGCGGGGCTGTCCTCGCGCGGGCGGCGGGGTGCTGCGGGACGGCGGGGACGCTTGTCGTCGCGGGGTTCGGCGGTCGCATCGGCCAGGGCAGGGGCATCGCCACGTCCGAGGGTGTCGCCCTTGTAGACCCAGACCTTCACACCAATGATTCCGTAGGTGGTCAGGGCTTCGGCAAAGCCATAGTCGATGTCGGCACGCAGGGTGTGGAGGGGAACGCGACCCTCGCGATACCACTCGGTGCGAGCAATCTCGGCGCCATTGAGGCGGCCGGAGCTCATGATCTTGATGCCCTGTGCGCCCAGACGCATCGCGTTTTGCATGGCGCGCTTCATGGCGCGGCGGAACATGATCCGCTTCTCGAGCTGCTGCGTGATGTTCTCGGCGATGAGCTGAGCATCGACCTCGGGCTTGCGCACCTCTTCGATGTTCACATGGACGGCAACGCCCATCATCTTGGAGAGCTGGGCCTTGAGAGTCTCGATGTCCTCGCCCTTGCGGCCGATGATGATGCCGGGGCGTGCCGAGAAGATGGTGATCTTGGCGTTTTTGGCGGGGCGCTCGATGAGGATGCGCGAGACCGCGGCCGACTTGAGTTTCTTCTTCAGAAACTCACGGACCCGCAGGTCCTCGTTGAGCATGCGGCCGTAGTCGCGATTGTTCGCATACCAGCGCGACGACCAATTGCGGGAGACGGCGAGACGGAACCCGGTTGGGTGGATTTTCTGACCCATGATTCTTCCTTATTGGCCGACGGTGATGCTGATGTGACAGGAAGGCTTTTCGATGCGCACTCCGCGGCCCTTGGCCCGTGCATCGAAGCGGCGCAGCTTGGTGCCCTGCTCGACCGTGATGGTCTTCACACGCAGCTCGTCAATGTCGGCACCGTCGTTGTGCTCGGCATTGGCGATGGCCGACTCCAACACTTTTTTGATGATGGCGGCGGCTTTTTTGGGCGTGTAGGTGAGGGTGTCGAGTGCCTTGTCCACGGGCTTGCCGCGGATGAGGTCGGCCACGAGTCGGCCCTTCTGGGCAGACAGGCGGACTCCACGAAGTTTGGCTGAAGTTTCCATAGTCTTCCTCGCTTACTTCTTGGCTTTTTTGTCTGCCGCGTGCCCCTTGAAGGTGCGCGTCAGGGCGAATTCGCCCAGCTTGTGGCCCACCATGTTGTCGGTCACATAGACCGGAACATGCTGGCGGCCATTGTGCACGGCGATGGTGAGGCCCACGAACTCGGGCAGGATGGTCGAACGGCGTGACCAGGTCTTGATGGGGCGCTTGTCCTTGGTCTCGACGGCGGCCTCAACCTTGCGGATGAGGTGGTCTTCGACGAAGGGGCCTTTTTTAGCGGAACGTGCCATGGTGTGGTCGCTTTACTTGATCGGCGTTGGGTGGGCTGGGCTCGAGCGCTTACTTCTTGCGCTTGTGGCGGCTGGCCACAATCATGGAAGTCGTGCGCTTGTTGCGGCGGGTCTTGTAGCCCTTGGTGGGCTGTCCCCACGGCGACACTGGCTCGCGCGCCTCACCGGTGCGGCCCTCACCACCACCGTGCGGGTGGTCGATCGGGTTCATTGCGGTTCCGCGGACGGTCGGACGGATGCCGCGCCAACGCATCGCTCCGGCCTTGCCGTATTGACGCAGGTTGTGCTCGGTATTGGATGCCTCGCCCAGGGTGGCACGGCACTCGATGTGCACGCGGCGGATCTCACCAGAGCGCAGGCGCAGCTGGGCGTAGGTTCCCTCGCGGGCGAGCAGCTGAGCGCTGGCACCGGCCGAACGGGCCAGCTGGGCACCCTTGCCAGGGATCATCTCGATGCAGTGAATGGTCGAGCCCACAGGAATGTTGCGGATCGGCAGGGTGTTGCCCGTGCGGATGGGGGCCTCGGGGCCGCTCATCAGCACTGCACCAGCTTCCACGCCTTTGGGGGCGATGATGTAACGGCGCTCGCCATCGGCATAGCAAAGCAATGCAATGTGGGCGGTGCGGTTGGGGTCGTACTCGAGGCGCTCCACGGTGGCCGGGATTCCGTCTTTTTGGCGGCGGAAATCGATCACGCGGTAGTGGTGCTTGTGGCCACCGCCACGATGACGCACCGTGATGCGGCCGTTGTTGTTGCGGCCGGCATTCTGCTTCTGGGGCTCGAGCAGCGACTCCTCGGGGCGGCCCTTGTAGAGCTGCGGATGAACAACCTTAACGACGGCGCGCTGGCCGGCGGAGGTTGGCTTGAGTTTGACGATGGGCATCAGACGGCTCCTGCACCAAAGTTGATTTCTTGGCCTTGGGCCAAGGAGATGTAGGCCTTGCGGACTCCCTTGCGGCGGCCCATGGTGCGGCCGTGGCGCTTGACCTTGCCTTTTTGGTTGAGCACTTGAACGCCGGTCACATCGACCTTGAACAGGAGCTCGACCGCAGCCTTAATTTCGGGCTTGGTGGCATCGGGGGCGACCTTGAAGGCCACCTGGTTGAGGCCCTCGGTGATGGTGGCGGCTTTTTCCGTCACCACTGGCGAGAGCAACACCTTCAGAAGGCGCTCTTGGTTCATGCGTACATCTCCTCAAAACGGCCCAGCGCACCTTTGGTGAGAAGGATCTTGTCGAAGTAGACGAGCGACACGGGATCCACGTCCTCGGGCTCGATCACCGCAATGCTCTGCAGATTTCGGGAGGCCAGGTAGAGGGTCTCGCTCAGTTGGTCGGTGACGAGCAGGATGGAGTCGCTGCCGAAAGCCTTGACCTTGTCGGCCACGAGCTTGGTCTTCGGGGCTTCGACGTCGAAGGACTCGACCACGGCCAGACGCTTCTCGCGCACGAGCTGGGACAGGATGGCCTGCATGCCAGCGCGGTACATTTTCTTATTGAGCTTCTGGGTGAAGTTCTCGTCGGGCTTGTTGGGGAAGACCTTGCCGCCGCCACGCCACAGGGGGCTGCTGGCACGACCCGCACGGGCGCGGCCGGTGCCCTTCTGGCGCCAGGGCTTCTTGGTGGACTTGCTGACTTCGCTGCGGTCCTTCTGGGCGCGGTTGGCGCTGCGGGCGTTGGCCTGATAGGCCACGACCACCTGGTGCACCAGCGGCTCGTTGAACTCGCGGTTGAAGATGACGTCGGTGGCCTGAACGGAGCCCGAGGCCTGACCAGACGAATTGAGTACGGTGATTTCCATGCGGCTCCCCGGGCTTAGGCGGTTTGGGTTGCGACGCGGACGGCAGGACGAATCACGAGGTGGCCACCCTTGGAGCCAGGGACAGCGCCCTTGACCAACAGGAGTTGCCGCTCGGCGTCGATCCGTGCGATCTCGAGATTCTGAACGGTGCGCTTGGCATCGCCGTCGTGTCCAGGCATGCGCTTTCCGGGGAAGACTCGACCCGGGTCCTGGGCCATACCGATGGAGCCCGGAACATTGTGCGACCGCGAGTTGCCGTGGGAGGCGCGCTGCGAGGCGAAGTTGTGGCGCTTGATGGTGCCGGTGAAGCCCTTGCCCTGGGTGGTGCCCGTGACATCGACTTTCTGGCCAGCAGCAAAGATTTCTGCGTTGAGCGCCTGGCCTGCACTGAAGGTGGCGATCTGCTCAGCGGTGAGGGGGAATTCGCGGATGATCTCGCCGCCCTCGACGCCGGCTTTGGCGTAGTGGCCAGCCAGAGGCTTGGTGATGCGGCTGGCGCGGCGGCTGCCGTAGACCACTTGAACGGCGTTGTAGCCGTCGGTCTCGGCGGTCTTGACCTGCGAAACACGGTTGGCGGATACGTCAATCACCGTGACGGGAATGGTCTCTCCGTCTTCGGTGAAGATGCGGGTCATTCCGACCTTGCGGCCCAGAAGGCCGAGGCTGAAATTGCCCGACAGACGACCCGGCTGACCTGCCTTGGTGGGGTCTTGGCTCATGGTGTTCTCCATGCGTTGTTCGGTGCCCCGCTGCGATTGGCGAGGCTGATTTTGGGAAAGCCGCAGAGCATATCACAGCGCTGCGGGTGGTGCAAAAAAGCGGGCGTGCGAATTACTGGAGCTTGATTTCCACATCAACGCCGGCCGGCAGGTCGAGCTTCATCAGCGCGTCCACGGTTTTCTCGGTGGGGTCGATGATGTCCATGAGACGGACATGGGTGCGCAGTTCGAACTGGTCGCGGGATGTCTTGTTGACGTGCGGGCTGCGCAGGATGTCGAAGCGACGGAACCGGGTGGGCAGCGGAACCGGTCCGCGAACCACGGCGCCGGTCTTTTTGGCAGTGTCCACGATCTCGAGTGCCGACTGGTCGATCAGCTTGTAATCGAAGGCTTTGAGGCGGATGCGAATTTTCTGTTGCATGGTGGTTCCTAAAGAGCGCTGAAAGATCGAAAGAGAACAAGAAAGAACAATGGCTGGGCTGCTGCAGACCCCGGAGGATCAGCAGCAGCACCCGATGAAACTTAGTCGATGATTTTGGCGACGACGCCAGCGCCGACGGTTCGGCCACCCTCGCGGATGGCAAAGCGCAGGCCCTGCTCCATGGCGATGGGCGCAATCAGCTGCACCGTCATCTTCACGTTGTCTCCAGGCATCACCATCTCCGTGCC
>JAIXOP010000003.1 GCA_027486725.1 Burkholderiales bacterium | reverse complement strand
CTCCTAGTTGGGTTGAATTCTTGGTGCCCATGACGCGGATCGAACGCGTGACCTCTCCCTTACCAAGGGAGTGCTCTACCACTGAGCCACATGGGCAAACACTGCTCAAAACCTGCTGATCCAACGGATGGCTGGCACTGGAGCGGGTGAAGGGAATCGAACCCTCGTCTTAAGCTTGGAAGGCTTCAGCTCTACCATTGAGCTACACCCGCGTTGCTGTACTGCCCCTCCGCACTGCTCTTCTACACTGCCAACTGCCCGTGTTTGCTGCTCGAACTTGCTTGTTCCTGCCTCGTTGTTCCAGCTCGACTTCTTGACTTCAAAACTTCTGCTGTTGCGGGGTGGAGGAGGTTGGATTCGAACCAACGTAGGCGTGCGCCAACAGATTTACAGTCTGCCCCCTTTAGCCACTCGGGCACCCCTCCCCGCAGAACCCTGCATTGTCCATCGAAGTTGTTGGGGTGTCAAACCACGAATGGGCGGTGCGGGCGGGGTGCGGGGCAGGGTGCGGGTTGGTCACTGGGCAGCGCCCGGAGGAGCGCTCGAGGGAACACTCTCCTCGGAGCCGCCCCAGAAATCGTTGCGCACCGCCAGAAAATCCACGACCCGACCGCCAGGCTCGCTGAGCTGAATGCGTGCCGGCAGGTGTCGGTCCGCGGGGTCAAGCCAGAGCCGAATCACGCCCGACCGGGCAGTCTGTAAGGGGTCACTCTCCACGCGGATGGCGCTCACCAGGATCCCCCCGGGCAGGACCAGCTCCTCGGGGTCGGTCACTGTGAAGGCCAGCGGAAGAATCCGGCCACGGCCTGCCATCGGGACGGCCACCCGTCGACCCGGGCGCAGAAAGCTGGCATCGGCCTCGGCCAACAAGCCCAATTGAAAGGCAATGCTCAGCCGATCCTGCAGACCATCGGGCATGGGCACCGGGGCCTCGCCGGCCTTCAGCGTGGCTTGGCGAAGCGTCCAGTCGAAGGTGCTCGCGATCGGCGTTCCACCCACCAGGCCCTGCTCATAGAGCTCGGGAATGAGGCCTGCGGGCCCGATTCGGCCCGTGCTTCGAACCCGGATCTCCCCACGAAAGGCCATGCGCAGCCAGCGCCGCGCCTGGGCGCTGAGCTCGATGTCGTAGCGGTCGGTACTGGGGTAGGACAGGCGCAGGCGGCCGCGCCCCAGGGAGTCCGCCCCCGGGGTGTAGGCACCGAGATAGGCCTCCATGAGGATGTCTCCCGAGCGCGGCATATCACCGGCCGTGGGGCGGAATCCGGGGGGCAGGGCCGGCGGGACCTCCGCTGCAAGGGCATCGGGCTGCTCTGGCCCAACGACGGCCTCGGCCGGAGCCTGGGCGGGCGGCTCTGGGGCTGGCTGTGGGGCTGGCGGTGGCGATGGCTGGGGCGGTGGCGCTGGCCTGGGCGGGGGCTCGGGCGGCGGCAGAAGCGCCACCGCCATCACCGGGGGCGGCTCGGGCTGCAGCTCTGAAGTCAGCCAGGGCAGAAGGTCCAGCGCCCAGGCGACCACCCCCGCGTGGACTAGCAAGGCCAGGCCGAGGGGCTTAGACTCCCAGCGTGAGCGCATCCACCAATCCATTCGATTTCTTCAAAGCAGGCATCCCCCCATTCGGCGGTTTTCCCGGCATGGGGGGCGGTGCCGGGGTCCCGCCCATGGATTTTGCCCGGATGATGCAGACGGGCGCCGTGCCCAGCAACCTCGAGGAGCTCACCCGGCGAATCGAAGAACTCAAGACCGTCGAGCAGTGGCTTAGTTTCAACCTCCAGATGCTGCGCACGACCATCCAAGGCATGGAAGTCCAGCACGGCACGCTGGCCGCGCTGCGCTCCATGCAGGAGAGTTTCGGCATGGGCCTGGGCGGCGAAACCTCGGGCGGCAAGTCCTCGGGCGGCGATCCCAGCGAAGGCAGCGCCCATGGCATGGCCGACGGCGCTCGACGCGCCACGGAGGCAGGCCAGGCCTGGTGGAATGCAGTCCAGCAGCAGTTCTCACAGATGGCCTCGGCTGCCCAAGCCTTCCATGCAACACCCGCCGATGGGGCCTCAGATGCCAACAGCGGCGGGGCCAAGAGCGGGGGTGCGGAGGCCAGAGATGCGGCGCCCGGGCCGGGCGCCGACCGCGGCACCCAAACACGCAAGCCATCCAATCCACCCAAGCGCCGACCGAGCTAGATCTCGTCGATGCGGTCCCGCAATGCCTGGGCCGCCGCCCGCACCGCCGCCCGCTCCTCCTCCGACAGGCGCTGCACGCTCTTGGCCATCAAGCCCGTGCGCGGGTTGGCTGCCAGCAAGGCCTCGTGCCGGTCGAGGAAGTCCCAGTAGAAGGTCGTCATGGGGCAGGCCCGACTGCCCGTCTTCTGGTCTGGCTTGTAGACACAGCCCTGGCAGTAGTTCGACATCCGATGGATGTAGGCCCCCGAGGCCGCGTAGGGCTTGCTCGTGAAGCGGCCATCGTTGGTGTAGAGCGCCATGCCGGCCACATTGGGAAGCTCCACCCACTCGACGGCATCCACATAGACCGCCAGGAACCAGTCGGCCACTTCCTGGGGCCGCAGGCCCGCCGTGAGCGCGAAAAGACCCGTGACCATGAGGCGTTGGATGTGGTGGGCGTAGCCCCAGTCGAGGGTCTGCTGGACCACGGCGCGCTGGCAAGCCATCTGGGTCTCACCGGTCCAGAACCACCTCGGCAGCGGCTGGTGGGCCGATAGGCCATTGGCCTCCTTGAGCTCGGGCATTTCGTTGAAGTAGCAGCCGCGGATGAATTCCCGCCAGCCCAGCACCTGCCGCACAAATCCCTCCACGCTGGGCAGCGTGGCATCGCCGCGCTGGTAGGCCTCTTCGGCCTCGGCGATCACCTCCCGCGGGTCAAGGAGGTGGAGATTGAGGCTGCTGGCGATGCGGGCATGCCAAAGAAAGGGCTCGTCGGTCCACATCGCATCCTGGGTCGGCCCAAAGCGGGGGAGTCGATGCCGCAGGAAATCCTGCAGGACCGTCTGGGCCTGCTGAGGATCGACCGGCCAGATGAATGGCTCCAGCCGCCCGGGGTGGTCGGGGAAGGTGCGCTCGACCAGGGCGAGCACCGCCCGGTCGTCGTCATCGAGCGCCACCGCCGGTGGGGCTTCGGGCCGAGGGTCTGGCCCACCCTTGGGGAATGCCTTGCGGTTGTCCGCGTCGTAATTCCACTCGCCGCCGCTGGGGCTGCCGTCGGCCTCGAGCAGCACCCGATGCCGGCGCCGCATCTCGCGATAGAAATGCTCCAGGCGCATCTGCTTGCGACCCTGGGCCCAGGACCGGAAGTCCGAAACGCTGCATAAAAAATGGGGGTCCTCGTGGACCACGAGTTCCAAGTGAAGGCGCGATGCCATCGCACGCAACGCCGACTCGAGCCTCAGGTCGCCGGGCTGAATGAGGTGCAGCCTTGGCCGGCGATCTCCCAGCCAGGCGGCGAGCCGATCCGCAAGGTCGGGGATCTCCGCCATGGCCGGATCGTCGAGGGCAATGTGCTCCACCGCCAGCCCCTGGCTGCGGTAGCGGCGCACGGTGCGGCGCATGGCCATGAGAAACAGGGCGATGCGTGCCTTGTGCGACCAGACATGCCGACACTCCCCCGGGGCCTCGACCACAAGAAATTGCGCATGGGGCAGGTCCGCGAGGGGATGGCGGGGGAAGAGCTGGTCTCCCAGCACCAGCACCAAGTCGGTGGCGTCTGCAGAGTGGCTCATGTC
This sequence comes from Burkholderiales bacterium, assembly GCA_027486725.1. GTDB lineage: Bacteria > Pseudomonadota > Gammaproteobacteria > Burkholderiales > Burkholderiaceae_A > Hahnella. Next base: position 158,843 of record JAIXOP010000003.1, on the reverse strand, counting down.
GGGGCTGGCCTGCAGGCTAGGCCTGGCGCCGGCAGCGCTCAGAGCAGTACTTCACCGCATCCCAGTTCTTGGCCCAGGACTTGCGCCAGACCATGGGGCGGCGGCAGCCCTCGCAGGTCTTGCTTGGCAGGCTGGCCTTGTTGCCGCGAAATCCTGAGCTTGCCGCCATGGCGTCAGCCCGGCATCTTTTCGGTGCGCCAGCGCTCGACCTCCGGTCGGATCGCCTGCAGGTCCTCCAGGACGCGAACCCCCAGAAGCGTGCGCCGACGCAGTGCGGAGGCCCGCCCTCCGACCCAGACCTCGGTCTCCAACGGCAGCTTTTCGCGCAGCTCCAAGAGGCCATCGAAAATCAGCGGCGCCGTGGATGCCGAAGAAAACGACAGCGCCACCACGTCGGCGCGCTGCGCCTTGGCCGCCAGGACGATGTCCCAGACCGGGGTCTGCACGCCCAGCGACACGCAGGGACAGCCCTCGATGGCCATCAGTGCCTCGACCATGAGCAGGCCCATGCCATGCGACTCGCCGGGAAACGTGGTGAGAAGAATCTTGGGCGCGGCCTTGGGTGGTGGGATGGTGCTGATGGCGTTGCGCAGCACCACCTCCATGCTTTCGGTGAAAAGGTGTTCTTCGTAGATCTCGAGATCGCCGCGCGCCCAGGTCTCGCCCACCTCGTGAATCAGGGGACCGGCCAGCTCGGTGACAAAACGCTCGAGGCCCAGGCGCATGAGGCGCTGACCCAGCTCGCGTCGGAAATTGGGGACATCGTGGTTGCGCACCAGCGCCATCAGGGCAGCCTGATCGGCGCCCACGTCGGCCGAGGTCTCGACCTGATCGCTGGGAACGCGCCGCGCCAGTTCATCGAGCTCTTCGGGGCCCAGGCCAATGATGCGCCCCGGCCGGTGGCCAGCGTCCATGAGCCGGCGAATCGCCCGCAGCCGATCCACCTGATCGGCGGGATAAACGCGCTCGCCATTTTGGTCCCGCATCGGCTGGGGAAAGCCGTAGCGGCGCTCCCAGACCCGCAGGGTGTCCTTCGACAGCCCTGTGTCGCGCTCCACCGCGGCAATGCTGAGTGTTGGAAAAGAACGAACGCCTTCGTCCATGGTCTGAATCTCAATGCTTGGGCCGTCATCAGCCGTTGCGGGTTGGACACTTGGGCAGAAATCACCCCGGGGGCGCTGGGCTTTGTCTAGGACAAAGCATTGACGACCTCTGCCATCGGGCCTAGTATAAATCTCCCGTCCTTGTCTGACTAGGACAAACTCCGAAAGCCCCTCATGAACGCTCCCGAGCGCTTGGCCGCATTGCCCGACATTCAGTCCAGTGTGGACCCCCGAAACCTTGCCATTCAACGGGTCGGTGTTCGCGGGGTTCGCATGCCCATGCGCATCGCCACCGAGCGGGGCGAGCAGCCCACCGTGGCCGAGTTTGAGATGACCGTCCATCTGCCGGCCGACCAAAAGGGCACACACATGTCGCGCTTCCTGGAAATCCTGGAGGCCACCGATTCACCGCTCGATGCCTCGGCCATGCTGGCCATGCTCGATGCGGTCTGCCTGCGCCTGGAGGCCGAAGGTGCGTTCCTGCGCGTGCGCATGCCGCTCTTCATGCACAAGGCAGCACCCGTCTCGGGCGTAGTCTCCACCATGGACTACGAGCTCTGCTTCGAGGTGGAGCGCCGTCCCTCGGGAGGCCAGGATCGGGTGAGCCAAGAGGTTCTGGTGCCGGTGACCAGCCTCTGCCCCTGCTCCAAGAACATCTCGGAATACGGCGCCCACAATCAGCGCTCGCACATCCGCATGGCCGTGGACATCGACCCCATGGCGGGCGCCGATGCGCCTCGGCCGGAGGCGATGATTCGCGCGGCCGAAGCCGCCGCCTCCTGCGAACTCTGGGGTCTGCTCAAGCGCCCCGACGAGAAATATGTGACCGAGCGCGCCTACGACAACCCGAAATTTGTGGAAGACCTGGTGCGCGATGTGGCCATGGCGGCCAACCAGCTGCCCCACGTCATTGGCTCGCAGGTGGAGTCAGAAAATTTCGAGTCGATCCACAACCACTCGGCCATCGCCACCCTTTACTCGGGAACCCGCCTCTCGCGCTGGTAGTCTTAGCGCCCATGCCGTCCACCCAGCGCCCCCAGATCGTCGTTATTGGCAGTGGCATCTCGGGGCTCTCGGCAGCGTGGCATCTTCGCCATGCTGCCCGGGTCCGAGTGCTCGAAGCCTCCAGCCGCATCGGCGGCCACACCCACACCCGCGAGGTCGTCGTCGATGGCATCCGCGGGCCTGTGGACACAGGGTTCATTGTCTTCAACCACCGCACCTACCCCGAGTTTCGGCCTTGGCTCGCAGAGCTCGGCGTGCCGACCACCCGAACGGACATGTCGTTCTCGGTCACCGCCCGCGGGGGCGCCCTGGAGTGGTCGGGGTCCAACCTGCGCACCGTGTTTGCCCAGAAGCGCAACCTGCTCTCTCCCCGCTTCTGGGGAATGCTGCGCGACATCCTGCGCTTCCACAAAGAGGCTCCGCCCGACCGGGCCCGACTCGAGGCCGCGGGCGACATCACGACCAGTCTGGGCGACTACCTTCGGGAGCACCGCTACGGCGAGGCATTCCTGCGCGACTACCTGCTGCCCATGGCCGGCGCGATCTGGTCTTGCCCGGCCAACCAGATGCGGGCCTTCCCGTTCACCAGCTTCGTGCGCTTCTGCGAAAACCATGGGCTTCTGCAGGTCAATGATCGGCCACCCTGGTACACCCTGACCCAGGGCAGCAGCAGCTACATCCGCGCCCTGCAAGAGCGCCTGGCGGCCGAAGGGGCCGAGGTCACCATCGAGGCCAGCAAGCCCGTGATGGCGGTACACCCGCGGCGCGATGCCGGGCCCCTGATCGTCGATGTGGGGGGCAACGCCCCCGAGCGCATCGAGGCCGATGCGGTGGTGCTGGCCTGCCATGCCCCCGAGGCCCGCGCACTCTTTGCCCGCACCGATTCGCCCTGCGAGCCCATGCTCCAGCTGCTCGATGATGTGCAGACCCAGCCCAACACCGCCTACCTGCACACCGACCTGGCCCTCATGCCGCGCCGGCGGCTGGCCTGGGCGGCATGGAACTACCGCTCCGACCGGGGCGACGATGCGCCCGTCTCCGTCACGTATTGGATGAACCGGCTTCAGCCTTTGGCATTCCGCAGGCCCGTGCTGGTGAGCCTCAACCCCGCGACTCCCCCGCGCGAGGACCTCACGCTTGAGACCGTCTCTTACGCCCACCCCATCTTCGATGCCCAGGCCACCGCAGCCCAGCTGGCCCTGCCCAAGGTCCAAGGCCAGGGCGGGGTCTATGTCGCGGGCGCCTGGACCGGCTATGGCTTTCACGAGGACGGCTTTCGCAGTGGCCGTGTGGCGGCAGAGGCATGGCTCGCCCGCCCCTGATCGTCCGGGGCGAGGTGGGCCACACCCGGCACCACCCCAAGGTTCACGCCTTTCGCTACCGTGCGGGCTACTTGGTGCTGCCCCTGGTGGCCCTTCAGGAGCAAGCCAGTGGCGGCTTTGGTCCGCTGAAAACCTGGGGCCTGAACCGAAAGGCATTGCTCGAGGTGCGCAGCCAGGACCACGCTGCGCGGGGCGAGAGCCTGGTGGCCTGGGCCCGAACCCAGCTGCAGCGCTCGGGCCTCGATGCACTTGCCGCGGGGTTCTCCGAGGTGTGGCTGGTGGCCTTCCCGCGCGTGCTGGGCTATGCCTTCAAGCCGGTCAGCTTCTACATGATCGAAGGCGCCGGCGGCGATGTCCAGGCGGTCATTGCCGAGGTCCACAACACCTTCGACGAAGAGCATGTCTACGTGCTGCCGATCGAGGGCCCCCTCCATGGCCGCGACTTCGGCTGCGACAAAGCTTTTTATGTCTCGCCCTTTTTTCCGGTGCAGGGCCGCTATGTATTCCGGTTCGCTTGGACCACCCACCATGCCGAGCGGCAGGTCATTCGCATTGAATACTGGGATGGCGAGCGCAAGATGCTCTCGACCCACATGGGCGGGGTGGTCGCTCCGCTCACACCCCAGTCCGCCCTGGGGGCCTTCATGTCGCTGCCATGGCAGAGCCTTACCATCACCCTGCGCATTCATTGGCAGGCCCTGGGCCTCTGGCTCAAGGGCATGACATTTTTTTCACGGAGTTCGCCGCGATGAGTCTCACCACTTCCCTGTCTGCGCGCCGCCACCGCCCGAGCCTCAAGGCCCGGCTGGTGATGAGCATGCTCACCCGACTCTCCGAGGGCGAGCTCCGCCTGGTCGACCCCAACGGCGGGACCCAGGTCTTTGGCCAGCCCACCCGCACCGAGCACGAGGGACCCCTGCAGGCCGAGGTCCGGCTGCACGACTACAAGGCGCTCGACTGGGCACTGCTGCGCGGAGACATCGGCTTTGCCGAGGGCTACATGGAGGGCCTCTGGAGCACGCCCGATCTGCCGATGCTGCTGAAGCTGCTGGTGGCCAACCGACATGCCGTCGAGCGGGCCATCCATGGCAGCAAATGGGCCCTGCTGCTCGATCGGATTCAGCACGTGTTTTTCCGTGCCAACACGCTGAGTCAAGCCAAAAAGAACATCGAGGCCCACTACGACCTGGGCAACGATTTCTACAAGCTCTGGCTCGACCCCACCATGACCTACTCCAGCGCCCTCTTCAACCAGACCGGGGCCTGGGGCGAGGCGGTGGACCTCGAGGCCGGTCAGCACGCCAAGATGGATCGGGCCATTCGGATGCTCGGGCCCCTGGCCGACAACAGCCAGACCCTGGAGATTGGCTGCGGCTGGGGCGCGATGTCGCTGGCACGGCTGCAGCAGCCCGGCCGACACCTGGGCATCACCCTCTCGAACGAGCAGAAGGCCTGGGCCGATGCCTGGATTTCCGAGCAGGGGCTCGCCAGCCGGGGTGAAATTCGACTGCAGGACTACCGCGACACCCAGGGCCAATTCGACGGCATCCTCAGCATCGAGATGATCGAGGCCGTCGGCGAGAAGTATTGGCCGACCTACTTCGAGACCCTGCACCGATGCCTGAAGCCTGGGGCCCGCGCGGTGGTTCAGGTCATCGTGATCCGCGACGAGCTTTTCGACCACTACCGGGCCAGCATGGACTTCATTCAGAAGTACATCTTCCCCGGGGGCATGCTGCTGTCGCCGCGCAACATCGATGTGCAGGCCGCCCAGGCTCGGCTGCACATCCTCGATCGCTTTTCCTTTGGCCAGGACTACGCCCGCACCCTGCGCTGCTGGCTCGAGCGGTTCGACGCCAACCTTGATGCGATTCGGGCCCAGGGCTTTGACTCGCGGTTCATCGCCATGTGGCGCTATTACCTTGCGTATTGCGAGGCCGGCTTCCGAGTCGAGGACCTCGACGTGCTGCAGGTCACCTTCGAGCGCAGCCGGGAGGCCCTCTGATGTCCATGCCCACCCCGCGGCAGGCCTGGGCCTACGGCCTGCCCGCACTCGTGATCTCCTTTGCGGCGATCCCGATCTATCTCCTCACGCCCCAGCTCTACAGCCAGCAGCTCGGCCTCGGCCTCTCGGCGGTGGGCCTGGTCTTGATGGCAAGCCGACTGATCGATGCCATCACCGACCCCATGATCGGCCGCTGGCTCGATCGGACCTCGGGCGACCGATACGCCCGCTGGATGGTGCCTGCCCTGATCCTCATGCTGCTGGCCTTTGCTGCCCTGCTCCTGCCACCCGCCGAGCACCTGGGCGCCACCGGCCTGCTGATCTGGATGGGGGTGGCGGCCACGGCGGTCTCCATCGCCAACAGCGCCGCAGGCCTTACCCACCAGGCCTGGGCGGTGGGCTGGACGGCCTCGCTCGAGGGCCAGGCGCGGCTGGTGTCGCGCCGCGAGCTGCTCACGCTGGCCGGCACCATCGTGGCCTCGGGTCTGCTGGGCCTGTCCTCGCCCTGGCCCCTGCTGGGGGTCCTGGTGCTGGGCCTGGGAATTGCGCTGCTGGGAATCGCACGGCTGCGCCGCGAGGGCTTTGCTCGGTCGCTCGCCACGCCCCAGCATGCCCGCGAGCCCCAGGGCAGCGGCGCTGAGAGCATCCGCGCGGCCGAGACCATTCCCGCCCAGCGCCTCTTCACGCGCCCAGTGGTGGGTCTGCTCACTGCCCTCACGCTCAATGCCTTGGCCAACGCGATTCCGCCCACCCTGTTTTTGTTTTTCGTGACGGACCAGCTGGGACTGCCCAAGGCTTGGGCGGGCGGCTTTTTGGCCATCTACTTCCTGACCGCCGCTGCCTCGATGTCGTACTGGACTCGGCTATCCGCGCGCATCGGCCCCCAGAAGACCTGGCTGCGCGGCATTGCCCTGGCCGTGGCGGGCTTCATCTTTGCCTGGATGCTGACCCCAGGGGATGGCCTCTGGTTTGCCGTGGTCTGCCTGGTCACTGGCGTGGCCCTGGGCGCAGAGCTCATCTGCCCCGCCCTGCTGCTGGGGCAGGCCCTGGAGCGCGAGGGACTCCGCGGCCAGGCCGACGGCAGGCTGTTCGGGGTCTGGAACCTCTTGGCCAAACTGTCGCTGGCCGCCTCGGCCGGCCTCTCGCTGCCCCTGCTGGAGTGGGCCGGGTATGCGCCCGGTGCCGCGGCCTTTGCCCTGGCCACCGCCTACGCCGCGGTGCCCACGGCCCTCAAGTTCCTGGCATTTTTTGGGGTCTGGTGGCTGGTGCCGCGCCTGACCCTTCCCCCAGCCAACAACCTCACCGGAGCCCAACCATGAACCTTCGCCTTCGTCGCGGCCTGCTGGCCGGCTGCGCCAGCAACCACATCGAGCGCTACACGGCCGAGAAGCCCGCCCTCGACCTCGCCAACTACTTCCAAGGCAAGACCATCGGCCATGGCATGGTGACCGACCGGTCGGGCGCTGTCATTCGCCGCTTCGTGGTCCGCATCGATGGCCAATTCAGCGGCAGCACCGGGGTCCTCGACGAGCATTTCGACTGGTCCGATGGCGAGAAAGAGCGCCGCGTCTGGCGTCTGGAGAAGGCAGGTCCGCAGCAGTGGATTGGGCGGGCAGACGATGTCGATGGCGTGGCGCGCGGTGAGGTGCGGGGCAACAGCCTGCGCTGGGGCTATGTCCTCAACCTGAAGACCAAAGATGGCAGCGTCTACAAAATCGACTTCGACGACTGGATGCACCTCATCGATCCCGAGGGCCGTGTTTTGATGAATCGCGCCATTTTTTCCAAATTCGGCATCCACCTGGGCGAGGTCATCATCAGTTTTCAAAAACTCTAGGGCAGTTGGATCCAGGGTTGTTGCACATTTATCGCTGTCCAATGGTAGAAGTTCTCGACAAACCGCCTACACTAGGCGGTTGTTGACATCACCTTTTTATGGACACCGCCATGAAGCAGATCTCTGCTCAAGACATGCTCTATCCCGAACTCTTCCGTGCCATGGAGCGCGTGCGTTGGGATATGGAGACCGACATTCCCTGGGACAAATTTGATGCGAGCCTGCTCTCCGACGAGCAGGCCATGACCATCAAAATGAATGCCATCACCGAGTGGGCCGCCCTGCCGGCCACCGAGATGTTTTTGCGCGACAACCGCCACGACAGCGACTTCTCGGCCTTCATGTCGGTCTGGTTCTTTGAAGAGCAGAAACACAGCCTCGTGCTGATGGAATACCTGCGGCGCTTCCGCCCCGACCTGGTGCCCACCGAGGCCGAACTCCACGCCGTGCGCTTTGAGTTCGACCCCGCACCCGCCCTCGAGACGCTGATGCTGCACTTCTGTGGCGAGATTCGCCTCAACCACTGGTACCGGTGCGCCGCCGAATGGCACACCGAGCCGGTGATCAAGGCCATCTACGAGACCATCGCCCGCGACGAGGCCCGCCATGGCGGCGCCTATCTGCGCTACATGAAGAAGGCCCTGAATTCCGTGGGCGATGCTGCCCAGGCCGCCTTCACCAAGATCGGCGTGCTGATGGCCTCGGCCAACCGCACATCGCAGGCGCTGCATCCCACCAACCTGCACGTGAACGAGGCCCTCTTCCCCAACGACACCGTGCAGAGCCGCCTGCCGGATTCGGGCTGGCTTGAGCGTTGGCTGGACCAGCAGATCAAGTTCAATGTGGACTGGGAAAAGAAGGTGGTGGAGCGCATCCTCCACAACCTCTCGCTGCTGTTTGATCGATCCTTCGAGACCGTGCAGGAACTCAACCGCTTCCGCAAAGAGACCTCGCAGCGCATGGCCGCCATGGCCAAGGCCTCGGGCATGCCCGAGGCCCAGGGCCAGGCCTAAAAGCCCAGGCCTCGGCCTGCGGTTCCGCGCGGGGCGTCAGCCCCCCGCGCCCCGATCGCGCGACACCATCCAGGCCAACAGCCCCTCGAACACGAGGTGGGGGGCCTGGGTGGCCCGGATCCCCAGCAACTCCCCCAGCGCCCGCTCGGCCTGGGGCGCCCAGCCGCCGTGCAACAGCACGAGTCCGCGCTCCTCGCCCTCGGCAAGGGCCGCCCGCAGTGGCCCCAGCAGGCCCTGCCAGATCCCCCGCGCCAGGCTCGCCTCTGTGCCCAGGTCCGAGCCCACGGCACGCCCTTCGGCAGCGGCCGCCAGATGCGGCCCAAGCGCCGCCGTCTGAGCACGAAGCCCTGCCATGGCCATCGCCAGGCCTGGGGCAATGCTGCCGCCCAGCCATCGGGGCACTGGATGGCCCAGACTGCCCTGGGTGGCGGACCCCAACGCCCGATCGGATTCAGCATCCAGCACCATGCGGTCCATCACCGAGGCCGTCCCGCACGACCAGGCCGTGGCCCAACGGCGCGCTCGCCCGGTGGGCATGCCCCCTGCATCCACTGCCGATGGCGCACGGATGCGGGCTGCCAGCCCCCAGAGGTGTGCCCGACGATCGGCGCCAGTGCCCAGGCCTGCAGGCATCCACGGCGCATGGTCGGTCCGTGCCTCCAGCCGTTCCAACGCAAGGCGACCGCCCCAGGACTCTCCGCGAATGCGGCGCACCAACGCCTGGGTGCGCTCCTCGGCCACGACCGACACCAGTCCCAGCGCCGCAGGCTGCTCAGGCAGGCCCTGAACCGTTTGGCACAGCCAGTCCTCCACAGACTCGCCGTCGTCGGCCGACCACTCCGACACGGATTGGATGGGGGAACGCGAGGGCGAGGCCATCGAGCCACAGGCTGCCTTGCAGCGGCTGTTTCCCCAGTCGATCAGCAGAATCATGGCTTGCAACCCATCTCCGTGGGCGGGGGGACGGCCGGGCGCAGCCGGCCCCGAACTGTGGGCTGCGGGAGAAGTGCCTCGCCCTGAGTGCCCAGGCCCTGCAGGCGTTGCGATCGCCCTGAGCCTTGGCCCGGCAAGACCGCCTCGGACTCCTCATCCCAGACCCAGACCTCCTCGCCGCGGTAGGCCATGGACGCCTCCAGCGCACGGCGGACTGTCTCGTGGTCGGTGCCCGGCCGAAGCGCTTGGCCCATGGCCTCGAGCAGAAATGGCACGAAGCTTGCGAGGTCCAGGTGGGCCGGTAGGCCATCGAGCAGGCCCGCAGCCATGAGACCGCCCGCCAGTGGTTCGGAGGGTGCTGCCCGACCATTGAGCCCCAGGCCCAGGACCTGCCAGGACTGCCCCTGCACCTGCAGCTCGTCCACGAGAATCCCACCCACCTTGGCCAGCTCCCCCGAGGCGAGCACCCGCCCAAGGTCGTTGGGCCACTTCCAGCGAAGTTCCGTGGCGCGCGCGCAGGGCAGCCAGGCCCGCAGCCCCCGGAGCACGGCATGGGCCAGCAGCTGCCCACTGGGGAGCCTCGTGGGCGCGGGGCCCTGATGTTCGGGCTCGGGCCAGACCCAGGCCTTGGGGACGGCCACCGACAGGGCCAGGGATTCCTTGGCCGACAGCCAACTGCGCCCCCGACGGCCTTGACCTGCAGTCTGATGGCGCGCCATCCAGACATCGCCCGGGCCTGCTCGCTGGGCCCGCACTTCGGCCAGCAGGGACTGCTGGGTCGACGGCAGAACCTCGACGGCATGGATGCGAAACATGCGGGGATGATACGGCGCGCCCCACGCCTCCGGGTCTAAAATCGCGCCATGTCCATCGCGCCCCACTTCCAGCACCACATCTTCGTCTGCCTCAACGACCGAGGCCCCAGCCAGGAGTGCTGCCACAACGCCGGCGCTGCGGCGCTGTTCGAGCATCTGCGCGTGCGCGTGAAGTCGCTGGGCCTGGCGGGAGCTGGGCGGGTGCGCGTCAACCGGGCGGGCTGCCTCGACCGATGTGCCCATGGCCCTGCCCTGGTCATCTACCCCGAAGGCACCTGGTATCAGCCCTTCGACACCGCCGACATCGACCGCATCATCGACGAGCATCTCCTGGGGGGCCGCGTGGTCGAAGACCTTCGAATTCCGCCCGACGATGGCGAGACCCCAGCAGCCCCCACGCCAGCGTCCGGCGCCGCATGAGCCCTCGGGCATGAACATCAAAACCGAGCGGGTCATCATCGATGGGCCCGCGGGACCCCTCGAGCTCGCCATCGATCGGCCCGATGGCACACCCACCGGCCTGGCGCTGGCTGCGCACCCCCACCCCCTCTTCGGGGGATCCCTCGACAACAAGGTGGTGCAAACACTGGCCCGCGCCATGGTGGGTGCTGGCCTGGTCTGCGTGCGCCCCAACGTCCGGGGGGTTGGGGCGAGCCAGGGGGAGTACGACCACGGTCAGGGCGAGCAGCTCGACCTCTGGGCTGCCCTCGACTGGCTGGAGGCGCGGGAGTCCGCCAGGGCCGGTTCGCGCCGCGTGATCGGCGGCTTCTCCTTCGGCGCGGTCCTGTGCACCCACCTGCTGCGCGCATGGGCCGAGCGCAGGTCGGGCAGCCTGGGGCCCGAGCGCGCGGTGCTGGTTGGGCTCGCGCCAGAGCGCGTGCGGCCTTCGCCCCTGCCGACCGACCCCCAGCGCATCCGCTTAATCCACGGCGAACACGATGAGGTGGCATCGCTCGCCTCGGTGATGGAATTCATTCGCCCCAGTGGCCTCTCGGTGTCGGTGCTCAGCGGCGCGGGCCATTTTTTTCATGGGCAGCTGCCGAGCCTTCGGTTTCTGGTGGACCTCGCCCTCGCACCGCTTCCAACAGAGGCCCGCTGATGGGGCTTATGACAAAACCGATGATGGTGTCGCCGGTGGGCCTGAAGACCTCGGCCACTGCACGGCGGGTGGTCTCCTGGGCCATGGGCCTGATCCTCATGATGGGGGGCGTGGCCCAGGCGGCTGGATGGCCCAGCCCGGGCGTGGCCATGCCCAAGCCCTGGGCGCTCATTGACCTGAGCAGTCAGCAGGTGCTTGCGGGCAGTGGCCTGAATTCCCCCGTCTCGGGCGAGTCCGCCCTGGCGTTGCTCACCGTGGGGCTTGCCCACGAGGCGCTGCAGAAGGGTCGGCTGCAGCGGACCATGGTGCTGGCGGCACCACCCGACCCGCAGATTCCAGCGGGCCCCCGACTCTTCGTGGGGCCTTCGGGCGAGAGCGTGCAGACCCTCATCCAGGGGGTGCTGCTGATCCAGGCCCGCGACGCCATGGTCGCACTCGGCCTGGCTCTGGCCGGCGACATGCCGCGCTTTGTTGACCAGCTCAATCTCTTTGCCCAGCGCGTGGGCATGCGCAACACCACCATCTTTGGCCTGGAGCCCGAGCGCCTGAGCGAGAACAAGACCACGATCTCGGATCTCTCCATTCTGGTGTCGTGGCTGCAGCTCCAGGCCCCCACGGTCTTTGCCGACAGCCAGGTGGGCCAGCTCAGCGTTCAGGGCATCCAGCACGACAACCGCAACCGCCTGGCCCTGCTCGACGAGGCGGTGGATGGACTGCTGGGTTCGGGGGATCGGGCCGGTGCGCACCTCCTGGTGACCATGGTGCGCCGACAGCCCCTGGGCAGCGGGGCCAGCCTGGAGCGTCGACTGCTGGTGGTGATGCCCGAGGTCGAGGGCTTTGAGGCCGCATCGCGGATTGCGCTGCGGCTGCTGGCCTTCGGCTTTCGAAATTTCGATGTGGTCGAGCTGGCCCCCGCCGGCCCCTTCGCCAACGACATCCCGGTCTACCGAGGGCACCGGAGTCTGGCGCGACCCACCCTGGCCCAGCGTCTGCTGGTCACCATTCCCCGCGGACGCATGGACCAGATTCGGCTGGAGCAGACCCTGCCCCGCGGCCTGCTGGCACCCATCGCCGTGGGCGAGCCTCTGGGTCACGTGGAAGTTCAATTCGAGGGCCAGACCCTGCGCCGTGTGCCGCTCGTCTCCTCCGAGCCCATCGCCGAGGCGGGCCTGCTTGGCCGCGCGATCGACAGCCTGCGCCTCCTGATGCTTCCCCTTTCGCTACCCCCTCCCCGGCCATAGATTCCTGCCCATGATTCCGTTCGAACCGCCCGAGGGCTACGACGCCCAGCTTGCCCAACGCATCTGCTACCTCAATGGGCACTGGGGCCCTCTGGCCGAGGCCTATGTCCCAGTGCTGGACCGTGGCTTTTTGTTTGGCGACGGAATTTACGAGGTCGTGCCCGCCTATGGCCGTCGACCCTTCGAAGAAGAGGCCCACCTCGACCGGCTGGAGCGCAGCCTGGCGGCGCTCGACCTTCACCCCGGAAAGACCCGCGCCGAATGGCGGGCCCTCATCCAAGAGCTCATCGATCGACACCCGTGGGAGGATCAGTTCGTCTACCTCCAGGTCAGCCGGGGGGTGGTGGCCAAGCGCGACCATGCAGCCCCCGAACTCACCACGGGCAGGCCCGCCCACTGCACGGTCTGGGCCATGAGCAGCCCCCTGTCGCGGCCGAGCGATGCCCAACGATCGGAGGGGCTGCGCGGCCTCACCATGCCCGATCTGCGCTGGCAGCGCTGCGACATCAAATCCATCGCCCTGCTGGGCAACACCATGGCCCGCGGTGCGGCTGTGGCCGCCGGCGCCGATGAGGCCATCCTCCTGCGCGATGGACACCTCACCGAGGGGGCTGCCTCCAACATCTGGGTGGTGATCGACGGCGTTCTCTGTGCGCCCCCGAAGTCGGGCCTGCTGCTGGAGGGCATCCGGCTGGGGCTCATGGAGCGGCTTGCCCGCTCCAGCGGCCTGGGCTTTGAGCGCAGGCCAATCTCCGAAGCAGAGCTGCGCGCAGCCTCGGAGATCCTCATGACCTCGGCCACCAAGGAGGTCCTGCCCATCTGCCACCTCGATGGACAGCCCGTGGGCAGTGGCCGGCCTGGCCCGGTGTTCGAGAGCCTGCGCATTGCCTACGATGCGGCGATTGAGGCGCACCGGGAGCATCACGAGCAGACCAATGCCTTGTTCGCTTTCCCCTGCGACTTCCCCATCAAGGTGATGGGGGCCAAGCGCGACGGCTTTGCCGAGGGACTGTGCGATGCCATCCGCGACCTCACCGCGGGGCATCCTGCCCAGGTGGCCGAGGTGCGCGAGAGTGCGGGCGGGAAGTACCAGAGTGCGACCCTCTCGGTGCGGGCCATGTCCAAGGCGCAGCTCGACGCGATCTACCACCGACTCACCGGCCACCCCTGGGTGAAGCTGGTGCTCTGACCGATGCCGGCGCCCACGAGGCCCACCCGGCATTGGCTTGGCCGGGTCGACTACAGCCCCACCATCGCCGCGATGCAGGCCCGCGTGGCTGCTCTCGCCCCCGAAGACCCCGACGAATTCTGGATGCTCGAGCATCCCCCGGTCTACACCCTGGGCCAGGCGGCGGAGCAGCATCATGTGCTGATGGCCGGCAGCATCCCGGTGGTGCAGGCCGACCGCGGCGGCGAGGTGACTTACCACGGACCCGGCCAGCTCGTGGTCTACCCCCTCATTGAGCTTCGTCGCCGAGATCTTCGGGTGCGGCAGCTCGTCTGGTCCATCGAGGAGGCACTCATCCAGTGCCTGCGCTCCTGGGGGCAGGCCGAGGCGCAGCGCCTGCCGGGCGCCCCGGGCGTGTATGTGCCGTGGCGCGAGGGGGTGGCCAAGATCGCCTCGCTGGGCCTGCGGGTCCGCCAGGGCTGGAGCACCCACGGCCTGGCCCTCAACGTCGGCATGGACCTTGCGCCATTCGATGGCATCAACCCCTGCGGCATGGCCGGTATGCCGGTGCTCGACCTCGCTACACTGGGCGTTGAGATGGCTGTTGCCGATGCAGGCCAACAGGTCTGCGACGCCCTAGAGGAGCTCTTACCACCATGAGTGCGGTGTCTGACCCCGATCGAACCAGCAAGCCCAAACAGAAGGGCGCTGCCAAGACCTCGAGAATTCCGATCAAGATCGTGCCGATGGAGGCGCTGCCCAAGCCGGACTGGATCCGGGTGAAGGCGGCTGCACCATCATCGCGATTCTCCGAAATCAAGCAGATCCTGCGCGAGCAGAAGCTGGTCACTGTGTGCGAGGAGGCCTCCTGTCCCAACATCGGCGAGTGCTTTGGGCAGGGCACGGCCACCTTCATGATCCTCGGCGACAAGTGCACCCGACGCTGTCCGTTCTGCGATGTCGGGCATGGTGTGCCCGATGCCCCCGACGCCGAAGAGCCGCGCCACCTGGCCGATACTGTGGCAGCACTGCGGCTCCGGTATGTCGTGGTGACCAGCGTGGATCGGGATGATCTGCGCGACGGCGGCGCCGGCCACTTCGCCGAATGCATTCGCGAGATCCGCAGCACCTCGCCAGGAACCCAGATCGAAGTGTTGGTGCCCGACTTTCGCAAGCAGCTCGACCGGGCGCTGCCATTCTTTGAGGCCCACCCGCCCGATGTCATGAATCACAACCTCGAGACCGTGCCGCGCCTCTACAAGGCCGCGCGCCCGGGTGCCAACTATGAGCACAGCCTGCGACTCCTCTCGGAGTTCAAGCAGCGCGTTCCTGGGGTGCCCACCAAGAGCGGGATCATGGTGGGGCTTGGGGAAACCGATGCGGAGATTCTCGAGGTCATGCGCGATCTTCGGGAGCATCGCGTCGACATGATCACCATTGGCCAGTACCTGGCGCCCTCGACTGCGCACCTGCCCGTTCGACGCTATGTGAGCCCCGATGGGTTCAAGGCGCTGGAGGCCGAGGCCCGGGCCATGGGCTTTGTGCACGCGGCGGTGGGCCCCATGGTGCGCTCGTCGTACCACGCCGATCAGCAGGCCCAGAACGTGGTCCCGCCGGTGGCGATTGCCCCCTAAGGCCGCTGGGGCGCGGGCCGCAGTTCGCGGCGGATGATGCGGTCCATCTCGGCGAAATCGGGGATGCCCACATAGCGCTTGAGCAGCTGGCCGTCGGCCGAGACCAAGAAGGTGGTGGGCGTTGCCGTGATGTTTCCAAAGGCCTTGGCCCACCGGCCATCGAGGTCGTGGATGACATCGAAGGGAAGGCCGCGGTCAGCCACAAAAGCAGCGAGATGATCGGGCCGGTCATAGGCCATCGCCACCGCGATGGTGCGCACGCCCTGCTCGGCATGCGCCCGATGAAGTGCGATGAGGTCGGGCATTTCACGAACGCAGGTCACACAGCTGGTTGCCCAGAAATTGACCACGTAGGGCCTGCCGCGCAGATCCTGCGTCTGCAGGGGTGCTCCCGCAAGGCTCACGCCAGAGACCTCGGGAGCCGGCTTGGGCTGCAAGAGCAGCAGGGCAGCGACCGCTGCAGCAACGGCCGCCAGAGCCACCAGCACCATGCGTCGCACAATGAGCTCCGAGTCGGTGGGCGTCAGTTGGCGTTGGGGTTGTCGCCCGAGCGGCGGGCAGGCACAACGCGGGGCCCTGCGCTCTCGGGCGCCTGACCCCCCGACGACAGAATGCTGTCGATCTGACGAATCCGATCGTCGGGGAGCACCTCAAAGACCTGAACCACTCGGCGCACTCCGGGGATCGACGCGGCAACTCGGCCCGCGCGGTCGGCCTCACCGGCCGACACCAGGCCCATCAGGTAGACCGTCTGACGTTCGGTGACCACCTTGATGGCGTTGGCATTGACGCGCTGATCGCCAAGAAGGGCAGTCTTCACGCGGGTGGTGAGGACCACATCGCGGCTGTAGTTGCCGATGCCGCCCTCGCCGCCCAACTCCAGCTCATTGACAACCTGGCGGACATTGTCGATCTTCTGAACGAGCCGGGCCGCCTCGGTGCGCTGGGATTCATTGTCGGCGCGGCCAGTCAGCAGGGCGATGCGATTGAAGGCCACCACATTGAAGGTGCTGCGGTCGGACTTGGGCATCGACTCGGAAAGCCGCGCCATCGCGCGCAGCTCAATGGCCTGATCGTCGGCCTGGGCGCCGGTGGTCCGGCGGTCGGTGATGGAGAGCGCACCGGCCACAACGCCGGTGGCGACCAC
This sequence comes from Burkholderiales bacterium, assembly GCA_027486725.1. Classification (GTDB taxonomy): domain Bacteria; phylum Pseudomonadota; class Gammaproteobacteria; order Burkholderiales; family Burkholderiaceae_A; genus Hahnella. The sequence continues at coordinate 142,521 of JAIXOP010000003.1, read as the reverse complement.
CGCCACGCAGCCACTGAGGCCCGCGGCGAGCAGGCCTGCCGACGCGAGTCGGAGCCCGGCGCCCAGCCATCCGCGGCGTCCATCGGAGATCGGCTGCGCAAGGGGATTCTGGGGTGCTGGTGGCTTCATGGTGGGCTTCAGGGATGTGGACCTGGTGAGTATAGAGAGCGTTTCAGTCCATCGTGCCGAAGGCGTTGCCCAGGCTGGGGATGTCGCGCTCCCAGATGGTGGCGGCGGGTGCTGCCCAGACGGCATCCCACCGACAGGGGGGAGGGGTGCGGTAGCGCTGAAGCACGGCCTGCGCGGCCCGGTGCAGGCGACGCCGCTTGGCGGGGGTGACGGAAGCGGCAGGCCCCCCGAACTGCCGGCTCCGACGCCACCGCACCTCGACAAAGACCAGCGTGCCGCCATCGCGGGCAAGGATGTCGATCTCGCCAAAGGGAAACCGGAGGTTGCGGCCAAGAACGCGCAGTCCCTGAGAGGTGAGACACTGCGCAGCATAGACTTCGGCCGCCGGCCCACGCTGGGCGGGGGCCAGATGCTCGATGCCCGGTACCGGGGGAAAACGAATGCTGCGCTCCATCCAACCATCCTGCCTCTTTGTCGTCGCCACGCCCATCGGCCATCTGGGCGACTGCTCCCCTCGTGCCCGGGAGGTGCTGTCGTCGGTGGATTTTGTGTGTGCCGAGGACACGCGGGTCGGCCGTCAGCTTCTGACCCTGTTGGGGCTTCCGGGCCCCGCCCGCGGCTGGGTTTCGCTGCATGCCCACAACGAGGCCGAAGCCTCGCATGCGATCGTCGACCGGCTTCTCGCGGGCGAGAGCGCGGCCCTGATCTCCGATGCCGGCACACCGGCCATCGCGGACCCCGGTTCGCGGCTGGTGGCCGAGGCCCATCGACAGGGCATTCGGGTGGTGCCAATCCCAGGCCCATCTGCCCTCACGGCCTTGCTGAGCGCGTCGGGATTTCAGCCCCAGGGCTCGGGCACGCTGCGCTTTCTGGGCTTTGTGCCCAGCCGAGCCAAGGCACGCGACGACTGGCTCGCGCCCCTCCAATCCACCGATGATGTCTGCGTCTTCTTTGAAGCGCCGCACCGCATGCCCGAGACCCTCGAGGCCCTCGCACAAGTGCTGGGCCCGGACCGCAGCCTGGCGATGGGGCGCGAGCTCACCAAACAGTTCGAGTCGATTCTGGTGGGCTCCGTTGCCGAGGTGAGCCAACGCTGGGCTGCCCTGCAGGCCCGGGACCCGGGTGCCGCCAAGGGGGAGTTTGTGCTGGCGCTGGGGCCCAGCGAACGCCGCGCCCCCGCCGAGGCCATCGACGGCGACGGATGGCTGGAGGCGGAGCACTGCCGATCGGGGAGGGCGTGGGTCGCCCTCGTGGCCGAGGCCATGCCCCCCGCGGCCGGAGCCAAACTCCTGGCCAAGGCCTTGGGGTGCAGCCGGGACGCCGCCTACGCGGCCCTGCTCAAAGCAACGAGGTAATTGACGATCTGAATGAGTCGGGCGTTGTTGCCCGATGCCAGCTGGGGGTTGGCCATGAATCGGCCGCCGACCACAAAGCTCGGCACCGTCTGCACGGCAAAGCGCGAGACCTGATCGGCGCTCTCACGAAGGGTGGCCTCAACGGCGGGGGAGTTCCAGGCCGCTTTCACCTGGTCTTTGGACAGGCCCGACTCCTGCTCGAGAAAGCGCAGAGCATCGGCCGAGGAGCGGATGGCCTTTTTCTGCACGTGGATGGCGTCGAAGATCTTGGGCGACAGGCTTGCCGTCAGACCCAGGGACTGAATGGTTGCAAACAGCCGCTGCTGACCATCGTCGGCAAAGCCCACATGCACCTGCTTGAAGTCGACCTGCTTGGGATCGAGCTGGGCCTTCCACTCCTTCAGTCGCGGCTCGAGCCGCCAGCAAAACGGGCAGGAGAACCAGAAGAACTCGAGCACCTCGACGGGGCTGCCCTTGGCCGTGGGGGTGGGCTTGCGTCCAGGCACGGAGGGCAGTGCGAGGTAGTCAATGCCTTCGTCGAACCGAGCACCCTGAGCCAGGACGGTCGATGGGGTCCAGAGGGGCGCTGCGGCAGCAAGGCCGGCAGCGGAAAGCAGGGCGGTATTCAGGCGACGTCGCGATGGATTGGCCATGGTTGCTCCGAGGGGATGGATCGAGAAGGCTGGAGAGGGTCGAGGCTCGGTGCTGCCGAAGTGGTTTGCGCGCTTCAGCGGACCAGGCTGCTCGACACACCCGACTCCGACAGCCGCGCCCGGACTTCGTTCGCCTGCGCTGCGGTGGCATAAGGGCCCAGGCGGACCCGCACCAGGCCGTCATCGCCGGCGGGCGTCACGCGCGACTCAAAGCCCATCAGGGCCATCTGTGCCTGCTGGCGCTCGGCATCCTCGCGCGATCGGTAGGCGCCCACCTGGACAAACACGCCGGCCGACGGCGCAGCGGCCGACGATGCTGCGGGGGCCGCTGGCGGGGCAGGCGGTGTGTTGGATGATGCGGCGGGCGTTTTGCCCTTGGCCTCGGAAGAGGAGCCGCCACCCGAGGCGGGGTTGGCTGCCGAACCTCCGCCCGAGGTGGCGCTGGCCGCTGCCGGGGCCTGACCGCTGGAGATCAGAGGCACGGGGGCATTGGTGATGATGACGGCCAGGATTCCCGAGGCAAGGCATCCCAAGGCAAAGCCCCAGGCGAAGGGTCGAACCGGACCCGATGCGGGCGCCGAACGGCGCGCCGCAGTCCGGCTGGGGGAGCGGCCGTGGCCGCCCCGCGGAGAAAAATCGTCGTCGGTGCTCATCCGCGGAGTCTAGCCCAGGCGGGTGGCATCCATGTGCTCTGGGGCGCGGACACCGAGCAGCTGGGTGCCGATGCGCAGCACCCGCAGGGCCGAGGCCAACAGCCAAAGCCGGGCTCGGCGCAGCTCGGGATCATCGACCAGGATGCGGACCTGGGCGTAGAGGCTGTGCAATTCGCCCGCCAACTCCCGCAAGGCATGCGGCAGGTGATGGGGCGCGCGCTCGTCGGCGGCCCGGGCCAGCATGGCGGGGAAGGCCTCGAGCGCTGCCATGAGCCCAGCGGTGATGGGTTCCACGAGCAGGGCTCGAAGGGCCAGGCGGCGATCCTCGGACAACGACCGAAGGTCGTCTTCGAGCTCCTCGGGGCTCTGGCCCGCCTGCCGGAAGATGGCGCAGATGCGCGCATGCGCGTATTGAATGCTGAAGACGGGATTCTCGTCGGTCGAGGCCAAGGCGACATCGAGATCAAAGACGAATTCCGAATCGGCCTTGCGCGACACGAGCAGGGTGCGCACCACATCGCGGCCACGCTGCAGGTCGGTGGAGTCGGCGCCCGAACTCCAGACGATGAGGTCGCGCAGCGTGACATACGCGCCGGCACGCTTCGAGATCTTGACCTCTTCGCCACCACGCATCACGGTGACCATCTTGTGCAGGAGATATTCGGGATAAGGATCCTGCAGCGGAAGGCCGAGGGCCTTCAGTCCTGCCCGCACGCGCGCCATGGTGCCGTGATGGTCGGAGCCCTGGATATTGATGGCCGTGGGAAAGCCGCGCAGAAACTTCTGCTCGTGATAAGCCACATCGGGCACGAAGTAGGTGTAGCCGCCGTCGCTCTTGCGCATCACCCGGTCTTTGTCGTCGCCGTAGTCGGTGCTGCGCAGCCAGAGGGCGCCCTCGTGGGCATAGGCGTGGCCGGATGCCTCGAGGCGCTGAACCACCGAGTCGACGTGGCCCGCACTGTAGAGCGCCGACTCGAGTGAAAACACATCGAATTCCACGCCAAAGGCCTGCAGGTCCAGGTCCTGCTCGTGGCGCAGGTAAGCCACCGCAAACTGCCGAATGGCCTCGAGATTGTTGGGATTGCCCTCGCCGGTGACGGCCCGACCGTCTCGGGCCTGCACCGTGGCTTTGGCCAGATAGGCCTGGGCGATGTCGGCGATGTAATCGCCGCGATATCCATCGGCAGGGAAGTGGGGGTCGGTGGGCAGCATGCCTGCGGCACGCGCCTGCACGGATCGGGCGAGGTTGTCGATCTGGGCGCCCGCATCGTTGTAGTAGAACTCGCGGGTAACCGCAGCGCCCTGGTGGGCGAGGATGTTGGAGAGCACATCGCCCAGGGCGGCCTGGCGCCCGTGGCCCACATGCAGGGGCCCGGTGGGGTTGGCCGAAACGAACTCCACCAGCACGGGCGCCCGAGTGCCCTGGGGCTGAGCGCCATAGCGATCGGAGGCCGCAAGAATGGCCTCGAGCACTGCCGAGCGGGCCGCTTCGGACACCCAGAAATTGATGAAGCCCGGCCCTGCAAGTTCAGCCCTGCGAATGTGCGCGCGCAGGGCGGGCTCATCGTTGACCGCCGCGAGCAGAACCTGCCCCAGATCGCGGGGTTTTTGGCCGAAGGACTTTGCCAGGCGCAGCGCGATGGTCCATGACCAGTCGCCATGCTCGGCCTGACGCGGCCGCTCGAGGCTCGCCACGAGATCTTCCTCGGTGAGGGCGGGGTGCAGGCGGCGGGCGATGCTGCCAAGCACCGGCAACACGGGAGAAAGGGCGGTGGGGATGCTCACGTCGCTCGACTTGGGGAGGGTTGGCGCGTCTGGCAGGAATCGAACCTGCGACCCTTGGCTTCGGAGGCCAATACTCTATCCACTGAGCTACAGACGCCTGCAAAGAGGCAAGCTGCTTATACTACGATGTTTTCATCAACTTCAGGATCTCGAGGCATGTCCGGTCACGATACCCCCATCAAAACCCCGAAGCAGCTCATCATCGCCGTCGTGCTGGGCTTCGTTATTCCCGTGGTGGTGATTGTTCTTCTGACCCGATTCATTGGCGCCCAGCCCAAACCTGGCGCTGGCAGCAATCTCTTCACCGCCGAAGCCACTGCCCAGCGCGTCGCTCCGGTGAGCACCGTGAGCACCGAGGCCCCCAAGGGCGTGGCCGTCGCCGCTGCCGTGACCAAGGTCCGCTCGGGCGAAGAGGTCTACAAGGCCAAGTGCGTGGGCTGCCACGCGGCGGGCGCCCTCGGTGCACCCAAGTTCGGCGACAAGGCGGCCTGGGCCCCGCGCATCGGTCAGGGCTATCAGGCCCTCGTGAATTCGTCCATCAAAGGCAAAGGCAAGATGGGTGCTCAGGCGACGGGTGGCTACACCGAGGAAGAGATCGCGGCGGCAGTCAAGCACCTGGTCAACGCTTCCGGTGGATCCTTCTAAGCCAGCGGCAGCCCCGGTCCCGCGCCCCCTGCGGGAGCCCCCGTCGATGTCCGACCGACTTCTTTCGGGGCTCGACAATGCCCTGAGGACGGTGCTGGCCACCCCCACCGCCCGGCGAGAGACCCCGTCCAGCTCGGACAACCCGGCCGATCATCCACCGCCCTCACTCACCGAGGCTGAGCGCCAGTCCTCAGCGAGCCTCATGCGCGTGAACCATGCCGGCGAGGTCGCTGCCCAGGCGCTCTATCAGGGACAGGCTCTGGTGGCCCGGACGGAGCACCTTCGCCGATTTCTGCTGGATGCGGCCGCGGACGAGGCCGATCACCTGGCCTGGACCCACGAGCGGCTGTCCCAGCTCGGCTCCGGCCCCAGCCGACTCTCTGCCCTCTGGTACTCCGGTGCGTTCGCTCTGGGTGCGGCGGCTGGCCTGGTGGGCGACCGTGTGTCCCTGGGCTTTCTGTCCGAGACCGAGCGTCAGGTGGAGGCCCATCTGGCTGGTCACCTGAATCGGCTTCCGGCCAACGACACTGCCTCGCGGGCCATCTGCGCACAGATGATGGCCGACGAGGCCAGCCACGGGCGCGAGGCCCGGGCCGAGGGTGCCGCCGAACTTCCGGAGCCCATCCGGCAGGCCATGCGGCTCGCATCGCAGGTCATGATCGCCACGGCCGCGCGGGTCTAAGGCCCAGCGCTAAGACTTCGAGCCCCACCCGCTCAGGTCAAGGTGAGCGGGTCGACCTCCATCGAGATCTCCATTCGTCGACCCTCGGTCCATTCGGCCCAGAGCTCGGCGCGGCCCAGCCACGCCAGTGCCTCGTGCAGCGGCGCCCGTCGGTCGGACTCGAGCAGAATCTGCAGACGCAGCTTCCCGGCAACGCGCTCGGGATGGCGGCGCATGGGCTGCAGCACCTGCAGGCCCGCCATGCCCCTCGACTCGATGGTGGCGCGCAGAATGGCGCAGAGATCATCGGCCATCTGTTGTGCGCGGGCCTCGTTGGCGTGAGAGATGCGAACGGCGGCGATGTGCCGATGGGGGGGCAGCCCCGCCATGCGCCGCTCATCGAGCATGCTGCGCAGCAGCCGCTCATGCGCCTTGGGTGTTGCCTGCAGGAGGGTCTGGAAGATGGGGTGCTCGGGCTGCCGCGTTTGGATGGTGACGGTTGGCGCGATGGCCGATCCGCCATGGCGTCCTGCCCGGCCCGCCACTTGGAGCAGCAGTGAGAAGAGCTGCTCGGGGGCGCGAAACTCGGGGTTGGCGAGCTGCGTGTCGGCATTGAGCACCAGCACGGTTTGCAGTCCGGGAAAGTCGTGGCCTTTGGCGACCATCTGGGTCGCAAACACCAGCTGCACTCGACCATCCCGAATGTCGTCGAGGGCCTGCGCGAGTGCCTTGCTGGACTTCATCGCGTCGCGATCGAGGCGGATGGAGCGAATGTGGGGCCACCGCGCGGCCAGGTCGGTCTCCACCTGCTGCAGGCCACGGCCCATCGGCTGCAGGTCGGTGGCGCCACAATCGGGACACCGGCGGGGCGGGGCACTCTCGGCTCCGCAATGGTGGCAGGCGCAGCGCCATTGCCCGCTGGCGCCGCGATGCAGCACACGGCCAACGCTGCACTGGCCGCAGCCGTCGAACCATCCGCAGGCCTCGCAGCCCAGCACCGGAGCCCAGCCCCGACGATTGAGGAAGACCAGGGCCTGCTGACCCGCCGCCAGCGTCGCATCGAGCTGCGCCAGGGCGGCTGTCGCAACGCCCTGCTGCGCGGGGGCGCTGCGCATGTCGATGAGTCGGATCTCGGGCAGGGGCTGCCCGGTGGCTCGTTGGTGCAGATCCACTCGCGCAAGTCGTCCTTCATCGATGAGCGCCCAGGCCTCCAGGCTTGGCGTGGCCGATCCCATCAGCAGTGGAACGCCGCGCTGCCGCGCCCGCCACAGGGCAAGATCTCGGGCGTGATACTTCAGGCCCTCCTGCTGCTTGTAGGAGGCATCGTGCTCCTCATCCATGACAATGGCTGCCAGGTGCGGCATGGGTGTGAGGGTCGCGAGCCGAGTGCCCAAGACGATGCGGGCGCGGCCCTGCATGGCGGCCAGCGTGGCCCTGGCTCGAGCCACCTCGGGCAGACCACTGTGCAGCACTGCCATGGGCTCGTAAGGAAATGCTTCGGCCAGGCGGCGCGCCAGCTGGGGGGTGAGGCCGATCTCCGGAACGAGCACCAGCACCTGGGCCTGTGGGTTTTGAGCAAGGATCTCGGCGAGCAGCGCCTGATAGACCCGGGTTTTGCCACTGCCCGTGATGCCCCAGAGGTGCACGGGCTGCGGCCAATGGTGACGAATCTCCTGCAGCGCCCGCTGTTGGTCTGCTGTGGGCGCGGGCAGTGCCGAACTGAGGCGATCGCCTTCAGCGTCGGGGGTGCTGTCGGTGCTCGACACTGCCTCGGCATCGGCCTCGGCCGCCGCGATCACCCAGGCGGGCTGTTGCCGGCCCTTGGGTGTGCGTCGCTCGCGATGCCGCTCGGGCTCGCGCAGCACGGGCGAGACTGCCGCCGCAATGGCCTGACCCACGCTGTGGTGGGTGTATCGCGCGGCAAATTCCAACAGCGCCAGGTCGGCTTCGATCAAGGGGGCCATCGGCGAGGCGGCGATGATGGGTTTGGCATCGGAGCGGGGCTGCGCGGCCGCATCGACCACCAGCCCCAGCCGCTCTGCGCGACCCAGCGGCACCACGACCCAATCGCCCCGATGCAGAGCATCCGGGCTGGTGTAGGTGAGGGGGGCCAAAGGCACCCCCTCCACAGCGATGCTCAGCGAGAAGGATGCGGTGAGGGGTGCGCCTGGGTCGGGGCCATCGGCTGCGGTGTGCATGTCACGGCGCTAGCGCGGATGGGTCGTCTGGGGCAGGGATCGGCGCTGGCTGGCCTGGGCCACTGCCTCGAGAAGGACCGCCACATGCTCGGGGGGCGTGAATTGAGAAATGCCGTGGCCAAGGTTGAAGACGTGCGCCGTCTCGTTGAATCCGCGCAGGTCTTCAAAGAGTCGGCGGACCTCGGCCTCGATGGCCTCTGGGCGGCTCAGCAGAACGGCCGGGTCGAGATTGCCCTGCAGGCACACGCCCGGCCCAAGCCGCGTGGCCGCCTCAGAAAGCGGCACCGACCAATCGAGCCCCAGGGCTTGTGCGCGGGTGCTGGCGATGCGCTCGAGCCATCCCCCTCCACCCTTCACAAACACGATCACCGGAACATCTGGGTGGGCGTTCTGGAGGGCGGCGGTGATGCGTCGCAACGAGGCGAGCGAGAAGCGCTCAAAACTGCCGTGGGCCAGGAGCCCTCCCCAACTGTCGAAGAGCTGAATGGCCTGGGCCCCCGCGCGAATTTGCATCGTGCAGTAGTCGATGACCAGGGCCTCGAGCCGTCCGATCAGTGACAGCATGAGGTCGGGCCTCTGATACACCCAGTTGCGGGCCTTCAGAAAATCATCGCCGCTGCTGCCACCGGTGACCATGTAGCAGGCCAGGGTCCATGGGCTCCCCGAGAAGCCAATCAATGGCACGCGCCCGCCGAGCGCATGGCGGATGGTGGTCACCGCTTGGGCCACATAGCCGAGCGACTCCTCCACATCGATGGTGGGCAGGGCAGCCACATCGGCCTCATGCTCGATGGCGCGGGCAAATCGCGGGCCCTCGCCCTGAACGAAATGCAGGCCCAGCCCCAGTGCATCGGGGATGGTGAGGATGTCGGAGAACAGAATGGCCGCATCGAGCGGGTAACGGTCGATCGGCTGGAGGGTGACCTCGCAGGCCAGCTCCGGGGTCTTGCACAGGCGCATGAAGTCGCCGGCCTTGGCCCGGGTGGCGTTGTATTCGGGGAGATAGCGTCCGGCCTGGCGCATCAGCCAGGCGGGGGAGCGCTCGGTCACTTCGCCCCGCAGGGAACGCAGAAACAGGTCGTTCTGCAGCGGGGCGAAGGCCACGGCGCGTTACTTCTTGCCGCGCAGCTTGCGGATGGCGGCGAGTTGGGCGATGGCCTCGGCCAGTTCGGCCTGGGCGGCGGCGTAGTTGATGTCGGAGGACTGCGACTGAAGCAGTGCCTGGGCCTTTTGGCGGGCCTCTTCGGCCTTGGCCTCGTCGAGGTCCTTGCCACGGATGGCCGTGTCGGCAAGCACGGTCACGGCCTTGGGCTGAACCTCGAGGATTCCGCCCGCAACAAAGATGAGCTCCTCATTGCTGCCTTGCCGAATGCGCACCGCACCCGGTCGGATCCGAGTGATCAGTGGCGTGTGGCCAGGCAGGACGCCAAGTTCGCCATCTTCGCCCGGCAGGGCCACGAACTCGGCCTCGCCAGTGAAGATGCGCTCTTCAGCGCTCACCACATCCAAGAGAAAGGTTTTGCTCATGGGCGCGGGCCTTAGTTGAGGGTCTTGGCTTTTTCGAAGGCCTCGTCGATGGTGCCGACCATGTAGAACGCCTGCTCGGGCAGGGCGTCGCACTCGCCGTCGGTGATCATCTTGAAGCCGCGAATGGTCTCCTTGAGGGAGACATACTTGCCGGGCGAGCCGGTGAACACCTCGGCCACGTGGAAAGGCTGCGAGAGGAAGCGCTGGATCTTGCGGGCGCGGGCAACGATGAGCTTGTCCTCGGGGGAGAGCTCGTCCATGCCCAGAATCGCGATGATGTCGCGCAGCTCTTTGTAGCGCTGCAGGGTCTGCTGGACCTTGCGGGTGACGGTGTAGTGCTCTTCGCCAATGACGTTGGGATCGACCTGGCGCGAGGTCGAGTCGAGGGGGTCCACTGCGGGGTAGATGCCCAGTGCGGCGATGTCGCGCGAGAGCACAACGGTGGCGTCGAGGTGGGCGAAGGTGGTGGCCGGCGAGGGGTCGGTCAGGTCGTCGGCGGGAACGTAGACGGCCTGGATCGAGGTGATCGAACCCACCTTGGTGGAGACGATGCGCTCCTGCAGGCGGCCCATCTCTTCAGCCAGGGTGGGCTGATAGCCCACGGCCGAGGGCATGCGGCCCAGCAGCGCGGAGACCTCGGTGCCGGCCAGGGTGTAGCGGTAGATGTTGTCCACGAAGAAGAGGATGTCGCGGCCCTCGTCGCGGAAGCGCTCGGCCATGGTCAGGCCGGTGAGCGCCACGCGCAGTCGGTTGCCCGGGGGCTCGTTCATCTGACCAAAGACCATGGCCACTTTATCGAGGACGTTGGAGTCCTTCATCTCGTGGTAGAAGTCGTTGCCCTCGCGGGTGCGCTCGCCCACACCGGCAAACACCGACAGGCCCGAGTGCTGCTTGGCGATGTTGTTGATGAGCTCCATCATGTTCACGGTCTTGCCCACACCGGCGCCGCCGAAGAGGCCCACCTTGCCGCCCTTGGCGAACGGGCAGATCAGGTCGATCACCTTGATGCCGGTCTCGAGCAGCTCCACCGAGGGGGAGAGTTCCGCGAACTTGGGAGCCGTCTGGTGGATGGCGCGACGCTCGTCGCACTGGATCTCGCCAGCCTCGTCGATGGGGCGGCCCAGCACATCCATGATTCGTCCAAGGGTTCCGTGGCCGACCGGCACGGAGATGCCTGCGCCCGTGCCATTGACGAGCATGCCGCGGCGCAGGCCGTCGGAGGATCCGAGGGCGATGGTGCGCACCACGCCGTCGCCCAGCTGCTGCTGGACCTCGAAGGTCAGTCCGGCCTCAACCAGGCTGTGCGACGACGCAGCATCGAGCACGAGCGCGTCGTAGACCTTGGGGAGTGCGTCGCTGGGGAACTGGATATCCACCACAGCGCCGATGCACTGAACGATCTTGCCTTGTGCGGTGTTCATAGGGGGTCCTTGATGTCGAGATGGTTTGAATGTTGGGTCGGGGGCGGGGATTTGGCCGATCAGACGGCGGCGGCCCCACCAACGATTTCGGAGAGTTCTTTGGTGATCGCGGCCTGGCGGGCCTTGTTGTACGAAAGCTGCAGCTCATCGATGAGCTTTTTGGCGTTGTCGGACGCCGCCTTCATGGCCACCATGCGAGCACTTTGCTCGCAGGCCATGTTTTCAGCCACCGCCTGGAAGACCACTGCCTCGACGTATCGACGCAGCAGATCATTCAGCACCTCTTCGGGGCTGGGCTCGTAGATGTAGTCCCAGGCATGGTCGGGATCGACACGGTCCAGGCCCTCGTCGGCTGTCAGGGGCAGGAGCTGACGAATCCGGGGCTCCTGCTTCATCGTGTTGACGAAGTCGCTGGCGGCGAGATAGACCGCATCGAGCTCGCCGGCCTCGAATTTGTCGAGCTGGACCTTGATGGGGCCCAACAGCTGCTCGAGGGTGGGCGCATCGCCCATCTGAACCGAATGCGAGACGATCTTGCCCCCGATGCGGTTGAAGAAGCTCAGTCCCTTATTGCCAAAGACGGTGATCTGGGCCTTGATGCCCTCAGCCTCCCAACTGCGCAGCTGGGTGGTGATGGCGCGCAGGATGTTGGTGTTGAGGCCACCACAGAGGCCCTTGTCGGTGGTCACGACAATCAGGCCCACGGTCTTGGTGGCCGACTCGCGGGAGACCAAGTAGGGATGGACCACATCGGGCGTGGCGCGACTGAGATTGCCGCAGATGGCGCGCACTTTTTCAACATACGGGCGGCCTGCCCGCATGCGTTCCTGCGCGCGACGCATCTTGGAGGCGGCAACCATCTCCATGGCCTTGGTGATCTTGCGCGTGTTCTGCACGCTCTTGATCTTGGATCGGATCTCTTTTGAGCCGGGCATGGCGGTTCCTTAGTAGCTGCCGGTGGCCTTGAAGTCGCGGATCGCCGCGGTCAGGGCTGCCTCGGAATCCTTGGTGAGATTCTTCTCGGACTCGATCTGATCGACGAGCTTGCCGTATTTGGCGACCATGAACTCGCGCAGGGCCTTCTCAAAGGCACCGGCCTTGGCCACGTCGACGTCGTTCATCAGGTCGTTGTTCACCGCGAACAGGATCAGCGCCATTTCCCAGACCTTCATGGGCTGATACTGGGGCTGCTTCATGAGCTCGGTCACGATGCGGCCGCGCTCGAGCTGCTTGCGGGTGGCCTCGTCGAGGTCGGAGGCAAACTGCGCAAAGGCGGCCAGCTCACGGTACTGGGCGAGCGCCAGACGCACGCCAGCGCCAGTGTCCTTGCGCTTCATGATCTTGGTCTGAGCCGCACCACCCACGCGCGAGACCGAGATGCCCGCGTTGATGGCGGGACGGATGCCGGCGTTGAACAGGTCGGTTTCCAGGAAGATCTGGCCATCGGTGATCGAGATCACGTTGGTCGGAACGAAGGCGGAAACGTCGCCCGCCTGGGTCTCAATGATGGGCAGCGCGGTGAGAGAGCCGGTTTTGCCTTTGACGGCGCCCTGGGTGAACTTCTCGACGTAGTCGGCGCTCACGCGGGCGGCGCGCTCGAGCAGGCGGGAGTGGAGATAGAACACATCGCCGGGGAATGCCTCACGGCCAGGGGGACGGCGCAGCAGCAGCGACACCTGACGGTAGGCCACAGCCTGCTTGGAGAGGTCGTCGTAGACGATCAGGGCGTCTTCGCCACGGTCGCGGAAATACTCGCCCATGGTGCAGCCGGCGTAGGCCGAGAGGTACTGCATGGCGGCGGACTCCGAAGCCGACGCAGCAACCACGATGGTGTACGACAGGGCGCCGGTCTCTTCGAGCTTGCGCACCACATTGGAGATGGTGGAAGCCTTCTGACCGATGGCCACATACACGCAGATGACGCCGGTGCCCTTCTGGTTGAGGATGGCGTCGAGCGCCACGGCGGTTTTTCCGGTCTGACGGTCGCCAATGATGAGCTCGCGCTGGCCGCGGCCGATGGGCACCATCGAGTCGATGGCTTTCAGTCCGGTCTGCAGCGGCTGCGACACCGACTCGCGGGCGATCACGCCAGGAGCAACCTTCTCAATCACATCGGTCAGCTTGGCATTGATGGGGCCCTTGCCGTCGATGGGCTGGCCCAGGGCGTTGACCACGCGGCCGATGAGCTCGGGGCCCACGGGCACTTCCAGAATGCGACCAGTGGCCTTGACGACATCGCCCTCGGTGATGCCGGTGTACTCACCAAGAATCACGGCGCCAACGGAGTCGCGCTCGAGGTTCAGGGCAAGGCCGAAGGTGTTGTTGGGGAACTCGAGCATTTCGCCCTGCATCACGTCGGACAGGCCGTGGATGCGGCAGATGCCGTCGGTCACGGAGACCACGGTGCCCTGGTTGCGGACGTCGGCCGACAGACCCAGTCCGGCAATTTTGCTCTTGAGCAGTTCGCTGATTTCAGAGGGATTGAGCTGCATAAAAACTCCTAGTGGGTCAGGGCCGTGGCCAGTTTCTGAAGCTTGCCGCGGACAGAGGCATCGATGGTCTGGTCGCCGATGACAACGGAGATGCCTCCGATGAGTTCGGCGTTGATGGTGACGGCCGCCCGAACGGGACGACCGAACTTTTCAGTGAGTGTCTTCACCACCGACGCGACATCGGCGTCGGACAGGGGGAAGGCGGATTGAATCTCGGCAGCGAGTACCGACTCGGCGGCGTTTTTCAGGTCGCGAAAATGCAGCAGGACTTCGGGCAGCACCGGAAGGCGATGGTTTTCGGCCATGACCTCGAGCAGTCGAACCTGGGACTCGGTCAGCCCGCCAGCGGCATCGGCCAGCACCTTGGCCAGCGCCGCAGCACCCACGGTGGGGTTGCGCACCAGCTGCTGGGCCTCGGGCGCATGGATCACCTGCACCAGGCGCTCCAGAGATTCCAGCCAGGCGGCTGCCGCACCGGCGTCCGCAGCCAGGCCGTAGGCGGCCTCGGCATAAGGGCGTGCAAGGGTGAGGTTCTCGGCCATGGCTTACAGCTCGTTGCGCAGGTTGGAGAGAAGGTCGGCGTGGGCCTGGGCGTTGACCTCGCGGCGCAGGATCTGCTCGGCACCCTTGACGGCCAGTGCAGCGACCTCAGCCCGCAGGGTCTCGCGCGCAGCCTGCATGGCGGCGGCGGCTTCCTTCTCGGCGGTCTCGCGGGCGTGCGCAAGGATGCGGGCGGCTTCGGCTCGGGCATCCTCGACTTGCTTGTTGGCCTGCTGCTCAGCGACCTGGCGGACTTCGCCAGCCACCGTCTTGGCCTTGGTCATTTCCTCGGCGGCACGGCGCTCGGCCATCACCAGCTCGGCCTTGGATTTGTCGGCCGCGGCAAGGCCGTCGGCAATTTTCTGTGCCCGCTCGTCCAGCGCCTTCATCAGCGGCGGCCAGACAAACTTCATCGTGACCCAGGCCAAGACGAAGAAGACAACTACTTGGGCGAGAAGCGTGGCGTTGATGTTCACGTCGCGTTCCTGTTTGAATGATTGAGCCTCGGCGTTGTTGCCAACGCAGGGGTGGGACAGACAGCGGGGCGGGGGTCCGGGCCCCAGCACCGCCAGGACCCGTTGCCGGCCAGAAGTTGTTTAGGCGGTGAAGGGGTTTGCGAAGGCAAACATCATCGACACACCCACGCCGATCAGGAACGCGGCGTCGATCAGACCAGCGAGCAGGAACATCTTGGTCTGGAGTTCGTTCATCAGCTCAGGCTGGCGGGCCGAGGCTTCGATGAACTTGCCACCCATCAGGGCGATTCCGATACAGGCACCAATGGCGCCGAGGCTGATGATGAGACCACAGGCCAGTGCAACAGCGGCGTTAACTTCCATGACAACTCCTTGGGTAGATAAAAACGAAGGGAAAGAGGGAGAGGATCCGGCCGGCTGGCTCAGTGCCCCTCGTGGGCCTGGCCGATGTACACCAAGGTCAGCATCATGAAGATGAAGGCCTGAAGCACAACGATCAGGATGTGGAAGATTGCCCAGACGGATCCAGCAATCACATGTCCGATGAAGCCGAAGACGGTGGCGCTGGCGCCCAGAAGGGCAATCAGCATGAAGACGAGCTCGCCGGCAAACATATTGCCGAACAGCCGCATGCCCAGGGAAACGGTCTTGGCGAAGAACTCAACAATGTTGAGCGCCAGATTGGGCAGCCAGAGGGCAGGGTGTCCACCAAAGGGCGCGGAGAAGAGCTCTTTGACAAAGCCCAGGGGGCCCTTGACCTTGAAGCTGTAATAGAAAACGAGCAGCAAAACACCGGTGGCAATGCCCAGGGTGGCATTCAGATCTGCGGTGGGAAGGATGCGGTGGTAAAGGGCGTCGGCCTCGGGATTGATGGCGCCGAGAATCACCTTGTCGAGTCCCAGAAATTTGATCACGGCCTTGGGACCATCCACGGGCAGGAGGTCCAGCGCGTTCATGAACATGACCCAGAGGAAGACGAGCAGGGCCAGCGGGGCGATGAAGCGGCGGTCGCCGTGGACGATGGCCTTGGACTGGGTGTCGACCATTTCGACCACCATCTCAATCAAGCCCTGGAAACGTCCCGGGACCCCAGCATGGGACTTGCGGGCGGCAAGCAACAGAACCAGAAACGCGATGAGTCCCGTGGTGATCGACCAAAACAGGGTGTCGAGGTTGATCAAGGAAAAGTCGACGACCTGCGACTGGGGAACGCCCTCGCTGGTGAGGTGGCCGAGGTGGCCCTTGATGTACTCGCTGGCGTTTTGCGGTGCGGCTGCCATGGGAATCCTTTGTTGAATCTCGGTGGTGCTCGGTTGGACCTAGTGTTCTTGCGGGCGGGAATGTCGGCGCAAAATTTCCTCGATCTGCTGAAACTCTCGCCGGCGGCTGAGATAGCGCTGCAGCAAGGGAAACAGCAGAGGAATCAAGACGCAGACCCCGAAAGCCGACAGAAGCATTCCCCAGTGTGGTGTGCCGAGGGCGCGAATCGCAAAGCCCAACAGCACCGCCACTGCGACCAGCCGCAGCAATTCGCCGACCATGAGCACCGCGGGAAAACTGCCCCGGGGGACCACGCGCAACAAAGCCACCAGCACCGCGGTGGGGATCGCCACCGAGAAGCCGCCCGCCAGTGCCGAGAGCGCCGCCTCCGATGACCACATCGCCCCACCGATCGCAGAGAGCGCCGCCGAAAACAGTGCCTGAATCAGAATCACGAGGCCCATCGGTCAGTGCTCCAACGCTGTGCAAAACCCGAACGTCAGGGTCGGGAGAACGCCAGCGCAGCAACCACAAATCAGGTGAAAACCCTGAAAGCGCCGTGAGTGTAGTCGGAGGGCTTGTGACATGTCAAAAAGCGTTTGAATTGGGATTTACAGGGTGTCGGTGTCTTGTGGAAGAAGGCGCTGCCGCAGGCCCTCAAACTCCTCGACGCTGCCAAAGCGAATCGTCAATTCGCCGCCGGAGGCCTTGGCCCGAAGCCGGACGGAGAGGCCGAGCTGATCGGCCAACAGCCGCTCCATGCGGCCCCAATCGGCCGAGGAGCCGCCCGAGCCGCCCGAACCACTGGACTTGCCGCCCGCCCCACGGGCCGTGGTCCGGCCGCCGTCTTGGCCACCGGTCTTGGCGAGCCAGTCGCGCACGCGGTTCTCCACCTCGCGGACCGACAGCCCTTCGGCAGCAATCGACTGCAGCAGGGGGGTATGGAGGGCCTCGGGCAGGGCCAGCAGGGCGCGGGCATGGCCGGCGTCGATCCTGCCCCCCCGCAGCGCCTCGCGCGTTGGGGCTGGAAGTCCCAGCAGGCGCAGGAGATTGGAGGTGGCCGACCTCGATCGGCCCACGGCCTCGGCCGCCTGCTCGTGGGTGAGGCCGAATTCCTGAATGAGGCGCTCAATGCCCTCGGCCTCCTCGAGCGCCGAGAGGTCCTCGCGCTGAAGATTCTCGATGAGGGCCATGGCCAGGGCCTTCTGGTCGTCGACCTCGCGGACCAGGGCGGGGATCTCCGAGAGGCCCGCCATCTGGGAGGCACGAAAGCGCCGCTCGCCCGCGATGATTTCATAGCGAGCGCCACGGCCCGGGGGCAGAGGGCGCACCAGGATGGGCTGCATCACACCCTGGGTGCGAATCGAGGCCGCCAGATCCTCGAGGGCCTCGGGCGAGAAGTCCTTGCGCGGCTGGTAGTGGCCGGGCTGCAGATCGCCCAGGGCAATGGCGGTGGTGCCGGCGTCGCCCGTGGCCAGGGCCGCGGTATTGCCGAAGTAGTTTTCCAGGCCCCGACCGAGGCCGCGCTTTTTGCTCATGGAGATGGTCTGTGGGATGAGGGTGTTGGAGGGTGTGGGGCGACCAGGACTAGTCGGCATCGACCAGGGGTGCTGCGGCCTGGGCCTGCAGCTGCGGGGTGGGCTTTAGCCCCAGGCGCTGGCAGAGCTCTGCCGCAAAGCGCTTGTAGGCCTGGGCCCCACGGGATCCGGCGTCGTACTGGAGCACGGGCATGCCGTGGCTCGGGGCCTCCGCGAGCCGCACATTGCGGGGAATCACGGTTTGGAAGACCTTGTCACCGAAGTGTGCGTCGAGCTGTTCGCTCACCTGCAGCGAGAGGGTCATTCGGGTGTCGAACATCACGCGCAGCAGGCCGATGATGCGCAGGCCTTTGTTGAGACCGGCGTGGATGCGACCGATCGAGTTGACCAGGTCGGTCAGGCCCTCGAGGGCAAAGTACTCGCACTGCATGGGAATGATGACGCCGTCGGCGGCGCACAGCCCGTTGAGGGTGAGCATGGACAGGGACGGGGGGCAGTCCATCACCACCAGGTCGTAGTTGGCCGCCTCGGCATTCAAGACCTGGCGCAGTCGATGCTCGCGGTCTTCGAAGTCGACCAGTTCGAGCTCCGCGCCCGCCAGCTCGCGGTTGGCGGGCAGCACATCGAAGCCCGCCGGAGATCGCTGGCAGACATCGCGAAAGCCCTTGAGGCCAACCAGCATGTGATAGACCGTGGCATCGAGGGCCATCTTGTCGATGCCCGCATGCATGGTGGCATTGCCCTGTGGGTCGAGGTCCACCAGCAGGGCGCGGTAACCCAGAGCAGCCATGGCCGCCGCCAAATTCACAGAGGTGGTGGTCTTGCCCACGCCGCCTTTCTGATTGGCAACAGCAAAGACCTGGGCCCGCGATGGCGCGGCGGTCGGAGCGGCAGGGGTGGAGCGCTGAGTCATGGGGCAGTCGGAGATGAAGGGGTGAGCTGGGATGGTCGGGGCGCAGGGGATCCGTACGACGCCCTCAGCCACAAGAACGCTCTCGACCTGCCGCCGGGAGCAAGGGTCTGGACCAGCCTGGGCGAATCGCCGGCAAGGTCGTGGGAAGTCGTGCGCTGTGGGCTGCGGTCGGCGGTTTCCCCCGCGCGATGCAGGGGCAAATTATCACCCAGCCAGCGGGCAATCTCTTGCGCCCCCGCCCAATAGAGGTGGCGGGTCTCGGGCCCCGCCAGATGCTGGGTGGTCGAGAGAAAGACATCGGGCTTGGCGTAGGCGCGCGATGTCACCACGGCGGGGGCTTCGCCTCGGGGCAGCCGACTCCGGGTCAGCCGGGCGACATCCTGCTCATAGACCGTCACCCGGGAGCTCAGGCCCAGGCGGGCCACCGCGCTGCGCAGAAAGGCCGCCTTGCGGGCCACGCGTTCCACCATGCCAAAGGCATGCTCGGGCATGGCCAGGGCCAAGGGGATGGCGGGGTAGCCATTGCCCGAGCCCACATCGAGCAGGTGGCCGGTGGCGGGCACTTCCCGAAGGTGGGGAAGGGCAGCCAAGGCGTCGAGCGTGAGGTCCTCGACCACGGCCTCGGGCCGGTCGAGGCGCGTGAGGCTGTGGGTGCGATTCCAGGTCAGCAACTGCAGGGCGAAGGCCTCAAGGCCGGCGACCACCTCGGGCGCGAGCGCAATGCCCATGGCCAGGGCACCCGATTGAATCTGATCCCGCACTCAGGCGGCCTGTGGGGCGGCGGGATCGGCGGCCGCGCATGGCGCCGAGTCCGACATCGATCGCCACCGCTTGAGGTGGATCTGCAGAAGGGACATGGCGGCCGGGGTCACACCGGGCAGCCGCGAGGCCTGACCCAGGCTGGCGGGCTGAGACTTCTGCAGTCTCTGACGCACCTCCACCGACAGTCCGCCAACGGTGGCGTAGTCGAAGTCGGCGGGAATCGGGTCGTCGGCATGGCTGGTCTGTCGGGCGACCTCCAGCGCCTGGCGATCGATGTAGCCGCGATACTTGGTGGCGATGGTGAGCTGCTCGGCACGCCGGGCGTCGTGGAGCAGCGCAGCAGCCTCCGGCGGCAGCAGAGGCCAGAGGTCGGGCAGAGCGATCGCCGGCCGGCGCAACAGATCCAGAAGTGTTTGCTCACGTCGCAAGCCACCGGGGTCCAGCTTGGCCCGCAGGGGCGCCAGTGCGGCGCCCTCCACCTCGGGGGGCTGGACCCAGCGCTTGGACAGCAGGCGCTCACACTCTTCCAGACCCGCGCGGTAGGCCTCAAAGTGCTGCCAGCGCTCGTCGTCGACGAGGCCCAGGGTTCGGCCCATGGGCGTGAGGCGGAGGTCGGCATTGTCCTCGCGCAGACTGAGTCGATATTCGGCCCGGCTGGTGAACATCCGGTAAGGCTCCGTCACGCCCACGGTGGTGAGGTCATCGACCATGACGCCGAGGTAGGCCTCGTCGCGGCGGGGCGTCCAAGGCGCGCGTTCCTGAACCTGAAGTGCTGCATTGAGGCCGGCGATCAGCCCCTGGGCGGCAGCCTCCTCATAGCCGGTCGTGCCATTGATCTGGCCGGCAAAGAACAGTCCTGGAATGTCGCGCGTCTCTAGGGACAGGCTGAGGTGCCGCGGATCGAAGTAGTCGTATTCGATGGCGTAGCCTGGCCGCAGGATGTGCGCCTGCTCAAGGCCCTCCATCGAATGGATCATGGCGATCTGAATGTCGAAGGGCAGGCTGGTCGAGACGCCATTGGGGTAGACCTCATGGGTGGTCAGGCCCTCGGGCTCAAGGTAAATCTGATGGCTCGTGCGCTCCGCGAAGCGGTTGACCTTGTCTTCGATGGACGGGCAATAGCGGGGGCCAACACCCTCGATCACGCCGGTGAACATCGGCGACCGATCGAAGCCCCCGCGAATGATGTCGTGGGTGCGCTCGTTGGTGTGGGTGATGTGGCAGGGCAGCTGCTCGGGATGGTCCTCGGGCCTGCCGAGGAATGAAAAAACCGGCACCGGGTCGAGGTCGCCAGGCTGGGGCGCCAGACGCGCCCAGTCGATGGTGCGGCCATCGAGGCGGGGTGGGGTGCCCGTTTTGAGTCGGCCCTGGGGAAGCTTCAGCTCCTTGAGGCGTTCCGACAGGCGGATGGCGGGCGGATCCCCGGCGCGGCCCGCGCTGTAATTCTGCAGGCCGATGTGGACTCGGCCATTGAGGAAGGTTCCCGCAGTGAGCACCACGGCGCGGCCGTGCATGCGAACGCCCGACTGGGTGACCACACCGGCCACCCGCCCGCCCACCAGGATCAGGTCATCGACGCCCTCGGCGAAGAGCCAGAGGTTGGGGGTGTTTTCCAACATCCCCCGAATGGCCTTGCGATAGAGCACCCGATCGGCCTGGGCGCGGGTTGCCTGGACGGCGGGACCCTTCGAGGCGTTGAGGATGCGAAACTGAATGCCCGCCACATCGGTGGCGCGCGCCATGGCGCCGCCCAGGGCATCGATTTCCTTCACCAGATGGCCCTTGCCAATGCCCCCGATGCTGGGGTTGCAGGACATCTGGCCCAGGGTGTCGAGGCTGTGGGTGATCAATAGGGTGGCCGCACCCAGACGCGCCGAGGCCAGGGCAGCCTCCGTGCCCGCATGGCCGCCGCCCACCACAATCACATCAAAAGCCTTGGGATAGTCCATTCATCCACCCACGCGTTCCACGGTCCTTCAGAGGCCGGCGATTGTAATCGACTTCCATTCGCAGAATTCATCGAGGCCAAGCCGGGTGCCCTCGCGGCCAAGACCCGAGGTCTTGACCCCCCCAAAGGGCAACAGTTCGCTGGAGAAGCT
Source organism: Burkholderiales bacterium (assembly GCA_027486725.1). Classification (GTDB taxonomy): domain Bacteria; phylum Pseudomonadota; class Gammaproteobacteria; order Burkholderiales; family Burkholderiaceae_A; genus Hahnella. The sequence continues at coordinate 121,414 of JAIXOP010000003.1, read as the reverse complement.
TCCGGTATTGATGGCGACCATGCCCGCATCCAGACCCCGAGACACCCGATGGATCCGCGCATGGCCCTGGCTGTAGGCATAGGCCGCCAGACCAAAGGGGGTGTCGTTGGCCAGGGCAATGCCCTCCTCCTCGGTCTCAAAGCGCGACAGCGCCAGCAGGGGGCCAAAGGTCTCCTCGCGGAAGGCCCTCATCCCAGGGGTCAGGCCCGTGAGAAGTGTCGGCTGCCAGAAGTTGGGTCCCGCTGGATGGGCCTGCCCGCCCACCAGGCATTGGGCACCCTGGGCCAGGGCATCGGCCACATGGGCGCGCACCTTGGCCACGGCCTCGGCATGGATGAGCGGCCCGACCTCAACGCCGGGCTCCGTGCCCGGCCCCACCCGCAGGCGCTGCACCTCCGCACGGAGCCGCTCCACCACCTCATCCCACACCGAGGCCTGCACCAGAACACGGTTGGGGCTGATGCAGGTCTGGCCCGCGTTGCGAAACTTCCCTGCCATCAGGCCCAGGACGGCCGCGGTCACATCGGCGTCGTCAAAAATCAGAAACGGGGCATTGCCGCCGAGTTCGAGGCTGAGCCGCTGAATGTTGGCCGCTGCCCGCTCGTAGAGCCAGCGGCCCACGGCGGTCGAGCCAGTGAAGGAAATCTTGCGCACCCGCGGGTCAGCCGTCACGGCCGCACCCCACACCGGGGCGCGCTCCCGGCCCACAGGCAGCACCTGAAAAACGCCCGCGGGAAAGCCCGCCACCTCGGCTGCCTCCGCCATGGCCAGGGCGGTCAGTGGGGTTGCCTCGGCCGGCTTGACCACCACCGCGCAGCCCGCAGCCAGAGCCGCCGCGGCCTTGCGCGCAATCATGGCCATCGGGAAGTTCCAGGGCGTGATGATGGCGGCCAGTCCAACCGGCTCGCGCCGAACCTGAATCTCCCGGCCGGGCAGTCCCGCCTCGGGGATGAAGCCCTCCAGACGCCGCGCCTCTTCGGCATACCACTCGACAAAAGCCGCGCCATAGAGGACTTCGCCGCGGGCCTCGGCCAGGGGCTTGCCCTGCTCGGCAGTCATCAGCGCGGCGAGGTCTTTGGCTCGCCGCACCAGCTCGGCATGCCACGCCTTCAGACGCTGAGCCCGGTCCTTGGCCGGCAGCCGGCCCCAGGCACGCCCCGCCAACTCGCCGGCGGCAATGGCCTCGGCCACGAGGCCATCGCTGCTGTCGGTGACGTTCGCCAAGTGCTCGCCCGTCGCCGGGTTCATCACCGCGAAAGTGGCGCCGCCGTCGCTGCGCCACTGGCCATGGACATAGGCCTGGGTGTGCATCAGCGCGCCACGGGCATGGTGAATGCCGACGCATTGCCCGCGGCCGTGGTCCAGCGCTCGGTCACCGCCTTATGGCGGCTGTAGAAGCGCACGCCCTCGGGGCCATGGATGTGGTGGTCACCAAAGAGCGAGGCCTTCCAGCCACCGAAGGAGTGAAAGGCCATGGGCACCGGAATGGGCACATTGATGCCGACCATGCCCACCGGAATGTCGCGGGCAAAGCGGCGCGCGGTTGCACCGTCCTGGGTGAAGATGGAGACGCCATTGGCAAAGGGATGCTGGGCAATCACCGCCATGGCGTCTTCGAATCGCTCCACGCGAATCACGCAGAGCACCGGCCCAAAGATCTCCTCCTGCGCGATGCGCATGCTGGGCTGAACATGGTCAAAGAGGGTGGGGCCAAGAAAGAAGCCCTCCGCGGGCAAGGCCTCGCCCTGGGCAAAGGCAGCGGGGTTTCGGCCATCGACCACCAGCTCGGCCCCCTCCGACACGCCCAGATCGATGTAGCTGCGCACCTTGTCCCGATGGGCGGCAGAGATGAGCGGGCCCATGTCGGCTCCGGCCACCATGCCCGGCGCCACTCGAATGGAGGCCGCGCGGGCGCGAAGCTTTTGCAGCAGGGGCTCCGCAACAGCGCCCACGGCCACGGCCACGGAGATCGCCATGCAGCGCTCTCCGGCCGAGCCATAGGCTGCGCCCATCAGACCCTCCACCGCCGCATCGAGGTCGGCATCGGGCATGACCACCAAATGATTCTTTGCACCCCCCAGCGCCTGGCAGCGCTTGCCATGCTGACTTGCGCGCTCGTAGACGGCCTTGGCCACCGGCGTGGAGCCCACGAAGCTGATGCCCGAGACCATGGGATGGTCGATCAGGGCATGGACGGCCTCGATGCCACCCTGGACGACCTGAAACACATGCTCGGGCAGGCCTGCGGCAGCGAGGCCCTCGGCCAGCAGCAGGGATGCGGAGGGGTCCTTCTCGGAGGGCTTGAGAATGAAGGGGTTGCCGCAGGCCAGTGCCATCGGCGCCATCCACAACGGAACCATCACCGGAAAATTGAAGGGAGTAATGCCAACGCAGACGCCCAGCGGCTGCCGCACTGTCCAGGCATCCACCCCCGTGCCAACATCCTCGGTCAGCTCGCCCTTGAGAAGCTGAGGGATGCCGCAGGCAAACTCGACCACCTCGAGGCCCCGCTGGACCTCGCCCCGGGCATCGTCGAAGGTCTTGCCGTGCTCCTCGGTGATGACCGCCGCAAGGCGGTCCCGGTTCTCTTCGATCCAGGCCTTGAAGGCGAACAGAATGCGGGCGCGGCGCAGGGGCGGGGTGTTGGCCCAGGCCGGGGCGGCAGCGACGGCCCGGGCCACGGCAGCGTCGACCATGCCCGCCGACGACAGCGCGACCTCGCGAACCACCTCGCCGGTCGCGGGGTTGGTGATGGGCGCCATGCCGACCGGCGTGCCGTCCGCCGGCCGGTGCGGCCAGTTGGTTAGGGCGTCCAGCGGGCGCTGGACCTGAGCGGAAGAGTAGGTCGGGGTCATGGGAAGGCCGAACGGACTGGGCAAAGGGTTGGTGATGCACAGAATGATATGCCCGGGGGCCAGGTGTTTCACGTGAAACACCTTGAACGCCGGGTGCCAATGGGGCGGCGACGGCCTGTGTGGCAGGGAAACCGGGGGTCCGGCGGGAGGAATGGGGGAGAATGCACCCATGAACCCACGCACCCCATTGCCCACCCTGGGCGCGCCCATTGCCCTCAGCCTGGGCGACCCCGCTGGGATCGGCCCCGAAATCACCCTGAAGGCCATGGCTCGGCGGCCGGCTGCGCTGCGCCAACGGACGGTGGTCTTTGGAAGCGCCCTGGCGCTGCGCCGGGCCCACGATCAGCTCCGCATGGCCGAGCCCCTCGAGAACCTCGTCCCCCACCTGATATCGCCGCCCCAAGACTCCCCCTGCACCCCCGGGGAGCTCTCGGCCACCGCCGGCGACATCTCCCGCGCCGCCCTGGATCAGGCCATCTCGGCCTGCCTGAACCACCAATGCTCTGCCCTGGTGACCGGCCCCATCCACAAGCAGGCCTGGCGGCTCGCCGGCCATGACGAACCCGGGCACACCGAGGTTCTTCAGGAGGCATCCCGGAAATTCCTGGGCCGCGCCGAGCTTCCGGTTCGGATGATGCTCACCAGCCCAAGCCTCACGGTGGTCCTGGACAGCATCCACATGCCCCTGCGGCAGGCCCTGGCCGAACTCAGCGCCGCGCATGTGGCCGAGACCATTGCGCTCACCCACCAGCATGCGCCCGCCATCCTCCAACTGGGCCACCCGCTGCGCATTGCCCTGGCCGGACTGAACCCCCACGCGAGCGATGGCGGCATGTTCGGAAACGACGAGGAAGAGATCCTGCTGCCGGCCCTGGCGATGGCCCGACAAAGGGGTGCCGCGGCATCTGGCCCCCACTCGCCCGACACGGTGTTTTTCCGTGCCCGCCGAGAGGACCGCGAGTTCGATGTCGTGGTCTGTCTGTATCACGACCAGGGCCTGATCCCCATCAAGTTGTTTGGCCTGGACGAGGGCATCAATGTGACCCTGGGCCTGCCGTTTCTGCGCACCAGCGTGGACCACGGCACAGCCTTCGATTTGGCGGGCCGAGGCCTGGCCTCCGATGCCTCCCTCCACGCAGCGCTCCAACTGGCCGAGGCCCGGTGTTTCACGTGAAACCATCCGCCCCGCAGATTCGAGCCATCTGCACCGGAATCGCAACGCCCCTGCTGATGGCATCGGCCGGAGGGCCGCCGCGCTCCATCTCCACCGCCATTCGAAAATCCCCCCGATCGGAGGCCGACGTCTGGGCAGGCCGCCTCGGTTTGGAGGGGGACGAGCAGGCCGACCTCAGCGTGCATGGGGGGCTGGACAAGGCAATCTATGCCTACCCACGGGAACATTGGCCCCTCTGGGCGACAGCCACCGGCACGGCACTGACCGAATGGACTGCGGGCCGGCTGGGCGAAAACCTCAGCACGGAGGGGGTGACCGACAACGAGGTCTGGGTTGGCGACCTTTGGCACCAGGGCGATGTGGTTCTGCGGGTCACCGCACCACGCGTCCCTTGCCACAAACTGGCCGCGGCAATCCGGCTGCCCACGGCCGCGAGGCTGATGTACGACCATGCCTGCAGCGGCTGGTATCTCGCTGTGCTCAGCCCCGGCCCGCTGCGCCCCGGCCCCATCGAGATCGAGCCTGGCCCGCGCAACACCACCATCGCCAAGGCCCTGGCGCGGACCCGACGGCCCGGCCACGAGTGACAACACCCGAACAGGAATGCCCGACACAGGAATGCCCCAAGAAAAAACCCGGCCTAAGCCGGGTTTTCATTTCTCGCTGACTGCTTGAGACGCGCAATTCAGACGCGCAATTCAGACGGAGGCATCCGACACAACTAAGCAGCCTTCTTCAACCCTGCCTGAAGGCGGGCACGCACGGCAGGGAGGTCGGCCGGAAGACGACCCTCAAACCGAGCAAAGAAGCCCTCGTGGTCCGACAGCTCGGAAGCCCAGGCCTCGTTGGAGACAGCGCCGATGAGTGAAAACTTCTCGCGCGAGAACTCAAGCCCCTTCCAATCGAGGTCTTCGTAGCGGGGAGACACACCCAGGGCATGCTCCTGACCACCGACCTCGCCCTCCAGGCGCTGCAGAATCCACTTCAACACCCGGGCGTTGTCGCCAAAGCCAGGCCAGACGAATTTGCCGTCGGCGTCCTTGCCGAACCAATTCACGCAATAGATGCCTGGCAGCTGGGCACCGCGCGCACGTAGGCCAGCCCCCAACGAGAGCCAATGCTGGAAGTAATCGGCCATGTTGTATCCGCAGAAGGGAAGCATGGCAAAGGGGTCGCGGCGGACCACACCCTGCTGGCCTGTGGCGGCCGCCGTGGTCTCCGAACCCATGGTGGCAGCGAGGTAGACCCCCTCGGCCCAGTCGCGCGCCTCGGTCACCAGGGGCACCACCGAGGAGCGGCGGCCACCGAAGACAAAGGCATCGATGGGCACACCGGCAGGATCATCCCAGGCGGAGTCGAGCGCGGGATTCTGCGTGGCCGACACCGTGAATCGGGCGTTGGGGTGGGCCGCCTTGCGGCCGGTCTCTTTGGCAATCTCGGGCGTCCAGCGCTGCCCCTGCCAGTCAGTGCACTCGGCGGGCGCGGTGTCGGACATCCCCTCCCACCAGACGTCGCCGTCCGGCGTGAGCGCCACGTTGGTGAAGATCACATTGCTGTGGAGGCTGTCCATGCAATTGGGGTTGGTCTTCGCGCTGGTGCCGGGCGCCACGCCAAAGTAGCCGGCCTCGGGGTTGATGGCACGCAGGCGACCCTGGGCATCGGGACGGATCCAGGCGATGTCATCGCCAATGGTGGTGATCTTCCAGCCACCGTTGTCCAGACCCTGCGGGGGGATCAGCATGGCGAAGTTGGTCTTGCCACAGGCCGACGGGAAGGCGGCTGCCACGTGGTACTTCTTGCCCCAGGGCGCCTCAACGCCCAGGATGAGCATGTGCTCGGCAAGCCAACCCAGGCCATCGGCCTTGGCCTGCGCGCGGCCCATGGTCGAGGCAATGCGCAGGGCAAAGCACTTCTTGCCCAGCAAGGCATTGCCGCCGTATCCCGATCCGTAGGACCAGATTTCGCGCGTCTCAGGAAAGTGGACGATGTACTTGGTGGGATTGCAGGGCCAGGCCACGTCGGCGGCGCCCGCCGCCAGAGGTGCCCCAACAGTGTGGACACAAGGCACAAACGGCTTGTCGGAGCCGAGCTGCGCCAGGGCGGCCGAACCCATGCGGGTCATGAGGCGCATATTGACGACCACGTACGGCGAGTCGGAGAGCTCCACGCCAATCTCCGAGAGCGAGGAGCCAATGGGGCCCATGGAAAACGGGATGACATACATCGTGCGGCCCTGCATCGCGCCCTCGAACAGGCCCGACAAGGTGCCGCGCATTTCGGAGGGATCAATCCAGTTGTTGTTGGGGCCCGCATCGGCCTGGTTCTGGCTGCACACATAGGTTCGATCCTCCACCCGCGCGACATCGGACGGATCGGACAAGGCCAGGAAACTGTTGGGACGCTTCGCGGGATTCAGACGGCGCAGGGTGCCAGCGGCCTCCATCTGACCAAAAAGGCGCTCGGACTCCTCGGCCGAGCCATCGCACCAGACGATGGCGGCAGGGCGGGTCTTCGCAGCAACGCTGTAGACCCAGTCGACCAGGCCCGCATGGACCACGGTGTAAGGACGATGCTCCGGAATGCCCAGAGCGTTGGCCACCGCCTGCCCCTTGGGGGCGGCTGCAGCCGAATGGATACCAGCAGTGATACCAGCAGCAGGTGAGTTCATGGAATTGAAAATAAAATGAAAATTTTGGGAAATAGAGCATAGCACCGCGACCCCGGTGGCCCAAGCATCAACCACACCGCGCCACCCCAGAACCTGTCAGGATTCCAGCCCATGAAGAGCATTGAAATCATCGCCTGCGGCGGAACCATTGAAAAGCAGTACCAGCCCGAGGATGGCACCATGGGATTCGCGGCCACCACCCAGATTCCGCAATGGCTCATCACCGCACGGCTCCATCCCGAATGCCGTGTCCGTGTGCGCACCGCCCACCTCATCGACAGCCTCGATGCCACCGACCAGCACCGGCAGCAGCTGGCCGGCATGGTTGCCGCTTCCAGCGCCGACGCCGTGGTGGTGGTGCATGGAACCGATACCCTGACACTCTCGGCGGCCGCGGTGGATGCCGAGCGACGGCCCAGGCAGACGGTGGTCTTTGTGGGCGCCATGATCCCGGCCCAGGTCCCAAACTCCGACGCCATGTTCAACCTTGGTTTTGCACTGGCCGCCTGCCAGCTGGCCGAGGCCGGAACCCACATCGCCATGGGAGGCCGGCTGCTGAGTCATCAAAAAGCGTTTAAAAACAAAGATCTGGCCCGATTCGACGAGATGGTCTGATCTATTTCCCGATGCAGAAAGTGGAAAAAATCTCGCCCAACAGATCGTCGGCCGTCATGGACCCAGTGATCTGAGACAGCTGCGCCTGAGCCAGGCGCAGAGACTCGGCCGACAACTCCAAAGAGCCCAAGGCGAGCTGCTCCTGGGCCTCGAACACCAGGGACACCACCGCTGCCAAGGCCTGGCGATGCCGTTCACGGCCCGACCACAATCCCGCCTCCTCCGGAGCCAGGCCCAGGCCGGCCGCTGCCACCAGCCAACCACGCAAGTCATCTAGGCCCTGACCCGATCGCGCCGACACCATCAAGTCCCAGGTAGACCCGCCCAGCTCCAACGATGCATGGGGGGCCGCATCGGCCTTGTTGAGCACACAGATCACATCTGCCCCAGCCACCCCAGCCAGACCAGGGCCTGAACCCGCCAGATCGTCTGAAGCCAGGCCAACGTCTGCCCGATCCGCTCGCGCCCTCGCGCGCTGCGCCAGCACATCCGCCAACAGGGCCCGATCGTCGGGGATGTTTCCCGTGGCATCGCCCAGCCAGACAATGAGATCGACCTCGCCGGCCGCGCGACGGCTGCGCGCGATGCCCTGGGCCTCGACGGGATCCTGGGTCTCGCGCAAACCGGCCGTGTCGATCACCTCGATGGGAACCCCGTCCAACACGAGATGGCCCAGCACGCGATCCCGAGTGGTGCCTGGAACATCCGAAACAATGGCGACCTCGTCGCCCGCCAGGGCATTGAGCAGCGATGATTTGCCAACATTTGGCGGCCCCAGGAGCGCCAGCCGCAGGCCCTCTTGAAGCCGCTGGGCGCGACGTGTCTGAGCCAGCATCTGCCGACCATGCTCGGCACACCGCGCCATCAGGTCCATCGACTCGGCATGCACATGCGGGTCCACCCCATCCTCTTCGGGAAAATCGAGGTTGGCCTCCAGGCGCACACGGCAGCGCGTGAGGTCGGCCTGCAACGCCTCCACAGCCCGCCCCAGCGCGCCCTGCAGCGATGCTGCGGCCGCCCGGGCAGCGCGCTGACTTCGGGCATGAATGAGATCGGCCACGGCCTCGGCCTGGCTGAGGTCCAGCTTCCCAGAACGAAAAGCGCGCTCGGTGAACTCACCGGGTCGCGCCATGACAGCACCCGCCCACACGCAGGCATCGATGATCTGCGCCATGGCCGCCGGCGAACCGTGGCCCTGGAACTCCACCACATCTTCGCCGGTGTAAGACTGCGGCCCAGGGAAATTCAATACCAGCCCCTCGTCCAAAGCGCGGCCCTCGGCATCCCGCGCGGTGCGCAGTGCCGCTCGCCGGGGCAATGGCAGAGGACCGAAGACCCGCGCACCAATGGCCTGCGCTTCGGGCCCCGACAAACGAACAACCCCGATGGCGCTGGGCACCATCGGGGTCGCTGGAGCCACCACGGTCCGGGTCATGGCCAACACCGATCGGATTCGGTAGGCAGGGGCAAACTCACCAGCAGACTCAGTTGCCCACCTGCACAGCGACACCCATGCGGCGCATCACGAACCACTGCTGGGCAATCGACAAGACGTTGTTCACCAGCCAGTAGAGCACCAGCCCCGCCGGGAAGAAAAAGAAAAAGGCCGAGAAAATCAAGGGCATGAACTTCATCACCTTGGCCTGCAGCGGGTCGGGTGGCGGAGGGTTCAGGAAGGTCTGGAGGTACATGGTCACCGCCATCACGACCGGCAGAATGAAGTACGGGTCGGGCTCCGACAGGTCCACAATCCAAAGCATCCAGGGAGCATTGCGCATCTCCACGCTGGCGAGCAGCACCCAATAGAGCGCCAGGAACACGGGGATCTGCACCACCACCGGCAGACAGCCGCCCAGGGGATTGATCTTTTCGTTCTTGTAGAGCTCCATCACGGCCTGATTGAGCTTGGCCTTGTCGTTGGCGTAGCGCTCGCGCAGGGCCATCATCCGCGGCGTGACCTCCTTCATGCGGGCCATGGATTTGTAACCCGCGGCCGACAGGGGATAGAGCAGCAGTTTGATCAACACGGTGAGCAGCACAATCGACCAGCCCCAGTTCGACACAAAGCCATAGAGGGTCTTGAGGAGCCAGTAGATCGGCTTTGCCAAGAACGTGAGCCAGGAATAGTCCACCACGAGATCAAGGCCCGGGGCGAGGTCCGCCAAGACCTCCTGCACCTGGGGGCCGGTGTAGAGTACCGATGCATGCTCCACCTGGGCGCCCGGGGCAAGCACTCCGGTGGGCTGGTAGAAGCCTGCAGAGTAGAGGCCTGGACTCACCGTGCGGGTGTAGAAGGTGCGCGAGTCGGCATTGCTGGGAACCCAGGCCGAAACAAAGTAGTGCTGCACCATCGCCAGCCAGCCATCGTTGGCCTGCGCGGTGAAATCGCGTCGACCCTTGGCGATGTCATTGAAGCTGATCTTTTCGAATTTGCCGGCCTGCGTGTAAATCGCAGGACCCGTGAAGGTCTGATAGAACTCGCTCTCGCCCGGGGCGGCGATGTCGGTGCGAACAAGCTGAAAATAAATGTTGGGTTCGGCCGCTGTGGCCCCTGTATTTTCAATCCGATGCGTCAGCCCCACCTGATGGCCCGCTTCTGCCAACGTGTAGATCTTCGTCACGCGCAGGCCGCCGGACTCGGCCGTCAACGTGAGCGACTTCCCGCCCGCGGCGCTGCCCACCAACCGAAACGGGGTGAGATGGGTTGGCACACCCGCCGAGCCAATCACTCCGGTCTGCGCCTCATACCGCGTTGCTCCACGCGAGTCCATCAGCACCACCTTGCCGCCGTCGTATTGCGACGACGACTGATCCAGCAACACCGATCGGACAATCGAACCGCCTTGGCTGGAAATCACCACCTCCACATCGGCATTGACCAGACGAAACTCTTGCGCCACCGGCTCCATGCCCGAGGCACCCACCGCCTTGGCAGCGGCCGGTCCCGCAGGGAGCTCCGAGACCACATCGGTGCGCAGCGATGGGATGGCCGCATTGTCTGCCGCGGCAGGGGCCGGCGACGTCGCTGCCGTCCGACCCTGGGCGGGCTCGGCGGTCTGGCGCTTGAGCCACGCTTCCCAAAGCAAAAACGATGACACAGCAAACACAAGCAACAGCACGGAGCGGCGAAGTTCCATATCAATCCTGAGAGGGGTCGGTGGGGGCTGGGGGCACCCGCAATATCGGCGGTGGAACCGGATCATAGCCAAATGGGCCGCCCGGGCGACAACGAATCAGACGACGGGCCGTGAGCCAGGATCCCCGAACGCCACCGTGGAGGGCCAGAGCCTCGCGGCCATAGCATGAGCAAGTCGGCTCAAACCGACACCGCGGCCCCAGCCACGGTCGGATGCCCAACTGATAAATCAAAATGAGAACGCCAAGGAACTGGGCCAACGCCCAATCCAGTGCACGCCATGCACGCCAAGTAAACATCGCTGCCTTTGGCTGCATCTCCGAGCAGCTCAACGAACAAGCCGCGAGAAGCCCGCCCGAAGAATGTCGAACGACGCTCGTCGGTGGGCTCGATCGGTGGGCAGTGGTGCACGAATCCGAACCAGCAGGTCCACAGAATGGCCAGGGTTCAATGCCAGGAGTGTGTCAGCGTGTTCGCGGACCAACACGCGCGCCCAGCGCTTGATGAGATTGCGGCCAACCGCGCGGCGCACCTGGCGCTTGGGAACCACCAGCCCAAGGCGCAGCACAGGCACGGCACTGGGCTCAGACATCAGATACAACTGAAACTGCGGCAGACTGACCCGAGGCCGCTGCTGCATCAGCCGCTGAAAGTCAGCGGCCTTCGTGAGACTCAGAATGGTCAGTTCTTAGACTGCCAGACGCTTGCGACCCTTGGCGCGGCGATTGCGAATCACAGCGCGGCCGCCACGGGTCTTCATGCGAACCAGAAAGCCGTGGGTGCGCTTGCGCTTGACGACCGAAGGTTGGTAAGTGCGTTTCATGATTGGATTCCTAAAAAAGAACCTTGAATTATAGCCAGAACAGGGCAGAATGGGCATCCCCCGCGCCTGTGGATAAGTAAGCTTCCCCCCGATCTTCTTGCAATGTCGACGCCAGACCCCAACCCTTCGACCACCTGGCAGCAGTGTCTTGCCCATCTGCGCGGGCTCTATCCAGAACAACACTTCCAAATCTGGGTCGAGCCGCTGCGCCTGGCTTCTTTGACGCAGACCCCATCGGGCTATGCCCTGACCATTGAGGCTCCCAATCGCTTCAAACAGGCCTGGGCCAAACAAAATTTACAAACGCCCTTGGAGCAATGGTGGCTGGCCAACTTGGGCTGTGCCGTTGAGATCGCTGTCGAATTGCCTTCTGAGCCGTCGTCTGGTGCATCTGCCACGTCTGGCGCGTCTGATGCGCCCGACGATTCCATGGACCATCTCGCCGCACCGACCATCACCAACCCTGCGCCCGAGGGAGATCGTTCCAAGACCACCGAACGGGCCCGCCTCAATCCCGACTGGACCTTTGAGCACTTTGTCACTGGCAAGGCCAATCAAATGGCCCGCGCTGCAGCCCGCCAAGTCGCCGAACACCCCGGGACCAGTTACAACCCTTTGTTTTTGTATGGCGGTGTTGGCCTTGGGAAGAGCCACCTCATCCATGCTGTTGGCAATCACATCCTTCACACCAATCCAAGCGCCAAGATTCGCTACACCCACGCCGAGAGCTATGTGGCCGATGTGGTGCGGGCGTTTCAAACGAAGTCCTTCGATGCCTTCAAGGCCACCTACCATCAGCTCGACCTGCTGCTCATCGACGACATCCAGTTCTTCTCGGGCAAGACCCGAAGCCAAGAAGAATTCTTCTATGCCTTCGAGGCCCTGATTGCTGCCAAAAAACAGATCATCATCACCAGCGACACCTACCACAGCGAAATTGAGGGTCTGAGCGAACGACTGGTCACCCGCTTTGGCTCAGGCCTCACCGTCGAGATCGAGCCCCCGGAGCTCGAAATGCGTGTGGCCATTCTGCTGCGCAAGGCCGATATGGAGAAATTTGCCTTGCATGAAGAGGAGGCCTTCTTCATCGCTCGCCACCTCCGCTCCAATGTTCGAGAGCTCGAGGGTGCGCTGCGCAAAGTGATTGCCTTCTGCCATTTTCACAGTCGCGTCGCCAACCTCGACACCGTTCGCGAAGCGTTGCGCGACACGCTCAATCTCACTCGAACGACCACCTCCGTCGAGGAAATTCAGCGGGTGGTGGCGAACTTCTACAAAATCAAGATCGCCGACATGTACAGCAAGCGGCGGCCCGCCAACATCGCCATGCCCAGGCAGATCGCCATGTTCCTGGCCAAAGAACTCACCCAAAAGAGTTACCCCGAAATTGGTGAACTCTTCGGGGGTCGGGACCACACCACCGTGCTCCATGCCGTTCGAAAGATTGGTGCCGAACGGGCCAAAAATGCCGAACTCAACCGAAGCCTGCACATCCTGGAGCAACAGATCCGTGGCTGACCAATTCAAGCCGATCGCGCGCCACCACCCTAGCCTGTGGGCAAGCTGTGCACAAGCGGGGTGGGTTGTCCACAACTTGTTCACAAATGGGTATCGCAACGCTGGAACAACTTGGGGACAACTTCAAGATTCGCTCAGTACTCCACAACTTGTCCTAAGCCATCCCCAAGGATTCCACAGGCAAAGCCAGTAAAATCTCAACAATGAAACATTGACTTAGTGCGGTTATCCCCAGAACTCACCATCACCTACTACTAACCTCAATTTATTTCTATGAATCTTCATCAAGCAGAACGCGATGCACTCCTTCGGCCTTTGCAGATGGTCAGCGGCATCGTTGAGCGTCGGCACACCCTGCCCATCCTCTCCAATGTTCTGTTAACTCGCACGGCCAGCACACTGTCGATGTTGGCGACCGACATCGACATTCAGATCACCCACCACAGCGATGTGGGATCGGTGGATGCTCAAGCCAATGTGTCGACCACCGTCTCTGCGCGAAAGCTGGTGGACATTCTCCGAGCACTCCCCAACAACAACGAGGTCAGCCTGAGCCTCAAAGACAATCGTCTGACCATTCAGCAAGGCAAGGCACGGTTTTCTTTGCAGACACTGTCGGCCGATGAGTTCCCAACGGTGGTTGCGGCCGAGCAGACTCCGGCCAAGCTCACGCTGCGTCAGAAAGACCTCAAGCAACTGCTGCATTTGGTGCATTTCGCCATGGCTCAGCAGGACATCCGCTACTACCTCAACGGACTCTTGCTGGTGGTCGATGCTCGATCCATTCGCGCCGTCGCCACCGATGGGCATCGTCTGGCCACAGCCAGCCTCAGCCTCGACGATGCGAACATCCAGGGGCTCTCCATCGAACTCGATGGCAGTGCACCATCCCATCAGGTCATCATTCCTCGCAAGGCTGTGATGGAGCTGCAGAAGGTGTTGGCCGACGACGACCAGACCCTCGACCTCCAGGTCGCCTCTCAACAGGTGCGTTTTCACCTTGGGCGCCTGGAGCTTCTTGCCAAACTGATTGAGGGCAAGTTTCCCGACTTTGAGCGCGTGATTCCCAAAGCGCACGACAAAGTAGCGACCATTCAGCGCGAAGTGCTGCTCGGTGCGCTTCAGCGGGCCGCCATTCTGACCACGGAAAAGTTCAAGGGTGTGACCCTGTCGTTGGGCAACAACACCGTGCGCATCAGTGCCAAGAATGCCGAGCAAGAAGAGGCCTTCGAGGAGATCGAAGCCAACTACTCTGGCAACGACATCGAAATTTCTTTCAATGTGCAATACCTGCTCGATGTCCTGGGCAATCTAAAGACCAACGACGTCGAGATACGTCTGCTCGACAGCAACGCCAGCGCGCTCATCACCACCCCCGGCGATGATCTGTCCTTCCGTTGCGTCATCATGCCCATGCGGATTTAAACCATGACCCATCCCGATCAGACCAGCCAAGACAATCCCGTCGAGCCACAGAACTCGACCCAAACCTATGGTGCGGACTCCATCCGCATGCTCAAAGGGCTGGAAGCTGTTCGCAAACGCCCGGGGATGTACATCGGCGATACCCACGATGGGACTGGCCTGCACCACATGGTGTTTGAGGTGGTCGACAATGCGATCGACGAAGCCTTGGCGGGCCATTGCGATCAAATCCTGGTCACCATCCACACCGACAACTCCATTTCGGTCGTCGACAACGGTCGTGGCATCCCAACCGACATCCACAAAGACGATGAGCTCCAGCGCTCCGCCGCGGAAATTGTGATGACCGAGCTTCATGCCGGCGGCAAGTTTGACCAAAACAGCTACAAAGTTTCGGGGGGCCTGCATGGCGTGGGCGTCTCGGTGGTCAATGCCTTGTCGGACTGGCTGCGCCTCACCATCCGCCGCAACGGAAAAGTGCATGCCATGGAATTCCGTGCGGGCGAACGCGTTGAACCCTTGAGCATCAAAGGCGATACCGATCGACGGGGGACCGAGGTCCATTTCCTCGCGAGCACCGAGATCTTTGGCAAGGTGGAATTTCATTATGAAATCCTGGCCAAGCGGCTGCGCGAGTTGTCCTTCCTCAACAATGGCGTGCGCATTAAGCTGGTTGACCAGCGCGAAGGAAAAGAAGAAGACTTTGCCCTGTCTGGCGGCGTGAAGGGTTTTGTCGACTACATCAATCGAAACAAGTCGACCCTGCACAACAACATCTTCTATGCCACGGGCGAACGCGAGGGTGTGTCGGTCGAGGTGGCCATGCAGTGGAACAACTCGTACAACGAGCAGGTTCTCTGCTTCACCAACAACATTCCGCAGCGCGATGGGGGCACCCACCTCACGGGCCTGCGCGCGGCCATGACCCGGGTGATGAACAAATACATCGCCGAATCGGAGTTCGCCAAAAAAGCCAAGGTGGAAACCAGTGGCGACGATATGCGCGAGGGGCTGGCCTGCGTGCTGAGTGTGAAGGTGGCAGAGCCCAAGTTCAGCTCACAGACCAAAGACAAGCTCGTCTCGAGCGAAGTCCGGCAGCCGGTCGAAGACTTGGTCTCGCGCGCCCTCGAGGACTACCTGAACGAGAATCCCAACGACGCCAAAGCGGTCTGCAGCAAAATCATCGAGGCAGCCCGCGCCCGCGAGGCAGCTCGGCGCGCCCGCGAGGCCACCCGACGCAAAGGCGTGCTGGATTCGTTTGGGCTCTCCGGCAAACTGGCCGACTGCCAAGAACGAGACCCTGCCAAGGCGGAGCTCTACCTGGTCGAGGGCGACTCCGCCGGTGGATCTGCCAAGCAGGGCCGCGACCGGAAATTCCAAGCCATCCTGCCGCTCAAGGGCAAGATCCTCAACGTCGAAAAGGCACGCGAGGACAAGCTCTTGGCCTCCCAAGAGATCATCACCCTCATTCAGACCTTGGGCTGTGGCATCGGAAAGGATGACTACGATCCCAACAAGCTGCGCTACCACCGCATCATCATCATGACCGATGCCGATGTGGATGGCTCCCACATCCGCACACTGCTGCTCACCTTCTTCTACCGTCAGATGCCCGAGCTGATCGAGCGAGGCCACATCTACATCGCCCAACCACCGCTGTATAAAGTGAAGTTCGGCAAAGAAGAACGCTACCTCAAAGACGACAGCGCCCTGCATGCCCTGCTGTTGGAGCTGGCCATGCGCGATGCGCAGGTGTTCGATGCCTCGGGCGTTGCCCTGGATAAATCAGTGCTCGAAGAGATGGCCCACGCCTACCTTCAGTCCCTCGACAACATCGATCGTCTGGCTCGAGTCATCGACCGCGAAGTGCTCGAGGCCCTGCTCGATGGGGTGCGCATCGAGTTGCAGAACAACGACCTCGCCTTGGCTTCGGCCGAGCGCCTGAGTCGTTGGCTGTCTGGGCGCCACGAGGGCGAAACCGGACTTAGGGTGTTCGCCGACTATCAATCTGCCACCGAATCCTGGTCGCTGCGCATTGAGCGCAACCATCATGGCAATCTGAAGACTTGCACACTGGACCTCGATCTGCTGTCGGGCCTCGATCTTCAGCAGATTCAATCCACGGCAGAGCGGATGAAGCAGCTCGTTGGCGCTGGCGCCCGAGTGCAACGCGGTGCAGGCGATGCCCCCCGGCAGGCGCATGTCGACAGCTTTGCTGCCGCCATGCAATGGCTGATGGCCGAGGCCGAGCGCGGTGTGAGCCGCCAACGTTACAAGGGACTGGGCGAGATGAACCCCGAACAGCTCTGGGAGACCACGATGGACATCCAAGCGCGCACGCTCTTGCAGGTCAAAATCGAAGACGCCATCGCCGCCGATGGCATCTTTGAGACGCTCATGGGTGAAGAAGTCGAACCGCGCCGTGCCTTCATCGAAAGCAACGCCCTGCGCGTGGCCAATCTCGACATCTAACTCAACATCCAACCCGCTATCTAAAGGCTTCCAGTGCCCCACAGCCTTGCCAATCAGCTGGTGGTGGCAGTCTCGTCGAGGGCCCTGTTCAACTTCGAAGAAGAGAACCAGGTATTCGAAGAGGCCGACGATGCCGCCTACATGGCGCTTCAATGGGATCGGCTGCAGACGCCTGCCGCTCCCGGCGTGGCCTATGGCTTGGTCAAAAAGCTGTTGGCCTTCAACACCCCAGAAGACCCTCGAGTCGAGGTGGTGGTGCTCTCCAGAAACGATCCGGTCTCGGGCTTGCGCGTCTATCACTCGGCTCAGCACCATGGCTTAAACATTGAGCGCGGTGTCTTCACCCGAGGAGCAACGCCCTATCGGTACCTCAAACCCCTGGCCGCCCATCTGTTTTTGTCGGCCAGTGCGAGCGATGTCGAAGCAGCACTTCAAGCTGGATTCCCTGCCGCTCAGGTCTGGGTGAAGGCCCAACAGGCCAGCAGCCGGTATCCCAATGAATTGCGCATTGCCTTCGATGGCGACGCAGTCCTATTTTCCGACGAGGCCGAGCAAATCTATCAGGCCGATGGACTCGAGGCCTTTGTGAGCCACGAGCGTGCCCGGGCGCAGCAGCCGCTGCCTCCAGGACCCTTCAAACCTCTGTTGCAGGCCCTGCAGGGCCTGCGCCAATTGCAGACCCTTCAACACACGGCCCGCGATGCGGGGATGCGGCTGCGCACGGCACTGGTTACCGCCCGATCTGCCCCTGCGCATGAGCGCGCGATCCGCACCTTGCGCAGCTGGCAGATCGACATCGATGAGGCAATGTTTCTGGGGGGGCTCGAAAAAGGCCCCTTCTTGGCCGAATTCGAGGCCGACTTCTTCTTCGACGATCAGACCCGGCACTGCGAGTCGGCGGCACAGGCCGGACCGACGGGCCATGTGCGATCGGGCATTGCCTCGGGAGTCAAACCCACCGCGGGCTGAGTTCTGCCCGTTAGGCTTTTTTCGCTTGGGCTTTCTTGGTCGCTGTCTTCACTTCGGCCTTGATCTCGGTCTTCATCTCGGCCTTTGCTCCAGCCTTTGCGCTGGATTTCGTGCTCGCCTTTGGATTGCCTTTGGAAGGGGAGCGCGCCTCAAACTCAAAACCAATCTTGCCGTCGGGGCCCTTCGACAGATAGGCCTTGAATTTGCGTCGGGTGCGTGCGGACACAAAGCCGTCGAAGAGACGCGTTCGGCCTGTGCTCAGCAGCTCCCGCATATCCTCGGGCGCGATGGTCTGCTGCAAGATCATGGCCCCCGATTTGAAATCGCAGACCTTGCTCGGGCCGGTGGCCTTTTCGCAGATGTAGGAGCTGCCCAGGGCATACACACCGGCACTGCACTTCGGGCAGTCGCCCAGGCGCTCGGTGTTGGAAAAATCGGGCGGCGGCGCATCGTCGTCGTCGGCCCCCTGGCCAAAATCGAACTCCAGCTTGTTCTCCCCGGTGATGCGCAGGCTGGCCACAAAGGGGCGGCCCAGCTTGCTTCGAAATCCGTCGATGGGGCCTAGGGTCCGTGTCTCGAGCAGGGTTTCGACCTCGGAAGGCTCGAAGGTGCGTCCCGCGGGCGTCTTCGTGATGGAGAACTCGCAGCGGGTGCAGGCGAAGCGTCGGTAATTCTCTTTGACCTGACCACCGCAGGCGGGACATGGCGTGGCGAGGGTGATGTAGTCGCCAGGGATGGTGTCGCTCGAGAAGTTCTTGGCCTGGCCGACAATGCGCTCGGTCATGGCCGCGATCTCGTCCATGAAATCTTCCCGGCGCAGCGCTCCCGACTCGATCTGTCGAAGCCGCGACTCCCATTCGCCCGTGAGCTCTGGCCGCGACAGCTCCGGGATGCCCAGGCCGCGAAGCAGGGTCATGAGCTGGAAGGCCTTGGCGGTGGGAATGAGCTCCCGGCCATCACGGTGCAGATAGGTATCGGCCAATAGGCCCTCGATGATCGCGGCTCGCGTGGCAGGTGTGCCAAGGCCGCGGCCCGACATGGCCTCGCGAAGCTCATCGTCTTCGACCATCTTGCCCGCGCCCTCCATGGCCGACAGCAGTGTGGCTTCGGAGTATCGGGCGGGGGGCTTGGTGTGATGGCTCTGCAGCTCCACCTCGCCAACTGCGGGGGTCTCACCTGGGGCCACGGCCACCAGGCTCTCGGCCTCCTCGGCGGCACTTCGGCCATACACGGCCAGCCATCCCGGCACGACCAGCACCCGGCCCTCGGTCTTGAAGCTGTGGTCGCCCACCCGACTGAATCGTGTGGTCACCAGGCTCTCCGACGCGGGAAAGAAGGCTGCAATGAACCGGCGGGTCACCAGTTCGAAAATCTTCTGCTCGGGCTCCGACAGGCTGCGGGGCAGCTGGCCCGTGGGCACGATGGCAAAGTGGTCCGACACCTTGGTGTTGTCGAATATCCGCTTGTTGGGCCGCACCCACTGTTGATTCAGCACCGTCTGGGCATGCCGGGCAATCTCGCCCATGCCGCCAAAGCCATCCAGCCCGCCCAGGGCGGCGAGCGTGGCAGTGACGGTGGGGATGTAGTCCTCGGGCAGGGCCTTGGAATCGGTTCGGGGGTAGGTCAGAACCTTGTGCTTTTCGTAGAGCGCCTGGGCCAGCCCCAGGGTGTTCTTGGCCGAAAAGCCAAACTTGCTGTTGGCCTCGCGCTGCAGGCTGGTGAGATCAAAGAGCAAGGGTGGCGACTGGCTGGCCGACTTGCTTTCTTCCGACACCACGGCCTTGCCGCCCATGCAGGCCTGCACGATGGCCTCGGCCTGAGCTCTGTCCCAGAGCCGTTCGGCGCGGTGCTCGGGATGCAGCTCGTCTTTCTTGAAGCTGGGGTCGACGAAGCGGCCCAGGTAATCGCCCGCCTTGGCCTCAAACCGGGCATGGACCTCGAAGTAGGGCTTCGACACAAACCGACGGATGGCCTCTTCTCGCTCGACCACGATCGCCAGTGTCGGGGTCTGCACCCGGCCCACGCTGGTTTTGAAAAAGCCGCCCTCTTTGCTGTTGAAGGCGGTCATGGCGCGGGTGCCGTTGATGCCCACCAGCCAGTCGGCCTCGCTGCGGCATCGGGCGGCATCGGCCAGGGGCATGAGCTCTTCGTCGGTGCGCAGGTGGTTGAAGGCTTCGCGAATGGCCGAGGGCGTCATGCTCTGCAGCCAGAGCCGAGCGATGGGCTGCTTGGCCTTGGTGTACTGAACGATGGTGCGAAAAATCAGCTCGCCCTCGCGCCCCGCATCGCAGGCATTGATGATGCGGCCGATGTCCTTGCGCTTGATTTGCCGGGCCAGCGTCTTCAGCTTCTGCTCGCTCTTGGGCAGGGGCTGCAGGTCGAAGTAGGGCGGCAGCACCGGCAAGTGGGCAAAGGACCACTTCCCGCGCTTGACCTCGAATTCCTCGGGGGCCACGAGCTCCAGAAGATGGCCCACGGCCGACGCCACGACGAGATCCTCGCGCTCGAAGATGTCGTCTTTTTTCTCAAAGCCACCCAGCGCCTTGGCGATGTCGCTGGCGACCGAGGGCTTTTCTGCGATGACTAGGCTTTTCATTTCGCCACAGAATACCGCCTTGCTGATTTAAAGCGAGCCCAGGCGCCATCGGAGACCTCCACCGCGAGCCCAGCCGCCGAGAGCCGCAGCAGGCCCTGGCGGCAATCGAGGTGGGACAGCTCCGTGCGGCCCATGACGCTGACGATATCGATTGGGCTCCACGAGAGAGACTCCAAGATGCGACGATCGGAGGCCGCAAGGCCCTGAGTGATGGCCTCGGGCAGGCCGGGTGCGGGCGCCAACACGGCCTCACCGTCGGCGGAATCCAGCCGGGCGGTTCGCCACAGCCCCCAGTCGTCGAAGAGCTCCTCGGGCGACGAGACCAGCGAGGCCCCCTGCCGAATGAGGGCATGGCTGCCCGCGTATCGGTCATCGTGGATGGAGCCGGGCAGCACCCAGACGTGGCGGCCGAGTTCCATGGCGAGCTGGGCGGTGATGAGCGCACCGCTCTTGGCGGCGGCCTCCACGATCAGCACCCCTTGCGACAGGCCAGCAATCAGTCGATTGCGCAGGGGAAAGTGGTGGCGCAGGGCTGGCATGGCGTGGGGATACTCCGAGAGCAGCAGCCCACCGCCCTCAACGATGCGCTTCGCCATGGCCCGGTGTGCGGGCGGATAGATATTGCCAATGCCCGAGCCCAGCACCGCGATGGTGGGCCAGGCACAGCCCGCCGGGGCCTGTGTCCCACCGATCTGCGCCCCCGGAATCTGCGCACCCTGGATTTGCGCACCTTCATGGGCGGCCGCATCGATGCCTCGGGCCAGGCCACTCACCACCACCAGCCCACGGCGCACCGCTTCGGCAGCGAAGGACTCGGCATCGGCCGCGCCTTGGCGGCTGCAACGCCGGCTGCCCACGATGGCCATGGCAGGAAGCGACAGCAGCGAGCGATGGCCCCAGGCGTGAAGGGACTGAAGCCGGGGCTGAAGGGGTGGCAGGCGGGGCCAATGTTCGGGATCGAGTGCCCCGTCGACAAGATCGCTGGAGTTCATGCGGCCATGATTGCGGGAACCCGGTGCGGGGTCTTCCGACAAATGGCTGAGAGGCTCTAGACTAGACAGCCGACCCAAACACGCCAGACAACGCACCTGCGCATCCATCCATGGCCCTGCTTCCCCTTCTGCACTACCCCGACCGGCGGCTGCGCACGCTGGCCCAGCCGATTGCCCACGTCGACGACGAGGTGCGCCGGCTGGCGGCCGACATGGCCGAGACCATGTACGAGGCGCCGGGGGTGGGCCTGGCGGCGACGCAGGTGAATGTCCATCGTCGACTCATCGTGGTGGATGTCACCGAGGATCGGAGCGGCCTCATCACCCTCATCAATCCAGAGATCGTCGAGGCCTCCGAAGAGACCAAGGTCTGGGATGAGGGATGCCTCTCGGTGCCGGGGTTCTACGACGCGGTCGAGCGCCCGGATCGCATTCGGGTCCGCGCCACCAACCTGCAAGGAGAGACCTTCGAGGTCGAGGCCGACGGCCTTCTGTCGGTGTGCATTCAGCACGAGATCGATCACCTCGATGGCAAGGTCTTTGTCGACTATCTCTCTCGCCTGAAGCAAACACGGCTGCAAGACAAAATCAAAAAACAAAAGGAGAGGGCTGCCGACAAGGCCCCCGTCCTGGCCCGTGGCTGAGGACCCCGCGCCGCTGCGCATCGGGTTTGCCGGCACGCCCGACTATGCCGCGCGGCACCTGAGCGCGCTGCTCGAGCCGCAGAGTCCGCGGGCCTGGACGGTGGAGCTCGTGCTCAGCCAGCCCGATCGGCCCCGTGGTCGGGGCCAGGGCATTCAGAGGTCGGCCGTGGCCGAATTGGCCGATGCTCATGGAATTCCTGTCTGGACTCCCGAGAGGCTTCGGGGCGAGGCCGATGAGACCCTCCAGGCCAAACGGGCCCTGGTGTCGGCGCAGCTCGATGTTCTCGTGGTGGTGGCCTATGGACTCATCATCCCTGCCGATGTGCTGTCCATCCCCCGCCATGGCTGCCTCAACCTGCATGCCTCGCTGCTTCCTCGCTGGCGGGGCGCTGCGCCCATCCAGCGGGCACTGATGGCGGGCGACTCCACCACCGGCGTCTGCCTCATGCAGATGGATGAAGGGCTGGACACCGGCCCTGTCTGGGATGCCCGTCGGGTGGACATTTCGGACGACGACAATGCCGCCAGCCTGCACGATCGGCTCTCCAGCCTCGGGGCACAGATGCTGGTGGAGTTTCTGGCGGGCCACCGGCAGCGGGACCCGGCCCACACCCCCCAGCCCCAGCCCAGCGAGGGCGTCAGCTACGCGGCCAAGATCCTCAAGGCCGACCGACAGATGGATTTCCAGGGCGAGGCGGCCGACATGGCCCGCCGCATCCGCGGGCTCGATCCCACGCCGGCCGCCGAGTTCCCTTCGGGATTGAAGGCCGGTGGGGCCCGCCTGATCGAGGCCCAGGGACAATGGGCGGCGCCGGGAACAGTGGTGCGCCTTCCCCGGTCTGAGCAGGAACCTCTGGTGGTGGCCTGCGGTCGGGGCCTGCTTGGCCTGGGCTGGCTGCAGCGGCCAGGGGGAAGGCGGCTCGACGCAGCGCAATTCTGCCGAGGTGCCGGCTTGTCCGAGGGAAGCCTTCTTCTTTGATTCGATGGAGCTGAAGCGATGTTCAATTACTTGAAGACTGCGGTGCTGATGGCGGCGATTGTTGGCCTCTTTGGGGCCATCGGCGGCATGGTGGGCGGCCAGCAGGGAATGATCTTGGCCCTGCTGTTTGCTGGCGCCACCAACTTCTTCGCCTACTGGTTCTCCGACAAGATGGTCCTGCGCATGTACAACGCCCGCGAGGTCGACATGCAGACGGCCCCCGAGCTGGTGGGCATGGTGGCGGAGCTCGCTCAGCGGGCCGAGATGCCCATGCCCCGCGTCTACATCATCCAAGAGTCCGCACCCAATGCCTTTGCCACAGGCCGCAACCCCGAGAACGCAGCGGTTGCAGCGACCACGGGCCTGCTCTCCATGCTGTCGGCCCGCGAGGTCCGGGGCGTGATGGCCCACGAGCTGGCGCATGTGAAGCACCGGGACATTCTCATTTCCACCATCTCCGCCACGATGGCCGGTGCCATCTCCGCCCTGGCCAATTTCGCCCTGCTGTTTGGTGGCCGGGATTCCGAGGGCCGTCCCATGAACCCCATCGCGCAGATCGCCCTGATGATGCTCGCACCCCTGGCCGGTGCCCTCATTCAGATGGCCATCTCGCGGGCCCGCGAATACGAGGCCGACCGGGGCGGTGCGGAGATGTCGGGGGATCCCGAAGCACTGGCCTCGGCCTTGCTGAAGATTCAGGCCGCTGCCCAGGGCCGTCCATTTGCGGCCGCCGAGGCCCATCCCGAAACGGCGCAGATGATGATCATGAACCCCTTGTCGGGCGGTGGTCTTCGGGGGCTGTTCTCGACCCACCCTGCCACCGAGGAGCGGGTCTCGCGCCTGCGGGCGATGGCCCGCCGTTGAACACCGGCAGAGCGCAGAGTTCGCCTCTCTGGCGCGATCTGCTGCTGGCTGCCCGGAGCTTTCGGGCGCGGATCCTCGAGGGCGGCGCCGAACCCCCCGATCTCTCGGGGGCCGCCATGGCCCACTACCACGGGGCCTGCCGCCATTGGGGCACTGTTCGGGCGCAGCTGACTCAGCTCTGCGCCAAGCCCCCCAGCCCCCGACTCACCGCCCTCCTGGCCGTTGCCATGGCAGCTCTGGCTCAGGGGCGTTGGGCACGGCCCATCCTGGTTCATCAGGCCGTGGAGGCCGCGCGGCGGCTGGGCGGTGATGCCCCTGCCCGATTCGTCAATGCCGTGCTGCAGCGGGCAGTCCCGAGCAGCGCGGTGGCGCTTCCACCCTGGATTGTTTCGGGGGCCGATGCCGATGGTGGCAGTCCCGCCACCGACGGCCTTGCCGCCGCCCTGCTCGATGAGTCGCGCATGGTGGTGCGCTGGCTTGGGCCGGCCGAGGTCCGCGACCGAACGCTCTCTGCCTGGCGTGCCCGCGGACTCACCGTGGTGGGCGATGCCGAGGGACGGCCCGCCCACTGGCTTCATCCGCCCACCGATCCGCGCGCCCTCGAGGGCTATGCCGAGGGCTGGTTTCGGGTGCAGAACATCGCCCCGCAGCGCGCCCTCGAGCATCTGGAGCTGCTGCCGGGTCAGCGAGTGCTCGATGCCTGCGCGGCACCGGGCGGCAAGACCTTTCTTTGTGCCGAGCGGCCGGACCTCGACATCCTCGCCCTGGATGTCTCCACCGCGCGCCTAGAGCGCATGGATGCCGAGCTTCGCCGCCTCTCGCCCTCGCTGGCCTCCCAGCCTCGATGGATGCAGGCCGATGTTCGCGAGTTTGCCGTCGAGGCCCTTCGGCCAGGGTCGGCCGGTGCCGGGCAGTTCGATGTGGTGCTGCTCGATGTGCCCTGCACGGGCCTGGGCACCCTGGGCCGCCATCCCGAGGTGGTCTGGCGCCGAGGGCCGCAGGACCTCGATGCCCTGCTGCCCCTGCAGGCCCAGTTGCTGCGGTCGGCCTGGTCGCTCCTGCGCCCCGGAGGGCAGCTGCTCTACATGAACTGCTCGCTTCTGCGGGCCGAGGGCGAGGATCAGATTCGTCGCTTCATGGCTGAGTGCCCTGCCGAGCGGCTTCCTGCCCTTGGACAGCTTTGGCCGACCTCCTCGCGCCCGCTGTTGGATTCCGGCGCCACCCCCACCGGTGCCTTGCCCCAAGATGGGTTTTATTTTGCAAGCCTTCGCAAACTGGCTTAGCCTCAAGCCACCATGCGCCGCCAATTTCTTCGTGCCTCCGGTCGAGCTCTCGCCAGCATGGCGGCATTGATGGTGGGCTCTGCCGTTGGCGGCCTTCGCTCCGCAACGGCGCAGTCCCCCACCCCCCCGGCTGCCCCAGCCGCCAAGTCCGCCGCAAAGAAGCCGGCCGGCAATGTGCAGCCCGAACTGCGCGTGGAGGCTGCGCGCCTGGTGCGTTCCGAGGGCACGAGCTATGCCATGGCGGGCGACATCACCCTGAATCTCTCCACCACGCTCGCCGATGCCATCGGCCGCGGGGTTCCGCTGCTGTTCAAAAGTGAATTCGAACTCCTGCGGCCCCGCTGGTATGGCATCAGCAAGCAGGTGGTCTCGGTGGTGCGCGAGGCGCAGCTCACCCTGCATCCGGTGTCGGGCCAGTTCCGCGTCAAGACCGGCGAGCAGGTCCAGGCCTATGTGGACCTCACCGAGGCCCTGAGGGCCTGTCTCGCGCTCAAGGGCTGGGAGGTCATTCCCAAGATGGACCTTGCCACCCTGCACAAACACACCGCCCGGGTGCGGCTCAGTCTGGAGTCCGCCGCATTGCCCAAGCCCTTTTTCATTTCCGCCCTGACCAGCGAGCGTTGGGGCCTGGACACCGGCTGGCTGTCGGTGCTGCTGCCGCCCCTCACCGAGGAATGAGCTTCAAGTTTCGGGTGGTGCTGGCGGTGGTCTTCGCCCTCGCGGGCGGCCTGATCTTCCTGCTGTCGGCGGCCGCCGGGAATGAGAGTCGGCTCGATGCGCTGTTTCCTGCACTGCTGGCCTCGAGCATCGCTCTGGCCGGGGTGATGGCCACCCTCACGGTGCTGGTGGGCTGGCGCGCCTGGCGGCGACTTCGCCAGCGGGCCTATGGATCTCGACTCATGATTCGGCTCGCCCTGGCCTTCATGGCGATGGCCTTTGTGCCGGTGCTGTTGGTCTCTCTTGTCTCGGTGCAGTTTCTCTCCAAGAACATCGAGAGCTGGTTTTCCGAAACCGTCGACACGGCTTTGTCCTCCGGCGCCGCTCTGGGCAATGCCACCCTGCGGTCCCTGCAGTCCGACGCGCTGGCCGGGGCCAAGGAGGTCGCCGCCCTATTGAGCAATCGGGCCGATCGCGATGTCCCCGAGTTGCTGGCCCAGGTGGGTGCCGAGCTGGGCCGGGTGGACCTCGCCGTGCTCGACGAACAGGGCCGAGTGATCGCGATTCAGAGTGGCCGACTGATGCCGCTCGAGGCCCAGAGGCCAACCCAAGAGGGGCTGCGCAACGCGCGACTCCAGGGACAGCACGTGATTGTCGAGCCCCGGCCCGACTCGCCGTCCTGGGCCATCCAGGTCCGGGCCTTGGCCCGCATCGACCATGGCTCGACCACAGGCCGGCAGCGCTATTTGCAATGGGTGAGCCCGGTGCCCGAGCGTCTGGCCCGCGACCTCGACGCCCTGAACGCCGGCTACAGCGACTACAAGCAGCTCGTGATTGCCAAGCTGGGGATCCAGAAAATGTATGGCACGACCCTGGGGCTGGCGATCCTGCTGGCGGCCTTCGGCGCCTTCTCGGCAGCGGTGCTGCTGAGCACCTGGTTGGCCGCACCCCTGCGCGCCCTGCAGCGGGCCACACAAGCCGTGGCGGGCGGTGACTATCCCGTGATCCGCGAAAACTTCTCGCAGGACCACGAGATCAATGATCTGGTGAAGGCCTTCAACAACATGACCCGCCAGCTCTCTGAGGCCCGGCGGATTGCCGAGTTGAGCCGCGCCCGCAGCGATGAGGCCGGCCGGTTTCTCAGCCAGGTGCTCTCGCACCTCTCCTCGGGTGTGGTGGTGCTCGACAAGGACTGGCGAATCATCCAGGCCAACCCCGGGGTCGCCCGCCTGCTGGGCCTGGAGGGCCGCCATCAATACCTCAGTTCGCCGGGGGCGCCGTTTTCGATGCTGCCGCTCTTGGGCCCTCTTCAGCCGGAGCTGGCCGGCCATCTCGAGAGGGGCACCGACCACCAACGCCAGGTGGAGGGCCTGCGGCCCGACGGCTCGGCCGCCAACCTGCTTCTGTCGGTGACGCGGCTGTCGCTGGAGGCCCAGGCCGAGGGCGAGCCCAATGCCCGCCTGGTCCTGGTGTTCGACGACATCGGCCTGGCGATGGCCGCCGAGCGGGCACGCACCTGGGCGGATGTGGCGCGGCGCCTGGCCCACGAGATCAAGAATCCCCTCATGCCCATCCAGCTCTCCGCCGAGCGCCTCATGCGCAAGCTCGGGCCCGTGGTCGAGGGCCGCGAGGCCGAGATTCTCGAGCGGGCGGGCCAGACCATCGTTGATCAGGTCCAGGTGCTCAAGACCCTGGTGGACGAGTTCCGCAACTACGCCCGCTTGCCCGTGGCCGAGCGGCGGCCCGAGGACTTGTCGCTGGTGGTCAAGGATCTTCTGCCGCTGTATGCCACGGACCCCCGAATTCAGTCGCGGCTGGAGTCGCCCTGCTGGGCGCTCCTCGACCGGACCCAGATGATCCAGGTGATCCACAACCTCATTCTGAATGCCCAGGAGGCCATGGGCGACGCTGCTGGACGAATCCTGGTGACGACGGCCTGCGAGCATGCCCCGGAGGGCATGCGGGTGGTTCTTCGGGTCGACGACCAGGGTCCTGGCCTCAGTCCGGAGCTGGCGGGAAGAATCTTTGAGCCCTACGTCAGCTCCAAGCTGCGGGGCAGCGGCCTGGGCCTGGCCATCGTGAAAAAGATCGTGGAGGAGCACGAGGGCCAGATCAGCCTGCGCAATCGGCTTCGGGCCGACGGCAGCATTGAGGGCGCCCGCGCCGAGGTGGTATTTGCGCAACACTCGCCAAGCGCAGACAATGTCGCCCATGGCTGAAATTCTGGTGGTCGACGACGAGGTGGGCATCCGCGAGCTCCTCACCGAGGTGCTCGAGGACGAGGGCTACGACGTGCGGGTGGCCGACTCCGCCCAAGCTGCCCTGCGCGCCCGGGAAGACAAAGAGCCCGACGTGGTGCTGCTCGACATCTGGATGCCCGATATGGATGGCATCACCCTGCTTAAGGAATGGTCGCGCCGAGGCATGCTCACTATGCCGGTGCTCATGATGTCGGGCCACGCGACCATCGACACTGCGGTCGAGGCCACCCGCATTGGCGCCTTGGACTTCCTCGAAAAGCCCATCGCCCTCAACAAGCTGTTGAAGTCGGTGCAGGCCGCGGTGGACAAGGGCACCGTGCAGAAGGCCTGGCAGACGGCGGTGGCGCAGGCCCAGGCCGAGGTGGCTCAGGCGCAGGCCGAGGCCGAGGCCCGGGCCCTGGCCGAGCGCGGCCCCCTCTTTGATCTCGACACTGCGCAGAAAGCCCTATTGGAGCTCGACCTGGAAATGCCTCTGCGCGAACTGCGCGATGCTTTCGAGCGCATTTACTTCGAATACCAAATGGCGAAGGATGGCGGCAACATGACCCGCTTGGCCGAGCGTTGCGGCCTGGAGCGCACCCACCTGTATCGCAAGATCCGGCAGCTCGGTCTGGAGCCCGGGCGAACCGCTCAGGCCCGACGGGCCGCGGCCTGAGGGCAAGCAGCCTAAGGGTCAGCAAGTCCTACCCGCGCAACCAACCCCCTCCGAATCGCATGAAGATCCTCATCCTTGGTGCTGGCCGCGTGGGCCAGGGCCTGGCCGAATCGCTGGTGTCGGAGCGCAACGATGTCACGGTGGTCGACCGCGATCCTGCGGTGCTTCAGCAGCTCCAAGAGCGGCTGGACCTGCGCACGGTGCAGGGCTCCGGCAGCAACCTCGACGTGCTTCGTCGCGCCGGCGCGGAAGACGCCGATCTTCTGATTGCTGTGACAGCCAGCGATGAGGTCAATCTCGTCGCCTGCCAGATCTGTGCCCGATCCTTCAACACGCCGCGGCGCATTGTTCGGCTGCGCGAGGGCCAATGGGCCAAAAATCCAGAGGTGATTGGTCCAGATGGCTTTGGGGTGGATGTGGCCATCAGCCCCGAGCACACGATCACCGAGACGCTGCATCGCCTCATCGACATCCCCGAAGCCCTGCAGGTGCTCGAGTTTGCGGGCGGTCGGGTCAGCCTGCTGGGGGTTCGGGCCGCCGAGGGCAGCCCGATGGTTCGCCACCCGATTCGCGATCTGCGCCAGCACCTGCCCGGCATCGACGCCCGGGTGGTGGCCATTTTCCGGCGCGGCCGCGCGATTCTTCCCGAGGGCGAGACCTGCATCGAGCCCGACGACGAGGTCTTTTTCTTGGCCGCCACGCCCGACATTCGCCAAGTCGTGCGTGAGCTTCGCCGCATGGACTCGCCCGTTCGGCGAGTGATGATTGCGGGCGGAGGCAATGTGGGCCTGCGTCTGGCCGAGGCCATCGGCGGCGATGTGACTCCCAAGATCATCGAAGGCAGCCGCACTCGATGCGAGGAGCTGGCGCAGCGCCTCAATGGCCGTGCCCTCGTGCTTCATGGCGACGCCACCGACGAGGAATTGTTGGAGCAGGAGAACGTTGCCCAGGTCGATCTGTTTCTCGCGCTCACCAACGACGACGAAAACAACATCATGTCTGCACTGCTGGCCAAGCGGATGGGGGCAAGGCGCGTGCTGGCCCTGATCAATCGCAAGGCCTATGCGGAATTGATGGAGGGCACGCGCATCGACATTGCGCTCACGCCCTCGCAGGTCACCCTGGGTGAGCTCTTGAAATACGTGCGACGGGGCGATGTGGCCGCTGTTCACACCCTGCGCCGAGGTGCGGCCGAGGCGCTGGAGCTGATTGCCCACGGCGATAGTCGAACATCGAAGGTGGTGGGGCGCCGCATCGAGGACATTGCCTTGCCCGCGGGAGTGCTCATCGGCGCATTGGTCCGGGGCGAGGGCGAGGGTGCCCAGGTGCTGATGGCCCACCACGATGTGGTGGTGCAATCCGAAGACCACTGCATCCTGTTTGTGACCAAGCGTCGAACAATTCCTCGTGTGGAAAAACTCTTTCAGGTCTCGGCGGGATTCTTTGGATGAAGTGGTTCCCGCTGTTGCGAATCATGAGCCTGCTGGTGCTTGCCTTTGGCCTGTTCATGCTGGTGCCGCTGGTGATGCTGGTTTTTGGTCCCGATCCCTCCGTGCCCAGTTTCCTTCGGGCATCGGCCCTGGCCGTGGGACTCGGAGGCTTGGGGCTGCTGCTCAGCCGTCGTCAAAAAACCGAGCTTGGACCCCGCGATGGCATTTTCATGGCGGCCATGGTCTGGATCATCCTGTCGGCCTTTGCCGCTCTGCCGTTCTATTGGTTCGTCGAAGACCTCCGATTTTCTGCCGCCCTCTTTGAGGCGGTCTCGGCCATCACCACCACCGGCAGCACCGTGTTCGGTGCGCCCGAGGAACTGCCTCGGGCGTTGCTGTTGTGGCGGGGTCTTCTGCAGTGGCTGGGGGGCATGGGAATCCTGGTGCTGGCGGTGGCCATCCTTCCGCTCCTGGGCGTGGGGGGCATGCAGATTTTCAAAGCCGAGACGCCGGGCCCCATGAAGGACTCGAAGCTCACGCCCCGCATTGCCGAGACGGCCAAAGGCCTTTATGGCACCTATCTCCTGATCACTGTGGCCTGCTATTTGGGCTTTGTGCTGGCGGGCATGGGCCACTTCGACGCCATTGTTCATGCGGGGGCCACCGTCAGTCTTGGGGGCCTGAGCAACTACGGCAACAGCTTCATGGCCTTCGACAGCGTGGCCATCGAGTTGGTCGCCGTGGTCTTCATGTCGGTCTGTGCCCTGAACTTTGCGGCCCATTTCTCGGCACTGCGCTCGCGCAGCCTGCAGCCGTATCGGCACTGCCCAGAGGCCCGATACACCCTCGCCCTGCTCGCCCTGGGGGTTGCGGCGGTGGCGTTGGTTCTCGCCTTCCACGGCATGCCCTGGGGTGAGGCGCTTCGGCATGCCGCCTTCAATGTGGTGTCCATTGCCACCACCACGGGATTTGCCTCGATCGACTACGGCCTGTGGCCTGTCTTTGCGCCCTGGCTCATGATCCTGCTCTCCTGCGTGGTCTCGAGTTCCGGCTCCACCGGCGGTGGCATCAAAATGATTCGGCTGATCCTCATGAGCAAGCAGGCCCGGCGCGAGCTCGACCGCATCGTTCATCCGCGTGCTGTCGATCCGGTGCAGCTCGAGGGCACCATCGTGTCGCCGTCCGTGCTCTCCGGGGTCACGGCCTTCATGCTGTTCTACGGCCTGGTGGTGATGGTGAGCTGTCTGTTGCTGTTGCTCACAGGCATGGCCGACACCACCGCAGTCTCGGGTGTGCTGGCGAGCCTGAACAATATGGGTCCCGGCCTCAACGAGATCGGTCCCGTGGGAAATTATGGAGCGCTGTCGAACTTTCAGCTGGGTATCTTCACTGCCCTCATGGTGTTGGGGCGGCTCGAGCTGCTCACGGTGCTGGTGCTGTTCAGCGCTGCGTTTTGGAAGGACTAAGAGGGAAGCGCAGCTTGGGCGCCGGGGTCAGACGCACCCCACGCTGAAAGGCCAGGGTGAGCAGCACCCAGAGCCCAAGCCCCAAAAATGCCCATCGGAATCCCTCGGCGGTGTAGATGCGAACGCCATCGCTCATCGAACCTGCCCAGAAGGCATCGAGGATCAGGCCAAAGGCCGGGGGCAGCACGATGCTGCCCAGCATCACGCTGAAGTTGACCACCGCCACCACGGTGCCCGTGCGCTCGTCGTGAATGAGGTCTTTGCCCAGGGCAAAGGCCAGGACCATCGCGCCCGAGGCCAGGCCCATCATCCAAAGCAGGGCCACGGCGCGGGTCACCGAGCCTTCGGCCCAGCCGCTGCCCAGGCCAATCAGCGCCAGACCCACGCCCAGGGTGCCCAAGGCCAGCGGCATCTGTCGGTTGCGCAGCACGTCGGAAATGGCCCCCAGCGTGAGCGCCCCCGCAGCCATGAAGACCATCATCAGGCTGGTGGTGCTGGTGGCCTGCTGTGCGGTGAGGCCGTGCACCTGGGTGAGGTAGGGCACCGCCCAGAGCCAGGCCACCGCGGCCATGCTGCCGGTCATGCCCATCTGCCCAAGGCAGTGCCAGAGCAGATTGCGGCCCACCGAGGTGTCGGCGGGTGTGGTGGGCATGGGCCGCGCCTGGGGGGCTGCTTCGGCGCGGTCTTGGCCTTCGGTCTTGGGGCCTGGAGAGTCGCGCAGATACCTCCAGACCGCGATGGCCAGCAGTGCCGAGGCGCTGCTGCTCAGCAGGATCACGGTGCGCCAGCCCAGGGCATCGGCGGCCGCCCGCAGGGGCAGCCCCGAGAGGATGGCGCCCAGTGCACCCACCGACAGCGACAGGCCCGAGATGCGAGCGAACTGGGCCGGTGAGAACCACTGCGCTCCGACCTTGAGCATCGCGGTCCAGGCCACTGCCCCCGAGGCGCCCAGCAGCATTCGTCCGGCCCATCCGGTTTCCAGGCCGGAGGCCACCGCAAAGCCCAGGGCGCCCAGGCTGCTGGAGAGCGCCGCCAGGGCAATGATGCGGCGCGGACCGAATCGGTCAACCAGCATGCCCAGGGGCACCTGCAGCAGGGCGTAGGTGATGAAGTAGGCCGACGACAGGGTGCCTAGGCTTGCCGCGGTGGGCGCGAGGTCCCGCGAGAGATCCTCGGCCAGCGCTGCCGGCGAGACCCGGTGGAAGAAATCGATGAGGTAGAAGAGCGCGGCCAGACCCCACATGGCCAGGGCAAGACCCAACGGCCTGCCCGCGGCGGTCATCCGAGCAGCCCGGCGCTGTGGCGCACCGCTCCCACCGCCAGGCCCAGGGCAGCGCCCACGGTGAGGTGCAGGCGCAGCCGAAGGAATCCCTCGGGCATCGCCAGCCGCCGGCTCAGGCGGCGATCCTGCCGCAGGGCCAGGAGAGCTACCGCAATGAGCACTGCCGCAGCCAGGCCAACGCCCGACCCACCCGAGCTCGCGGCATCATGGCCCTGCGCAGGGCCCCGTTGCCAGACCAGGGTGGCAAAGCAGATGAGCGAGGGCAGCACGCTGTAGATCAGCAGCTGACTGCGCAGCTCGGGCGCTGCATGGGGATGCACCAGTGCGATGCCCCAGGAGATCGCTCCAACGAAGGTCACGATCAGCGCCCCGTAGAGCAGCAGCGCATCGGCCACCGAAAACGGCAGGGCCTCGGCCACGGCGCCCGGCAAGAGGGCCAGCGCCCAGAAGGGAATGAGTCCGCCGTAGCCCAAGAGCAGGGCCACCGAGGGCAGGCGCGGGGGAATCTGGGGAGTCATGGCTTAGGCGCTCGGGCGCCGGTAGGCATACAGCGCGAGGGTGGCCCGCAGCGCCGGAGCGAGGTGAACCGGCACCGCATCGCCATCGTCGGTCTCGCGCAGGTAGGCCCGGTGCAGGGTCTGCATGCCCAGGTCGGCGAGCAGCTGCTCAAAGTCGGCCAGGGTGGCGAAGTGCAGATTGGGCGTGTTGTGCCAGGCGTAGGGCAGGCGGGCATTGACCGGCATGTGCCCACGCAGCAAGGACAGGATGTGGGAGTAGTGGCCAAAGTTGGGCAGGCTCACCACCACCCGGTCGCCGAGCTGGGCCAGATCGCGCACCACCGCCTCGGTGCGGTGGGTGGCCTGCAGGGCCTGCGACAGAATGACCACGTCGAAGCGCAGCCCGGAGAACCGCGCCAGGCTCTCGTCGATGTTGGCCTGGATGATGTTGAGGCCCCGCGAGATGCCCTCGGCCACGCGGTCGTCGTCGAGCTCGACCCCATAGCCGGTGCACCCCTGGTGGGTCTGCAGGTGGGCGAGCAGATCGCCGTTGCCGCAGCCCAGGTCGAGGACGTGCGAGCCCTCGGGGATCCATCGGGCGAGCCACTGCAGGTCTGCACGCAGGCTCATGCGCCCACCCCCAGGCCAACCTGTGTGGCCAGCCGGTCGAAGACGGTGCGCACGAAGCGGTGGTAGACCGGGTGGTCCATCAGAAATGCGTCGTGGCCGTGGGGCGCATCGATCTCGGCGTAGCTCACATCGGCCCGGTGGGCCATGAGGGCACGCACGATCTCGCGGCTGCGCTCGGGTGGAAAGCGCCAGTCGGTGGTGAAGCTGGCGATGGCAAATGCGCAGCGGGCGTTCGCCATGGCTGCCGTCAGGTCTCCGCCCGTCGACTGGGCAGGATCGAAATAATCGAGGGCCTTGGTCAGCCGGAGGTAGGTGTTGGCATCGAAGTAGGTGGAGAACTTCTCGCCCTGATAGCGCAGGTAAGACTCGATCTCGAACTCGGGCTCGAAGTTGTAATCGAGCTGGGTCTTGCCCTGGAGCGCCCGCCCGAATTTCTGCGCCATGTCGTCGTCGGAGAGGTAGGTGATGTGGCCAATCATTCGGGCCACCGACAGGCCAAGTCGCGGCACAACCCCATCGCGATAGAAGTGGCCCGAGCGGAAGTCGGGGTCATTGAGAATGGCCCGGCGGGCCACCTCGTTGAATGCGATGTTCTGGGCCGAGAGCCGCGCTGTGGAGGCGATGACCACCGCCAGCCGCAGGCGCTCGGGAAAGGCCAGGGCCCACTGCAGGGCCTGCATCCCGCCCAGGCTTCCGCCCATGACTGCGGCGAAGCAGTCGATGCCGAGGTGGTCGGCAAGCCTAGCCTGGGCCTGCACCCAGTCGTTGACGGTGACCAGGGGAAAGTCGCTTCCGTAGGGCTCGCCCGTGGCGGGGTTGGTGCTGGTGGGGCCGGTGGACCCGAAGCAGGAGCCAAGGTTGTTGACTCCCACCACGAAGTATCGATCGGTGTCGACGGGCTTGCCCGGGCCGACCATGTTGTCCCACCACCCGCGAACAGCCGCCGCATCGGCACTGATGCCCGCCACGTGGTGCGATGCATTGAGGGCATGGCAGACCAGCACCGCATTCGAGCGCTCGGCATTGAGCTGGCCGTAGGTCTCGTAGACCAGCTCGAAGCCCTCGAGCTGTCGGCCGCAGTCCAGCGCCAGCGGCTCGGCGAACGAGACCCGCTGGGGGTGAACAACACCAAGCTCGGCGGTGGTGGAAGTGTTCATATCAGTGAAAAGGTGACATACCCGTGGACAGGGCGACGGGGGGCCAATCAAAAACTAAAGATTCGTCACTCCTTGAGATTGCCTCACGAATCCACTCCCAGCCCCCACAACCCAAAGTTCCCGAGATTGCCATGAAGCATACCTACCCATTCTCCCACCCAAACCCTCAGCCCATCATTGTGCCCGCGGACCGGGCTGGTGCCGATGGGCTGGTCCACCTCACCCGCCGCCAACGCGACGTGTTGGCCGAACTGGCCCATGGCCATTCGACCAAGGTCATCTGCCGCACGCTCGGCCTCTCCGAGGGAACCATCAAGGTGCATCTGGCCGCCTTGATGCGCAGCTTTCAGGCCCGCAATCGCACCGAGCTGGTGGTCGCGGCCATGCGCCAGGGGCATCTCGTCATTGGGGGAGGCCTGCGAGTCCCCGGCGCACCATCGATGCCTCGGGAAGTCTCAGAAGTCGTCGCACGGGAGCCTGGAGGGCTTGTCGGCTGGCGGCCCGGAGTTTTGCCTTGACCGACAACAGCCCGACCGCTGGCATCGAAAAGCTGGTGAGTCCCAGGCCCAGCAGCAATGGGGTGAGCTCCGGATCGCCGGCCATCTCGCCGCAGAGCGACACGGGGGTCTGGGCCCGATGACAGGCCTGGATGACCCGATAAATCAATCGAAGCACCGCGGGGCTCAGCGGCTCATAGAGATGGGCCACCTCGGGGTCTGAGCGGTCGACGGCCAGGGTGTATTGGATGAGGTCGTTGGTCCCGATCGACGCAAAGTCGATGTGGGCCAGCAGGCCGTCGATGCCCAGGGCTGCCGAGGGCAGCTCGATCATCGCCCCCACCGGCGTTTTGGGATTGAAGGCGAGGCCCTGCGCCCGCAGCTCGCCCTGGGCCTCGAGAATGAGCCGCCGGGTCTGGACCATCTCGCCAGGGCCAGAAACCAGCGGGATCATCAGCCGCAAGGGGCCATGGGCCGATGCCCTCAGGGCCGCCCGCAGCTGGGTCTTGAAGAGTTCGGGCTCGGCCAGGCAGAGCCGGACCGCGCGCAGCGACAGCGCTGGATTGGGGGGCTCCGCCCGCCCGCCCTGCAGCAGGGGCACTGCCTTGTCGGCGCCGGCATCGAGTGTGCGCAGGGTGAGGGGGCGGCCGCCCAGCTGCTCGACCACCGATCGATAGGCGAGGTATTGCTCTTCCTCGGTCGGCAGGGCCTCGCGGTTCATAAATAGGAACTCGGTGCGAAATAGACCCACGCCATCGCACCCGTGGTCGACGGCGCTGGCCACATCGCTGGGAAACTCGATGTTGGCCAGAAGGTCGATGGCCACCCCGTCGGCGGTCTGGGCCTGAAGTGGCCGGATGGCCTCCAGGGCCTGCAAAGCCTGAGCCTCTTGGGCA
This sequence comes from Burkholderiales bacterium, assembly GCA_027486725.1. Taxonomy (GTDB): domain Bacteria; phylum Pseudomonadota; class Gammaproteobacteria; order Burkholderiales; family Burkholderiaceae_A; genus Hahnella. The sequence continues at coordinate 84,973 of JAIXOP010000003.1, read as the reverse complement.
ATCTGATCGCGCGCTTCTTGGAGGGCCTCCATCCCGAGCCCTCCGACCACGCGGTGGCCCTGGGGATCGAGCAGCAGCAGGTCGCCGGTCTGCACGCGCTGGGTGAGGTCGCGCGTGCCCACCAGTGCCGGGAGTCCCAGGCCCCGAGCCAGGATCGATGTGTGGGCGGTTGGACTTCCGCCATCGATCGCAAAGCCCACCAGGCCCGACTCGCGCAGGCGGATCATGTCGGCGGGGGCGATGTCGTGCGCCACGAGGATCCATCCCTCGTGGGCCTGCTGCATGGCCTCGGTGGGGGGTGGTATCTGATGAATGGCACCGCCCTGGCCGGCGAGGGCGCCCACAATGCGCTCGACCAGCTGCACCACATCGGCCCGGCGCTCGCGGATGTAGGGATCGTCGATCTCATCGAAGCGGCTGAGCACCGCCTGCATCTGGCGGATGAGTGCGCGTTCGGCCCCGATCCTCTCGGAGCCGATGAGGCTCAGGGCATCGTCGATGAGCAGCGGATCTTGGAGCAGAAGCTCCTGCAGGTCGAGAAAGGCCTCGACCTCGGTCTGCTGGCTGAGGAGTCGGGCGCGCAGCTCCGAGAGCTCGGTCTGAATCTGCGCAATCGCACTGCGCAGTCGGGCGCATTCGTCGTCGGCACTCAGGGCCGGGGCGGCCTCGAAACTTGACTCCACCAGCTCCAAGGCGGGCCTCACCACCCAGGCTCGGCCCAGCGCCAGCTGGCGCCCAATGCCAAAGCCCTCGGCCTGCCAGTGGGCCATGGCTACTCGGCCTCGCCGAAGCGGTCGGCAATCAACTGGGCGATGGCTGCATGGGCCTCGGCCTCCTGGTCGCCGGAGGTCTCGAGCACCACCTCACTGCCCTTGCCGGCGGCAAGCATGGTCACCCCCAAGACGCTCTTGGCATTGACGCGCCGCGCCCCCTTTTCAAGCCAGACCTCGCATGGAAACTGGCTGGCCATCTGGGAGAGCTTGCTGGAGGCGCGCAGGTGCAGACCCAGGGCATTCACGATGGGTAGGGTGGAGCGAATCATGGTGGACCGGGATTCTCCATTCGGCAGGGAAGGGCACGGGTGCAGCCGAGCAGCTCTTGGGCGAGCGACTCGGCGGGCTGGTGTCGGTGGGTGAGGGCGCGCAGCAGCAGCGGCAGCGAGACGCCGGCAAGCATGGGGGGATGATCGCCCGGAGGGATGCCGGCCTGGGACTGCTGTCGGGCGCACCAGCGGGCAATGCCGTTGGCGGGCGTTGCCCCCTGGACATCGGTGAGAAAAAGCAGCGGTGTGGGCGATCCACATCCAACGAGCAGCCGGTCGATGTCGTCGGCCACCGCGTCGGGGGTTGCACCCGCCATCACATCGAGGGTCTGGAGATCTGCGAGGCCCTGCCCAAAGGCATGGCAGGCCACAGCATGCAGGGCGGTGGCCAGGGGCGCGTGGCAGACGAGCACCACAGTGGTGGAATGCCCAGCGCTGCTCATGGCTGCCGCGCCAGAACCCGCTCGAGGGTCTCGATGAATGTCATGCCGATCGGGTCGCCCGTCTGGTCTTGGATTTCGCGAAAGCCCGTCGGGCTGGTGACGTTGATCTCAGTGAGGTGATCCCCAATCACATCGAGGCCGAGCAGCAGCAGACCTCGGCCGCGAAGCCGAGCCCCCACCGCCACGGCGATGTCTCGGTCGCGGGCGCTCAGGGGCCGCACCTCGGCCCGGCCGCCGGCGGCGAGATTGCCCCGCGATGCACCTTCGGGGGGAATGCGGGCGAGGGCCCAGTCGATGGGCTCGCCGTCAAAGACCAGAATGCGCTTGTCCCCGGAGGCGATCGCGGGCAGATACTCCTGGGCCATGATCGGCAGACGGCCGTGGTGGGTCAGGGTCTCGATCACCACAGGAATGTTGGGGTCGCCGCGCTCGCAGACAAAAATGCCGCTGCCCCCCATGGCATCGAGTGGCTTGTAGACCACCTTCTGAAATCTCTGTGCCGCATCGGCCAGCCGGGCTGGATCGGCCGAGACGAGACCCGGGGGGGCGAACTCGGGAAACTCCAGCAGCGCGAGCTTTTCTCCGTGGTCTCTCAGCGACTGCGGAGCATTGAACACGCGCAGGCCCAGGCGCTCGAGCGCCGAGAGCATGAGGGTTGCGGTGAAGAATGCGGCGTCGAAGGGCGGGTCCTTGCGCATCAGGGCTGCGTCGATGGCACCCAAGGGCAGGCTCTGGTGCGGCCCAAGCTCGGCCCAGTCTTCTAGGGCATCGGTCTTGGCGGGGGCGGCCATGGGGTTGGACCCTGCAGCGCCGCGCAGGCGCACGGGCTGCAGCCCCTCCAGGATGGGCTGGGTGCCGGCGGCCAGGGGCCATTGGGCGGACAGGCTCGCGGCATCCATCACCCAGACCTCGTGGCCCCGGGCCTGAGCGGCCTGCATCATGACCACGCTGCTGTCTTTGTAGGCCTTGAGTGTGGCCGGAGGATCAACGATGAAGAGCAGGCGCATGGGCGTTGGCCGACTTAGGCTGCCTGCATGGAGATGTCGAGCGCGGGATTGGTGGCCTCCAGCTCTCGCGATGCCGCCAGGGCTGCCAGCCGGGCGATCACGCCGTAGAGATAAAGGCGGTTCTGGGTCGCATCGGGGTGTCCCGAGGGCATGGGCTGATGGCAGCCGTCGTCGAAGGGCAGTGGGACGAAGTGGGCACCGGGGGCGTTGAGGTTTTCGTCGGGCCCCCGCTCGGCATGCACCCGATAGAAGCCACCGACCACATAGCGATCGACCATGTAGACCACGGGCTCGGCCACCGACTCCAGGCCGTCGTGCATGACGGTCTCAAAGGAATGCACACCCTCCTGAAGCAGCACGTCGCTGACCTCGAGCCCTTCTTTGATGACCGACATCTTGTTGCGCTGCTTGCGGTTGAGGTTGCGCACCTCGGCGGCGTCTTTGACCATCATGATGCCCATGCCGTAGGTGCCCGCATCGGCCTTGATGACCACAAATGGGGTCTGCTCCACTTTGTGCTCTTGATAGCGGCGGCGGATCTCGGCCAGCATGCGGTCGACCTTGTCGGCCATCTCTTCCTCGCCGGAGCGCTCGTGGAAGTTGATCCCGGTGCAGGTATCGAAGATGGGATCGATGATCCAGGGGTCGATGCCCAGGCGGGCAGAGAATTCGGCCGCGACATCGCGGTAGGCCGCAAAGTGGTGGCTCTTGCGCCGCGCGAACCAGCCCCCATGCAGGGGCGGCAGAAGGTGCTGGCCCTGGATGCCCTGCAGGATGGCTGGGGCTCCGGCCGAGAGGTCGTTGTTGAGCAGCACCATGCAGGGGTCGAAGTCCTGCAGGCCCAGCCGGCTGCCTCGACGCACCAGGGGCTCGAGCAGCAGGGTCTCTTCGTGGGGATGACCTTCGGCCGGTGGCAGCACCAGCGGTGTGGGTTCGGTGACCTCGGGCAGCAGGCTGCCGATCCGGACCTGATAGCCCGCCTGCAGGAGCAGCCGCTGCAGCACCGCCACATTGCGCAGGTAGAAGGTGTTGCGGGTATGGTTCTCGGGCACCAGCAGCACCCGACGCATCTCGGGGCAGTGGTCTTCGCCCGCGGCCATCAGGGCCTGAATCGTGACTGGGTGGGCACTGGGGCCCAGATTGTTGAAGCCACCGGGAAAGAGATTGGTGTCGACCGGGGCGAGCTTGAAGCAGGCATTGCGCAGGTCGACCGAGGAATAAAACGGGGGCTGATGGTCCCGCCATTGCGCCCGAAACCAGGCCTCGATCTCGAACGTGCCGCGAAGCATTTTGGCTTCGAGCTCGAGGAGGTGGGGGCAGAGCGACGAATGGGCTTTGGGGGTCATTCGGCCATTGTAGAGATAAAAAAAGCCCGGCCAATGACGCTGGCCGGGCTTTGAACTGGGCCCCATGCCGAACACGGGGCCCCACCCTAGGAGAAACCAAACGGGGGAGTTACATGTAGTAGGCCTTCTCGCCATGGGAGCTGATGTCGAGGCCTTCGCGCTCTTCTTCTTCGCTCACACGCAGTCCAACCACCACCTTCACAATCAGCAGGGCAATCACCGAGACGACGGTCGACAGCACCAGGGTCACCAGCACACCCTCGGCCTGCACGTAGAGCTGCGTCGCAATCGAGTAGCCCTCGGCCGTCTTGTTGGCCACATAGTCGTAGACGCCCATGCCGCCCAGCTCAGGCGAGGCAAACACGCCGGTGAGCAGAGCGCCCACGATGCCGCCCAGGCCATGGATGCCGAAGACGTCGAGCGAGTCGTCGGCCTTCAGCAGACGCTTCAGACCCGTCACGCCCCAGAGGCAGACCAGACCGGCGACCAGGCCGATGATCAGCGCACCATTGAGGCCCACGAAGCCAGCGGCGGGGGTGATGCCCACCAGGCCTGCGACCGCACCCGAGGCTGCACCGAGCATCGAGGGCTTGCCCTTGAGGACCCACTCGCCAGCCAGCCAGGAGAGAACGGCGGCCGAACAGGCAAACAGGGTGTTGGTCATGGCCAGAGCGGCCAGGCCCGTGGCCTCGAGGTTGGAGCCGGCGTTGAACCCGAACCAGCCCACCCACAGCATGGCAGCACCCACCATGGTGAGGGTCAGCGAGTGCGGGGTCATGGCTTCGCGGCCATAGCCCACGCGCTTGCCCACGAAGTACGCGGCAACGAGACCCGCCACACCGGCGTTGATGTGCACCACGGTGCCGCCAGCGAAGTCGAGGGCGCCCTTGGCCCAGAGGAAGCCGGCATTGCCGAGCACGGTCTCGAGCGAGGCGGCATCGGTGATGGCGTCCGGACCATCCCAGTACCAGACCATGTGGGCCACGGGCAGGTAGGAGAAGGTGAACCAGATGACCAGGAACAGCAGGACGGCGGAGAACTTCATGCGCTCGGCCACCGAGCCCACGATGAGGGCGGCAGTGATGGCGGCGAAGGTGCCCTGGAAGGCGACAAACACCAGCTCGGGAATCACAACACCCTTGCTGAAGGTGGCCGCCACGGAGTCGGGCGTGATGCCAGCAAGGAAGAGCTTGTCAAAGCCGCCGAAGAAGGGATTGCCGGGGGTGAATGCCACGGTGTAGCCATAGATCGACCAGAGCACGAAGATGAGCGAGGCGCCCACCATCACCTGCATCAGCACCGACAGCATGTTTTTGGCGCGCACGAGGCCGCCGTAGAACAGGGCCAGGCCCGGCACGATCATGAACAGCACGAGCACGGTGGAGATCAGCATCCATGCGGTGTCGCCCTTGTTGGGCGTGGCTGCAACGGCGGGAGCGGCTTCGGCAGCAGCGGCGGCCACGGCCTGGGCGGCCGGAGCCTCCTGGGCAAAGGTGGGCGAGGCAAAGAGGCTCACCACCATGAGGAGCAGGCCGAGGAGAGCCCCCGTGCTGCTCGATTTCAAGGTCAACGATTTCATGAGGAATCCTTTGAGGGGGAGGGGACTAGATGGCGGCTTCGCCGGTCTCGCCGGTGCGAATCCGAATCACGGCCTCGAGGCTGGTGACGAAGATCTTTCCGTCGCCGATCTTGCCGGTGCGTGCGGAGGTCTCGATCGCCTCGACGGCGCGGTCGGCCAGTTCGTTGGCCACGGCCACTTCGAGCTTGACCTTGGGGAGGAAGTCCACGACGTATTCCGCGCCACGGTAGAGCTCGGTGTGGCCCTTCTGACGACCAAAGCCTTTGACCTCGGTGACGGTGATGCCCTGAACACCAATGCCCGACAGGGCCTCGCGGACCTCATCGAGCTTGAAGGGCTTGATGACTGCGGTGATGAGCTTCATAAGCGTCCTTGTGGGAGATGGCACGGGCCGAAGCCCGCGCCAGGGTTGGATTTAGAAGGCTTTGGAGATGTAGAGGACGGCGCCGTCGGAGCCAAGTTCACGACCAGTGGCACCCATACCTGTCATACCGCTCACATTCGAACCCTTGCCGGCGTTGAAGTGGTAGTTCAGGCCCACGGTGAAGTTCTGGGGCAGGGCATAGGACACGCCGACCATGTAGTCGCTGTAGTCGGCCTGGTTCTTTTCCCCCAGGGTGAAGCCGGCGGCTGCCGAGACCGCGATTTTCTCGGTGATGGGCTGGCTCAGCGACAGGTTGGTGTAGATGGTTCCATCGCTGTCGGGAACACCAAAGTACTCGGTCAGGGCATACGAGACCTTCAGGAGGGCCGGGCCGTACTTCACGCTGCCATAGACCTCGGTGGTGTCGACATTGCCGCCGGCAGTCTGACCGGGGTAGTAGTACTGGAGAACGCCCGCGTCGAGACCGAAATCGCCGACGGTGGTGGCGTAGCCGCCGAAGATGTCCATTTCCAGATTGCTGCCGTTGAACAGCACATCTTTGCTGTCGACGTTGGAGTTCCAGTTGCCGACATAAAAGCCGCTGGAGTGGGCCACGGTGAAGCCGCCCTGGAGTGCGGGTTTCTTGCCGGTCTGCGAGATGCCGCGGAAGCGGTAGTCGCTGTAGACGCCGGCGGTGCCGGTGACGGTGAAGTCGTCGGCGGCCTGGGCAACGCCCGAAGCGCTCAGGGCGCAAAGGGCAACGAGGGGTGCAACAAAGAACTTGCTAGACATAGGTGTGATCTCCATGAGAGGGGGTTTGCCCCCGACATGGAGCGATCTCCGTGCCATGTCTATAAAAATCACTATAAAACAATGTGTTGCATTGTTCCTTGGGTGGGTCTTGTGCGCTCCCGGAGCCGCTCCCGTGGGATGAACGGCCTGCACCATCCTGGGGCGCACCAGATTGGTGCGCGCCTGCACCAGCATTCCGGGGCACTGGCTGCTGGCCGACCGACCTGCGTGGTCGCGCGTGGTAACTTTCGGGCATGTCGCGCATCCCCCCATTTCTCGATCGACTGCCCGAGGCCGCCCAGCAGGCCTGGTCGGCCGCGCTTGCCCACCTCGACGTCGTTCCCCGCGAGGCCTTTGAGCAGCAGCAGGCCCTCCTTGCCCAGGCCGAGGCTCGCCTCGCGGCCCTCGAGGCCCGCGTCAAGGAATTGAGCGCCACCCAGTCGTCGCCTGCACCTGCGTCTAAGCCGTCCGGCCAATAGCCGTCCGCGCGGGCCCGCCCCAGACTCTGGGGCATGTCTTGGGCGCGCATCGATACCCTCACTCTCCATGGCCTGCAGGCCGAAGCCCTGCAGGTCGAGGCGCATCTGGCGCCGGGTCTGCCCTCGCTCGCCATCGTTGGTCAGGCCTCAGCCTCGGTGCGCGAGGCCCGCGAGCGGGTCCGCGCGGCCATCTCCTCGGTGGGCCTCACGATGCCGAGCCGTCGGATCACGGTGGGCCTGCTGCCCACCGAGCAGCCCAAGGATTCCACGGGGCTCGACCTGCCCATTGCCCTGGCCATTCTTGCTGCCTCGGGTCAGCTGCCAGCCGACTGGCTGGCCCGCGCCCTCTGGGTGGGCGAACTCTCTCTGGCCGGGGCACTGCAGGCCAGCCGAGCACCCCTGGCTCTGGTGCTCGCGCACCGCCAGTCTGCCCTGCAGCGCCCCCTGGTGATGCCTGCTGCCGATGCGGCAGCCCTCTCGGTGCTCGCCGAGCTGCCGGCCAGCGCCGATACAGGGCCATGGTTCGCTAGCGATCTTGCCCAGATCGTGTCGGCCGCCCGAGAGCGGCGCCACCACCACGTCGGCCTCTCCGATCTCGCAGCGCTCACCGGTCCCGCCGACCCCGCATCGCCGCCCAGCGCTGCCACCGCAGCCGTGGCTCCCGCGAGGGCCTTGCCGGTGGAGCCCGGCCCGCTGGACCCTGGCCTGCCTGGTCTTGAGGAGCGCCGCAGCCGCGGCCAAGACCTGGCGGTGTTGGCCGCACTCGCTGCCATCGCCGGCCGCCATCCCCTGCTCCTCATTGGGGCCCCCGGCGTGGGCAAGACCCTCCTGGCCCGTCAGATCGCAGCCCTGCTGCCGCCCCTGTCTGCCCACGAGGCCCTCGAGCAGGCAGCACTTCAGGCCCTGGAGTCGCAGCCCGCGGGCCAGCTCTGCCGGCGGCCACCCGTGCGCACCCCCCACCACTCCATCACGCTGCGGGCTCTGGTGGGTGGAGGCATTCCCATCCGCCCAGGCGAGGCGAGCCGGGCCCATGCTGGCCTGCTCTTTCTCGACGAGATTTCTGAAATGGGGGCGGGCGTGCTCGAGGCCTTGCGCGAGCCCCTGGAGTCGGGGCAGGTGGGACTCTCGCGGGGGGAGCGCGCGCTGACCCTGCCCGCCCGATTTCAACTCATCGCCGCACTCAATCCCTGTGCTTGCGGTCATGCACTATCGCTCCAGCGGTCCTGCAGCTGCCGGCCTCAGCTTCGGCAGCGCGCGCAGGCGCGGCTCTCCGGGCCGCTGCTCGATCGCTTCTCGATGGTGCTGGTGCTCGATCCTGGGGGCCTTCAGCCGGCCATCGATTCCCGCCATGCCGCCCTGCTGCGCAGCCCGGAGTCTCTGGCGCAGGCGATTGTCCATGCCCAGGCGCTGCGCCAGGCCGGTGGGCCCGTGCGGGGTCGGGCGACCGCCCCCGATGCGCCGGTGCCCATCCTTCTGCCCGAGGCCCGCGCCGTGCTCGACCAAGAGGCTCGGGCAGCGGCCTTCTCTGAGCGGGTCTGCCAGGGGCTCACCGCCCTCGCCCAGACCTGTGCCTTGCTGGCCGAGGGTGCCGAGGCAGCCAAGCTTGCCAAAACCTCAGCGCCGGCATCGCCGCGCGGGCCCTGCACCGTGCTCCCCGCCGATGTGGACCTGGCCCTGCGACTGCGGGCCGGGGTGCGGCGCTGGCAGCAGGCGGTCTTGGCCTAGCTCCGCGGCAGCCGCTTGGGCTACCTCAGTGGGCTCTGCGGCGCCCTCTTGCCATGCCCACCATGAACAGCCAAGCCAGGGCCTGCAGGGCCACCCATCCCCAGAAGGCCTCCAGCAGCGATGGCCAGAGGCCGACCAGCCACTGCACCAGGAACCCCCCGAGGAAGATCACGAAGTTGATCGCTGTGGTGGCCTGCCCCGATCGCTCCGGCTCGAAGCACAGGCTGATGCGAATGTAGGCCAGGGTGGTGAATCCGGCGGCCACGAAGGCCAGAGCCCAGAGTGCCAGAGAGAGCTCCGGCATGGCCACGGCCCCGGCCGAGAGCAGCAGCAGGGCCAAGACCCCGCCGTGCAGCAGTCGATCGATGCGGCCGACATCGCTGCCCGCCCAACGGTGCGCAAGCACCGCAACCAGAAGATGCCCCACCAGCGCGGCCACCATCAGCTGGGCCAGGCCGGCCGCGGCTGCGGGGGCCGACATCCCGACCACCTCGCGGAGCCATGGCCCAAGCCATAGGCCCGACATGGCGAGATAGCCGCCGTAGGTCACCAATGCGAAGGGGGCCAGCCGCAGGAATTCCCGGTGGCGCATCACCAGACCAATGCCCCGCAGGCTCTGCTGAAAGAGGCTCTCGCCCACCCGGGCACTGCCGGGCAGGGGTGGCACCAGCCAGCCAAGGCTCAGTGACGAGAGCACGAAAAGCAGGGCGCAGAGCCAAAACACCATGCGCCAGCCCACCGCCTCCACCAGCCATGCCACCGGCGTGGTGACGGCGATGGCGCCCACCGTTCCCACCACGAGCATCACCGAGGCCAGTCCCGCCTGCTGCTCGGGGGCGAACTGCATGCGAAAGGCCTTGTAGGCGCCCATCAGGCAGGCCGACACGCCAATGCCCACCAACGCACGCCCCAGCCAGAGGTCAACCAGACCATCGCCCAGGGCCATGGTCGCGCAGCCGGCCGCACCGAACATGAGCAGCACCATCTCCACGCGCCGAGGACCAAAGCGATCGAGCAGGGCACCGAGCGGCAATTGCATGAAGGCAAAAACGAGGAAGTAGGCCGCGCTCAGTCCGCCCAGATCGCCAGGGCTCAGGCCCAGCTCGGCCTGCATGGCCGGGCCCACCACCGCATTGATGTTGCGCAAGGCATAACTTAGAAAATAGGCCAGGGCAAAGGGCCAGACCATCCAGGCCACAGCACCCAGACTCGCCACCTCAGCCGCCCGCCGCGAACCCGGCCAGGAATTCCTCGGCCACCGCCCGGACCTCGGCCGTGTCTGGGCCGATGGCCAGTGCCTCCACAATCCGCTGGGGGAAGGGCCGATGCTCGGCCCAGAGCCGTGCGGCTGCGGTGCCGCCCTGCGGGTCGGTGGGGATGCGCCCGGTGGCCAGCAGACGATCGAAGCGTCGACCACCCAAGGCGGGGGGCACCTGGGCATCGGCCACCCCGCTGAGGAAGTTCGGCTCGGAGGGTCGATCCTGCTGAATGCCGGTCGCCGCAACGCTGGTGCTTGCCCCGATCGTGGCCACTCGGGCCTGGCGCAGGGCGGAGATGAGTGCGGGGTAATCCTCGGGGCGCCACCGCTGCCCGCCCGTGGGCTGGGCCACGCCCACCGACAGCTGCAGCAGGTCCATGCGCACCGCCCAGAGGGTGAGCGCGAGGCGCTGCCCCGTGGGCAGGGAGATCTCGCGCGAGAACTCGACGGGCTTTTGCGGGAACAGTGCCCGCCAGAAGCCATCGGGGTCCTGCACCACCCGCCAGTTGAGTGCCGGGGTGCATGCCACCAGCGAACTCCCCAGGGCGGCGGGCAGTGCCACACCGGCCATGCCCATCAGGAGCCTGCGGCGAGGAACGCTCTGCAGAGGCCCGCCATCCACCGCTGGGCGTGCAATCATCGGGGGGTCAGTCAACATCGGTGGGAGTTTAGACGCATGGTGCGATTCATGAGCAAGGCCTCGGCCTCCTTCATCATGGCCGAGGCTTCGGCCCAGGCGGCCTTCGAGGCCCTGGGCCTGGAGCGCAAGCCCGAAGGCGTGGTGGTGGTTGAGCGCATCCCCGCCCTGCTGGCACGCATTGCGGAGTTGATGGCCGCAGGCCGCACGCAGGCCGCCCAGCAGGCTGCGGCGGTGGCGGCCCTGCAGAAAGCGGTGGAGGGGCAGCCCGATGTGGATCTGGCCGCCATTGGCGAACAACTCGGCCCCGGCGTGGGGCTGCACCAGCGCCTGGTGCCCCTGCGAGACATGCTTCAGCGGGCTCTGGCCCGCCAGGAACCCGTGGTCTGGACGGAGCTTTCCTGAGCGCGGGCCTGCCGCTCGGCGCTGCCGCAGCACACCGGCACTGCCGCTGACAATTTAGGCGAGGTTGGGCGCTAGGCGGTCGCGGGCCACAACGGCATCGACCTGAGCCCGCAGGGCATAGTCTTGGAGCTGATCGTCGCCAATGGGCCCCACCGAGAAATACTTGGCCTCGGGCCGCCAGAAGTAGAACCCACTGACCGCACTGGCCGGCAGCATCGCCATGTGCTCGGTGAGCTGCATGTCGATGTCGGCAGCGCCCAGCACCTCGAACATCGCGGACTTCACCGAATGGTCGGGGCAGGCTGGGTATCCCGGTGCGGGCCGAATGCCCTGGTAGGCTTCTTGGATGAGCTCGACGGGGCTGAGTGACTCGGTGCTGGCGTATCCCCAATGCTCGGTGCGAACCTGCCGATGCAGCCACTCGGCCATGGACTCAGCAAGGCGATCGGCCAGGGCCTGCACCAGGATGGCGTTGTAGTCGTCGCCGCGGTCGCGATAGCGCGAGGCCAGGGCATCGGCACCGTGGATGCCGACGGCAAAGCAGCCGAGGTAATCCTTCACACCCGCATCGGCGGGTGCCACGAAATCCGCCAGGCACTTGTTGGGCTCGTCGCCCGGCTTCTCAGTCTGCTGGCGCAGGCCATGCCAGACCAGCACTGGGCTCTGCAGGCTGTCGTCGGAATACAGGGTGATGTCTTCGGGCGCAGTGCGTCGCGCCGGCAGCAGCCCAAAGGCGGCGTGGGCCTTCAGGGACTGGTCCTTCACGAGCTTCTGCAGCATGGCGCGGCCGTCGGCATAGAGCTGCCGGGCCTGCACCCCCACCACCTCGTCGTCGAGGATCGCCGGGAAGGGGCCGGCGAGATCCCAGGTCTGGAAGAAGGGGCCCCAGTCGATGGTCTCCACCAGATCGGCCAGCGGCACATTCTTCAGAATGCGCCGACCCAGGGCGCGCGGCGTGGGTGCATCGGCCGAGAAGTCGATGGTGGCAGCCCTCGCGCGGGCGGCCTCGAGGGCGATGAGCTTGGGTGCGGCCTTGTTGGCGTGGCGTGCGCGCAGCACCTCGTAGTCTTTGAACACACTGCCGAGGTAAGCACCCTTCTGAGCGTCGTCGCTGGTGAGCGACTGGGCAACCGGCACCGAGCGCGAGGCGTCGGGCACCCAGATCACTGGGCCCGAGTAGTGGGGCGCGATTTTGACTGCGGTGTGCACGCGGGAGGTGGTGGCGCCCCCGATGAGCAGAGGAATCTGCTTGCAGCGGCACCACTCGTCGCGCTCCATCTCGCGGGCCACCTGGGCCATCTCCTCGAGCGAGGGAGTGATGAGGCCCGAGAGCCCAATGATGTCGGCGTTGTGCTCCTTGGCCGCGGCGATGATCTGCGCGGCGGGCACCATCACCCCAAGGTTGACGACCTCGAAGTTGTTGCACTGGAGGACCACCGAGACGATGTTCTTGCCGATGTCGTGCACGTCGCCCTTCACTGTGGCGAGAATCATCTTGCCGCGGGCCTGGGTCTGGCCGCTGGCGGCCTGCTCGGCCTCAATGAAGGGGACCAGGTGGGCCACCGCAGCCTTCATCACCCGGGCAGACTTCACCACCTGGGGAAGAAACATCTTGCCCTCGGCAAAGAGGTCGCCCACCACATTCATGCCGCCCATCAGGGGCCCCTCGATGACCTCGATGGGTCGGCCACCGCGGGCAGCAATCTCCTGCCGCATGGTCTCGGTGTCCTCGACGATGAATTCAGTGATGCCATGCACCAGCGCGTGCTCGAGGCGTTTCTCCACCGAGGCTTCGCGCCAGGCGAGCTTGACCTCGTCCTTCTGCACCTCGTTCTTCAGCCGGCCTGCGAAGTCGATCATCCGCTCGGTGGCATCGGGCCGTCGATCAAAGACGATGTCTTCCACATGCTCGCGCAGCTCGGGGTCGAGGTCCTCGTAGACGCCCAGCTGGCCAGCATTCACGATGCCCATGGTCAGCCCGGCGCGAATCGCGTGGTACAGGAACACGGTGTGGATGGCCTCGCGGGCCGCGTCGTTGCCGCGGAATGAGAAGCTCACGTTCGAGATGCCACCCGAGATGCGGGCGTGGGGGAGATTGGCTCGAATCCAGCGGCAGGCCTCGATGAAATCGATGGCGTAGCGGTTGTGCTCCTCGATGCCGGTGGCAATCGCAAACACATTGGGGTCAAAGATGATGTCTTCGGGGGCAAAGCCCACGCGGTCCACGAGCAGTCGGTATGCCCGCTCGCAGATGGCCTGACGCCGCTCGAGCGTGTCGGCCTGGCCCTGCTCGTCGAAGGCCATCACCACGGCAGCCGCGCCGTAGCGTCGGCAGAGTCGGGCCTGCTCGAGGAATGGGGCCTCGCCCTCTTTGAGCGAAATGGAGTTCACGATCGCCTTGCCCTGCACGCACTTCAGGCCTGCCTCGATGACCTCCCACTTCGAGGAGTCGATCATGATGGGCACGCGCGAGATGCTGGGCTCCGAGGCGATGAGATTCAGAAAACGCGTCATCGCCGCCACGGAATCGAGCATGGCCTCGTCCATGTTCACATCGATCACCTGGGCGCCGTTTTCGACCTGCTGGCGCGCCACCTCCACGGCCTTTTCGTACTCGCCGGCCAGCACGAGCTTGGCGAACTGGCGCGAGCCCGTCACGTTGGTGCGCTCGCCCACATTGACAAAAAAACTGGAGTCGTCGATCTCGAAAGGCTCTAGGCCCGAGAGGCGAGTGCGGACGGGGGCCTCGGGCACGGCGCGCGGGGGACGGCCCTCCACCGCCTGAGCGATGGCTGCGATGTGCTCGGGGGTGGTGCCGCAGCATCCACCCACCACATTGACCCAGCCCGATTCGGCGAATTCTTTGAGGAAGCCCGAGGTGATGGGCGGTGTTTCATCGAAGCCGGTGGGGGCCATGGGGTTGGGCAGGCCCGCGTTGGGATAGATGCACAGGGGGACATCGGCGATGCGGGCCAGCTCTTCGACGTAGGGCCGCATGAGGGCGGCACCCAGGGCACAGTTCAGGCCCACGGTGATGGGCCGTGCATGGCGCACGCTGTTCCAGAAGGCAGCGACCGTCTGGCCCGACAGCACCCGCCCCGAGGCATCGGTCACCGTGCCGGAAATCATGACGGGCCAGCGCATGCCCCGCCGCTCGAACACGCTCTCCAGGGCAAAGATGGCCGCCTTGGCATTGAGCGTGTCGAAGATGGTCTCGATCAACAGCAGGTCAACCCCACCATCGAGCAGGGCCTCGGCCTGCTCGGCATAGGCGTGGGCGAGCTGGTCGAAGGTGATGTTGCGCGCCCCGGGATCGTTGACATCGGGCGAGATGCTGGCGGTGCGGGGGGTTGGGCCCAGGGCACCGGCCACGAACCGGGGCTTCTCGGGGGTGCTGTATTGGTCGCGGGCTGCACAGGCGATCCGCGCCGAGGCGAGATTCATGGCCCGGGCGAAGCCGGGCAGGCGATAGTCCTCCTGGGCCACCCAGGTCGCACCAAAGGTGTTGGTCTCGACGATGTCGGCGCCCGCCTCGAAGTACCGGGCGTGGATGTTTTGGATGATCTGGGGGTGGACCAGCGAGAGAAGCTCGTTGTTGCCCTTGACGTCGATGCCCGCCGCCAAAGCCTTTTGGAGTTCGGCCGCCAGCTCGGGCTCCAGCGGGGTGGGGGGCGTGCCATCGGGGGCTGCGGCGGTGCCGCGGTAATGCTCCTCGCCCAGGCCTTCCTGCTGAATCATGGTGCCCATGGCCCCATCGATGATGAGGATGGCGGTGGCCAGCCGGGCACTCAGGGGGCCAAATGCGGGCGATTCGATCGGGACAAGGAATGGGGGGGTGGGCTCGGACATAACCCCTCAGTTTAGGGGATTCCCAGGGGGATAAACCCCCGGGCTAGCGATGGTCGTGGCCGCCGGTGGAGAGGTCTTTCCGCTGCCGAAACCGCAGGAGTTCGGGGTAGGGGTAGACATCGTCGAGCTGTCCCTCGCGGATCCGCCGTTGCTGGGAGGCCCAGTAGTCGGCATCGAGCAGCTCGGCGTGGTACTTCATGAAGGGCTTGCGCAGGCGGGGCTGGCCCAGCAGGAACTGCTCGAACTCCTCGGGAAACACATCGTTGGGTCCGACGGTGTACCAGGGCTCGCTGGCCATCTCGTCCTCGGGGGTCCGGGGGGGTGGGATGCGTCGGAAGTTGCACTCGTGCAGGTATTGAATCTCGTCGTAGTCATAGAACACCACGCGGCCATGGCGGGTCATGCCAAAGTTCTTGTAGAGCATGTCGCCGGGGAAGATGTTGGCCGCGACGAGCTGGCGAATGGCGTCGCCATACTCCTTGACGGCATGGTCGACCTCGGCCTCGGTCGCGCGCTCCAGGTAGAGGTTCAGCGGCACCATCCGACGCTCAATGTAGACGTGGTGGATGATGATGGTGTTGCCCGAGATGGTCATCATGCTGGGGGCAAACTCCTGAATCTCGCGGATCAATTCCTCGTCGAATCGATCGCGGGGAAAGTCCACGCCGGAATACTCCCAGGTGTCGGCCATGCGGCCCGCACGGTCGTGCACCTTCACCAGCTGATACTTCGATGCGATGTGCTCGCGGGTCACGTCCTTGGATCGCTTGTCCTTGATGATCTTGAAGACATAGGGGTAGGACGGCAGGGTGAAGACCAGCATCACCAGCCCCTTGATGCCCGGCGCGAGAATGAATTTGTCGGTCGAGTGCTTGAGGTGGTGGAGGAAGTCTCGGTAGAAGAGGGTCTTGCCCTGCTTTTGCAGCCCCAGCATGGTGTAGAGCTCGCTCTTGGGCTTGTTGGGCATGATGCTGCGCAGGAACTGCACATAGGCCGAGGGCACCGCCATGTCCACCATGAAGTAGGCGCGCGAAAACGAGAACAGCACCGAGATCTGTTCGACGTCGAAGATGAGGGTGTCGATGAAGATCTGGCCCCGACGGTTGCGCAGCACTGGGGCCGCAAAGCCCATGGGCTCGCCGTCGTTCATGATCCGGCCGATGATGTAGGCGCCCTTGTTGCGATAAAACAAAGACCGCAGCACATGGATCTGAAGGTCGGGGTTGGCCTTGAAGGGGCGCGGCAGATCTCGGATGGCCGCGAGCATCAGATTGCGCAGATCGCGCGAGACATCTTCCCAGGGGCAGGCAAAGCCCAGATCGATGAGCATCTGCCGCAGACAGGATTTGAGGCCCCGGGCCAGCGGGTAGTAGACCCGCCACGAGGGCGGTGTCGCATCGAGATAGTCGGTGGCCACCGCAGGCCGCACAAAAAGAATCTCGTTGCGGAAGTAGGCCTTGTCGAGCAGCCGCGTCGTGACCGAATTGAAGAAGGTCTCGGCAAGCTCGGGCTGCCGATGGTCGGTGAGCAGGATGATGAAGGCGCGCTTGACCTCCTGCCAGAGCTCGGAGTCGCGCAGATTGGTCTCGCCGAACTCCTCGGTCAGGCGGGCGCAGGCCTCGGCCACGCGCTGGTCGTAGAAATCGATGCGCTCAGCGGCCAGGCGTCGGATGCCGTGGAAGTTCCCCGCCTCGAAGCAGGTCTTCGCCTGCTGGGCGTTGTAGCGAAAGAGCCGGTAGTGGCGGTCGAAGCCAGCCAGCAGCACCTGCGCGATTTGGGCGGGAAAGGACACGGGCATGCGCCTACCTCTGCAGAGAAAAGCCTTGGGTCACGCGGGATCGATCCCGGGCCACGCTGAGGAGGATGCCCAGCCCGACCCCCAGGGTCACCATGGCACTGCCCCCATACGACACGAAGGGCAGGGGTACGCCCACCACCGGGAGGATGCCCGTGACCATGCCCAGGTTGACGAAGGTGTAGGTGAAGATGGTGAGCGATAGGCTGGCCGCCAAGAGCCGACCAAAGATGGTTGGTGCTCCCACCGCAATCCACAGGCCTCGCAGGGTGAGCGCCACATACACCGAGATCAGCACCGCCGCGCCAAGAAACCCAAATTCCTCGGCGAAGCCCGAGAAAATGAAGTCGGTCTCGCGCTCGGGAATGAAGGCGAGCTGGGTCTGAGTGCCTTGCAGCAGCCCCTTGCCGAAGACCCCGCCCGAGCCCACAGCGATGGTGGACTGAATGATGTGAAAGCCCTTGCCCAGGGGATCTCGGGTCGGGTCGAGCAGGGTGCAGACCCGCTGCCGTTGGTAGTCGTGAAAGCCGGGCCAATGCACATCGTCGCCACAGGCAGCGTCGCCCGAGATCAGGAGCCCGAGGATGGGGATGAGCCCGAGAACGAGGCCTGCCAGCATGAGCCGAGGCGGCAGACCGGAGACCGCCAAGACATAAAAGCCCGCGGCAGCCACCAAGATGGCGGTGCCCAGGTCCGGCTGCTTGAGGATGAGGGCGATGGGCACCAGGACCGCAGCGCCAATGCCGAGCCAGACCTTGGCACTGAAGCGGCCCTCGGCGCGGTGGATGATCCAGGCCAGCATCATGGGCAGCGCAATCTTCAGAAGCTCCGAGGGCTGGATGCGGGCGACTCCGAGATCGAGCCAGCGCGTGGCACCCTTGGCCGTGTCGCCAGCCACCTCCACTGCGAACAACAGAACCACACCCAAGGTGTAGAGCGGAACGGCGATCTTTTGAAACTGCCCAGCCCCAAACTGCGCGAGGGTCAGGGCAATGAGCGCAGCCAGGGCGAGATTGCGCACATGGGCCAACAGTCGGCTCGGCTCGTCGTGGCTCGCGCTGAAGATGGCCACCAGGCTCAGCAAAAAGAGAACGCCCAGCATCATGAGCAGTGGACGATCGAGTCCCTGGGTGAGTTGACGCCAGAGGCCGCGCAGGCCAATGAGGTCTTCTTTGAACTGGAGTGGAGCGCGGCTCATGGGGCGCTGGGCTTGGCTGGAACCAGAAGGTGATCGAGGGCAATTCGGGCGATGGGCGCAGCCGCAGCCGCACCAAAGCCACCGTTTTCCACGATCACTGCCATCGCCACAGTGGGCGCCTCGGCGGGCGCAAAGGCGATGTAGAGGGAGTGGTCGCGCAGCCGCTCAGCCACGGTGGCCGCGTTGTAACGCTCTTTTTGTCCCACGGTGAAGACCTGGGAGGTTCCAGTTTTGCCGGCCACCGAGTACGTGGCCCCGGCAAACACGCGCGCGCCGGTGCCCTTCTGATTGACTTCAATCATGGCGTCGCGCACCAGGGCGAGCCAGTCCTCGCGCAGTTCCAGATCGCGCTCCAGCAGCGGCTGGGTGGGGATCTCTTCGCCGGTCTCGGTGTCGAGCACGCTTCGAACGAGGCGGGGCTTGTAGAGCTTGCCGCCATTGGCCAGTGCGGACGTGGCTCGGGCAAGCTGCAGGATGCTGAAGGAGTTGTAGCCTTGGCCGATGCCGATCGATGGGGTCTCACCGGTGAGCCAGACCTTGCCAAAGCGTTTCTTCTTCCACTCGGAGGAGGGCAGGATGCCGTCGACCTCACCCAGCATGTCGATGCCGGTTTTGCGGCCAAAGCCAAAGGGCGAGACATGGTCGTGGATCGTGTCGACCCCCATGTCGATGGCCAGCTTGTAGTAGTAGGTGTCGCTGGAGACCACGATGGACTTCTTGAGGTCGACCGTCCCATGGCCCTCGGGCCGGGAGTCGCGAAACTTGTGGTTGCCCAGCATGAAGTAGCCGGGGTCGGAGATGGTGTCTTCGGGCTTGCGCTCCCCCGAGGCAAGCGCGGCCAGGGCCATGAAGGGCTTGTAGGTTGACCCCGGGGGATAGATGCCGCGCAGCGCGCGATTGAACAGTGGGACATCGGGGGAGTTGTTCAGGCTTTCCCAGAGCACGGGGTCGATGCCATCGACGAATCGATTGGGGTCGAAGTTGGGCATCGACACAAACGCCAAGACCTCGCCGTTGCGGGGATCCATGACCACCGCTGCCCCCCGCCGACTGCCGTATGCCCGCTCGATCTTCTGCTGCAGCGACCAGTCGATGGCGAGCGTCAGACTCTTGCCCGAGCGCGAGGGCTTGACCCCCAGCTCCCGGATCACATCCCCCGAGGCGGTCACTTCGAGCCGCTGATATCCCAGCTTCCCGCGCAGGGCCTCCTCGTAGCTGCGCTCCAGGCCGAGCTTGCCGATGTGGCTGACGCCCTGGTACTGGTCGGACTGGCTCTCTCGATCCAGGCGTTGGATGTCGGACTGCGAGATGCGCCCGATGTGGCCGAGCAGATGGCTCGCCGCATCGCCAAAGGGGTAGACGCGGGTCGACCGCTGCACGATCTGAAGGCCTGGCAGGGAATTCTGATGGGCCGCCAGGCGAGCCACCTCGAGGTCTGTGAGTCGGGAGCGGACCACCACGGGATCCTTGCGCCGCGAGTCGGCGAGGCTTCGGCGAATGCGCCGGTGGTCGCTCGGCCCCAGCTCCAGCAACGGGGTGAGTTCGGCCAGCAGGGCATCGATGTTCTTGACGTGGTCGTCGCCCAGGACGGCGGCAAAGCCCGCGTCGTTGCGGGCCAGGACCTCGCCGTGGCGATCGTAGATGCGTCCCCGCGGGGCCTGGATGGGGACCAAGGCCACCCGGTTGTCCTCTGCCATGGTGGCGAGTTCGTCGTGGGACCAGACCTGCAGATAGAGGAGACGCAGGGACAGCAACACTGCGGCCAGCAGCACCAGAATCGCGGCGACCGAGATTCGAATGCGGGCGTTGCTGAGATCGGCGTTCATGGGGTCATGGATTCGGTGCGCAGTCGCTGGGTGCGTCGGCGGCGCAGGCTCAGTCGATAAAAGGCCGTGCGCAGCACCACCCAGAGCAGGGTGCCCAGCGCGGTCTGGGCAACGACCAACATCAGTGACCAGCGCCCATCCATGATCATCCGCGCGAACATAGCGATGATCAAGACCGTGGCAAATAGTCCGGCCACGTGGGCGATCCGGCCTCCCATCGAAAAGCCGGTGAGGCGTCGGTGCAGGGCAATCGACCCGAAGGAGAGCAGGCAGTAGCTGAGGGCATAGAGGCCCAGCGGCGTTCCCCGCTGCACATCCATGGCCAGACCCAGGACCCAGGCCAGCGCAAGCCCCACCGATCCGGGCGACAGGAGGTTCCAGGCAACGATGGCCGCGCCCAGCACATCGGGTGCCCACACGGGATTGGGCCAGGGAAGCAGGTTGAACAGCAGGGCCACAACCAGTGTGAGCCCTCGGACCCTGAGCGAGGGCAGAGTGATGAGCGTGCGCTCCAGCGACGCACGGCTGGGCCGGACCATCAGCGGCGCCCCTCGGCTTTGGAGAGCACCACGAGCACCTCGCGCTGCATGGCCACCGAGGCCGAGGGACGGGCCACGACCTTCGGTGGGCGGCCGGCACTCGAGGGCTGAACCAGGCTGACCTGGCCCACCGGGAGTCCGGGCGGATAGATTCCATCCAGGCCCGAGGTCACGATGACGTCGCCCGCCTGCACGGTGGCCTCGATGTTGACGTAGCGCAGTTCAAAGTTGTCCTCACGCCCGGAGCCGAGGGTGATGGCCTGAATGTCGGAGCCCAGGATTCGCACGGGCACCGAGAAGTCATCGTCGATCAGCAGCCGCACCTCGCTCGAGAGTGGGCTGACCCGGCTGATCTGCCCCAACACCCCCCCGCTGCTGATCACCGGATTGCCCACCGCAATGCCGTCGTTGGATCCCACAGAGAGGACCACGCGCCGTGCCAAGGGATCGAGCACTGCAGAGCGGACCTCGGCCGCCACGGTGGCCAAGGGCAGCTGTGCCCGCAGCCCCAGCAGACCGCGCAGATTGTTGTTGTCCTCGCGCAGGCGGTCGGCCTCGAGGAGGTTGAGGGCATTGAGGGTCTCGAGCCGCTGCGTCTGTTCCAGGTCGGAGATGAGCTGGGCGCGTTGTTCAAACCACTGGGCGGTGCCCTGAAATGCCGAGACGGGAAGTTGCACCGCCTGGGAGGCCGGCGCCATGACGGTGCTGATGGCAGCACGAATGGGTGCGCCCAGACCCAGACCAACATCGGCCTGCATCAGGCCGATGGCCAGGCCGGAGGCGATGAGCGCTCGGACTCTGGCCGAGAGCCCTTGGTCAAAGAGCGGCGGCGGGCCCTTGTGCAGCGCCAAGGGGGCTACTCGGTGGAGAGGACGTTCGAGAGTTCGTCGATGCGCTCGATCGCCTCACCGCAGCCGCGAACCACACACTCGAGGGGGTTCTCGGCCACATAGACGGGCAGGCTGGTCTCTTCGGCAAACAGTCGGTCGAGGTCTTTGAGCAATGCACCACCACCGGTGATGACGATGCCGCGCTCGGCAATGTCGGCGGCCAGTTCGGGCGGGGTGTTCTCCAGCGCGTTCTTGATGGCCAAAACGATTTGGCTGATCGGGTCGGTGAGCGCCTCGAGGATTTCATTCGACGACACCGTGAAGGTGCGGGGAATGCCTTCGGAGAGGTTGCGTCCGCGGACTTCCATTTCGCTGACCGCGCTGCCGGGAAAGGCCGACCCGATCTGCTTTTTGATTTGCTCGGCGGTTTGGTCGCCGATGAGCATGCCGTAGTTGCGGCGGATGTAGTTCACGATGGCTTCATCGAATTTGTCGCCACCCACGCGGATGGAGTTGGAGTAGACCAGACCACCGAGGGAGACCACACCGATTTCGCTGGTGCCGCCGCCGATGTCGACCACCATCGAGCCGAAGGGCTCGGAGATGGGCAGGCCTGCGCCGATGGCCGCAGCCATCGGCTCTTCAATCAGGTAGACCTGGCTGGCACCGGCAGACAGCGCCGACTCACGGATGGCTCGACGCTCGACCTGGGTGGAGCCGCAGGGCACGCAGATGATCACGCGGGGGCTGGGGGCGAAGAGTTTCTTCTCGTGAACCATCTTGATGAAGAGCTTGAGCATCTGCTCGGTGACGGTGAAGTCGGCGATCACGCCATCCTTCATTGGCCGCACGGCCTCGATGTTGCCCGGGACCCGGCCCAGCATCTGCTTGGCCTTGGTGCCCACCGCCTCGATGGTGCGCTTGCCCCCGGGCCCGCCCTCGTGGCGAATGGCCACCACCGAGGGTTCGCTCAGAACAATGCCGCGTCCTCGGGCATAGATCAGGGTGTTGGCAGTGCCGAGGTCGATGGCAAGGTCTTGGCTGAAGTAGCCGCGCAGAAAGCCGAGCATGAGAAAATCCGAGAAATATTGATGTGTAAAAGAAACCCCCTGTTCATTATCCACGTTCTCACGCCGTGACGCTGACCTCCAAAGACCTCCAACACCTGGCCAAGCTCGCTCGGCTCGAACTCTCCGAAGCCGACGAGGCTTCGCTCCTGCCCAAGCTCTCGGCCACGCTCGACTGGGTCAATTCCCTGCAGCAGGCACCCGTGGCGGGGCTGGCACCCATGGTCCACCCCCACGATGCCAAGGCCACGTTGCGGGCGGATGAGGCCCAGGCCCTGCCGGCCCGCGAGGCGCTCATGGCCAACGCTCCCGCCCAGGCGGCAGGCTATTTTCTCGTCCCGCGGGTTGTTGAATGAGTCCCTCGTCCTTTCCGATGCGCAGCCTGCAGGCCCTGTCCAAGGCCCTGCACGCGCGCGAGATTTCGGCCCCAGAGCTGGCCGAGGAGTCGCTGCGGCGGGCGGCCCAGGCCCCCGATGCGGTTCTCTGGACCAACCCCGAGCTCACCCGTGCCCAGGCGCAGGCTGCCCAGGCGGCCCTCGATCGCGGCGAGGCCGGCCCGCTCGTCGGGCTGCCGCTGGTCCACAAGGATGTGTTTGTCACCCAGGGGCTGCCCAGCACCGCCGGCTCCAAGATCCTCGAGGGCTACATGAGCCCCTTCGATGCCGAGGTGGTGGGTCGCCTGCAGGCTGCCGGCATGGTCACCGTGGGCAAGGCCAGCTGCGATGAGTTCGCCATGGGCTCGAGCAACCTCAATTGCGCCTATGGCCCCTGCTTCAATCCTTGGGCCCGCGATCGCGTGCCGGGGGGCTCCTCGGGGGGATCGGCCGCGGCCGTGGCGGCGGGGATTGTGCCCGCGGCCACCGGCACCGACACCGGCGGCTCGGTGCGTCAGCCGGCCAGCTACTGCGGCATCACCGGTCTCAAGCCCACCTACGGCCGCGTCTCGCGCTACGGCATGATCGCCTACGCATCGAGCCTCGATCAGGCGGGTCCTATGGCCCAGTCGGCCCTAGACTGCGCCTGGATGCTGGCCGCCATGGGTGGCCACGACCCCAAAGATGCGACCAGCAGCGCGCTGGCCATGCCGTCATCGCTGCTCGAATGGGAGGGCCTGGCCGCCGATGCGGGCCGGCCCCTGCAGGGCCTGCGTCTGGGCGTGCCCGAGGAGTTCTTTGGGGCGGGTCTCGATGCGGCCGTTGCCCACCGTGTGGACGAGGCCCTCAAGGCCCTCGAGGCGCTGGGTGCTCGCCGGGTGTCGATTCGGCTGCCGCGCACCGAGCTGTCGATCCCCGCCTACTACGTCATTGCCCCGGCTGAGGCCTCCAGCAATCTTTCGCGCTTCGATGGGGTGCGCTATGGCCACCGCACCGCGCAGGCCGACGACCTCGCGTCGCTCTACTCCCGCAGCCGCAGCGAGGGCTTCGGGCCCGAGGTCCAGCGCCGCATCCTGGTGGGCACCTTTGTGCTTTCCCATGGCTATTACGATGCATACACGCTGCAGGCCCAGAAGGTTCGGCGCCTGGTGGGCCAAGACTTCACCCAGGCATTTGAGGCCTGCGACCTGATCGTGGGGCCGGTGGCGCCCACCGTGGCCCCGCGCGCGGCCGAGCTCGAGTCGGCCGCCCAGGCCAATCCTCTGGCCGACTATCTCTCCGACATCTACACCCTGGGTGCGAGCCTGGCCGGCCTGCCCGCCATGTCGGTCCCGGCGGGTCTGGCGACTCCCGCGGGGGGCGGCTCCCCAATGCCGGTGGGCCTGCAGCTCATCGCGCCCGCCTTCGAAGAGGCCCGCCTGCTGTCGGTCGCACACCGGCTTCAGCTGGCCACCGACTGGCATCTGCTCACCCCGGAGGCCTCCGCATGAGCGCATGGGAAGTGGTGATCGGCCTGGAGACGCATGTTCAGCTCCAGACGCGGTCCAAGATTTTTTCGCCGGCCTCCACCGCCTTCGGTGCGGAGCCCAACACGCAGGCCCACCCCATCGACATGGCCCTGCCGGGCGTGCTGCCGGTGCCCAACCGCGCTGCGGTGGAGTGCGCGATACGGTTCGGCCTGGCCATTGGGGCGGAGATCTCTGAGCGCTCGGTGTTTGCGCGCAAGAACTACTTCTATCCCGACCTGCCCAAGGGCTACCAAATCTCGCAGATGGACGATCCGATCGTGCAAGGCGGCCACTTGCTCGCAGTGCTGCCCGATGGTCGGACCCTCTCGGTCCAGCTCACGCGCGCGCACCTCGAGGAGGACGCGGGCAAGTCGGTGCACGAGGGCCTGGATGCGCTGCCCCGGGGCTGCTCGGGCATTGATCTCAATCGTGCGGGCACTCCGCTGCTCGAAATTGTGACCGAGCCGGTGATGCGCTCAGCGGCCGAGGCCGTGGCCTATGCCAAGGCCCTGCATGGCCTGGTGCGTTGGATCGGCATTTGCGATGGCAATCTGCAAGAGGGCTCTTTCCGGGTCGATGCCAACGTGTCGGTGCGGCCCGCAGGCCAGGCCGCCTTCGGCACGCGCTGCGAGATCAAAAACCTCAACTCCTTTCGGTTCCTGGAGCGGGCCATTCAAGTCGAGGCGGCCCGGCAGGTGGCCATCCTTGAGGAGGGCGGACGCATTGTCCAAGAGACCCGCCTCTTCGATCCCGACCGAGATGAGACCCGCGCCATGCGCAGCAAAGAAGATGCGATGGACTATCGCTACTTCCCGGATCCCGATCTTCCACCCCTCTGGGTCTCGGCCGACTGGATTGCGCAAGTGCGGGCCACCATGCCGATCCTGCCGGGGGTGCTTCGGCGCGAGATGCAGGAGGCCCTGGGGCTCTCGGAGGCCGATGCCGCCGCACTGACCACCGACCGGTCCACCGCAGATTATTTTCAGCAGGCCATGGATTCCTTGGCGCAGGGCGAGCGCCGTGCCCTGGCCAAGCCGGTGGCCAACCTGATCATGGGCGAGCTTGCCCAGGCATTGAATCGCTCATCGCTGGAGCTCGAGGCTGCACCGGTGGGGCCTGCCCAGCTCGCCATGCTGGCCAAGCGCACGCAAGACGGGACACTCAGCAGCAAGACCGCCAAGGAGGTCTTCGCCGTGCTGTGGTCGGAGTCGGTGGGCGGCACCGTGGATGCCGTGATCGATGCGCGGGGCCTGCGCCAGATTCAAGACACGGGATTCATTTCGGCGCTGGTCGCCGAGGTCATCGCGGCCAACCCCAATATGGTCGAGGAGGTCCGGGGGGGCAAAGACAAGGCCCTCAATGCCCTCGTGGGCCAGGTGATGAAGCGGTCTCAGGGCAAGGTCAATCCGCAGGCCGCGACCGATGCCCTTCGAGCCGCGATCGCAGCACAGCCATGAGCACCAGGCCAGGCAGGGCGGCCACAAAGCTGCCCAGGAAGAAGTCGGGCCAGCCGTAGATGGTGGCCAGCTCGCCCGCCGCAGGGCCCACCCAGACGCGGCCCACCGAGGCGAGTGCCGAGAGCAGGGCGAACTGGGTGGCCGTGTAGCGAAGGTCGCAGAGGGTCATGAGCAGGGCAACGAAGGCGGCCGTGCCCATGCCACCGGCGATGTTCTCCATGAGCACCACCGCAGTCATCTGGCTCAGGCTGGGGGCGGCGCTGGCCGCAATCCACCAGAAGCCCAGGTTGGTGATCGCCTGCAGGACCCCGAAGGTCATGAGGGACCGCCAGAGGCCCAGGCGCGCCAGCAGCCAGCCGCCCGCGAGGCCACCCGCCAGGGTTGCTGCAAGCCCCACGCCCTTGTTCACCGCACCGACCTCGGCGGCCGTGAAGCCAGCGCCGCGGATGAGGAAGGCCGTGGATAGGCTGCCCGCAAAGGCATCGCCGAGCTTGTAGAGCACGATGGTCAGGAGCAGCAGCAGGGCAGCTCGGCGCGAGAAGAACTCGCGGAATGGCTCGACCACGGCCTCGGCCACGGAACGCGGTGCCGGCGTTTGCTGGGGCTCGGGGGCGAAGGCAGCCGCCATTCCCAGCAGCAGGCAGAAGATCGCCATCGCCTGGTAGACCCCGGCAAAGCCGAGGTAGAGGTCGGCCACCATCAGGGCCAGCCCCCCCGAGGTCAGCATCGCCAGCCGATAGCCGATCACCGACCAGGCGGCCCCCAGGCCGCGCTGCTCGGGTCGCAGGGACTCGGCCCGCCAGGCGTCGAAGACCACATCGAAGCTCGCCGAGGCCACCACCAGCGATGCCCCCAGAACCGCCAGCAGGGCCAGGCCCTCGCCCGAGGCCTGGGGCGTGCCCATCGACATGCCCCAGAGGATGGCCGCCATCAGACACTGCAGCGCCACCATCCAGCCGCGCCGGCGCCCCGCGCGGCGACCCGGCAGGGCGAATCGATCGAGCAGCGGGGCCCAGGCGAACTTGTAGGTGTAGGGCAGGCCCAAGAGCGTGAGCCATCCCAGCGTGCGCAGATCGACTCCTTCCACCGTGAGCCAGGCCTGCAGGGTCCCCCCCGAGAGGGCGAGGGGCAGCCCGCTGGCAAAGCCGAGCACCAGGGTTGTCATCAGCAGCACTCGGGGCACTGCCGGTGCGGCCGTGTTGGTCTCGGTATGCTTGACGGACTGATTGAAGGGAGTGGACATGATGTTCAGTGCATGGAGATTTCTGTTGCTTCTCAGCATGCCCGTTTTGTTGGCGGCCTGCGTTCAGGGTCAGGCCCCGCGCCCGGCCGATGGCGTGGCGGTCGAGGGCGGCTCTGCCTTCCGTGGCCTGGTGCCGGCTGCCCAGCTCGAGGCCGCCGCCGCGCAGCAGTTCACACAGCTGAAATCGCAGGCCGATCGCAAGGGCGAGCTGCTGCCGCCCGACCACCCGCAGTCGCGGCGGGTCCAGGCCATCACCCAGCGCCTGCTGCCCCATGCCACGGCATGGAATCCGGCGGCCAAGGGCTGGCGTTGGGAGGCGGTGGTGCTCAAGAGCGACCAGATCAATGCCTTTTGCATGCCCGGCGGAAAGATGGCGGTCTACACCGGCATCATCGACAAGCTTCGGCTCACCGAAGATGAGCTCGCGATGATCATGGGCCACGAAATGGCCCACGCCCTGCGCGAGCACAGCCGCGAGCAAATGGGCAAGGCCGCGGCCACCGAGCTCGGCGCCACGGTGCTGTCGTCCATCCTTGGGCTGGGCCAGGCGGGAGATCAGCTGCTGGGCATGGGCTCCCAGATGTTGTCGCTCAAGTTCTCGCGGGGCGATGAGACCGATGCCGACCTCGTCGGCCTCGACATTGCTGCCCGTGCCGGCTACGACCCCCGGGCGGCGGTGGTCCTGTGGCAGAAGATGCAGGCAGCCGGTGGCCAGGCCCCGCTCGAATTCCTCTCGACCCACCCCTCGGGCAGCACGCGCATCGAGACCATCGAGCAGGCCCTGCCGCAGGTCTTGCCGCTCTATGCCCGTGCCATCGGCAGACCCTCCAACCAACTCCCGCCCGACCCACGGCGCCCGGCCGCCCAATGAGGGTCATCACTGCCAACCTGAATGGCATCCGCTCCGCTGCCGACAAGGGGTTCTTTGAGTGGGCGGCGGGCCAGCAGGCCGACTTCATCGCGGTGCAAGAGACCAAGGCCCAGGCCGATGTGATCGATGGCCGCTTCGACACCGTAGGTCCAGGCTCCGGGGGCAGCGCCCCCCTGCGCGGCGCCTTTGCCCACGCCGAAAAGAAGGGCTACTCGGGCGTGGGCCTCTACAGCCGGCATGCGCCAGCCGAACTGCTCGTCGGCCTGTCGGCCTCGCTCCATTCGGTGGGCACCAACGATGCCAGCACCCACCGGGCGGCGGCGGAGTTCGACGCCGAGGGCCGTTGGGTGGAGATGGTTTTTGATGCGCCCGGCGGCCGACCCTGGTCGGTGGTGAGTGCTTATTTTCCGAGCGGGTCCTCGAGTCCGGAGCGGCAGGAGGCCAAGTTTCGGTTTCTGGCGCTGGTGGGGCCCCACCTTCGATCCCTAGTGGCGACCCGGGACCTGCTGCTTCTGGGGGATGTGAACATCGCCCACCAAGAAATCGACCTGAAGAACTGGAAGGGCAACCTGAAGAACTCTGGCTTCCTGCCCGAGGAGCGGTCCTGGATGAGCGAACTGCTGGGCGGTGCGCCAGCCGGTCCTGGGCTGGTGGATGTCTACCGGCGGCTGCACCCCACAGCCACCGAGGAGTGCTACACCTGGTGGAGTCAGCGGGGCCAGGCGCGGGCCAACAATGTGGGCTGGCGCATCGACTACCACCTTGCTGCCCCCGCCGTGGCGGAGCGGGCCCAGCGGGCCGAGGTCTATCGTGCCCAACGCTTCAGCGACCATGCCCCGGTCGTGGTCGACTACGCCCCGAGCCCACCCGTTCAGCGAAACAACTGAGCGACACAAAGTAGACATTCTCTGCCGGGTCGTTTACTTTTCACGACATGCGCCGCGTGTCATACCCCGGAGTCTGGACCCAGATGCTGGCCGATTGGCTCGATCAGGAGCAGCTGGCCGCACCGCACATCCGTGCCCGTCTGGCCAGCTGGGCACCCGATGAGCAGGTGCCGATTGCCCAGTGGGTCTCGGTGCTCGATGAGGCGCAGCGGCTGCGCCCCGAGGAGCCGGCGCTGGGCATCTCGATCGGCAAGCTGGTGCAGCCGCGCCACCTGGGCGTGCTGGGCTATCTGGCCATGGCGAGCGACACCCTGGGCGAGGCGCTGGCGGTCTATCAGCGATACCAGCGCCTGATTCTGGGCACTGAGCTGGCCGATGTGAGCGTGCGCGGCCTGGATGTGGAGATTCGCTGGACGCCCATCGAGGGCAGCAGCATCATCGCCGACGAGCTGGCGATCGCCGCACTGATCACGTTTCTGCGTCGACAGCTCGACAATGCTCCGGCAACGCGAAGCATCAGCTTCACCCATCTGGGGTCGCCCGAGCGTCGCGCGGTCTGCGAGTCCTACCTGGGCTGCACCGTCAGCTTTGGCGACACCCACAGCCGTCTGCGCTTTCCCATGTCTTATCTCGGCACCCACATGCCTCGGCGCGATGCGGGCCTGCGGGCCCTGCTGGACCAGCAGGCCGAAGCGCTCCTCACGGCACTGCCCGATCCCAATGCCTTCGATGGCGCGGTTCAGCAGCTGCTCGTGAAGATGCTGCCCGATGGCGAGGTCTCGATCGAGAAGATGGCCAAGCGGCTGCACCAGTCCTCGCGCACCCTGCAGCGCCGACTTGCCGACAGTGGCATGACCTGGCAAGAGCTGGTGGACAACACCCGAGAGCAGCTCGCGCGGCAGTACCTGGCCGACCCGGGCCTCTCGATTGCAGAGGTGGCATTGCTGCTCGGCTACTCCCAGCAGAGCGCCTTCACCCGAGCCTTCTCGCGCTGGACGGGCCGATCGCCGCTGGCATATCGTCAGTCGCTGCGCTCCTAGACACCCACGGCCAGGGCTCCCGCTGCCACCACCACATAGCGGGCCGATTTGCCAATGAACACCAGCACGATGAAGCGGCCAATGCGCTCGCGCAGAAAGCCCGCGATCATGGTGATGGGGTCGCCCACAATGGGCGCCCAAGAAAACAGCAGGGCCCAGGGGCCGATGCGCTGGTAATAGGACTCGGCCTTTTGCAGGGTGGCCTCCTTCACCGGGAATCGGGGATGGCCACGGTACTTCCCCAAATAACGGCCAATGGCCCAGTTGACCACGGCCCCCGCCGCATTGCCGACTGAGGCTGCCAGCACCAGGATCTCCACCCGGTGGCCGCCCGCAGCAATCATCCCCACCAGCACCGCCTCGGACTGCACCGGCAGCAGCGTGGCCGCCACGAAGGCGCAGGCAAGCATGCCCCAGGGGCCAAGGGCTTCGAAGAAGGCAAGGATGTCGGAGAGGCTCATCCCGCGACGATAGACGATTCCGATGCTCCAACGCCTTGCGGCATCATGCGCACCATGGACCTTCAACAGCAATTTCTACAGTTTGCCCACACCTGTGGGGTACTGCGGTTTGGCGAATTCACGACCAAGGCAGGCCGACAGTCGCCCTACTTCTTCAACACCGGGCTCTTTCAGACCGGCGCCCAGATGCTTCGCCTGGCGGATTTCTATGCCCAGGCCCTGCTGGAAGCCCAGGCCGACGGACGCCTGGGTCCGGTGGATGTCCTGTTCGGCCCGGCCTACAAGGGCATTCCGCTGGTGACCGCCACCGCCATGGCCTGCGCTCAGCGTGGCCATGACCTGCCCCTGGCCTACAACCGCAAGGAAAAGAAGGACCACGGCGAGGGGGGTGTGCTGGTGGGCGCCCCGCTGCAGGGTCGGGTCTTGATTCTCGACGATGTGATTTCGGCCGGGACCTCGGTGGGCGAGTCGGTGGAGATGATCCACGCTGCCGGTGCACAGCCCGCAGGGGTGCTGATCGCGCTCGACCGCCAGGAGCGTGGTGGCGATGGCTCGGCCCTCTCGGCGGTGCAGGCTGTGGAGCAGCGCTACGGCATTCCCGTGGTGGCCGTGGCCACCCTGCAAGGTCTGATGGCCCTCATGGCTCAGACGCAGGACCCCGAAATCCAGAAGTTCTCCGGCGCCGTGGCCGAGTATCGGGAGCGTTGGGGGGTGCAGTGATGAGCCCTCAGAGGGCTTGACCCTCAAGTTCACTTGAATCTTAAAGTCGTCACATCCAACGACCGGAGAGATTTATGCAAGCCTTTCATCCACTGGTGCTCCCCAATGGCGGCACCCTCCCGAATCGCATCGCCAAGGCCGCCATGGAAGAGAACATGGCCGATGCCAATCACGCACCGTCCGATCGACTCATTCGGCTCTATCGCCGTTGGGCGGAGGGTGGTGCAGGCCTGCTGCTCACTGGCAATGTCATGGTCGATGGGCGCGCCATGACCGGGCCCGGTGGGGTCGTGTTGCAAGGTGAGCGCCATGCCGATCGTTTTCGTGCCTGGTCTGCCGCAGCCAAGTCTGGTGGCGGACGAGTGTGGATGCAGATCAACCATCCGGGCCGCCAGATGCCGGCTGCGCTGCAGCAGGACACGGTGGCGCCATCCTCAGTACCAATGCAACTGGGGGCCTTTTCCAAGCAGTTTCGCGAGCCTCGGCCCATGACCGAGGCAGACATCGACGAGGTGCGTCGCCGCTTCGTTCGGACCGCGGTCCTGGCAGAGCGGTTTGGCTTTGATGGTGTGCAGATCCATGCTGCCCATGGATATCTGCTGAGCCAGTTCTTATCGCCTCTCACCAACCACCGCAAGGATTCCTGGGGCGGATCGCGCGAGAATCGTGCACGGCTCCTCCTCGAGATCGTGGCTGGCATTCGGGCTGCTGTGGCTCCCGGATTCTCCGTCTCTGTGAAGATCAATTCGGCCGATTTCCAGCGCGGTGGCTTCAGCCAAGAGGATGCTCAGCGGGTGGTCGAGATGCTCAATCCTCTGGGTGTTGATCTCATCGAGCTCTCGGGCGGGAGCTACGAGGCGCCGGCCATGCACGGCGAGGCCCGCGATGGACGAACCCTGGCCCGCGAGGCCTACTTTCTGGAGTTTGCGAAAGACATCGCCTCGGTGGCCACCATGCCCATCATGGTGACGGGCGGCATTCGCCGGGCACCCGTGGTCGAGGCGGTGCTGGCCAGCGGAATTTCCATGGTGGGCATCGCCACCGCGTTGGCCATCGACCCTGATCTGCCCAAGGCCTGGAGGGCGGGCGATCAACGCGCGCCGATGCTTCGAGCCATCACTCTGAAAAACAAGGTCCTTGCATCCTTGGCCTACATGGCGATGGTTAAGCACTGCCTGCACCGCCTGAGTGTCGGTCGGGGGGCCAACCCGCAGGTCGCTCCCGTTTGGGCCTTGGTGGTGCAACAGCTCGATACGCTGCTGCGCACGCGCGCCTATCGGACATGGGCGCGCCGAACCCGGGCGGATGCTGCGATCTAGGGCGAGGGCAGCGGTGTTGGCGCATAGAGCACGCTCTGAAACTCCGGCACATACTCATATCGGATCAGCATTCCGAGATCGAATCGGCGCAGCAGATCGGACATGGGTCCCTGGCCTAGCGTTACTTTGAACATGTCGGATCGGGTGCTGGTGGCATGCAGTAACTGGTGCGACACTGCATGCCCCTCGGTGAGAGACCCAGAAGCGTTCAGGTTTGAAAACCGCGTGGTCACGAGCTTGGGGGCTGATGAGACCTCGGAGATCCGCGTACCCGTCAAAGTTAGATCTGGCACTCCAGTTTTGGCATCCGTGGCTTGAAAGACCACGGTGTCTGGTCGGGAGAGTCGCTCGATTCTCGTGAGCCATTTGGGCAGGTTGTACCCCACGACCCCTCGGACCCGAGCCAGCTCGGTGTCCACGGGCAGCTGATAGACATAACCCCAAAAATCACCTCGGAGCGCCTGAACCATGAGGCTGATCGGTCCCAAATTCCAACCACCGGGTCTTGCTGTGACCACCGAGATGGCGAGCTCTCGATAGGGATCGTTGTCGCAGACCTCGTAGTCATAGGCAGTGAGGACGACAAGACCACGCCCGGGCCATACCTGCAACGGGGGCGAGACCTCGCGCACGGCTGGTGGCATGTGTGCTCTCAGCTGATCAATGTCAGCGGTGTACAGGGCCGAGATACGATTCGACTTGTAGTAAAAGTTAGGCGAATAGGTGTCAAAGCCAATGTGTACGAGTTCGCGTTGAATTGTCCGAAACCAATCGAGATTCAATTTCGGGTGTTCGGAAGCGATCGTTTCCAGTGGCGTGTTGGATCGATAGCGGTCGTACAGTGCGCCGCTGGGTATCGGCACAGGATGTCCAGCAATCTCTATCATTGTGGTCCTGGAGGGCAGGGCCGAACTCTGAGGCGGTTGCGCTTCAGCGGGCAATCCAATGCCTACAGCGATGCTGGAAATGAGCAAGATACAGCTTGAAACAACGCGGGTTGATGACATGGTGTTGGCCTCCGATGCTGGGAAGCCCCCAGTTTGACCTTCAAGTTAAGTTCAAGGTCAAGCCGAACCCCGGCGTACTTCCATGCCCAGAACATCCATGACGCGCCGCGCGTTGTCTCCACAATCCATCGCCGCTGGCTTGGCCTCAATCAGCGCGATGAGTGCTTGGAGGTCGCGCTTGCTCTTCTTGAGCTTCAAGTGCATGGCCTCCAACTCTTGAAGCTTCTCGTGCAGCGCTTGCATTAGTCGGCTGTGGTCCCAGCTGGACAAGCCGCCGGCGGGGAGAAGAGATTTGATCTCCTCGAGTGAAAATCCGGTGGCTTGGGCGTTGGCAATGATGGAAAGCATCGCCAGCGATGACTCGGGATAGTCGCGATAGCCGTTGGGCTGCCGGTGGGCTGCGGGAAGCAAGCCTTTGGCCTCATAGAAGCGAATCGTCGAGGGTGCTAGCCCTGTGCGCTGAGAGAGTTCGCCGATTTTCATGGTTTGTGCGTGCGTCGCAAAGTGGACTCTTACTCCACCGTCACGCTCTTGGCGAGGTTGCGGGGCTTGTCCACATCATGCCCCCGGGCCAGGGCCACGTGATAGGCAAGCATCTGCAATGGCACCACATGCAGGATGGGAGAGAGCGCGCCGGCGTGGTCGCCCAGCTCGATGACCCGAACGCCATCGCTGGGCTCGATGCCCGCGCCCTGATCGGCCACCACATACAGCACGCCACCGCGGGCGCGCACCTCCTCCAGATTGCTGCGCAGTTTCTCGGCAAGCTGGTCGTTGGGGGCCACGGCTACGATCGGCATATTTGCATCGACCAGCGCCAGGGGCCCGTGCTTCAACTCGCCGGCCGCATAGGCCTCGGCGTGGATGTAGGAGATCTCCTTGAGCTTCAGGGCGCCCTCCATCGCGATGGGCGAGTGGATGCCGCGCCCCAGAAAGAGGGCATGCTCCTTCTCGACAAATTCGGCTGCCCAGGCCTGGAACTCGGGCTCGGCGGTGAGCACGGAGGCCAAGGCGGCGGGCAGATGGCGCAGGGATTGAATGGCCTCGGCCTCGGCCCCCGGACTGAGCACCCCGCGCACCTTGGCCAAGACCAAGGTGAGCAGATAGAGCGCCGCGAGTTGGGTGGTGAAGGCCTTGGTGGAGGCCACACCAATTTCTGGACCTGCCCGGGTGAGAAAGCGCAGCCGCGAGGCCCGAATGAGGCTGCTCTCGGGCACATTGCAGATCGAGAGGGTGAGCTGCTGGCCCTGCGCCTTGGCGTGCTCCAAGGCCGCGAGCGTATCGGCGGTCTCGCCCGACTGGGAAATGGTGATCACCAGCGTGCCGGGTTCGGCCACACTCTTTCGATAGCGATACTCGCTGGCGATCTCGACCGAGGTGGGCAGGCCGGCAATGTCCTCGAGCCAGTACCGGGCCACCAGGCCCGAGTGGTAGCTGGTGCCGCAAGCCAGGATGAGCACGCGCTGCACCTGAGGGAACAGGCCTTCGGCCTCGCTGCCGAAGAGTCCTGGGGCGAGGCTGCCGGCGCCCACCACCGTCTCGAGGGTGGCAGCCACAGCGCCGGGCTGTTCGGCCATCTCCTTCTGCATGTAATGGGCGTAGGGGCCGAGGTCCACATCGTCGTGCGTCAGGCTGGTGGTGGTCGATTCGCGCACCAGGGCTGCACCCTGCATGTCTTCGATGCGCACCACCACGGGCGAGGACTCCGAGACCTGGGTGATGACGGCCTGATCCCCGTCTTCGAGGTAGACGAGGGTCTGGGTCTGAGACACCAGGGCCGAGGCATCGGAGGCCACAAACACGCTCTGCTGATGGGCGGTGAGCCCCAGCATGAGGGGCGCGGCCTGCCGGGCCACCACGAGGGTCCGAGGGTCGTCGCTGCACACAATGCCCAGGGCGTAGGCCCCGCGGAGCTGAGCGCGCGCCATGCGCACTGCCTCGGCCAAGGAGGCGGTGCGACCCCGCGCCTCGTGCACCAGGTGGGCCACGACCTCGGTGTCGGTCTGCGAGGCAAAGACATAGCCCCGCTCGCGCAGGGCCTCGCGCAGTTCGGCGTGATTCTCGATGATGCCGTTGTGCACCACACAGACCGAGCGTCCGTCGCGCTCGCTCCGATGCGGGTGGGCGTTGTCCTGGGTGACGGCCCCATGGGTTGCCCAGCGGGTGTGGGCAATTCCCAGTGGGGCGGCATGGCCGGCCGATGCTTCCTCCAGCTCCTTGACCCGACCCACAGCCCGAAAGCGCTGCAGGTGTTGGCCCGTGAGGGTGGCCAGGCCCGCCGAGTCATAGCCGCGGTATTCCAGTCGGCGCAGGCCTTCAATGAGGAAGGGCACCACATCGTGGTGGGAAAGGGCTGCAACGATGCCGCACATGCTGATGTCCTGGGCGAGTGGGTGGGGATTGAAAAAAGATCGAGGGAATGACGGAGCGGTGGCCCCAGTTAGTGGGAGACCTTCTTGGGGCGCTTCCAGCGGGCGATGCTGGTCTGTCGGCTGCGCGAGAGGGTGAGCTGATCGGCAGGGGCGTCGCTGGTGAGTGTGGTGCCCGCACCGATGGTCGCCCCGGCGTGCACGGTCACGGGCGCCACCAGCTGGCTGTCCGAGCCGATGAAGGCCCCGTCTTCAATGATGGTTCGGTGCTTGTTGGCCCCGTCGTAGTTGCAGGTGATGGTGCCGGCACCGACGTTCACGTGGGCGCCGATGGTCGCGTCGCCCAGATAACTGAGGTGGTTCGCCTTGCTGTGCGCACCGAGCTCCGTGGCCTTGAGTTCGGTGAAGTTGCCCACATGGGACCCCTCGCCCAACACGGTGCCGGGGCGAAGCCGCGCGTAGGGCCCCACCACCGCCTGGGGACCCACGACCGCCTTCTGAAGGTGGCTGAAGGCCTCGATGCGCGCACCCGCCTGAACCTCCACATCCACCAGAACGCAATGCGGGCCAATGCGCACGCCGTCGCCCAGGACCACACGTCCCTCGAAGACGCAGCCCACATCGACGTGCACATCCCGGCCGCAGAGGAGCTGGCCACGCACATCGATGCGCCCAGGGTCGGCCAGCGACACGCCCTCGGCCATGAGGGCCTCGGCCTGCAGGGCCTGGAAGCGGCGCTCGAGGTCGGCCCGCTGCGATTGGCTGTTGACGCCGAGCGTCTCGGAGAAGTCGGACACCGCCACCCCGACCATGGGTGTGCCTTGGGCATGGGCCATGGCAACCAAGTCGGTGAGGTAGTACTCGCCCTGGGCGTTGTCGTTGCTCAGGCGTGCGAGCATGGGGCCCATCTGCGCCTTCGGCAGCACCATGAATCCGGTGTTCACCTCGCGAATGTTGCGTTGATCGGCACTGGCGTCTTTCTCCTCGACGCATCCCAAGATCTGCCCCTGGGCATCGCGCACGATGCGGCCATAGCCCCGGGGGTCGGCGAGCTCGGCGGTGAGCAGGGCAAACCCATGCGCACCGGCCGCCGCCGACAAGAGCTTGCGCAGAGTCTCGGCCCGAATCAGTGGCACGTCGCCATAGAGCACGAGGCAGAGCCCTTCGGGCTGGCCGTCGGCCATGACCGACAAAGCGCACTGCATGGCGTGGCCGGTGCCCTGGGGGGGATCTTGCAGCGCAAAGCGCAGGCCTGTGGCGGAATGTGCAGCGATGCATGCCTCGGCGCTGGCCTGCACCCGGTCGGCGCCATGGCCCACCACACACACGATGCGCTGGGGCGACAGTGCCACGGCCGTCTCCAGCACATGGTGCAGCATCGGCCGTCCGCCGATGGGGTGGAGCACCTTGGGCAGGTCCGATTTCATTCGGCTGCCCTTGCCCGCAGCGAGGACCACCACGGCATCAAGACGCTCGGCCTGGTGGGTCTTGCTCATGCGAGGGCGCCCTTGCGCTCGTGGGCGGTGCGGCCAAACATGAGGCTGCCCGCCACCATGCCCACGGCACTGAACAAGAGTCCCACCAGGTGGGGCTCGGCAATGAGCTCCACGCCCACGACTTCCAGGGAGATCCAGCTGGTCAGGCCCATGCCCAGGGCAAGCGCTGCACCCGGCGTGTTGGCACGCCGCCAGAAGAGGCCCGCCACCAGCGGCACAAAGGCACCCGCCAGGGTGATGCGGTAGGCGCTCTCGACCATGGCGTGGATGCTCGCATTGCTAAAGAGGGTGTAGGCCACCACCAGGAGCGTGAAGCCAAAGACGGTGAGTCGGGTGATCAGCAGCAGCTGTCGATCGGTGAGCGTGGGGATGGTGGACTTCACGATGTTTTCGGCAAAGGTGACCGAGGGGGCCAGCAGGGTGCCGGAGGCCGTGCTCATGATCACCGAGAGCAGGGCGCCGAAGAACACCACCTGGAGCCAGGTGGGCATGGTGTTGGCCACGATCGTTGGCAGCACGAGCTGGGAGTCCTCGGCCATGAGCTGCGCGGTGAGCTCGGGATGGCTGATGCTCACGGCATACGCCAGATAGAGCGGCACGGCGGCAAAGAAGAAGTACGACACGCCCCCGAGGGTGGTGGCCCAGACGGCGGTGCGTTCGTTCACCGAGGCATTGACCCGCTGAAACACGTCTTGCTGAGGGATGGAGCCCAGGGCCATGGTCACCAAAGCGGCAATCCAGCCGAGGATGTCCACGAGGTCGAGGGTGGGCAGCCACTCGAATTTGCCCTCGGCTGCGGCACGCTCCACCACCGGCACCAGGCCGCCGGCCTGCTCGCCGGCCAGGCCGGCCACGATCAGCAGGCCCACGATGATGACCACCATCTGCAGCGCCGTGGTGGCAGCCACCGAGGCCATGCCGCCCACCAGCGTGTAGGCGAGCACCACACCGGCACCGATCAGGACCCCCACATCCCGGGAGATCACGCCATCCGAGAGCACATTGAAGACCAGCCCCAGGGCGGAGACCTGCGCGGCCACCCAGCCAAGGTAAGAGACCACGATGCAAAACGAAATGCTGCGCTCGATCGGCCGGCTGTAGCGGTCGTGGAAGAAGTCGCCGAGCGTGAGCAGATTGCGGCGATAGAGCGGGCGCGCAAACACCAGGCCAAAGAGCACGAGGCAGAGCGAGGCGCCCAGCGGGTCAGAGATCAGGCCGCGGAAGCCCTCCTCCAGGAAGGTGGCCGAAATGCCCAGCACGGTCTCGGCGCCGAACCAGGTGGCAAACACCATGGCCAACACCATGGGAAAGGACAGGCTGCGGCCGGCGGTGATGTACTCCCGGGTGGTGGTCACGGAGCGGGCGGCATAGAGACCGATGGCCACGGACACCACCAGGTAGATGGCAATGAGGGTGAGCAGCATGGGGGCAGGAGAACGGAAAGGGAGGGTTAGAGGAAGGGCCCGCGAATCCAAAAGCCGGTCGGACCCTGCGAGAGTTCAAGAATGCCAAAAAGCAGGAGGGCCGCCAGCAGCCCTCCGACAAATGTCACCAGCCGCCGCAGCTTGCGCGTCTCGGCCACCAGGCGGGCGAGCTGCAGGCTGCTGTGGTTGTCTTGGGGGCGGGCCAGCCCCCGCAGGGCATCGGCGGCCAGCCGTGGAAACTGGGGAAACAGCCGCGCCCAACGCTCGGCCTCGATCCGGGTCTGGTCGATCACCGCACGCAGTCCCACCTGCTCCTGCATCCAGCGCTCCAGAAATGGCTTGGCGGTCACCCAGAGATCAAGATCGGGATCGAGCTGTCGTCCCAGGCCTTCCACATTGAGAAGCGTTTTCTGCAGCAGCACTAGCTGCGGCTGAATCTCCACGTTGAAGCGCCGCGAGGCCTGAAAGAGCCGAAGCAGCACCTGGCCCAAGGAAATTTCTTTCAGCGGTCGGTCGAAGAAGGGCTCGCAGACCCCGCGGATCGCCGCCTCGAGGGAGTCCACCCGGGTGTCGGCCGGCGCCCATCCCGACTCCACATGCAGCTCCGCCACCCGCCGGTAGTCCCGCCGAAAGAAGGCGAGGAAGTTCTGTGCGAGATAGTTCTTGTCGTATTCCGAGAGGGTGCCCACGATGCCGAAGTCCAGGGCGATGTAGCGCCCCCGATTGGGCCCACGGTCGGACACAAGGATGTTTCCAGGATGCATGTCGGCATGGAAATAGCCGTCGCGAAAGACCTGGGTGAAGAAGATCTCCACGCCATCGCGGCTGAGCTGTTGGAGGTCCATGCCCTCGGAGACCAGCCGCTCGATCTGATTGATCGGGATGCCATAGACCCGCTCCATCACGATGACCTCGTTGTGGCAGTAGTTCCAGATCATCTCCGGGATGTGCAGCAGGTCGGTGTCGCGGAAGTTGCGCCGCAGCTGGGCGCCGTTGGCGGCCTCGCGCACGAGGTCGAGCTCGTCGTGAAGGTAGTTGTCGAACTCGGCCACCACCTCGCGGGGCTTGAGCCGTCGGCCATCGGCCGAGACCAACTCGACCATGCGGGCGAGAAATGCCATCAGCCCCAAGTCCTGGGTGATGACCTCGGCCATGCCGGGACGCAGCACCTTCACGGCCACATCGCGCCCATCCTTCATGCGCGCAAAGTGCACCTGGGCAATCGATGCGCTGGCCACAGGATCGGTCTCAAAGCTCTCGAAGAGATCCTCGATGGATTTGCCAAAGGCCCGCTCGATGGTCTGTCGCGCGACCGCCGAGGGAAACGGCGGCACCCGGTCTTGCAGTAGGGTGAGCTCGTCGATGATGTCGGGGGGCAGAAGGTCGCGCCGGGTCGAGAGGACCTGGCCAAACTTCACAAAAATGGGACCCAGATCTTCCAATGCGCGACGAATGCGCAGCCCCCGAGGATCGGTGTGGCGACGCCCCGCACCCAGCACCGCCAAGAGCACCCGGATGACACGCCCGCCCAGGCCGTGGCTGGCGGCACCTTCGAGCACCAGCTGGTCGATGCCCTCGCGCCAGAGCACCCCGAAGATCTTGAAAAAGCGCACGGCCGAGGGCATGCCCATCAGAGGTCGTCCTCCCCGTCGTCGCGGGATTCGAGAAAGTTGTGCAGGCCGCGGTCGAGCAGGTGGCTCGGCTTGACGTTGGCCAGCGCGTTGAAAATCGACTCCACCCGCCCAGGGTGATCTTTCTGCCAGGACTGCAGCATGCGCTTGGCCTGCTGACGCTGCAGGTTCTCCTGCGAGCCGCAGAGGTCGCAGGGAATGATGGGGAACTGGCGATGCTGGGACCAGGCGGCCAGGTCATCTTCTTCCACATAAGCCAGCGGCCGGATCACCGTGTGTTGACCATCGTCGCTGGTCAGTCGCGGTGGCATCGCCTTCAGGCTGCCCCCAAAAAACAGATTGAGAAAGAAGGTCTGAAGAATGTCGTCGCGGTGGTGGCCCAGGGCAATCTTGGTGGCCCCCAGCTCCTTGGCGACCCGATAGAGGGTGCCGCGCCGCAGGCGCGAGCAGAGCGAGCACATCGTCTTGCCCTCGGGGATCACGCGCTTGACGATGCTGTAGGTGTCTTGGCGCTCGATGTGAAAGTCCACGCCCCGGCTGCGGCAGTAGTCGGGGATGGTGTCCACGGGGAAGCCGGGATGGCCCTGATCGAGATTCACCGCGATCAGCTCGAATCGGATCGGCGCTCGAGCCTGCAACGAGAGCAAGATGTCGAGCAGGCCGTAGCTGTCCTTGCCGCCCGACAGGCAGACCATGACTCGGTCGCCCTCGCCAATCATCTCGAAGTCGGAGATGGCCTCGCCCACCTGACGGTGCAGCCGCTTGGAGAGCTTGTTGATCTCGGTCTCGTTGCGCAACTGCCGGCGGCTCGAGAGCAGTCCCTCGAGCGGCACGTGGACGATTCCCGACGACGCCGCAGCGCTCACGCGAAGTCCTCGCGCCAGAGCATGCTCTCGATGCCCACGGTCTTGCAGTCGGGATACACATCGGGCTTCTGGGTCCGGCCGATCGCCATCACGATGCTTGGGAATCCGAGGCAAAAGCGCAGGACCTCATCGAGCAGGGTCTCTTGCAGATTGAAGTGCTCGCGCTGCGCGATGCGAATGATGCCCTCGCGCAGCTCGTCGTAGTTCAACACATCGGCCACGTCGTCGCGGCCTGAGGTGGAGTGCTGCGCGCGAATGAAGACCTCAATGCCCACCAGAATCCTCTGCCGCTGGACGAGCTCGAAGTCGTGAAAGCCAATGGAGGCCTCGATGGCGAGGTCTTCGATGAAGATGCGACGGCAACCCTGCAGTCGTGGATCCAGCAGCAGGCTCATGCGGTCTCTCGGCTTAAAAACATGATGTCTCGGGCAATGGGGTGGAGGTGCTGGCCGCCGTCGACCAGCAGGCGGGTGCCCGTGATGGCGCGGGCATCGGCGAGCCAGACCACGGCCTGGGCGACCTCGTCGGCGGTGCTCGACTGGCCCAGTGGGGTCTGTCGGTGGGCCTCCAGGAATTCCGCCTCGGTCTGATCGGCCGAGGGCAGGGTGATGCCCGGAGAGACCGCCAAGACCCGAAGCGCGGGGGCCATGGCCATGGCCTGCAGCCGAACCGCCTCGGCCAGGGCGGCTTTGGAGAGGGTGTAGGAGAAGAAGTCGGGATTGGGGTTGTCGAGCTTCTGGTCCAAAAGGTGGATGGCCACAGCCACAGGCCGATGGCTCTGCCGCACCCGCGCGTGCAGGGCCTGGGTCAGCAGCAGGGGCGCGGTGAGGTTGGTGGCCATGTGGGCCGCCACGGCCTCGGCGGTGATCTGGGTGGGGGTGTCGTAGTCAAAGCGCGAAGCGCTGTTGACGAGGAGCCCCACGGGCCCCAGCGCTGCCTCCACATCGCCCAGGAAGGCGGCTGCCGAATCGGCGCTGAGGCGGGCGAGGTCCAGGCCAAAGCACTGCGCAGAGACACCCTGCTGCTCAAGGCGCGAAACCAGGGCCTCGGCCTCGGCCCGCGAGTGGTGAAAGTGCACGGCAACCCGCCAGCCGGCAGCGCCCAGGGCGCAGGCGATATCGCTGCCGAGCCTGCGGGCGGCGCCAGTGATCAGCGCTGTGGGGCGCGCTCGGGGCGGGGCGGGGGTGGACATCCCGAGAGTTTAGCTTTGATACCCTGCCCGCATGTTGATGAACGCCCTGATCCAGCGGGCCGCCGAGTGCGGGGGCTGGCTGCCCTTCGATCAGTTCATGGCCCTGGCCTTGAGCCATCCGACCCATGGCTACTACAGCCGGGTGGAGGACCCTTTCGGTGCCAGCGGTGATTTCATCACCGCCCCCATGCTGGGCCCATGGCTGGCGGCGGCCATCGTTCAGAGGGAGCCTGCGGTGCGCGGTGCCGATGGCATCTTGGAATTGGGCGCCGGGCGTGGCGACCTGGCCGCCGATCTTTTGCTGGAGGCCCATCGGGCGGGCGGCGCCCCCCGCGCTTACCAAATCCTGGAGACCAGCCCCGCCCTGATCGAGCGCCAGCGCGGCCACATCGCCCATCGGCTGGGCCGGGTCCTCCATGCCGCCGAGGCCGCAGATCTGCTGGGCCGCATTTCCTGGATCGACCGCATTCCAGTGGCTCACCGGGGGCTCATCGTGGCCAACGAGGTGGCCGACGCGCTGCCGGTGCGCCTCATGGAATGGTCGGGCCGCAGCCCCACCGGCGCCCACGAAGTCCTGGAGTGGGGCCTCCGTCTTCTTCCCGCTGCTGCGGACGCAGACACCGGCGAACACGGGCAGCTCGAGTGGTCCGCCCGGCCTGCCCCACCGGCACTGGCGCAGGAGGTCGCCCGGCGCGCCGAGGCGGCCGAGTGGCGCGGCTATCCCTGGGCTCCGGGACATCGGCTGGAGATCTGCCCGGCCCTGGCCCCCTGGGGACGCACCCTGGCCGAGTCCGTGGTGGCCGGGGGCGGCTCGCTGCTGCTGATCGACTATGGCTATGAGGAGCCCGAGCTCGACCACCCGGATCGCGCGCGGGGGACCCTGGCTGGCCATCGCCAGCACCGCCGCATCGACGACTGGGCGGAGATCGTGGCCGCACCGGGCGAGGTCGACATCACTGCCCATGTGAACTTCACCGACCTTGCTGCCCCCATGGCGGAGCTGGCCCTCGACCTTTCGCTCAAGACCCAGGCGGCCTACCTGCTCGAGGGCGGGGTGCTCGATCTGGTGCAGAGCCGCTGGTTTGCCGAGGCTGCCGACGATGGGCAGACAGCGCCGGACGAGCGGGGCCGATGGCAGGCGCTGGCCGGGCTGCAGACCCTGTTGGGCGATACGGGCATGGGCCAGTCGTTTCTGGTCCTGGCGGCCCGGTCGGCGAACACCGAAACCTAGGCGGAA
The DNA here is from genome assembly GCA_027486725.1 of Burkholderiales bacterium. Lineage (GTDB taxonomy): Bacteria > Pseudomonadota > Gammaproteobacteria > Burkholderiales > Burkholderiaceae_A > Hahnella. The sequence goes on along the minus strand of JAIXOP010000003.1, from coordinate 41,690 downwards.
ATTCCCGAGCGCGGCAGTGCGTCGTCGATCAGTGCCAGACGCCGAGCCCGAATGGCCTCGGGCACCGGCTGACCCAGCCGAGATGCCGCCTGGGCCACATCCCCCATCGGCCGCTCCGCGATGGCCTGAAGCGCGCGACAGAGGGCCTCGGGAAGTGGGGGGCGATGGAGCGAGCCCAGAGGCATGAGCCGCTCGGCCCGACGAAAGAGGTCCGCCTCCGACATCCAGGCCAGCAGTGCATTGCTGTCCCAGCGCCCACTGCCGTCGGCCATGGCGCGTTCGCGCTGGGCGGGCTGGAGCAGCCGATGCCAGTCGTGGACCTCGCGGGGAAGGCCGGGGAGCCCCAGGGGCGGTGGCGACTCTGAAAACAGCAGGCCTGCCCGAATCCCGACCTCCGTGGCCTGAGTGGCCAGCCCATCGACCTCCTCGAGGATGCGGGTGGACGGCGGCTGCAGCCCACGGGTGGCAGGCCCCCAGGCGCCCAGCGAGACCAGCAGGCCCACCATGCGCGAGGGCTTCGCAGCCATCAGCCCGCGGGCGAGCTCCTGCCAGACCCGCTCGCCCACCAGGGCCTCGGCCTCTCCCTCGGCCACCATCCGTTGGCCCAGGGCCTCGGTCTCGGCTGCCACGGAAAAACGGGGCCAACGCGCGGCGAACCGCGCCAGGCGCAGCAGCCGCACCGGGTCTTCTTGGAATGCGGGCGATACATGCCGCAGCAGGCCGGCGCGCAGATCGTGCAGGCCACCGCGGGGATCGTGCAGGCGGCCCTCCACATCCACGGCCATGGCGTTGATGGTCAGGTCGCGCCGCTGCAGGTCCTCTTCGAGTGTGACCTCGGGCCCCGCCAGAAAGACAAAGCCGTGGTAGCCCCGACCCGATTTGCGCTCCGTGCGGGCCAGCGCGTATTCGTCGTGGGTCTGGGGGTGCAGAAAGACGGGAAAGTCTTTGCCCACAGGCCGGAACCCCGCCGCCACCATGGCCTCGGGGCTGCTGCCCACCACCAGGTAATCGCGGTCGTGTTCGGCGGGGCTGTGGGTAGGGCTGTGGGTAGGGCTGTGGGTAGGGCTGTGGGTGGGGCTGTGGGTGGGGCTGTGGGTGGTGCTGTGAGTGGGGTCGGCCATCGCGCCCAGCAGCACATCGCGCACGGCACCGCCCACGCAGTAGATCGCCGCGGCCTTGCCCAGGCGTTGGTGCAGGGGGTCGTCTGCACACGGCGCGATGGACTTCAGGGCTTCGTCGACGCCCGCCATGATGCTAGAGGCTGCTGCGATGCTTTCGGCTGGTGCGCCGACGCTCGAGCAGGCGGTCCCGAGGGGTATCGCCGCCCAGGTAGTTGGGGCCCAGGGCATGGAGGCTCGTGGGCTCGCCAATGCCGAGCTCGGGGGCCAAGGGGGCCTGAGCGATGTTGGGGACGCTGGCCGACGCCAGGTTGTCGCGCGACATCAGGGGGGTTCCCGGGAGCATTTCCATGATCACGGCCTGCAGCCAGGAGAGGGCATCGGGCAGCGGCAGGATTGGCCGGGGATGTCCGCTGTAAATGCCGACCCAATGAACGATTTCATAGAGCGTGAGCACCTCGGGGCCTGCGAGTTCGTAGGTCTTGCCGATGGTCTCGGGCTTGCGCAGGCAGGAGACGATGGCGGTGACCACATCGTGGATGGCCACGGGCTGGAACTGCGCGTGCGGCGTGGCCAGGGGCATGATGGGGGCGATGGCCATGAGCCGAGCAAAGAGCCGCGTGAATTGGTCCTCGGGGCCAAAGACCACCGAGGGACGCAGCACCGTGAGCTGAAGTTCGCGCAGCCCCCGCAGCGATGCCTCGCCCGCGGCCTTGGAGCGCAGGTACATCGATGGTGCCTGCTCCGAGACCCCGAGCGCCCCGATGTGCACCAGGCGTCGAACGCCAGCACGCAGCATGGCCTTGCCGATCCTCGCGGGCAGCTTGACGTGGGCCTCGTCGAACTCCTTGCCCCAGGGCCTCCCGCTGCTGCTCTGGAGCACCCCGACCAGGTTGACCACGGCCCCGGAGCCGGCGATGGCCTGCTCGAGGGCGTGCTCGTCGCGCAGGTCGACCTCCACGATCTCGATGCCGGGCAGGGTGAGCAGTGCATGGGCCTTGGCGCGGCGACGCACGAGGACACGCACTGCGCCGGCTCGGCCCTGGGCCTCGCTCACGAGCCGCGCAGCCAAGGCACGGCCGATCATGCCGGTGCCGCCGATGAGGGTGGTTTGTACGGGGGTGGTTTGCATAGAGACTCTGTGAGGAAATGGGTCGAGGCCGATGGCCCCGCAGGATAGCGGAGCGGCGGCCCCGCAGGAGTTAGTCGCTGCTGTCGGCGATCTCGCTGCCACCCCCAGCTGGTCCAGGGGAAATCTCGCCAAGCCACTGGGTGAGCGGTGTTCGGGTGGATGTGGCGCCCGACAACAGCCGCTCGTAGACCACGGCATTGAGCGAGACGGCCTTCACGTAGTCCCGCGTTTCTTTGAATGGGATGGATTCGACAAACGCTGCGCCGTCGACGGGCTCCGACAGCCGGGCACGCCAGGTGATGCTCCGGTGGGGGCCCGCGTTGTAGCCGGCGGTGGCCAGCACGCGGTTGCCCTCGAAGCGCCGCGCCAGTTCTTCAAGGTAGTGGGTGCCCAGGCGCAGGTTGGTGCCAGGGTCGGCCAGGTCGGCGAGCTGGAATCGTCCCAGGCCCGCCTTGCGGGCGGTGGCTCGGGCTGTGGGCGGGATGAGCTGCATGAGCCCCTGCGCATTGGCCGAGGACTTCACATCGACCAGGAATCGCGACTCCTGCCGAACAATGCCGTAGACCCAGGCGGGACCAATGTGCTGGGGATTGAGGGCCTCGAGTGCCTCGCGCAGGGGGCCGCCGAAGGGCGTGGGAAAGCGCAGCCGGCTAGCGGCAGGGTCGTCGCTTCGGGCAGCAGCAATCACGGCCCGGTCGGGCGCCTGGGCTGCCATGGCAAGTGTGGCCAAGGCGACCAACTCGGCATCGGTGCGGTTTTCGATCACCCCCCGCCACTCGATGGCCGATTCCGACCGCAGTCCCACCCGCGCCATGGCCAGAGCGCGCCGAACGGAGGGGTCTTTGCGCAGGGCCTTGAGCTCGGCGGTGAGGGCCCTGGGTTTGGCCTTGCCGGCGGGGGCGGGTGCAGCCAGCACTTCCACCTCGGAGTTTCGCCCGAGCGACTCGGCCGCCAGCACCGAATAAAAACTCAGGCCGGAACTGAGGGCGGAGAGTTCTTCCTTGAAGGGGTCGGTGCTCTCGCCTCGGGCAGCGGCCTTGTGCATGCCGATGCGGGCGCGCCAATAGCGCCATGGCTCGTCGGCCTGCATGCGGGCGGGCATGGCCGAAATCAGGCGCAGGACCTCGTCGGCAGCGTTGTCGCGCAGCATCTGTCGGGCTGCAGATTCCACCAGCTCGGCGGGCATGGTGGACGCCTGGGCCAGATGACGGCGGATCCGGCGCGATGCATCGGCGTCGGAGCGCAGCCACCCCCGGGCTCCGAGGGCGAACTCGGCCGCCTTGGATTGCTCGGGCGAGAGTCTCAGGCCCCGCTGGTGCAGGCGCTCAGCCTCCTTCAGGCTTTTGGAGAGTTCGGCCAGCCAGCCGAGGAATCGCTCTTCGGAGCCGGTGAGGCCTGGACCGCCCGCCGGGGCCGCCGACCAGAGGTCGATGGCGGATTTGGTCTGCCGGGCAAAGGCAAGGCTTCGGGCGAGCCGGGTACGCTCGTCGGCGCTCAGGCTCCAGCCGGTGCTGCGTTGGACCAGGAGATCCCGGCAGATTCGGTCGGAGAGCCCCGCCTCGAGGGTGGCCTGGTCGGAGGGCGCTGCGCGGGCACAGCGGAGCGCGGTGCTCTCGACGGCCGGATCCAGCCGGCCGAGGACATCGTCGATGGGCTTGCCAGACTCCAGGCGGCTGCGCAGTTGGGCCTCGGCCCAGAGGGCCCAGTTTCGCCGCGCGAGGGGGTGCGGGCCCCAGGCCTTGTCGAAGGCAGCGAGTTTGCGCGTGAGGTCGGTGCTGGTGTCGGACTGCAGCTCGAGCCGCAGCAGCCAGTGGTCCACCCAGATGCGCAGGGGGCTTTCCTGCAGTTCGCCGCGGATGCGCTCCAGTGCCGCGGTGTTGCCCTGCTGAAAGGCGCGCTGCGCCGAAGGCATGAGGGCCTCGCCCAACAGGGCCTCGGGTGCCGCGACTGGGGAATCAAGGAATGGATTCTCCTGAGCGTGGGCTGGCGCAATCGAGAGCAGAATCAGACAGCAGGCAATGAGGGGGCGCAGACGCATGCCCCAACGATACCGGGAGCCGCTGTCCATGACCACCTTGTCCGACCAGATTGATCCACCGCCCGCCGATGGGAACAAGTCCGAATGGCGCCGCTACCTGCTCCGGCGCCGGCAGATGATGCTGGCGGCCGAGCGAGATTTGGCCGAGCGCACCATCGCCGACCTGCTCTCGGCCCACGCCATCCACGACAACTGGGATCGGGTGGGCGTGTTCCTCCCCTGGAAGGGAGAGCCCGACCTCATGGGCCTCTGGCGCGCCTGGCATGCCCGGGGCATGCACCTGATGCTGCCCGTGGTCACGCAGCGCGAGGGCCCGATGGTCTTTCGGTCGTGGAAGCCGGGTGCGGCCATGCTGCAGGACCTCATGGGCCTGCCCGTGCCCGAGGCGGGCCACGAGGCCGTGCCCGAGGTCTGGGTCTTGCCGTGCATTGGCATTGATCCTGCGGGCGCACGGCTGGGCGCTGGAAAGGGCTATTACGACCGAACCCTGGCCGCGGTCATGGCCCAGCCGGGCCATGTTCCGGCGCGTCGCCCTCGGCTGGTGGGGGTGAGCTTTGGATTCGCGGAGATCGATCGCCGAATCGGCGAGCCCCACGACCTGTGCTGCGATGCCTGGGTCAGTGAACGGGGCTGGCGAAGCCCGGGGCGGAGTTGAGCGCCAGGCCCTTGCGGCCAACCAGATCGCGCAGCAGGGCCAGGGTGGGCTCGGCCCGATTCATCGTGTAGAAGTGCACGCCGGGGGCCCCGGCAGTCAAGAGCTGATCCACCAGGTCGACGACCACCTCGTGCCCAAAGGCCCGGATGGAGGCGAGGTCGTCGCCGTAGCCCTCGAGGCGGCTGCGAATCCAGCGGGGAATCTCGGCGCCGCAGGCGTCGGAAAAGCGCGCCAGCTGGGTGTGGTTGGTGATCGGCATGATGCCCGGCACGATGGGCTGGTGCACCCCCCGGGCATAGGCCTCGTCGATGAAGCGGAAATAGGCGTCGGTGTTGAAGAAGTATTGGGTGATGGCGCCGTGGGCTCCAGCCCGCATCTTCTCGACAAAGTGGGTGAGGTCGTCTTGGAGGCTGCGTGCCTGCGGATGGCCCTCGGGATAGGCGGCCACCTCGATGTGGAAGGCGTCGTCGAATTCTTCTCGGATGAAGCGAACCAGGTCGGCGGCATAGCGCAGGGGCCCTGGGGCGCCGAAGCCCGAGGGCAGGTCGCCACGCAGCGCCACCAGCCGGCGCACACCCTGGCGCCGATAGCCCGCCAAGAGTTCGCGCAGCTCATCGAGGTCTGCCCCAATGCACGAGACGTGGGGCGCCACGTCGCCGAAGAGCCCCAGCATCTGCTCGACGGCACCCTGGGTTCCGCTGCGGGTCGACCCCCCAGCGCCGTAGGTGACCGACACATAGGCCGGCCCCGCCACCGCCAGCTGCTCGGCGGTGGTCTTCAGGGCCTCGGCCGCCTCGGCGGACTTGGGCGGAAAAAACTCAAAGCTGATGTCCGCCTGGGCGGGCTCGAGGAACGAAGACATGGCGCGGCCGAGGTTGGATTGCGGGGTTGCCTTAGTAGCGGTAGGTGTCGGCCTTGTAGGGGCCTTCCTTTGCCACACCGATGTAGGCCGCCTGCTCGTCGGAGAGCTCGGTCAGCATGGCACCGACCTTCTTCAGGTGCAGGCGTGCAACCTTTTCGTCGAGGTGCTTGGGCAGCACATAGACCTTGCCCGACTCATACGCCTCGGGCTTGGTGAAGAGCTCGATCTGCGCGATGGTCTGGTTGGCAAACGACGAGCTCATCACGAAGCTGGGGTGGCCGGTGGCGCAGCCCAGATTCACGAGTCGGCCCTTGGCCAGCAGGGTGATCTTCTTGCCGTCGGGGAAGGTGATGTGGTCCACCTGGGGCTTGATTTCGTCCCACTGAAGCTTCTCGAGCGAGACCACGTCGATCTCGTTGTCGAAGTGGCCGATGTTGCAGACGATGGCCTCGTCCTTCATGGCGGCCATGTGCTCATAGCGGATCACATTCTTGTTGCCCGTGGCGGTCACGAAGATGTCGGCCTTGTCGGCGGCATATTCCATGGTCACCACCTTGTAGCCTTCCATGGCGGCCTGCAGGGCGTTGATCGGGTCGATCTCGGTCACCCAGACCTGGGCCGAGAGGGCGCGCAGGGCCTGGGCAGAGCCCTTGCCCACATCGCCATAGCCGGCGACCACAGCGACTTTGCCCGCAATCATGACGTCGGTGGCGCGCTTGATGGCGTCGACCAGCGACTCGCGGCAGCCATAGAGGTTGTCGAACTTGGACTTGGTGACCGAGTCGTTGACGTTGATGGCGCGGAACTGCAGCGTGCCCTTGGCGGACATTTCATTGAGGCGCAGCACGCCGGTCGTGGTCTCCTCGGTCACACCGATGATCTCGGCGGCCTTGCGGGTGTACCAGGTTGGGTCTTGGGCGAGCTTGGCCTTGATGGAGTTGAAGAGGCAGACCTCTTCCTCGCTGCCGGGATTGGCAAGCACGGAGATGTCTTTCTCGGCGCGCTGGCCCAGATGCATCAGGAGTGTGGCATCGCCGCCGTCGTCGAGAATCATGTTGGGGCCTTCGCCCTGGCTGCCCGCAGGTCCGAAGTCGAAGATGCGGTGGGTGTATTCCCAGTAGTCGGCCAGCGACTCGCCTTTGTAGGCGAACACGGGCGTGCCCTTGGCCACGAGGGCTGCAGCGGCGTGGTCCTGGGTGGAGAAGATGTTGCAGGAGGCCCAGCGCACCGATGCGCCCAGGGCCTGCAGGGTCTCCACCAGCACCGCGGTCTGGATGGTCATGTGCAGCGAACCGGTGATGCGGGCGCCCTTCAGGGGCTGCGAGGGGGCGAACTCCTCGCGGATGGCCATGAGGCCAGGCATCTCGGTCTCGGCGATGCGGATCTCTTTGCGGCCCCAGTCGGCCAGAGAGAGGTCGGCCACCACAAAATCGTGGCCGATGGGGGTGACGTTGGTTTTGGAATCTAGAACGGCGCTCATGTCGCGCTCCTTTCGTTTCAAGTGGACTGATGACGAGTGGGGGATCGCGAGCGCCGTTGCAAAACAACCGTCTTCGAGCCTGGAGCCCCGGGGCTGCGCGAGTGCGCAGCCCGAGGAGCCTTGCAACGCTCCTCGAAGAACGCGGAGGGTATCAGGAAAGTGCGGCTTTGAGCGCCTCAACCTTGTCGGTAGCTTCCCACGAGAACTCCGGCTCCTCACGGCCAAAGTGGCCGTAGGCTGCGGTTTTGCCGTAGATCGGGCGCAAGAGATTGAGCATTTTCACAATGCCCTTGGGCCGCAGATCGAAGACCTGGGCCACCGCTGCCGAGAGCTTGGCGTCGGAGACCTTGCCCGTGCCCTGGGTGTCGACCATGATGGAGGTGGGCTTGGCCACACCGATGGCGTAGGAGACCTGGATGAGCGCGCGCTCCGCCAGCCCGGCCGCCACGATGTTTTTGGCCACGTAGCGTGCGGCGTAGGCCGCCGAGCGGTCGACCTTCGAGGGGTCTTTGCCCGAGAATGCGCCACCGCCGTGGGGCGCAGCACCGCCGTAGGTGTCGACGATGATCTTGCGCCCGGTCAGGCCGCAGTCGCCCTGGGGGCCACCGATCACGAATCGTCCGGTGGGGTTCACGAAGTACTTGATGTCGCCCTTGACCAGGTCGGCTGGCAGAACCGGCTTGATGATCTCTTCGATGACCGCCTCGCGCAGAGCCTCCAGGCCGATGTCTGGTGCGTGCTGGGTGGAGAGCACCACCGTGTCGATGGCCACCGGGCGGCCATTCTCATAGCGCAGGGTGACCTGGGACTTGGCGTCGGGGCGCAGCCAAGGCAGGCGGCCATCTCGGCGCAGCAGCGACTGGCGCTCCACGATTCGGTGGGAGAGGTGGATGGCTGCCGGCATCAGGCTCGAGGTCTCGGTGCAGGCATAGCCAAACATGATTCCCTGGTCGCCGGCACCCTGGTCCAGGCCGTCGTCGTGGGCGCGGTCAACGCCCTGGGCAATGTCGGGGCTCTGCTTGTCGTAGGCCACCAGCACGGCGCAGCTCTTGTGGTCGATGCCGAAGTCGGCGTTGTTGTAGCCGATGCGCTGCAGCGTGCCGCGGGCCACCTCGATGTAGTCAACGTTGGCGCGGGTGGTGATCTCACCCGCCAAGACCACCAGGCCTGTGTTGCAGAGGGTCTCGGCCGCAACCCGCGAGGTCGGGTCCTGGGTCAGGATGGCGTCGAGGATGGCATCGGAGATCTGGTCGGCCACCTTGTCGGGATGGCCTTCAGACACGGATTCGGAGGTGAAGAAAAAGGGTTCGCGGTTCATGGTGGTCTCCAGGTGGATCGACGAAAGGGTTGATCGACGAAGCGGGCCTGCAGCTGGATAACCATCACCGGCAAACGCTTTAGCGGTATTTGTACTGCGCATGTCTGCGCAATTCGCCCCGCAAGTTGTCGAATTAAATCGGCGAATCATTAAAGTGTAGCCTTTGCGCTGGCCTCTTGGCCAACACCCCCACACTGCCCATGCCCGCACCCACCACCCTTGGCTTTCACCTGCGCGAGGCGCTCATCGGCCTCGGCCTGCTGCTGGGCCATGCGCTGGCCCGGACGCCGTGGCCAATGCAGCGGGCCTTTGGCAGTGCCCTGGGCAGCGTGGCGCACGCCCTGGCGGCCAGCCGCCGGCGCATCTGCCGACGCAACCTCGACCTCTGCTTTCCCCACCTGAGCAAGACCGAGCGCGCCGAGATTGCCCGGGCCCACTTCCGGGAGTATGGCCAGGCCCTCGTCGATCGCTTCTTCCTCTGGACCGCCCCGCGCAAGCAGGTGGAGGCGCGGGTTCGGCTGCTGGGCATGGAGACCTTCGATGCCCTGAAGGACAAGCCCCTCATCGTGCTGGCCCCCCACTTCATGGGCCTCGACGCGGGCGGCCTGCGGCTCCAGGCCCTGCATCGGATGGCAACGATGTACTCGCTGCAGTCCAGCCCACGCCTCAATCGCTTCATGCTCTCGGGCCGCTCGCGATTCAACCAGCCCCTGCTGGTCTCCCGCCAAGAGGGCATGACCAAGCTGGTGCGAGCGCTGATGCGCCACACGCCCATTTATTTCCTCCCCGACATGGACCTGGGCCCCCGCGACGCGGTGTTCGTTCCGTTCTTCGATCAGGAGGCCGCCACAGTGACGAGCGTGGTGCGGCTTGCCCAGCGCACGGGTGCTTATGTCCTGCCCCTGGTGACCCGGCTGACCCCCGACGGCTACGAGGGCCGCTTCTATCCCGCCTGGCAGCACCTGCCCGACGAGCCGGTGGAGGAGGGGGCTCGGCGCATGAACGCGTTCATTGAAGATCGGGTGCGCGAGTCGCCCAGCCAATACCTCTGGACCCACCGCCGCTTCAAGACCCGCCCCGACGGGGCACCCAGCGTCTATCGGCAGCGCCCATAATTCGGCCATGGTCGAATTTTTCAAAATGCATGGGGCGGGCAACGACTTCGTGGTGTTCGATGCCCGCACGCCCCTGCCCCCCGAGCTCATGAGCCCGGAGGGCATGCGCTGGCTCTGCGATCGCCGCTACGGGGTGGGGGCAGATCAGGTGTTGCTGCTCGAAAACTCCGACCGGCTCGGCGTCGACTTTCGCTACCGGATCTTCAATGCCGATGGGCACGAGGTGGCCCAGTGCGGCAATGGTGCGCGGTGCTTTGCCCAGTTCGTCTTCGAGCGGGGGCTGGCCCAGGGCCCAGTCATCGCGGTGGAGACCGCCTCGGGGGTCATCTACCCCCGTCGGCTGGAGTCGGGAATTCTGGAGGTGGATCTCGGACCCCCGCGCCTGGACCCATCCGCCCTGCCCATGGATGTGGCGGGCCTCGCTGCCGATGGCCAGGGCCTCTATGCCCCCGAGGATCCCGCCGGCCTGGCCCAGGCCGCGGGGCTCGAGCGCTTCTTTCCCGTCTCGATGGGCAACCCCCACCTGGTGGCCTTCGGCCCCGTGGAGAGCCCGCACCTGGCCGATGTGGGCGCCTGGCTTCAGGCCCACCCCCGGCTGCCCGAGTCGGTCAACGTTGGCCTGGCCGAGGTTGTGGATCAACACCGCATCCGCCTGCGGGTCTTCGAGCGCGGCAGCGGCGAGACCCTGGCCTGCGGCACCGGGGCCTGTGCTGCCGTGGTGGCAGGCATCGCCACCGGCCGGCTGGCCTCCCCGGTCACCGTCGAGGCCCGCGGGGGCACCCTGCAGGTTCGCTGGTCGGGCCGCCCGACGGACTCGGTATTTTTGGCGGGCCCCGCCCAGACTGTTTTTGAGGGCCGTCTTAGCCTGGATCGCCTGCGTGCAGCCCTGCGCGCTACCCCGGGCGCTGGAACCGCCTCGGGCTCTGAACGGACCTCATGACCCAGTCCCTCATCCCACAGCCGCTGTCCGAGGCCGATCGTGCCGCGCTCGAGCGCATCCTGTCGGCCCACCCCGATGTCTTCATTCGGCAGCCCGAACTCCTTGAGGGGCTGGAACTGCGCCACGGCCCCACGGGCGGCGCCATCAGCCTGATCGAGCGCCAGACCCTGGCACTGCGTGGCCGCATCCAGACCCTCGAGGCCAAGATGGCCGACATGCTGCGCTTTGCCGAGGAAAACGAGGCCATCTCCAGCCGCCTGCTGGGCTGGGTGCGGGGCCTGCTGCTCTGCCCGACCCCCGCCGACCGCATCGATCTGCTGCCCGCCAGCATTGCTGAGATTTTTCAGGTGCCGTCGGTGGGCCTGGGCCTCTGGCAGGGGGCGCTGGCCGAGCAGGCAGCGGCCCTGCCCCCTTCGGAAGCCCGTCCGGCCTGGTGGCTGTCCCCAGGAGACGCTGTGGCCGAGCAGTTCGGCGAGCTGCGCGCGCCGCTCTGCCTGTCGGGGCCATCTCGGCAGGCCCACACGGCGTACCGCCTCTTGCCCCCCGAGGCCATGCCCGAGCGCGGGTCGATGGCCCTTCTGCCCCTGCGCCAGGGCCTCGCACCCACGGCCAGTGGCCTTCTGGTGCTGGCCTCGGGCGACCCCGGCCGATTTGCACCCAACCACGGCACCGAGTTCTTGGAACGCATCGCCGAACTCGCCAGCGCCGCCCTGCTCGCATGCCCCAGGCCCCCTCGATCCGCAGCGACCGCATCGCAGCCTTTCTAGAGTCTCTGGCGGCTGCGGGCCGATCCCCGGCCACCCTGAAGGGCTACCACCACGAGCTGCGTGCCCTCGATGCCGCCTTTCCTCAGACGTCCGATCGGGATCTGCGCCCCTCCGACCTGCGCTCCGCCCTGGCGGCCCTGACCCGATCGGGGCTGGCACCGCGCAGCCAGCGCCGGCGGCTCGCCGCCTGGCGCCAATACCTCGACTGGCAGATGCAGCAGCCCGGCTGGGGGCCTGCGGGCCACAACCCCGCCCGAGGACTGCGCGCCCCGCGGCCCGCCCGCCGCCTGCCCAAGGCCCTTCCCGTCGACGACATGCTCGGCCTGCTCGAATCTGCACCGCAGGCCCAGGACTGGCTGGCAGCCCGCGACCAGGCCCTGATGGAGGTCCTCTACAGCGCAGGCATCCGACTCTCCGAGGCCGTGTCCCTCGATCTTCCGGGCCACCCCCAGAGCCGCAGCTGGCTGAGCACGGAGCGGGCCGAGGTGCTGGTGCTCGGCAAGGGGTCGAAGGAGCGGCTGCTGCCCCTGGGCCAGCATGCGGTGGCGGCAGTGCAACGCTACCTTCCCCTGCGGGCCGAGCGCCTGACGGCCCTGGGCCTAGTGCCCGCCGAGGTGCCGGCGCTCTTCATCAATCGCGATGGGGGCCGCCTCAGCCCCCGCGGCGTGCAGCGCCGTGTGGCGGCGCGAGCCCAGGCGGCAGGCCTGGATCAGCCCCTGCACCCCCACATGCTGCGGCACTCATATGCCAGCCACCTGCTGCAGTCGAGCGGCGATCTGCGGGCGGTGCAGGAGCTGCTGGGCCATGCCCAGCTGACCACCACCGAGGTCTATACCCAGCTCGACTTTCAGCGGCTGGCTTCGGTTTACGATGTCGCCCATCCTCGGGCCCGGCGCCGGGGCCTGCCCCCGCCGGATGCTGCTTCGGGGGCAACTTCGGACCCAACTTCGGACCCAACCTCGAACCCAACCTCGGACCCTCAGCCATGAGCCTCATTCCAGCCACCATCCTCACGGGCTTTCTCGGCGCCGGAAAAACCACCCTGCTGCGCCGAATCCTCACCGAGGCCCACGGCGAGCGCATCGCGGTGATCGAAAACGAGTTCGGGCCCGAAAGCATCGACAGCGAGCTTCTGTTCAAAGACGCCAAAGAGCGCATTGTGGAGATGAACAACGGCTGCCTCTGCTGCACTGTGCGCGGCGATCTGGTCGACATGCTGGGTCGTCTGGCCAAGCGCCGTGCCAAGGGCCAGCTTCAGTTCGACCGGGTGATCATCGAGACCACCGGCCTGGCCGAGCCCGGCCCCGTTGCCCAGACCTTCTTCATCGAGGACTCGGTGGCCGAGAACTACATGCTCGACGCCATCATCACGGTGGTCGACGCCCAGCACGGCCCACAGCAGCTCGATGCCCACAGCGAGGCCCGCGCCCAGGTCGGTTTTGCCGACCGGCTGCTCATCTCCAAGGCCGATCTGGTGGCCCCAGAGGCGGTGGATGCCCTGCGCAGCCGTCTGGTGGCCATGAATCCCAAGGCCCCCATCCAGATGGCCCATTTCGGAGAGGCCGATCTTCAGGAGCTCCTCGACATTCGCGGCTTCAACCTCAATGCCGTGCTCGAGGTCGATCCCGACTTTCTCGATGACCAGGCCCACAGCCACAACGACGATGTGAGCGCGATGCTGTTCAAGTCCGACCGCCCCTTCGACGGCGACCGGTTCGAGGGCTTCATGTCGGCGGTGGCCCAGACCTTTGGGGAAAAGCTGCTGCGCTACAAGGGCGTGGTCTGGCTCGAGGGCAACGACCACCAGATGGTCTTCCAAGGGGTGCACATGCTGGTGGGGGGAGACCAGGGCCGGCCCTGGGGTCCCGACGAGGTCCGCCAGTCGCGCCTGGTGTTCATTGGCAAGGATTTGCCCCGCGAGACCCTGACCAAGGGTCTGGAGCAGTGCCTCCTCTAACTCCCGTATGCTACGCAGATGAGCAAAAAGACCGCCAAGCCCATTGCCGACGAGGCTGCCATCCTCGCCATGCCCGAGGCCGACTATATGAACGAGGCCCAGCTCGATTTCTTCCGGCGCCGACTTCAAGAGATGGAGGTGGAGCTTCGGGCCAAAGCCGGAGAGACCACCGATCACCTGCGCGAGACCGTGCTGGTCCCCGATCCGGCCGACCGAGCCTCGATCGAAGAGGAGCATGCGCTGGAGCTGCGCACCCGAGACCGCGAGCGCAAACTGCTGAAGAAGGTTCAGCAGGCGCTGCAGCGCATCGACGAGGGTGAATACGGCTACTGCGAGGAGACCGGCGAGCCCATCGGCCTGGCGCGGCTTCTGGCTCGGCCCACGGCCACGCTGTCCGTCGAGGCCCAGGAGCGCCGCGAGCTTCGTCAGAAGCAATTCGGCGACTGACATGGCCCACGAGATTTCCGCCCAGACCAAGGCCACGATCCTCGCCGAGGCGCTGCCCTACATCCGGCGCTTCCACGGGCGAACTGTGGTGGTGAAGTACGGCGGCAACGCCATGACCCAGGAGGACCTCAAACGGGGATTCGCCCAGGATGTGGTGCTGCTCAAGCTGGTGGGCATCAACATCGTGGTGGTTCACGGCGGTGGCCCCCAGATCGAGGAGCTGCTCACGCGGGTGGGCAAAAAGGGCGAGTTCATCCAGGGCATGCGCGTCACCGACGCCGAGACCATGGACATTGTGGAAATGGTGCTCGCAGGCAAGGTCAACAAGGAAATCGTTGAGCTCATCAACCACTCGGGCGGCAAGGCGGTGGGCCTCACGGGCCAGGACGGCAGCCTGATTCGGGCCCGGCGCATGAAGCTGGCCAATCCCAATCAGCCCGAAGATCCGGTCGACATTGGCCAGGTCGGGGAGATCCAGTCGGTCGACCCCTCGGTGGTTCAGGCCCTGCTGCGCGAGGGCTTCACCCCCGTCATTGCGCCCATCGGCTCGGGCGACGATGCCCAGACTTACAACATCAATGCCGACCTGGTGGCCGGCAAGCTTGCCGAAATCCTGCGGGCCGAGAAGCTGGTCTTGATGACCAACACCCCCGGTGTGCTCGACAAGCAGGGCCGGCTCATCACCGGCCTCACGGCCAAGGAAATCGATGGCCTCTTTGCCGACGGGACCCTCTCCGGCGGCATGCTGCCCAAGATCTCCAGCGCCCTAGACGCCGCCCGCAGTGGTGTGGAGTCGGTCCACATCATCGATGGCCGTGTGCCCAACAGCCTGCTGCTGGAGCTGCTCACCAGCGAGGGCGTGGGCACCATGATCAAATCCCACTGAGGCCGTCTGCGCTGAGCCCGCCCCGCCTCTGGCTCGTTGACCTCGACAACACCCTGCACGACGCGAGCTGGCGCTTGCTGCCCGCGATCGGCCAGGGCATGGGTCGTGCCCTCGTCGATGGCCTGGGCGTGGATGAGCAGACCGCCCACCACCTGCGCCACCGCTATTGGCAACGCTACGGTGCCACCCTGCTGGGCGTGGCCCGCCACCACCCCGAGCTCTGCCCCCACCAATTTCTGCGCGACAGCCATCCGCCCTCGGGCTCTCTGGCCCCAGACTTTCGCGCCCCCCGTGGGGTCGCCCGGCAGATGCACCGCCTGGGCCGCCAGGGCGCTCGAATCTGGCTGCTGAGCAATGCCCCCCGGCACTATGTCTTGGAGGTGCTCGAGCTGCTGCGCCTGGGCCGGCGCTTCGAGCGGGTGATCGCGGTGGAGGACATGCACTTCCATGGCCAGTTTCACCCCAAGCCATCCTCATTGCTGTGGCGACGGCTGCTGCGCGAGGCGCGGCTCCATCCCCGCAGGGTCTGCCTGGTCGACGATGGCCTGGAGAACCTGCGCGGGGCTGCCCGACACGGCCTGCGAACGGCCCGCGTCTGGGCCTCGCGCACTCAGCGCAACGCCCGCTCTGCCCGCGGCGCGGCGCGGCCGAGGGGCGTGGACCATCAAGTAAACTCTTGGAGCGAGCTCTTCCGGCAGATGGGCCGACGCCCCAGCCCCCACCCCGACCGCCGCCCCGACCGCTGCCCATCTTCATGACCACCGACGTCCCCGGAACCCCAGCCGCCAGCGCCGGCACCCCCCGCCTCAAGCCCGGAGAGCGGCGCCTGCAGATTCTCCAAACCATCGCCGCCATGCTGCAAGACGGCCCGGCCGAGCGCATCACCACGGCTGCCCTGGCCCGACGGCTGGATCTCTCGGAGGCCGCCCTCTATCGGCACTTCACCGGCAAGGCCAAGATGTTCGAGGGGCTGCTGGAGTTCATTGAGCAGACCCTCGGCAGCCTAATCAATCAGGTGGAGTCGGGGCCGGGCACGGCCGGTCAGCGGCTGGCCAGCATGCTTGCGGTGCTGCTGGCTTTCTGCGAAAAAAATCCGGGCATGACCCGGGTTCTGACGGGCGAGGCCCTCACCAACGAGTCGGCCCTGCTGCAGGAGCGGGTGAATCGGCTGCTCGAGCGCCTGGAGCTTCACCTCAAGCAGGCACTGCGCATGGCCTGGGCCGAGGCGGGCACCGAGGGCGATGCGGGTGCCCTGGCGGGCGTGCTCATGGCCACCGTTCTGGGCCGCTGGCTGCGCTATTCCAAAACAGACTTCCAACGGCGGCCCTCGGAGGGCCTCGCCGAGCTTCAGGCCTTAGCGCTGCTCGCCGCAGACGGGGCAGTCCGCCCGAGCTGAAAATCGCATGGTCGTCAGCCCGATCCGTCGGGCGTCGAACTGCCAGAACACTCCACCGAGGTCACCGTCGAGCCCCAGCAGGGTGAGCAGGGCGAGGTGCGCCTGCATCACGCCCATGAGCCCCGCTGCGGTGGGAAACACCCCATAAGCGCCGCAGGCGGCATCGACCCCGTCGGCACTGCCGGGCTCAAAGATGCAGGCGTAGCAGCCTTCTCCGCGCCGAACCCGCAGCAGCTGCCCCGACCACTGGATGACCGAGGCAAGAACCAGGGGTCGGTTTGCGGCCACGCAGCAGCGGTTGATGAGGTGCCGGGTCTCGTAGCGGTCGGTGCAGTCGAGCACGAGGTCGGCCTCGGCGACCCAGCCAGGGAGATTGTCTTCGCTGGCATGGACCACCTCGGCCTGGATGTGGCAGTCGGGGGCCAGTTCGCGCAGCCGACGCGCACCGGCCAGCACCTTGGGCTGGCCCACGTCGTTGGGGCCAAAGAGGGTCTGCCGGGGAAGGTTGGAGATGTCGACCGTGTCGGCATCGGCCCAGCGCAGGCTTCCGATGCCGGCGGCGACCAGGCTCTGCGTGGCGGGGCAGCCCAGGCCCCCCGCCCCCAGCACCAGAACGCGGCTGGTGCGCAGTCGGGCCAGATCTTCCTCCGAGAGCTCCGGCAGGAGCAGAAGCCGGCTGAAGCGGGCCTCGTCGTCGGGGGAAATCTGCGGCACCAGAGGAATTACTCCGCAGCTTTCTTGGGTTTGGTCTCGGGGGGAGCCTCGTTGAGCTGCACCGGCTTGCCGGTCAGCAGGTTGATGGCCTGCCGCAGCTGGTGGTCTTCGGCCGAGCCAAACTCGAGCGGCTTGGGTGGGGGCTCGGCGGCGGCCTTGCGTCCCGCGTCGCCCGAACCCTTCTCGGGGGCGCCGTTGCCGTTGCCCAGGTGTCCCGCTAGGTCGGCCTCGCGGATGCGGAAGCGGTCGCTCAGGTCACCCTGCGGCGTTTCTTCCACCCAGTGGTCGGGCCGAATGCCCGTGGCCTGAATCGAGCGGCCTTTGGGGGTGTAGTAGAGCGCCGTGGTGAGCTTGATGGCCGCATTGGTGCTCAGAGGCAGGATGGTCTGCACGGAGCCCTTGCCGAAGGTCTGGGTGCCGAGGATCTGCGCACGGCCGTGGTCCTGCAGGGCGCCAGCAACAATCTCCGAGGCCGAGGCCGACCCGCCATTGACGATCACCACCATCGGCAGGCTGCGCGCCCACTCGGGCAGTCCATCGAGCGCATCGCCCGGCCCGCGTTGGTAGTCGAGGGCGCTGGCAAAGAACTCGCGCTTGGCATCGGGAATCCGGCCGTCGGTCTTCACCACCAGCGTGCCTTCGGGCAGGAAGGCTGCCGATACGCCCACCGCCGCATTGAGCAGGCCGCCGGGGTCGTTGCGCAGGTCGAGCACGATGCCGCGCGGTAGGCTGCCGCCGGCAGATTTCTCCTCGACCAGGATTTTGTTGAGGGCACGCACCACATCGCGCGTGGTCTGCTCCTGGAACTGGGTGATGCGGATGTAGGCGTGGCCGGACTCCAGCCGCTTGGACTTCACGCTCTGCACCTTGATGACCGCCCGGGTCAGGCGGAACTCCAGCGGCGTGGGGCTGCCCTTGCGGGAAACGGTCAGGCGGATGTCGGTGTTGGGCTTGCCGCGCATGAGCTTGACAGCCTGGCTCAGGTCGAGCCCCTTCACTGCCTTGTCATCGATCTTGATGATCAGGTCGCCCGTGCGAATGCCTGCACGCTGGGCGGGGGTGTCTTCGATGGGGGCCACCACGCGCACAAACCCATCCTCCATGCCCACTTCAATGCCAAGGCCCCCGAATTCGCCCTGGGTGCCCTCTTGCAGCTCCTTGAAGGCCGAGGCGTCGAGAAAGCTCGAGTGGGGGTCAAGACCGGAGAGCATGCCGCTGACGGCTTCCTTGATCAGCACGCTGTCTTCCACGTCTTCGACGTAGTTGCCCTTGATGGCCCCGTAGACCTCGGCAAACCGGCGCAGATCGTCGATCGGCAGCGGGGCCGGGGCCTGCCGTTGGGCCACAGCATTGATGCCGAGGCTGATGAGCAGGCCACCGATGACGCCGGTGCCAATCCAGGCCGCGATCGAGAGTTTGTTGGTTTGCATGGGGGTCCTTGATGCCGAGGGGGCCGTGGGGCGGGGGTTGACCTGCGGAGACCTTAGACGGCCTTGGCCTTGCCTTGGTTCGCCACCGCCGCCATGGCTGCCTCGATGTCGCGGGGATCGGCCAGGTAGCGGCGACCAGCGAACTGAAGCTGCGCATCGAAGGTGACTTCCATGGGCTGGGCCGTGGGAATGTTCAGGTCGATGATGTCAGTGTCGCTGATCCCCTCGATGATCTTCAACAATGCCCGCAAGGAATTCCCGTGGGCGGCCACCAGGACTCGGCGTCCGGCACGCAACTCGGGCTGGAGCACCTGCTCCCAAAAGGGCCGGACCCGGTCGACCGTGTCGGCCAGGCACTCGGTCAGGGGCAGCTGTTCGCGGGGAATGCCGGCATACCGGGGGTCATTGCCCTCCCACTGGGGATCGTCGGCCCGGGCGGGGTTGGGGCGGATGTCGTAGGCGCGGCGCCACTGGAGCACCTGGGCCTCGCCGTACTTCGCGGCGGTCTCCGACTTGTTGAGCCCGGCGAGCGCGCCGTAGTGGCGCTCATTGAGGCGCCAGTCTTTGTGCATGGGAATCCAGAGCTGATCGAGCACATCGAGGGTGACCCAGCAGGTGCGAATGGCGCGCTTGAGCACCGAGGTGTAGGCCACATCGAACTGGTACCCCTGCTCTTTGAGCAGCTGGCCGGCCTTGACCGCCTCGGCCTGGCCTGCCTCCGTGATGTCCACATCGACCCAGCCGGTGAATCGGTTCTCGAGGTTCCATCGCGACTGGCCATGGCGAATGAGAATCAGGGGTGGGGGAGCGGTCGGGGCGGTTGGGCGCATGGCGAGTGGGTTTCCGGTGAAGATCAACGCGCAATTCTATAATCCCGAGCATGACCGACTTTCTCCTCGACAACATCCTCCTGGTGGCCCTCACGGCAGTGAGCGGCATCTTGCTGCTCTTCCCCAGCCTGCTCAAAGGCTTTGGGGCCCCGAGCATCGACACCCTGGGCGCAACCCAGCTCATCAACTCCCGCAAGGCCATCCTCGTGGATGTGCGCGCCGAGGGCGAGCGGGGTGCGGGCGTGATTCCCAAGTCGGAACTCATTCCCCTGGCCGACATCCCCAGCCGTGCCGCGGGGCTGGTTGCGCAGGCCCAGCCCAAGGGCGGTGAGGCCGGCCAGGTTCGTCCCATCGTGCTCGTCTGCGCCAACGGCATGCGCAGCGCCAGCGCTGCCCGCCACCTGAAAAAGGCCGGCGCCACCGAGGTCTTCAGCCTCGATGGCGGCTTTGAGGCCTGGAGGCAGGCTGGCCTGCCCGTCACCAACCCCCGGAGGTCGTAATGCAGCCCGTCAAGATGTACACCACCGCCGTCTGCCCCTTCTGCCAGCGTGCCGAAATGCTGCTGCGCCAGCGCGGTGTCACCGAGATCCAAAAGATTCGGGTCGACCTCGATCCTGCCGCCCGCGAGGAAATGATGAACGCCACCGGCCGGCGCACCGTTCCGCAGATCTACATCGGCAGCACCCACGTCGGTGGCTTCGATGACCTCGCAGCCCTCGATCGGGCCGAAGGCCTGGTCCCCCTGCTGCAGGGCTGAGCGGCCCGACTGCTCGCTCAGTTCCGCCCAGACTCACCAACCCGTCGCCCCCATTTCCAACCCCGAAGGTTTTTATGAGCACCAACAACAACGCCGGCGCACCGGCCGACGCGCAGCAGCCCGTCTTTCAGCTTCAACGGGTCTACCTCAGCGGCTCGTCGCTCGAGATCCCTCAGGGCTCTGCAACCTTCCTCGACAACTCCGAGCCTCGCCTGGAGTTCGACCTCGATGCCCAGGCCGCAGTGCTCAATGCCGCCAATGGCATCTTTGAGGTGAGCGTTCGCTGCACCGTCACCTGCCGGCTGGGCGATAAGGTCGGCTTCCTGGTCGAGGCCACTCAGGCGGGCATCTTTGAGATCCGTGGCGTGAGCGATGAGCAGCAGCATCTGTTGCTCGGTGTCACCTGCCCGCACATCGTCTACCCCTACCTGCGCTCCAACATCGCCGATCTGATCCAGCGCGCCAGTCTGCCGCCGGTCCACCTCGCCGAGATCAACTGGGAGGCCTTCTTCCAGCAGAAGATGGCCCGGCTGGCAGCCGCGCAGGCCGGCACAGCTGCCGAAGCTCCCGCCACGACCCAGTAGGCCCCGGTGCCTCGGCTGCTTTTTCTGGGTGCGGGCGCCTGGGGCACGGCACTCGCCATTCAGCAGGCGGCCCGGGCATCGGCCGATCGGCCCGAGGTGGTCCTCTGGGCCCGCCGCCCCGAGCATCGCGAGGCCATGGCGCGGGAGCGGGAAAATCGCCAGCACCTGCCCGGCTTTGCCTTCCCCGAGAGCCTGAGGGTCGCCAAGGACTCTCTGCAGGAGACCCTGCTGGCCTGGCGCAACGCTGGCACCGACCCTGCCCTGCTGGTGTTGGCCTCGCCCGTGTCGGCGCTGGCCGAGCTTTTTTCCGACATCGCCAAGGTTCTGGGCGCAGCGCGCCCCAACGAGGGGCTGGTCTGGCTCTCCAAGGGGCTGGCCCCGCGCCGAGACGGCGCCGAGGCCTTCCCCTCGGCCCTCGCCGAGGAGGCGCTCGGTGGTGCGGGCCTTGCGTGGCCGGTGGGCGCCCTCTCGGGGCCAAGCTTTGCCCAGGAGGTGGCCCAGGGCCTGCCGGTGGGCCTCACCCTGGCCAGCACCCAGCTCGACTGGGCCCGCGGCTGGGCGCAGCGCCTGCATGGTCAGGGCATGCGCGTCTATTCCACCGACGACATGGCGGGGGTGGAGGTGGGCGGCGCGGTGAAGAACGTGCTGGCGATTGCTGCGGGCATCTCCGATGGCCTGCAGCTCGGCATGAATGCCCGGGCCATGCTCATCACCCGCGGCATGGCCGAGGCTGTCCGCCTGGGCACGGCCCTGGGGGCCAAGCCCGAAGGATTTCTGGGCATGGCAGCCCTGGGCGATCTCATCCTCACCACCACCGGGGACCTCTCTCGCAATCGGCGGGTGGGGCTGGCGCTCGCCCGCGGCGAGACCCTGGCCGACATCCTCCAGGCCCTGGGCCATGTCGCCGAAGGCGTCTGGGCTGCACCCCGGGTGCTGCGCATGGCCGAGGCTCTGGGGGTCTCCATGCCCATCACCGCCGCGGTGGTCTCGGTGCTTGAGGGGCGTCGCGGGGTGCGCGAGGCCCTGGGCGCGCTGCTGGAGCGCGAGTCGAAGGACGAGTCCTAGGCCGCCTTGCCGGCGAAGTGCCACTGGCGCCAGACCTCATAGGCGCAGACCGCCACGGCATTCGACAGATTCAAGCTGCGATTTCCCGGCCGCATGGGCAGGCGCAGTCGATGCCCAGGCAAAAAATGCGCCAGGTGCTGCGCCGAGAGGCCCCGGGTCTCGGGTCCGAAGACCAGCCAGATCCGGTTTTCCTCCATCTCCCCCATTGGCCCGCCTGCCGTGGGCTCTGCGCCCTGGGGATCCGCCCGAAAATCCACCGAGTGAAAGTCGGACTCGGCCTTGCTGCTGAGCGCCCACATCTCGCCAACCCTCGGCGATTCCGTCTCTAGGAACGCCTGCCAGTGGGTGTGGGGGCGGGGGATGGCAAGTTCGTGGTAGTCGAGCCCCGCCCGGCGCATCTTGGCCGAATCCAGCGGGAAGCCCATCGGGCCGATGAGGTGCAGCTGGGCGCCCACATTGGCGCAGAGCCGAATGGCATTGCCGGTGTTGGGCGCGATCTCGGGCTCCACCAGCACGATGTGCAGGGACAGGCGTGGCATCGCGGGAGTGTATCGACCTGGCCCGGGCAATGACGAGGGCACCCACGACCTCGGCCCCGGCTGCCATGAGGCATGCCCGAGCGGCACCCAGGGTTGTGCCGGTGGTGAGGACGTCATCGACCAGCAGCACTCGCCGCCCCCGAAGGTCGGGCGCTGCCCGCAGCGACTCGGCCAGCGGACCCAGGGCCATCGCGAGCCGAGCCCGTCGACTTAGGCCTGCCATGGCCGGCAGTGCCCGGGCCCGCCGGAGCCCACAGCGCCGCAGGGGCAGTCCGAGGCGACGGGCCGCCTGCAGAGCAAAGAGCTGCGGCAGGTGGTAGCCCCGACGGCCCAATCGACTGGGGTCGGGTGGGATGGGAACCAGCACTTCGGCATCGGTGAGTGCGCCCGAGGCCTGCACATGCACTGCCTGACGCGCGAGCGCCAGCGCCATGGGCCAGTGCCGACCGTATTTCGCGCGCCGCATCAATGACCGCAGCGGGGGCGCGAGCTCGCCGGCTGCCCAGACGTACAGCGGCGGACCCTCGGGCCAGGTGGGGTCTGGCTGTGCGCCCCAGCCACGCCCGGCCAGAGGCTGCGACAAGAGCCCGCCATCGTCGAGCGGGGGTGTGCTGAGCAGCCAGCGCGCTCCGTGGGCCAAGGCCCGGGCGAGGGCCTCGGCCAGCCAGCGAACTCGCCACAGGGGCCAAGGGTGGGCCGTCCGAGAGTGGGCCGTCCGAGGGCGGGCCGTCCGAGGGTGGGCTTTGTTCTGAGCGCCGATCATTTCAAAGACAATGGCAGGCTTCAACGCCCGCCGCCATCCGCCGCATGACCGACCCTCAGCCCGCCGATCTCCACCATCCCCTGCTCCTTCGGGCCGTGGATGGTCTTGCCGACCGGCTGACGGTGCTTCGTCGCCGGCCATCGACTCTGGCGCTCGCCCCCCTCCTGCCTCAGGCGTCGTGGGCCGGGCCTGCGCTGGGCGAGCTGCTGGTGGCGCGTCTGGCAGCGCAGGGCCTTCGCGGGCTGCGGCTGGCCGATGGCGTCGAGCCCGTCGACCTCGGCATCCTCCTTCTGCAGGGCGGGGCCTCCGAGCATCGGGCAGCCCTGCACTGGGCCAAGGCCCGCCTGGCTCTCGATGGGGTTGTGGCCGTGGCCTGCCTCGGGGCCGCCAGCCTTCCCACCCTGCAGCAATCTCTGGGCCCCAGGGCGGCCGAATGGGTGGATGCCTGCCTGATCGACCTCCACGATCTGGGCGATCTGATGGTCGGGTCGGGCCTGCGAGCCCCCGTGATGGAGTCTCAGGGGTTGGCGCTCACTTACTCCAGCCCCGAGCGGGCCGCTCAGGACCTGTCCTGGCTGGGGCCGCGGTGGGCCGAGGGCCTGGCTGGCCTGCCGCCCGCCGGCCCCATGGCTGAACAGACTGCGGCCATTGCTGCCGTGGCGCGCACCACGGTGTCGCTGGAGCTGGTCTTTGGCCATGGCTTCGGGGCCCAGGCCGCGGGATTGGATGTGCCATCCCCACGAGGCCGCGGCGCTGCCCCACCGGTCTCGGTCGTGCGCTTCCAGCCTGCGGGCCGCAAAGACACTGATCCAGGGATTGATTTTTAACAAACCCCCACTTCCATCTCTATAATCCGCATTCCCAAAGAGCGTTACCTTCGCGAGCGCGCCCATGCTGCCCCCCGATTCCGACTCCGCTGAGCAGTTGCCCAAGCCTGAGCCCGAAGCCCGGTGGATGCTCCGAAAGAATTGCTCCCTGGGCCCGCAGGCGCTGCTCGCCATCTTCGGTTCGATGGTTCTGGTGTCGCTGGTGGTGGCCGGCGCGTGGGCAGCGCATGGCGCTTGGATCGTTTTGCCGTTTGCGGTGGTGGAGTGCTTGGCTTTGGCGGTGGCGTTTCTTGTGTATGCCCGCCATGCCACCGACGCAGATGAAGTGGAGTTCTTTGCCGACCGCATTCGTGTGGTGGCACATCGGGGGAGTCGGCAGCGGGAGCTGCTGGTGCCTCGGGAGTGGGTCAGGATTGGTCAGCCGGAGTCGGACCAGGGCCTGATCGAGATTCGCTCGGGCGCCCAGCGCGCCTGGGTGGGTCGGTTTGTGGAGCCCTCGGCCCGTCGGCAGTTGGCCAAGGAAATGCGCCAGCAGCTCTCTGGGGCCGCGATGGCCAGCCCGGCTCGGGGCTGAGGCAGTCACCGCCCGATGGACGGGTTGGAAGTTCTTCTAGTGTTGTTTGCCGGATTTTTCAGACGTTTTCGAACAAAGGATTTGTGATGCGCATCGCTCGCCTGATGGGTCTCTCGGGGGTTCTCGCCTCGGCTGCTGTTTCCACTGCAGCCCTGGCCAACGACATGACCACCAAATACAACCTCCGCACGCCCGCATCGGGCATCGCCGAGAATCTCTACACGCTCCACAACTTCCTGCTGGTGGTCTGCCTGCTGATCTTCGTGGCCGTGTTCGGGGTCATGTTCTATTCGATCTTCAAGCACCGCAAGAGCAAGGGTGCCAAGCCCGCCGAGTTCCACGAGAGCACCGCGCTCGAGGTGGCCTGGACGGTGGTCCCCTTCTTGATCGTGGTTGTGATCGGCGTCTATGCCACCCCCATCGTGATGGCCCAGAAAGACACCACCAACGCCGACATCACCATCAAGGCCACCGGCTACCAGTGGAAGTGGGGCTACGATTACCTGAAAGGCGAGGGCGAAGGCATCAGCTTTGTCTCGACCCTGACCACCCCCTACGAGCAGCGCCTCAATGAGCAGCCCAAGTCGCTCAACTACCTCTCCGAAGTCGACAACCAGATGGTCGTGCCCGTCGGCAAGAAGATCCGCATCATCACCACCGCCAACGATGTCATCCATGCCTGGATGGTTCCCGCCTTCGGTGTGAAGCAAGACGCCATCCCCGGCTTCGTCCGGGACACCTGGTTCAAGGCCGAGCGTGTGGGCACCTACAACGGCCACTGCGCTGAGCTCTGCGGCAAGGACCACGCCTTCATGCCCATCGTGGTCCGCGTTGTGACCCCCGAGGAGTACACCGCCTGGGTGGCCGAGCAAAAGGCCAAGAACCTCCCCGCAGCACCGGCCGTGAAGGCCCAGGTTGCCCAGGCCACCGCCCAGTAAGCCCCCAGTTCTCTACACCCCGTTCAACGATTTCATTCATTACCGAAGCCAAACCAGGAGCGCCAACATGAGTGCCGTTCTCGAGCCGAAAGACCTCGCGGGTCACCACGACGACCACGCCCACGATCACCCGACGGGACTGCGCCGTTGGCTGTTTGCCACCAACCACAAAGACATCGGCACGCTCTACCTCTGGTTCAGCTTTGCGATGCTGGCGGTCGGCGGCGTGCTGGCCCTGGGCATCCGTGCCGAGCTCTTTCAGCCGGGCCTGCAGCTCGTGCAGCCCGAGCTCTTCAACCAGCTCACCACCATGCACGGCCTCATCATGGTGTTCGGCGCGATCATGCCCGCCTTCGTGGGCTTCGCGAACTGGATGATTCCGCTGCAGATCGGCGCGTCCGACATGGCCTTCGCCCGCATGAACAACTTCAGCTTCTGGCTGATGGTTCCTGCAGCGATCCTGCTGGTGGCCTCGTTCTTTGTGCCGGGTGGCGCCACCGCTGCTGGATGGACGCTCTACGCGCCCCTCAGCGGACAGATGGGCATTGGCATGGACATGGCGATTTTCGCGATGCACATCATGGGTGCCTCTTCGATCATGGGCTCCATCAACATCATCACCACCATCCTCAACATGCGCGCCCCCGGCATGACGCTGATGAAGATGCCGATGTTTGTCTGGACCTGGCTGATCACTGCCTACCTGCTGATCGCCGTCATGCCCGTGCTGGCCGGTGCCATCACCATGACCCTGACCGATCGCCACTTCGGCACCAACTTCTTCAACGCCGCTGCCGGCGGTGACCCCGTGATGTACCAGCACATCTTCTGGTTCTTCGGTCACCCCGAGGTCTACATCATGATCCTTCCGGCCTTCGGCATTGTCTCGGAGATCATCCCCACCTTCGCCCGCAAGAAGCTCTTCGGCTACAGCTCGATGGTCTACGCCACCGCCTCGATCGCCATCCTGTCGTTCGTGGTCTGGGCCCACCACATGTTCACCACCGGCATGCCCCTGATGGGCCAGCTCTTCTTCATGTACGCCACGATGCTGATCGCCGTGCCCACGGGCGTGAAGATCTTCAACTGGCTGGCCACCATGTGGCGCGGTTCCATGACCTTCGAGACCCCGATGCTGTTCTCGATCGGCTTCATCGTGGTGTTCACCATCGGTGGCCTGACCGGCATCATCCTCTCGGTGGCCCCGCTCGACATTCAGCTGCACGACACCTACTACGTCGTGGCGCACTTCCACTACGTGCTGGTGGCCGGCTCGCTCTTCGCGCTCTTCGCTGGTGTGTACTACTGGCTGCCCAAGTGGACTGGCCACATGTACGACGAGAAGCTCGGCAAGTTCCACTTCTGGGCCTCGATGATCACCTTCAACATCACCTTCTTCCCCATGCACTTCCTGGGTCTGGCCGGCATGCCCCGCCGTTATGCCGACTACCCCACCCAGTTCGCCGACTTCAATATGGTCGCGTCGATCGGTGCGTTTGGATTCGGCCTGAGCCAGCTGATCCTGCTTTACGTGGTGATCAAGTGCATCAAGGGCGGTGAGAAGGCGGCCGACAACCCCTGGGGCAACGATGGTGGCTTGGAGTGGAGCGTGCCGTCGCCCGCACCGTTCCACACCTTCGAGACCCCCCCGGTCGTCAAGTAAGACGCGCACTGCCTCGGCCATGGCCCCCCGATCCAACCTGCGTCTTGCACTCGTGCTGCTCTCGGTGGCGCTGGTGTTCTTCGCGGGGGTCATTGCCAAGTTCATCCTCTTTCCGCATCACTGAGTCGCGAGATTCCGCATGAGCACCCCGCGCAGCGAAGACTCCAAAGGCCTCAACATCCAGATGATGGGCAAGCTGCTGATCGCGGCCGTGGCCATGTTTGGTTTCGGCTTTGCCCTGGTGCCGCTCTACGAAAAAATCTGTCAGATCACGGGCATCAATGTGCTCACGGCCAAGGAGCGCCTCAACACCGAGGAAGCCAAGCGCTTTGCGAAAAACACGCAGATCGACTACACCCGGAAGGTCTCGGTGGAGTTCGACGCGAATTCCCGCGGTCCCTGGATTTTTAAGCCGCGCAACAATGTGATCGAGGCCCACCCCGGCGAGCTGATCACGGTCGTCTACGACATCCACAACAAGGACACCCGCGACCTCTCGGGGCAGGCCATTCCTTCCTATGCCCCCAAGCAGTCGGGCCCGTATTTCAAGAAGCTCGAGTGCTTTTGTTTTGAGCAGCAGGACCTGCGCGCTGGCGAGACCCGTGAATTTCCCGTGGTGTTCGTGATCGATCCCGAGCTGCCCGGTGGCATTCAGAACATCACCCTCTCCTACACCTTCTTCGAGGTGGGCGTTCCGAAATCGGCCGCAGCCGCCAATGCCCGTGGGGCAGGAAGCCTCTGATGGGCGATCTCAGCAAGGATGCGCACTCGCTCGATGAGCTCAAGGCCGCCACGCGCCGGCAGGGGAGCTTTCTCCAAACAGTGAGTGCCGTGCTCTGGTCGTTTTTTGGTGTGCGCCGGGCCAACGCCCATCAGGCCGATGCGGCCGAGCTCAACCCGATTCATGTGATCATCGTCGGCATCGGGGCCGGCGTGTTGTTTGTTGTGGGCCTGCTTGCGCTGGTCCGTGTGGTTATTTCTTAGGGAGAACAAAAAGATGGGCGCTACCGCTCACGGCACGACGCCGTATTACTTCATCCCCGCGCCCAGCAAATGGCCGCTGGTGGGTTCCATTTCCATGCTGTTTTTCATGATCGGCATGAGCGGCATGGTCAACGATGCCGCCCACTCGCCCTACACCACGGCCATTGGCCTGGCGATCCTGGCCTACATGTTCTTTGGCTGGTTTGGCGAAGTCATCCGCGAGTCCGAGACCGGCATGTACAGCCAGCGCGTGGATGCCAGCTTCCGCTGGAGCATGGGCTGGTTCATCTTCTCGGAAGTCATGTTTTTTGCGGCCTTCTTCGGTGCGCTCTTCTATGCCCGCGCCATTGCCATGCCCTGGCTTGGCGACCTCGATCACCGCGCCGTGCTGTGGCCCGACTTCAGCGCCCAGTGGCCCAACACCGGCCCCGCCAATCTGGTCGAGAAGTTCCAGACCATGGGCCCCTTCTGGATCCCCACCATCAACACCGCCCTGCTGCTGACCTCGGGCGTCACCCTCACGATCGCCCACCACGCGCTGCGCGAAGACCATCGCCAGAAGGCCATCCTCTGGCTGGCTGCGACGGTGGGTCTTGGCGCCATCTTCCTGGGCTTCCAGATCTACGAATACATGCACGCCTACAGCGACCTCAACCTGAAGATGACCTCGGGCATCTTCGGCGCGACCTTCTACATGCTGACCGGCTTCCATGGCTTTCATGTGTTCCTGGGCGCCGTCATGCTGGCCGTGGTGCTCTATCGCCTGACGCAGGGCCACTTCAAGCCCGAAAACCACTTCGCCTTCGAAGCTGCCGCCTGGTATTGGCACTTCGTCGACGTGGTCTGGCTGGGCCTCTATGTGGTTGTCTACTGGCTCTGACCGATGCCAGTCCGGCAAAAAGCCCGCTTCGGCGGGCTTTTTTGTCTGCTGTCTCGGGGGCAGCTCAGAGGGGGACCCCCCAGAACGAACCCATTCCGAAGGCGATCCCTTGGCCGCCCGAATCAGCGAATGCCGGAGGTTTCCACCAGCCCAAACTGATGGGCAATCAGCAGGCTCAGGAACAGCACGATGGAAAAGCCAACGCGAAACGCCAATGCCCGCACCGTGTTGTTGCTTTGCCCCTTGTCGCGCATCAGAAAATAAAAGGCCGACCCCAGGCTGCCCAGAATCAGAAGGAACCCAACACCGATGAATGCCTTGGCCATGCGGCCTCCGAAAATGAGTGGCGCCTGCCCGCGGTGGCAGCACGCCATGGTTGAATGAGCCCATGGTAAAGCCTTCCAATGCTCCTCGGCCGATGCGCTGGGCCGCCACCGGGTTTTTGTTGGCTCTGGTGGCCGTGGGCCTTGCCCTGGCTTTCTGGCAGTGGGGCCGCGCGGCCGAGAAGCAGGCCATCCAAGACCGCCTCAGTGCAGCACTCTCGGTGCCCTCGGTGTCCTTGCAAGGGCTGCCCATGGCCGAGGTCGTGGACCGCCGGGCCTATCGCCTGGAGGGTCGCTGGCTTCCCGAGGCGGTGCTCTACCTCGACAACCGAGCCCTCGATGGGCGACCTGGGGTGCATGTCATTGTGCCCCTGCAACTCCCCGACGGCAGGATCGCGTGGGTCAACCTGGGCTGGCTGCCGAAGGCCCCGGGACAGGCCGACCCCGACCGAAGCGCATTCATCCTGGGCCAGCGGGGCCTGCCCGACCGTCCCAGCGCCAACATCGAGGCCCTGGCACTGAGCGATCCGCTGCGTCGGATTGCCCTCGGCAGTCAGACCAACGAGGGCGCGCTCTGGCAGAACTTTCCCGAGGACTGGGGCCAGGCCTGGCTGGCCGCGCGTGGAGCCCAGGCTGCCCCCGACCAAATCTATCCAGCCATCTTCTGGCTCAGTCCCGAGCCTGAGGGGGCCAAGGCACCGAGTACCGCCGGCCTCAACGACTCCACCGAGCTCCCGCGCGCTCTGCGCCCCAGCCTTCCCGAGAATGCGGCGAACACGCACCGAGGCTATGCCCTCCAGTGGCTGCTGATGTCCCTGGCGGCGGCCGTCTTTGCCTTTAGACTTCGCCCTGCAGCAACGTGAGTCGCCCCACCGTTCAGGAATCCCCGTGATCGCTCAGACCCCCATGCCTCCCCCGAAGCCCTCCGAGCTGCGCTCCAACCGGACGCTCTGGCTGATCATTGCCGTCTGCGTGGCGCCGGTGATCATTTCCTACTTCATGTACTACGTCGTGGCGCCCGGCGGTGAGACCAACACCGGTGCCATTTACAGCCCCACGCCCGAACTCGCCAACACGCCGATCACAACCCACGTGCGGGCGGCCGATGAATCCAATCTGGTTGATGTTCTGCGCCTGCTGCCGCCCGATGAGCAGGCCCAGCGCTCCGACCTCAATTCCCTCGCCGACTATGGCGGCCGCTGGCTGATGGTGGTGCGCTCGCCTCGTCAGTGCAATGCCGAATGCGAAAAGCTTCTGACGGATGTTCGCCAGATCCGCTTGGCCAGTGGCCGGGAGCGCACCCGCATCGAGCGCCTCTGGTGGCTCGAGCCCGGTGCATCGCCCATCCAGGGGCCAGCCATCGATCCCAAATTCGACGGCGAGCTGCGCGGCACCTATGTCGTGGAGGGCCCATGGTCGGCCCAGCCCCAATACCCGACGGGCGATGCCCCCACGGTCTACATCATCGACCCGCTCGGCCGACTGGTGATGCAGTTTGCTCCCGGCACCGAGCCCGCAAAGATTCGCAAAGACCTTGGCCGGCTTCTGAAGGCGTCCCGAATTGGCTAAGGCCGACCCCACGGCCGCCCCCACGGCTGCACCCACGGGCTCCATCCTGGGGCAGTACCTCGCCCTGACCAAGCCCCGCGTCAACGCCCTCATCAGCTTCTGTGCCTTCATCGGCATGCTGCTCTCGGTCGATGGCTGGGTCCCCTATCTGCCCCTGATCGGGGGCATGGTGGGCATCACGCTGGTGGCCATGTCGGCTGCGGCGGTGAATTGTCTGCTCGAGGCCCACATCGACGCCAAGATGACCCGCACCGCCTGGCGCCCGCTGCCCACGGGCGGCCTCACGGTGCAGCAGACCCTCGCCTTCTCGGTGGTCCTCTGCGCAGCCGGCATGGCAACCCTTTTTCTCACCACCAATGCCCTGACGGCCTGGCTGACCCTGGCCACCTTCGTGGGCTACGCACTCATCTACACCCTGTATCTGAAGCCGCGCACCCCTCAGAACATCGTGATTGGCGGCGCCTCGGGCGCCATGCCTCCGGTGCTGGGCTGGGCGGCCATCACCGGCGCCGTGCCGCCCGAGGCCTGGGTGCTCTTTCTCATCATCTTTGTGTGGACACCCCCGCACTTCTGGGCACTGGCGCTCTACAGGGCCGACGACTATGCGAAGTCGGGCCTGCCCATGCTGCCAGTGACCCACGGCAATGCCTACACCCGGCTGCAGATCCTGCTCTACTCGGCCTTGCTGCTGGCGGTGAGCCTGCTGCCCAGCCTGATTGGCATGTCGGGTCTGGTGTATTTGGTGGCAGCCCTGGCGCTGGGCGCACGATTCATGCACTACGCCTGGCGGCTATACCAGGCCTACGATGAGCCGCTGGCGCGCGCCACCTTCCGCTACTCGATCAATTATCTGGCGCTGATTTTTGCGGCGCTGCTCGCCGACCACTACCTGCGGCTGGCCCTGGCCTAGGCCAGGCTGAGGCGCAGCTTCTTCAGGCCGTTGGTCTCAAGCTGACGGATGCGCTCGGCCGAGACCCCATACTTGTCGGCCAGGGCATGCAGGGTCGGCACCTGCTCGGGCTCGGCCATCCAACGGGCCTCGAGGATCTCCCGCGTCCGGGCATCGAGCTCCTGCAGGGCGGCCTGCAGGGCAATGCGCCGCCGGCTGCCATCGACCGAGGCCTCCACCAGCTCTGCGGGATCGGCATGGTCGGCCGCCAGCCTCTGGGACCACGACAGCCGAGGTGTGTCTTCGGCGTCGCCCTCGGGAAGCTCCAGGGGCAGGTCACCGCCCGCGAGCCTCTGGTCCATTTCGAGCACCTCGGCCGGCGACACCGAGAGCTCCTGTGCGATGACCTCGGCCTGCGCCATCGAGAGCTGACGATCCGTGCCCAGCGACCGCTTGAGTCCCTTGAGATTGAAGAAGAGCTTGCGCTGCGCCTTGGTGCTGGCGATCTTCACCAGCTGCCAGTTGCGCAGGATGTAGTCGTGAATTTCCGATTTGATCCAGTGCACGGCAAACGAGACCAGCCGCACGCCACGCGATGGGTCGAAGGCCTTGACCGCCTTCATGAGGCCCACCGTGCCCTCCTGGATGAGGTCTGCCTGGGGAAGGCCATAGCCCAGATACTGGCGCGAGAGCGACACCACAAAGCGCAGGTGCGAGAGCACAAGCTGGCGGGCCGCGTCGAGGTCGTTCAGGGTGCGAAAACGCAGGGCCAGGGCCACCTCGTCCTCGGCCGAGAGCATGGGCTGCTGCTGCACTGAGCGGACATAGGCCTCAATGCTTCCGGCCGAACCCAGCTGAACCGCTGGCGCCGAGATCGGGGCGGAGGGCAGAACGGGGGCGAGGGAAGGAATGGCGTGCATGGTGTCCATGGCGTGCTCCATTCGGAAATATTAGCACTCAGACCCCGAGAGTGCTAAAGAGTTTCGGAGGAGCTTCGGAAAGGCTTCAGGGGGGTTTCGGAGGCGTTCCTCCGGGCCGAAATGCCGCTACCATCGGGCCTTGCCACGCACCCCGCCCCCTGAAAGGCCTGCCATGAAGTTCCGCTTCCCCGTCGTCATCATCGACGAAGACTTCCGCTCCGAGAACACCTCCGGGCTCGGCATCCGGGCCCTGGCCACGGCACTCGAGGCCGAGGGCATGGAGGTCCTGGGGGTGACCAGCTACGGCGATCTGTCGCAGTTCGCCCAGCAGCAGAGCCGGGCC
The DNA here is from genome assembly GCA_027486725.1 of Burkholderiales bacterium. GTDB lineage: Bacteria > Pseudomonadota > Gammaproteobacteria > Burkholderiales > Burkholderiaceae_A > Hahnella. The sequence goes on along the minus strand of JAIXOP010000003.1, from coordinate 8,987 downwards.
TCGGCATTCATCCTCTCGATCGACGATGAGGAGTTTGGTGGCGGCACCCCCACGGAGGTGACCGATGCCCTGCGCAGCCTGCGGGCCTTCGTGGGCGAGATCCGCTTTCGCAACGCCGACATCCCCATCTACCTTTATGGCGAGACCAAGACCTCGCGGCACATCCCCAACGACATCCTGCGCGAACTCCACGGCTTCATCCACATGTTCGAGGACACGCCCGAGTTCGTGGCGCGGCACATCATCCGTGAGGCCAAGAGCTACCTCGACTCCCTCACCCCGCCATTCTTTCGGGCCCTGCTGCACTACGCGCAAGACGGCTCCTACTCCTGGCACTGCCCCGGCCACTCCGGAGGCGTGGCCTTCCTCAAGTCGCCCGTGGGTCAGATGTTTCACCAGTTCTTTGGCGAGAACATGCTGCGCGCCGATGTCTGCAATGCGGTGGATGAGCTCGGCCAGCTCCTGGACCACACCGGCCCGGTCTACGAGTCTGAGAAGAACACCGCGCGCATCTTTCATGCCGACCATGCCTTCTTTGTGACCAACGGCACCAGCACCAGCAACAAGGTCGTCTGGCATGCCTCGGTGGCTCCAGGCGACATCGTGGTGGTGGACCGCAACTGCCACAAGAGCGTGCTGCATGCCATCACCATGACCGGCGCCATCCCGGTGTTTCTGATGCCCACCCGAAACCATCTGGGCATCATCGGGCCGATCCCCCGCAGCGAGTTCGAGCCAGCCACCATCATGGCCAAAATCGAGGCCAATCCCTTTGCCAAAGAGGCCTGGGCGCGCGCCATGGCCGAGAGCAACGGCACGGCCAAGCCACGCATTCTCACCATCACCCAGAGCACCTACGACGGCGTGCTCTACAACGTCGAGATGATCAAAGAGATCGTGGGCAGCGCCATCGACACCCTGCACTTCGATGAGGCCTGGCTGCCGCACGCGACCTTCCACGACTTCTACCAGGACATGCACGCCATTGGCCGCGACCGCCCGCGGCCGCACGATCCCCTCATCTTCTCAACGCAAAGCACCCACAAGCTGCTCGCAGGCCTGTCGCAGGCCTCACAAATTCTGGTTCAAGAGAGCGACACCCGCAGGCTCGATCGCGACCTCTTCAACGAGGCCTACCTCATGCACACCAGCACGAGCCCGCAGTACGCCATCATCGCCTCGCTCGATGTGGCTGCGGCCATGATGGAGCCCCCCGGCGGCACGGCGCTGGTCGAGGAAAGCATCGTCGAGGCCCTGGACTTCCGCCGCGCCATGCGCAAGGTCGAGGCCGAGTTTGCCGGCGACTGGTGGTTCAAGGTCTGGGGCCCTACCGAGGTCACGGCCGACAGCGATGGCATGGCGGTGCGCGAGCAGTGGATGCTCAAGCCCGACGACGACTGGCATGGCTTTGAAAGCCTCGAGCCGGGCTTCAATATGCTCGACCCCATCAAGTCCACCATCGTCACGCCGGGCCTCAACATTCGCGGTGAGTTCGACGAGCGCGGCATTCCGGCCTCGATCGTCACCCGATACCTGGCCGAGCACGGCGTGGTGGTGGAGAAGACGGGCCTCTACTCGTTCTTCATCATGTTCACCATCGGCATCACCAAGGGCCGCTGGAACACGCTCGTGGCGGCCTTGCAGCAGTTCAAAGACGACTACGACAAGAACCAGCCCATGTGGAAGGTTCTGCCCGAGTTCTGCCGTGCCCACGCGCAATACGAGCGCATGGGATTGCGCGATCTCTGCCAGCAGCTCCACGATGCCTTCAAGCAGCACGACATCGCCCGCCTGACCACCGAGATGTACACCAGCAATATGGAAACGGCGATGAAGCCGGCCGATGCCTTTGCCTCCGTGGCCCATCGAAAGACCGAGCGCGTGCCCATCGATGCCCTCGAGGGCCGCATCACCACAAGCCTGCTGACCCCCTACCCCCCCGGCATTCCCCTGCTCATTCCGGGCGAGCGCTTCAACAAAACCATCGTGGGCTATTTGCAGTTCGCCCGCGATTTCAACCAGCGATTCCCCGGCTTTGGCGCCGACATCCATGGCCTGGTCCAGCAGACCATCGATGGGCGGCCCGCCTATTTCGTGGACTGCGTGGCGGAGTAGGTCGGCCGCCGTCGACCTGGGCCCCGCTCAGCCGAGCAGGGCCTCGGCGAAGGCCTCGGGATCGAAGGGCTGAAGATCCTCCACGGCCTCGCCCACGCCGATGAACCGCACGGGCACTGGGCAGGCCTCGGCCAGTGCCAGCAGCACGCCGCCTTTGGCGGTGCCGTCGAGCTTGGTGATCACCAGGCCCGTGAGCCCCAGGGCCTCGTGAAAGGCGCGGGCCTGCACCACAGCGTTCTGGCCGGTTCCGCCATCGACCACCAGCCAGACCTCGTGGGGCGCGCCGGCCTGGGCCTTGCCCATGGTCCGCTGAATCTTCTTCAATTCGTCCATGAGGTGAAGCTGGGTGGGCAGGCGGCCCGCGGTGTCCACCATCACAATGCCGGCCCGACGGGCCTGCCCCGCGCGGACTGCATCGAAGGCCACCGAGGCGGGGTCTGCCCCCTCGGAGGCAATGACCTCCACATTGCTGCGGCCTCCCCAGGCCTGGAGCTGTTCGCGGGCTGCCGCCCGAAAGGTGTCGCCCGCGGCCAAGAGGGTTGGGATGCCCAGCGCGTCGAAGCGGTGGGCGAGCTTGCCCAGGGTGGTGGTCTTGCCCGCGCCATTGACGCCCACCACCATGACCACAGTCGGCAGGCCGTCTTCGGCCTGGGCCAGGCCCTCGGGGGGTGTCAGGGGCCGCAGGGCCTCGGCCACCAGGGCCCGCGCCCGCATGGCCAGGGCATCTGCGGGGTCGTCGGCCCGGATGGGCTGCTCGCGCAGCCGCTGTCGCATGGCGGCCACCAGGCGCAGGCTGGCGGCCGTGCCCGCGTCGGCCAGCAGCAGCGCCGACTCGAACTCCTCATACCAGTCCTCGTCGACGACGCGCCGACCAAAGAGTCGGTCCACGCCCTGGCGTGTTTTGGCCAGGCCCTGCTGGAGCCGGGATAGCCCCAGCCATTGTCTGAAAATCATGCTCGGTCTCGGAATCTCTGTGTTGGATGGCGGTCTGTGCGACATTGTCCCGCACGACACCCGAGCCCAGACTATGACACTGCCCGCCGCCCTGATTGCCCTTGCCGTTGCCGCCACCGCACTGCTGACCAGCCCCACGGCCTGGGCATCGGTGGATGCCCCCAGCCTCGACCGGCGCCTGCCCAATGGCATGCGGATTCTGGTCTATGAGGATCGCAAGGCACCGACTGCGCTGCACATGGTCTGGATCCAGGCGGGATCGATGGATGAGGTCAACGGCAAGACGGGCGTGGCCCACGTGCTCGAGCACATGATGTTCAAGGGCACCAAGACCCTCCAGCCCGGCGAGTTCTCACGCCGAGTGTCGGCCCTCGGTGGCAAGGAAAACGCCTTCACCTCGCGCGAGTACACGGGCTACTTCCAGCAGATCCACCGCGATGCGCTCTGGGAGGTCATGCGGCTGGAGGCCGACCGGATGCAGAACCTGCGCTTCTCCGATGCGGAGTTTGCCAAGGAGATCCAGGTGGTGATGGAAGAGCGGCGGCTGCGCACCGACGACTCGGCCTCGGGCCGGCTCTACGAGGCGCTCTATGCCACCGCCTTCCAGGCCTCGCCCGTGCGCAACCCCATCATCGGATGGATGGGCGACCTCCAGACCCTGGCCGCGCAGGATGCGCGCGACTGGTATGCCCAGGTCTACTCGCCACAACTCGCCACCATGGTGGTGCTGGGCGACGTGGATGCCGAGAAGGTCTACCGCGAGGCCCGCCGTCTGTACTCGGGCTGGAAGCCCCGGCCCCTGGCAGCACGGCGCCCGCAGCCAGAGCCCGAGCCCCTGGGCCGCCGGCATGTGCAGGTCAGCGCCCCCGCCGAGAACCCCTTCTTTGTGCTCGCCTGGCCCGCCCCCAACAAAGGCCCCGGGGAGCCCGCCATGGCCAAGGATGACCCCAAGTCGCGCCGGATCGTGGCCCTGGGGGCCTTGGCCAGCCTGCTCGACCATCCGAGCTTTGGTGTTCTGAACGAACGACTGGTGCGCGGCGAGGGCCGGCGGGTCCTGCTCGATGTGGGTACTGCGGCCGGGGGCGTATCGCGGGGGCCCGAGCTCTTCACCCTGCAGGCGACCCCTGCGCCGGGCGTGAGCCTCGACGAGGCCGAGGCAGCCCTTTGGGCTGAGATCGACCGGGTGGCCAATGAGGGGCTCTCGGCCGAGGCCTTTGCCCTGGTGCGGCGGCTGGTGCGGGCGGGCGAGGTCTATGCCAAAGACTCGCTCTTCTCGCGCGCGATGGAGGTGGGCCAGCTCACGATTGCGCAGAGGCCCCTGTCGGACTCTCGCGCCTGGACCGAGGTGCTGGAAGACCTGCGGCCCGAGGAAATCCAGGAGGCTGCACGGGCAGTCCTGCTGCGCGAGAAGACCACGCGGGTGGATCTTCTGCCCACACCCATCGACCCGGCAGCGCCCGGCCCGCGCCGTGGCTTCGGCCCCAAGCTCTAGGAGTTCCCCATGACATTTCTGAAGACCCTGGCGCCCCTGAAGACCCTGGCGCCCCGCGCCCCGGCCCTCCTGCTGCCCCTTGTGCTGAGCGCCGTGGTGGCAAGCGCGCCCGAGGCTCGGGCGGCCAGCCCCGAGCCCGTGCGCTTGGCGGGGCCCGCCGGCATGTCGATCGTGCTGCTGACCACCCCGGCCACCCTGCCCGTCATCGATGTCTCGCTGGACCTGCGGGCGGGCAGTCGCCACGATCCCGTGGGCGAGGAGGGCACCGCGGCACTCACCGCTGGCCTGGTGGGCGAGGCCCTGGCGGCCGGAGCCAACCCCAAGGAACAGCCCGCAGCCAATGAATCTACCCACGGCCGCCGGGCTGCCGCCCTGGCCCTGCAGGCCAGCGCCTCGGCGCGGGCCGATCGGGCGAGCTTTCGTGCCCGCATGCTCAGCGATGCCGCCACTGTGCAGGCCTCGATGGACTGGATGGCCGACAGCCTCGCCCGGCCCAGCTTCGACCCCGACCTGGTGAAGCGGCGCATCGACGACACCCTGGCGAGCCTGCGCGATGGTCTGCAGGAGCCCGGCACGCTCGCCAGCCGGGCTCTCTATGCGGCGATGTATCCCGACCATCCCTATGGGCGGCTGAACACCGAGGCCTCGCTGAAGGCCATCACCCCCGCCAAGCTGCGTCGCTTCTACGAGGCGCACTGGCGCCCCGACAATGCCGTGCTCGTGGTGGTGGGCCCGGTGAGTGCGGGCGAGGCGCAGGCCATGGCTGAGCGGCTGGTGGCCGGCTGGCGGCCCGTCGGTGCGGCCAAGCCGGGCTTGACTGCGGAGAGCCCACCGACCAAGCCCCCAGGCCGACTTCAGGCCATCGCCCACCCCTCTGCGCAGGCCCATATCTGGCTGGGGCAGCAGTCCCTGCCGATGGCTGCGGTCGAGGATCAGGCGGTCTTCACAGTGGCCAACCACATCCTGGGTGGCGGAGGCTTTGTGTCGCGGCTCACCGAGGCCGTGCGCGAGCAGCGGGGCCTGGCGTATTCGGTGTTCTCGTCGAACAGCCCCCTGCAGGATGCCGGGCCGTTTTTCATTGGCCTGCAGACCGAGCGTGGCAAGGCGGCCGAGGCCCTCGCGGTGGTGCGCTCGGAGCTGGATCGGTTCCTGACCGAGGGCCCCACCCAGGCCGAGCTCATCGCCGCAAAGAAGAATATTCTTGGCGGCTATGCCCTTCGCTTCGACTCGCAAAAAAAGATCGTGGACCAGCTGAGCATCGTGGCCTTTTATGGCCTGCCGCTGAACCACTTCCAGGCCCAGTCCGACCGCATCGCGGCCGTGACGGTGCAGGACATTCGCGCCCTCTGGGCCCGCACCATTCGTCCGGAACTCATGCAGACGGTGGTGGTGGGTGGCGAGGGCGTGCAGTGAGTCTGCGGGAAGCGGCCTGATGCCGGCGCCCCCAGGGCAGGTCCGCATCATCTCGGGCCAGTGGCGACGCTCGGTGGTGCCAGTGCTGGATCGTCCGGGCCTGCGGCCCACACCCGACCGGGTGCGCGAGACGGTCTTCAATTGGCTCCAGACCCGCCTGCCCAAGGAGTGGGCCGAGTGCCGGGTCGCCGATGTGTTTGCGGGCACCGGGGTGCTGGGGCTCGAGGCCGCATCGCGGGGTGCCGCCGAGGTGGTCTTCTTCGAGCGCGATGCCGCAGTGGCCGAGGCCATCCGGGGCACCCTCGTGCGCCTGAAGGCGCCGCCCGCACATCGGGTGGCCATGGGCGATGCGATGGCGGGTCTGCGGGCGCTGCCTGCCGCCAGCCAGGATCTCCTCTTCCTCGATCCGCCCTACGCCTCGGGCCTTCTGGAGCCCGCCCTGGAGGCCGCGCACCGGGCGCTGCATCCCGAGGGCCTGGTGTATGTGGAGCGGCGCGAGCGGATCGATGCCGCCTGGGCTGGTGGCCTGGGCTACACCCTCGTGGTCGAGGGGCGCATGGGCGCGGTTTCCCACGCACTGCTGGGGTTATCCTTGCCGGCATGAAACGCATTGCCGTCTATCCGGGCACCTTCGACCCGCTGACCCGTGGCCACGAGGACCTCGTGCGCCGCGCCTCCAAGCTCTTCGACAAGCTCGTGCTTGGGGTGGCCGACAGCCGCAACAAAAAGCCCATCTTCACGCTCGATGAGCGCATTGAGATCGCGCGCGAGGTGCTGGGCCACTACCCGAATGTCGAGGTCGTGGGCTTCCAAGGTCTGCTGAAGGACTTCGTGCGGGCCCAGGATGCGCAGGTGATTCTGCGGGGCCTGCGGGCGGTCAGCGATTTTGAATACGAGTTTCAGATGGCGGGGATGAATCGCTACCTCATGGCCGATGTGGAGACCTTGTTTCTCACCCCCTCGGACCAGTACCAATTCATCTCGGGCACCTTCGTGCGCGAGATCGCCCTGCTCGGCGGCGATGTGAGCAAGTTCGTCTTCCCCTCGGTGGAGGCCTGGCTCAAGAAGAAGGTGGTCGAGCGCGGGGCTTAGTCGCTCAGTTGCCCCACCGAGGCGACCTGCTGGCGGCCCCGGTCATCAAAGCACGCACCGCCCCAAGAATCTCGGCGTCGGTCTTCCACTGCAGAAGCTCGTGCAGCTCACCCACCTCGCCAGTGAGGGCCATCGCCAGATTCTTGGGGGTGTGGAACTGGCCCCAGTCCCGCTCGTCGCTGAACATCTGGAGTGCTGCCTCCAGTTGCGATGTTTGTATCAAGCTCATGTCCGCACATTCTCCATCGATAGTTCGTAGCCCGTGCTTCGTCCGCCACCCTCCGTGCGCCGAAGAATCCCTCGATCCACCAGCTGCTGAATGTCGCGCAGGGCCGTGTCCGAGGAGCACTTCGTCATGGTGGCCCATTTGCCGCTGGTGAGCTTTCCCTCAAAGCCATCGAGCAGTCGGTGGAGGACCTTCACCTGCCGGGGGTTCAAGCCCGCGCCCTGCAGTCCCTGCCAAAACCTTGCCTTCCACAGCACCGCGTCCAAGGCCAGGCCCGCATCGGCGATTGCCTGGCCCAGGGCCTCAAGGAACCAGAGCAGCCAGGGCGTGGCATCCATCGTGCCCTTCTGACTCTGCTCGAGGATGGTGTAGTAGGCCTTGCGTTGGCGCTGAATTTGCGCAGAAAGACTATAGAAGCGCTGCGGGCTTGCGTCGGCCCTGGCCAGCAGCAGATCTCCCAGCGCACGAGCGATGCGACCATTGCCATCGTCAAACGGGTGCACGGTGACGAACCACAGATGTCCAAGCCCCGCTCGGATCAGTGCAGGGTCGGCGGGCCGAGGATCATTGATCCAGCGCAGAAGGGTGGCCATCTCGGATCCAAGCCGCGCGGCCGGTGGGGCCTCGAAGTGCACGCGCCGCCGTCCCACCGCGCCCGACACCACCTGCATGGGCCCTTCGGCGTCGTCTCGCCAGGCGCCAACCCGGATTCTGGAGAGGCCCGAGCGGCCGGTGGGGAACAGCGCTGCATGCCACCCAAAGAGCCGCTCTTCGGTGACTGGTCGCAGGGAATTCAGGGTGGCATCCAGCACCATATCGACCACGCCATCCACATGGCGATCGGCCGGCGCCAGGGCGCCAATGTCTACCCCCAAGCGCCGAGCAACCGACGATCTCACCGACTCGGGATTCAGTTGTTCGCCCTCGATTTCGCTGGTTTTCAGCACATCGCTGGTCAGCGTTGCCAGGCTGGCCTGGTCTCGGGTGCCGAGGCCGACATCCGCAAGCCTTCCTTGCAGTCGGCCCTGCTCTCGGCTGACCTCGGCAATGGGACCAGCCAGAACCGAGAGGTCGTAGCGCCAGTTGGGCCACTCGGGGTCCTGCCAGATGTGGGCGTAATCACCGCGTTTCATGCGGCGATTGTGGGCGGCAATCGCCGCATGGTCAATGGACTCGCCGCACCTGTTTGGGCCAGTCTTCTCCCCAGCCACAGCAATGCACGGTCATCAGTCTCATCGGGCCCTCCGGCGCGGCGCGTGCGGAGGGGGGCGTCATCTCGCGATTGAAGGAGCGCTCCAAATCTAAGTCGCCACCCTAGATTAAAAAGGGAGCCGGTTGCGGGCAATACTTGCCCGTCTCAGTTAAATATACGCGGAGGTACTAAATGCACTCAAATCCTGATTGGTTAAACTGCGCCTGTTCATTTGGGTCCATGTAAGTGGGTTCCGGCCAGCGCTCAAATCCTGATTGGTTAAACTGTGGTCCCAGTCCCTGCGGGCGGGCATATCGTTCCGGCCAGCGCTCAAATCCTGATTAGTTAAACTCGGCCCATCGTCCGGGGCGGGTGCGGATTCGTTCCGGCCAGCGCTCAAATCCTGATTGGTTAAACTTTTAGGGCGCGTGCTGAGATAATCCATCCAGTTCCGGCCAGCGCTCAAATCCTGATTGGTTAAACTTTGCCTTCGTTCCCAGCGT
>JAIXOP010000006.1 GCA_027486725.1 Burkholderiales bacterium | reverse complement strand
TTTAAAACGCGCAGCATCGCCGGCGAAGAAATCGGCAAGAACCGCGTGCAGGTCAATGGCCAAGATGCCAAGGCTTCACGCGAAGTCAAAGCGGGCGACACGGTGCGGCTGCGCCAAGGTTCGGTGGAGCGCACGGTGCGGGTCTTGGGTGTGAGCGGCGTGCGTGGCCCGGCGCCTGTAGCCCAGATGCTTTACGAAGAAACACCATAAAGCATCGAGGCCCGCCAAAAAGCCGCCGAACAGAACCGCTTGTCTCGCGAGCCCGCCCTGAGCATCGAGCAAGGTCGCCCCACCAAACGCGATCGCCGGCAAATTGAGCGCAACTGGAACGACCGTTGGAGTGCGGGGATCGATTGAGGGGATTTTTAACCCCATTTGGCATTCATTTATCTGTTTTGGCTGGACAAACATACGGCCAAAAAAGTTGCTCTTTATTCCCTAGAAAATAGGGGCGTTCAGTCTGTCAACAGTCACTACTTTAGGTCTGCTACCCATTCAATGATGTGTCGGTTCACCAGAATGGGATCTTCAAGTTGCATGAAATGTCCGACCCCATCCAGGACCCTGACCTCAAGCCAAGGGCAAGTGCTCCGTGCTTCCTCAGCCAATTCGACGCCAATGCACCCATCGTTTCTGCCATGCAGATAAAGCGTTGGTTGCACCAGAGGCTCAAGACCTTTTGTCTCTAATTGGTTGTAAATGTCATTTTTTTTGCCGTTTCCCAAAGAGGCGCGATAGTACCCAAGGGCTGCCTTGAGATGGCCGGGAGTCGATACACATTTTTTGAAATTTTCGAAGTCATCTTGTGATTCGAAACCAGGCGACCAATCCTTCCACAGCATCTCAATCAAAGCGAAATCATTCTCTGGAACAGCCGTTTCTGCCAATGCGGACTGAAAATAAAACATGTACCAACTGCGTTTAATTTGAGCAAGGTTTCCTTCCAGTGCCTTGCGAAAGATAAGGACAGGAGGGACAGACATTGCTACCACCCGATGCCATCGTTGAGGTGCGTTGGCTGCAGCAGTGATAACAGTGGAAGCCCCCCAATCGTGACCAATGAGGACCGCATTTTTATCTCCACCAAGCGCTTCATGCAGTGCATTGATGTCAGCTGCGCGTGCGCCAGTTTGGTAGCAGTCATCGGGCGCAAGGGATGTGGGTGCATAGCCCCGTGTAAATGGTGCGATGGCTCTAAAGCCCGCTTGAGCCAACTCTGGCATTAAGAATCGCCAAGTATGGGCAGAGTCTGGAAATCCATGTACACACAAAGCGATAGGACCAGAGCCGCACTCTAGATAAGAGAAATTGACCCCATTCGCATGAATTTGATTAAGCTGAATTTTTTGTTTCATGAGGCCATTCTGTCTGGACGATCGGGCCAAGGTATTGGTGTCAACCCGTAAAAGGCTGGGATGGTTTAACCCTTTGTCTGCAGGCCAAACACCCTCCACGCGATGTACGCGAGCATGGTTATCGTCCCAGTCAAACTAGCGGCGTCCGATGTTTTCCGTTGTACTGGGGCGCTCTAAGAACATAAAAATTCGGTGTTCGTTACCTTCAGTCGAAAAAGCGGATCCTTGCAATTCAGTTGACCGGAAGAACCCAAATTTGACAGGGGAGTCTGTAAAAGCTTCAGGCAAGAAAAAAGGCCAACCCGTGAGGATTGGCCTTGATTCGCTTGGAACCCGCATGGTTGCTAGGTTTCCAAAGATGGTGCCCGGGGCCGGACTCGAACCGGCACGCCTTGCGGCGGGGGATTTTGAGTCCCCTGATTTATTTATTTAGTAATGTTGATGATTGTTGATATACTCCTTAAAAATCAACAACTTGCGAAAAAATACTGCATGTAATAACAGTATCATATGTTGATTGATATTCGTTTAAATCGGCATACATGGCATACATGGCGCATACATGGAGTATCAACATCATGGCAAGAACACCCAAGGCGATAGCGCCAGACCTGAGTAAAAACCAACGCCTGACTGTGGACAGCATTGATCGCCTGCGCTGCCCTGATGGAAAGCAACAGGCATTCATGCGCTGCTCTGAGGTCAACGGCTTGCAGGTGCGCGTGACCGCCGCCGGGTCCAAGTCTTACGTGTACCAACGCAAAGTCAACGGGCAAAGCCTGCGTGTGACCATTGGGGCTGTGTCTGCTTGGTCAATTGCCGATGCTCAAAAAGAGGCCCGCCGTTTGGCCGTGACACTTGATAAGGGCGATGACCCGCGCCAGATTGCCCGTGAAAAGCAAGCCGCCAAAGCCGCCGCCCGTGCCGAACAGGACCGCGCCGCTCATTACACCTTTGCCAACTTGATGGCCGCTTATGCCAACGAGCTAGAGCGCCAAGACAAGACCTCACATGCCAAGGTCCGGGCCATGATGCGCTTGCACCTAGTGGAGGGCTGGCCTGCGCTTGCCAACACACCAGCCAACAAAGTGACCGCTGAGCAAGTGGCCGACTTGCTGCGTGGCCTGAGTGAAGCCGACAAGAACCGAACTGCTGGAAAGGTGCGAAGCTACACACGCGCCGCCTTTGAGATGGCCCGCACCGCCAAGCTGGACCATGAAGTGCCCGTTCACTTCAAAGCATTCGAGGTTAAACACAATCCCGCCGCTGAGACCGTGGCCATCAAGTTGGAGACCGACAAGAACCCTTTGAAGCCAGTACACCTGCGCCAGTATTGGCAAGCCATCGAAAAGCTGCCCGGGGTCCAAGGTGCCGCCCTCCGCCTTCACCTGCTGACAGGTGGACAGCGCATCGAGCAACTGCGTTTGTTGGTCCGGTCCAACGTCAAGCCCGGGGCTTTCACGCTGCTGGACGCAAAGGGCAGGGCAGGCCGTGGGGCAAGACCGCACACGGTGCCACTGAATACCGCCGCCCGTACTGCCATGGCCGAACTGCTGGCGCTGAACGCCGGGGGTGATTACCCGCTATCGGTGACAGGTGGCAAAACCCCAATCAGCGCCAAAGCCTTCGCTGAGTGGGCCAAAGCCGCCGCCTCAGGCATCGAATGGCAGGACTTGGGCGAACCCGTGGGGCAGTTTCAAGCCAAGCGCCTCAGGTCCGGGGTAGAGACGACACTGGCCAGTTTGCGCGTGAGCCAAGAGATACGAGGGCACCTGCTGAGCCATGGCGTGAAGGGGGTGCAAGCTGCCAGCTATGACGGGCACGACTACGAACCCGAAAAGCTGGAAGCTTTAGACACACTGCACCGACATTTGACCGAGACCAGCGCCAGCGTGGTGCACATATCGGCAAGGGTAGCGGGATGATTCTTTGACCGCTTGATCATTTTTTCCCCAAATAGGCCTGCATTGAAATCGGGTCGAAAACTCGGATACCTTCGCCGAACTGCTGGGGCACATCACTTTTGAAGGGTACCTTGAAGAGGGACCGCAGATGAGCAAACCACTTTCCTTAAAGACTGACCCTGATCTGTACTTCCTCACGGAAGCCGCCGAGTTGATAAGCGACCAAGTGGGGCACGACAAAGGCCACCGTGAGCAATTGGCCAGAGAAATGCGCAAAGCTATCCATGAGGGATTGCTTCATGTGTATAACTTCAGGGATGGCGAATTGTTAAAAAAAGTTGAAGTAACAACACCACTTTGTGTGCGACCTGCTGGGGTGAATACGTGGCTCAAAACGACGAACTGGGGTTTTACTTGGAATATACAAGCGCCAGCATCAACGGAATCAAATGCATCCACCGCAGAACAACGACAGAATGAAAAGCAACAGCCCCCTGACTGGATTACAAAGGCCAAAGAAATGGCTTGGCAAATCATCAAACGGCAAAAGGCGATTGATGTCTATCCGTCACAAATCGACATTGCCGATGAAATTGCCAGAAAGTTTCGCGCTGATGGTGTTTTTGGCTCAAGCTGTAAGCCACTAAGCGGGGAGTACATCAAGCGATGGGCATTGAAGGGCATATCAAGCGAGCAAGGCAAGCAACTATCGACAACAACAGCCCGGGGCAAACGGGGCAACTTTTAAAGAAAAAATCCTGCCCCGCTAAACCCGCGTGGATATTGGGCTTCAAGCCGATCGACGCGCTTTGAGGGCAACCCTTGCCCCTCAAATGCTATGCACCATACCCAGCCAGTGCTGCTGGGTTTTGGAGCAAGCGATGATTTACGAACCCCTTCAAGAAGTCACCCGACCAGTATTGGACACCGCAGCAGCAGCCCACTACCTAAACCGCCGCCCTCAAACAATGCGCGGCTGGGCCTGCCACGAAGATGGTCCGATCAAACCTATCCGAATCAACGGCCGTTTAGCGTGGCGGACCAGCGATTTAAAAAAAATTTTGGGCTTGAGCCAAGGAGGTTTGGCATGATCAAGAGAGAACCCAGCCCAGACATACGCGCAGCACATGCGGCTTTAAAAAGCTACCGCGACAGCATCGGAAAACCAACCCAAAAGCACCACTACATAAACGAAGTACGGCTCATTCACTTCTCGTTAACAGGTCGGACTCAAGCTGTCAGCGATATCAAGTCTGCAACACGATTGAAGCAGAAGCTCTATTCGAAAGTGTTGTTCATGAATCGCCATCTCATCACTGGTGGTGTCGACTACCAACTGCGCAAGCAGGTCTGCCGGCAGTTAGTTGAAAACCAAAAGGCAAAATTTTCAACATAAAAGCCGCTCGCCCAATACGGTGGGAGGCGGCTTTATGACACGGTTTCTGGCTGAGACCTGTGAACGTATTTTAAGCTTCAAGCACTGAATTGGCAATGCGGCGTTCACTTTTAAAGGAATGCTCATGATCAAGAAAAAACTGACCTTGAATTCGACTTCAAGGATTTCTAAGCCAGCCTTCACACCTGCTGGCATCACACCTACACGCATCGTTGCAGGTCGCCAAAAGAAACGAGCAATGCAACAAAGCTGCACTGCTTTGGTTGAACGTCTGCGCGAACTCATCGAGTTCCGTCAAACATCCTTCATCCAGATGCGACATGGCGCTGGTTATTGCGGCACTCCCGTATCGCTTGAAGATGGCTGGCTCACGATGACCAACGTCTCAATCCACGGGACAAAGCAGTCCACCGTATCGCAAAGCATCCTGATCCAAATTAACGATGGCAGTTTCATTGCTCACCTGCACCCCGTTGTCACACAGTCCAATTCGGGGAGCTCGATATGAACAAACCACAATCGAAAGCCCATTCGGAACAAAAAAGTCTGGCGAACGAGGTGATTAGCCTCATCATCAAAGAGGTCGAGCTTGTGCATGACCAGCAAAAAGAGGCGTATGCGCTTTTGCACAGTGGCGGCACTCGTAAGGTCTTCTCGATCACCAGCCGAAGTTTCGCAGATTGGATCGCCAGCAAATATTACGCATCCAAGAAATCGGCCCTCTCTGAGGCTTCGATGAAAACCGTGATCTCTACGCTGTCTGGCAAAGCTGTGTTTGAAGGTCAAAAGGTCAAAATACACACCCGGATTGCAAAGACCGACGATGGCTACTGGCTGGACTTGTGCAACGACAAGTGGGAGGCGGTGTTGGTCAATCAGGGTGGGTGGAAGGTACTGTCTGGAAGGTCCGTTCCCCTTTTTGCTCGAAGCAACTCGATGCAGGCGATACCCACGCCCATGACTGGCGGAGCTCTCAGTGAGCTGTGGAGCTTGGTCAACATTCCAAGGGAGCATCAATTGACAGTCGTGGCTTGGCTGCTCGAATGCCTACGTGAAGATACGCCCCACGTTGTGATGGAGCTGGTTGGTGAACAGGGGAGCGCCAAAAGCACCACCCAAAAACTTCTACGAATGCTGATTGATCCCAACACGGCAAATCTGCGGGCCGCCCCTAAAAAGGTAGAGGATGTCTGGATTGGTGCGATCAACAGTCACTTGGTTAGTTTTGAAAACATCAGCCACCTTGGGTCGGAGTATCAAGACGCTCTTTGCGTAATGGCTACTGGGGGAGCACACGCGACGCGAACGCTTTACACCAACAAAGAAGAAGTGATCATCGAGCTGCGAAAGCCCATCATCTTGAACGGAATATCGGTCAATGTCACCGCTCAAGACCTGCTTGATCGGTCACTTCACATTGAGTTACCACCGATTCAAACACGACTTCAAAGTAGGGAAGTTGAGGAGAAATTCGCCAACTCACAAGCCAGAATTGTTGGTGCGCTGCTTGATCAGTTCGTTGGTGCGCTCGGGACTCTGAGCAGCGTTGAAATCGCGGACGCAGACAAGCCCCGGATGGTTGATTTCGCCTATCTGGGTGAAGCCTTGTACCAAGCCAATGGCATTCAAGCAGGCGCCTTTGTCACTTGTTACAGAGCGATGCGCCAAAAGGGTGTGCACCGTACCATCGAATCATCCCCGATCGGTTTGGCTCTTCTCACATTTCTTGAAAGCCATCCAAACGGCTGGAACGGGAAGATGATAGAACTGCTGGCGCTTTTGCAACCGTTCAAGCCGACCGGCGAAACCAACTGGCCTAAGTCCGCCAAGGGCATGGGAGATGCACTGCGGCGGTTATCGCCTGCGCTCAGGACTCTGGGCATCGAATGCAAGGCAAGTCAAAAAACGGGCGGGTCAATTAGCTGGGAAATCAGACCTATCCCTTCTAAAGTGTCAATTCAATGTCCTGCAAGTATTGCAAGTCCTGATCTGGGCAACGACATGAGTCAAAACCCGGCAAGACATTCAGGACTTGAAGGACATGAAAACCACAGTTTTGAAGGGGGTGGCTGACACCACTGGGTGAACCAGCCATCATCACGGTCGATGGGGTTACACGTTTAAAAATTTAACCTCATCGAAAGACCCCCTAAACACGGTGTAAAACCCGCTCGCGAATCATCCTGATGACATCAGCCTCGCTGTAAACACCCCTGTACCCAGTCGGTTTCCTGCCGCGTGTTCTTGGCCCCGATGCCATCTTCAAAACATAAAGGGCATCCTCCAACTCATGTATCAGAGCACTCTCATCTCTGTACTTTTGTTTTGCGGCTTTGGAGGCTTCGCCGTGCACCGTGTTGGCTTCGGAGATACATTGCAGCACTTTCACCGAGTGCGGCCGACCACCGTGGTGTCCGCATTTTTGGGTACGGGAAGCCTTGAGCGCAGGCTTCTCGCATTGCTCCCCAGTTCTGTTGGATTTAGCTGTACATCGCAGGCAAGTGATTCGACCACCAGCAGTGATCAGATACTTTTCAAGAACCGTATTGCCGTACTCGCTAACCGCGACTTCCGCACTCACTTGACCAGTCATTTGAAGCCTCATCTGTTGCCTATATTTTAAGCAAACCTAACCAATCCTTGACCGCCTATCCAGAGATTTGAACTATCAGTAACCCCAGTTATCATGCCTGACCTGCAACATGTTCAACATCCAGACAATGGGACCTAACAACGCGGTCTTGGCCAACCCTTTGAAGGCCCCAGACGGTCCAGCGCTATCGACATAACTATCAAATCCTGCTCCGTGACGCGTTGGGTGCGCACACCTTATTTAAGTCTCGGAGAGCCAGAAGTGGGGGTGAAAACCCGCCACATTGCAAAGCTCCATATCCAGTCCGCCCAGGTTAGTGAAGTCGCAGCGCGTGCTGGCCGCTGCCTTGGCAAAACGTTCAGTCCGCTCGGGAAACCTCGACAAATTTAACAAACGCTGCAATCGGGTATTGAAATCGGGTGAAGACTTGCCGTTAAGCACGCAAAACCATTCGCGCAAATCCATCAACGTGGCCAGCGCCTGAGGTGTCGACCGGGCCTGCGTCAGGTACTGCCATCGGAAGCGCCGCACAAAGTCAGCCGGTCCACCGCTCAGGGGCGGCTCTTCTTGTACTGGGACTTGAGAAGGGCCGTCGCGCAGCAGGTCCATCAGGACCTGGAGCCGGTTTATCTGTGGCGCTGGTGCTGGTTTCACGGGCTGTTGGCAGCGGATGCGATGGGCTGCGGCAGCGACATCCACCCGACCCAGCGGAGCGTCAAAGTGAGTGTGAAAAACCCGTCCGGGCTCATACGACACCGGTAATAGCGAAGTGCTATCGACCAACTCCGATGCTGCGGCATGGTCCGCTGCCAGCACCGGAACGCCAGCGTAGGCGCATTCGACCAGCACCCGGCCCAGCACCTCCAAGTTGGATGTCGAAAAAAACAGGAAATAGTCAAAACTGCGCAACAGCGCCAATACCTTTTGGTGTGGCACCGGCGGTAAATGGGTGAACAAGTCCCCGCGACCGGTTTCACGCTGGATTCGTTGCGCGACAAGCGCGGGATCGCAGGAGGGGGAGTGCACGCTTCCGCAGGCGACCAGACGATAACGGCCAGGTTCCTCTCGATCCAGCGCCAGCAGCAGATCAACCATTTGAGGAAAGTTTTTGTCCTCCGACAAGCGCCCCACATGGCCCAAAGTGACAAACGGACCGCAGCCAGGTGTGCGTGGTATTGGCACGAACGACTCCAGGGTCAGTACAGGTTCAAACAGGGCAATCGGGTGATCGTGCAAATGCGCAAACAGATGCCGGGTCAATTGCCGTGAATAGTTGGATGTGGCCAGCAACGCATCCCCGGAGCGCAAAAAGGGCTCGCACAAGCTCTCTTGCAGCAAGTAACAACTCCACAGCGCAGTCTTGATGTCCCGCAAGATGCGAAAGTTCAGCCCCAAGCGCTCACGCAGCAAATGGTAGTAGTGCGCATGTGGTCCGACGTTGCTGAGCACGCAATCTGTGCCACGCAACACAGCCAAGGCGTATGTTTCATCCCGGAGCAGTCGGTCGAAATCGTGGAATTCAACCGTCAGGTGTTGCGCTGTCTCGCCAGTCAACAAGGCATTGATCTCGGAATGCGCGAGGTTGACCCCATCGCGTTGTGGCAAGCTCTGGTCGCTCGAGAAACGGTGAAGTGTGACCCGCGTCCTCATGGTCGACTGCCACTTTTTGTTGCCAATACCAGCGAGCGACCGTCAAAGGTATTCGGAATGGGTTCACCCAGCAGCGCCAGAAGGGTTGCGGGCACATCCTCCAGCGTGCCGATCTCTCGATCGGGCAAGCCGGGCTGTAGATCGCCAGCGTGGCAAACCATGGCCAGGTTGTGCAGCATGTGGCCGTGTGCTTGGTGGCCGCTGGTGCGAAAAAAGGGGATGGGTCCGATTCGGCCGATCAGCGGTGAGTCCACCACATCCAGAGGGCCGTCCTCGTAACACACAACGGTCAGGTCGGCTGGCGGCTTGCCCATGTCGGTGTCGAACGGGTCGTCGCGCATGCGCAGCACCTCACGCACCACCGGACGGCCATTGCGCGGATTGACCAGGGTCAAGATGTCGCGTGTGAGCCGTTCACATTCAGCTAGGAAATCTGCCGGTTCGACCAGTCCCTGGGCTTCCCGACCGCGAACATTCAGTCGCACACTGCCATCGGCCACGCTGGGCAGTGCGAAGGCACGCATCTGTGGCCAGCAGGGTTCGTACCAATTGCCGGGGCACCAGCTCAGCGGGTCCCCATCTGCCTCTTGCTGCATCGGTGATGCCAGTGTGCGTTCGCCTTCAGGTGTGCGCAGGGCCCAGATTTCGTGTTTCCAATGCGCGCGGTAATCCAACCGGGGTTCAGGTGCTGGCGCTGTGGCGTCGCCAGCAGCCAGGGCGGCCCGACCCGGGAAGTTCCAGCGATATAGAAATTCGGGCAGGAAAACCGCGCGTACGTTTTCCAGCGAATCCACAACCGTCGCGTCGAGCGTGAAAAACACCAGGTTCACGTCACCACCCGCTGCTTCGACAAGCCGTCCCAGCGATGCATCCACCGCCTGGTAGACCTTGAGCATCGGATCACTCGTGCCATCGCGCAGCACCGACAAGGCATGGGGCTGGCTCAAATGCCAGAGGCTGTGGCCAGCGGTGTGCACTTCCGAATAGGCGGCGACAAGCAGCTCCCAGGGCTCAGAGCGCATCAACTCCAGACATGCCGCGGTACGGCGCTCGACAGACAGCACCAATGCATCAACGAGCGCCTGCATCTGGTCCGGCCGGTAGCAACTCGGGACGATCCACGACAATCCCTCACGTCCTGAAACAGCATTCAGCACCCGATGGTGCCGCTGTAGCTTGGGATCTGGACCGTAGCGCGAGACCAAGTCGTCCAGCAATCCCGAGGGCTGTGATTCAGGGTAACACTCGTTGAGTTCAGCCGCGAAGCCGCTGACCTGGACACCCTGAACCCCATCGACCACGGGTGCTGATAAGTCAAACGCCACGACATGGCGTCGCTGGCCGAGCGCGTAAAACAGTGGCGCCTGCAGCCAGTCAAACAGCGAAGCTTCCTTGAATCGGTAGTCGCTGGCATCCCAGACATCGAGCCAATGACTCCAGCGGTCGCGGCGCTGGCCGGTCAGCACCGGAATCCAGGAATGCTCGTTGCTAAAGCGCTTCTCGGATAGCAGCGTGAAGAATTGGCTGCGCGAACGAAGGCGTGCTAGATGAGGGAGATGCCCTGCATCCATCCATCTCAGCAACAGCTCGTGATTCGGCGCATCCACTGCCAGAGCCAGCACGCGCCCCCCCCCGACGGGCAGACCTGCCTGATCAATTGCGCAGCTCATGCCTACCCCTCTGAGTTCACGCCGAGGTGGCCTTCGTGGAGCGCGTCCACCACCAGGGATCCCGTGTGCTCACGGACCATCTCCCGAACCTCATCCCAGCGTGACTTTGAAGGTTCATCAAATCTCTGGCCCTGCAGCATGACGATTCGCTCGAAAAACGGCGCTGGCAGGCCCAGCCGCCGAACTTCGTCCAACGTCAGGCAGCACACGGCCGAGGTCACATCCCGCTGGAGCAGCAACGTGCGTGCGGCTTCAAAACCGTTGGTCGGCGGGTTCGCCACCACCTGTCGCCCGGCTACCCATATACCCAATGCAGAAGACAATCCATAGGAGGCACCACATAAAGCGAACACATCATCCCTTGATGGTATTTGCTCCGCGGATTCGCAAATCACCAATTGCAACGGAATGCGCCACTGACTTTCGCCTAGCCCGTTGAGGATTCGGGCGTAAACCTCGGGGGCCAGGTCAATGCCTATCTGCGGCTGAGCATTCAGTTCGATGATCACCCCGCCCGTTACTAGCCATGACTGTGCAATATCGGGCATCAGCAGGTCAACACCACACAGGTCCAGCCGTACCGCATCACAGGCGCGTACCGCGAGCGCTTGGTTGTCAGGGTGCACTTGATCCAAGGGCACCAGCGTCTGATGGCCACCCGACGAAATATTGCTTTTGCGGCGCAACACCACCTGCTCTCCCGCTGACGGGACCGTGGTCAAACTCTGGCCGCGCTCGTGCAGCAAACCAAGCGCCTCGGCATCAAGTTCCAGCGACATGCGGCCCCGCTGGCGCATCGTGCGGCGATGTCGCACCGTGTTCTGTTCCATCGTGACCAGTTCGTCCACCGTGTGCACGCCGTCGCCAACGACCGCCCCCGGGCTGCGCAGAAGAACCTTCACCACCTGCCC
The DNA here is from genome assembly GCA_027486725.1 of Burkholderiales bacterium. Classification (GTDB taxonomy): domain Bacteria; phylum Pseudomonadota; class Gammaproteobacteria; order Burkholderiales; family Burkholderiaceae_A; genus Hahnella. The sequence goes on along the minus strand of JAIXOP010000006.1, from coordinate 5,587 downwards.
GCGGAACACTGTCAGGCGGTAGTCCAGTCCATCATGGTGTTTCTCCACCAGGATGTTTTGGGAGATGGTGCTGGTTTGATGAAAGGCTTCTTCCAGCGCCTGCGGGGTCTTCAGCCCAGCGAAAACACCGCGCCCCTGCTCCTGGTCGTCGGGCTTCACGACCACCGGGTAGCCCAGTTTGGACGCTGCCTTCAGCGCCCCACTGCTGTCCCGAACCGTTTCATGGCGGGGAACCGGTATGCCGTGCTGGAGCAACACTGCGGCGGTCAACTGCTTGCGTTTTACCAATGCCACCCCGATGCTACTTGTCTCATCGGTGATGGAGCTATTTAGCAGGCGCATGCGGCATGCGAGTCCAAATCCGAAAATATCGCTCGTGAGACGGCGGGTAGGCACCCCCATCTCAAACGCCGCTCGAAGAAAATGCATTGTATTCGTTCCCTGCAGGCCGTACGCGCGCAGTTTTACCTGACAGTCGCTCAAGGACGTGAGCACGGTGTCGCGCGCTGTCGAGCCCGACGAGGCCGTGAGTGCCTCGGTGGCCCATTTCAGCACCAGCACCGAGGCTTGAGGGTGAACGCAGGGGGCAACCCAGATCAACTGGATACGTCCATCTGCTGCCGCGTCTGATATATGAACCAGACGCCCCATTCCAAAGACTGGGATTTTCTGTTCTTGCTGGATCACTAGGTGGGCTTGCATCAGCCGCTGGATCACAGCTTCAGGCCCCTGTGTTGGCAAGCTTTGCGTGATTTGCGGCAGCTCGAACTGGTCGGCCAGCAAGGTATCAAAACCATGCGAGTCCAGTTCGGTCTGTTGCGCCATGTCCACCCTCAACAACAAAGTCGCCTGCTGTTGGCCGAAAGCGTGGCCCGGCAAAAACTGGAATCCCGCTTTAATCATCAAGGCCGTCTTCCGGGATAAGCCGGTAAAAATTTAAACTCAACTTAAAAGAGAATTATATGTTGAAACAAACCTCGATGACTTTAGTCCCAATCCCTTGTTCACTATCAACCGGAATCCTCGACTGCTTGAATAATATTTTATAGCCTCCGGAGGGCAGATTTTGGTAAGCAAGGGGGGGCTCCAAAATGGAGCCGTAAGCTGATCGTTTGAGCAAAACAGTGTGTAAACCTGAAGGATGGAGCCATCCTCAAAAAACGGGGGTGGGGGTAGGGTGGGGGTCCGGATGCTGGGAAAATTAAACCCTGTGTGATGCCACAACCTCAATCGTCTAGGTCTGGCACATTGCACCACCCAACGCTACAGTGCCGAGCGCCCCCCGAGGTTGCAACGACATTTGACCGAGACAATCGCCAATAAGTGCCCAGCAAAAGGTACACGGCATACATACGGCATACATGGACATCACAATAAAAAAAGGCCAACCCGTGAGGGTTGGCCTTGATTCGCTTGGAACCCGTATGGTTGCTGGGTTTCCAGAGATGGTGCCCGGGGCCGGACTCGAACCGGCACGCCTTGCGGCGGGGGATTTTGAGTCCCCTGAGTCTACCAATTTCACCACCCGGGCGGTATTTGTGAAGAGAAATATTATGGCATATTTTTGATGCGAATTTTGCTGGGCGGGTCGGTGGTCTTCAAAAGATTTTGATGCGGCCTCAGGGCCGCTGTTGGCCTGAGACTTCCACTTCGACACGCCGATCTGCGCGCAGGCAAGTGATCAGTGCCCGTGAGGCTTGGTTGCCTTGGCATTCGCTGGACAAAGTCTCGGGTCTGGTGGCCCCCATGCCGGTGGTGTTGATTTTGGGCGGAGAAATCCCTCCCATTTGCACCAAGTAACTTTTCACCGCCTCGGCGCGTCGCAGCGACAGTTTGTCGTTGTAAGACTTGCGACCCAAGCGATCGGTGTGACCCGTGAGTTCAATCGCTTCTATGTCAACCCGTTGAAGCAACAAGATCAGTTGGTCTAAGGCTTTTTTGCCGTCGACCTGAAGGCTGTCTTGGTCAAAGCCGAACAGCGAATCGGCCTCGAGTTTGACTTTGACCCAGGTTGCTGGTGACGGTGTTGGCGCAGGGGCTGGGATGGGTGGGGCCAGCACGATGGGCGCGGGCGCGGGAGGTGGCAGTGGAGCGGGTGCAGGTGTGGGTGGTTGAGCTTGTGCCAGGGCCATGGGTTCTGCAGGCGATACATAGGGGGTGTAAGCCACGGTTGGGGCGGGTGCTGAGGGGCCACCAAATCGGTAAATCAAACCCAAGGTGTACAAGTCCACATCGCCGCGCTGGCTTACTGCGTCGTTCACTCTGTAACGCTCAGCCTCTAGCCGCAAGCTCAGTGCAGGGCTGAAAGCGTACTGCGTACCAAAGCCATACTTGTAATTGGTTTCTCGTCGGCTGGGTGAGGGGTCGGTCACAGCGACAGCACCGGTGCCGCTGAATTGGTCTTGGGTTTGTGCATAGGCCACCCCCAACCGTCCCATCAAAGACCAGCGTTCGGTGATGGGCAAAAAGCCAACCAAGTCCAAGTTCATGCCTCGAATTCGGGCGGAGCCGGCCAGGCCGCCGACGGGCGCGGTGGTGGCGTCAAATCCAAATCGACCCAGATCAAAGTAACCCGCCTCTACAGCCCAGTTGGGGTGAATGGGAATGCCCACATAGGCTTTGTAGCCGGTGTCACGACCATCTTCCGTCAAAGTGCTGGTGCTCAGGCCTTGACCGAGCAAGCTTTGTCGGATGCGTTCGCTGTCGATGCGCGCCTTGGATTCACCTGCGCCAAGGCCCAAGTAAATGCCCGTGTGGGCGTTGAGGCCTTGTGCCAAAAGAGCAGGACTGACCAAGAAGGCCAGAGGCCATAAAAAGATTCGGGTGAGGACAGGCATTGGGCTCATTTTTTTCTCCAGTTGGGCGCGATTCATGGGGTGGAGTGTCATGCGACTCAAGGACTGGGCACTGTGATCGTGCAGGCATCGCAGGTGATGGCCGCTGCGGCTGCGCCTTGGTTCAGTGCACGACCTTCCAGTTGCGCACCGGTTTGAAGGGTGATGGCTGTGCTGGCCAACAAAGAGCCTTTCATGACCGAGTTGACGCCCAAGGTGATGGCGCTTCCAGCTGACCAAAAAACGTTGCTGGCTTTGGCGGCGCCACTGAGCACCACTTGGCTGGTTGACAAGGCGTTAATGGCCGTCGCGCTGCGAATCACAAACACGGCGTTTGGATCACCCTGTGCGTCCAACGTCAAGATGCCGCCCACTGACAAATCGATGGTCGTCAGTGATTCGTACAAGCCGGGATAAAAGGTCAGTCCTTCCAGGTTGGTACTGATGGGTGTTGGTGTGCCGCGAGCAGCGCCCATGGCGTTAGTGAAGGCCGCCAAGGCATCGGTTTTGGCATTGCTCAGCAAAACAGCGTCCACCAGCGCACAGGTGGGGCCTGAGCTGTCGACTGCATAAATGCGGCCCACCACTTCAGGGCAAGTCAGGGGGTCGCTGAAGCCGCTGATGTTGGCGCCAGTGTCGGGTGTCAGGCCGACATCGCCTGTGATGAATGAGGTGGGAATGTTGGTGATGGCTGCAGAGCTCAAGATGGCGAAATTAGACGCAGCGCCCAAGGCCACTGGGGTTTGGCATTCACCCACGCCAGTCGTGAAGCGCCACACTTTGTCGGCTTGCAGGGCGTTGCCAGCGAGGTCTTTGACGCCTTGTGAGCCGCTCAGTACGGTGGCGTTATAAGCCGTAGACGCGGTCAGATTGGCACTGGGATTGATTGATGCAATGCGTGTCAGCGCATCGTAGGTGATGACCGCTGTGACGGGTGTATTTAAGCTGCTGGTGGGAGCCAGAGTCAGGGTGGTGGTGGTCAAACTGGAGGGTGACATGGGTTCGCTGAAGGTGGCGTTCACAGTTTTGTTGATGCACACACCCGTGCTGTCTTCGGCTGGGTTGACCAAGGTGATGGTGGGTGAGGTGGTGTCAAGAGCCTGCGCGGTGGTGAAGCTCCAGACTTTGGGGGCCAGCATGGCATTGCCTGCCAAGTCAGTTGCCGCGTTGCTGACGGTGGCGGTGAAGGCCGTGTTGTTGGCCAATGGGTTGGTTGGGGTGAAGCTGGCGGTGCGTGCTCCGACGGCATAAATCACAGCGCCTTGCACTGGGGTGTTGTCAGAGGTGTTTTGAACAGAGAAGCTCACGGCGTTGAGGCTTGAAGGCGTCATTTCCTCGCTGAAGGTCACGCTCAGCTGGGTATTGGTGGCTGAAACAGCCCCTTGCCCAGGGACATGGTGTGTCACAACGGGAGGCGTGATATCGCTGCTTGAGCCGGTCTCAAACATCCAAGTGAAATTAGCAGACAGCGCGACGCCGTTGGTGTCTTGGGCAACAGTGGTTACCGTGACGGTACATCTTGTGCCTGCAGGCAAATTGGCCGTTGGCGACAATGTGGCCACTCGGCTGGGGGCGTCGTAGTCAACGCTGCTGCTGGTAGGGACGCCCGCTGGACATTGGAGGTTAAAGGTGTCGGTGTTGAGACTGGTGGCGCTCATCGGCTTGTTGAATGTGGCCGTGATGCGGGTGTTGACAGCTACACCGGTGACCACCGGGTTACTCGCCAAAGGTGCCGTGGCCGAGACGCTGGGGGCGAGAGTCACCAGTTGGCCCATGCCCAAGATCGGGTCTTTGCTGCCACCGCAAGCTGCGATGAGCAAAGATGACGACAGCGCCAGCAACCATGGGAGTGTGCGGGTGCTGAATGTGGAAGTGCGCATAAAAGGGGCTCCTGTCTCGATGATCTGCAATGTCAAAGGTGGTTGGACGATTCGGTCTGTGGCTTGGCCTGCATCCCGCTTGAGGGCGTTAGCACGGCCTGATGCCCATTTGTCGACGGTTCAGTCTGGGCCAGGGTCAATGCAATTTCAGTGCGCTGAAGCACCATGGGGGTCATTGACTGCTCATCCTCCTCGGATGGCAGACGAGTCCCGTGGCGATGGGGGGGACTTGCTGAACAGGCTTTTCCTGTGAGAGTTTGAAGTCGGGTTTCTACCGTCGTTTCAGGCGGACTCACCGCCATCAGGGGCGTTCAAGTTATGGCAAAGTACGGCCATGATTTATCCAACCATTGAAGATGCGATCGGCAAAACCCCCTTGGTGGCTTTGCAGCGCTTGGGGGCAGCCGATTCGGCAGCGCGTGGCAATGTGATTTTGGGCAAGCTCGAGGGCAACAACCCGGCTGGCTCGGTGAAGGATCGACCGGCTTTGTCGATGATCCGCCGTGCCGAAGAGCGCGGCGAGATCCAACCCGGCGACACCCTGATCGAGGCCACATCGGGCAACACCGGCATTGCGCTGGCCATGGCCGCAGCCATCAAGGGCTACCGCATGATTTTGATCATGCCCGAGGACTTGTCAATTGAGCGCGCCCAGACCATGAAAGCGTTTGGTGCGGAATTGATCCTCACGCCCAAGAGCGGTGGCATGGAATACGCCCGTGACTTGGCCGACAACATGGCGGCGCAGGGTAGGGGTCGCATCCTCGATCAGTTTGCCAATGCCGACAACCCGCGCATCCATTACGAAGCCACCGGACCGGAGATCTGGGAGCAGACCGGTGGCAAGGTCACCCACTTTGTCAGCGCCATGGG
>JAIXOP010000011.1 GCA_027486725.1 Burkholderiales bacterium | reverse complement strand
TGGTTCAATGACTACAACGAGTGGCACCCACACAAGGGTCTGCGGATGAAATCACCACGTCAGTTCATCCGCGCCCAAAGAGCGGCACCATGTCCGGTTTAATAGGGGCAACTCCACAGATTCACTAATTAAATCAGCTGCTTGAAAAGAATCGTGTGCAGAATTTGCACACGATTTTGGGTGCGATCTTTTGCGATGTGCTGCGCTGTAGTGTCATATGGTTAAATGAAAACGTTGATAACAATCAGCAATTGGCTAAGTGGTGGTAGATGCTGGCGTCTGCTTCCGACCCAGTCCTGTCCTTGACTTCGCCGAATCGACCACCGCATGGCGGTCCTTAACGATAGTTACTATTACATTCGAGCTCAATCCCCTGCTATGGGGGACAACATCAAGCTTTTCATGCCGACAATGTAGGTGTCCTCCACGCGTCGTCGAAAGCTCTCGTCGTCGAACACAGGTTGATCCGCGTCGGTCCTGTGAACGACTTCGTCGTCCATTCGGACAACTATTTCATCCCCGACCATCGCGATGTGGAAGGTAGGCGCAAAACGGTGGTTCAATGTCGAAAAGTGGTTGAACCCCAATGTCTTTCTGAATCCTTGAGAAAAGTTGACATATCCGCTCCAGTAAGTGACATAGTCTGGTTGCACAACAGTGGCGACTTTCTCATGAACGCTCTCGATCACGCTTAGTCCAGCGTCGTAAATCGCCTTCAAACGCGCCAGCTCAGCACTTGCTGATGTATTTGCTAACTCGCTGAGAGATTCCAAGCTATCTTTATCCTCCTTGGTGTTTCCACGCCTATGAGCGGATAGCAAGGCGTTCAATTGGATTGTCATTTCTGTTGCAGTGGTAAATCTGCCAGAGAGCTGATGGCTAAATGATTTGTCAAATATTCCATACAGCGCATGCGCAGCGCTGGGCGTAGCGGCGCGCAGTAGTTCCAACGCGCTGGCGCGCTGATGAGGCATCCTTAAATTGGTGTCAAGTAACTGGGCAGGAATCATTCCGGTGAGGCAATAATAGAGGACGCCGCCGACAAACGCGAGGTCGGTACGACCATCTTGTTTGACCGAGCTGTCTGCGCCGAGCTCCGGCAAGCGCAAAAACCGATTTCCGATTTCTTGACATGCCTCCGTCTCGAAGCACGGCGTGACGGTGTCTTTATGACCGAGCCCGAAGTCGACCAGAACCGGGTCGGCGAGAGAACCATTCCGCAAGATAATATTGTCAGGTTTGATGTCCCGGTGTACCCATCCGTGATCGTGAAAATGCTTCACAACCCGCAACAACTGCACTGTCGCATTTACCGATTCCTCGAGGCTTGCCCGCCCGGCCCTTATCGCTTCTCCGAGAGTTATTCCTTCAATGAGTTCGATAACGATATAAAGTTTAGGTGAGGCTTGGTCATGGTTGTGCGCGTTGGTTTCGACCAAGGCCGGTAAGTTCGGATGTCTAAATGTATCGTATGCGGACGCCTCCCGGAAGAAACGCGCTCTGCGCTCTGTGTCGTCTTGTCGGTTTAATAGCTTTAAGAAAGCAATTTCGCCCGTGTCTTTTCGCCTCACCTTCTTCGCCGAAGCTTGACCGCCGCCTGGCATGTCTTCTACCTTCGTCCAGTTCTCATGCCAATTCGTACAGCTTGTCCAGCGGCTCATTGCTTAAATTCCTTAGGTATGAGGTTTGAAAAATTAAACGGGATGCATTCGATATTGGCCGCCGACCAAGTTAGAAATATAGAATACTGAACAACGCAAATTGCGTTTAACTGGGTTGGCTTCTTTAAAATCTGCTAGTCACCACCGACATCTACTTGACCTGGCGGGTTTTTTCGGACCAAGTTCAACTTAATACTTTGGCCTCGGTTGATAAATCGTTTTGGATGCCGGCGACGAACTCAGCCGGCGTGCGGTAGTTCAGGCTGGAGTGCGGCCTGACCTCATTGTAGTGGCGCCTCCAGTCCTCAATCAGAACCTTGGCTTCCAGCCGGTTGCGGAACCACTCCATGGACAGGCATTCGTCCCGAAATTTTCCGTTGAAGCTCTCGTTGGTGCCGTTTTGCCTGGGCCTGCCTGGCTCAATCAGCACGGACTCCAGCCCCTCATCCACAGCCCAGCGCAGCAGCGCCTTGCTGACGAACTCCGCGCCGTTGTCGCTTCGCAGGTAGCGCGGCGCACCCATGCAAACTGATCAGCCGACTCAGCACATCGACGACTCGTCTGGACCGGATAGATCCGGCCACATCAATGGCCAGGCATTCCCGGGTGTACTCATCGACCACCGTCAGACATTTGAGCTGCTGGCCATTGGCGCAGGCATCGAAGACAAAGTCATAACACCACACCGCATTGCGTCCAACAGGCGCCATCGGTCTGGGGCGACTGGCCGCCAGGTTGCGACGCCGCTTTGTGGTCACCCCCGTCAAGTAGACATGTTGATTGTGGACAAATCTGCTTGTTTGGGGTTTTGCCAGTTGTGAACGGGTGGCAAGTTCCCGTTGGCCGCGTGGGGCCGGTCTTCGTTGTAATCCTTGATCCAGGCCTCGGTGACGCTGCGCACCTCCTAAAGGCCTGAGAAGAGGTAGGCATCTGAGACCTCGTGGCGATAGGTCCGGTTGAACCGCTCGATGAAGGCGTTTTGGCTCGGCTTGCCGGGCTGGATGTATCGGAGCTCGATCCGATGGTCTTCGCACCATTGAGCGAGCACTGCCGACCGAAGCTCGGGGCCGTCGTCTAGCCTCATGGCTTGCGGCAGGCCTTAGACCTCGCCGAGCTGCTCCAGGGTGCGAACGACCCGGGCCGCCGGCAGGCTGTTGTCGATCTCGATGGCCAAGACCCTCTCGGTTGGACTCATTAATCACGTTGAGTGTCCCTTAATGTTGGTCATTGCGGGCTTGCCGTAGTAAAGCGTGTCATGCATAAAATTGAGCGCCCAGACGACGTTCTTGGTCTCGGGCGCCACCAGCGGGATGCGAGGCCCTGGGTTGCCCATTAGGCAGCCGTCTCTTGGTGCGGCGGGGAAGGTTTAGGCCCATGTCCTTGTACACACGCCAGACGCGCTTATGGTTCCAGGCATACCCGTGGTTCCACATCCAGTAGTAGCAAAGCTGAAATCCCCAGCGGCCATGCTTGGCAATGATCTGGTTCAACACATCGACCACGGGCGCATCGCGCTCAACCTAGTCCGCAGGCCTGCGATAAAAGCTCGCCCTAGCAAGCCCAACGCATCTGCAAGCCCTCTGAACCGTCAATCCTTCCTCGCCAACCAGATACCCCACCGCTACCCCACCGCTTCTCTCTTTCCGGCTGGCGTCAGAGCTTTTTTGCAATCAGCCCCTTCATCGCCTTGTTCTTAAGGGTGAGGTCGGCCACGATCTGACTCTCGCTAATCCTCGACTTCCTCATAACTACTTTCCCGTCGCTCGATACTGCAAAACAACAGAAAAGTCCGCATTACAAATGTCTCAATCGAGGGGGAGACTACAACAGCGCATGGTTTCGCACTGAGCGAAGCCATTCGTGCTAGATCACATCAGGGAACTTCGCGGAGGGCAGCGCCATATCCATGAGCTTTTGGTTTCTGCGCGCCAAGGTCTCGTGCCACTCCTGAGCTTCTCGGTCTTTGAAGAAGGAGGCACTGGGGGCCAACCTGCGAACAGCTTCCTCAACTTCATCCAGTTGCACGCGGAAGAACTCTTTTCGGAAGTTCGTTGCGTTGATACGCCGATCTGCAAACTCGCGATGAAGTGCATTCTCCAGGGCAGGAGCCTCGTCGGAGTAGATCATCGCGTGAATGTCAAAAGCGAAGGGAACACTTGCATCGCCGAGCTCCCTTACACGATCATCGGGATCGAGCCGCCGTGTAAGGCCGATCTTGACCACATCCTCGCCGAATGAGCCGACGTTGGAGATGATGTACACGTAGCCTGATTTCGTCATCTCAGCCATGGCTCGAGCGCGTTCACTCGCGTCGTGGGCCTCGGCGAGCGCCTTTTCCAGTTCGGCAATACGCTGCGCCATCGCGGTAGTGACACCGCCCGTTGCGGCATCGGCTTCAGCCTTCGCTTTGTCAAGCAGCGCTTGGAACTTCCGCTCTTCACGCTCCGCTGCTTCAGCTTCGGCTAGTAGTTTCTTTTCCTCTCGCTCTGCCCGAGCTAGCTCAGCGCGTTCTTCCTTTTCCGCCTTCTGACGCTCCCGGTATTCGTGCGTCAGCCGCAGCTCTTCAAGCTTCGCCTGGATGTACTCGTCGGTGATCTTCAGGGTCAGTGACATGTTCTCCTTGTTGATCTGATCCGCAGCGTTGAGGATGCGCTTTTCCATGGCAACGACGTTGTTCCATCGGGTGTTGGAGATTGCGGCATCGCACTCAGCATTGAACGCGCGAAGAGTCAGGCGTGTCTGACGGTTGATCATTGTCTGGCCTTTAGCTTTGCTTCCGCTGACCTCCCAGTCGGTCGTGCAAACGGTAGCCTGCTTGTCGGTGATGAGCTGCTTCTGCCGTTCCCGTGCTTTGGTGATTTCAGCCTTGAACTGCTCGCTGTCGGTGAATTCAAAGTGCGGTTCGTAGACCCCTAGCTCAGCGAAAGCCATCCGGTCGTCGTAGATGGCAACCTGCTTCTCAAGCTCCACCAGACGAAACCGCTTTTCCTTATATGTGGCGCGATCGCGATCAAGGCTTGTTGTCAGATCAGCAATGTCCTTCTTCAGCTGCTCAACAGCGGCTTCCTGCGAAGTGATCGGCTCATACTTGGCCTTGAATCTCGCAAAATCTGCCACCAGCGCTTGTTGTTCTTCCACAAGTTTCGTCTCGCGATGCTTCGCGCCGTCCGCGATGTGCTGTGCTTGGTCAACAGCCTTCTCGATCCGCCGTCGGGCACGTAACCAGAGCACGAAGAAAACTGGCCCGCTAAGAAAAAGTGCTGCGGTGATCAACGTCGCTGGATCCATGAAGACGCCTCGGAAATTGATAATAGGAAATGTAGCGATGAGGCAGTTTACTTGTTGCAGCGCTTCGTTATGGCTATGCAGCCGTTCCGGCGCGGCTAGCCGTTCTTTTAGGCTTTAGGGGTGTCGGCATGCGGAGTGCCTAGGATTAATCGCAGTTTCTCAAAGGGCGAGAGCGTGGTCTGAGGTTATAAAGCCGTCTTTTCGGACGCGTGGGTTTATGGTCACCATCGGTGTTAAAGGCCTCTGAATCAGGCTAATTTTTTAGCCCCAAGCCCTTAAGAACGCGCAAGAACGGATTCTGACGATCTAGAACAGAAGGGAAACGTCAAGGTGCAAGCAACTGATAAGGCAAAAAAAAGTAGTCTTTCTAATGCCCCCCGCCTGTCCGTCGCCCCAATGATGGACTGGACGGATCGGCACTGCCGATTCTTCCATCGGCGGGTGGCTCCCTCGGCCCTGCTCTACACCGAGATGGTCACCACCGGCGCCATCCTCCACGGCGATCTCGAGAAACTCCTGGGCCACGATGCGAGCGAGGCCCCCTGCATTCTTCAGCTGGGTGGGTCGGAGCCCGAGGATCTCGCCCGCGCCGCCCGCATTGGCATGGACTGGGGCTACGCAGGACTCAACCTCAACTGCGGCTGCCCCAGCGAGCGGGTTCAGAAGGGCGCCTTTGGGGCCTGCCTGATGCGCGAGCCAGAGCTGGTGGCCGAGTGCATGTCGGCCTTGCGCAGCGCCGACCCTCAGGCCTCGGTGAAGCATCGAATCGGTGTGGATGGGGAGGACAGCCTCGAGGGCCTGCTGCGGTTCATCGAGGTGGTTGCCCGATCGGGCTGCACGACCTTCGTGGTGCACGCCCGAACGGCAATCCTCAAGGGCCTCTCGCCGAAGGAAAATCGCGAGATTCCGCCGCTCAAGCCCGACCTCGTGCGCGAGGCCAAGCGGGCCTTTCCGCACCTGACCGTCGAGTACAACGGCGGCATCACCGAGCTCGCAGCTGGCATGGCGCTGCTGTCGCCGTCGCCCGAGGGGCTGCCCGGCTGCGACGGGCTCATGCTGGGCCGTGCGGCCTACCACGACCCATGGATCCTTCGGCGCTTCGAGCGCCGCCTCGCAGATCTGCCGGAGCCCTCGGCCGAGCACGACGTGGCCGAGCGCGTCGAGGTCATCGATGCCCTCGAGGATTACTACCAGCGGGAGTTGCGGCGGGGGGTGCCGGCCAAGACCATGGCACGGCACTGGCATGGCCTATTCCACGGCATGCCGGGGGCACGTCATTGGCGCAGGGCGCTCTCCGAGGGGGAGTCTCCGGCGGCCACCTGGGCGGCGATGCGTCGGCTGGCCCGAGACCCCATAGAGACAACCGAGAAGAGCGCAAGCCCAAGCAGCAGCCACACCACCGAGAGCGCGATCTCCGTGGCCGAATCCGACACCACCCGAACCAACGCCTCGCAGATGTAGAGCCAGATCAGCAGGGCCATGCCCTGAAAGCTGCGCACTCGGGCACGGATGAGGCCGGGCAGCATGAGCACCAGCGGCAGCACCTTGATCCAGAGCGTGGAGCCCTCGCGCAGAGGCTGCAGGACCAGCTCCCAGGCGACACCCAGCACCACCATCGCGATCGTGAGCACCAGTGCCCACCGTGGCCAGGGCGCTGGCACTGCGACATCGGCGTATTGCTTTTTATCCATGGCGGGCTGCCTTCAGTGCCAGTGCGGTTCGTGCCAGTCGGGCACCCAGGGCCCGGGCGAGGCTGGCCTCGTCGTCGGAGATGGGCATGGCGCCATCGCCGCCCGCCCAGTGGCTCATGCCGTAGGGCGTGCCGCCCGTGGTCGTGGAGGAAAGGGCAGCCTCGCTGTAAGGCAGGCCCACCAGCACACAGCCATGGTGGAGCAGTGGCAGCATCATCGAGAGCAGGGTGCTCTCCTGTCCGCCGTGCAGGCTGCCGGTGCTGGTGAAGACCGCAGCCGGCTTGCCAATCAGATCGCCAGAGATCCAACTGCCCAGACTGCCGTCCACGAAATACTTCATGGCGGCAGCCATATTCCCAAAGCGGGTCGGTGAGCCCACGGCCAGCCCATCGCAGTCGCGCAGATCATCGGCCGTGGCGTAGACCGGCCCCTCGTCGGGCACCGCCGGGGCCGTGGCCTCGTGGTCGGCCGAGACGGCGGGCACGGTGCGCATGAGCGCCTCGGCGCCCGGCACTGACTCGACCCCTTCGGCAATCCGCTCGGCCAGTTGTCGGGTCGCGCCCTTGCGGCTGTAATACACCACCAGAATTTTTGCAGTCATCATGGCGCCGATGATAGGCGCTCTCGACTCCCCCCTCTGGATGTTCCCCCGCAAGGCCCTGCGCTTTGTTCGACTGATGCTGGGTCGCGCTGGCCAATTGGCCATTTTCCAAGCGGCCTCGGCCTTGGCCTTCAGCTGGCTTCTGGCCATGGTTCCCCTCATGACGGTGGCCCTGGCTCTCACCACGCAGACCTCCTTCTTTGCCGAGTTTCAGGCCGAGGTGAAGGCCTTCATTCTCAGCAACTTTTTGCCCGACGGCATCGGCCGTCAGGTGCCCCGCTTCTTCGACGACTTCGTCAAGCGCGCGGGCCGTCTGTCGGTGATCAGTCTCGCTTTTCTCCTGATCTCGGCCACCGCGATGATGCTGACCATCGACCGGGTGCTGGGACGGATCTTTCGTGTGCGCAGGCCGCGCCCCCTGTGGGTCCGCATCCCGATGTATTCCGGCGTCCTCATCCTCGGCCCCCTGGTGACGGCCGTGAGTGTGGTGCTCATTCGCCAATTGATTTTGGAGGCCGGCACGGCGGGCGGGGGCACGCAGGGACGACTCATCGGCGTGGCCGTGCTGGAAGTCTTCAATGTTTTGGTGGTCGCGCTCACCTTCGCCCTGGCCTACCGCTTCATTCCGGGGCCGGTGGTGCGCTCGTCCGACGCCTTCTGGGGCGGCCTGTTGGCGGCTTTGTTGACTGAGGCTGCGCAGCAAGTCTTTGGCCGATTCTTCGCGACCCTGCCCACCTACAAGGCCATCTACGGACCCCTGGCCGCAATTCCGCTGTTGTTTGTCTGGTCCTACATCACCTGGGCGGTGTTTCTTCTCGGGGCTTTGTTTGCCAGCATGCTGCCGTCCTGGCCGTATTGCGGTGCTAGCATTTGGAGACAAGAAGCCCGCCACATTCCACGCCGCCGGGCACGCCGAGGAGAGCAGCGATGAAAGTCACCGAAATTCTGAAGGTCAAGGGCAACATCCTCTACACCGTCTCGCCAGAGAGCTCTCTGGCCGACGCGGTGCTCGTCCTCGATGAGCACGACATTGGATCCCTGGTGGTGATGAAGGATGGTGCCTTGGTTGGCATGCTCACCTTCCGCGAGGTGATTCGAGTGCTGGCACGCCGCCAGCGCGAGGACCGCCATGGCCCGACCCCCACCATGCGCGAGATCCGCGTGGCCGATGTCATGAATGGTCGGCCCACCGTGGCCAAGCCCGACCTCACCGTCGACGAGCTTCGCCGCATCATGTCCGACTGCGGCGAGCGCTACCTGCCGGTGATGGATGGCTCGGTGCTCCTGGGGGTTGTTTCTTTCCACGACGTGGCACGGGCGGTGCTCGAGGCCCAGAGCTTTGAGAACCGCATGCTCAAGGCCTACATCCGGGACTGGCCCACCGAGGAGGGCACGGCCGCCCCATGAGGATCCTGGTCTCCAACGACGATGGGGTCTTCTCGCCAGGCCTGCATGCGCTGGCCGATGCCGTGGCGGGCTTTGCCACCGAGGTCATCGTGGTGGCCCCCGAGGCAGACCGCAGTGGGGCGAGCAACTCGCTCACCCTCGACCGCCCGCTGTATGTCCGACCCAGCGTCCGGCCACACACCCATTTTGTGAACGGGACCCCGACGGATTGCGTCCACGTGGCGGTCACGGGATTCCTCGATTGGCGCCCCGACCTGGTGGTCTCGGGCATCAACAAGGGCCAGAACCTGGCCGAAGACACCCTCTACTCCGGCACCGTGGCAGCAGCCATGGAGGGATTTCTTCTGGGCATTCCGGCCATCGCCTTCTCCCTCTCGGCACACAACTTCAGCCGCCTCGACACGGCCACCCATGTGGTGCAGCGGGTGATTTCTGGGGTGGTCCATGCCCCGCCCAGCAAGCACTACCTCCTGAATGTGAACATCCCCTCGGTGCCGCTGGGCGAGTTGCAGGGCTATGAGGTCACCCGTCTTGGGCGGCGCCACGAGGCCCAGCCCGTCATTCGCACCCACTCTCCCCGGGGGGAGCCGATGTACTGGGTGGGCCCTCCGGGCGAGATTCGTGACGCCACCCCCGGAACCGACTTCCATGCGATTGCGCAAAACCGAGTCTCCATCACCCCGTTGCGGGTGGACTTGGGGAGCGCATCGGAGATGGACTCCCTCGCGCAGTGGTTGCAAAGACTCCCCTAGTTCCCCCCAAGCCCCGAGGCCGCACCGAGGCCGACGCCCCTCAGCCAGGCCTGGCCAGCGAGCGCCTGCGGCAGGCGATGGTCGAGCGTCTGCAGCGTCAAGGCATCGCCGATGCCGAGGTGCTCCAGGCCATGGCCCGGGTGCCCCGGCATGTCTTTGTAGATGCCGCGCTGGCGAGCCGCGCCTATGAGGACACGGCTCTGCCCATCGGCCATCGGCAGACCATCTCCCAGCCTTTTGTGGTGGCGCGCAGTCTGGCGGTGGTTCGGGATCTCTACGCCGGCAGTGCCCCCATGGATCGAGTGCTCGAGGTGGGAACGGGCTGCGGCTATCAGGCGGCGGTGATGGCGCAGCTCTTTCCGTGGGTGGCCTCCATCGAGCGAATCGAGGCCTTGCATCAGCAGGCGCGGCGCAACCTCGCGCCCCTGGCCTTGGGGAGGCTCCACTTGATTTTTGGCGATGGCCTGCAGGGCCTGCCGAAGTACGGTCCGTACTCGGCCATCGTGCTGGCGGCCGGACTCGCCCAGGTGCCGCAGGTCCTTTTGGATCAACTCATCCCTGGGGGTGTTTTGGTTGCACCGGTCGGTGCGTCCAGCCAGACGCTCGTGGCCATGCGCCGCCGGCCTGAGGGGCAGGCGGGCCCCGAGTGGGTGCCATTTGCCTACGACGAGGTCTCCTTCGTGCCGATGCTGGCCGGGGTCGTCCGCTAAACTTGCCCCATGCCTGCTGTTTCCACTTCCTGCCGGAGCCCGTTCATGCGTCGCCCCATCGCCTTGTTTTTGCTTGCCGTTGGCCTCTCGGCGTGCTCGTCGGTGTCGCTCGATCCACGGCCCCCCATCGAGAGCCGCCGTGTGACTGGAAGCAAGGAGCCCGCCCAGGCCCCACTTCGTCGCCCAGGACCCTCGGGCACCCACACCGTTCAGGCCGGCGAGAGCCTCTTTTCGATCTCGCGCAGCTACGGCCTTGACTTTCGCGATGTGGCCCAGTGGAACGGGCTCGACAATCCCAATCAGATCCGGGTCGGCCAGGTCCTTCGGCTGAGCCCGCCCTCGGGCGAGAGCACGGCAGAGTCCCGGCGGTCTGCCCCGCGCGCCGAGGTCGAGACCGCCCCCGCCGAACCGACGAGTCGGGTGCAGTCGCGCCCCCTCGACCCCCCAGGGGCAACACCGCTGCCCCCCGCCGAGCCAGCCTCCACCGCCACCGTGGCAGAGCCCGCGGCCGTGGCGGGCACCGACCTCGTCTGGCCGGCCAACGGTCAGCTCCTGAAGCCGTGGAGCCCCGGGGACAAAGGCATTCGCATCGCCGGAGTGCAGAGCGAGGCCGTGATGGCCGCTGCCGATGGCAAGGTGATTTATGCGGGCAACGCCATCAAGGGCCTGGGGAACTTCATGGTCGTGCAGCACGAAGGCGGCCTGCAGACCACCTACGCCCACCTGCGCAGCTTCGGTGTGAAGCAGGGCGAGGCAGTGCGCCGCGGCCAGCGGATTGCTGAGTTGGGCTCCACCGACGCCGACCGCCCGATGCTCTACTTCGAGACCCGCCGCGCGGGCAAGCCCGTCAACCCCATGGAACTGCTGCCGCGCCGATGAGCAGCGCGGGATCTGTTCTGGTCTTCGACCTGGAGACCGTCCCCGATGTTGCCGGTCTGAAGCGCCTGGGCATGGCCCCCGCCGATCTCGGCGACGGCGAGGCGGTGGCCCACGCAGTGGCGGCCCGCCAGTCCGAGGGCAAGAGCGATTTCTTCCCGCTCTATCTCCAGCGGGTGCTGGTGGTGGGGTGCCTGTTCCGATCGGATCGCGGCCTGCGCATCCGCTGCCTTGGCAGCTCGGTGGGGGAGTCCGACATCGCTGCCGACGCACCCGATGCCGCCTTTGCCGATCCGACCAGCGACGCCTCCGAGGCCGCACGGCTCTCCGCATTCTTTCGCGCCATCGACCGGACCACCCCCCAGCTGGTGAGCTGGAATGGCAAGGGCTTTGATGCTCCGGTCTTGCAGCATCGCGCCCTGCTGCGCGGCGTGGAGGCGGCGGGATACTGGGATCAGGGCGAGCACAACAACAGCTTCCGCTTCAATCACTACCTGGGCCGATACCACCTGCGGCACCTCGACCTGATGGATGTTCTGGCCTCGTATCAGTCGCGCGGCTCGGCCCCGCTGAGCGGCATGGCCCAGCTCTGTGGCTTTCCAGGCAAGCTCGGCATGGATGGCTCCGAGGTCTGGCCCGCGGTCTTGGCCGGCCGATTGGGCGAGGTCCAGGCCTATTGCGAGACCGATGTGGTCAACACCTACCTGCTCTACCTGCGCTTTGAGCGCATGCGTGGCTTCATGACGCCCGAGATGCACGAGGCCCGCGAGATGGAGCTGCGCGACGCCCTGGAGGCCATGGTGGGAGACCCGCGAGCGCCCCTGCAGGGCCAGCACTGGGTGGAGTTTCTTCAGGCCTGGAAGGCTTAGCCCATGGGTCGACGAACCCTCGGCCGTCCAACGCCCGGCCGCCGCATCGAGCGTGTCTCCATCGAGTCGGTCGATCTCGAAGGCCAGGGGGTCGCCCATCTGCCCGAGGGCAAGGTGGCCTTCATCTCGGGGGCTTTGGCCGGTGAGGTGGTGGATATCCAGGTGCTGCGCGAGCGCCCCAGCTATGTGAAGGCCCAGGCGGTCGCCTGGCACCAGACTTCGGCGGATCGGGTGAGCCCGGGCTGCCCGCATTTCGGCGTCTGCGGGGGCTGCTCCATGCAGCACGCCTCAGCCAGCGCCCAGATTGCAATCAAACAGCGCGCGCTCGAGGATGCCCTCTGGCACCTCGGGCGGCTGCGTCCCGATGAGGTGATCTCTCCCATGCGGGGTCCCGAGTGGGGCTATCGATCGCGTGCGCGACTCTCGGTGCGCTGGGTCGACAAGAAGGGTGGCCTGCTGGTGGGTTTTCGAGAGAAGGGCAGCTCCTACGTGGCGCAGATGACCCAGTGTCCGGTGCTCGTGCCGCAGGCCAATGCTCTGCTGCCAGCCCTGCGGGACATGATCTCTTCGCTGTCCATCGCCAGAGAAATTCCGCAGGCCGAACTCGCCGCTGGCGAGCCCACCCAGGTCTGGGTGCTGCGCAACCTTGCTGCGCCCAGCGAGTCGGATCTTCAGGCCTTGCGCCGATTTGCCGAGACCCATGCCGTGCAGATCTGGCTGCAGCCCCAGGGCCCGGGATCCGCATTTCCCATCGATGGGCAGCCGCTCCGGCCTCCTCTGGCCTATCGTCTGCCGGCCTTTGGTCTGGAGATGCCGTTCTCGCCGGTGGACTTCACCCAGGTGAATTTCGGCATCAACCGGGCATTGGTCAGTCGCGCGCTGGCGCTGCTCGACCTGCAGCCCCACCATCGGGTGGCGGACTTTTTCTGTGGGCTGGGCAACTTCACGCTGCCGCTGGCGGTCCGTGCCGCCGAGGTCCTGGGCCTGGAGGGCAGTGTGCCCCTCACCGAGCAGGCGCAGGCCAACGCGTCGGCGCTCGGCCTGGGCGATCGCGCCCGCTTCGAGTGCAGGAATCTGTTTGAGTTTTCTCAGGCCGATCTTCAGGCCCTGGGGCGGCTTGACCGGGTGCTGCTGGATCCCCCGCGCGAGGGGGCTCAGGCGGTCTGCGAGGTGCTGGCCGAGGCCAGTTCAAATCCAGATCTGAACTGCCCCGATCGCCTGGTGATGGTCTCGTGCAACCCGGCGACTCTGGCCCGAGATGCCGCCATCTTGGCGCATCAGGGCCAGTGGCGCCTGGCGCAGGCTGGGGTGGTTAATATGTTTCCCCAGACTGCGCATGTGGAATCGATCGCGGTGTTTACTCGCGCTCGCCCCCAAAGAAGCTCATCAGCAGCACCAGAAGATTGCTGAAGATGTTGTAGATGCTGAGGTAGACCGACAGCGTGGCCGAGATGTAGTTGGTCTCGCCGCCGCGCACGATGCGCTGCAGATCGACCAGCAGGAAGGCCGAGAAAATGGCCACAGCCAGCAGCGAGAGCGTGAGCATGAGCGCGGGCATCTGGAGCCAGATGTTGGCGATGGAGGCCACGATCATGAGCAGCACGCCCACAAACAAGAACTTCTGCAGGCCCGAGAGATCGCGCTGCACCGTGGATGCGAGCGATCCCATGGCCAGGAAGATCAGGCCTGTGCCGCCGCCGGCCACCGCGATGAGCTGCACGCCGTTTTGCATGCCCAGGGCGAAGCCCACCAGCCGCGAGAGCATGAGGCCCATAAAGAAGGTGAAGCCCAGGAGCAGGTAGACGCCCACGGCCGAGTGCTTGGTGCGCTCAATGGCATAGAAGAAGCCAAACGCCACGCCCAAGAAGAGCAGGGCGCTCAGCAGGGGGCCGCCCGGAAGGGAGAAGCCCAGGGCTGTGCCGGCCCAGGCGCCCAACACCGTGGGCACCATGCTGACGGCCAAGAGCAGGTAGGTGTTGCGCAGAACGGAGTTCTGGATGCGGGCCTCGGCGCCAATTGCGCCAATGCCGCGGGGGAGGTTGGATTCGTTGCCTTGCGTGTTCATCAGGGAGGGTCCTTTCTCATCTATACTGCGGGCCTTCGGTAGACCCCAATTATTGCCTGAAGTTTCGCCCGATCCAGGGCTTTTGAGGGCCAACAAAGGGGTGCACCGCGGGGGGGTGCTCCGCAGGGCTCCAAGAGCCAGTCGCACCCCATGGCCCCGGCAACGCCGCCCCCCAGTCTTACCCTTCAACCACTCCAGAGAATCCCCATGAGCACTGAACGCACCCTCTCCATCATCAAGCCCGACGCCGTGGCCAAGAACGTTGTCGGCCAGATCCTTGCCCGCTTTGAAAAAGCTGGCCTGAAGGTGGTGGCTGCCCGAATGACCGAACTGACCCGCCACCAGGCCGAGATGTTCTACGCCGTCCACAAAGAGCGCCCCTTCTTCAAAGACCTCGTGGATTTCATGGTCTCCGGCCCCGTGATGGTTCAGGTCCTTGAGGGCCCCAACGCGATTGCCAAAAACCGCGAGCTCATGGGCGCCACCGACCCCAAGAAGGCCGATCCCGGAACCATCCGTGCCGACTTCGCCGACAGCATCGATGCCAACGCAGTCCACGGCTCCGATGGCGAAGAGACGGCCCGCCAGGAAATCGCCTTCTTCTTCCCCGCCCTCGAGATCCACAGCCGCTGATTCGGCGCTGAGGCATCCCAAGGTCGCCGGCTTCAAGGCCCAAGGCATCGCATGACCCCAGGCCTGGACAATCTGCTCGGGCAGAGTCCGGCCGGGCTGCGCGCCTGGGTCGAGGCCCAGGGGGAAAAGCCCTTCCGGGCGACCCAACTGCTGAAGTGGATTCATCAGCAGCGCTGCACCGATTTCTCCGCCATGAGCAATCTCGCCAAGCCGTTTCGCGAGATGCTCTCGGCCCGGGCGACCCTCGAGTCGCTCCCCATCCTGCGCGACCTGCAGTCGGCCGATGGCACCCGAAAATGGCTCCTCGATGCCGGCAACGGCAACGCCATCGAGACGGTTTTTATTCCGGAAGACGATCGCGGCACCCTGTGCGTGAGCTCGCAGGCGGGCTGCACGGTGGCCTGCACCTTTTGCTCCACGGGCCATCAGGGCTTTGCCCGAAATCTGAATGCCGCCGAGATCATCGGCCAGCTCCACATGGCCGACCGTCTGCTGCCCCATCCGGTGAGCAATGTGGTGATGATGGGCATGGGCGAGCCCCTGCTCAACCTCGATGCGGTGCTGCCCGCCCTGGCACTCATGCTCGACGACAACGCCTATGGGCTCTCGCGCCGCAAGGTCACGGTGTCGACCAGCGGCATCGTGCCGCAGATGGATCGGCTCGCGGCCGAGTGCCCCGTGGCGCTGGCGGTGTCGCTCCATGCCCCCACCGATGCCATGCGCGATGTGCTGGTGCCCATCAACCGCAAGTACCCCCTGCGCGAGCTGATGGCCGCGTGCCGCGCCTATCTGGAGGTCGCCCCCCGCGACTTCATCACCTTTGAATATGTGCTGCTCGATGGCGTAAACGACCAGGCCGAGCATGCTTACCAGCTGCTGGACCTCATGGAGGCCAGTGGGGTGAAGGCGAAGTTCAACCTCATCCCCTTCAACCCATTCCCACAGTCCGAATACCGCAAGCCACGACCCGAGGCCATCCGTCGCTTCGGCCAGATCCTGATCGATGGTGGCTTTGTGACCACCACCCGCAAGACCCGCGGCGACGACATCGATGCCGCCTGCGGTCAGCTGGCGGGAGAAATCCAAGACCGCACCCAGATCACCCAGCGCCGCATTCCGATCGTCCAACATGACTGAGTCTCTTGCCATGTCGACCTTGCCCACCCAGGCCCAAGCCCAGCCACGACGCTCCACCGAAGCCGTGGAGGTGGTGTGGGCAGATCGCCGTGTGGTGATCGGCGGTGGCCATCCGGTGGTGGTCCAGTCGATGACCAACACCGACACGGCCGATGCGATCGCCACCGCCATCCAGGTGCGCGATCTGGCCTTTGCCGGCTCCGAACTGGTGCGCATCACCGTCAACACCCTCGAGGCGGCCCGCGAGGTGCCCGCCATTCGCGAGCAGCTCGACAAGATGAATTGCCCGGTGCCGCTCGTGGGCGATTTTCACTTCAATGGCCACAAACTCCTGGCCGAGGTGCCGGAGTGCGCCGAGGCCCTCTCGAAGTACCGCATCAATCCCGGCAATGTGGGCAAGGGCGCCAAGCGGGACAGCCAGTTCGCTGCCATGGTCGAGGCCGCGCTCCGCTACAACAAGCCCGTGCGCATCGGCGTGAATTGGGGCAGCCTGGACCAGTCGCTCATGGCCCGGCTCATGGACGAAAACGCCGCCCGCAGCCAGCCCTGGGAGGCCGGCGCTGTGATGCGCGAGGCCCTCATCAGCTCGGCCTTGGAGAGCGCGGAGCAGGCGATGGCCATTGGCCTGCCTGCCAACCGCATCACGCTCTCGGCCAAGGTCTCGGCGGTGCAGGACCTCATCGCCGTCTACCGGGGCCTGGCTGCCCGCAGCCGACTGCCCCTGCACCTCGGCCTGACCGAGGCCGGCATGGGGTCCAAGGGGATTGTGTCGTCGTCGGCTGCCCTGGCGGTTCTCTTGCAGGAGGGCATCGGCGACACCATTCGCATCTCCCTGACCCCCGAGCCTGGCGGCGACCGCCGCAAGGAGGTGGTGGTGGCGCAGGAGCTGCTCCAGGTGATGGGCCTGCGCGCCTTCACCCCCATGGTGATTGCCTGCCCCGGCTGTGGCCGCACCACCTCGACCTTCTTTCAGGAACTCGCCGACAAGGTTCAGGGCTTCCTGCGTGACCAGATGCCGGTCTGGCGCGGGCTTTATCCAGGGGTGGAGTCCATGAATGTGGCTGTGATGGGCTGCGTGGTCAACGGCCCGGGCGAGAGCCAGCACGCCAACATCGGCATTAGCCTGCCGGGCACGGGCGAGCAGCCCGTGGCACCGGTCTACATCGATGGCGAGCGCGGACCCACCCTCAAGGGCGATCGCATCGCCGAGGAGTTCCAGGCCCTCGTGTCGGAGTATGTCGAGAGAAAGTACGGCGCACGATGAGCACCGCCCAGACCAGTCCCCTGCGCGCCGTCAAAGGCATGAACGATCTCCTGCCCGAGGACATGCGCCGCTGGCAGTGGCTCGAGGCCACGGTGGCCTCTGTCTTTCAGCGCTTTGGCTATCGAGCCATTCGCACGCCCATCGTCGAGCCGACGGCGCTGTTTGTGCGCGGCATCGGTGAGGTCACCGACATCGTCGAGAAGGAGATGTATTCCTTCACCGACGCGCTCAATGGCGAGGCCCTGACCCTGCGCCCCGAGAACACCGCGGCGGTGGTGCGCGCGGCCATCGAGCACAACCTGCTCTACGACGGGCCCCAGCGCCTCTGGTACTTCGGCCCGATGTTTCGCCACGAGCGGCCACAGAAGGGCCGCTACCGCCAGTTCTATCAGTTCGGGGTCGAGGCCCTGGGCTTCGATGCCCCCGAGATCGACGCCGAGCTGCTCATCCTCACGGCCCAGCTCTGGGATGCCTTGGGCATTCCCAGGGCCGCGCAGCCCTCGCTGCAGCTCAACTCCCTGGGGCTGCCCGCCGAGCGGGCCGCCCACCGCGAGGCCCTTCAGGCCTATTTCCGTGACCACGCCAGCGCTCTCGATGCTGAGGCGCTGCGCCGACTCGAGACCAACCCCTTGCGCATTCTGGACAGCAAGAATCCGGAACTCGCAGCAGTGATTGCGGGAGCCCCGCAGCTTGCCGACTTCTGGGGTGAGGTCAGCCGCAGCCATCTCGCCTGCGTGCAGCGCATGCTCGATGCCGAGGGCATCGCCTACACCCTTCAGCCTCGCCTGGTGCGCGGCCTCGATTACTACAGCCTGACGGTCTTTGAGTGGGTGACGGATCGACTCGGCGCCCAGGGCACGGTCTGCGGTGGCGGCCGCTACGATGGCCTCTCCGAGATGCTGGGCGGCAAGCCCAGCCCCGCAATTGGCATGGCTCTCGGGGTGGAACGCCTGCTCGCCCTGCTCGAGGAGGTCGCCCCGCCGGCGGTGCCCCGAGACCTCGATGTCTATGTGGTGCCGGTGGCCGAGGGTGCCCTCTCCCAGGCCGTGCATCTGGCCTCGACGCTGCGCCGTGCCGGCCTGCGCGTTCATGTGCCGGGTGCCTTGGCCTCGCTCAAGAGTCAGCTCAAGCGCGCCGCCGCCAGCCAGGCGCCGGTCGCGGTAATCTTGGGCGAGTCCGAACTCGCCGCTGGGCAGGCGGCCGTCAAACACCTTCCCACCGGCGAGCAGTCGCTGGTGGCCCACCGCGATCTTCCCTCCACCATTCAAGCCCTCTTAGCCCGCCATGCGTGACGACCTCGACCAAGAAGCCCAACTCGAAGCCCTGAAGGGGTTCTGGAAGTCCTATCGCCTGCCCATCCTCGCGCTTCTTGCTGCCGTGGTGGTGGGTGTGGTTGGCCATCAGGCCTACCAGCGCTCCGAGGCTCGGGGCCAGCAAGAGGCCTCGGCCATCTTGGGTGACCTGCAAAACGCCCTCGAGGCCAACGACCTCGATGCCGCCAAGGCGGCCGGCGCCCTCCTTGCCAAAGAACACTCCGGCCGCCTGCAGGCTTCCCTGGGGGCCATGGGCCTGGGCCGGGCGCTCTTCGTCTCCGGTGAGGCCGAGGCCGCGGTGGCCCAATTTGCTCTGGCGGCGCGCTCCGACGAGCCAGGGGTCGCCTGGCTGGGCCGCGTCCGTCAGGCCTCGGTGCTGCTCGACCTCGATCGGGCGCGCGAGGGTCTGGCACTTCTGGAGGGCAATCCCCCCGAGGGCCTCGCTCCGCTGGTCTTCGACCGTCGCGGAGATCTGCAGGCCTTTCTGGGACAGCGCGAGGCCGCGCAGACCAGCTGGAATCTGGCCCGTGCTCGTTACCTCGCATCCGAGGGCCCCAATTCCCCCGCAGCAGCCCTGATTTCCAGAAAGCTCGCCACCGTGGCACTCTGGCCTGAAATCAACGCCGCCACGCCCGCACAACCCTCGGCCGCGGGCAAGTAAGGCCCGCCGTCCGGAGACCCCGGAACCCAAGAGAGCGACACCATGACCCTGCGCAGAACCCCCGCCCACCTCCTCCTTGCCACGGCCGCGATGGCCAGCCTTGTCCTCGGTGGGTGCGCATCGTCCTCGTCGAAGTCGCGGGCTACCCCCACGCCGCTGGCGCAGTTCACCCCCACCATTCAAATCAAAACGGTGTGGAGCCAGTCGGTTCCCACGGCCGAAGGCATGGTGGGGCAGGGCACCTTCTCCCCCGGAGCCTCGTCGGGCCTTGCCGTGGCCTCCGGCACCAAGGGCGAGGTGATGGCCTTTGCGCTCGACTCGGGCAAGAAGGTCTGGCAGACCCAGCTGCGCGCCCCGCTCGAGGCGGGTGTCGCCACCGGCACGCAGGCGGGCGATGGGCGCTATGCCGCCATCAACCGCGATGGCGAACTCTATTTGATGAACGAGTCTGGCCGCATTGTCTGGCGCACCAGCCTGCAGGGTGTGGCCTTCGAGGCCCCGGCGGTAGTCGACAAGCGGGTGGTGGTCCGTCTGGGCGACAACCGCCTCGTCGGCTATGACCTCGTGGGTGGCCAGCGCCAATGGACAGTCCAGCGCAGCCTTCCCCCCCTCACCCTGCGCGGAGAGACCGCGCTGGTGGCCTCCAGCGACAATCAGCTCGTCTATGCAGGAATGCCCGGTGGCCGGCTGCTCGCGGTGGAGCCCATGTCGGGCCGGGTGCGCTTCGATGTGAGCGTTGCCCTTCCTCGGGGCGGCAATGAGGTCGAGCGCATCGTCGATGTCCTGGGCGCGCCTGCCGAGCGCAACGGCCGGGTCTGCGTCTCGGCTTACCAGGCTGCGGTGTCGTGCTTTGATGCTCAGTCTGGCCGCACCCTCTGGAGTCAGTCGGTTCCGGCTGCCACCGAGGTGGTGATCGACGACCGGCGTGCGGTGGTGGTGGACACCGAAGGCCGTGTTCGCGCCTACCGCCTCCAAGATGGTGAACCCGCCTGGCAGAACGAGCAGCTGCTTCGCCGCGACGTTCGCGGCCTGATCCTTTACGAGGGGCATCTCTGGGCCGTGGATGCGGGGGGTGTGGTGCATGTGCTCAATGCCGAGACCGGTGCCATGGCGGCCCGCACCAACCTCGACAGCCGCATTTCGGGCGCCCCACGGCGCATCCCCGAGGGTCTGCTCATTCAAACCGTTCGGGGGCAGCTCGTCCTCCTGCGCATCTAGTCCCGATGGCCTACAAGCCGGTCGTGGTCCTGGTGGGCCGGCCCAATGTGGGCAAGTCCACCCTCTTCAATCGCCTCACCCGCTCGCGCGACGCGCTGGTGGCCGATTTCCCCGGACTCACCCGGGACCGGCACTACGGCGAGGGCCGCGTGGGCCCATACCCCTATCTGGTGGTCGATACCGGGGGCTTTGAGCCCGTCATCAAAGAGGGCATCGTTGCCGAGATGGCGCGGCAGACGGTGCAGGCCATTGCCGAGTCGGACGTGGTGATCTTTCTGGTCGATGGCCGCCATGGCGTGGCCCCCCAAGACCACCACATCGCCCAGCAGCTTCGTCGCACCGGCCGACCCTGCATCCTTGCAGTGAATAAGCTGGAGGGCCTCACGGGCGAGGGCCGCACGGCGGAGTTCTATGAGCTTGGACTCGGCGAGCCGCACGCCATCTCCTCGGCCCACGGCGATGGTGTGGGCACGGTGGTTGAACTCGCGCTCGCACGGGTGGACATGCCTCCAGACGAGACCGAGGAGGAGCCCGAAGCCCTGGACGACGACGGCGCTGCCGATGGTCGGCCAGTGGCCTACTACCCCAAGGGTGGCCTGCGGGTGGCGATTGTGGGCAGACCCAATGTGGGCAAGTCCACCCTCATCAATCAGCTTCTCGGCGAGGAGCGGGTCATCGCCTTTGATATGCCCGGCACCACGCGCGACGCCATTGACATTCCCTTTGAGCGCGATGGCAAGGCCTATCGGCTGATCGACACCGCGGGCCTGCGACGCAAGGGCAAGGTCTTTGAGGCGATTGAAAAGTTCTCGGTGATTAAGACGCTGCAGGCCATCGAGTCGGCCCATGTGGCGGTGCTGCTGCTCGACGCTCAGACCGACATCTCCGATCAAGACGCCCACATCGCTGGCTACGTTGCCGAGACCGGCCGCGCATTGGTGGTCGCTGTTAATAAGTGGGATGGCCTCGATGTGATCGCCCGCGAGGAGGTCAAGCGCAATATCGCCCGCAAGCTGCCCTTCATCGGCTGGGCCCGGTTTCACTATGTATCTGCCCGCACCGGCATGGGGGTTGACGCCCTCATGCGCTCGGTCCAGGCCGCCTACAGTGCAGCCACCCGCAAGCTCTCGACCCCGCGCTTGACTCGCGCACTGCGCGCAGCGGTCGAGAAGCAGCAGCCGGCGCGCCGCAGTGGGGTGCGGCCCAAGCTGCGCTACGCCCACCAGGGGGGACAGAACCCACCCATCGTTATCGTGCATGGCAACTCGCTCGATGAGGTTACGGACGTTTACAAGCGCTACCTCGAGGCCCAGTTCCGCCAGGTCTTCGATCTGGAAGGGACACCCCTGCGCATTCAGTGGAAGGTCTCAAAAAACCCTTACGCCGACCAAGATTAAGGGCCGTCGAGGGATTGCGGGGTTTCTTCTGGAACCCGAAGCCACCGTGCTAGTCTGAAAAACCAATAACAACAAGAAAGCCCAGACCCATGTCAAACGATAAAAAAGGACAGGCGCTTCAAGACCCCTTTCTCAACCAGCTGCGCAAAGAGCACATCTCGGTGTCGGTCTACCTGGTCAATGGCATCAAGCTGCAGGGCCAGATCGAGTCCTTCGACCAGTATGTGGTGCTGCTGAAAAACACCGTGACCCAGATGGTCTACAAGCACGCGATTTCCACCATCGTCCCTGCCAAGGCCGTGACCCTGCAGCTCGACACCGACCACGGAGCCGAGAACTGAGCGAGCTCGCCAGTTTTGCGGCCTCGGCGGGTCTTGCACAGCCGAGCCCCGGTGCTTCCAGCAAGAATCCCCCATGCCTGCTGGTGGGAGTCTCCCTCGGCCGCGACCTCTGCGACCTCAGCGAGCTCGATGCCCTCGCCACCTCGGCCGGGGCTCGGGTTCGGGCTCGGTCGGTCAGCCGCCGAGATCGGCCAGACCCGGCCACCTTCGTGGGCTCGGGCAAGGTCAACGAGCTGCGCCAGCTCGCCAACGACCACGGGGTCGAGTTGGTGATCTTCGACCACGAGCTCTCCCCGATCCAGCAACGAAATCTCACGCAGGCCCTCGGCCGTCGGGTCATCGACCGGGTGGCCCTCATCCTCGACATCTTCGCGCTTCGGGCCCGAACGCACGAGGGCAAGCTGCAGGTGGAGCTGGCCCAGCTCGACTACCTCTCAGCCCGTCTGGTGCGGGGCTGGACCCACCTCGAGCGACAGCGCGGGGGTATCGGCCTGAGGGGACCGGGCGAGACCCAGCTCGAGACCGACCGCCGACTGATCGGCCAGCGGGTCCGTCAGCTCAAATCCCGCATGGAAGCCCTGGTGCGCCAGCGACAGAATCGCCGTCGTGCCCGGGAGCGCCGTGGCACCCTCAGCGTGTCGCTGGTGGGCTACACCAACGCGGGCAAAAGCACCCTGTTCAACGCCCTGACCCACGCGGGTGTCTACGCCGCAGACCAGCTCTTTGCCACCCTCGACACCACCAGCCGCCGGGTTTTTCTGGCGCCCAATGAATTCATGGTGCTCTCCGACACGGTGGGCTTCATCAAAGCCTTGCCGCACAGCCTGGTCGAGGCCTTCAAGTCCACCCTCCAGGAAACCGTCGATG
The DNA here is from genome assembly GCA_027486725.1 of Burkholderiales bacterium. GTDB lineage: Bacteria > Pseudomonadota > Gammaproteobacteria > Burkholderiales > Burkholderiaceae_A > Hahnella. The sequence goes on along the minus strand of JAIXOP010000011.1, from coordinate 133,456 downwards.
CAGACCTTCTGCTGCACGTGGTGGATGCCTCCGACCCCGCCTGCCAGGAGCAGCACCGGGCGGTGCTCTCCGTGCTGGAGGAGGTTGGGGCCGCCGAGGTCCCTCGCATCGATGTGCTCAACAAAATCGACCGCCTGGGGCAGGCGCCCCGGGTCGACCGGGACGAGCGGGGCGTTGCCACCGCCGTCCACCTCAGTGCCGAGACGGGCCAGGGAGTTGACCTACTCCGTCAGGTCTTGTGCGAAGCGCTGACACCCGAGCGTTATAGACTATCGCCAGAGCTCGAGCAGCAGTCCGGCTGGCTCCTCCATCCCCACGACCTACAGGCACTGCGCCCATAAGCCATGTTCATTCGACGACTCTTCTCCCTGGGTGATCCCCGCTGGGGCCGCGGCAATGCCGACAAGCCCGAGTCCAACGACGATCAGCCCCCAGCAGAGCCCAAGCGGCCGATGCAGCAGAATCAGCCGAACCAGCCCCCCGACCTCGACGAGGTCTGGCGCAATTTCAACAAGAAACTCTCCGGCCTGTTTGGTGGAAAGGGTGGGGGCAACTCCGGCCCGCGCGATCCGTTCTCGCGCCCTCCCGCCGGTGGTGGCGGCAACCCGATTTCCATCCCGCCCAAGGCCTGGATCGCCCTTCCCGTCGGACTCGCACTTCTCTGGCTGGCCAGTGGCTTCTACATCGTTCAAGAAGGCCAGGCCGGCGCGGTGCTGCGCTTTGGCAAGTACCAATACGCCACCGGCCCAGGCTTCAACTGGCGCCTGCCCTCGCCGATTGAGGCCCACGAGGTGGTCGACCTCTCTCAGCTGCGCCAGACCACCGTGGGCTTTCGGCCCGAGCGCAGTGGCCAGAGCCGCGACTCCCTCATGCTGACCCGCGACGAGAACATGATCGACATGCAGTTCGCGGTGCAGTACCGGGTCTCCAATCCGGAGCAGTACCTCTTCCAGAACGTCCGCCCCGACGACATCGTGCAGCAAGGCGCCGAGACCGCGATGCGCGAGGTGGTGGGCCGCAGCCTCTCCGACGCCGTGCTCTACGAAAACAAAGAGGCCATCGGTCGCGAGGTGCTCAGCATCACGCAGCGCATTGCCGATCGCTATCAGTCGGGCATCACCATCGTGAATGTCACCATCCAGAATGTTCAGCCGCCCGAAGAGGTGCAGGCGGCCTTCAACGACGCCATCCGTGCGGCCCAAGATGCCGAGCGTCTGAAGAACGAGGGCCAGGCCTATGCCAACGACGTGATCCCGCGGGCGCGGGGTGCGGCCGATCGTCTGCGCGAAGAGGCCCAGGGATACCGCGAGCGCGTGGTGGCCCAGGCCGAGGGTGATGCCTCACGCTTCAGCCAGGTGGTCACCGAGTACAGCAAGGCGCCGGCCGTCACCCGGGAGCGGATGTATCTCGAGACCATGCAGCAGGTCTTCACCAGCGTGTCGAAGGTGCTGGTCGATTCGAAGGCCGGCAGCAATCTGCTGTATCTGCCCCTCGACAAGCTGATGGCCCAGACGAGCGAGCAGGCGCAGGCGGCGGCCACCGGTGCGGCGTCGAGCGGCTCCCCCACCAGTGCCCCTGGTGCTGCGTCGGGCAGCGCACCCAGTGCGGGTGCTCCCGACACTGGCCGGCCATCGCCCGCCAATTCCCTCCGCGACCGCTTTCGTGAGGCCCGCTAAGCCATGAACCGAATCATCTCCGCCGTAGTTGGCTTCTTTGTCTTGGCCCTGCTCGCCAACTCGACCATCTTTGTCGTGGACCAGCGGCAGTTCGCCCTGGTCTTCGCCCTGGGTGAGGTCAAGTCTGTCATCCGTGAGCCCGGCCTTTATTTCAAGCTGCCCGCCCCCTTCCAGAACGTGATCTTCATTGAGAAGCGCATCCTCACCCTGGAGTCGGTGGGTGCAGACCGCTTCATCACCAGCGAAAAGAAAAACGTGGTGGTGGATACCTACGTGAAGTGGCGGGTGGTCGACCCTCGGACCTTCTACGTGAGCGTCTCGGGCCGGCTCGCATCGGCCGAGGACCGCATCGGCCGCGCCCTGCGCGATGGCTTGAACAACGAGATCGCCACGCGCACAGCCACCGATGTGATCTCCGGCCAGCGGGAGCGGGTCATGGAAGGCATCCTCAGCCGCGTGTCGGAGGATGCCAAGCAGATTGGGGTGGAGATCGTGGATGTGCGTTTGCGTCGGGTGGATTTCGCCGATGAGATTCGTGAGTCGGTCTTCCGCCGCATGGAGTCCGAGCGCAAGGCCATCGCCAGCGAGCGCCGCTCTCAGGGCGCTGCCGAGGCCGAAAAAATCCGAGCCAATGCCGAGCGCCAGCGCGATGTCATTCTGGCCGAGGCCTACCGCGAGGCGCAGAAGCTGCGCGGTGATGGCGATGCACGGGCCACGGCGATCTACGCCAAATCCTTTGGCCGCGATCCCGAGTTCGCAAGCTTCTACCGCAGCCTCGAGGCCTACCGGGCGAGCTTTGCCTCGAAGAACGACGTGCTGGTGGTGGACCCCAAGAGCGACTTCTTCCGCCATTTCCAGTCGGCACCGCGCCGCTGATCTGGGCCTCCGGGTCGTGGGCCGGCCAGTTCCGCAAAGTCGCGGATAATAGCCGGCATGTCGACCTGGATTCTTCCCGACCACCTCTCCGATATCCTGCCCGCCGAGGCACAGCGACTCGAGTCGCTGCGCCGCCGGCTGGTCGACTTGTATCGGGGCTACGGCTATCAGCTCTTTCAACCCCCCCTGCTCGAGTACATCGAGGCCCTGCGGGTGCAGGGCGCAGATGACCTCGATCACCGCAGCTTCAAACTCATCGATCCCCTCAGCAGCCGATTGCTCGGTCTGCGGCCCGACATCACGCCTCAGGCAGCCCGGGTCGATGCACAGATCCTCAAGTCCGATGACGTCGCCCGGCTCTGCTACGCCGCGCCCGTGGTGCACGCGCTGCCCAGCGGCATCCACAGCAGCCGCGAGCAGCTCCAGATGGGCTGCGAGCTCTTTGGTGAAGCAGGCCTCGAGGCCGACCTCGAGGTACAAGAGCTGGCCTTGGCGTCTCTGGCCGCAGCGGGCCTCCAGGATGTTCACCTGAGCCTGACCCACCGCGGCATCCTGCGGGCACTGCAGGTCCAGGATCCGGGCCTTGCGGGCCTGCTGCCCGAGGTCCTGCTGGCGCTGGGCTCCAAAGACCGAACCCGGCTGGCGGGGATCTGTGGCCGAGCCACACTGCGGCCCGAAACCTGCCAGGCCCTCGATGTGCTCTGCACCCTGTATGGCCCCGCCCTCGGCGATCGCGGCGTGATTGCTCGGGCTCGGGCCTCGTTGCCGGCCTGGCCCCTGGTGGCGCAGGCCCTCGACCGCCTCGAGGCGATTGCCCGCTCCCCGCTGTTTGCAGCACACCCCGGCTGCCGGCTGAGCATCGATCTGGCCGACCAGCGCGGCTGGGAGTACCACAACGGGGTGATGTTCTCGATGTACACCGCCGGAGAGGCCGATGCTCTGGTGCGGGGCGGTCGCTACGACGGCATGGGCGAGGCCTTCGGCCGGGCGCGCGCCGCCACCGGCTTCTCGCTGAGTCTGCGCGCGCTGCTGGCTGCCGCCGAGGCCGCTGCGGGCGCGTCTCCCCGCCCAGCAAGCCTGCCCATCGCAGCGCCCTGGAGCGACGCCCCGGGCCTGCGGGAGGCCATCGGCGCCTTGCGGCAGGCAGGCCAAGCGGTCTGCCGTCTGCCCGATGCGCAGCTGGCGAGCTGGCCTGGCCAGCGCCTGGAGCAACGCAATTCCCAGTGGGTGCCAGTGGGCACCCCCGATTCTTCTAAGGACCAGCAATGAATGCAGTCAACCTTTCGACGGCCTCGCGCCGAGGCCGCCGTGTGGTCATCGTGGGCACCCAGTGGGGTGACGAGGGCAAGGGCAAGATCGTCGACTGGCTCACCGAGCGCGTCTCGGGAGTCGTGCGCTTTCAGGGCGGCCACAACGCCGGCCACACCCTGGTGGTCAACGGACGCAAGACCGTTCTGCGCCTCATTCCTTCGGGCATCCTCCATCCCCACGTCACCTGCTACGTGGGCAATGGTGTGGTGCTGTCGCCCCAGGCCCTGCTCTCCGAAATCGATGAGCTGCAGTCCTCGGGGCTGGCGGTGGAGCAGCGGCTCAAGGTCAGCGGCGCCTGTCCGCTGATCCTTCCCGTGCATGTGGCCCTCGACCAGGCCCGCGAGGCGGCACGGGGCGCGGGCAAGATCGGCACCACCGGCCGGGGCATTGGCCCCGCCTACGAAGACAAGGTGGCCCGCCGGGCAGTCCGTCTGGTCGACTTGGCCAATCCGGAGCGCCTGCGTGCTCGGCTGGCCGACATCCACCTGCTGCACAACCACGTGCTCACGGGCTTGCTGAAGGCCGAGCCGGTCGACCCCGAGGCCACGATGGCATCGCTCATGGCCATGGCGCCCCGCCTGCTGGCCATGATGTCGGATGTCCCGGAGTTGTTGCACGGCGCGATGGTCCGCGGCGAAGACCTCCTCTTCGAGGGGGCCCAGGGCTCGCTGCTCGACATCGACCACGGCACCTACCCGTTCGTGACGAGCAGCAACTGCGTGGCCGGTGCGGTGGGCCCCGGTGCGGGCGTGGGCCCCACCGATCTCGACTATGTGTTGGGGCTCACCAAGGCCTACGCCACTCGGGTGGGCTCCGGCCCATTCCCCACCGAACTCAACGATGCGATTGGCGCTCGTCTGGCCGAGCGGGGAAATGAATTCGGATCGGTCACGGGCCGCCCCCGTCGGTGTGGCTGGTTCGATGCGGCTGCCCTGCGTCGATCCACGCGCATCAATGGCGTGACTGGCCTATGCATCACCAAGCTCGATGTGCTGGATGGTCTCGACGAAATTCGACTCTGCGTGGGCTACAACACCCCTCAGGGCCGTGTGGATGTGCTTCCGTTTGGCGCCGATGCGGTGGAGGCCTGCACCCCCATCTACGAGACCATGCCGGGCTGGAGGGGCACCACAGCCGGTGTGCAGCGCTGGGAAGACCTGCCCCGTGAGGCGCAGGCCTATCTCCAGCGGCTCTCCGAGGTGGTGGGCACCCCGATTTCCATGGTCTCGACAGGCCCCGATCGCGAAGAGACAATCCTGCTGGATCATCCCTTCGGGACGGCCTAAATCAATCGCCATTCACAATGCTGGGGGGGGGGGGGATGGTGCCCAGAAGAGGACTCGAACCTCCACAGTGTTGCCACCGCTAGGACCTGAACCTAGTGCGTCTACCAATTCCGCCATCTGGGCTTGCGCTCTGTCTCTGCTGTGTTCCCCTTGGGGTTCCGTGGGGCGAGAGAAAAGCTGCAAAGGCAGAACTCTAACGGGATTTTTGTAATTGTCAAAACTTAGAAAAGCCATGGCTCCGCCGAGCGACCCCCAGCCCAACGATGGCGGGCCGCTCTTCACGGGCCGCATCATTGGCCACCGAGATGGATTCGGCTTCCTGAAGCCCGATGCCGGCGGAGACGATGTCTTCATCCCGCCGCGCGAGATGCTCAAGGCCATGCACGGGGACCGCGTGCAGGCCCGGGTGGTCGGCACCGACCGCCGTGGGCGACCCGAGGCCGTGATCGTGGAGGTCCTGGAGCTCGGCAATCGTTGTCTGGTGGGCCGCCTCGTCCACGAGCGCAATCTGGTCATGGTCGCGCCCGAGGACCAACGCATCAAGCACGACATCATCATTGCCAGCGGTGAGGCCGGCAAGGCCCAGCCCGGCGAGGTGGTGATGGTCGAAATCCTTGAACCCCCCACCCGATACACCCCACCGATGGGGCGGGTGGTGGAGATCCTCGGCAACATCGAGGACCCGGGCATGGAGGTGCAGATCGCGGTGCGCAAGTTCGATGTGCCCCACCGCTTCTCTGCCCAGGCCGCTCAGCTCGCCAAGAAGCTGCCGGCCGAGGTTCGACCGGCGGATGTGCGCGGCCGCGTCGACCTGCGCGATGTGCCTCTGGTCACCATCGATGGCGAGGATGCCCGCGACTTCGACGATGCCGTTTATGCCGAGCCCTATGGCCGCGGTGGCTGGCGACTCCTGGTGGCCATTGCGGATGTCTCGCACTATGTGAAAGCGGGCGACGCCATCGACCGAGATGCCTACCAGCGGGCCACCTCGGTCTACTTCCCCAGAGAAGTCATCCCCATGCTGCCCGAGTCCTTGTCCAATGGGCTCTGCTCCCTGAATCCCGCAGTCGACCGCCTGTGCATGGTCTGCGACATGGTGATTTCCGCCACGGGCACGGTGAAGGCCTATCAGTTCTACGAGGCAGTGATGCACTCCGCTGCCCGCCTCACCTACGACATGGCGTGGTCGGCCCTGGCCAACCCCCTGGGCCCAGAGGCACGACAGCTTGGCCCGCTGAACCCCTGCCTCGAGCATCTGCGGGGCGTCTACGAGACCCTGCTGGGCCATCGGCATCAGCGCGGGGCCATCGAGCTGGAAACCGTCGAGACGGCCATGCAGACCGACGCGCAGGGCCGCATCGTGCGCATCCTCCCGCGCATCCGAAATGAGGCCCACCGCATCATCGAAGAATGCATGCTCGCGGCCAACACCTCGGCCGCCGACTTCCTTCTGCGAGAAAAGCTCGAGGGCCTCTATCGTGTCCACGAGGGGCCCACGCCCGAGCGCCTCAATACCTTGAGAGATTTTCTCAAGACCCAGGGCCTGCGCCTGGGCGGTGGTGAGGCACCCCAGCCCAGCGACTATGCCCAGCTCGCTGCCCAGATTCGCGAGCGCCCCGATGCCCGCCTGCTGCAGACCCTGCTGCTGCGCTCGATGCAACAGGCGATCTACACGCCCGACAACTCGGGCCACTTCGGCCTGGCCTACTCGGCCTACACCCACTTCACCTCGCCCATCCGCCGCTACCCCGATCTGCTGGTGCATCGGGCCATCAAGGCGCGCCTGCACGGCAAGCGCTTCGTTCCGGAGTTTGGCCAGGACCCCACGCCGAGTCCGCTTGCCGTGGGCATGAGCCAAGAAGACACCATCCACGAGCGCTGGCGCGTGCTGGGAGACCACTGCTCGGCAGCGGAGCGGCGGGCCGATGAGGCCTCGCGCGATGTCGAGGCCTGGCTCAAGTGCCAGTTCATGAAGGACCGGGTCGGTGAGCAGTTCGAGGGAACGATCACCGGTGTGGCCCCCTTCGGGGTGTTCGTGACCCTCGACACCTTGTATGTCGAGGGCCTCATCCATGTCTCGGAACTCGGCACCGAGTATTTTCAGCACAACGAGGTGACCCACGAGCTGCGCGGAGAGCGCACCGGCCGGCGTTTCCGCCTCTACGACTCCATCCGAGTCCTGGTGTCGAGGGTGGACCTCGACGCTCGACGCATCGAGTTTCGACTGGTGTTGTCGGGGGCACCGCGCAGCGTGAAGAAATCGCGCCAGGCCGAGTCCAACGAGGATGTCGCGATGGCCGATGTTGGGCTCGTGGGGGCGGAGCTGGAATTTCCCGCAGCCAAAACCAGCCAGCCCGCCAAATCGCCCAAGGCCAGATCCGCGAAGGTCAAATCGACGGCGGCCAAGTCGATGGCGTCCAAGTCGACGAAAGGCAAGCCTGCGACGGACAAGTCGGCCACGGCGAAGTCGGCCAAGGCCAAGGCAGTCAAGCCCAAGGCAGCCAAGTCCGCCAAGCCGGCCAAGGCAAGCCGCAAAGGCAAGTCCAACGCCAAACGTCGCTCGGGGGCCGGTGCATGAGCCGCAAGGACATCCACGTAAACCTCCTGGGCTTTCACGCGATTCGCGCCCGCATGCGGGCTGCGCCCGACACGCTGGTGGGCGTGTACTTTGATGAGGCCCGCCGCGATGGCCGGGTGAAGGCCCTCATCGCCGAGTTGAAGCAGGCGGGGGTGGCTCAGGTGCAGTTGGTGGCCGCCCGCGAGCTCGACGGCCTTGCCGGAGGGGAGCGCCACCAGGGTGCCCTGGCCAAGGCCTTGCCGCGTACCCAGCCCGATGACCTGCCCAGCCTCCTGGAGCTGATGGCCGACCGCGCGCCCAAGGACCGGCAGCTGCTGTTTCTCGATGGTGTGACCGACCCCCACAACCTGGGGGCGATCCTGAGATCGGCCGATGGGGCGGGGTTTGGCGGAGTGGTCGCACCCAAGGACCATTCGGCCCCCCTCTCGGATGTGGCCATCCGCGTGTCTGCCGGCGCCTCCGATTCGATGCCCTACCTGCGGGTGACCAATCTCGCCCGCGCCATCGAGCAGGCCCAGGACGCGGGCTACCTGGTCCTAGGCCTCGACGACGAGGGCGCCACCGACCTCTTCGAGGGCGACTGGCCTGCGCAGCCGATGGTCTGGGTCTTGGGTGCGGAAGGGGCAGGCCTGCGGCGCCTCGTCAAAGAGCACTGCGACGAGATGGTGTCCCTGCCCATGCTTGGCGCGGTGGAGAGTCTGAATGTCTCGGTGACGGCGGGGGTGGTCTGTTATGAATCCCTGCGGCGTCGACGGAAGTCCCAGGGAGCCTCGGGCGACGGCAAGGCCCAGAGGCCTCGCTGAGCCGAACGGGCCGCTGCCTCGGCCCGGTCGTAGGGCTCGCGCACCCCGGCAGGGATGTCCTTCAGGTATTCGCGGTACATCCATGCATGGCCCTCGCGCAGCATCCACTCGCCCACATCGTTGCCATCGATGCGGGCGGTGACCAGCCAACGGCCGTAGTTGTCCCGCCGGACCAGGGTGACCTCGAATTCCGCACGCCGCAGCTTTTCCTCGAGGGCCTTGCGCGCCTGGGGTCCATGGGGCTGGGCCCGCTCGGGCGCATCAATCCCGATGAGCCGAACGCGGACCGACTCCTGCGCCCGGGTGATGCCCACGAAGGAATCACCATCGGTGCCCTTGTCCAGACGCAGCATCACCTTCTCGCCCCGAGGATCAAGCCGCAGCACAGGACCGGAGGCCTGGGATGGGGCGGGCGGCGATGCCGAGGCAGCCTCGGGCGACGAGGTCGATCGGGCGGGCGCTGAGCCAAACAGCGGAGACTCTTGCAAGGCCAGCATCAACACGCAAAATAGGGCAAAGCCCACCGTGGGGATGAGTCCCCGTCGGCGGGTGGGCAGTGTTCGAAGCGTTGGAATTCTCATGGCCCAATCATCGCACCCATGGCCGAACTGATATCCCCCGATTCACGAAGCCCCATTCCCTGGGGCGATGGCCTTGGTCTGGCCTTGCCAGAGCTCGCCCCCATGGTGAGCCAGGTGCTGGGCGGCCTTCATGCCCGACCGATGCATCAGGCAGCCTGGGACGCTCTTGCCGATCGGCTTCGCCCCCAGATGCCTGCGGCCAGTTGGCGAGGTGAGAACTTCGCCATCACCGGCACCGACGGGCACCGGCTGCGCGATGCGGGGGGCCGAGTCCTCGGGCTCGAGCGCAGCCTCTTTCGGCCATTGGGCCTCTGGAGCAACTCTGTTCAGCTCAATCTCTGGCGGCCGGATGGCCAGGCATGGTGTGGCCGAAGGGCCTTGCACAAGGCCATTGACCCAGGGCTCTGGGATGCGGTTACCGCCGGCGGGCTGGGAGCCAACGAGTGCGCCGCCAGGGCGGTGGTTCGGGAGGCCTATGAAGAATGCGGCCTTGTCCTGGCCGTCACTCCGCGGTTTCGTGGTTGGATGCGGATCACCCGGTCTTGTGCGCAGGGCCTGCAGCGCGAGCGGGTTTGGGTGTTCGAGGCTGCGGCTCCGGAGGGCTTTGCGCCTCGGGCCATCGATGGCGAGGTGATGGACTTCGCCCCGATGGGGCTTGAGGACATCGGACGGCGCTGCGTTGCGGGCGAATTCAACCCTGAAGCGGCAGCGGCACTGATCGGCTTCCCGCCCAGCGCGGACCACTGATGCCCAGGCTGCCACGCAGCCCACCGGCCAGTGCCAAGACCGAGGCAGCGTAGCGGTAGCTGCGGTTGTAGTGCGTGATGGCAAAGAAACTCGGACCCACTGCCCAGCGGGTGTCGGGTTCGGTGCCCTCGGTGAGTCGGATGAGGCTCATGGGCGCTCGACGGCTGTAGCCTTCGGCATCGCGGGGGGCCACGGCCCCCGCCTCGATCAGCTCCCCCAGGGTGTGCTGGGCCTGAAGGCCCACGACCTCCCATCGGTCCAGATCGGGATCCGCGGATCGGCAGGGCAGGGCCACAGGGTGTGCCGCCGACCATCCATGCTCGCGCAGGAAATTGCCGACCGAGGCCAGCGCATCCTCGGGACGCTGGAACAGGTCGGCCGGGCGATCGACTCGTGCATGGCTGCGTGCCCAGCGCAGGTAACTGCTGGGCATGAACTGAGGGATTCCCAGGGCGCCGGCAAAGGAGCCCGCAAAACTGCCGACGGGCCGGCCCAAGGCATCGGACAGGCGCACCAGGGCAACCAGCTCCTGCAGGAAGAAGTCTTGCCGACGTTGGCCCTTGAAGCCCAGCGTGGCCAGGGTGTCGAGGGTGGGGAATGTTCCCTGGATCCGCCCAAAGCGCGTTTCCACGCCGAGGATTCCGAGCAGGACCGCCGGGGGCACCTCGAACTGAGCCGACACCTCGTCGATGGCTGCGCTGTGGCTGCGAACAAAGCTGCTGCCTTGGGCGAGGATGTCGGGCAGGGTCTGGCGCAGGGCAAGCTCCGACAAGCTGGGTGGGATTGTGGGTGGCGATCCTGGGGGCTCGATCTTCGGGGGTGGAAAGGCGAGTCGCAGCGCACGGGCCTGCAGCTTGACCCCAGCCAGCAGGGCCTCGGCCCGGGCGCTGGGCATTTGGGCCTGGCTGCGCAGATCTTCGAGGAGGGCGGCATAGAGGGGCTCCGACATCCAGGCCGGGCGAGACGCCCGGGTGGGGGCTGCCATCGCCACGGGACCAGCGGTGAGAACTCCCCCGAGGCCGCCCCCCAGGCCGCCCAGCACCGAGGCCAGGCCCCAGCGTCCGGCCATGCCAAGCAACCGCCGGCGCAGGCCCTCGCCTTTGCAAAGGGGGGGTGGGCTGTTAAACTCCACGGCTTTTCACCAAATTCCCTCTCCAGAAGAATTCCTAGCTGGACATTCAGAACTGAAAGACTCAGAACTGAAGGATGTCAGGGACTTCAAAGATTTCAAGGATTAAAGGACTTCATCATGGTTGTCATTCGTCTGGCCCGCGGCGGTTCCCACAAGCGCCCTTTTTATCATGTGGTCGCCACCGACTCGCGGTCGCGCCGCGATGGTCGTTTCATCGAGCGTGTGGGCTACTTTAACCCCCTGGCTCGTGGCAACGATCCCCGCATGACCATTGCCATGGAGCGGGTGGAATATTGGAAGAGCCAGGGCGCGCAGATGAGCCCCCGGGTTGCCCAGCTGGTGCGCGAGTTCTCTGCTGCGGCTGCTGCCTAACCGACCTCGGTTGCTGCCCTGAGCCGCTTCCTAGAACGGCGGCTCTCCCGCCTTGCCCCCCCGGGAGCCAAAGCCTCCCCAGCCGATCGCATCGATCGGCTCTTTCATGCCCGTGCCCCCGCCCAGTTTGTCGCCCTGGGCCGGGTGGTTGGCGCGGTGCGAAATGCCGGTGAACTTCGAGTCCGGCCCCTCAATCCCGATGCCGATGGCGAGAGCCTGGCCCAGGCCAAGGCGGTCTGGATTGTGCGTCGCTCCAGCTCGGGTGCGGCGTGGGCACAGATTGCCTTGTTGAAATTCGCCCGCCACGGGGGCGACTGGGCGCTGTTGATCGATGGGGTGGAACGCCGCGAGTTGGCCGAGCAGTTTCTTCATGCCGAGGTCGGACTCGACCGCGCTGAGCTGCCCCCGCTCGACGACGACACGCACTATTGGGTCGATCTCATCGGGTGTCGTGTGCGCCATCGCGATGGCCGGGAGCTGGGAACCATCGAGCGCCTCGAGACCAATGGTGTTCAAGACTGGATGGTCGTTGGGCCCCACTGGATTCCCTTTGTGGATGCCCATGTGGATGCTGTCGACCTGAGCGCCAAAGAGGTGCGGGTCGACTGGGACCCCGACTGGCTGAGAGACTGAGCCATGCGCTTCGATGTCATCACCGTTCTGCCCGAGCTTCTGGCACCGTTTCAGGTCCAGGGCGTCTGCGGCCGCGCCGTTCAGCGGGGTCTGGTTACCGTCCAGGCATGGAATCCCCGCAGCTTCACGCACGACGTTCATCAGACGGTGGACGATCGACCCTATGGTGGGGGGCCTGGCATGGTCATGCTCGCCCAGCCGCTGGCCGACTGCTTGAAGGCCATCCGCGAGGACCTCGAGGGGCAGGGCCTGCCGGCGGGCCCCACCATCCTGATGTCGCCCTCGGGCCCGCTTTTGTCCGAGCCCTGGCTGCGCCCTCGGCTCGATGCCAGCCGTGCTGGCCGGTTGGTGCAGACCACCCTCATCTGCGGGCGCTACGAAGGCATCGACCAGCGATTCATTGATCGTTATGTGGATGAGGAGCTGCGCCTGGCCGATGTGGTGCTCTCGGGCGGAGAAATCGCAGCCCTGGCGGTCATGGACGCCTGGATCCGCCGTCTGCCGGGTGTGTTGGGGGATCCCGAGTCGGCCGAGCAGGACTCCTTCGTGCACGGCATGCTGGACCACCCCCACTACACGCGCCCCGAGGTCTTCGAGGGGCAGGCAGTGCCCGACGTGCTTTTGTCGGGGCACCATGGCAAAATAGCGGATTGGCGTGCCCAGCAGGCCAAAGTTCGTACGGCCCAGTTTCTGGCCAACCCGCACCAACATCCCATTGAACAACCCATCCTCTGGCCGGGATCGCTGGAATTTCCCAGCAAAAACAGCAGCAGAAACTGCGGCAAGAGCAGTGACCAAAACAACCCGGCAAACGATGTCTAGGAGCACGACGTGAATCTGATTCAGCAGCTGGAACAAGAAGAAATTGCCCGCCTGGGCAAGGAAGTCCCCGAATTCGGCCCCGGCGACACCGTGGTGGTGTCGGTGAATGTGGTCGAAGGAACCCGCAAGCGGGTCCAGGCCTACGAAGGCGTGGTCATCGCCGTGCGCAACCGTGGCATCAACTCCTCCTTCATCGTTCGCAAGATCAGCGCGGGCGAGGGCGTCGAGCGCACGTTCCAGACCTACTCCCCGGCGATTGCCAAGATCGAGGTCAAGCGCCGCGGCGATGTCCGCCGAGCCAAGCTTTATTACCTCCGCCAGCGCTCGGGCAAGTCGGCACGCATCCGCGAGAAGCTGCCCGCCCGCCGTGCTGCGGTGAGTCAGGCCCTGGCCTCGACCGACACCACGCCCACGGCCGACGCCGCCGAGGCCTAAGCCACGGCCCTCGGTTCTCGAAGCACCCCTCCGCCGCTCCCCAGCGCCTTCCCGGGCTTTCGTCCGGAGAAGGCCGAGCGGCTGGAATGGACTCCCGGCGTCCCCTTGCCGCCGGACCGACTCAGGGCCGAGGCCATCGCGCCCCGGCTCCTCCCACTGCATCAGACCCCACCGCTGCCCCCAGAGCTGCGCCGATCGGCCGTGCTGGTTGGTATCCGATCGGACCAGGTGATCCTCACCCAGCGGCCACAGACCCTGAGGCACCATGCGGGTCAGATCGGCTTTCCCGGCGGCGGCCACGAGCCGGGCGACGAGTCCGACTGGCACACGGCCGCCCGAGAGACCCATGAGGAGCTGGGTCTTTCACCCGGACACCTCACCCCCCTGGGACAGCTGCCGCCCCACATCACCCGAACGGGATTCGGGGTGGTGCCGATCGTGGCGCTGGTGCAGGGCATTGCCTCGGTGCAGGATCTGCGGCCCGACGCCCGCGAGGTGGCCGAGGTCTTTGAGCTGCCCCTGGCTGAGCTGCTCGATCCGCGCAACGCGTCGTTGCGCACGGTCAGGCTAGAATCCGATCGACCCGAGTTTTTTGTCATCGAGCTGGGTGGCCGGGTTGTTTGGGGAGCCACCGCAGCCATTCTTCGCAGCCTCTACCTCGCCCTCGCCGAATGACCTTCCTTGCCCTTCTTGCTGCCCTCCTGCTTGAGCAGGTTCACCCACTGCGGGCCAACAATCCCTTGCAGACCTGGGTGATTGGTCGGCTGGAACTCCTGGGCAAAAGCGCTGGCGAGCAGGGCCGAAGCCCTTGGCTGGCCTATGGCGCAGCCGTCGGTCTCACGGCGATTGCCGCCTGGCTCGTGGTTTTCTTGCTCGGCCTGGTGCACTCGATTCTCGCCTTCGTGGCCACCGTCGCCATGCTGTATTTCGTGTTTGGCTTTCGGCAATTCAGCCATCCCTTCAGCCGCATCCAGGCCTTGCTTCGAGAGGAGCGCCTGCCCGAGGCGCGGGCAGAGCTGGCCCGCTGGACCCAGGAGATCGACGCGGATCCGGTGGCCCGGGCTGCAGCTCTCGATGGCGATGCATCGGCGGTTGCCCGCGAGACCATCCGACTGTCGTTGGTGGCCGCCCAGCGCCATGTGTTTGGCGTGATGTTCTGGTTTGTGATTCTCCCAGGCCCCATGGGCGCCGTGGCCTACTGGATGAGCATCCAGGTGATGCGTGCCTGGCGTGGCTATGCCCAGCCGGTCTCGGCCGATTCGGAGTTCGCGCTCGCTGCCCACGACGCCCCTGCGCTTCGTCCGTCGTTGGACTTCATGGACGGCTGCCCAAGCGCGGTGGCGCTGCGTGCCTACCGCTACATCGACTGGGTGCCCGTGCGGGTGACTGCCGTGGTCTTCGCGGTGGCCGGCAATTTCGAGGACTCCATGGCCATGTGGCGGACCCGCCCAGGCGGAGCCCCCGATGCCTTCGACGACGAAGATCGCGTGCTGGTGGCTGCGGCCGCCGGTGCCTTGGGGGTTCGACTGTCGGTGCCCGACGCTCCCAACCTCTACGACATTTCCGATGACCTCGACCTGCCATCGGAGTTGGAACCCGATCTCGATGAGGCCAGCACAGGTTCGATGGCCTCGGCCGTTGGCCTGGTGTGGCGGGCAGTCATCCTGTGGTTCTTTATGGTCTTCCTCTACACCCTGGGAAGCTGGATCACCTAAGCAATCCCACGCCGGGACCCCCTCCGGCCAGCCCGCTGCGCAGGGCATCGAGCCGCTCCAGCCGGGCCCGACGGCGGTCTTGCTCGGCCTCATCTGTGGCGGCCTGCACCCAGGCCAGCAGCCCGCAGCCTGGCTCACGCTGGTGCTGGCAATCCCGGAATCGGCAGGGCTGAGCCTCGGAGGCCTCCACCACATCGGGAAACAGCAGCGCCAGGTCCCCCTCATCGAGATGCTCAATGCCCCAGCGTTGAAACCCCGGGGTGTCGATGAGCCCCACGGGTCTGCCGCAGGCCAGCCCCGACCATGGATGCACGGTGCTGGCGGTGGTTGTATGTCGGCCTGTCTGCAGGGCTTGAGAGATTTCCTGGGTGCGCAGCGAGAGCCCAGGGATGAGGGCATTGAGCAGGCTGCTCTTGCCCATGCCCGATTGCCCCACGACCAGAATCTGTGCCCCCTGAGGATCGTCGCTGGCATGGGCAATGCGCTCCGCCGTCTGCCGAAGTTCGTCCAGTCCTTCGCCGCTGCTGCTGCTCACGCGCAGCACGCCATGGCGGAGTGCGGGGGGCAGAAGGTCTTGCAGGTGCGACCAGGCCCGCTCCGCGGGCTCGGCAAGGTCGGCCTTGGTGAGCAGCAGTTGGGTGGGGATGTCTTGTGCCAGCAGGCTCACCAGCAGTCGGGCCATGGCGTCGGGCGAGAACATCGGGCTGCCCGAGACCACCACCCAGGCAGCATCCACATTGGCGGCCAGGAGTCGGGTCTTGCCGGACTCGGCCCGCTGGACGCAGTTGCGCCGGGGCAGCACCGCCCGAACCACCGGCGGATCGCCCAAGTCCATCAGCACGCGGTCGCCCGTCACCCAGGCAAGATCGCGGCCCTGGGCAATGGCGATGGTGCTCTGGGCACCGGCCCAGGACACCAGGGCCCGATGGCCGAGGGCGGACACGATGCTGCCCTCCGCAGTGCCGGCGGCATGGTCGACGGTCGCGGTGGCGGTGGTCGCGGAGGGCATCGGAGGCTGCGGAGGCATCGAACAATGATGCATCAGCGTGCGACACTTCGCCCATGACCACGCCCGACATCTCTTCCCCGATCTCCACCCCATCGCTCACCCCACCGCCCACCCCCGCCACCGCGGACGAGGGCTGCGCCAGCGCCCTGCCATTCGCAGTCTCCGACCAGCACCTGGTCTGGCTCGACATGGAGATGAGTGGCCTGGACCCGATGTCGAACCGCATCCTCGAGGTGGCCATGGTGCTCACCGATGCCCAGCTGCGGGTGCTGGACCAGTCCGAGGCCTGGGTGGTGCATCAGACCGACGAGCACCTCGCGACCATGGATCAGTGGAATCAAAGCACCCATGGCAAGTCGGGCCTCATCGACAAGGTTCGCGCATCCACCCTGGATGAGGCCACAGTCGAGGCCGCGCTGCTTCAGCAACTCGCTGGCTGGATTCCGCGGGGCGCGGTGCCGCTGTGCGGCAACACCATCCACCAGGATCGGCGCTTCATGCAGCGCTACATGCCCCAGCTCGAGGCCTACTTTCACTATCGAAATGTGGATGTCAGCACGATCAAGGAGCTCTGCCGGCGCTGGCGCCCGGAGCTCTTGAAGGGCTTTGTGAAAAAGGGAGCGCACACCGCCCTGGCCGATGTGTTGGAGTCCATCGACGAGATGCGGTACTACCGCGATCAATTTTTTGCGATGCCCACTCGGTAGAGCTGGTAGGTGTCTTCCTCGGCCCGCTCGCGGGGCTTGCGGCCCGACCACAGCAGCACCGCCCGGCCTGGTCCCAGGTCGTGCCGGCTGGCGGGAGCGGTGATGAGCAGCAGCGGGCAGTGCGTTCCGATGGGCAGGTGGGCAAGACCCAGCACCACCCGCCGGGCGGCGACATCGCCTTGGGGGGCGCGGATGCAGGGAGCCAGCGCGAGGTCTTTTTCGGAGATGGGGGCCACCCGGGCCAGGGTCTCGTTGAGGCTGGCGCCGATGGCGTTGTAGCCGCGATTTTTCTCGATGCCGCTGCTCAGCAGTTGGATGAGCAGCACCCAGCAGAGGCAGACCCCGCCGAGGCTGATGGCCAGAGGACGCCAGAGCTGGGCAGAGCCGCGGCCAAGCCGCCACATGAGCAGGCCGACCCAGGCCACGGTGGCCACGAGCCCGAGGGCCATGCCGCGCAGAGACAAGGGCTCCCCAGCGAAGCCCGGCGCCAGGGCATCCACCCGCAGGGCAAGGTTGGACGGGGCCTGCAGGTAGGCCGCACTCCACGTGAGCCAAATCAGCGCGGCCAGCGAAGTGAAGAACGCCAGTCCCGACCAGTCCATGAGGCTGGTGATCCGCCGAGGCAGGTTGAGCAGGCCGAAGGCCGCCAGGATGGCCAAGGGCGCAACGCCCAAGAGACGGCGGGGATCCTGCTCTCCCACCACCAGCACAGCCAGCAGGACCTGACCGATCAGCAGGCCCAGGGGCACCCAGAGGTGCGGCGCCATGCCCCGAAGCAGGCCTCGGCCCTGGGTGGCCAGAAGCGCCAGCAGCAGGGGCCATAGGGGCCACCAGGCCCACAGCCACTCCTGGGGCGCCTTGAGGAATCGGCTGGGCTCCATGGTGACCTGGGCATTCAGCCAGACCAGGGCGGCAGGCCACTCCCCGCGCGCACTCAGAGCAATCAGCCAGGCAGCGAGGGTGATGGAGAGCAGGCCCACGGCGTGGGCCGATACGCGGCGGGCGACGAGGCGCCAAGGCTGGGCCATCCAGAGGAGCACCGCCATGCCCAACACCACGGCCGCGAGCCCCTCGAGGCCATCGGTGAGAAAGAGTCCGCCAGCGAGGACTCCCGCCAACGCACCACTGCGCCGCGGGTACTCCGGGGCTGCCGACAGGGCCCAGAGGAGCAGGGCCTGCAGAGCAAAGGAGATCGCAAAGCTGCCGGCCTCGTGCCAACGAACCACCGCCCCAAGGCACGCCAGAACGAGCAGCACCGCGGCATCGCCCAGAGCGCGCCCGTAGCGGCTGGCATCGGGCCCGATGCCGAGGGGGTCGGTCGGCTTGGCCTCGCGCCGTTGGGCCAGACGGCCAGCGGCGCCCCAGACGCCCCAGAGGCCAAGGCCCAGGAACAGGGGCTGCAAAAGGCGAATCAGGTCGTCGTGCCGCTGCGGGTCCAGCACGGTGGGCGAGCGATCCTGCAGCCCATCCACCCAGGATTTGACTTGAAGCACGCCAGCGCCGAGCACGGCCGGCAGGGGCCCCTCCTCGGGCAGGATGAGGTCGACTCCCAGGCTGGGCACCCAGAGGGGAGGGCGCTGTGCCCCTGGATCTTGTTGGAGGGACTGGAATGCCGCACGGGCCTGGGCGACCCCTTGAAGGTCATCGCCCTGCCAGGGGCCGCGGCCCACCAAGCCAGTGAAGGCGAGCAATGCAAAAAGCAGGCACAAAAACGCCCGCGGGAGCGGGCGTGAGGCACTGGCCCAGAGGCCAGGCAGCGGAGGCGTCAGCATGAGATCTGAGCGCCGCAGCGACTTAGGCCGAAGCCTTGCCGCCTCCGCGCTTGGCGCCGAACTTCTGGCGGAATTTCTCGACCCGTCCGGCGGTGTCCATCATCTTCTGGGTGCCGGTGTAGAAGGGGTGCGACTCCGATGAGGTATCGAGCTTGTAGAGCGGATACTCCTTGCCGTCTTTCCAAGTGATCTTTTCCTTGGTCTGGACGGTCGAGCGGGTGATGAACTGGAAGTCGTTCGACATGTCTTGGAAGACGACTTCGCGGTAGTTGGGGTGAATGCCTTCTTTCATGGTGAAGCCTTTCTGGGTTGCCTGGGCACGGGGCCCGTGAAGATGTCGGTGATCGCCAGGGCGGCAGGTCTGAACTGCAAGGTCTCTCGCCGCCCCACGTGTCTGGTCCCGGTAAACCGCGGATTGTACTGCTTTATCCGCCTTTTCTCATCATGTCGAAGAACTCGTTGTTGTTCTTGGTCTGGCGCAGCTTGGGCAGCAGGAATTCGACCGCCTGGATTTCGTCCATGTCGTGCAGCAGCTTGCGCAGGATCCAGATCTTCTGGAGCTTGTCGGGCTCGATGAGGAGTTCTTCTTTTCGGGTTCCCGAGCGGTTGATGTTGATGGCGGGGTAGACCCGCTTTTCTGCCAGGCGCCGCTCCAGGTGGACTTCCATGTTTCCGGTGCCCTTGAACTCCTCGTAGATCACCTCATCCATCCGGGAGCCAGTCTCGATGAGCGCCGTGGCGATGATGGTGAGGGAGCCGCCTTCTTCGATGTTTCGGGCAGCACCGAAGAAGCGCTTGGGCCGATGCAGGGCGTTGGCGTCGACACCGCCGCTCAGAATCTTTCCGGAGGTGGGCACCACCGTGTTGTAGGCCCGGGCCAGTCGCGTGATCGAGTCGAGCAGGATCACCACGTCTTTTTTGTGCTCCACCAGCCGCTTGGCCTTTTCGATCACCATTTCAGCGACCTGCACATGGCGTGTGGCGGGCTCGTCGAAGGTCGAGGCCACCACCTCGCCGCGCACGCTGCGCTGCATCTCGGTGACCTCTTCGGGGCGCTCATCGATGAGCAGCACAATGAGGGTGATCTCCGGATAGTTGGTGGTGATGGCGTGGGCAATGTTTTGCATCATCACCGTCTTGCCGCTCTTGGGCGGGGCCACCAGCAGTCCACGCTGGCCCTTGCCGATGGGCGAGATCATGTCGATGATCCGGCCCGTGATGTTTTCCTCACCCTTCATGTCACGCTCGAGACGGATCGGCTCCTGCGGGAAGAGGGGAGTGAGGTTCTCGAACAGGATGCGGTTCTTCGACGCCTCGGGGGCCTTGCCGTTGATGCGGTCGAGCTTGGTCAGCGAGAAGTACCGCTCCCCATCTTTGGGGGTCCGGACCTCGCCTTCCACGCTGTCGCCGGTGTGCAGATTGAATCGGCGGACCTGCGAGGGCGAGAGGTAGATGTCGTCGGGGCTGGCGAGATAGGACGACTCGGGCGCGCGCAGGAAACCAAAGCCGTCGGGCAGGACTTCGAGCACGCCGTCGCCGAAGATCTGCTCCCCGGTCTTGCCCTTCTTTTTAAGGATCGCAAACATCAGCTCCTGTTTGCGCATCCGGCTTGCGTTTTCAACCTCGAGGCTGTTGGCCAGTTCGACCAACTGCGTCACTGGCATTGACTTCAGTTCGGAAAGGGTCATGGCCACGCTTAGATTTGGCTGTTGAGCCAGTCGGTCAGTTGGGTGCGCGATGCGGCACCAACCTTCTGTGCGGCCACCTTGCCGTCCTTGAACAGGATGAGCGTGGGGATGCCGCGGATGTTGTGATCGGCGGGAACCTTGGGGTTCTCATCGACGTTCATCTTGGCCACCACCACCTTGCCGGCAAAGTCCTTGCTGAGCTCGGCCACGATGGGGGCAATCATTTTGCAGGGGCCGCACCACTCGGCCCAGAAGTCGACCAGAACGGGCAGGCTGGCCTGGAGCACTTCGGCATTGAAATTGGCGTCGGTCACGACTTTGACGGTATCGCTCATGGGATGGTCCTTGGGTTGGGAAGGAGTGGAAATGGACTGGGGGGCTTGATTCGGCCACGCTGGGTTGGGCCCTGAGGTGGCCAAGACGCCGTCGGGAATGGGCGATGGCCAGCGGAAGAATTTTTGGGATTTTTGGGGGTTTTGAGCACTGGACCGGTGCAGGATCACCGCACGATCCGGAGAGACTGTTTAATGGGGGCTTGGGTGTTTCAATGCCCGCCATGCATGCCCTACTGCGCTTCAGACTACCACAATCCCATGCCCTCGCAAGCCCAGGACATCCTCGACCACTGCAGCCACAGCACGACCCTTCTGGTCT
The DNA here is from genome assembly GCA_027486725.1 of Burkholderiales bacterium. GTDB lineage: Bacteria > Pseudomonadota > Gammaproteobacteria > Burkholderiales > Burkholderiaceae_A > Hahnella. The sequence goes on along the minus strand of JAIXOP010000011.1, from coordinate 112,659 downwards.
CTCGACCGGGCCTGAGGCCGGCCATCCAGGGTTTGATGGCGGGCCGTGGTGCCCGGGTCCTGCCCCGCTGGCTGGGACTCGAGGCCATCGACGAGGGTTTTTTGCACCGTGCGCGCGCAGTTGATGACGTTCCACGCTCCCGACGTCAGAGGGTCGCCGAGCTTGCAGCGCTGCTGGAACATCGTCAGCTCGATGCCTCGGCCCCGCCCATGAGCCCAGCCGCAGCGCAGCAGCTTGCGGCCGAATGGGTTCGGCTTTTTGAGTGCTGGGACTTTCTGGAGGTCGCCCAAGCCGCCGGCCTGCTTGCCGTCCCCTGGGCGCCACCCGAGACCACCCTCCCAATTCTGGCCCCCATTTATCGGGCAGCCCACGATCCCAACGATCTGGCGTTTTGGCTCCAGCGCCATCCACCGGAGTCCGCGGAGTCTGCGGTGCTGGTCTCGGTGGGACCTGCCAGTCCCCTCGCGCAGGCGGTGGCCGCGGTGGGCTGGGGGGGCCGGGTTGAGCCTTTGGAACTTGCCTGGCTTCCCGAATCGCTCGAGCGGTCTGCGGCGGCCTTCCCCGAGGTGTTGTCTGGGGCGGGGACATCTGCGGGGGCCGTGCCCACCCAGCCGGCGCACACCGTCGCGCAGCGCAGGCAGGTCCTTGCGCCCTGGGGGCTGCGCCTCCGAGCCTTCGAGGCGAGCACCCTGGAGCAGGCCGCCGGCTGGGCCCTGGAGCGGGGATTGCAGGCGAGCGCCGAGGGCCGTCGGCTTGCTCTGGTGGCCGCCGATCGGCTCTTGCTGCGCCGGCTCCAGGCCTTGGCCCGCGAGGCTGGCCTTCCCCTGCACGACCCCAGCGGCTACAGCCTCATCACCAGCGTCTCCAGCACGGCGGTTCTGGGCCTGCTCGAGGTGGCCCTCGACGCATCGGCGCATCAGGCGCTGGCCGCCTGGCTCTCCCATCCCTGGGTTCAGAGCCTGCCGGGGCTTCCCGACGATTGGCCCTCCGATGGCCTTGCGCGGTGGCACGCCGATCGTGCCCGTCGTCCACTGAATCCTGGCATCCCCAGCCTGCCGCCTGGGCTGTTGCGGGCCATCCGTCCTTGGCCGTTCTCCGAGGGGCCAGCGCTGGCCTGGCACATGGAGCTCGAGCAGCGCATCACCGAGCTCGGCCTCATGTCCTGCATCCAATCCGATGAGGGCGGGGTGGCGATCTGGTCTGCCCTGCAGGCGGCCGCAGCCAGCAGCGGTGACGTCGCCATCACAGGGCCGCGATACCTCGCTCTGGTGCGCCGCAGTCTCCAAGAGGCCAATCTGACCCTGCGCAGTCCGCAGGCCCTGGTGCGGGTGGTGGGCATTGAGGAGGCCGCCCAGATGGTCGATGCCGATGTGCTGCTCCTCGGCGGCAGTGCCGATCAATTCCCGCCGCAGCCACCGGCCCGCCTGGCCGAGTCCGAGACCGAGGCCATGCTCCTCGGTGAGCTCGCGCCGGGGCAGGAGCATCGGCTGGTTCTGGGGGCCATCCTGCGCATCCTCGAGCGGGGGGCTCGCCTCGACCTCTTGGGCATTCGTGTGGCGCCCGAGCAGGCCCTGGCCTGGTCGAGGCCTCTGGAGCGCCTGCTCTGGCTCTGCGGTGTCCAGGCTCTTCCCGCCCGGCCAACCACCGGTGCCTTGCCCCAGGGCTCACCCCACCGCCCACATGCGGCGGCCGGGCTGCAGGCTGTGCCGCAGCTCCCGGCCGAGCTCAGTGTGAGCGCCATGGTCGACTTCGCCCTCTGCCCGCAGCGCTTCTCCTGGCGGGTCTTGCAGGGGGGCCGCAATGCCCCCAGCCTCGCGCCGAGCCCCGGGGCCAGCGATGCTGGAGTCGTTTTGCACCGATTCATGCAGTGGCTCGCTGCGGCAACGCTGCCCGAGGCCGAGGTCGAGGCTCCGGTCGAGGTCGAGGCGGTGGTCGAGGCCTTCGCCCAACAAACTGGCCTGCCCCGCGTGCCGGCGTTGCTCGAGCGGGCCCCGGCTGCGGTGGCCTGGATTCGGGCACAGCAAGCGCTGGGGGTCGTGCACGAGGCCAGCGAACTCCAGCTTCGAGTGCCCCTGGCGGTGCTGGGGACCACCCTGGTGGGGCAGTTCGATCGCCTCGACCGGCCGCATCCTCAGAGCTGGCGACTCCTCGATTTCAAATCCACCGGTGCCTCGTCCCTGCGGCGCACGCTCAAAGATGGCATTGCGCACGGCGATCAGCCATTCGCTGGCGCAGGCGCATTGCAGCTGCAGGTCTATGCCGAGATGCTCGCCATCTCGCCGCCCGCCGATCGGCCTGCCTGGCCTGTGACCCAGCTCGGTCTGGTCTCCATGCAGCGCGAGGGCTTTGACCTGCTGGAGGCCACACCGGAGCCCGGCGTCCTGGCCCGGCTGGAGTCCGCCCTGGTGCGGGCCCTGGAGTCCAATGCGTTTCCGGCCTGGGCTCGCGCCAGCACGGGGGGCAAGGCCTGCCAGCACTGCCCGGCCGCGGGGGTCTGTCGAGGATGACGCCCGTGAACGCATCGGCCCTGGATGTTCGGGTTGCCACCGACCCGCGCCGCAGCGTGGTGGTCGAGGCCTGCGCGGGCAGTGGCAAGACCTGGCTGCTGAGTGCGCGCATCCTGCGTTGCCTCTTGGAGGGCATCCCACCTCAGGCGATCTTGGCCCTGACCTTCACGCGCAAGGCAGCCGCAGAGATGGCCCAGCGGGTCAGCGCTCGCCTGCGGGAACTCGCCGATTTGGGCGAGGCCGAGGCCGAGTCGTCGTTGCGCGCTATGGGGCTCACCGAGGAAGAGGCCCACCGTCTGGCGGGCCAGGCCTCGGAGGTCTACGAGCGATTCTTGGCGGCGGAGCATGCGCCCACCATCACCACCTTCGATGCGTGGAACCAGCGGCTTCTCCGATCGAGTCCATTGCCTCTGGCGGGGCTCAAGTCATTGGCACTCGCGCCCCGGCCCTGGCAGCAGCGCCGCCGGCAGATCGATGAGGTCTTGCGCAGATCGTTGGGGCGACGCGGCTCGGCCTTGGCCCAGCTCATTGCCCTCGAGGGAGAAACCGCCGCCATGGGTCTGTTGCATGCGATGGCCGCGCGCCGCTCGCAGCGCAGCCTTCGGGCGGGACCGCTGTGGCCTCCGATCGACAACATGGCCCCCGAGGCATCCACTGCCGATGGCTACATTGTCTGGCGGCAGGCCCATCGGGCGGGCTTTTTTGAGCAGCATCGCGCCGACATCGAGCAGCTTGCGCAGGGCCTGCCGGCGGCCATGCCTCAGTCCAAGGCCTCGTCCACGGCGCAGCCCCTCTATGCCGCCTGCCAGGCCTGGCGCGACCATCCCGGTGAGATCGATGCCCTCTGGGCGGCCTGGATTCAATGCTTCTGCACCAAGAGTGTTCCCGAACTCTTCGACCTCGATCAGCCGCCCCACCGCGCCTTGCGCAAGAAGCTGGGCGACAAGGCCTTCCAGGCGGCACTTCAGGCCTCGGGCCTCTCGGAGGTGCTCGGCCGGCTGGGCGAGGCCCTGCTGGCGGCCGAGGCCCACCAGTGGGAGGCTCGACATGGCTTGCGCACGCGTCTGGCCGCCGATCTCGCCCACCTCTGGGAGCGGGTTCAGCTCGATGATGAGGCCGCTACCAATGAAACCGACCACGCCGGCATTGAGGCGGCTGCGCTGTCCTTGGTGCAGGGCGAGGGCAGTGCGCATCCGCTGTCGCGGCTCGACCTCCGGTATCAGCAGATTCTGCTCGATGAGTTTCAAGACACCAGCCCGGCACAGTGGACCACGATCCGAACCTGGCTCGAGGCCTACACCGGCCAGAGCATTCCCCAGGCGAACCATCCGGCGGTCTTTCTGGTGGGCGACCCCAAGCAGTCGATCTACGGCTTTCGCGGGGCCCAGCTTGCCATGTTCCGCTCTGCCAGCAATTGGCTGGTCGCGCACTACAACGCGGTGCTTCAGGCCACCGACACGACCCGACGCTGTGGCCCGGCCGTGGTCGACGATCTCAACCGCCTCTGCCCCCGGATTCCCGGTGGCGAGGTCCTGCGACCCCATGCCTCGCAGCCCAAGGCGCAGAGCACGGTGCCCCTGGAACTCCACGGCACCTGGCGGCTGCCCGCACCGGAGGCCTCAGTCAGCGATCTCCCCGAGGCGCGGGGAGCACCCCACGCCTCCGGTGCAGATGATTCCGCCGACGATGACGAGGACTCTGCGCCCCCGGCGGCGCTGGCCGAGGGGCGCCGAATCGCTGCGGCGATTGTGCAGCTGGTGGGCGATGGCGCCGGAGCGATCGCATACCGAGACATTCGCATCCTGCTGCCGGTGAAGACCCAGCTTCCCGCCTACGAGGCCGGCCTGGCCGAGGCGGGCATTCCCTTCATCACGAGCCGGGCGTCGGGTCTTTTGGCCTCGCCCGAGGTGATGGATTTTCTGTCCTTGGCTCGGGCCCTCGCCGTCGAGGGGCTGGAGCCCATCGAGCATCGCCTGGCGGCGGCAGGATGTTGGCTGCCTGGCGAGAATGCCGCCCAACAGCTCTCCGAGTGGGCGAGCCTGCTCAGGCCCATTCTGCCGGTCCTTCCGGCAGCCGAGGCACTGAGTGACATCCTGCGTTGCTCGGGCCCGGAGCGCTGGGCCCTGGGCTATGCCCCGCAGCCGCCCGCCCAGACTCTGGCCAACCTGCAGGCGCTGCTGGTTTTTGCCTTGCAGAGCGAGGCCGGCCGACTTCCGGGCCTGCTGCCCTGCCTTCAGGACATGGAGGAGAGGCTCCTGGCCGGCGGCGAGGCCACGGGCGGGCCGGGTGTTCTGCCCGAGACCCTCGATGCGGTTCAGATCCAGTCGGTGCACGCGGCCAAGGGCCTGGAGTCGCCGGTGGTCATCCTGGCGGGCATGGACTCGCGGCGTCGTGCCGAGTCGGGCCTTCAGCTGTTTGAGGACTGGGCGGATGGCCATGCCCATCTGGCGGGCCTGCGCCTGGGAAGCCGTTCGGAGCCCCCCGCGCTGGGTGGGCTGCTCGAGCGCTGGCGCGCCCTCCGCCAGCATCGGGTGCAGGAGGATTTCCATCTCGCCTATGTCGCGATGACGCGGGCGCAGTCGATGGTGTTGCTCTCGGGATTGGCGCCGCCCAAGGCTGCGGCCCTCCAACACCTCGGCGATGCGCAGGCCGGTCCCAGTGGACTGGCCGCCCTCTGGGCCCTCGCCCAGAGTGAGGTGCGGCCGTGGCCCGCTTCTGCAGAGGTGGCCGTTCGATGACCGGGGTCTTCACAGCATCAACCCCCACCAACACCCTGCCGCAGCGGCGTGGGATGGCCTTTCACCGGCTGCTGGAGGTGCCGACGCCACTTCTGGTCTGGCTCGATGGCCGGCCCGCTCCCGATTCGGGCAGCGATGATTCGGTGGACCGGGTCTGCCGCAGCCCCTGGGTCCAACGCCTGCTGGCGCCCATGGGCCTACCGGGCGTCGTGCAGGCCGAGGTCGTGGCCTCGGTCCTGGATATTCTCCGGTCGCCCCCGCATCGACAGCTCCTCGGGCTGGCCGATGCGTCATCAACCACTGCGGCGGCGTCCAAGAGCGCCGCAGGCCTGCTCGTGCGGGAGGTGGAGGTGGGATTTCTCGCCGACATCGATGGCGAAGGCCTGCTTCGACAGCGCAGGCCAGATCTGCTGCTGCGCGAGCCGGCCTCGGGCGAGGTTCGTCGGGTCATCGACTACAAATGGCAGGCCGACCGACCGCAGTGGGAGACCTACGGCGCGCAGCTCTGGCAATACCGGCAGATGCTCGCCGGAGCGCCATCGACCCTGCCCGAGGGTTTTCTGCTCCTGGCCTCGGGCGAGGTTCTTCGCCAGTCGGACTCCCGAGCCGAGGAGTTCGTGCTCAGCCTTGCCATCAATCGGGGGTAGACTTCGGGCTCGGGCGGGTCGCCCCGCATTGGAAGACTGTCAACCGGGTCAGGTCGGGAACGAAGCAGCCCCAGCAGCCACTTTCAAGTGCCGGGGGAACGGCTCGCCCCCTCCGGTCTGCCCAGGCAACGCCGCTGGACGTCAACGCTGAACCCGCCGCTCGACACCTCACGCTGGACTCCCCACTTGGATAGCCTTTTCCCCGACTCCAACGCTGCCGCGGGCGGCAACACCGCCCCCGCTGTGCTGGCGCGCAAGTACCGGCCCCGGCGCTTTGAGTCGGTCATCGGCCAAGAAGTGGTGGTCGCGGCACTCCAGCACGGGCTCTCCCAGGGCAGGCTCCACCACGCATACCTCCTCACCGGCTCGCGCGGGGTGGGAAAAACCACCCTGGCCCGCATCCTGGCCAAGGCCCTCAACTGCGAGGTCGGTGTGGGCTCGGAGCCGTGTGGCCAATGCAGCGCCTGCGTGGGCATTGATTCCGGCCGGTTTGTGGATTACCTCGAACTCGATGCCGCATCCAACCGCGGCGTTGGTGAAATTCAGCAGCTGCTGGAGCAGTCCCGATTTGCCCCGTCGGCCGGCCGCACCAAGGTCTTTGTGGTGGATGAAGTCCACATGCTGAGCGGCCATGCCTTCAATGCGATGCTCAAGACCCTGGAGGAGCCGCCCCCCCGGGTGATCTTCGTCTTGGCCACCACCGACCCACAAAAGATCCCGGTCACCGTGCTCTCGCGCTGCCTGCAGTTTTCCTTGCGCAATGTGCGGCCCGAGGTGCTCGAGCAGCACCTCGTTCGAGTGCTCGAGGCCGAGGGCATTGGCCACGAGCCCGAGGCCATTCGCCTTCTTGCTCAGGCGGGGCAGGGCAGTGTGCGCGATGCTCTCTCGCTCACCGATCAGGCCATCGCTGTGGGTGGCGGACGCGTCGACGGCGCGACCGTGCGCTCGATGCTGGGCCGGGTCGGCAGCGAGGCGCTTCTGGAGCTGCTTCGGCGGGTGACGGCGGGCGATGCCGCCCAGGCCCTGGCTGCCGCCGAGGCTCTGGTGGCCGAGGGTGCGCTGGCCGAGAGCATCCTGGAGGGCCTGGCCCGACTGGTGCACGACATCTCGGTGGGTCAGGTTCTGGGGGAGTCGTCCGAGCCCTGGGTGGATCTCGCCCAATCGATGAAGCCCGAGGGCCTTCAGCTCTTCTACCAAATTCTCATCCTGGGGCGGCGCGATCTGGGCCTGGCCCCCGACGAGACCACCGGTCTGCGCGCCACCATTCTTCGGCTGCTCGCTTTCCGGCCCGACGCCATGGCGGGCCGCACCCCAGCCCCGATGTCGCCTCGGGCCACGGCCCCCCTGCTGGCACCGGCGCCGGTTCAGGCGGTGGTGCGGGCCGAGGGCGCGGTTCCACCCCCATTGCCCCCCGGCGGCTGGCCAGTTCTGGCGGCCTCGCTGCCGGTGGTGGGGCTGACCCGACAACTCGCGGTGCAGTCCACGCTCGAGGCATGGCCCGAGGCGGCAGGACAGCCCGTGCGCTTGTCGGTGGCCAGCGCGAGCCTGGCCGACAGCCGCGCCCGGCTCCGGCTGGCCGAGGTCTTGAGCGAGGCCCTGGCCTGCGCGGTGAGCGTTGAGGTCCGGGTCGGCGCGGCCGAGGTCCCCGCCGACACCGTGCTGGCCCGCCGCGATGCCCAGTCGGCCAAGGAGCTTGCCGAGGCCCAGGCGGCCATTTCGGCCTCGCCGGTGGTTCAGGCCTTGCTGCACGATTTTCAGGGCAAGATCCTGCCCGATTCCATCCGCCCCAATGCCGGGGCCAAACCCTCCCACGGAGATTCGTGATGCTCAAAGGACAACTCGCAGGCCTCATGCGGCAGGCGCAGGCCATGCAGGACAAAATCAAGGCGGCACAGGACGAGGTCGCCCAAATGGTGGTGACCCAGGAGGCCGGCTCGGGGCTCGTTTCGGTGCAGGTCAATGGCAAGCACCACGTGGTCTCGATTCGCGTGGCACCCAGCCTGCTCGGCTCGGCCGAGCCCGACGATGTCGAGACGCTGCAAGACCTGCTGACCTCGGCCCTCAATGGCGCGCACAGCCAGATCGATGCCGCCAGCCAGCAGCGCATGTCGTCGGTGACGGCCGGCATGCCGCTGCCCCCCGGAATGAAGTTCTGAGCAGCGCAAGGCCCGTGGCCAAGACCGCGCCGTCGGCGATGCCCGCCTCTTTGGCGGCCCTGGTGGATGCCCTGCAGGCACTCCCGGGTGTTGGCCCCAAGACGGCGCAACGCATGGCCACCCATCTGCTGCAGTCGGATCGCCCAGCCGCCGAGCGGCTCGGCCAGTCGCTGCTGGGCGCACTCCACCGCATTGGCCACTGCGCCCGCTGCAACACCTTTTCTGAAGAGCCAATCTGCGGCCTCTGCCTCGATGGGGGCAGGTCGGAGGCGCAGCTCTGTGTGGTGGAGACGCCCACCGACATGCTGATGCTGGAGCAGACCGGCTCCTTTCAAGGCCGCTACTTTGTGCTGATGGGGCGGCTCTCTCCGCTCGATGGCGTTGGGCCTTCCCAACTGCCGTTGCCCCAGTTCCTCGAGCAGGCCCGCCGGCCGGGGCTGGAGGAAGTCATCATCGCCACCAACTTCACGCCCGAGGGTGAGGCCACGGCCCATGCGCTCGAGACCCTGCTTCAGGGGCAGGGGTTGTCGCCGCCCCTGCGCATCGCGCGCCTGGCTCGGGGAGTTCCCGCGGGGGGCGAGCTGGAGTATGTCGATCTCGGTACCATTGCCCAGGCACTGCGCGAGCGGCGTCCGCTGTCGCCCTCGCCAGAGTCTCCCCCGCTGCCTCCGAAACCACTCTCTTTAAAACAACCATAGCCAGGAGTCTTTATGTCGATTGCTCAGTGGTGCCTCTTCATTGCCGGCTTTCTGCCGATTGTGTGTGTCGGTATTGCCAAGGCCGGACCCGGCCGCTACGACAACCGCAATCCGCGCGAGTGGCTGGCCCGCCGTGAGGGCTACCAGGCTCGTGCCAACGCAGCCCAGCTCAACAGCTGGGAGGCCTTTGCCCTATTCACTGCCGCCATGCTGGTGGCCCATCACAACGGTGGCGCTGGTGCGCAGCTCGATCAGCTGGCCATGGCCTTCATCGCGGCACGGCTGATCTACATCGCCCTCTATGTGGGCAATCTGGCCACGGCCCGAAGCCTGGTCTGGTTTGTCGGCATTGGTCTGACGGTGGCGATCTTCTTCCAGTCGGCCCCCAAGCCCCTTTGATACCGTTCTTCAAAACACCGTCCTTCAAAACTTCCCCGGTGCAGGCCCCTCGGGCACTCTGGCCCGAGGCCTGAGGGCCGTCTGACCCCGGGAGGCCCGGCTATAATGCGCGGGTCTTCTAGGGGGAATCCACTTTGCAGCTTCGTCAGCTGTTGGCTCTGGCCGGTGCCGAGCCCAACTCTTCGCACGCCCAAAATTCCGACCACCTCCGCGCTGCGGGCGCCGCAGGCGCCGGCGAGGCGCGCTCCGCGGTTCTCGCGCTGGCCTCGGGTGAGCTCTTCTGGGGCCAGTCCATGGGCGCGGCCGGGACCACCATGGGCGAGCTGGTGTTCAACACCTCGCTCACGGGCTATCAGGAGATCCTGACCGACCCGAGCTACAAGCATCAGGTGGTCACCCTCACCTACCCGCACATCGGCAATGTGGGCTTCAACGCCGAGGACTTCGAATCGTCGAGCATCCAGGCGGCGGGCCTCGTCGTCCGAGACCTTCCTCCGGTGGTCTCCAACTTTCGTGCCAATCAGTCCCTCGCCCAGGCCCTAGCCGCCGCGGGAGTGGTGGCCATCTCGGGCGTCGACACCCGAGAGATCACCCGCACCCTGCGCGATCGTGGCGCCCAGTCGTGCGCCATCCACGCGGCTGCCGCTGGCCAGATGGCCAACGCCGAGACCGCGCTGGCTGCTGCCCGCGGCTTTGGTGGCCTGGTGGGCGCTGACCTGGCCCAGGTGGTGAGCTGCGCCACCCCCTACGAATTCCGTGAGGGCACCTGGACCTTGGGTCAGGGCCATCGTCAGGCCCCCGCCTCGCCGGTTCACCATGTGGTGGCCTACGACTTTGGCGTGAAAACCAACATCCTTCGCCTGCTGGTCGATCGCGGCTGCCGCGTGACCGTGGTTCCCGCCAAGACCCCGTATGCCGAGGCCATGGCCCTCCAGCCCTCGGGCATTTTTCTCTCCAACGGCCCTGGCGACCCCGAGCCCTGCACCTACGCCATCGAGGTGGCCCGCCAGGCCATGGCCGCCCGCATTCCCCTGTTCGGCATCTGCCTGGGGCATCAGATTCTGGCCCTCGCGGCGGGTGCCAAGACCCACAAAATGAAGTTCGGCCACCACGGGGGCAACCACCCAGTGAAGGATCTGCGCACCGGCCGCGTGGCCATCACGGCCCAGAACCACGGCTTTGCGGTGGTCGCCGAGGGGCTGCCCGACTGCCTCGAGGTCACGCATGTGTCGCTCTTTGATGGGTCGATTCAGGGCCTGGCCCACAAATCCGCGCCGGCGTTTTGCTTCCAGGGGCACCCCGAGGCCAGCCCCGGACCCCACGACCTGCTTCCCCTCTTCGATCATTTCGTCTCACTGATGAGCGCACCGAATGCCTAAGCGCACCGACATCCAATCCATCCTCGTCATCGGCGCGGGCCCCATCGTGATTGGGCAGGCCTGCGAGTTCGACTACTCCGGAGCCCAGGCCTGCAAGGCCCTCAAGCAAGAGGGCTACCGGGTGATTTTGGTCAACAGCAATCCCGCGACCATCATGACCGACCCCGAGACGGCCGATGTCACCTACATCGAGCCCATCACTTGGCCCATGGTCGCCCGCATCATCGAGCGCGAGCGGCCCGATGCGATTCTCCCCACCATGGGTGGTCAGACCGCGCTCAACTGCGCCCTCGACCTTGCTCGCCACGGCGTCCTGGCCAAGTTCGGTGTGGAGCTGATCGGCGCCCGCGAGGCCGCCATCGAGAAGGCCGAAGACCGCCAGAAGTTCAAAGAGGCCATGTCCTCCATCGGTCTGGAGTCGGCCTTCTCGGGCATTGCCCACAGCATGGATGAGGCCTGGCAGGTTCAGCGGCGCATCTCGGAGGTCACCGGGGGCGCGGGCTTTCCGGTGGTCATCCGGCCGAGCTTCACGCTGGGCGGCACGGGCGGTGGCATCGCATACAACGCCGAGGAGTTCGAGGCCATCTGCAAGGGCGGCCTCGAGGCATCGCCCACCAATGAGTTGCTCATTGAAGAGTCTCTGATTGGCTGGAAGGAATACGAGATGGAGGTCGTGCGCGACCGCGCCGACAACTGCATCATCGTCTGCTCCATCGAGAACCTCGATCCCATGGGCATTCACACGGGCGACTCGATCACGGTGGCACCCGCCCAGACGCTGACCGACAAGGAATACCAGCTCATGCGCAACGCGTCGATCGCGATCCTGCGCGAGATTGGCGTCGACACGGGTGGGTCCAACGTTCAATTCGCCATCCACCCCGGCAATGGCCGAATGATCGTGATCGAGATGAATCCCCGGGTCTCGCGGTCCTCGGCGCTGGCCTCGAAGGCGACGGGTTTCCCCATCGCCAAGATTGCCGCCAAGCTGGCCGTGGGATACACCCTCGATGAGCTGCAGAACGACATCACCGGGGGCGCGACGCCGGCCTCCTTCGAGCCCTCGATCGACTATGTCGTGGTCAAGGTTCCGCGCTTTGCCTTCGAAAAGTTCCCCTTGGCCGATGCCCACCTGACCACGCAGATGAAGTCGGTGGGCGAGGTGATGGCCATTGGGCGCACCTTCCAGGAGTCTTTCCAGAAGGCCCTGCGTGGCCTCGAGGTGGGCGTTGATGGGCTCAACCAAAAAACCACCGACCTGGAGCGCATCCAAGAGGAGCTTGGCGAGCCCGGACCGGAGCGCATTTGGTATGTGGGCGATGCCTTTGCCCAGGGCATGAGCGTGGACGAGGTCCATGCGCTCACCCACATTGATCGCTGGTTCCTGGTGCAGATCGAAGAGATCGTTCGTCTGGAGCTGGGGCTTGAGAAGCTCACCATGGGCGACGTCGATGCGGAGCTGCTGCGCGAGCTCAAGCGCAAGGGATTCTCCGACCGTCGCCTCGCCTTCCTGCTCGACACCACCGAGGGGGAGGTCCGCAAGCTTCGGCACGCCATGGGCATTCGCCCGGTCTACAAGCGCGTGGACACCTGCGCGGCCGAATTCGACACCTCGACCAGTTATCTCTACTCCACCTACGAAGAGGTCTGCGAGTCTCGTCCCACCGATCGCAAGAAGGTCATGGTTTTGGGCGGTGGTCCGAATCGCATTGGCCAGGGCATCGAGTTCGACTACTGCTGCGTGCATGCAGCCATGGCGCTGCGGGCCGACGGCTACGAGACCATCATGGTCAACTGCAACCCGGAGACCGTCTCGACCGACTACGACACCTCCGACCGCCTCTATTTCGAGCCCCTCACGCTCGAGGATGTGCTGGAGATTGTTGATCTGGAAAAGCCCGTGGGCGTGATCGTGCAGTACGGCGGGCAGACCCCATTGAAACTTGCCAAGGCCCTCGAGGCCGCGGGCGTTCCCATCGTGGGCACTTCGCCCGAGTCGATCGACATTGCCGAAGACCGCGAGCGATTCCAGAAGCTGCTGCACAAGCTCGAACTCCTTCAGCCGCCCAACCGCACGGCACGCAACGAGGAAGAGGCCATCCGGCTGGCCCAGGAGATCGGCTACCCCCTCGTGGTTCGTCCGAGCTATGTGCTGGGTGGCCGCGCAATGGAGATCGTTCATGAGCAGCGCGATTTGGAGCGCTACATGAAGGAGGCGGTCAAGGTCTCCAACGACTCGCCGGTGCTGCTCGATCGATTCCTGAACGATGCCATCGAGGTCGACGTCGACTGCCTCTCCGACGGCAAGCGGGTCCTCATCGGTGGTGTGATGCAGCACATCGAGCAGGCGGGTGTGCACTCGGGCGACTCCGCCTGCAGCCTGCCCCCCTATTCGCTCTCGCCTGCCACGGTGGCCGAGCTCAAGCGCCAGACCGAGGTCATGTCGCGGGCCCTGAATGTGGTGGGCCTCATGAATGTGCAGTTCGCCCTGCAGGGCGACAAGGTCTACGTGCTGGAAGTCAATCCCAGGGCATCGCGCACGGTGCCCTTTGTGTCGAAGGCCACGGGCCTGCCGCTGGCCAAGATTGCCGCGCGTGCGATGCTCGGCCACAGCCTGGACCAGCAGGGCGTGGCGGGCGAGGTGGTGCCTAAGTACTACTCCGTCAAAGAGGCGGTCTTCCCATTCAACAAATTCCCGGGGGTGGACACCATCCTGGGGCCCGAAATGAAGTCCACTGGCGAGGTCATGGGCGTTGGCCGATCCTTTGCTGAGGCCTTTGTGAAGAGCCAGATGGGCGCGGGCATCGTGCTGCCGGATCCCGCCAAGGGCGGCACTGCCTTCATCAGCGTTAAGGCGAGCGACAAGCCGGGCGTGGTCGTCGTGGCCCGCAAGCTCCACGGGCTGGGCTATCGGCTGGTGGCAACCCGCGGCACAGCAGCGGCCATCCAGGCCGAGGGCATTCCAGTGCTGGCGGTGAACAAGGTGACCGAGGGCCGCCCCCATGTGGTCGACATGATCAAAAACGGCGAGATCTGCTTCATCGTCAATACCGTGGAGGAGCGCCGCAACGCCATGGCCGACTCCCGGTCCATCCGCACCACGGCTCTGGCCCAACGCATCACGACCTACACCACCCTGGCGGGTGCTCTGGCCGCGGTGGAGGGCATGGAGGCCATTGCCACCGACCAGCTCGCCGCCTACGATCTGCAGTCCCTGCACCGCGAGCTTCGAAAGGATGCCGCATGACTCCGCTGACCGTGTTGGGTGCCCAACTCCTGAAGGACGAGCTCCACCAGCTCAAAACCGTGGAGCGTCCGGATGTCATCCAGGCCATCTCTGAGGCCCGGGCCCAGGGCGACCTCTCCGAGAACGCCGAATACGATGCGGCCAAAGAAAAGCAGGCCTTTGTCGAGGGCCGCATCGCCGAGATCGAGAGCAAGCTCGCCTCGGCTCAGATCATCGATCCCAAGGCGCTGCCCCAGGATGGCCGCGTGGTCTTTGGCGTGACCGTGGAGCTCGAGGACTGCGACAGCGGCCAGCAGAGCCGCTACCAGATCGTTGGCGACGACGAGGCCGACCCCAAGGCCAACAAAATCTCCTTCGGTAGTCCGATTGCCCGTGCCCTCATTGGGAAAATGGCCGGCGACGTGGTCACGCTCCAGGCCCCCTCGGGCAAGCGCGAGCTCGAGATCCTCGAAGTCCTCTACCTCTAAAGCCTTCGGGGGCTGTCACGGCCAAGAACAAATTCAACGCAGCGTGGCTCAACCGCCACCTCACCGATCCCTACGTCCGGCGGGCGCAGGGCATGGGATACCGCAGCCGGGCGGCCTTCAAGCTCATTGAAATCGACGAGAAGGACAAGCTCATCCGCCCCGGCATGACGGTGGTCGATCTGGGCTCGGCCCCGGGCAGCTGGTCTCAGGTCCTGCGGCAACGCCTGGCCCGACCTGGCCGCCAGGGCATCCACGGCCGCATCATTGCCCTCGACATCCTGCCCATGGAGCCGGTCGCGGATGTGGAATTCGTGCTGGGGGACTTCCGAGACGAGGAGGTGGACGCCCAACTCTCCGCCATGCTCGATGGTCAGAAGGTGGACCTTGTTTTGTCCGATATGGCCCCCAACTTATCCGGGGTGGCCTCGGCCGACGCGGCGCGCATCGCCCATGTGGTGGAACTGGCGGTCGATTTTTCCCATCGACACCTGAAACCCTCGGGCGCCTTGCTCGTCAAATGCTTCAATGGCAGTGGCTACAGTCAGCTGGTCGAGGAGTTCAAGCGGGTGTTTCACACCGTGAGTCCCCGCAAGCCCCCCTCCTCGAGGTCGGAATCCTCGGAAACCTTCCTTCTGGGCCGGAATCTGCGGGTGTGAGCGGCTTTTGTTGTAGATTTTGAACATTGGTCCCTGACTATCGATTGCGGCGACAAATGGCGCCGCGCTAGGAGCAAACGTGAACGGCAACATGATCTCGAAGTTCGCCATCTGGATGGTGGTCGGCCTCATCCTCTTCTCGGTGTTTCGGCAGTTCGAGAGTGGCCCGAGTCGGGGCATGGAAGTCACGTATTCGCAGTTCATGGAGGAGGCCCGTCAGGGGCGGATCCGTTCTGCCGTGATCGATGGCCGCACGGTGCGCGCCGTCACCACCGACGAGCGGCCGATCGTGGTCAATGCGCCTCAGGATCTCTGGATGGTGGGCGATCTGCTCAAGGCGGGGGTTGCGGTCTCGGCCAAGGCCGAAGAGGAGCCCTCGCTGCTCATGAGCATCTTTGTCTCCTGGTTCCCCATGCTGCTGCTCATCGGGGTCTGGGTCTTTTTCATGCGCCAGATGCAGGGCGGTGGGCGGGGCGGTGCCTTTTCGTTTGGCAAGTCCAAGGCCCGCATGCTCGATGAAAACACCAACAACATCACCTTCGCCGATGTGGCGGGCTGCGACGAGGCCAAAGAGGACGTGACCGAGCTGGTCGATTTCCTGCGCGACCCGACCAAGTTTCAGCGTTTGGGTGGCCGCATTCCCCGCGGCGTGCTCATGGTGGGATCCCCCGGAACGGGCAAGACCCTGCTGGCCAAGGCCATTGCGGGTGAGGCCAAGGTTCCGTTCTTCTCCATTTCGGGCTCCGACTTTGTCGAAATGTTTGTGGGTGTGGGTGCTGCCCGCGTCCGCGACATGTTCGAAAACGCCAAGAAGCATGCCCCCTGCATCATCTTCATCGACGAGATCGATGCGGTCGGCCGCCAGCGCGGCGCCGGCCTTGGTGGCGGCAACGACGAGCGTGAGCAGACCCTCAACCAGATGCTGGTGGAGATGGACGGCTTTGAGACCAGCCAAGGCATCATCGTGATCGCCGCCACCAACCGACCCGATGTTCTCGATCCGGCGCTGCTGCGTCCTGGCCGCTTCGACCGCCAGGTGGTGGTGCCCCTGCCCGACATTCGTGGCCGCGAGCAGATCCTCAATGTGCACATGCGCAAGGTCCCCATCGCCCCGGATGTCCGCGCCGATATTCTTGCCCGCGGCACCCCCGGCATGTCGGGTGCCGACTTGGCCAACCTCGTCAACGAGGCGGCACTCTTTGCCGCCCGCCGCGGCGGACGCCTGGTCGATATGAACGACTTTGAAAAGGCGAAGGACAAAATCCTGATGGGCGCCGAGCGCAAGTCGATGGTCATGCCCGAAGAGGAGCGCCGCAACACCGCCTACCATGAGTCGGGCCATGCCCTCGTTGCGCGCATGCTCCCCAAGACCGATCCGGTGCACAAGGTCACCATCATCCCGCGAGGCCGTGCCCTGGGGGTGACCATGCAGCTGCCCGAGTCCGACCGCTACAGCATGGACAAGGTCCGGATGCTGAGCATGATTTCGGTGCTCTTTGGCGGACGGATCGCCGAGGAAGTCTTCATGGACCAGATGACCACGGGCGCCTCGAATGACTTCGAGCGAGCGACTGCTTTGGCACGCGATATGGTGACCCGCTACGGCATGAGCGACTCCCTGGGTCCCATGGTCTACGCCGAGAACGAGGGCGAGGTTTTCCTGGGTCGCAGCATCACCAAGACCACCAATGTCTCGGAGGCCACGATGCAGAAGGTCGACGCCGAGATCCGCCGCATCATCGATGAGCAATACCGCGTGGCGCGCCAGATCATCGAGGACAACCGGGACAAGATGCACGCCATGGCCAAGGCCCTGCTGGAGTGGGAGACCATCGACGCCGACCAGATCGAAGACATCGTTCAGGGCCGCGAGCCGAGGCCACCCAAGCATTCCGATGGTGGCAACAGCCCATCGGCGGGCACAGGCTCCACGCCCGCCGGCGCCGTGCCATCGAGTGGTGCCACAGCGCCGGCCTAACGTTGCGCCCGCTGTCGCTGCATTTGGGCCGGTTCCGTTTGTCGCGGGATCGGCCTTTGCTTATGGGGGTGCTCAATGTGACCCCGGATTCCTTTTCCGACGGAGGCTTGGTGGCCTCGGTGGATGTCGCTGTTGCGCGGGCCGCGGAGCTTCATCGTGCCGGTGCCGACATCATCGATGTGGGGGGCGAGAGCACGCGCCCTGGTGCTGCCCCCGTCTCGCCGGATGAAGAGCGCCGTCGGGTCTTGCCGGTGCTGCGCGAGCTCCAGCCTCTGGGGATGGTGCTCTCGCTCGACAGCCGGCGCGCTGAGGTGGTGGAGCCCGCACTCGATGTGGGCATCGATCTGGTGAATGACGTCGATGGCTTTCGCTCGTCGGCCATGCAGCGGCTGCTGCCCCGGCTGGTGGCCGAAGGCCAGGGCCTGTGCGTCATGCACATGCAGGGCAGCCCCAGCACCATGCAGGCCAGTCCCCACTACGCCGATGTCTGTGGCGAGGTCTATGGCTTTCTTCGCGGTCAGGCCGAGATGCTCGAGGCTGCGGGGGTCGATCCGCAAAGCGTCCTGCTCGATCCTGGCTTTGGCTTTGGCAAGACCTACACCCACAATCAGACCCTCTTTCGGGGGCTCTCCTCGGCGGCACAGGGCCCCCACGCCATTCTGGTGGGGGTCTCGCGCAAGCGCATGATTGCGGAAGCCATGGGTCAGCCCGATTCCGCACCGGCCCAGCGCGATGCTGCCAGTGCGGTCGCGGCGGTGTTGGCCGCACAGTCGGGGGCATCGGTGCTGCGCGTTCACGATGTCGCGGGGACCTTGGCGGCATTGCGGCTCGCCGCAGCCCTCGGCGCCCCCGTTTAAAATCGGCAGCATGGCCTCCAACGCGCAGAGAAAATACTTTGGAACCGACGGCATTCGCGGCCGGGTCGGCGAACACCCCATCACCCCCGACTTCGTGCTTCGGCTCGGCATGGCGGCCGGCAGCCTGCTGGCCGAGCGCTCGGCCGAGCCCACCGTGCTCATCGGCAAAGACACCCGAGTCTCTGGCTACATCTTTGAGGCCGCGCTCGAGGCCGGCTTTGCCAGCGCCGGGGTCAATGTTCTGATGGCCGGGCCGATGCCCACCCCAGCCGTCGCCTATCTTGCCAAGACGCTGCGGCTGTCCGCGGGTGTGGTCATCAGTGCCTCGCACAATCCCTTCGAGGACAACGGCATCAAGTTCTTCGATGGCCATGGGGAGAAGCTCCCCGATGCCATGGAGCTCGAGATCGAACAGCGCATGGAACAGCCCTTGCGGTGTGCGGCCCCCGATCGCCTGGGCAAGGCCCGCCGCCTGAACGACGCAGGCGGTCGATACATTGAATTCTGCAAGCGGGCTTTTCCTGCGCAGCTGAGTCTGCAGAGGCTGCGGCTGGTCGTGGATTGTGCGCATGGTGCTGCCTATCAGGTGGCCCCCCAGGTCTTCCACGAACTGGGTGCCGAGGTGATTGCCATGGGCGACACCCCCGATGGCTTTAACATCAACCAGGGTGTGGGCGCCACCCACCCCGAAGCCCTGGCGGCTGCGGTGGTGGAGCAGGGCGCTGACTGTGGCCTTGCCCTCGACGGCGATGGCGACCGACTCATCATGGTGGGTGCCGATGGCCGAATCTTCTCGGGCGACGAGCTGCTCTACGCCATGGTGCGCCAGCGGGTCATGGCCCAGGGGCGGCAGTCCCTGGAAGGGGTGGTGGGAACAGCGATGTCCAACCTCGCCCTTGAGAAGGCGCTCGAGCGCATGGGTCTCGACTTCCGCCGGGCCAAGGTGGGCGACCGCTATGTCCTCGAGATGCTGAAGGAGACGGGCTGGCGTCTGGGCGGCGAGTCCTCGGGCCATCTGCTCAATCTCGATCTGCACACCACCGGCGATGGCATCGTGAGTGCTCTGCAGGTGTTGGCTGCGATGGTTGCCTCGGGCCAGCGCCTCGAGGAGCTGTTGGGCGACCTCCAGCTCTTCCCCCAGGTGATGATCAATGTGCCTCTGACCCCGAGCCTGCGGGATGGGTGGCGGGATCATTCCGGTCTGGCTGCAGCACTTCAGGCGGCCGAGGCCCAGCTGGCCGGTCGGGGTCGGGTCCTGATCCGCGCCTCGGGCACCGAGCCGCTGCTGCGGGTCATGGTGGAGACTGCCTGCAGGGACGAGGCCTCTGCACTGGCGCAGCAGCTCGCCGCATCATTGAACTGATTGAGGCATCCACTGGATTGACCTCCCAAGGGTTGCAGGATGTGGGGGTTTGCTCTTTAATTCGATTTTTCTAGAATTATTAAAGGAGGCAGCATGCGCGTGGGCATCAATGGAATGGGGCGGATTGGACGTCTGGCGCTGCGGGCTGCCTTCGGGGCTGCCGAGCGCGGCCTGGACGATCCGCGCGCGGGCAATCGGCTCGAGGTGGTGCACCTCAACGAGATCAAGGGTGGGGCGGCCGCCACCGCGCATCTGCTCGCCTTCGACACGGTGCAGGGCCGCTGGCGCGAGCACATCGAGGCCCAGGGGCAGGAGTCCATTCGAATTGGCTCCAGGGCCTTGGGCTTCAGCAGCCATGCGAATCCGGAAGACATCCCCTGGGGCGAGCTGGGGGTCGATGTGGTTCTGGAATGCACCGGCAAGCACCTCACGCCCGAAGCCCTGCAGGGCCACTTCGCTCGGGGTGCTCGGCGGGTCGTGGTTTCGGCGCCGGTGAAGGATCCCACCGTGCTGAATGTGGTGGTCGGGGTCAACCACCAGGACTTCGACCCGCAACGCCATGCCATCGTGACCGCGGCATCCTGCACAACCAACTGCCTCGCCCCGGTGGTGAAGGTGGTCCACGAAGCCTTCGGCATTCGCCATGGACAGATCACCACCATCCACAACCCCACCAACACCAATGTGGTGGTGGATGCCCCCCACAAGGATCTGCGTCGCGCCCGCAGCGCGATGATGGGCCTGGCACCCACCACCACCGGCAGCGCCACCGCCATCGGGCTGATCTATCCCGAGCTGCAGGGCAAGCTCAATGGCCACGCGGTGCGCTCGCCCAACCTCAATGCGTCGCTGACCGACTGTGTGTTTGAGCTTCAAAGACCGACCACCGCGGAGGAGGCCAACGCGGCGTTTCGAGCTGCGGCTGCGCAGGGGCCTCTGCAGGGAATCCTTGGCTTTGAGACGCTGCCGCTCGTGAGTGCCGACTATGCCCGCGATGCCCGCAGCAGCATCGTGGATGGCCCTTCCACGATGGTGACCGACGGGACGATGCTCAAGGTCTACAGCTGGTACGACAACGAAATGGGCTACGCCTGCCGCATGGTCGATCTGACCTGCCATCTGGGCGATGTGCTGGGGCTCTGACTGGTGCGCGCCTACCTGATTGTCACCGCAGCCTATTGGGGATTCACCCTCACCGATGGTGCGCTGCGCATGCTCGTGCTGCTGCATTTTTTTCAGCTGGGCTACACGCCATTTGTGTTGGCCTTCTTGTTCCTGCTCTATGAGGCTGCGGGCATCGTCGCCAATCTGGTGGGCGGATGGCTCGCCACCCGCTTCGGCATTCCGCGCATGCTGGTGGTGGGGCTTGCCACCCAGATGGCCGGATTTCTGCTGCTGTCGGCCGTCTCACCCGAGTGGTCGGCGGCCCTCTCGGTGGCCTGGGTGGTCGTGGCCCAGGGCATCTGTGGCGTGGCCAAAGACCTGACCAAAACCGCCAGCAAGTCCGCCATCAAGACGACAGCGCGTCAGGTGTCGGCCGACGCGGAGAATTCGGAGTCGTCCAGCCGGCTGTTCCGCTGGGTCGCCTGGTTCACGGGAAGCAAAAACGCCATGAAGGGCGCGGGCTTCTTTCTCGGAGGTCTGCTGCTTCAAACCTTGGGCTTTGCTCCGGCGCTCTGGCTGATGGCTGGGGTGCTGGGCGTGGTGCTCCTGGGCGTGATGCTCTCGCTGCCTCGCCAACTTGGGCAGGGCAAGGCCTCCAGTTCGGCTCGGGAGTTTCTCGCCAAGTCGCCGGGGCTCAATCTTCTGGCGGCCGGCAGGCTCGCCCTCTTTGGGGCCCGCGATGTCTGGTTTGTGGTGGGCGTTCCGGTGTTTCTCTATGCGCAGGGATGGACCTTCGCCCAGGTGGGCAGCTTCCTGGCCGTCTGGACGATGTTGTATGGGGGCGTGCAGGCTGCCGCGCCACGAATCATCCGACGCAGCGCCGATGGTCTCAGTGCCGAGGTGCCCGAGGCCCGCCGCTGGGGCCTGATCCTTGCTGCGATTCCGGCGGTCTTGACGGCCATCGTTGCCGCCGAGCCCCCGCACATGGCGTGGTGGGTGGTGGGGGGGCTTCTGCTGTTTGGCTTCGCCTTTGCGGTGAATAGTTCGGTCCACAGCTACCTCGTGCTGGCCTACGCGGGTTCGGAGAAGGCTGCGGAAGATGTCGGCTTCTACTACGCCGCCAACGCTGCCGGCCGTTTTCTGGGCACTCTGCTGTCGGGGCTGCTCTTCGGGGTGGGCGGACTGCTCGCCTGTCTGCTGGGATCGGCCCTCCTGCTGGCGGCCAGCGCCCACCTCAGTGCGCGGCTGCCGGTCTCCAAGGGGACCCGACGAATGTGACTGTCATGGAATGGTCATCTTGCGGCGGTAAGGTTTTGGGGACGGCCAGTCGCGGCCTGTCCCTGTCAAACCCACAATCGTCCCAAAGGATCATTCATGCGCAACGCTCTGATCAAGTCGCTGGTTGGCGTGGCCGCTCTGGCCACGGCATTCGGCGCATCCGCCGCCGACATCACCGGCGCCGGTGCGACCTTCCCGTTCCCCATCTACTCCAAGTGGGCCGAGGCCTACAAGAAAGAGACCGGCACTGGCCTGAACTATCAGTCCATCGGATCCTCGGGCGGCGTTCGCCAGATCCGCGCCAAGACCGTTACCTTTGGTGCCACCGACTCGCCCCTGAAGGCTGAGGAGCTGGCCAAGGACGGCATGGTTCAGTTCCCCGCCATCATCGGCGGTACTGTGCCCATCTTCAACCTCGACGGCATCAAGCCCGGTCAGCTCAAAATCACGGGCGAAGTTCTGGCCGACATGTTCATGGGCTACATCGTCAACTGGAACGACTCCGCCATCGCCAAGCTGAATCCTGGCGTGAAGCTGCCCGACCAGGCCATCACCGTGATCCACCGCGCCGACGGCTCGGGCACGACCTTCAACTTCACCGACTACCTCACCACGGTCAGCAAGCGCTGGGCCGACAACGTGGGCAAGGGCAACGCCGTCAAGTGGCCGGCTGCCTCGTCCGTGGGTGGCAAGGGCAATGAAGGCGTCGCAGCCAACGTGGCGCGTGTAAAGGGTGCCGTGGGTTATGTCGAGTACGCCTATGTGAAGAAGAACAACCTGCCCTACATGCTGCTGCAGAACAAGTCGGGCAAGTTTGCCAACCCCGATGCAGAGGCCTTTGCTGCCGCCGCTGCTGGCGCCGACTGGTTCTCGGTGCCGGGCATGGGCCTGTCGATCGTGAATCAGCCTGGTGCAGAAACCTGGCCGATCTCGACCGCATCGTTCATCCTGATGTACAAGCAGCCCGCCGATAAGGCCGCCGCTGCCGAGGCCCTCAAGTTCTTCGACTGGTCGTTCAAGAACGGCAAGAAGATGGCTCTCGACCTCGACTACGTGCCCCTGCCCGACGCGCTCACCAACCAGATCCGCGCTAAGGTCTGGAACGAGATCGCCGTTAAGTAAGCACACGGTTGTTCCATTTCAGCCCCCGGCGCCTTTGCTGGGGGCTGTTTTCGATGAGCGCCACCGCGTTTGTCGTGTCTTTCGCCAGATCATCGCCACACCATGAGCGACACAGCCAGCATCCCCGCCAAAGGCGCCACCATGTCCAGCACCCTCCAAGACAATCCGGCAGTGCTCGCCGCGCAGAGAGCTTCCAAGATGCGCCGACAGCGCATGGAAGACTTCCTGTTTCACAAAGTAACGATGGGCTTCTCCTTGATCGTGCTCGCTGCACTGATCGGAATCATCGTGTCGCTGATCATCCAGGCCTGGCCGGTCTTCCAAAAGTTCGGCATCCAGTTTGTCTGGCGCGTCGAGTGGGACATCGTCAACGAAGAGTTCGGTGCAGCCATTGCGATTGTGGGTACCCTGGTCAGTGCCGCCATCGCCCTCTTGATTGCCGTGCCTCTGGCCTTCGGGATTGCCCTGTTTCTCACTGAGACCTGCCCCGTGCCGCTGAGGCGCCCGCTTGGCACCGCCATTGAACTCTTGGCCGCCGTGCCATCGATCATCTATGGCATGTTTGGTCTCTTCATCTTTGCCCCGCTGTTTGCCGAATATGGCCAGCCCGCCCTTCAGTCGACCCTCGGGCAGATGCCCTTGATTGGGTCCTTCTTCGGCGGCGCCATGAACGGCATTGGTGTCTTGGCAGCGGGTCTGATCCTTGCCTTCATGGTGCTGCCCTTCATTGCCGCGGTGATGCGGGATGTGTTTGAGATCGTTCCTCCCATCCTGCGCGAGTCGGCCTATGGCATTGGCTGCACCACCTGGGAGGTGGTTCGCAACATCGTGCTGCCCTACACCCAAAAGGGCGTGGTCGGCGGCATCATGCTCGGCATGGGCCGAGCGCTGGGCGAGACCATGGCCGTGACCTTCGTGATCGGCAACTCCCAACGCCTCTCGGAGTCGCTCTTCGGACCCGGAACTTCGATTGCCGCCACGCTGGCCAACGAGTTCGGTGAGGCCGAGGGTCTGCACTTCAATACCCTGTTTGCCCTCGGATTCCTCCTCTTCGTCATCACCTTCGTTGTGCTGTCTGCAGCCAAGATCATGCTGATCCGCGCTGAGAAGCGGAAAGGCACCTAAGCCATGAACACTGCCCTCTATCGTCGCCGCAAGCTGGTCAACACCGTGGGCCTGACGGCCTCCATGCTGGCCATGGCGCTTGGACTCTTCGTCCTCGTCTGGATTCTCTTTGAGCTCTTTTACAACGGCATCGCTGCCCTGGATCTGGACCTCTTTACTCAGGGCACCCCAGCTCCCGGCAGCGAGGGCGGTGGATTGCTCAATCCCATCCTGGGCAGCCTGATGATCGTGGGCTTTGCCGCCCTGATCTCCACGCCGATCGGTGTGTTCGCCGGTGTCTACCTTGCGGAGTATGGCGACGAGAGCAAGACCGCCGAGGTCACCCGCTTTGTGACCGACATCATGCTGTCGGCACCCTCCATCATCATCGGCCTGTTTGTGTATGCCGTGGTGGTCGCCCCGATGGGCAACTTCTCTGGCTGGGCCGGTTCTCTGGCCTTGTCGTTGATTGCGATTCCCGTGGTGGTGCGCACCACCGAGAACATGCTGCGCCTGGTGCCGGGAAGCCTGCGCGAGGCTGCCTTTGCGTTGGGGGCCCCCCGCTGGAAGGTGGCCACCTTCGTGACCCTGCGCGCGGCCAAGGCTGGCGTGGTGACGGGCCTGCTCCTGGCGGTGGCCCGCATCAGTGGCGAGACCGCGCCGCTGCTCTTTACCGCACTGAATAACCAGTTCTTCGGCAGCATGAATACGCCGCTGGCCAACCTGCCGGTGGTGATCTATCAGTTTGCCCTCAGCCCCTACGACAACTGGGTGGAGCTGGCCTGGGGCGGAGCACTGCTGATCACCATGACGGTGCTTCTGCTCAATATTCTGGCCCGCACCTTCCTGCGCAACAAGTCGGCTTGATTCGCCGGTTCGTACCAAGCCCAACCGCCAGCCCAACCGCCAGCCCAACCGCCAGCCCAACCGCCAGCCCAATCCCCACCTCTGTCATCTGCCCAAACATCCCCTCGATCTCTCCATCATGACCGACACCTCGACCCCCCAGACTCCCGCCATGAAGCCGATGACCGTCACGGCCTCCGACCTGCCCACCGAAGGGCTGAGGAATGCCATCGAGATCCGCAACCTCGACTTCTACTACGGCAACTTCAAGGGCCTCAAGCAGATCAACCTCGACATCGCTGAGCGCCGTGTGACGGCGTTCATCGGCCCCTCGGGCTGCGGCAAGTCGACGCTCCTGCGCACCCTCAATCGCATGTACAGCCTCTATCCGGGCCAGCGCGCGGAGGGTCAGATCAATCTCTACGGCCAGAACATCCTTGACCCCAAGCAGGACCTCAATCTGCTGCGCTCGCAGGTGGGCATGGTGTTTCAGAAGCCGACACCGTTCCCGATGTCCATCTACGACAACATCGCCTTTGGCGTGAAGCTCTACGAGAACCTCTCGAAGTCGGAGATGGACGATCGCGTGGAATGGGCGCTCACCAAGGGTGCACTCTGGAACGAGGTCAAGGACAAGCTTCAGCAGAGCGGCCTCTCGCTCTCGGGCGGCCAGCAGCAGCGGCTCTGCATTGCGCGCACCGTGGCCGTCAAGCCCAAGGTGATCCTGCTCGATGAGCCCACGTCTGCCCTGGACCCGATTTCCACCGCCAAGGTCGAAGAACTCGTGCACGAGTTGAAGAGCGACTACACCGTGGCGATCGTCACCCACAATATGCAGCAGGCCGCCCGCGTCTCCGATTTCACCGCCTACATGTACATCGGCGAGCTCGTGGAGTTCGGCGTGACCGATCAGATTTTCACCAAGCCTGCAAAGAAAGAGACCGAGGACTACATCACCGGACGCTTTGGCTAGACCCTGGGTTTTGGGGCTATAATTCTCCCCTCTCGGGGTGTAGCGCAGTCTGGTAGCGCATCTGCTTTGGGAGCAGAGGGTCGGGAGTTCGAATCTCTCCACCCCGACCATGCAGGCCCCCGGGCCTGCTGTCTGTAGTCGATGGATGTCGCGTTGGAACACCCACCTGCCGGTAGCTCAGTCGGATAGAGCAACAGCCTTCTAAGCTGTGGGTCGGGGGTTCGATTCCCTCTCGGCAGGCCAAATGCAGGTTGTCCGTGGTGGCCGTAGCTCAGTTGGTAGAGTCCCAGATTGTGATTCTGGTCGTCGTGGGTTCGAGTCCCATCGGTCACCCCACCCATTCCCGCCCCCTCGGGGCCCCCAACAGATCAGGCGCTGGGGATGAACTCTGGGTCGCCCTGCTGCTTCCTCTCAAACTTCAAAAAGCTGTAGTAGCCACAGCGTTGGCTGTTGGGGTACTCCCGACAGACCTGCGGTCGTGCCTCATAAATCGTGCAGCGCCGCTCGGTGGGGTGTAGGAACTGGCAGGTGCTGGTGTAGACCGTGTCGGGCCGATGCCGCAGAACGCGCTCGTCGATGGTCTCTGTCTCCGACGCCCAGCGATAGCGTTGGGTGAATTTCTTCCGTGCCTCCTTTTCCTCAAGCCCATGGTGCCGGGCGAGCCGAGCGATGTCCTCTTCCGAGACGATAATGCGCGGGTAGCTGCAGCAGTAGCCAGGACACTGGGCACAGTCGTACTTCGGGGCTTTCGGCATAGGGATTTGCGGGGGAATGAATGAGAGAAGAGTCGGCATGAAAACACAAACCGAACTGAAAAAGGAGGTCGCCTTGGCGGCCTGTCAGCAACTCACGCCCGGCATGCTCCTGGGCATCGGTACGGGCAGCACCATCGATCTCTTCATCGAGGCCATGGCTGAGATGGGGGTCTTGCCGAGGGCTGCAGTCTCGAGCTCAGAGCGCTCCACGGAGCGGCTTCGAGCCCTCGGGGTGGAGGTCTGGCCGCTGGACCGACTCGAGGCGCCGCTCGACCTCTACATCGATGGGGCCGACGAGGTCGATCCCCAGGCATGCCTCATCAAAGGAGGGGGTGCTGCACTGACCCGCGAGAAGATTGTGGCGAGCGCCTCGCGCCGCTTCCTCTGCCTCGTGGATGCCAGCAAGGAGGTGTCTGTCTTGGGCAGCTTTGCGCTGCCGGTGGAGTTCTTGGCCATCGCACAGCGGCCCGTGTTCTGGGCCCTGCAGGCCCTGGGGGGGGAGCCGCGCCTGCGCGAGGGCGTCATCACCGACAACGGCAACCCCGTCGTGGATGTGCACGGCCTTCGAATTGCGCAGCCCGCGGATTTGGAAGACCGCATCAACGCCATTCCCGGGGTTGTGGAGAACGGCATTTTTGCTCGGCATCGCGCCGACGAGGTCCTGGTCGCAACGCCCTCCGGCGTCCTGCGGCGACATCGCCCCGCCACATCATAAATTCGCAACAAAACCGACATAGTCTTGAGCGCATCGACCATCCCCACACCCAAGGACACCATGAAGCCGCATACCGTGACGCAGTTTGACAATGAGCTCGAGCAGCTCCGCACCGCCATCCTGAAGATGGGTGGCACTGTGGAAGAGATGGTCAAGCTCTCGGCCCAGGGCTTTGCCGAGGCCGACATCGCCAAGCTGCGCCAGGTCTTTGATCTCGAGGCCCAGGTCAACACCATGGAAGTGCAGATCGATGAAATGAGCAACAGCCTCATCGCCCGCATGCAGCCCTTGGCCTACGATCTCCGCCTCATCGTGACCGCCATGAAGATGGTCCGCGACTTGGAGCGTGCTGGCGACGAGGCCGAGAAGATGGCCCGCATGGCAACGAAATATCTGGAGTCGAGCGCCACGGCCATCGGTCCGCGCATCAACTTTTCCGCGATGGCGAATCACATCCGTGCCATGCTCGACCGCTCGCTCGATGCCTATGCCCGCGAGGACGCGTCTGCGGTGGAAGAAATCATCTTCGAAGACAAAGAGGTCGACGAACACTTCCGCAACACGATTCGTCTGCTGATTTCCTATGTGGTGGAAGACAGCCGCACGATTTCTCGCGCCATTGACCTGCTGTTTTTCGCCAAGGCCATGGAGCGAATTGGTGACCACGCCAAGAACATGGCCGAGCATGTGGCGTTTCTGGTGCGCGGCCAAGATCTTCGCCACAAGGGCGACGCCTAGGCTTAAATCGCTGGGCGGGGTGCCCCCAGATTCGGGGACACTGCTTTATGGCGCTGGGGGAGTGAAGCCGGAGGCCTGCTCGGCGCCTGCGCCGAAAAAGTGGGCCTCCATCTGCTGCATGAGGTATTTGCGAGCGCGCTGGTCCGAGAGGTTCAGGCGGTACTCGTTGACCAGCATGGTCTGGTGCTTGAGCCAGTCGGCCCAGGCTTCCTTCGAGACCGATTCGAAAATTCGCCGGCCCAAATCGCCGGGCGCGGGTGGGAATGCCAGGCCTTCGGCCTCTTTGTTGAGCTTGATGCAGTGAACGGTGCGGGTCATGGCGCGGAGTATCGCATGCCTCCGGGCGTCAAGAAAATTTCATATTCAAGGGCTTGCATTTTTTGCAGTGCAGCAATATGCTTCGTTTGTGCGTCGCAACAAAAGCATGGAAGTCGGCAGTTGCCGAGCGGCGTGCGGGTCCAGATCGAGGGCGGTCTGGTCCGATGTATCCCTCGCTGAGTCAACCCTGCTGAGCCAACCCCGCTGAGCCCATCCCAAGGAGCCACACCATGAACGTCTTTACCCCCGAGCAAGTCCTGAACCAGATCAAAGAAGCCCAGGCCGCCATGGTCGAAATGACCGCCCGCAGCCTCGAGGCCATCGAGAAGCACATCGACCTCAACCTGAAGGCCGCCAAGGCCAATCTGGCCGACGCCACCGAGGCCGGCAGCCAGCTGCTGTCCGTGAAAGACGCCGCAGAGCTCTACGCCGCTGCCCAGGGCCTGGCCCAGCCGGCCGTGAGCAAGGCTGCCTCCTATGGCCGCAATGTCTACGCCATCAACGCCGAGGCCGCCTCGGAGTTCACCAAGATGGTCGAGGCCCGCATGGAAGAGGCCAACAAGGCCTTCTCCACGGCCCTCAACGACCTCTCGAAGAACGCCCCCGCGGGCTCAGAGGGCATGGTCGCCCTGATGAAGTCGGCCTTCTCGGCCTCCAACTCGGCCCTCGACGCCATGCAGAAGGCCAGCAAGCAGGTCGTGGAGATGATCGAGTCCAACGTCGAGGCCGCCGCGAAGGCCGGTGAAGCTGCCGTGGGTCAGGCTGCCGCCGCCACCAAGGCACCGGCTCGCCGCAAGGCCGCCGCCGAGTAAGCGATCCCCAACTCGGCCGGCCGGCGGACTCCGCTGGTCGCCCATCGGGAAACGCCGGCCCCATGGCAACGTGGGGCCGGTTTTTTTTCGCGCTCGAGCTCTGGACGGATGCTGGACGGGTGCTGGACGTGTGCTGAATGGTCGCCGGGACCCTACTGCACCGCCAACGCCACCGCGTGCGCCAACGGGATCCCCAGGATGATGTTGAATGGGAAGGTGATGCCGAGGGACAGGCCCACGTAGGCTGCGGCATCTGCCTCGGGCAGAGCGATGCGCAGCACCGCAGGCACGGCGATGTAGCTGGCGCTGGCCGCCAGCACCATGAGCAGCGTCAGATCGCCCACACTCAGCCCCAGCAGCGTGCCCAGGCCCAGGGCGATGGCCCCGTGCACCAGAGGGGCGCCAATGGCATAGACCATCAACAGGGGAGACTGCCCCCGCAGGCCCGGAAGGTTTCGGGCTGCAAGCAGGCCCATGTCGAGCAAGAAAAACGCGAGCATGCCCTTGAAAAGGTCGGCCGAGAATGGCTTCATCGCTGCGGCCCCCTCGGGCCCCATGAGGGCGCCGATGACCATGCTGGCCAGCAGGAGCAGCTGGGCTCCGTCGGTGAACGACTCATGCAGAACGCTGCCCAGACCATCGGGGTGGGCCTCTGCGCCCTGCTTCTTGCGCTCCATATTGGCCAGCACCACCGCCAGCACGATCGCGGGCGATTCCATCAGGGCCATGGCGGCGGCCATGTAGCCGCCATAAGGCTCTCCGGCCCGATCCAGGAACTGGTTGGCGGTGATGAAGGTGACCGCACTGACCGAACCGAAGGTGGCGGCGATGCCGATGGCATTGAAAGGCGTGGTCAGTCGGCGAAGCACGATGAGGTCGAGCAATGGAATCAGCCCAGCCAAGGCCACTGCCGCGATCAAGACGCTGAGCACTTCCCAAGACAGGCCGGTCTCAGCCAGCGAGAGGCCCCCCTTGAGGCCCAGGGCCATCAGCAGGTAGAGCGCTAGGAACCGGCTGATCGCCGATGGAATCTCAAGGTTGGAGCGGATGAGGCCTGCGAACAGGCCAACCGCAAAAAAGAGGACTGCGGGGTCGAGGAGGGCGTTCAATGGCTGGCGTTTTCTCTGGCGGGGTTAGGCCGCGCGCAGCGCCTGCCCAGCCAGGCTGGCCAACTCCTTGTATCGGTCGGCGGCGCAGCTGGCCGCAAAGGCATGGGGCTTCACGCGGGGGGAAACATTGCAAACGCCGCGAATATAGCCGATGGCCTGCTGAATCACACACGAGGATCCGGTGGCGGGGTCTGGGTTGAGGTCGAGGTGCACCTCGACGGAGCGATCCTCGATGGCCTCGGCCAGTTGCAGGTAAAGGTCTGCAACCTTGTAGACCTCGTTCATGAGCCGCATCTGGGGGCGGTCTGCGCGCTGGTCGAAATCCCGCTCCCGATGGGTCTCGCCGAAAATCTTGCATCCGTGCTTGCCGTCGATGTGCACGACCACCACCAGGGTGTAGTCCGCATGCCAGACGTTGTGTTGCATGACGCGGCAGGAGTCTGCCCCGATGTAGATTCGCGTGCTTGCCGATTGGGCCCGTATAAACCGTTGGATGGTGGGAAGGTCGAGGGCCTGCGGCATGGATCTACTCCTGTGCTGGGAACGATGGGCCTATGCGGAGAGAAAGGGCCCTGCGCGTCACTGCAGCCTTGCGTCGCAGGCGCCGCGCTGGCTTGGAAAAGGGGCTGCGGGCAGCACCGAGGGCAAGAATGCGACGCGCGGCAGCCTGAAATCCGCGCAGGGTGTGACGCCATTCGGCCGAAGCCGAGCGCAGGGCGTGGCCCTGAGCGGCGAGCGCTGAGGGATGCAGCCAGTGGTAGGCCGTCATCGAGAGCACCATGCGCGCCTGAGAGATCAACTTCTCGCAGAACACAGCGCCGCGCACTTCGGTGAGGGCGGTGCGCTGAAGGCTGGGGAGGGGATTTCTCGCGGGCGTCATCCACATTCAGTATTCATGACACAAATGTCGGCGGCGTGACAAGCCCCACGTGGTGGGGGCCGTGGGTTTCCTCTGCCGCCCATCTACACTGAACTGGAACTCGAGCCCATCGCTGCCCTCCCATCGCCATGACCCTGCTTCTCCCTATCCTTTCGGTTGCCCCGCGCCGCGTGCGTCACCCCCAGACGCTGGCCGTCGCCCTCGTGCTGTCGCTGGTCACCGCCAGCGCATTCGCCCAAAAAGCCCACCAACACGGCCATGCCCAGATGCAGCTCACCCTGAGTGCCTCCGGGCAGCTGCGGCTGCAACTGCAGGGCGCGATGGACGGATTTCTGGGTTTTGAACACCGACCCCGCAACGACGCCCAGCGGGCTGCGGTCGAGGCCCTGCGGCAGCAGACCCTGCTGGCCGATGCGGTGATCGCGCTGCCGGCCGAGGCCGCCTGCAGGCTGACCGCCAGCGAGGGCCGCAGCATGCTTTTTGATCCAGCGCCGGCCAAGGGCACCCGAGAGGGCCACGCCGACCTCGAGCTCGTTCAGACCTTTCAGTGCCAGACACCCTCAGTCCTCACGGGTGCGGCAGGTCGGAAGACCGGACTGGAGGTCTCGGCCTTCAAACACTTCACCCGCCTGCGCACCCTGGAGCTGAGCTTCGTGGTCGAGTCGGGTCCTGGCGGCGCCGACACCGGCAGCCGACGGCTGCAGCGGGGCAAGCTGCAGCGCATCCACTTCTAACCCCTTCCCGCCCATGCCCGAGTTGTTGCGCGCCAACGCCATGCCCGCTCCCACCCTCGAGATCCGGTCTCTGATTTATACCCATGCGGGGGCAGCAAGGCCCGCCCTGAGGCTCGAGGAATTCTCGCTCGAGGCCGGCGAGACCTGCTTTGTCAGTGGGCCGAGCGGTTGTGGGAAGTCGACTCTCTTGGCCTTGTGTGCCGGCATTCATACCCCCCAGCAGGGAACGCTCCGGGTTCTGGGACACGATGTGGCGACCATGGGCACCGCCGCCCGCGACCGCCTCCGGGGGGTGCACCTTGGGGTAATTTTTCAGCAGTTCAATCTGCTGCCTTATCTGAGCGCCATGGACAACATCCTTCTGCCCCTGGGGTGGCATGCCGAACGCCGGTTGGCGGCGGGAGGAACGATGCGCCGCGCCAGAGCGCGCGCCGCCGATCTTTTGCGCGCTCTGGAGGTCGATCCTGGGGCATGGGAGAGGCCTGCCCGCAGTCTCTCGGTGGGTCAGCAGCAGCGGGTGGCCGCGGCCCGGGCCCTCCTGGGGTCGCCCAGGCTCATCTTGGC
Organism: Burkholderiales bacterium; assembly: GCA_027486725.1. Classification (GTDB taxonomy): domain Bacteria; phylum Pseudomonadota; class Gammaproteobacteria; order Burkholderiales; family Burkholderiaceae_A; genus Hahnella. Next base: position 80,515 of record JAIXOP010000011.1, on the reverse strand, counting down.
CGATGAACCCACCTCAGCCCTCGACGAGTCGTCTCGGGACTCCTTCATGCGCGCCCTTTTGGGAGCCCTGCGCCACTCGTCCGACGCAGCATCGTCCGACGCAGCATCGTCCGATGCAGCCGCCTCCGATGCAGCCGATGCCAAGGATCCGCCGAGCCCGCACGATCGCGCCACCACCATTGCCCCCACCCTGGTGATGGTCTCGCACGATGCCCGACTGCGTCACCACTTCGATCGCCATCTGCCATTGGCACCGGAGGCTGCGTGAGTCTGGCCATGGATCGCATGCTGTGGGTCTTTCGACTGGCCTGGGTGAGTGCCCGGGGGCGCTGGCCCGCCCTGCTGCTCGTCATGTTGTCGGTTTCGGTCTCCACGGTGCTGCTGGTTGGCACTGTTCAGCTGCGCAGCGACGCCCAGCGCAGCTTCTCCGAGGCGGTCAGCGGTGTGGACCTCATTGTGGGTCCCAAGGGAAGTCCCGCCGAGCTGCTGCTCTACACCGCATTTCAAATCGGACAGCCCACCCGCAACTTCCCCGCCGAGAGGCTCGAGGAGATTCGGCGTCTGCCCGAGGTCGCCTGGGCCATGCCGCTGCAGCTGGGCGACTCCTTCCAAGGCAATCCCGTCTGGGGAACCGACGCCACATTTTTTGACCACTATGCCGTGCAGGGCAGGGCGGTCGCACTGCACGATGGGCGTGCCTTCCGTGCCGAGCCCAGCGCTCCTGCCGAGATCCTCGAGGCCGTGGTGGGTGCTCGGGTGGCCGATGACCTGGGCCTCTCGGTGGGCGATTCGGTGGTTCTGACCCACGGCATGCAGGCCACCGAGGGGCCTCTGTCGCAGGACCACAGCGATGCTCCCGTGGTGGTTGTGGGTGTCCTGGCGCCCACCGGTGGGCCGGTGGACGGCGCGGTCCTCATTTCGCTGGAGGCCTTTGAATGGCTGCACTCGGGCGGTGGGCTGCCATGGATGGCCAGTGCCGGGCCGGCACAACTCACGGCACTCTGGGTCGGGCTCTCGGATCGGTCGATGATTTTTTCCGTTCGCGATCGGATCGAGCGGCTGGGTGAGGCCGAGCTGATGGCGGTGCTTCCTGGGGTCGCCTTGGACGAGCTCTGGCGCGTCCTGGGGGTGGCCGAGGCCAGCCTGCGCATCATTGGCTATGCCATGGCCGTGGGGGCAGCGCTGTCGGTGAGCGCGGTGCTGCTGGTGGCCATAAACGGCCGACGGCGAGAGCTCTCCATTCTGCGGGCCGTGGGCGTGGGGCTGGGGGGCATTTCCGCCCTGGTGGTTGCCGAGGCGTTCTGGGTCGTGGCGGTGGGACTCGTGCTGGGCCTGGGGCTCCACCAAATCCTGTTGTCGGCGGCCGAGGAAACCCTGCGCAGCCAGCTGGGTCTGAGTGTGGCCCTGGGCCAGATTCCTTCCGAGGCACTCATGCCCATGGCGGTTGTGTTGCTGGCGGGCCTGGTGGCGGGGCTCCTCCCCGCCCTTCTGGCAAGTCGATTGTCCTTGGCCGATGGCCTAAACCCGCCGAGTGGTTGACTCGAGCGCTTCGATCCACTGGAAATCCGTATGAACTCCTACCAAGACATGGTCCGTCGGCGTGTGATTCAGGCCCTGGCCTCGGTTCTCGCCATGCCCTCGGTGGCGCTGGCTCAGAAGGCGGGTGGTCCACCCACCGAGATCACCTGGGATGACCTCATCGATCGGGAGTGGGCCAAGGGCATTCAGGCCGAGATGATGGCCCTGGGCCGCGCGGGCAATCTGCAAGACGGCACCGAGGCGGCCAACACGGCGATGGCCAAGCTGCGCGAGAAGTGGGACGCGGCACCCACCACCCCGACCCATCTGGGCAAGCTGGTTCGACTGCCTGGGTTTGTGGTCCCGCTCGATGCCTCGCGCGATCCGCGCCGCAGCTTTTTGCTGGTGCCGTATTTCGGGGCCTGCATTCACACCCCGCCGCCGCCCGCCAATCAGATTGTGCTGATTGAACCTGGCAGCAAGACGCGCGTGGAGCGGCTCATGAACAGCATGGAGGCCATCTGGGTCGAGGGTGTCTTGGAGGCCAGCCGCAAGAAGACCGCTCAGGGTGTCACCGGCTATCGGCTGGAGGCCACCCGCATCGAGGAATACAAACCCAAAAAACGCGGCTAGCCGAGCGTCATTCAGTGGTGGTGCTTGCTGCTCCCTTCGCGGCGCAACTTGTCGCGTGGGACCACCACGAATTGCAGGGGCACGGCACCGGCTTTCTCGAATTGAAGGGTTAAAGAAACCGTCTGGCCGGCGGTCAGGGGCTGCGGTAGGCCGATCAGCATGAGGTGGTTGCCTCCGGGCGCAAGCCGCGCCTTGCCATCGGCGGGGATGTCGAGGCCCGGAATCTGCCGCATGGTCATTGTTCCGCCCTCCATGCTCATGGTGTGAATCTCGCCGCGGGCGGCGACTGCCTTGTCGAGGGTCAGGCCCACAAGCCGGTCGCCGGAGCGGCCTTTGTTTTCAATCTCGACGAAGGCTCCGGCCGCGGGCTGCCCAGGTCGCGTTTCCCCGATCTCCATGTGCTCGAACTTCAGGCTCCCGACGCGGACCTCCCGCGAGCCGCTGGCCTCGGCCGGGGTCAGGGTGACTGGGGCCAAGGCAAGGCCCGAGAGCAGGGACAGGGCGGCGATGGTCGCCAGGGATCGAAGGGTGTGGGGCAGGCTGGGATTCATGTCGGCGGATCCTGTCGGAGGAGGCCGGAATAGCCGGTCTCAATGAAAGGTTTAGGAAATAACTATTCGTTTTTGTTGACGCATTGCAATAAACTAAGGGTGTTCCCGGAGGTTGTTCGCGAGGCTGTTCGCACCTCCTGCATCCCTCGATGGGGTGCGGGGCGATCATCGCAGCGCAGCACGCCACCCTGGGACGCAGTTTCGATCCCCTTCACAGCCACTCTACAAGGAAAACCATGTCGCTGATCAACACCACCATCAAGCCGTTCAAGGCCCAGGCCTACCACAACGGCAAATTCATCGAAGTGACCGACGCCACCCTCAAGGGCAAGTGGTCGGTCGTCTTCTTCTACCCCGCCGACTTCACCTTCGTGTGCCCCACGGAGCTGGGCGACCTGGCCGAGCACTACGACACCTTCAAGGCCCTGGGCGTGGAAATTTATGGCGTGTCGACCGACACCCACTTCACCCACAAGGCCTGGCACGACACCTCCGACACCATCAAGAACGTGAACTACCCCCTGATCGGTGACCCCACCGGCACCATCACCCGCAACTTCGGCGTGATGATCGAGGAAGAGGGCCTGGCCCTGCGCGGCACGTTCGTGATCAACCCCGAGGGTCAGATCAAGCTCTGCGAGATCCACGACAACGGCATTGGCCGTGACGCCAATGAGCTGCTGCGCAAGGTTCAGGCTGCCCAATACGTGGCTGCCAACCCCAACCAGGCCTGCCCCGCCAAGTGGACGCCGGGTGCGGATGCCCTGACCCCCTCGCTCGACCTGGTCGGCAAGATCTAAGGCAATCATCATGCTCAACGACTCCCTCAAATCCCAGCTGAAGTCTTACCTCGAGCGCCTCACCGCGCCCATCGAGATCGTCGTCACCCTTGGCAATGAGCCGAGCTCCGCCGAAATGCGGCAGCTGGTCGAGGAAGTCGTTGCCCTGTCGGAGAAGGTCTCGGCCTCCTTCGACGGGGTGGACCCCCGGGTCCCATCCTTTCAGATTCGCCGCAGCGGCACCGACATGCAGCTGCGCTTTGCAGCCATCCCCCTGGGCCATGAGTTCACCTCGCTGGTGCTTGCCCTGCTCTGGGCCGGTGGCCATCCGCCGAAGGTCGAGGCCTCGGTGATCGAACAGATGCAGGCCCTGCAGGGCCCTGAAGAGTTCGATGTGTACATGAGTCTGTCGTGCCACAACTGCCCCGATGTGGTGCAGGCACTGAGCCTCATGGCTGTCCTCAACCCAAACATCAAGACCACCATCATCGATGGTGGTCTCTTCCAGAAGGAAGTCGAGGAGCGCAAGGTCATGGCCGTGCCCATGGTCTACCGCAACGGTGAGTTCTTTGCCTCGGGCCGCATGACGGCCGAAGAGATCCTCGCCAAGCTCGACACGGGCGCTGCCGAGCGCGACGCCAAGAAGCTCAACGCCCTGGCCCCTTATGAGGTGCTGGTGGTGGGCGGAGGCCCGGCCGGTGCCGCTGCCGCGGTGTACGCGGCCCGCAAGGGGATCCGCACGGGTGTTGCCGCCGAGCGCTTTGGTGGTCAGACCAACGACACCCTGGGCATCGAGAACTACATTTCGGTGCTGGAGACCAATGGACCCAAATTCGCTGCCGACCTCGAGGCCCACGTGCGCCACTACGATGTGGACATCCACAACCTGCAGCGCGCCGAAAAGCTGGTGCCCGCCGCCCAGCCCGGTGGACTCATCGAGGTCCACATGGCCAATGGTGCGGTGTTGAAGTCCCGCTCGGTCATCCTCTCCACCGGCGCGCGCTGGCGCAATGTGAATGTGCCGGGCGAAGAGCTATACAAAAACCGCGGTGTGGCCTACTGCCCGCACTGCGATGGCCCTCTCTTTAAGGGCAAGCGGGTGGCGGTGATTGGCGGGGGCAACTCCGGCATCGAGGCCGCCATCGATCTGGCCGGTGTGGTGGGCCATGTCACGGTGCTCGAGTTCGCCGATCAGATGAAGGCCGATGCGGTGCTGGTGAACAAGGCACGCAGCCTGCCCAACGTCACCCTCATCACCCAGGCCCAAACAACCGAAATCACGGGCGATGGGCAGAAGGTGAATGGACTTCGCTACAAGAATCGCACGAGCGGTGAGGAGATCTCGCTGACCCTCGAGGGGGTGTTCGTGCAGATCGGCCTGGTGCCCAACACCGAATGGCTGCGGGGCACTGTGGCGATGTCGAAGTACGGGGAGATCGAGGTCGACTCCCACGGCGCCACCGATGTGCCTGGCGTGTTTGCTGCGGGCGACTGCACCACCGTGCCTTACAAGCAGATCGTGATCGCTGCCGGCGATGGGGCCAAGGCGTCTCTGGGCGCCTTCGATTACCTCATCCGCAACAGTGCCCCATCGGTCGAGTCCGAGGCCGATTTTTCGGCCACGACCGCCGAGGCTGCCAAGGCGGCCTAAGCATCTGCGGGGGCTGACCCTGGGGTCGACATGGGTCGACCCCACACAGAGCTCGGCTGGGTACTGAACCCTAGGGCTTTGGGGCCGTTGGCGCGGTGATGAAGCCGATCTTGGTGATCCCCGCCGCCGAGGCCGCCGACATCAGTTCGGCCACCTTGCCATAGGCCACCGCCGAGTCGGCCCGGATGTGCAACTCGGGCTGAGGCTCCAGCGCAGCCTGTGCCGCGAGGCGCTCGGGCAGGGCCTCCCACCGCAGTGCCTCTTTCTCCCAATAGAGACTGCCATCGGCCCGGATGGAGGCCTGGATGGTTTTGGGCGGCGTGTCGGCGGCCTGGCTGGTGGCCTTGGGCAGATCCACCTTCACGCCGTGCGTGAGCAGGGGGGCCGTGACCATGAAAATGATCAGCAGCACCAGCATCACATCGATGAGCGGGATCATGTTGATCTCGGCCTGGGGCTGATTGCGGCCCGTTCGGGCTTGAACATGGAAGGCCATCAAAGCCGCCCTGCGGGAATGCTGCCCGTGCTCACGCGCACAAACACCAGGTGGGCGAACTGCTCCAGTCGACCAATCAGCAGTCGGGTCTGCCGAGCAAACGCGTTGTAGGCCAGGGCTGCGGGGATGGCCACCGCCAGGCCCAGGGCGGTCATGATGAGGGCCTCGCCCACGGGACCCGCCACCTGATCCAGGCTGCTTTCGCCGCTGGCTCCAATCGCCAGAAGCGCGTGGTAGATGCCCCAGACGGTGCCAAAGAGGCCGATGAATGGTGCGCTCGATGCGGTGGAGGCCAGCAGTGTCTGGCCCACTTCCTGATCGGACTGGGCGTCGTCGAGGGCCCGCTGAATCGAGCGGCTGACCAGTTCGGAGGCGCTCTCGACGTGGGCCAGTTTCCCTGCGGCTTCGGCCTGCTGCGCAAAACGCTCGGCCTCCAGGGCAGCAGCGAGGATGGCCCCATGGGCAGTGGTGTCTTGGGTCTCCTTTGCCAGTTGCAGGAGGCCGTCGTTGCTGTTGGCCGCAGATTCAAACCGCGCCACAAATGCGGCCTCCGCCGCCAGGGCCCGGCGCCGCCGGAGCAGCTTTCCAAAAATCACGGTCCAACTTGCGACGGACAACGCCAGCAGAACAACAAACAAAGCCAGGCCGACGGCATCGGCCTGGGCCAAGAAGTGGCCGAAGCCAAGCTGGGGGGCTGTGTTTTCCATGGGAGCGTGTCTACCTCTTCAGAGTGAAATCGATGGGGATTTGGACCCAGGCCTCTTCGGCGCGTTCACCGCGGCGCGCCGGAATGAACCGCCACTGTGCCACGGTGTTCTTGGCGGCCTCGTCCAGCCGTGGATAGCCGCTGGAGCGCAGGATACGCACCTCCCCCGCAGTGCCATCGATCAGGACGCGAACCCGCAGCAGCACGGCGCCCTCTTCCCCCAGGCGACGAGACAGGCTGGGGTAGGGCGGCTTGGGGTTCTGCAAGGCATCCACGTCGACCCGGGGCTCACTGCTGGCCGCGGCGGTCGGTGTTGCAGCAGATGCTGACGATGCGGGTGCGGAAGTCGTTGATGGTGCCGACGTCGCGGACGTTGCCGGTGCTGCCGACGTTGCCGTGGCGGATTCGGCCGACGATGGGGTGGGGCGCGCCGGTGCTGGCCTCGACTCGGATCGACGCTCGATGGGCTGGGGCAACGACAGCCCGCCCAGGGTCGAAGCGTCGGAAGGCAGCAGGCGGGCAACCATGGGTGCCGTCGAGCTGGCCACCGGGGTGGGTGCGGGGGGCGCCCAAAGCCAAACAAGCAGGGGCAGTGCGTGGAGTGCGAGCGCAATGCCCAGGGGCTGTCGCCAGTCTGGGGCGACCAGTCCAGGGGTCGATGGCAGTGGGGGGTTGGGGGGCATCGGGATTCGGTCGTCGCGGTGGCCGCGATGCTCGAAGTGTATCGATGGATGGCTTCGGGGTTTTGGTTTTCAGGCCGCACTCCGCCCAGGCAACCGAGCCCCTGGCCAGAGGCCGTGCGGGATAATCGGCGCATGACCCCCACCCATGTTGATGTGGCCGTTGTTGGCGGCGGCGCCGCTGGCCTCTTTGCGGCAGCGCGCGCGGCCGAACTGGGTGCCCGCGTGGCGGTCTTTGACCATGCCCCCGTGCTGGGCGAGAAGATCCGCATCAGTGGGGGTGGCCGCTGCAACTTCACCAACCGCGACTGCAGCCCAGCGAATTTCCTCTCGCAGGACCCTCGGTTCGTGCGCCATGCGCTGGCCGCCTTCCCGCCCGAGGCCTTCATCGAACGGGTTCGCCAGCGGGGCATCGGCTTTCACGAGAAGCACCGAGGGCAACTCTTCTGCGACCACTCCGCCCAAGACATTGTGGCCATGCTGCTCGACGACTGTCGGGCCCACGGCGTTGTTTTGGCCCACCCGGTGGAGGTTCTGGACTGCGCGCCACCCACGGCAGGGCAGCCGGCCCGACTGGAGACCAGCCGGGGGGTGGTCATCGCCCGCTGCTTGATTGTGGCCACTGGGGGCCTGCCGGTGCCAAAGATCGGCGCCACGGCCTGGGCCCTGGACTTTGCGCGTCGCCTTGGACTGTCGGTCGTCGAACCGCGCCCTGCCCTGGTGCCGTTGGCGCTCACCGACCCCGCCAGCGAGCCCCTGCGCGCCCTCTCGGGCGTGTCTGCGCCCGTCCAGATCTCTGCCGTCTCTCGGGACGGCTACGGCGAGGGGCACTTCGATGAGGACCTGCTGTTGACGCACAAAGGCCTCTCGGGTCCCGCCGTGCTGCAGGCGAGCAGTTTTTGGGAAGAGGGCGCCGAGCTCTGGGTGGATTGGCTGCCCGATGCGGCCTTTGATGAGTCTGCGGTGGGCCGATCGACGGTGGGCCAGATGCTGGAAGCGCGCCTTCCGTCTCGACTTGCTGCAGCATTGATGGAGCACATCGACCCGGAGATTCGGCCCCGCCGCTGGGCTGAGCTGGGCCGACAGGCGCGCACTCAGGTGCGATCCCAACTCCAGCGCGTGCCATTTCGGCCCGCCGCAACCCTCGGCTGGAACAAGGCCGAGGTGATGCGGGGCGGCGTGGCCACCGAGGGCTTGAGCCCCAAGACCTGCGAGGCCAGGGCACATCCCGGCGTGTATTTCATCGGCGAGTGCGTGGATGTGACGGGCCACCTGGGCGGCCACAATTTTCAGTGGGCCTGGGCCAGCGGATTTGTTGCCGGGCGCCATGCAGGCAGCAGCTCAGCATCCCGCCCCGGTTCTTCATCCAGCGCCTGCTAGCATTTCCCATATTTCCAAGGAGAACCCCATGGCGCAGGCCCCATCCCGCCCCGCAGCGCTTGTCACCGGATCCACCAGCGGCATTGGTCGCGGCATCGCCACAGCATTGGCCGCCGAGGGCTACAACATCACTCTCCACGGCCTGGGCGATCCCGCCGAGATTGCTGCGCTCCAAAAGGAACTCTCCGATCGGCACGGCGTGGAGGTCCGCTACGACGCGGCCGACCTCACCCAGGTTGAGGCGACGGAGGCCATGATGGATGCAGCGATTGCGGCCTTCGGCCGGCTCGATGTGTTGGTCAACAATGCCGGCATTCAGCATGTGTCGCCCGTGGAAGACTTTCCGGTGGCGCGGTGGGATGCCATTCTGGCGATCAACCTCAGCTCCAACTTCCACACCATTCGCAAGGCGGTGCCCACCATGAAGGCGCAGGGCAGCGGCCGCATCATCAATCTCGCCTCGGCCCATGCGCTGGTCGCCTCGCCCTTCAAGAGTGCGTATGTGGCCGCCAAGCATGGTGTGGCCGGCCTCACCAAGGCGGTGGCTTTGGAGCTTGCCACCAGCAACATCACCGTGAACGCCATCTGCCCCGGCTATGTCTGGACGCCCTTGGTGGAGCGGCAGATTCCCGACACCATGAAGGCCCGAGGCATGACCGAGGAGCAGGTCAAGCAGGAGGTCCTGCTCAAGGCCCAGCCGACCAAGCAGTTCATCACCATCGAGCAGGTGGCGGCCTATGCCGTGTTTCTCTGCTCCCCGGCGGCGGCCAACATCACTGGCGCCATTCTGAGCATGGATGGAGGATGGACCGCGCAGTGATGCGTTGGCCGATGTTTCTGGCGGCAGCGGCGCTGGCATTCGCTGCCAAGGGGGCATGGTCGGCCGAGGATGCCACCCCCAGAGTCGTCCTGGTGAGCATCGACGGCTATCGGGCGGATTACCTTGACCAGCACCCGAGCCCCACGCTGCGGCGCTTGGCCGCCGAGGGTCGGCGGGCGCAGGCGCTCATCCCAGCGTTTCCGTCGGCCACCTTCACCAATCACCTGAGCATCATCACTGGGCAGCCGCCGCACCGCCATGGCATCGTCAACAACACCATGCACGACCCGGCCATCCCTGGTCAGGTCTTCCGCCTGAGGGATCGAGAGGCCATCACCAACCCCGCCTGGTGGACCACCGCAGACCCGCTGTGGGTGTCGCTCGAAAAGCGTGGCCTGCCCACGGCCACTGTCTTTTGGCCCGGTTCGGAGGTCAAGATTCAGGGCGTTCAGCCGAGGGACTGGCTGCCTTACGACGGAGACTTGGGCCACACCCAGCGGGTGGACCTGCTGTTGTCGTGGTTCGATCGTCCTGCCCATCGGCGACCGCGGCTGGCCACCCTGTATTTCTCGGCGGTCGACAGCGCAGGCCACAGCACGGGCCCCGGCAGCGATGCGGTGGATCGCGCGATTCAGGACGTGGATGCGGCCCTGGCCCGGCTTCTCGATGGTCTGGAGAGCCGGGGGCTGCTGGCCGGAACCCGGCTGGTGGTGGTGTCGGACCACGGCATGGCACCGGTGCCTTGGAATCAGCAAATTTACGCCCCCGAACTGATCGAGGGATTCCCGGCGGTGCGCTGGGAATGGTTTGGACCTGCCTCGGGCCTGCGCCTGCATGGCGAAGACCGCGGTGCAGTCTTGCAGCGGCTGGCCCGCGAACCCAAGCTGCAGTGCCATGGCAAGACCCAGCTCCCCGAGGCTTGGGGTCTCGAGGCACACTCACGGGTTCCGGACATCGTGTGTGTGGCATCGATGGGCTGGTCGGTCACCGATCGCCGGCTGGGCTTTCCAATCCCTGGACAGCATGGCTACCCCGGAACACACCCCGAGATGCACGGCATTTTCTTGCTCTGGGGCCGCGGCATCGCCCCCGGCCCGCAGCCTGCCCGCAGTGCGCTCTCGGTGCGGTCCACCCTCGAGTGTTTGTTGAATGGAGATTCCCGTGCGGATCCAGACTTCCCCCACCGTTGCCATTGAGTTGCACCCCGAGATCCCCGGCCTGGCCACGGTCTGGCTGACCCGTCCCGACAAGCACAACGCTGTCCTGCCCGAGACCCTCTCGGGGGTGGCCAGGGCGCAACGATGGCTGCGTTCCCCGCGGCATGCCCAGAAGCTCGGCCAGGCACCCATTCGAGCGGTGCTCATTCGGGGGCAGGGCGCTTCGTTCTGCTCCGGCATGGATTTCCCCGCGCTGATGAAGCGCCCGATGCAACTGGTTCTGATGGCCTTGCGCCTATGGTCGCCGGTTGAGAATCTCTTTCAGACCTGGGCCATGGGCTGGCGTCGGCTTCCAATGCCGGTGTTCGCGGTGATCGAGGGGCACTGTTATGGGGCCGGAGTGCAGCTCGCCCTGGGTGCGGATTTCCGCATTGCCCATCCCGAGGCGCGCCTCTCATTCATGGAGATGCGCTGGGGTCTGGTGCCGGACATGGGTGGCCCCACCCTGCTGCGAGAGCTGGTGCGGATCGACATTGCCAAAGATCTGGCCATGACCGGGCGGGTGGTCTCGGGGCTGGAGGCGGCCGAGCTGGGTCTGGTGACCACCGCATCGCCCGACCCCGCCAGCGAGGCACGCACGCAGGCGCTGAAGTATCTGGCGCTGCCGCCCAAGGCCATGGGTCGTGCCAAGCGGCTGATTCAGAGGGCCTGGCACGCAGCGGAAGACCGGGCCCTGGCAGCCGAACGCGCCACCCAACGAACCTTGATGGGTCATGCCGAGCATCGGGCTACACTCTCGGCCGCCAACCGATCAAAGTCTTCGCGATGACCCAGCCTTCCAACCCTCCAGTCCCCATCCACACCAGCCTCATCCCCATGCGTTGGGGCGAGATGGATGCCTATGGGCACCTCAACAACACCTACTACTTCCGTTATGCAGAGCAGGCCCGTGTGGATTGGCTCGATCTGCACGACATCCCCTGCGGCCCGCAGTCGGGTTCTGGCCCAGTGCTGATCAACACCAGCTGCACCTTCCGCCTGCCCCTCACCTACCCGGCAACCGTGGAGGTGAAGGTCTTTGTGGAAGAGGTCGGGCGCAGCAGCTTCACCACCCGCTTCGAGATGCGGCCGGTGGGCGATGAGCGCCTTCACGCCGAGGGGTTCGCCAAGATCGTTTGGATCGACACCAACACCGGCAAGTCCATGGCCCTGCCCGATCCTGTCCGCGCGCTGGTGGGCCTGCCATCCGCTGCTCTGCCGCAGGGCGCGGCCACTTGACCCTGCGGTTCCGCACCCCGGAGCGTCCCTGGCGGGCAGTGCTCGCCCTGCTGTTTCTCAACCTCATCCTGTCGTGGACCAACATTTGGCCCACGCCCTGGGTTCGGCCGGATCATCGGTTTTCGGGTGAGCTGGCCCTGATGGTTGTGGTGCTGGCGGTGGTCTATGCGCTGCGCATCCGTCTTGGGTCGCGCGCCTTTGGCTGGCTCGCCGCGGTTTATGGTCTGCTGGCTCTGGGTCGGTATGTGGACCTAATGGCTCCCAGCCTCTTCGGTCGCCCGATCAATCTTTACTGGGATGTGCCGCAGCTTCCGAGATTTGTGTGGGTGACGGCGCAGTCCTGGCCTTGGTGGCAGACCGCTGCCGCAGCCATTGGTGTGGTGCTGGTCACGCTTGGCCTGCATCGCCTTTTGCGCAGCGCCTGGCGCACCCTTTGCGAGGATGGTCTCGTGGTCTGGACCCGCACCCCGCTTCGGCGGCGCGTCACCCTGGGCGTGGGCACTCTCGGTGCTGCGATGGCGGTGGCGAATCTGGCGGGCCAGCCATTCACCTGGCCCTTGGTCTCCAAGCCCGTGGTGCCCGTCTATGCCCAGCAACTGAAACTCGCTGCCTCGGCGGTCTACGCGCAGTGGAATCCCAGAGCCGCCGCCGAGCGCCTTCCGCCATCGCCTTCGGTGGAGTCGGCCCTGGCGCTGCCGGTGGAGCAGCGGCTGGCCGGCGTGTCGGGCAGCGATGTCTGGATGATTTCCTTGGAATCCTTCGGGGCGGTGATGTTCGACGATCCGGAGATTCGCGCCGCCCTGGCGCCCGACTGGAAGCAGTTCGAGGAGGCTCTGCGCGCCGCAGGATATGGCCTGCAGTCCGGTTTTTTCGAGGCTCCGACCATCGGTGGGGGCAGCGACCTCTCGCATGTGGGCATCCTCTCGGGGGTCGACTTGTCGGTCCCTCAGCGCCACGATCTGCTGATCACCACGGATCGACCCACCCTCATTCAGGTGTTCCAGAGTGTCGGCCATCGAGCGGTGGGCCTCTATGCATCGGTCTATTGGCCTTGGCCGGAGCGCGCCTTTTACCGCTTCGACACTTACATCGATGGCCCGGCTCTGGACTATCGCGGCCCGCCCATGACTTACTGGAAGATTCCCGATCAGGCGGCCTGGGCCCTGGCCGAGCCCAAGCTCCAGGCGCTCTCCGCAGCGGGACCGCAGTTCGTGTTCTTTCCGCTCATTACCACGCACTTTCCGTTCTCGCCCACGCCGCCGCTGCAGTCGGACTGGTCGCGGCTGCTCACGCAAGAGCCCTACGACCCGGCCGATGTGGCGAGGACCCAGGCGGTGGAGACCAACTGGCTGGACATGCGGCCGGGCTACATCGACCTGGCTCGCTACACCCTGCGCTGGCTTGCCCAGGCGGTGCAGCGCCCCTGGCCGCGCGATCGCGTGCTGGTCTTCTTCGGTGACCACCAGCCCACCGCCAATGTGGCTGGCGCCCAGCCGCCCTGGGATGTGCCGGTGTTGGTGGCCAGCCGCAGTCGTCGGCTCTTGGAGCGCCTCGACGCCGAGGGCCTATCCCCGGGGCTGCCGGCAGCGCAGCCTGAGGGCCGACAGCGTCTGGGCGGGCTTCACGATCTCACCGGCGTTCTTCTGCGCAGCTTCGCTGGCCCCAACAGCAGCCAGACTGCTGCACCCACGGTGGCGCCCAGATAAAGATTCAGCTGCAAATTGGCAAGGCCCTCGTCGTGCAGCAAGGCGAGGCCAAGGCCCGCCGTGCCGAGAAGGGCGACAGACCCCCAGCGTGGGGCATGAATCCCACGCAGGGCGATGGCAGCCAGGCCCAGCATGGGAATGCCCCAGGCAATGGATCGATAGCGCCCCTCAGTGAGCAAAAAGAACAGGTCGACGGCCACCACCAGCAGCCAGAGCCCCAGGGCCTTGCGGCCAACAACTGCGAGCACGAGCGCCAGACATAGCCCTGCCACCTGCAGGCCGGACAGCCGGGCATGGCTCTCCCACAGGAATGCCCACGGCCGAGGGGTGCTGCTGGGCTCTGCCAGTGCCCGCAGATGGCCGCGTGTATCGAAAATGCCCCAGGCGGCACCCACGGCACCCTCCTGGGCTGCCTTCCATGGCTGGTCGTAGGCCTCGATGATGTTGATGGTGAACTCGGGCCTGGCCGCGTTGGCAGCCAGCATGGCTTGAACAAACTGCTGCTGGCCACGCACACTGGGCAGGGCAGGGCCGCGCTGCCGTCCCGCCGCTGGCCATCCCGTCTCGGCGACCCAAATGGGGGTCGGCTGCAGCACGTCTCGCAGCAGTGTCGCCTTCTCGAAGACATGGGCGACCGCCTGGTCCACCCCCACGGGCTCGTCTTCCCAGTAAGGCAGGACATGGATGCTGGCGATGTCCACATGGGGTGCCAGCACGGACGCATGGACTCGCCAGAATTCCCAGACATCCGCGTAGCTCACGGGCACGGCGGTGCGGGCCTGGGCCTCGGCGAGCCAGCCGGCCATCTGCTCGGCAGTCTGCTCGCCGCGGAGAATCACCTCATTGCCCACCATGAGCAGGCGCACGGCGTTGGGGTGCGCCGCAGCCAGCGCGAGTCCGCGCTCGAGCTGGGATCGGCTCCGCACGGGGTCTCGGTCGATCCAGATTCCGAGCACCACCCGCAGGCCCAGGGATTCTGCAATGGCGGGCAGGGCGTCGAGGCCATGATCCAGCCCATAGGTGCGAACGCAGCCGGTGATGGCCTGCAGTTGTTGAAGGTCTGCGCGGATTTGCTCGGGGGAGATCCGAAGGCTGGGGTCTTGGGGCCTTTGGCCCGGCTCGCGAAAGGGAGAATAGGAGACGCAGGGAACCCGCGTTTCCGGCAGAGTCCAAGCCGGCAGGCGGGCTGCCGCCCTGGCAATCTCCGTCGCCTCTGCTGGGGAGGGGGTTGCGTTGAAGATCATCCCCCCACCCAGGCTCCAGATCAGCCCCCACAATGCACGCTTGATGCCCACCGTCACCCCCCCATCGAATTCGAGCGCCCAGGCTCCGCAGGCTGCGGTCTTGCCTTGGCTGTGGGGATTGTCGCTTGCGCTGGCCTCGGGCGTTGTCCATGTCCTGGTCTGGGCAGCAGGCCATGCAGGACCGTCCGACCTGCCGGAGGTCTCAGCACCACTGCCTGGGGTCGCCTACAACGGATTCTCCCGCTGGCAGTCGCCTGCAGCCGGTGAGCTGCCGACAGCAGAGGTGGTCCGCGAGGATCTGGCCAGGATCCGACCCCTGACGCGCAGCCTGCGCACCTACACCACCACCGAGAGCCCCGCGCTGTTTGAGGCTGCGGCAGCGGCGGGCTTTGAGATCACCGCGGGCCTTTGGCTATCCAACGATCTGCGACGCAATGAGGCCGAATTGGCCGCGGCGCGGGCCGTGGAATTGCGCTATCCCGGCCTGGTGCGCCAATGGCTGGTGGGCAATGAGACCCAGCTGCTCGGCATGGTCTCGCCGCGCTCGCTGCGGGATGCCCTGCGCGAGGCGCGCGCGGTGCTCTCCGCGCCGGTCTCGACGGCGGAGCCCTGGCACATCTGGGAGTCCAACCCCTGGCTGGTTCGTGAGGTGGATTTCATTGGCGTCCACCTGCTGCCTTACTGGGAAGGTGTCCCGCTCGAGGTGGCCGCCGGGATGGTGGTGGATCGGTACCGCGCGCTGGCGCAGCGTTATCCCGGCCGACGCATTGTTGTGGCCGAGGTGGGCTGGCCCAGCGGCGGTGGAAGCTTTGGTGCGGCCGAGGCCTCACCCACGGCCCAGGCACGCTTTGTGCGTGAGGTGCTGGCGCGGTGGCACGCCATGCAGAGTCCGCCCGAGGCCTTTCTCATGGAGGCCATTGATCAGCCTTGGAAGGGGCAGAGCACCGAGGGCCCGGTGGGCGCCCATTGGGGCCTGCTCGATGCCGCACGAGTGCCGAAGTTTTCACTCTCGGGCGATGCCAACCCCGACCCCAGCTGGCGCTGGCGTGCACTGGCGGCGAGCATTCTGGGGGCCAGCATGGTCGTGCTGTTGGTGGTCGCCCGATCCGGCATTGGCCGGTCGGGCGAGGTGCTCATGGCGGTCGCCCTTCAGGGGGCCTCGGGCCTGATGGTTGCATTCTTGGCGGTGCCGCTGGCCAACTACCCCAGTGCCTGGGATTGGGCGGTGTTGCTGGGGCTGCTGCCACCGCTGGCGCTGATGGCGGCGGTGGTGTTGGGACAGATGTTCGAGCTGCTCGGATCTCGCCGTGCCGAACGCCTCTCGCCGCGCATGCCTGCACCCGATGCGCCCCTGTCAACGATGGTGTCGAGACCTGGGGAACGACATCTGGGGGCAGAGCAGCCTCTGCCGGGGGTCAGCATTCACATGGCCTGCGCCAACGAGGATCCCTCGATGGTGATGGCAGGAGTCCGCAGCCTGCTGTCGATGCGCTACCCCCGGTTGGAGGTTGTGCTGGTCGACAACAACACCCGCGACCGCCGGCTGTCCGACGAGCTCGAGGAGTGGTGCCGCGCGCTGGCCGACCCCCGCCTGAAGTTCATCGGCGTGGAGACTCTGCCTGGGTTTAAGGCCGGCGCTCTGAATCTGGCCTTGCACCACACCGCCGATTGGGCGCAATGGATTGCGGTGGTCGACGCGGACTATGTGGTCCACCCCGATTGGCTGGCCGACGCCTTGTCGAGCGATCCCGGAGCTGGGTGCGGGCTGCTGCAGTATCCCCAGGCGCATCGGCTCAGCAGCCGAGAGGCGGAGTCGCTGCTTGCTCGCGGCATGGACACCGAGCTCGAGAGTTTCTTTGCCAGCGGCATGCTGCACCGACAGGCTCATGGCGCGGCACTTCAGCACGGCACCATGTGTTTGATCCGACGGGCTGCCTTGGTTGAGGTGGGTGGGTGGTCTTCGGCCACCCTGTGCGAGGACAGCGAGCTGGGGCTGCGGCTATTGCAGGCGGGCCATCGGGTCGAGTACCGCCCTCGAGTTGCGGGCGAAGGCCAACTGCCAGCCCATGTGTCTGCCTATGCCCGACAGCGCAGTCGATGGGCCCAGGGCGCCATGCAGATTCTCTGCCTGCACGGCTGGAGTTCGGCGCACGGATGTCGCCCGCGCCTGGGACTGCGATCGGGGCAGGCTTACCATTTTTGGATGGGCTGGGCTGGCTGGCTGACCGACGGGCTTCACACCCTGTTTTCCATCGCGGCGGTGGCTTGGACTGTTGCCCTGATCGTGCAGGGTGGCGATGGACCGGGGATGTTGGGCCTGCCCTTGGATGCGCTGTGGATGCCGCTGGCAGTCTTCTGGGCAGCGCGCCTTGTTCTGGGCCCATGGCAGATGCGGATGCAGCAGCCGCACCGCCGCTGGTCGGACATCGCTGCCGCAACCCTCATGGGGGTGGCCCTCACCCCCACCATCGGCGTCTCGGTCTTGCGCGGGATGGCTGCCGGCATTGGCCGGCGCGCCCTGGTGTTTCAGGGCACCCGTGCAGGGCCTGCACCCACGGGCGCGTGGCAGTGGCTTGTCCGTCTTGCTTCGGCCCTGACGGGCCCCGCCATGCTGGCGCTTGCGCTGGGCTTTGCCTGGGCCGTGGGGGTGGGCCTGCTCGACTACGACCGGGCACCGGCCTGGGCCTGGTCGCTGCTGCTCACTGCCCTAGCGCTGCCCTATGTCGCGGCCAGCAGCGTTGGACTCTGGGCCTGGATGGCCTCCGAGAAGGGTGCATTGGGCCAGCCCAGCAAATCCGCCGCCCGCTGAGCCCGATCGAACATGTCCCCCGGCGACTGGGCACTGAGATTGAGAATGCCGTAGCGGTGCGACCCCAGCCACTTGAAGTCCCTGCGGCGCTCATCGAGGTCGCGATCGAAGACAAAGAACTCCGCATCGGGAAACGCTCGACGCAGTTCGGCGACGCGGGACCTCGATGGCATGGGTGGGGTGTCGTTCAGCCCAAATGATCGCCAGACGAGACTCGAGGCCTGTCGGCCCCTGGGCTCCTCGCGGTGCGCGATCATGGACCGGTCGCCCAAGGCCAACCCCAGCCCCAGTCGGTGCAGGTCGATCCCGTCCACCGCCCGATACAAATCGCTGAACTGTGAGGCCATCCGCGGATTGCACTCCAGCATGGTGAGTGCCTCACTGCGGGGGTTGTAGATGAACTCGGTGTTGAAGATGCCGTGGGAGAAGCCCACCGCAGCGAGAAATCGTCGGCTGGCATCTTGGGCCCGAGCCAGCGCGTCGGCGGGGACCTGGCCCGGGTATTCCCAGCGCTGAAAGGCCTGGGTTCCTGGATACATGACAGCCGCTACAGCACCGAGGAAGTTCACGGTGCCCTCGAATACATAGCCGTCGAGATTGAACTGCAGGCCTTCGGCAATGGGCTCGCGCATGAATCCCAGGGCGGGAGGTGCATCGGGGATTCGAGTGGCACAGAGCTGCTCGAAGGGCCGCACCAGCCAGCCGAGGGTGGCCCGCTCTCGCAGGCTGAATTGCAGGTGCTCGTCGAGCTCGGCCTGGTTGTGGATTCGCCGTGCCAAGACCGAGAAGCTTGCCCGGATGGGCTTGAGGAAAAAAGGAAAGCCGCTCACCCGCGGTGCGGGCTCGCCTGGCCGCCAGTCGAGCGCCGACGCCGGTACAGCGACCTCAGGGCAGGCCTGCGTCATGACCTGTCGTGCCCAGAGCTTGTGCTGGCTGGCCAGAATCGCCTCGGGGGCAGTTCCAGGCAGCCCAAGTGCCTCGGCCGCAAGGCTGGCCAAGATCGCCCCAAAGGTCTCGTCTTGCGAGAGCACGGCCTGCCACTGCTCGCGTTGGCCTCGCCGAATCAGCCGCTGGGAATATGCCTCGAAGCCGAAGAAGGGCAGGGCAAGGTTGCTGGGGAAGGAAAAGATGTTGAACCCGTGCCGTCGAAACTGGACAAGTCCATCGCACTCGAGCCGCTCATGGCAGCGGGCATCGAACTCGTAGTCAAAGAGCAGGCCCACCGTGGGTTTGGTCGCGTCAGGCATGCAAGTGGGCGTGTGGGAATGGGTGGGGAGAATGGCAAGGCAGTTTCCGGCCCGATTGTAGGGGAGACCCAGGCCAAGTCTCCCCCCAACCCCTTCCCTAGGAGGGCATGTTTAGGAGCCCTGGGCGACCTCTTTGGATGCCGACTTTGCAGGCAGCAGCAGGCTGGCCACGATCGACGCCGTCAGGATCGCCGCGACGATGCCCAAGGACCAGAACACCGGCACCTTGTAGACGTCGACGATGAGCATCTTGGTGCCCACAAAGACCAGGATGACGCCCAGGCCGTAGGTGAGCAGGTGGAAGCGATCCTTCAGGTCGGCCAGCAGGAAGTACATGGCTCGCAGACCCAGAATGGCGAAGATGTTGGAGGTCATGACGATGAACGGGTCTTCGGTGATGGCGAAGATGGCCGGAATGCTGTCCACCGCAAAGACCACGTCGGTGATGCCGATGAGCACCATCACCACAAACAGCGGGGTGTAGGCCCGGACGCCATTGTCCGTGATCCAGAATTTCTCACCCACGAATCCCGGGGTCAGTTTGAGGTGGCCACGCATCCACTTGAGGATGGGGTTGCTCTCGAGGTCGCTCTCGCTGTCGGCGAACACCAGCATCTTGATTCCGGTTACCAGCAGGAACAGGCCAAAGACATAGAGGATCCAGTGGAACTCTTTGATCAGCCAGGCGCCGATCAAGATCATGATGGCCCGCAGCACGATGGCGCCGATCACGCCCAGGATCAGCACGCGCTTTTGCAGCTCGGCTGGAACCTTGAAGTAGGTGAAGAGCATCAGGAAGACAAAGATGTTGTCTACCGCCAGCGACTTCTCGATCAGGTAGCCGGTGAAGAACTCGGTGGCCTTCTGATTGGCCACTGCCCGGCCAGCATCCTGGTCTACGAGCCACCAGAGAAGACCATTGAAGAGGATGGCCAGAAAGACCCAGAGGGCAGACCAGCGCAGAGCCTGGCCGACGCTGACCTTGGCGCTCCCGTTTTTGCCCAGCAGAAGAAGATCGACCGCGCAGGCGATGACCACGAACAACGCAAATCCGGCCCACATCCAGGCCGAGCCAATGCTCAAGGATTCCATCAGAGAACTCCGAAAAGATTTTTGGGGAGAAAACAATTCGAAGGTCTCGCCGCAAGACCGAGTCTGATCTTGCCTGGTGGGCCGGCCGACATATCGCCGACGGAATGACGGCCACCAGAAACTGCGCAGGGCTACTCCCCTTCAATGAGAAGTGTGCCTGAGAGCTCGACGGCGAGCAAAACCCGCACCCAAAGACCATCGTGCCAACAGGGTTTTGGGGCCTGCTGGGTGCCGCCCGACGCGTTGGTCTACTGGTTATTGCTCCCCGATCTTTGGTCCTCAACGCCTTCTCGGCAACGGCCCTGAGATGCATACTGCCTCGCAGAAGTCCCAACCCAGGAGGAAACCCATGCATCCCTCACACAATATTCGTTCGATGGTCGGCTGGCCCGCAGTGGCTGTCAGTCTGCTCGCCCTCTCCGGTTGCGCCATGCTGGGCGGCTCGTCTGGTCCCAAGGCCGTCGCAGACATCGCCCCCACCTCGGTGGCCGCCGCTGCATCCATGAACCCCCAAGGGCAGTTGACATTCCAACAACAGGCCGACGGGGTCTTGGTGACCGGCCGAATCTCCGGTCTGAGGCCAAACCGGGAGCATGGCTTTCATGTGCACGAGGGCTCCGACTGCTCTGGCGACGGCATGGCGACCAAAGGCCACTTCAATCCCGACGCGTCTCCCCACGGCAGACACGATGGAGGAAACCACCATGCGGGCGACCTGCCGGCGCTGAGGGCCGATGCCAACGGCGTGGCCGAAGTGAACGTGTTGGTGAAGAAGCTGACGGTGTCGGCGGGCCCCATGAGCGTGGTGGGGCGAGGCGTGATCGTCCACCGCGATCCCGACGATTACACGACGCAGCCGACCGGCAACGCAGGCCCACGACCTGGGTGCGGAGTGATTCGGCAGAGCTGAAGGCAGTGGGGGCGGTGGGGGATGGTGGACGGCACAGGGTTCGAACCTGTGACCCCTGCCGTGTGAAGGCAGTGCTCTACCACTGAGCTAGCCGTCCGAGCTCGGAAGTTTAACCCAGTTTTCTCGCCTGACCCCGACGGCTTCGTAGCCGCAGTCCCACCGCGGCGAGGCCAGCGATCATCGCGGCGGCAACGCCCGTCGCGATGTTCACTCCCTCTCGCCCGATCATGGGCATGAGGAAGTTCCACTTGTGGAGCAGGCTGAAGCTCCAGCGCTCGGGAACATCGGCCGCGAGGAGACGATCGGCCAAAACGCCGCTCGCGGTGTCGATGAAGACCCACTGGGCGGGGAGCCCCGCAGGGTTGCTCTCTGCAAAGCCAATGCGCCAGACCGGTAACCGCTTATTTCGGAAGTCGTACTCGGGGCCGAAGCGTGTCACCAGGGTGATGTCGTTGAAGTGCTCACGCCCAAATCCCAGATGCCGCTCGGCCAACTGAATGGCCAGCTCCCGATCGTTGCCATTCCATAGCTTGCCCGTGTTGGCAACCAAATATGTGGCAGCAGATTGCTGCGGCTTGCCATCAAATCGTGCCTGACGGCTGGCATGTCCGTGGTGATCGTGCTCGCCCGCCGGGGCCGCAGGCAAGGCCGACTGCAGCCGCAACAGCACTTCGCCACCCTGGGCCTGAACCAAGGACGCCTGGGTGATGCCCTGCGCGGTCGCGATGCCTTGCCACTTCCGGGGCTCCGCCACCACCAATGACTGCATCGGGATTGCTGGCTGCAGCCGCAAATTCTTTTCTGGCGGTGAGTTGGCATTCTGAAGCAGGTGAAACAGTCCGCTGGCAGTGAAGGCCAGCAGGGGAATAAGCAGGGTGAGGCCCACGGTTTTGTGCAAGCGGCGAATGAGCGGCACCCGTGGTTCGGCGCGCCCGGCTGCCGCTGCTGCTTGGCGGACCGCCTTTCGCAGGCCTGCGAGACCGCGCCAGAGACGGATCCCCGAGTAGGCCATGCCGAGCACGGCCAGCAGCAGTGCAGCCATCACAACCACCCGGCCCCACTCGCCGGCCTGGGGCACCCAGCTCCAGGTGTGCAGCCACTGGAAGATGGTCTGCGCCGTCCGCTTGGTGTTGTTGGTGACGGAGGCCAGGGTGTTGGTCTCGGTGTAGACGAAGGCGGTGAGTCGGTCCTCGGTGTCGAACTCCACCCGCCAGACGGGCAGCAGCCGATTCACCGATGGGTACTCGTGGTTGAAGTCACCGACCCAGCGCATCTCCCGCACCGGGGCATCGGCCTTCAGGTAGTGACGAGCCAGAAACTCCGCCTGCTGCCGATCGTGGCCGGGCAGCTCACGACCTGAGGGTAGGGCGAAGTAGCGCCGCTCCTGGTCTTGAGAGGTGGTGATCTGGAGCAGGGCCGCGCTGGGCCCTGCCACCAGGCGCACCGCCTGAGCTTCCTGAATTCCCGCCTCGGCCAGAACGCGGCCGAGCCGAAGCTCGGTCGAGGGCAGCGCCGACATCGCCGGTGGCCTCATCGTCTTCTGCTGCACCCCAAACTGCGCGAGGATGGGGTGCAGCAGGCCAGAGATGGCCCAGGCGGCCAGGGCCAGTCCTGCGGCCCAGGCCATGGCGCGGTGGAGGCCTCGGTAGCGGCGGGTGGGGCTGATTGACTTCGGGGCCGTTTGGCCGGCGTCGAGGCGGGTTTCCATTCAGCGGCCTCCGAAGATGTAGCGGGCACCAATCAACACCGTGCGGGGCTCGCCGGCATTGAAGCTGGAGCGGCCAAATCCGAAGCTCGCGAATTCGGCATGGTTGCGATCGAAGATGTTGCGCACAGCCAAGGAGAACTCCCAGGGGCCGTGGGCCTGCACCAGCCGCGTGTGGAAGAGGGTGTGGCCTCCGTAGGTGCGGGTGTTGGTCTCATCGATGAAGTACGACGAGAGGTACTGCATCTCACCCACGAGGGTGGTCTGGGTGCCGAATCGGTGGGCCACATTCAGGTTCAGGATGGTGTCAGGCGCGTAGCGCAGGCTGCGGCCTGAAAGACCAGCCACCACGGCGCTCCCGGGCGAGCCAGCGGCGGGACCCGCAAAGTTGCTGGCCTCGGACTCGAAGGTCTGACGGCTGCGGCTGAAGGAGGCCCGAGCGAGGGTGGCAGCGCTGAGTTTGCTGCTGATGCCGAGCTCCAGTCCACGGTGGCGGCTGTCGGCGTTGTAGCTGGCGCTGCTCTCGCTCGAATAGACCGCATCGCTGAGCCGCAGGCTGTAGAGCGCAAAGTCGATGGCACCACGAATTCCTGGCACCTCAGCCCGTCCGCCCACCTCAATGTTCCGCGAGCGCGTGTCATCGAGCAGGCCGATGTTGGCGCCACCATACTTGCCACTGATCTCGGGCGGCGAGTAGCCAAAGCCCACGTTGGAATACAGCGTAAGCCCAGCTTCGGGATTCCAGATCAGGCCGGCCTTGGGGCTGTTGGCCTGAAAGCCATCCTTGGCCGAGGGTGCACCGAACTGCCCCAGGCGCGTGTAGTTGTATTGCACGCGATCGTAGCGATTGCCGGCGATGGCCATCAGCGTGTCGGTGAGGGCGATCTCGGCCTGCAGGTAGGCGGCCTGATTCTCGAAGTCGACCGCGTAGCTGCGGTAGGCATCGATGTTGGCGCTCTTGTTGGTGTAGAGACCGTTGGGGTCGTATTGAAAGGTGTAGCGCTCTTCAAGCGAATCCACTGTGCCTTGGTCGTAGACCAGACCACCGATGACGCGGGAGCCCCCCGAGCCCAGGTTCTGGCGGTGGCGCAGCTCTATCCCCCGCGACTCGAACGACACATCGGTGGTGCGGCCGCAGCGCAGCCCGGCTTCATTTGCAAGTGCATTCGTTGGAACCCCAGAAAGTGCGGGCGCACCCGAGGGGTCGTTGGTGCAGACATTGCTCAGTGGCACCGTTGAGTTCCCTTGCTGCCGTGCAGTGGCCGTCACCTGAAAAAACGTCGGCACCTGGTTGGTGGTGTTCTCTCGCGCGAAGACCGTCAGGCTGGTCAGTCCACCGGGGTTGAGCTCGGCCTCCAGGCTCGAGGTCAGCCGCAGGGCATCGACATCGCGGAAGGTGAAGGTCTGGGGAGTCTTGTCGAGACGGCCCGCCTTGAAGTCTGCCTCGCTCAGTGTGCCGCCCTGCTCTGCGAAGAGTTGGGTCTGGGTGAGGGTGGTCTTGAGCTTGGCCTTGTTCGAGATGGCCCAGTCGTGCCGCAGTGTGAAGGCCTGCTTGTCCGAGTTGTTGTGACCGAAGTTGCGATCGTTTTTGTCAAACAGGTAGCCGCTGAGGCGAAGGCCGTGGGCGCCGAAGGTGTCGGACACATCGACCTCGGCACGGCGATAGCCGTTGTCGCCGTAGAGCAGACCAATCGATCCCGAGAGATCTTGGCTGGGTGCTTTGGTGAGGAAGTTCATCAGGCCACCGGTGGCATAGCTGCCAAAAATCGAGGACATCGGACCCTTGATCACCTCGATGTCGCCGATGCCAGCCAGGTTCACTTCATAAACTTGGTTGTGGTTGAAGAGGCCGGCCGGTCGGATGGGCACGCCATCCTCAAGATAGAGATACACGCCCTGGGTGGAGATGGGCTGGCGAATGCTGGCCATGTGCTGCTCGGCCCCGAGGTTGTTGATGTAAACACCCGGAACTCGGTTGGCGACTTCGCCCACGAAGTTGGGGCGATCGCGCTCCATGGTCTCGGCATCGACCCGATGGGCGGCTGCAGGCACGAACTCGATCTGGGTGGCTTCTTTGGAACCCGAGACCAGAACTTGGTCTAGGCGCTGGTCTTGGTGTGGATCACTGGAGATGCCGGCCTGGGCGAAGACTGCGATGGGGCTGCTCAGAAGGCTGGCCGCAATGGCGGCAGCGAAGCAAATCTTCTGGACTTGCATGGAAACTCCTCGATGGGGCACAACGAATCCCCGGCGGCCATGCATCGGGCCGCGGCGGGGGCGCTAGGTCACTCGATCGAGAAGTGGGGTGGTGCAGTGCTGGGCGGTGGCAGACCCGCAGCAAGCTGGACGCGTGGGGTCGGGAGGGGCCTTGCAGAAAATTCGTCGACTGGATCTGCCGATGCAATCCAGTGGGTCGTTGATGGGAAATGGGCGGTGCCCAAGCTCTTGCCTGCACAGACCATGCAGTAGCCATCGCCTCGCACATTGGGCGAATCCTCTGCAGCGTCGGAAGCGCTGCCCGCCTTGGAGGCGATGGGCGCGACATCCCCCAACCCCAGATCCAGTTCGTCCAACGACACCCAGCGGGTTCCGTGTTGGCCGCAGATGAGCACCTGAAGGCCGCGCTGACTCTGCACCGCGGCCGGGCTGGTGGCCATCGAAAGGGCAGGCCAAAGGGCCGCCCAGATCAACGCAAGCAGCGCCAACAGTGCCGGGCTGCGGCGTGCTTTCTGGCGTGCTCTCGGGCGCGCATTTTGACGCTCCGTCTGGGACAGGCGGTGGAACTGCATGGCGCGGAGTGTCGCACAGGCGCCGGCGTAAAATCTGACCATGACTTCTCTTGCTCCCGCTGCCCCCCAAGACGCCCAAGGCAACGCCCCAGGCAACACCCCGGGCTATGCCCGTGTCCGCACCCGCTTTGCCCCCAGCCCCACCGGCTATCTGCATGTGGGCAGCGCCCGCACGGCCCTCTATGCCTGGGCATTTGCTCGGCACCACGGCGGCGATTTCATCCTTCGCATCGAGGACACCGACGTCGAGCGATCGACCCCCGAGGCGGTGCAGGCCATTCTCGATGGCATGGCCTGGCTTGGCCTGAATCCCGATGAGGGGCCGTTCTACCAAATGCAGCGCATGGAGCGCTATCGCGAGGTCATCGCCCAGATGCTGGCCGATGGCCGTGCCTACCACTGCTACGCCAGCCCGGCCGAGCTGGAAGCCATGCGCGAGGCCCAGAAGGCCGCGGGCGACAAGCCCCGCTACGACGGCCGCTGGCGGCCCGAGCGCGCTGCTGCCGCGGGGGTAAAGCCCCCGGCCGACGGACGGCCCGTGGTGCGCTTTCGCAATCCCGACGACGGCGTGGTCCAGTGGGACGATGGCGTGAAGGGCAGCATCTCGATTGCCAACGCCGAGCTCGATGACCTCATCATCGCCCGCGCCGATGGCACCCCGACCTACAACTTCTGCGTGGTGGTCGACGACTGGGACATGGGCATCACCCACGTCATCCGAGGCGACGATCACATCAACAACACGCCCCGGCAGATCAATATCCTGCGGGCGCTCGGTGGTGCCGAGCCGGTGTATGCCCACCTGCCGATGATTCATGGGCCCGACGGCGAAAAGCTCTCCAAGCGGCATGGGGCGGTGTCGGTGCTCCAATACGAGACCGATGGCTACCTCCCCGAGGGCCTGCTCAACTACCTGGCGCGGCTCGGCTGGAGCCATGGCGATGACGAGCTCTTTGCCATGCCGCAGTTCACCGAATGGTTTGGCCTTGACCACTGCAGCAAGTCGGCGGCCCAGTTCGACTTCGAGAAGCTGCTCTGGGTCAATCAGCACCACATGAAAATGGCCAGTGGCGAGCGTCTGGCAGCTCTGGTGGCACCGCGACTCGAGGCCGCCGGCCTCGGCCCGGCGCTGCGCAATGGCCCCGCATTGGCAGCGGTCTGCGACCTGCTGAAGGACCGCACGCCGACCCTGGTGGCGCTGGCCCAGGCGGCCGAGATGTTTTATGTGCCTGTTTCCCCCGAGGCCTTCGACGCCAGCGCCCAGAGTGCCGAGGTCATGGCCGCCCTGCGGGGCCTGGCTGCGGGCCTCACTGCCCAGCCCACGGCCGGGCCTGCCGAGGTCTCAGCCTTGCTCAAAGACCTGCTCAAGGCGCATGGCCTGAAGATGCCTCAGCTCGCCATGCCCCTGCGCCTCTTGCTGCTTGGCCGCACCGAAACGCCGGCCATCGACCGGGTGATTGCCCTTCTCGGGCCGTCCCGGGTCGCGCAGGTCGTGGCAGCGAGGGTCTAGACTCTCCGCATCTCCGTTTTTTTCCATCCCCCGCGACGCACAGGAATCCTCATGTCGGGAAACACCTTCGGCCATCTCTTCACCGTCACCTCGTTTGGCGAATCCCACGGGCCTGCCATTGGCTGCGTGGTCGATGGCTGTCCGCCAGGGATGGTTCTGTCCGAGGCCGACATCCAGCCCGAGCTCGATCGTCGTCGCCCCGGCACCTCGCGCCATGTCACCCAGCGCCAGGAGCCCGACACGGTGGAGATCCTCTCTGGGGTCTACGAGGGCAAGACCACCGGCACGCCCATCGCTCTGCTCATTCGCAATCAGGACCAGCGATCCAAGGACTACGCCAACATCGCGGACACCTTCCGCCCCGGCCATGCCGACTACACCTACTGGCGCAAGTACGGCATCCGCGACCCTCGGGGGGGAGGCCGCTCCTCGGCGCGCGAGACGGCGGTTCGGGTGGCCGCCGGCGCCATTGCCAAGAAGTGGCTGGCCGAGCGCTTTGGGGTGCAGGTCCGCGGCCACATGACCCAGTTGGGCACCCTGCCCATCGCCTTCGAGGGCTGGGCGCACCGAGATGCCAACCCATTTTTTGCCTGCAATGCCAGCCAGATTCCCGAGCTCGAGGCCTACATGGACGCGCTGCGCAAGGCGGGCGATTCTTGCGGCGCCAAGATCGTGGTGGAGGCCTCCGGCGCCCCGGTGGGCTGGGGAGAGCCGGTCTTTGATCGCCTCGATGCAGACCTCGCCCATGCGCTCATGGGCATCAATGCGGTGAAGGGGGTGGAGATCGGCGCGGGCTTTGCCTCGGTCGCCCAGCGCGGCTCTGAGCATGGCGATGAACTGAGCCCCGAGGGATTTCGCACCAACCATGCGGGCGGCATTCTCGGCGGCATCTCCACCGGGCAGACCATCTCGGCGGCCATCGCCATCAAGCCCACCAGCAGCATTCGCGTGCCGCGCGACTCCATCAATCGTGCGGGAGAGCCCACCGTCGTGGAGACCCTGGGTCGACACGATCCCTGTGTGGGCATCCGCGCCACCCCCATTGCCGAGGCCATGGTCGCTCTGGTCCTCATCGACCATGCCCTGAGGCATCGCGCCCAGAACGCCGATGTGGTTCTGCCCAATGGCCCCATCCCCGGCGATGCCGCAGGGGCTGCTGGCCCGGGACAGCATTAACACCTCGGGCCGCCTCGCGGCCTTCTTCGGCGGCTACTTCGCCTACGTCGGGGTCTTCTCGCCCTACCTTTCCCTCTGGCTGAATGGCCGTGGGTTTTCGCCCGCAGAGATCGGCGTGCTGGTCTCGCCGATGCAGTGGGCGAGGGTGGTGGGCCCCCCGGCCTGGGGATGGCTGGCCGACCATGCGCCGGCCCCCTGGGTGCCACGCATTGTGGCGCTGGCAGCCCTCGGAGCCTTTGCCTCGGCGGGCCTGCTGCTCTGGGATTGGCCCTTTTGGCAGCTCTTCTTGGTCTTCTGTCTGATGAGCCTTTTTTTGAGCGGTCAGGTTCCGATTGCCGAGTCCCTCACCATGCAGGTCTGTCGCGGCGACATTGGCCACTACGGGCGCATCCGCCTCTGGGGCTCGGTGGGGTTTGTGGTGGCGGTGCTGGCGGGCGGGCTGTGGTTCGACTGGATCGGCATCGAGGCCCTGCCCTCCACGCTGCTGCTCTTGCTTGGCGGGGTGGCCGCCTCGGCCCTGCTGCTGCCTGCCCGCGAGGTCCATGAGCCTGCCGAAGGGCTAACGAGTGGGGGGTCGCTGCTGCAGCTTGCCCATGTGCGGCCGTTCCTCTTAGCCTCGTTTCTGATGCTCGTGGCCCACGCGCCGATCTACACGCTGTTCTCCCTTTGGCTCGAACAGCAGGGCTACACGCGCACCGAAATCGGCATGCTGTGGACCCTGGGTGTCTTGGCCGAGATTCTGCTGTTCCGCGTGCAGCAGCCGATCTTTGCCCGCATCGGCCTGGCGCGCATCTGGCGCTGGAGCTTCATCATCGCGGCACTGAGGTTTCTTTTGGTGGCGGCCTCGGGCGGCAGCCTCTGGATGCTGCTGCCCGCGCAACTGCTGCATGCCGTGACCTTCGGAGTCCACCACACCGCCTCGGTGGCTCTGGTGCGCGAATGGTTCCCGCCGCGGGCCCAGGCACGAGGCCAGGCGCTCTACACCATGGCCAGCTATGGCCTGGGGGGCTCGCTGGGGGGCATTGCGGCCGGCGCCGTCTACGAATGGGTTGGGCCCGAGGCCACCTTTGCCCTCTCGGCCATGGCGGCCGCCATCGGCTTTGCGGTGGCGCGAAAGGCATAATGACGGTTTTATGTCATCGGCCGGATGTCCCGCGCCGCCCACCCGCCCAACGCCATGCCCACCCTCTACGACAAGCTCTTTGACGAGCACGTGGTCGACCGTCAAGACGACGGCACCTGCCTGCTCTACATCGACCGCCAGTTGGTCCATGAAGTCACCAGTCCCCAGGCCTTTGAGGGCCTGGAGTTGGCCGGTCGGCCCCTGTGGCGCAACTCGGCCAATCTGGCGGTGGTCGACCACAACGTGCCCACGACCGACCGTCGTCAGGGCATCGCGGATCCCACCTCCCGCCTGCAGGTCGAAACGCTCGATGCCAACACCGCCAAGTTTCGGGTGAAGTACTTCAACATCCACGACGCCCGTCAGGGCATCGTCCATGTGATCGGCCCTGAGCAGGGCGCCACCCTGCCGGGCATGACCGTGGTCTGCGGCGACTCCCACACCAGCACCCACGGCGCTCTGGCCTGCCTGGCCTTTGGCATTGGCACCAGCGAGGTCGAGCATGTGATGGCCACCCAGACCCTGCTCATGAAAAAGGCCAAGAACATGCTGGTCCGGGTGGAGGGCCACCTTCAGCCCGGCATCACCGGCAAGGACATCGTGCTGGCCGTGATCGCCAAGATCGGCACGGCCGGCGGAACAGGCTATGCCATCGAGTTTGCGGGCAGTGCCATCCGCAGCCTTCCGATGGAAGGCCGCATGAGCATGTGCAATATGGCCATCGAGGCGGGCGCCCGTGCGGGCATGGTCGCCTTCGACGACATCACCCGCGACTATGTGCGGGGCCGGCCCTTGGCGCCCACGGGTGCCGAGTGGGATCTGGCGCTGGCCTACTGGAACACCCTCCACACCGACCCCGATGCCCAGTTCGATGCGGTGGTGGAGCTGCGGGCCGAAGACATCGAGCCCCAGGTCTCCTGGGGCACCTCGCCCGAAATGGTGCTGCCCGTCACGGGCGTCGTGCCCGACCCCAAGGACGCCAAAGACGCGTCGCAGAAGGCGGGCTGGACCCGAGCCCTGGAGTACATGGGCCTGCAGCCGGGCACCCCCATCACCGACATTCAGATTGATACCGTGTTCATCGGCTCCTGCACCAACTCCCGCCTGGAAGATTTGCGGGCCGCAGCAGCCATGGTGCGCGGCAAGACCAAGGCGCCCAATGTGAAGCTGGCCATGGTGGTTCCGGGCTCGGGCCTGGTGAAGGCCGCGGCCGAGGCCGAGGGCCTCGATCGCATCTTCCTTGATGCGGGCTTTGAGTGGCGCGAGCCGGGCTGCAGCATGTGCCTGGCCATGAATGCCGACCGCCTGGGCCCTGGGGAGCGATGCGCCTCCACCAGCAACCGCAACTTTGAGGGGCGGCAGGGGGCCGGTGGCCGGACCCATCTGGTCTCGCCCGCCATGGCCGCTGCCGCTGCGGTGGCCGGCCATTTTGTTGATATTCGCCGTCTGGGAGCCCACTGAGCCATGCGCGCACTGACCATTCACCGCGGTCTGGTGGCGGCCATGGACCGCTCCAACGTCGACACCGACGCCATCATTCCAAAGCAGTTTTTGAAGAGCATTCAGCGTTCCGGCTTTGGACCCAACCTCTTCGACAACTGGCGCTACCTCGACGAGGGTGCGCCGGGCCAGGATGTGAGCCGGCGGCCGTTGAATCCTGAGTTCGAACTCAACCAGCCCCGTTTTCTTGGCGCCAGCGTGCTGCTGACCCGCGAGAATTTTGGCTGCGGATCCTCGCGCGAGCATGCCCCCTGGGCTCTGGAGGATTACGGCTTTCGGGTGTTGATCGCCCCATCCTTTGCCGACATCTTCTTCAACAACTGCTTTAAAAACGGCCTGCTGCCCATTCGGCTCTCGGCCGCCCAGGTCGATGCGCTCTTCGGCCTGGTGGCCACGCACGAGGGCTTCTCCCTGGAAGTTGATCTCCCCGCGCAGACCATTCGCAGCACCACCCCAGGTGCAGCCTTCGAGGCCGCCTTCGAGGTCGATGCATTCCGCAAGCACTGCCTGTTGAATGGCCTCGACGACATTGGCCTGACCCTGCAGAAGGCCGACAAGATCCGCGCCTACGAGGCACGCCGACTTGCGGAAAAGCCTTGGATCGCCCGAGATCCCCACAGCCTCCAGCCCTAAATTCCTCCCTCCCCCATGAAGACCCTTCACATCGCAGTGCTGCCCGGCGACGGCATCGGCCCCGAAATCACCCATCAGGCGGTTCGACTGCTGCAGCGGCTGGCCGAGCAGGGGCATTTCGCCCTCGAACTCGACCACGCCGATGTGGGGGGTGCCGCCTATCGAAGCTCGGGCCACCCGCTGCCCGAGGCCACCCTGCGTCTGGCCCAGCAGGCCGATGCCGTTCTCTTTGGCTCAGTCGGGGACTTCTCCCTCGACACGCTCCCGCGCGAGCTGCGCCCCGAGCAGGCCATCCTGGGCCTGCGCAAGCACCTGCAGCTCTTTGCCAATCTGCGTCCAGCGATGGTCTATCCAGAGCTCGCCGCCGCCTCGAGCTTGAAGCCCGAGGTGGTTGCCGGCATGGACCTGCTCATCATCCGCGAGCTCACGGGCGATATTTATTTCGGCCAGCCCCGAGGCATCCGCATTCTCGAGAATGGTGAGCGCGAGGGCTTTGACACCATGCGCTACTCGGAGTCGGAGATCCGGCGCATCGCCCACATCGGCTTTCAGGCAGCCCAGAAGCGGGGGCACCGCCTGTGCTCGGTCGACAAGGCCAATGTGCTTGAGACCACCCAGCTCTGGCGCGATGTCGTGACCGAGGTGTCGTCCGAATACCCCGATGTTGCCCTCTCGCATATGTATGTCGACAACGCCGCCATGCAGCTGCTGAAGAATCCCAAGCAGTTCGATGTGATGCTCACTGGAAACATGTTCGGCGACATCCTCTCCGACGAGGCCTCAATGCTCACGGGATCGATCGGCATGCTGCCCTCGGCCTCGCTCGATGCAAACAACAAGGGCCTCTATGAGCCCATCCATGGCTCGGCCCCCGACATCGCCGGCAAGGACCTCGCCAACCCCATGGCCACGGTGCTGTCGGCGGCGATGATGCTGCGTTACACCTTCGGCCTGGAGGCCTCGGCCGTGGCTCTGGAGAATGCGGTCCGCCGGGTGCTTGCCACGGGCCCTGCCACCGCCGACATCGCGCGCCCAGGTCTGGCCTCCACGGGCTGCTCGGGCATGGGTGATGCGCTTCTTGCGGCCCTCGGCTAAGACGACCCCCTGCTGCGCGACGCACATCCCCAACACACCTTCCCCAACACACAACCCAATTCCACCCACGGCAACCCGATGAAAAAACTAGGACTGATTGGCTGGCGCGGCATGGTCGGCTCGGTGCTCATGCAGCGCATGGCCGAAGAGCGCGATTTCGCCCAGGTGGCCACCACCTTTTTCTCGACCTCCAACCCGGGCGCAGCCGCGCCCAAGGTGGCCGGTGCGGCGCCCACGCTGGCCGATGCCCACGACCTGGATGCGCTGGCTGCGCATGACATCATCATCAGCTGCCAGGGCGGTGACTACACCAAGGAAGTCTATGGACCTCTGCGGGCACGCGGCTGGCAGGGCCACTGGATCGATGCCGCTTCCAGCCTGCGCATGGACGATTCGGCGGTCATCATCCTCGACCCCGTCAACCGACCGGTCATCAATCGCGCGCTCGAGGCCGGTGGCAAGACCTGGGTCGGCGGCAACTGCACGGTGAGCCTCATGCTGATGGCCCTCGGTGGCCTTTTCCGCGCGGGCCATGTGGAGTGGATGTCGGTGATGAGTTATCAGGCGGCATCGGGTGCTGGCGCACAGAACATGCGCGAGCTGCTCGAGCAGATGGGTGCCCTGCACCGCAGCGTGTCGGCCGAGCTGGCCAACCCCGCCTCGGCAATCCTCGACATCGATCGCAAGGTGGCCGAGACCCTGCGCAGCCCCGAGCTGCCCGTGCAGAACTTCCGTGGTGTGCCCCTGGCGGGCAGCCTGATTCCCTGGATCGACTCGCCGGTCGAGCACGGTGCCACCCGCGAGGAGTGGAAGGCCGGTGCCGAGGCCAACAAGATTCTCGGCAATCCCGCCTTTCGCACGCCGGGCTCCATTCCCATCGACGGCCTCTGCGTGCGTGTGGGCGCCATGCGGTGCCACTCGCAGGCCATCACGGTCAAGCTTCGTCGGGATCTGCCCCTGGGTGAGATCGAGTCGCTCATTTCGAAGTCCAACGACTGGGTGCGCCTCATCCCCAACGAGCGTGAGGCCACCGAGCGCGGCCTGACGCCCGCGGCTGTGAGCGGCCGGCTCGAGATCCCCGTGGGACGCCTGCGCAAGCTGGCGATGGGCCCGGAGTATCTGGCGGCCTTCACCTGCGGCGACCAGCTGCTCTGGGGTGCGGCAGAGCCTCTTCGCCGCATGCTGCGCATCCTGGTGGACTGATTCGGCGTTCGGCCCCACCCCTCCATTCACCAGTCAGCCACCATGCGCCTTGCCCTGGGACTTGCCTACGACGGCACCGACTTTCAGGGCTACCAGACCCAGCCCAGTGGGCAGTCGGTGCAAGACCACCTCGAGGGTGCCCTGGCATTTTTCCTCGCGGTGCCGCGCGAGACGACCCGCCTCTGCACCACCGCTGCGGGCCGCACCGATGCCGGGGTTCACGCCCGCGGCCAGGTGGTGCATTTCGACACCGAGGCCGATCGACCGGAGTGGAACTGGGTGCGGGGACTCAACAGCGCTCTGCCAGCCAGCATTCGTGTGCTTTGGGCTGCGCGGGTCGAGCAGGGCTTTCACGCGCGGTTCGATGCCACCCGTCGGGCCTACACCTACGACATCATCAATGCCCCCGTGGACGACCCGCTGCGCCACCGCTACGCGACCTGGGTTTTTCAGCCCCTCGACGCGGCGGCCATGCACCGAGCCGCCCAGCACCTCGTGGGTGAGCACGATTTTTCTTCGTTTCGGGCCGCCGAATGTCAGGCCAAAACACCGGTGCGGCGCATCGACGCCATCGGCGTGGAGCGTCGGGGCGATCTGGTGCGCCTGAGCATCGAGGGCAACGCCTTCCTTCACCACATGGTGAGGAACATCGTGGGCAGTCTGGTGGAGGTGGGCCGGGGTGCTCAGCCCGAGGACTGGATGGCGGAGCTGCTGCGCGCCCGCGATCGCGGCCAGGCTGCCCGAACCTTCCCTGCCCAGGGCCTCTGCCTTACCCAGGTCACTTACCCCAAGGCGTTTGCATGCGAACCCGAATCAAGTTCTGCGGCCTGACCCGCGAGGCGGATGTGGATGCCGCGGTGGCGGCGGGGGCCGACGCCCTGGGCTTTGTGTTCTATCCGCCGAGCCCCCGGTCCGTGGATTTCGAGCTCGCTGCCCGGCTGATCCGTCGGCTTCCCCCATTCGTCTCGGCGGTCGGCCTCTTCGTCAACGAGGATCCGGCCGACATCTGCCGGGTGGCCAATGCGGTGGGCCTCTCCCACGTTCAGCTCCATGGCGATGAGCCCCCCGAGCAGCTGGCCGAGATCAATCGGCCCGTGCTCAAGGCCCTGCGGCTTGGGGCGGGGGCAAGTCCGGAGGGGTTGGTATCATCTGCCCAACGTTTTGCGCAGGCCTCGGGCCTTTTGTTGGACGCAGACAGCCCTGGTTTTGGTGGGGCTGGCCACACCTTCGACTGGGGCCTGGTGGCCCCCGTGGCCTCAGCCATGCCTCGGCCTTGGGTGCTGAGTGGGGGGCTGTCGGCCGAGAATGTGGGCCGAGCCATTGCGCTGCTGCAACCCTCGGCGGTGGATGTGTCGAGCGGGATTGAGGCCTTGGATGGGGCAGGTCGGCCCCGGAAGGGCCTGAAAGACCCCGCCCGAATGCTGGCTTTTGTGCAGGCCGTTCGCCAGGCCGATGAGAGAGACTGCGAGTGATTCACCCCTGTTGAACCCACCGAGACAACCCATGAACGCACCCCTGCCTCCGTCTGCTGCTTACCACTATCCCGATGCCCAGGGCCACTTTGGCCCCTACGGCGGAAGCTTCGTGTCGGAGACGCTGGTGTTTGCGCTCGAGGAGCTCAAGCGGGCCTACGCCGAGACCCAGAACGATCCGGAGTTCCAGGCCGAAATCCAACGCGAGCTCAAGCACTTCGTGGGCCGGCCGAGCCCGATCTACCACGCTCGCCGATGGTCCGAACAGCTCGGTGGCGCGCAGATCTACTTCAAGCGCGAGGACCTCAACCACACCGGCGCGCACAAGGTGAACAACACCATCGGCCAGGCCCTTCTGGCACGGCGCATGGGCAAGCCGCGGGTGATTGCCGAGACGGGGGCTGGCCAGCACGGCGTGGCCACCGCCACGGTGGCCGCCCGCTTTGGCATGAAGTGCGTGGTCTACATGGGTGCCACCGATGTGGCGCGACAGGCGGCCAATGTCTATCGCATGAAGCTGCTGGGCGCCGAGGTGGTGCCGGTGGAGAGTGGCTCCAAGACCCTCAAGGATGCCCTCAACGAGGCGATGCGCGATTGGGTCACGAATGTGGAGGACACCTTCTACATCATCGGCACGGTGGCGGGTCCGCACCCCTATCCGATGATGGTCCGCGACTTCAACAGTGTGGTGGGCAAGGAATGCCTCTGGCAGATGCCCGAGCTGGTCGGCAGCCATCCCGACATGGTGGTGGCCTGCGTGGGCGGCGGCAGCAACGCCATGGGCATCTTCTACGACTACATCGACGTTCCGGGTGTTCGTCTCGTGGGGGTTGAGGCGGGCGGTTCGGGCCTGGGCAGCGGCATGCATGCTGCCTCGCTCACTGCTGGCACCCCGGGTGTGCTGCACGGCAATCGCACTTATCTGCTGCAGAACGACGATGGCCAAATCATCGAGACCCACTCCGTCTCGGCTGGCCTTGACTACCCCGGCGTGGGCCCCGAGCATGCGTGGCTGAAGGACACGGGCCGTGCGGAATATGTGCCCGTCAACGACGACGAAGCACTGGCCGCCTTCCACGACTGCTGCCGAATTGAGGGCATCATTCCCGCCTTGGAAACCTCCCACGCCCTGGCGTATGCCGCCAAGGTGGCGCCCCACATGCCCAAAGACAAAGTCATCCTCGTCAACCTCTCTGGCCGCGGCGACAAAGACATGCACACCGTGGCCACGGCCGCAGGAATGACGCTCTGATGTCACGCCTTGCCTTGACCTTCCGGACGCTGGCTGCCGAGGGCCGCAAGGGACTCATCCCGTATTTCACCGCCGGAGATCCCAGCCTCGAGTCGACCGTGCCATTGCTGCATGCGATGGCCGAGGCCGGGGCCGATGTGATTGAGCTGGGCGTTCCGTTCAGTGACCCCATGGCCGATGGTCCAGTCATTCAACGCGCCAGCGAGCGCGCCCTGGCCCTGGGTGCGAGCCTGCGCCACTGCCTCGCGGCGGTGGCGGAATTTCGCCGCACCGACCAAAGCACCCCGGTTGTGCTGATGGGCTATGCCAATCCGGTGGAGCGCTACGGCCGCGATGCCTTCGCTGCGGCCGCGGCCGAGGCAGGCGTCGATGGCGTCCTCATCGTCGACTACCCGCCCGAGGAGAGCGAGGCATTTTCCGAGGCGCTGCGCGACCGAGGCATTGACCCCATCTTTCTGCTCGCACCCACCAGCAGCCGCGACCGCATGGCTCAGGTGGCCCGCCAGGGCAGTGGCTACCTCTATTACGTCTCTCTGCGCGGTGTCACGGGCGCTTCCAACCTGCAGGCCAGCGATGTGGCGGCCCGGGTCGCCGAAATCCGCAGTCTGTGCAACATCCCCATTGGGGTTGGCTTTGGCATCTCGACCCCCGAAGCGGCGGTGGCCATCGCCCAGCACGCCGATGCGGTGGTGATTGGCAGCGCCATCATTCAGCTCATGGAGCGCGCCAGCCAGTCCTCGGCCGACCCCATCGAGGCCGCCGCCCAGTTCCTTCATCGTGTGCGGTCGGCCCTCGACGCGTCCACCGCCACCGCTTAGCTTTTTTCGGAGTTCATCACCATGAGCAATTGGCTCGAGAAAATCATTCCCCCCCGCGTTCAGCAGAGCCAGGTGCGACGGCGGTCGGTGCCCGAGGGCATCTGGCTCAAATGTCCGGCCTGCGGTGAGACCCTCTATCGCGAAGACCTTCAGAAGAATCAGCAGGTCTGTCCAGCCTGCGACCACCACATGCGCGTTGGCGCCCGCGAGCGGCTCGATGCCCTGCTCGATGCCGACGGCCGTGAGCCTGTGGGCGAGTCGGTCTCGCCCGTCGACAGCCTCACCTTCGTCGACAGTCGCCCGTATCCCAAGCGCCTC
Source organism: Burkholderiales bacterium (assembly GCA_027486725.1). Taxonomy (GTDB): domain Bacteria; phylum Pseudomonadota; class Gammaproteobacteria; order Burkholderiales; family Burkholderiaceae_A; genus Hahnella. Next base: position 43,264 of record JAIXOP010000011.1, on the reverse strand, counting down.
TCCGAGGCCCGGCAGCAGACCTCCGAGACCGAAGCCCTGCTGGTCGTCTCGGGTGCCATTGAGGCCCACCCGGCCGTGGTTGCCTGCTTCGAGTTCGAGTTCATGGGCGGCTCGATGGGCTCGGTGGTCGGCGAGCGATTCGTGCAGGGTGTGGAAAAGGCCATCGAGCGGCGTGCGGGCTTTGTCTCCATCACCGCCAGCGGTGGCGCCCGCATGCAGGAGGGCCTGCTCTCGCTGATGCAGATGGCCAAGACCACGGGCGCCATACAGAAGCTGGCCAAGGAAGGCCTGCCCTACATCTCGGTGCTCACCGACCCCACCATGGGCGGAGTCTCGGCGAGCTTTGCCTTCGTGGCCGATGTGGTGATCGCCGAACCCAAGGCCTTGATCGGATTTGCGGGTCCGCGAGTCATCGAGCAGACGGTGCGCGAGAAACTCCCCGAGGGCTTCCAGCGCTCCGAATTCCTGCTCGAGCGCGGCGCCATCGATCGCATCGTCGATCGTCGGGTGATGCGCGGCGAGATCTCTGCGCTGCTGGGTCTGCTGGGCGTGCCCGCCCAGGCCTCGGCCTAGATGCAGGCAGCCCAGGCCCGCGCGCTGATTGGCCAACGTCTGGCCGAGCGCCAGGCCCGAAGACCCAAGGAAATCGCTCTTGGCCTGGAGCGTGTTCAGGCCATGCTCCCCGGTCTTGGCATTCCTTCGGATGCCGCGGGCCTGCGCCCCGCCCGACAGACCATCGTGGTGGGGGGCACCAACGGCAAGGGCTCGACCTGCGCATTTCTCGGCAGCATCGCTCGAGCATCGGGCTACCGCACGGTGGTCTATGGCTCTCCCCATCTCTGTCACTTCGAGGAGCGGCTGAGTGTGGATGGCGAGCCGGTGGCGGCCGAACGTTGGCTGACGGCCCTCGACGAGATTGAAGCGCTCGAGCGCGAGGCCCTGGGGCCCAACCCTACGGCGGGTCCGTTGACAGTTTTTGAGGCGATCACCCTGGCGGCCCTGCGGCTCTGCCATGCAGAGTCTGCAGACCTGGCAATTTTCGAGGTGGGCCTGGGTGGCCGCCTCGATGCAGTCAACGCGATCGGGGCCGATGCCTCGGTGCTCACCAGCATCGACCTCGATCATATGGACTACCTCGGCCCGACCCGCGAGCACATTGGCCGCGAGAAGGTGGCCATCGCACGCGCAGGCCGCCCCCTGATTGTGGGTGACCCGATGCCCCCCAACTCGGTGCTCGAAGGCGCTGCAGCCCTGGGTGCCGACCTCTGGCTGATGGGCCGCGACTTCAACTTCCAGGGCGACCGCCAGCAGTGGTCCTGGGCCGGCCGGGGGCAGCGGCGCAATGCCCTGGGCTTTCCCGCGCTTCGGGGTGCCAATCAGCTGCTCAATGCCAGCACCGCCATGGCCGCCTTGTCGGCGGTGCGCGATGCACTGCCGGTGTCGATGGGGGCGATCCGCCAGGGCCTGGCCCAGGTGGAGCTCCCGGGCCGATTTCAGGTTCTGCCCGGCCAGCCGGCGGTGGTCCTCGATGTCGCCCACAACCCTCAGGCGGTGGGGGTACTCGCAGCCAACCTCGATCAGATGGGCTTCTACCCCAACACCGTGGCCGTCGTCGGCATGCTGGCCGACAAGGACGCCGCCAGCGCGCTGCAGCACCTGATGTCTCGCGTCGATCGATGGATCTGCACCGATCTGGGCGTTGCCCAAGGCGTCTCCACAGGGCGCGAGAGAACCGGCGCTGCCCTGGCCGACACGCTTCACCGCCTGCAATCCAGCCTGCCCGATGGAGGGCGCCCGGGGGTGGGGCCTGCAGCCATCGAGGTGGTGGCCGATCCCTCGCAGGCGTTGGCCCAGGCGGCCGCAGCCTGCGAGCCGGCAGACCGGATCGTGGTCTTCGGATCCTTCGCCCTGGTCGGTGCGGTCTATGATGAGGCCCGTCGAATCGGAAAAGCACCCCATGCCGTCTGAATCCCGCCCACGCACCGCAGACCCCATGGCCGAGCTCAAGCAGCGGGCCCGCTGGCGTCTTCTTGGAGCCCTGGTGTTTCTGATGGCGATGACCGCCTTGGCCATGGCCATCCTGCGCGATCGGCCGCGGCCTCTGGCCCATGAATTTGTGCTGCGCATGCCTTCCAGCGAGGCAGCCGCCGACGCCTCGGCGGGCCTGGGTTCGGCCGCCGCGGTGGTTCCTGGTCTGGCCGAGGGGAGGGCTCCCGCACCCGCGGCAGAGCCTGCCCCTCCCGTCGTGTCCGAAGTGGCACCCGCATCGCCACCCACATCAGCACCCACATCAGCGCCAACATCGGCACCGGCAGCAGCACCGGCCCCAGCAGTTCCGCCCAAGGAATCCCCGGCCAAGGCCGATGCCGAAGACCGGAGTTGGCTGGTGCAGGTGGGCGCCTATGGCAATGAGAAAACCGCCCGGGCCGTGGCCAAGCGCGTGGCCAGCGCGGGCCCCACCGATGTGTCGGAGGTCAAGACCGCCAACGGAAGTCGCTGGCGGGTGCGCGTGGGGCCCTTCTCGCGCAAAGACGCCGAAGACTTCCGCGATCGGGCAAAGGCCCAGCGCTATGAGGCCGTCTTGGTGAAGGCCGGCCGATGAGCATGCCGGACTTCACCTGGGTGGACTGGGTCTTCTTGGGCGTGGCGGTCGCCTCGATGGCCCTCGGCCTGTTGCGTGGGCTGATTCAAGAGGCTGCCTCTCTGGGTCTTTGGATCCTGGCCTTTGTCGGTGCGAGCCGCCTTTCCAACACAGCAGCAGTTCCGCTGGCGGAGTTCGCGCCCGAGCCCCTGCCGGTCATTTTGGGATTTTTGCTGGTCTTTCTGCTCATCATGCTGATTGGGCGCCTGCTGACCAGCGCGCTGCGCGAGGTCGTCCACAAGGTGGGCGGCTCCCTGATCGACCAGGGCCTTGGCGGCGTTTTTGGTCTCGGCCGCGGTCTGCTCATCGCTCTGGCCTTGGCAATCCTTGCCACCCTCACGCCGCTCATCGAATCTCCCGCCTGGCAGACGGCGGTGCTGCGCACCCCCATGGAGCAGGGCATCCGCCTGGCCGTGCCCCACCTGCCGAATTCCATTTCCAGCCGTATCCCCGACACTTTTCGAAGGTAGACCCTATGTGTGGCGTCGTTGGCATTGTCTCCACTGGACCCGTCAATCAGTCCATCTATGACGCACTGCTGGTTCTTCAGCACCGCGGCCAGGATGCGGCGGGCATTGCCACCAGCCAGGGCAAGCGCATCAATCTGGCCCGCGGCAATGGTCTGGTGAGGGATGTCTTTCGCACCCGCGATATGCGCAACCTTCACGGCCACATGGGCATCGGGCATGTCCGCTACCCCACCGCCGGCAGTGTGTCGGTGGAAGAGGCCCAGCCCTTCTACGTGAATGCACCCTTCGGAATCGCGCTGGGACACAACGGAAATCTCACCAACGCAGCCGAGCTGCAGGAAGACATGTATCGGCGAGACCGCCGCCACATCAACACCGAGAGCGACTCCGAGGTTCTGCTCAATGTGCTGGCGCACGAGCTTCAGCAGGCCGTCGAGGGGCTCAATCTGGATCCCCACGCGGTCTTCACCACCGTTCGACGTCTGCATCAGCGGGTCCGGGGCGCCTACGCCTGCACGGCCATGATCCCCGGGTTCGGGCTGATTGGGTTTCGCGACCCTTACGGCATTCGTCCCCTGGTGCTGGGCTCCTTTGATGGGCCCCAGGGCAAGGAGTGGATGCTGGCGAGCGAGTCGGTGGCGATCGACGCCCTGGGCTTCCAGAGAGTTCGGGATGTTGCGCCGGGTGAGTGTGTGGTCATCACCGAGGACCGCGAGATTTTCTTCCAGCAGTGCGCCGATGCCCCCAGCCTCAATCCCTGCGTCTTTGAGTTTGTGTATTTCGCGCGGCCAGACTCGGTCATCGATGGCATCTCGGTCTACGATTCTCGCCTGCGGATGGGCGAGACCCTGGCCGAGGAGGTCGCCAAGTGCTTTCCCTCGGGGGAGATCGATGTGGTCATGCCGATTCCCGACTCTGCACGACCTGCGGCGCTGCAGCTTGCCATGCGGCTGGGCGTTCCCTACCGCGAGGGCTTCATCAAGAACCGGTATGTGGGCCGCACCTTCATCATGCCGGGCCAGGAGGTGCGCAAGAAATCCGTCCGCCAGAAGCTCAATGCGATTGGTTCGGAGTTCAAGGGCCGCAGTGTGCTCATCGTCGACGACTCGATCGTTCGCGGCACGACCAGCCGAGAGATCGTGCAGATGGCGCGCGAGTCGGGCGCCCACCGGGTCGTCTTTGCCTCGGCCGCGCCCCCGGTGCGTTTCCCGAATGTTTATGGCATCGACATGCCCACCCGCTCGGAGCTCATTGCGCACAATCGCAGCGATGACGAGATTCGTCGAGCGATCGGCGCCGACGCTCTGGTCTACCAGGCCGTGGCCGACATGAAGCGCGACGTCAGCAGCTTCAATGCCAAGGTGGCCCACCTGGAGGCCTCGTGCTTCGACGGTGAATACATCACGGGCGATGTCACCCCCGCCATGCTCGAGCGCCTGGAGTCGTCTCGCATCTCCTGATCCTGCTGCACTGCCGGGCTCGGCGTCGATCCTCTCCAGCGCTGGCGTAACATCCACCCATGTCCGATCGCAACAACCCTTCCTCCCTACCTCCCGCATCCTCGTCTGCGGCGCCGACGCCCGCGGCAGCCCCCGGCATGCCCGAGCCTTGCCCCGAAGAGTGGGGCTTTGACACCCGGGCGGTCCGCGCGGGCAGCTTTCGCTCCGATGCGGGCGAGCATTCGGAATCGCTCTACCTCACGAGCAGCTTCGTGTTCGAGGATGCCGAAGAGGCGGCCCGGCGTTTTCAGAACGTCGAGCGCGGCATGGTCTACTCGCGCTTCACCAATCCCTCGGTGCAGATGTTCGAGTCGCGGCTTGCCGCACTCGAGGGTGCCGAGGACTGCGTGGCCACGAGCTCTGGCATGTCGGCCATTCTGGCGGTCTGCCTGGGCCATCTGAAGGCCGGCGACGAGATCCTCACGACGCCCAGCCTATTTGGTGCCACGGTCCAGCTCTTTGAGAACTACCTGGCCAAGTTTGGCGTGAAGACGGTCTATGTGCCCCTCACGGATCCCGATGCCTGGGCGCGCGCCATCACGCCTCAGACCCGGCTGATCTATCTCGAGAGCCCCTCGAATCCACTCACCGAGATCGCGGACCTCGCCGCCATCGGCGAGATTGCGCGCCGTGCGGGCGTGCTCTCGGTGGTCGACAACTGCTTCTGCACACCGGCGCTGCAGCAGCCCCTTCTGTATCCAATTGATCTGGTGCTGCATTCGGCCACCAAATACATCGATGGTCAGGGCCGCGTGCTCGGTGGGGCGGTCGCTGGCCCGCGCCATCTGGTGGATCCCGTGCGGGGTGTGGTGCGGACCTGCGGCCCCGCGATGGCACCCTTCAACGCCTGGGTTTTGTTCAAAGCACTCGAGACCCTCTCGGTGCGCATGGAGGCGCACGCTGCCCGCGCCCTGGCGCTGGCGCAGTGGCTGGAGGCCCAGCCCGAGGTCTCGCGGGTGTTCTACCCGGGGCTGGCAAGCCACCCGCAGCATGCACTGGCCATGGCCCAGCAGAAGAACGGCGGGGCCATCCTCTCTTTTGAGTTGCGGGCCGAAACCCCCGAGGCGGCTCGCGCGCAGGCCTTCGATCTCATCAATGGGGTTCGGGTCTTTTCGCGCACCGGCAATCTGGGCGACACCCGCAGCACCATCACCCACCCGGCCTCCACCACGCATGGACGGATCTCCGAGGAGGCCCGGCAGCGCGCCGGCATCCAGCAGGGGCTGATTCGCCTGGCCGTGGGCCTGGAGGACGTTGCCGATCTTCGCCATGACCTCGAACAGGGACTGCGCCACCGGGGCTGAGCGGCGACGGCTGTTGCTGGGCACGGCAGCGCTGGGGGCGCTGTCCTTGCTGGGCGGCTGTGCCTCGCCGCCGCTGCGGCCCTCGGAGACGCCCGAGGAGGTGCCGGGTCTGGCCGAGGGTGCAGTTCCCCTCGTTCCAGCCATCATCGAATCGGAGAAACCTGGTCAGAGCGAGCCGGTGCTGCAGGCCTTCGCCCTGGTGGGTACCCCCTATCGATGGGGCGGAAATACCCCGGAGGGGGGCTTTGACTGCTCGGGCCTGGTGCGTTGGGTGGTGCGTCAGAGCCTGGGGCTGGACCTGCCACGCAGCACCATGGAGATCGCTCAAGTGGGAGCGGTGGTGCGCCTCGAAGAGCGTCTGCCCGGAGACCTGATCTTTTTCAACACGCGGCGCCATCGGTTCTCGCACATGGGGATCTACGTTGGCAAAAACGAGTTCGTGCACGCGCCATCTCGCGGCGGAAAGGTGCGGCTCGATCGGATCGACGACAGGTATTGGCGGGTGCGAATCACCGGGGTGCGGCGGCTGGCCTAGTGGAAGTCGCGCGAGGTGGTGCGCACTTCCCCCAAAACCCGGTGCAGGACTGCCGTGTGGTCCTCGAGCCGACCGACCCAGATGGTGCTGGTCTTGGCCGAGGCCTCGGCCCCGAGCCGGTGGGGCCGCTGCCATTGGCCATAGGCGGTGACCATCTGGCCCTGCAGCACGGCCCATTTGCAGCGCTCCAGGGTCTCGGGCGGCACCACCAGCTGAATGCTCCCAGTCTCGTCTTCGATGCTCATGAAGATGAGGCCTCGGGCTGTGCCTGGCCGCTGTCGGTGGGTGACGATGCCGCTGGCCCGCACCAGTTCGCGGTCTGCACACTTCTGCAGTTCGGCGGCCGTTTGGCTGCGGCATAGCTGCCGCAGGTGGCTGCGCACGAAGGCCATGGGGTGCTGCCCCAGGCTAAGCCCCAGGCTGGCGTAGTCGTTCATCACATCATCGGCATCCGTGGGCCTGGGCAGGGCATCGGCCTCGATGGGCAGCTCGGTGCTGGGAACCCGGCTGAGCAGGCCCTTGAGCCGATGCACGCCGCTGGCCTCCCATTGCGCCTGGTGGCGGTGGCCCGACAGGCCGCTCAGGGCTCCCGATGCAGCCAGGGCCTGCAGGTCTCGCCGATCGAGCTGGGCGCGGTGGGCCAGGTCTTCGACCCCCTCGAATGGCCCCGCAGCCCGGGCCGCCACAATGCGCTGGGCCGCCTCGCCGGACAGCTGGCCGATGCGGTCCAGGCCCAGACGCACCGCCCAGGGGCCAGACCCTCCCGGCGTCTCTTGCGCTTGCAGCGGCTCCAGATGGCTCTGGGCCTCGCTGGCCTGCACATCGACGGGGAGCACCACCACTCCATGCGACTGGGCATCGCGGATGAGCTGGGCTGGCGCATAGAACCCCATCGGCTGGCTGTTGAGCAGGGCCGCCAGAAATGCATCGGGATGGTGCCTCTTGATCCAGCAGCTCACATAGACGAGCAAGGCAAAGCTGGCGGCATGGCTCTCGGGAAAGCCGTACTCGCCAAAGCCTTCGATCTGGGCAAAGACCCGCTCGGCGAACTCGGCCGAGTATCCGCGGGAGGTCATGCCCTCGACCACCTTCTGATGGAAGGGCCCTAAGCCTCCCTTGCGCTTCCAGGCGGCCATGGCTCGCCGCAGCTGATCGGCCTCGCCGGGGGTAAAGCCCGCGGCCAGCACGGCCAGCTGCATGACCTGCTCTTGGAAGATGGGCACCCCAAGGGTGCGGGCCAGGGCCTCTCGCACCTCGGGCCCTGGGTAGTCCACCGCCTCGAGCCCCTGGCGCCGGCGCAGGTAGGGGTGAATCATTCCCCCCTGGATGGGGCCTGGACGAACGATCGCGACCTCAATCACCAGATCGTAGAAGCAGGCGGGACGCATGCGGGGAAGCATGCTCATCTGGGCCCGCGACTCGATTTGGAACACGCCCACGGTGTCGGCCTTGGAGATCATCGCGTAGGTCTCGGGGTCCTCGGGCGGGATGTCCTGCATGGGCATGGGGCCCGGCAATCCCCGCTTGGTCTGGCCGATGAAGGCCAGGGCGCGGCGCAGGGCCGAGAGCATTCCGAGGGCCAGCACATCCACCTTCAGAAGGCCCAGGGCGTCGATGTCGTCTTTGTCCCACTGGATGACGCTGCGCTCGGCCATGGCGGCATTTTCGACAGGGACCAGATCGGAGAGCCGATGGCGGGCGATGACAAAGCCACCGACATGCTGGGAGAGATGCCGGGGCAGCCCCAGGAGCTCACCGGCCATGCGGGCCCAGAGGGCTAGGGCCGATGGGCTGGGCAGGGGCGGCAGGGGCCTGGCCTGGGGCAGGGCAGACAGCCTCGCCTCGGCCTCTTCAAGCCCTGCTTGCAGGCGGTCTGGACGGATCTCGTGGCCCTCCCACCAGCTGCGGCCCTCGGCAGCCGCATCGATCCAGGGTGCCGCAATGCCCAGGGCCTTGCCTGCATCGCGCAGGGCCGAGCGAGGCCGGTAGCAGATGAGGGCTGCTGCCAGCGCAGCCCGCTCGCGCCCATATTTTTGGTAGAGGTATTGAATGACCTCTTCGCGGCGCTGGTGCTCGAAGTCGATGTCGATGTCGGGGGGCTCGTTGCGTTCGCGCGAGATGAATCGCTCGAACAACATGCTCATGCGCGCGGGATCGACCTCGGTGATGCCCAGGCAGTAGCAGACCGCAGAATTCGCCGCCGAGCCTCGGCCCTGGCAGAGGATGCCCTGCCCACGCGCAAAGGCCACGATGTCGTAGACGGTGAGGAAGTAGGGCTCATAGCGAAGCTCGGCGATGAGGGCGAGCTCATGTTCGACCTGTCGCCGCACCGATGGTGGGATGCCTTCTGGAAATTGCGCCGCGGGGTAGCGGTGCCGCAGGCCTTCCTCGGTGAGGTGGCGCAGCCATTGGGTGGGGCTGAGCCCCGCTGGAACAATCTCGTCGGGGTATTCGTAGCGGAGTTCGTCGAGCGAAAAGCTGCAGGACTGGGCGACCTGCTGGGTGGCGGCCATCCAGCCCTCGGGAAACAGCTGCGCGAGCTGAAGGCGGGAGCGGAGGTGGCGCTCGGCATTCAAGGCCAGCTGTTGGCCACACTCGGCCAAGGGGCGGCCCAGCCGAATCGCGGTGAGCAGGTCGGCCAGGGGCTTGTCGCTGCGCCGTGCCATGAGCACCTGCCCGCAGGCCACGCCCGGAATGCGCAGCAGGGCGCTCAGCGCCTGGAGCTGGTGCAGCCAGGCGCGGTCGTCGGCCCGCAGGTGCAGGCTGGCCCCCAGCCACAGGCGGTCACCCGCCAACGACCGCAGCCATTGGCCCTGGGTGTGCAGGTCGGTCTCGGGCTGCTCGGGGCTGGGCAGCCAGATGAGGCTGCAGTCGGGCAGGGGGCATGCCTCCAGCATGGCCGATTCCAGCCGTGCCTGGCCCTTGGCGGCGTTGCGGCGGGCCTGGCTGATCAGGCCGCAGAGCTGCGCCCAGCCCTGCCGGTTGCGCACCAGCGCGACGAACTCCAGCGGCCGGTCGGCCAGGGCAAAGCGCGCCCCGTGCAGCAGCCGCAGGCCCGGCCAGTCTCGGGCGGCCAAGTGTGCACGGACACTGCCCGAGACACTCGCCTCGTCGGCGATGGCGATGGCGGTGTAGCCGAGTTCGGCGGCCCGGGCCACCAGGGCATCGGGCTCGCTGGCCCCGCGCAGAAACGAGAAGCAGCTCTGGGCACAGAGCTCTGCGTAGGCGGGAACCCCCGCCGTGGGGCTAGCCGAAGTGGCCATGCAAAAACCAGGCGTGCTCGGGGGTGCGGTAGATCCAGACCAGACGCTGGTCCTCGCACTCGGCCACAAAGTAGTCGCGCCGCAGGGGTGCCTCCCACCACTGCGATTCGATCCGCTCTGGGCCCATGCGCAGCCGCAGCGGGGTGCCGCGCAGGCAGGGTCGGTGCCCCAGGATCCGAAGGGGCTGGGGGGCATCCAGCAGCCACAGAGGTCTGGGGGGCTGGAGCGCCGCAGAGCGCTGAAATGCCTCGGGCCAGCGGCTTGGGGAGGGCCTGGGCAGGGGCCGGTCGATGGCCAGGGGATGCATCTGTCCGGCCACCTCGGGGCAGTGGCTGTCGTGCAGGCTCAGCACACAGACCTGCTCTGGCCCCAGGCGGGCCTCCAGCCGCTCGCACAGGCCACGAAGATCCTGCTGCGCCTGGGCCAGCCCGGGGAAAAGGCTGGGGGTCTGCCCGTCCCAGGGCTGGGCCTGGACCACCTCCCAGCTCAGTCGATGCACGGCCTGGTGGAGCTGCAGGGCCCCAAGGCGCTCTCGAACGAGGCGCATGACTCGGCTGCTCTGCTGGGTGGGTTCGGACAGGCCCAGCAGGACCGCCTGGGTGTCCTGCTCCCGACGGCCCTGATGAAAGACCAGGCGCAGCCGAACCAGCCCCAGCTGCAGTCCGATGAGCCAGGCCTGGCAGGCCAGCCAGAGCCGCTCAATGCCCAGAAGCAGGAGCTCGATCTGGGCGCTGGGCTCGGGCAATTCCATGGACTGCGAGAACGTTGCCGGGGCCTGCAGGGGCAGGCGCGGATCGGGCACTCGGCCCAGGGCCGCATCGATGGCCTCCAGCAGGGCAGGGCCCAGGCGGCGTCGAAGCCCTGCCCGGGGCAGGGGCTGAAGGTCTTGAAGCTGCCAGAGGCCCATGCCTTGCAGCACAGTCAGGTGGGGCTGTGCCTCTGGAATGAGCCGCAGGGGCAGGCCTCCCAGGCTGGGTGCTTCGGGCAGGGCACTGGGGCCTTCGGCCCGCCAACGGGCGCGCCATTCTGCAGATCGGGGGGTGGTGCCCAGGCCAAAGCAGGGGGGCTCTGGCCAGCCGAGGCTGGCCAGGCCGGCCTCCAGCCGGTTCAGCAGTGCCGAGCGCCCACCCCAGAGCCGCAGGCTGGCCGCGACCTCGAGCAGGAGCACCTGCTCGTGCTGCCCCAGGGCCACATCGGGCGTGAACTGCAGGGCCCACTGGCCCATGCGTTCGCGGACCTCGGCGAAATCCTCAGTGGGTGAAAGACGGACCGATGCGGGCGGGATGGGGCGCTGAGTCTCTGGGCAGCGGGCCGCCGGGAAGTGGGAGGCGATCCAGAGCCGGGCGGGTGTGCTGCGACGGGACATGGGCGGATCGGTTGGGTTGGAGGGGGACCCCGGCACCCGCCATGCGGTCTTCCAGCGGGCGCATGGCCCGCTGGGGCAGGGGGACCGCAATGGGAATGGGGGCCAGGGAGACGGGGCCGCGGCGCTTGAGGATCTGGACGGCCAGACCGGGATAGCCGCGCGGAAGGAGGGCCATGCGCAGTGGGGCTGCGGAGGCCTGGTTTTGGGCTGCCATGGGCCGAAAGAGAAAGACGGGTCCGCGGGCCTGCCGGGCTGCCAGGTGGAAGCGGCGCAGGGCCTCGGGGGGAACGTCGGCATCAAGCCAGGCGAGCAGGGCACCGAAGCTGTTGGACTTCAGGGACTGCTCGATGGCCCAGAGCCGGTCGGCCCCACGGCTGGCCCGCACCACCAGGAAAGACTCGGGCGGAATGCCCAGGGCAGCCAGGGCTGGGGCGTAGGGCATGCTGGGGGGAGCGAGCATGAGGATTTGTTTGCCCGACTGCGCCAGAAGCCGCAGGGCTGGGGCCAGAAGGCGAAGCTCGCCCATGCCCAGGGCGCGCACCATGAGCTCGGTCAGGCAGCCGCTGGGCCAGCCTCCACCGGGGAGCTGGGCATCGAGGGCCGCATGGCCACTGGGCACCGAGGGCTGCAGGGTGCCGCCCACCTCCTGGGCCAGGCCCTGGCTGAGGCCCGAGGCGTGCCAGAGGTCGGGGTGGATGGCCTGTGGGTTGCGGATGTGCCGGGCCTCCAGGGGGAGGTCGGCCAGAGAAATGGGGGGTCCGGACATGGAGGCTCCTCAGGCGAAGGGGCGGATAACGCCCACCGCCCGGCCCTCGATGCGCAGGGCATCGTGGCTCGGGTCGACGCGGATGACCGAGAAGTCGGGGTTTTCGGGGTGCAGGAGGACCTCGTTGCCCGAGCGCTCAAAGCGCTTGACGGTGACCTCGTCTTCGAGGCGGGCCACGATGATCTGGCCGTTGCGGCAATCGGAGAGGCCGCCGGCCAGGCGGCGAACAGCCAACAGATCGCCATGCAGAATGCCGGCGTCTTTCATGCTCAGGCCGCGGACCTGCAGCAGGTAGTCGGGCGGCTCGGAAAAGAGCTGCGGGTCGACCTGGTAATGCTGCTCGATGTGCTCCTGGGCGAGGATGGGAGAGCCTGCGGCGACCCGGCCCACGAGCGGCAGGCTCAGAAGGCTGGCCATGGCCTGTGGGCTGAAGGAGCCTTCGGAGAGGCGAATTCCCCGAGAGGTGCCCTCGGCCATGCTGATGGCCCCCTTGCGGGCGAGGGCGCGCAGATGCTCTTCGGCGGAATTGGGGGAGCGAAAGCCCAGGGCCCGGCAGATCTCGGCCCGGGTGGGGGGAAAGCCAGTATCCTGAATGTGCTTCTGGATGAAGGTCAGGATTTCCTGCTGGCGGGGGGTGAGGTTCTTCATGGGCCTGGGCCGCTTTCGCAAAAGTACTGTATGGATTAACACTGTTTTTTTATACAGTAATCCTTCTGGGGCAATTGATCAAGCCGTTGCTTTCTGTTCACCCCCGCATCCCTGGAGACCCTCGGAATGGCCCGCACGCCCCTGCTTCAGAGCCCTTTTCTTCGTTCCCTGCCCATTCCGGCCTTTGCCATGGTGATGGGAGTCTCGGGGCTGTCTCTGGCCTGGGCCCGTGCCGTGCCCCTGCTGGGGGTCTGGGCCATCGATGTCTCGCGCGCCCTGGGCCTCATTGCCGCGGGGCTGTTTTCAACCCTGCTGCTGCTCTACCTGCGCAAGCTCATGCGCAGGCCCGTCGGCGCCCGCGACGAATGGCAGCATCCGGTGAAGTCGGCGTTTTTTGCTGCGGTGTCGGTGTCGTTCGCCCTGTTGGGTGCGGTGGCTCTGGTGCATGCCCCTGCCTTGGCGCAGCCGCTCTGGGCCCTGGGTGCAAGCCTGCAGCTGCTGGTCATGCTGCTGGTGCTCAATGCCTGGGTCCACCGCCCAAGCCTTCAGCCCGCCCATGCGAGCCCGATCTGGTTCATCCCCGCGGTGGCCAATGTGGTGATCCCCTTGGCCGGAGTGCCTCTGGGGTTTGTGGTGATCTCGTGGTGGTTCTTTGCGGTGGGAATTCTCTTTTGGGGGCTGCTGCTCACGGTGGTGATGGCGAGGCTTTTGTTTGTTCAGCCCCCACTGCCCAGCCCACTGACCCCCTCGCTGGCCATTTTTCTGGCCCCGCCCACGGTGGGTTTTTTGTCGTGGATTCAGCTCACGGGCCAGGCGCCTGCCTTGGCCACTCCCGTTCTGGCCCCCGCTTTGGTCTCCACCCCAACCCTGCTCCTGCCGCTCGATGGGGCAGGGCAGGCCTTGTTTGGTCTGGCCCTCTTTTTCGCCCTCTTTTTGCTGACCCAGGCACCCCGCTGGATTCGCCTGCCCTTTGGTCTGCCTTCTTGGGCCCTGAGCTTTCCCAGCGCGGCCTTTGCCGCGACGGTGCTCGCCTATGGGCACTTTTCCCAGCACCCTGGCCTGGTGGGGCTGCAGGCCGTGGCCCTGGCCTGGGCAAGCCTGCTGATCGCAGGCCTGCTGCTGCGAACCCTTTGGGCTGTCTGGCGCCAGGAGCCTGTGCTCATGGCCTGAAGGTGGGGGTCGAGGGCGGCAGCCCCCGGCTGAGGGCTTACATCCCGGTGTAGACCGGCCCCTCGCCGCCCTGCGGCGTCACCCACACGATGTTCTGCGTGGGGTCCTTGATGTCGCAGGTCTTGCAGTGCACGCAGTTCTGGCCGTTGATGCGCAGACTGGCCCCCTCGGCAGGGCTGCTGACCGGGTTGCCCGCCCCATCCAAATATTCATAGACCCCGGCCGGGCAGTAGCGGGCCTCGGGGCCCGCGTAGGTGGCGAGGTTGATGGCCACCGGGCGAGCCTCGTCGCGCAGGGTCAGGTGGCAGGGCTGGTCTTCCTCGTGGTTGGTGCCCGACAAGAACACCGAGGAGAGGCGGTCGAAGGTGAGCTTGCCATCGGGCTTGGGATAGACGATGGGGCTGTGCTGGGCCGCAGGCTCCAGATAGGCGTGGTCGGGCTTCTGGGTGTGCAGGGTGAAGGGGGCCTTGCCCTGGAACAGGACCTGGTCGATGCCCACCAGGGCCGTGCCCACCCAGAGGCCCTTGGCCATGGCGGGCTTGAAATTGCGGGCCCGGTGCAGCTCGTCGTGAAGCCAGCTGTTTTTGAAGGCCTCGGGGTAGGCCTGGAGATCGATCTGCTCGGAGCCCTCGGCCAGTGCATCCACGGCCGCATCGGCCGCCAGCATGCCCGACTTGATGGCGGCATGGCTGCCCTTGATGCGCGATGCGTTGAGAAAGCCGGCATCGCAGCCGATGAGGGCGCCGCCAGGGAAGGTCAGCTCGGGCAGGCTGTTGAGGCCACCGGCCGTGATGGCCCGGGCCCCATAGCCAATTCGACGTCCACCCTCGAGCTCGGCCCGAATGGCCGGGTGGGTCTTGTAGCGCTGGAACTCCTCGAAGGGCGAGAGCCAGGGATTTTTGTAATTGAGGCCCACCACGAAGCCCACCGCCACTCGGTTGCCCTGCAGGTGGTAGAGGAAGGAGCCGCCGTAGGTGTCGCTGGAGAGCGGCCAGCCGGCGGTGTGCACCACCCGACCGGGCTTGGACTTCTCGGCCGGCACCTCCCAGAGTTCTTTGAGGCCGATGCCGTAGCTCTGGGGGTCGGCATTGCGGTCCAGGCCGTATTTGGCAATCAGTTGCTTGCCCAGATGCCCGCGGGCACCCTCGGCAAAGAGGGTGGTGCGGCCCAGCAGGGCCATGCCGCGCTGGTAATGCGGACCAGGGTTTCCGCTGCGGTCCAGCCCCATGTCTCCGGTGGCCACCCCCACCACGCGCTCACCGGAGGCATCGAAGAGCACCTCGGCAGCGGCAAAGCCCGGATAAATTTCCACCCCCAGGGCCTCGGCCTGGGCCCCCAGCCACTTCACCACATCGGACAGGCTCACCACATAGTTGCCCTCGTTCTTGAAGCAGCCGGGCAGCATCCAGTGGGGCACCGAGCGTGCGCCGGTCTCCGACAGAAACATGAACTGGTCTTCGGTGACGGGGGTGTGCAGCGGGGCGCCCTGAGCCTTCCAGTCGGGCATCAGTTCATTGAGGGCGATGGGGTCCATCACCGCACCCGAGAGGATGTGGGCACCGACCTCGCCGGCCTTCTCCAGCACACAGACCGACACCTCCTGCCCGCGCTCGGCCGCCCGCTGCTTGGCGCGAATGGCGGCGGCCAGGCCGGCCGGCCCCCCGCCCACGATCACCAGATCAAACTCCATCGACTCGCGTTCGGCTTGAGAAAGGTTCTCTGGCATGGGTGGCTCCTCGTTACACTATGGGGTTGATGCGTTGAAATTGGGCCGCATTTTACGGTGCGCCGCCGGAGATCCCATGAATAAGCTTTACCCCACCGCGGCTGCAGCCCTGGCCGATGTGCTGCAAGACCACCAGACCCTGGCCGTGGGTGGCTTCGGGCTCTGCGGCATCCCCGAGGCACTCATCCAGGCGGTGCGCGACCACGGTGCCCGTGGCCTCACCGTCATCAGCAACAACGCCGGGGTCGATGGCAAGGGCCTGGGCCTATTACTGGCCTCGCGTCAGATCAAGAAAATGATTTCGTCGTATGTGGGCGAGAACAAAGAGTTCGAGCGTCAGTACCTGGCGGGCGAGCTCGAGCTGGAATTCACCCCCCAGGGGACCCTGGCGGAAAAGCTGCGGGCGGGCGGGGCCGGCATCCCGGCCTTCTTCACCGCCACCGGGGTGGGCACGGTGGTGGCCGAGGGCAAAGAGCACCGCGAGTTCAACGGCAAGACCTGCATCATGGAGCGCAGCCTCTTTGCGGATGTATCCCTAGTCAAGGCCTGGAAGGCCGACCGTGCGGGCAACCTGGTCTATCGCTACACCTCGCGCAATTTCAATCCCAATGTGGCCACGGCCAGCCGCATGACCATCGCCGAGGTCGAGGAGATCGTCGAGAACGGCGAGCTCCACCCCGACGAAATCCATACCCCTGGCATTTTTGTAAAGCGCATCGTGCTCAATGCCACCCCCGAGAAAGCCATCGAGCAGCGCACCGTGCGCGCTTTGGCATAGGAGCGCCCATGCCCTGGAATCGAGATCAAATCGCTCAGCGCGCCGCCCAAGAGCTGCGCGACGGCTACTACGTGAACCTGGGCATCGGCATTCCCGGCCTGGTGGCCAACCATGTCCCCGAGGGCATCAGCGTCTGGCTGCAGTCCGAGAATGGCCTGCTGGGCATCGGCCCGTTTCCCACCGAGGCCGAGGTCGACGCCGACCTCATCAACGCGGGCAAGCAGACCATCACCACCCTGCCGGGCTCGGCCGTGTTCTCGAGTGCCGACTCCTTTGCCATGATCCGGGGTGGCCACATCAACATCGCCATGCTGGGGGCCATGCAGGTCTCCGCCCGCGGAGATCTCGCCAACTGGATGATCCCCGGCAAGATGGTCAAGGGCATGGGGGGCGCCATGGACCTCGTGGCGGGCGTGGGTCGGGTGGTGGTGCTCATGGAGCATGTGGCCACCAAAAAAGACGGCAGCGAGGATTTCAAGATCCTGCCGCAGTGCACCCTGCCCCTCACGGGCCAGGGGGTGGTCGATCTCATCATCACCGACCTTGGGGTGCTGGAAGTCTCCCCCCAGGGCCTGGCTTGCCTAGAGCTGGCCCCTGGCGTGAGCGCCGAATTTCTGCAGTCCAAGACGGGCTGCCCCGTGCATTTTTAAAAGAACCCATCACAGAAAGCTGGTATGCCGAAGTTTTTGTTTGTTACCGGAGGGGTCGTCTCATCGCTGGGCAAGGGCATCGCCTCGGCCTCGCTGGGCGCACTGCTCGAGTCGCGCGGCCTGAAGGTCACCATCATCAAGATGGACCCCTACCTCAACGTCGACCCCGGCACGATGAGCCCGTTCCAGCACGGGGAGGTCTTTGTGACCGAAGACGGCGCCGAGACCGACCTGGATCTCGGCCACTACGAGCGCTTCACCGACTCGCGCTCGCGCAAGTCCAACAACTTCACCACCGGACAGATCTACGACTCCGTGCTGCGCAAAGAGCGTCGCGGGGAGTACCTCGGCAAGACCGTTCAGGTCATTCCCCACATCACCAATGAAATTCAGGATTTCATCCTGCGCGGCGCCCGGGTGGGCACCCCCGAGGAGGTCGACGTTGCCATCGTGGAAGTGGGCGGCACCGTGGGCGACATCGAATCTCTGCCCTTTATGGAAGCCATCCGACAGCTCAGTCTGCGCAACGGCCGACAAAGCAGCTGCTTTGTGCACCTAACCCTCGTGCCCTTCATCGCCTCGGCCGGCGAGCTCAAGACCAAGCCCACGCAGCACTCGGTGCAAAAGCTGCGCGAGATCGGCATCAGCCCCAATCTGCTGCTCTGCCGGGCCGATCGGCCCATTCCCCAAGACGAGCGCGAGAAGATTTCGCTCTTCTCCAATCTGCCCATGGAGGCAGTGATCTCGGTGGCCGATGTCGACAGCATCTATCGCATTCCCCGCATGCTCTGGGAGCAGAAGGCCGATGCGCTCATCTGCGAGGCCCTGGGGCTCTCGGTGCCCGAGGCCAATCTGCGCGAGTGGGATCAACTCATCTCGCGCCTGGAGAATCCCCAGCGCACCGTGCGCATCGCGATGGTCGGCAAATACGTCGACCTCACCGAATCCTACAAATCGCTCTCCGAGGCCCTCATTCACGCCGGCCTGCACACCGAAAGCCGCGTGCAGATCGACTACCTCGACTCCGAGCTGCTCCAAGACGGCGATGTGCAGCGGCTGGAGGCCCTGGCCAGCTACGACGCCATCCTGGTCCCCGGGGGCTTTGGTCTGCGGGGCACCGAGGGCAAGATCCGCGCCATCCAATTTGCCCGCGAGCGCCGCATCCCCTACCTCGGCATCTGCCTGGGCATGCAGCTCGCCGTCATCGAGTTCGCCCGCCATGTGGCGGGGCTTGCGGGGGCCAACTCCACCGAGTTCAACCCCGCGTCACCCCACCCGGTGGTGGGCCTCATCACTGAGTGGCAGGACGCCGATGGCAGCCGTCAGACCCGCAGCGAGGAATCGGATCTGGGCGGAACCATGCGCCTGGGCGCACAGCGCTGCCCCATCCACCCCGGCACCCGCGCCCAGCGCATATATGGCAACGAGGTCTACGAGCGGCATCGCCACCGCTACGAAGTCAACAACGCCTACAAATCGCGGCTGCGCGATGCGGGGCTTGTCATTGCCTCCGAGACCCCCGTGGAGCAACTCGTCGAAATGGTCGAGCTGCCGGAGTCGGTGCACCCCTGGTTCGTGGCGGTCCAGTTTCACCCCGAGTTCACCTCGACCCCCCGCCGTGGCCACCCCCTCTTTCAGTCATTCATCACTGCGGCCATCGAGCGCCAAAAGGCAAAGGAGCATTCCGCATGAAGCTACTCGGACGTGAGGTTGGAAACCGCGAGCCGTTCTTTCTCATCTCCGGCCCCTGTGTGGTCGAGTCGGAGGCTCTGCAGATCGAGACGGCCGGCCGCCTGAAAGAGGCCTGCGAGAAGCTCGGCATCTTTCTCATTTTCAAATCCAGCTACGACAAGGCCAACCGCTCCTCGGGCAAATCCTTCCGTGGCCCCGGCATGGACGCGGGGCTAAAAATTCTTGAGAAGGTCCGCAGCCAGCTGGGCCTGCCCATCCTCACCGATGTTCACACCGAGTCCGAAGTGCCCGAGGTGGCGTCGGTGGTCGATATGCTTCAGACCCCGGCATTCCTCTGCCGCCAGACCGACTTCATTCGTGCTGTGGCCCAGAGCGGCAGGCCAGTGAACATCAAGAAGGGCCAGTTCCTGGCGCCAAGCGACATGAAGCAGGTCATTCTCAAGGCCCGCGAGGCGGCCACCGAGGCAGGCCTCAACCCAGATTCCTTCTGCGCCTGCGAGCGGGGCGTGAGCTTTGGCTACAACAACCTCGTGAGCGATATGCGCAGTCTGGCCATCATGCGCGAGACCGGTGCCCCGGTGGTGTTCGATGCGACCCACTCTGTGCAGCTGCCGGGAGGTCAGGGCACCAGCAGCGGAGGGCAGCGGGAGTTCGTGCCGGTGCTCTCTCGGGCCGCGGTGGCGGTCGGGGTCGCAGGCCTCTTTATGGAGACCCACCCGAACCCTGCCCAGGCGCTCTCCGATGGCCCCAACGCCGTGCCGCTGGCCAAGATGCCTGCATTGCTCGAGCAGCTCGTGGCGCTCGACCGCGTGGCCAAATCCCAGCCCTGGCTCGAAGACGATTTCAACGCCTAATTTTTTCTCATTCAAGGAGCCCTGCAGTGACCGCCATCATTGATCTCATCGGACGTGAAGTCCTCGACAGCCGCGGCAACCCCACCGTTGAGTGCGAGGTGGTGCTCGAGACCGGCGTGACCGGCCGGGCCATTGTGCCCAGCGGTGCCTCCACCGGAACCCGCGAAGCCATTGAGCTGCGCGACGGAGATCCGGCCCGCTATCTGGGCAAGGGCGTCACCAAGGCGGTGGAGCACATCGAGGGCGAGATCGCCGAAGCCCTCCTGGGCCTGGATGCCCATGAGCAGGCCGGCATCGACCGAACGATGATTGAGCTCGATGGCACGGAGAACAAGTCGCGCCTGGGCGCCAATGCGATGCTCGCAGTCTCGATGGCGGTGGCCCATGCGGCCGCTGCCGAGGCCCGCCTGCCCCTCTACCGCTATCTGGGCGGTTCGGCAGGAATGTCGCTGCCGGTGCCGATGATGAACATCATCAATGGCGGTGCCCATGCCAACAACAACCTGGATCTCCAGGAGCTGATGATCATCCCTGCTGGAGCACCGACCTTCCGCGAGGCCCTGCGCATGGGGGCCGAGGTCTTCCACAGTCTGAAGAAAATCATCCACGCCAAGGGCATGTCCACGGCCGTGGGCGATGAGGGCGGCTTTGCCCCCAATGTGGCCAACCACGAGGCTGCCATCCAGCTCATCCTCGAGGCCATCGAAAAGGCAGGCTTTGAGCCGGGGCGCCAGATCGTGCTGGGCCTCGACTGCGCCAGCTCGGAGTTCTACAAGGGCGGCCTCTACCACCTCGAGGGCGAGGGTCTGAAGCTGCCCGCCTCGGGCTTTGCCGACCTCCTGGCCACCTGGTGCGACAAGTACCCGATCATCAGCATCGAGGACGGCTGCGCCGAGGACGACTGGGCAGGCTGGGCAGACCTCACCCAGAAGCTGGGCCGCAAGGTTCAGCTCGTGGGCGACGATCTCTTTGTCACCAACACCCGCATCCTGAAAGAAGGCATCGACCAGGGCGTGGCCAACTCCATCCTGATCAAGATCAATCAGATCGGTACCCTGACCGAGACCTTCGCCGCCATCGAGATGGCCAAGCGCGCGGGCTACACGGCCGTGGTCTCGCATCGATCGGGAGAGTCGGAAGACGCCACGATCGCCGACCTCGCCGTGGGCAGCAACGCCTTGCAGATCAAGACCGGTTCGCTCTCGCGGGCCGACCGCACCGCCAAATACAACCAGCTGCTGCGCATTGAGCAGGATCTCGGCCCCAGCGCGCACTACCCTGGCTTTGAAGCGTTCTACCAGCTCCGCGGCCGCACGGCCTAAGAGGTCCCCGCGGCCGTCGCGCCTTCAGGCCCTGCGTCGGCTCGCCCTCGGGCTGCGTGAGGGCCTCGAGGCTGGAAGGGCGGGCGTCTGGCTTGCGCCGCTGTTTGCGGGGCTTGACCGGGCCCGCCGAGTGCCTTGGATTCCCGCGGTGCTGCTTGTGGTTCTGCTCTCGCTGCAGGCCATGCTCTGGCTCGGCGAGGGCGGGGCACGCGATGCCGAGGCGCTGCGTGCCGAGCTCGATGAGCGCCGGGCAGCGAATGAAGAGTTGGAGCAGAGCATCCGGGGAGTGCAGGCGCAGATCGGAGACCTTCAATCGGGCACCGAGGCCATCGAGGAGCGGGCCCGCTACGAGATGGGTCTTGTGCGGCCGGGCGAGCCCTTTGTGCAGTACGTGACCCCGACCCCGGGGCCCTCTACTGGGTCGACTGCGGACCGGGGGCTGTCGGGATCCCCACCGAAGAATCCATAAACAGCCGCGCGCAGTCCACCGCATCGAAGCGGTAGTGGGTGTTGCAGAAATCGCATCCCACCTCGACCACACCCTGCCGCTCGGCCAGGATGCTGTCGATCTCGTCGCGTCCCAGGCCGCTGAGCATGCGGCCCACCCGTGCCCGGCTGCATGGACAGAAGAACCGGGGTGCTCGGGGCTCCTCAATCACGCGCGGGGCCTCTTCCCAGAACAGGCGGTGCAGCAGGTCCAGCGCGGGGACCCGATGGAGCTCGTCGGCCGACAGCGTGTCGGCCAGCATGCAGAGGCGCTCCCAGGATTCGGCCCGCTCAGCCTGCTCGGCCTTGGGCAGTGCGTGGGCATGGCCCCCCTCGGGCGGCATCTGCTGGAGCAGAAGGCCGGCCGCAGAGCCTCCTTCTGCGTGCAGCCAGAAGCGGCTGGGGATCTGCTCGGACTGGTGCATGTAGCCCGCCAGGGTCTCGGCCAGGGTCTCGCCCTCGAGCGAGACGATGCTTTGATACGGCTGCTGGTGGTCGACCTGGGGGTCGAGCACCAGGCTGAAGCGGCCCTTGCCGTGAACATTCACCAGATCGGACATGCCGCGCGGATGATCTGGCCACGGTGCGTCGGAGGGCCGCGCTGTGGCGCGGACGGTGAGCCCCGAGGTGCACTCGGCCACCGCCAGCCGCAGGGGCCCGTCGCCATGGATCTGTAGAACCACTGCCCCGTCGTACTTCAGCGAGGCCGAGAGCAGGGCAGCGGCAGCAGTCATCTCGCCCAGGAGCGCTTGCCCCGAGGTGGGCAGGTCGGGATGCCGCTGCACCACGCCACCCCAAGATTCGCCCAGCCGCACGAAGTGCGCCCGCACCCCTGCCTTGTGAAAGAGCAGCTTGACCAGCACGTCGGATTCCCGCCCGATCAGGGCGCTGGCGCTCTGGTTCTGACTCATGCGATGGCCCGAAGGCTGTGGGCGAAGACCACGGCCTTGTCGATGTAGCCCTGGGCCGAGGCGGCCAGCATGGCGCGCTCGGCGTCGGTGAGGGGACGGTGCACCTTGCCGGGTCGCCCGATCACCATCGAGTCGTCGGGAATCACCGTACCGCCCGTGACCAAGGCCCCCGCAGCGATCAGGCAGCGTTGGCCGATCTGGCAGCCATTGAGCAGGGTGGCCTGCATCCCAATGAGGCTTCCATGCCCCACACGGCAGCCGTGCAGCATGGCCTGATGCCCCACCGTGACGCGCTCGCCGATGTCCACCACCAGGCCCACATCGGTGTGAACGATGGCGCCGTCTTGCACATTGCTGCCCGCCCCCAGAATCAGGGGCTCGTTGTCGCCGCGCATGACGGCGTTGAACCAGACGCTGCTTTGAGGCCCGAGCACCACCCGCCCGATCACCTGCGCCCCGGGGGCAACCCAGGCGCTGGGGTCGATGTTTGGCCGGTGGCCATCGAATTCAAAGGTGGGCATCGGCGATCTCCTTGGCGGCGATGGGAATCCTGCGAAAAGGCACGAAACGGAGGAAAATGGCGAGCATGGGCACCGCCGTCTCACTTCCAAATCCAGTGCTGCATCCCCACGATCTTAATGTGGATCTGCACATGCACTCCCGCGCCTCGGACGGGGTCATGGCCCCGGCCGAGTTGGTTGCGCGCGGGGTCGAGCACGGGGCGAGCCTGCTTGCTCTCACCGACCACGACACCCTCGATGGTCTGCCCGAGTTTCTCGAGGCGGGGGCCGATCTCGGGCTGCCCGTGCTGAGCGGAGTGGAGATCTCTGTGAGCTGGGGCGGCGAGACCCTGCACTTGGTCGGCCTCGACTTCGACCCCGACCATCCCGCCATGGGAGATACCCTGCGCGCCATGCAGGCGAGCCGCCACGAGCGCGCGCGGCGCATCGACGCCGAGCTCATGGCCCATGGCCTGCCGTCGGTCCTCGATGAGGCGATGTCCTATGCCGGCAACCCCAACCTGATCGGGCGTGCCCACTTTGCGCGAGCCCTGGTGGCCAGGGGCGTCTGCAGCTACACCCAGGAGGTCTTTGATCGCTTCCTCACGCCCGGCAAGCCCGGCTACGTGCCGCAGGAGTGGGCACGGCTGTCCGATGCTATGGGCTGGATCCAGGCCGCTGGCGGTGTACCGGTCTTGGCGCACCCGGCCCGTTATCGGCTTAGTGCCACCGCCCACTGGGCCTTGCTCCAAGAGTTTCGGGCCCTGGGCGGCCATGCGATCGAGGTCGCCACCGGCAGCCACAGCCGCGAAGAGACCCGCCGATACCAACGCATTGCGGTCGAGCAGGGGTTTGCTGCCAGCCGTGGGAGCGATTTCCACAGCGTGCAGGAGAGCCGGTTCGATGTGGGCATGGCGCCGCCGCTGCCGGATGCCACGCTGCCGGTCTGGGCCAGCCGCCCGGAGTGGTTTTCCCGGGCCTGAGTCCTCAGATCGAGCGGCCTTGCCCTGCTAGACTCCCGGCTGCTGGCTTCTTTCCCCCGACATGATCCCGACCACCCCCGCAGCACCCGCTGCACCGGCCTCCCCCGACCGCCCGCTTCGCGTGGTGTCCGGAATGCGACCCACCGGTGCTCTGCACCTAGGCCACTACCATGGGGTCCTGAAAAACTGGCTTGCACTGCAAAGCACCCACGAGTGCTTTTTCTTTGTGGCCGACTGGCACGCCCTCACCACCCAATACGACGACCCCTCGCAGATTTCTGCCCACAGCCTCGACATGGTGATCGACTGGCTGGCTGCGGGTGTGGACCCCGCCCGGGCGGTCGTGTTTGCGCAGAGCCAGGTGCCCGAGCACGCCGAGCTGCACCTCTTGCTCTCGATGGTCACCCCGCTGTCTTGGCTGGAGCGCGTCCCCACATACAAAGACCAGCAGGAAAAACTGAGCGGCAAAGACCTCTCCACCTATGGCTTTCTGGGCTATCCCTTGCTGCAGTCGGCCGACATCCTGATTTATGGTGCGCAGCAGGTGCCGGTGGGCGAGGACCAGGTGCCGCACATCGAGCTCACCCGCGAGGTGGCGCGCCGCTTCAATCACCTCTATGGCCAGACCGGCAAGACCAACACCCACGGCGAGCCGATCGTGCGCAGCCTGCTGGTGGAGCCCCAGGCGCTCCTGACGCCCGCATCGAAGATGCCGGGCCTCGATGGCCAGAAGATGTCAAAGAGCTACGGCAACACCTTGGGCCTGCGAGAGTCGCCCGACGCCGTCAACGACAAGATCCGCAAAATGCCCACCGACCCTGCCCGCGTGCGCAAGACCGACCCGGGCAACCCAGAGAAATGCCCCGTCTGGCCCCTGCATCAGGTCTATTCCTCGAGCGAGACGCGCGCCTGGGTGCAGGAGGGCTGCACTCGGGCAGGCATCGGCTGCATCCAATGCAAGACCCCGCTCATTGAGGCCGTGGTCGCCGAACAAGATGGCTTTCGAGCTCGGGCCCAGCCCTTCCTCGACGATCCGGCGGCGGTGGAGTCCATGCTCGTTCGCGGTGCCGAGAAGGCCCGAGCCGTGGCACAACAGACCCTTCAGGAAGTGCGCACCACGCTGGGCCTGCGCCTGCCTCGTTGATCGCAGCGACCTCTTTCACTCGACTCTCCAACCCCCCCTCGTCTGCCCCCACCCCCATGAGCACCCTGTTCCTCGCACCCCGCGGCAGCCTTGTTGCCATCGTGACCCCCATGCACGACGACGGCCAGATCGACTACGACGCCTATCGTCGGCTCATCGACTGGCACATCGTCGAAGGCACCCACGCCATCGTGGCGGTGGGCACCACCGGCGAATCTCCCACCGTGGATGTGCCAGAGCACCTGGAGCTGATCCGTGTCGCCGTCGAGCAGGCGGCAGGCCGCATCCCGGTGATTGCGGGCACCGGCGCCAACTCCACCGCCGAGGCCATCGAGCTCACCCGCGAGGCCCAGCGTCTGGGTGCCGATGCCTCGCTCCAGGTGGCGCCGTATTACAACAAGCCCACCCAGGCTGGACTGCTGGCGCACTTCCGGGCCATTGCCGAGGCCGTTCCCATGCCGCACATCCTCTACAACGTGCCGGGACGCACCGTGGCCGACATTGCCCACGAGACCACCATCGCGCTGGCCCAGATCCCCAACATCGTCGGCATCAAAGACGCCACCGGCAATCTCGAGCGTGGCCAGTGGCTGCTGCGCGATGCGCCGGCCGATTTCACGGTCTACAGCGGCGATGACCCGACAGCCCCGCTGCTCATGCTCATGGGCGGCGCCGGCAATATTTCCGTGACCGCCAACGTGGTGCCTCGGGCGATGGCCGAGCTTTGCACGCTCGCGCTGGCGGGCAATGCGGCCGAAGTGGCGCGCCGAAATCGGGCGCTCTTGCCGCTGCACAAGGCCATGTTCCTCGAGGCCAATCCCATTCCAGTGAAGTGGGCCCTGCACCGCATGGGCCGCATGCCAGGCGGCATTCGGCTTCCTTTGGTTCCCCCCTCGAACGCGGTACAGTCTGCGGTTGAGCAGGCCCTTTCCGAACAAGGAGTGATCTGATGGTTGTTTTCCCCTCGCGTTCCCCCGCCACGGCCGCCGCCTTGGTGCTGGCCGTCGTGTTTGCCGCCGGATGCAGCAGCATTCCGTCGGCCAATGAGGTCGACTATCGCGGCGCAAAGCCCCGGGAATCCAAGGGCCTGGAGGTTCCACCCGACCTGATCACGCCGCAGGCCAACAGCCGCTTTTCGGTGCCCGCCTCGGGTGTGGCCCGGCAGTCCGATTTCCAACGCGCGGGCGGAGGCCTGGCAGCACCCGCAGCCGGTGCCCCAACGGCCGAGTCGGGCGTGCTGCCCGTCAGCCAGCGCATGACCCTCGAGGGCGTGCCTGGCCGTCGCGTGCTTCTCATCAACGAGCCCGCCGACAAGCTCTACCCGGTGCTGCGCCAGTTCTGGCTCGACCAGGGCTTTGAGCTCGCCGTGGAACAGCCCGAGATCGGCCTGATCGAAACCGACTGGGCCGAGAACAAGGCCAAGCTGCCGCAGGACTTCATCCGTCGCACGGTGGGCAGCCTGCTCGACCGCATCTACGACACCGGAGAACGCGACCGCTTCCGCACCCGCTTGGAGCGCCGCAGTGCGGGCCAGACCGAGATCACCATCGCCCACCGCGGCCTCGTGGAGATCGCCAAGGAAGGGGGCTCCGACGCCCGCACCACCTGGACCAATCGTCCCTCCGATCCCCAGCTCGAGGACACCTTCCTTCGCCGCATCATGCTGAAGCTCGGTGCGAGCGAGACCGAGTCGAAGTCCCTGCTCACCGCTGGCGCCAAGGGAGCCTCACTGGCCACGCTCACGCGCTCTGAGAAGGGATCCCTGATTGAACTGCGCGAGCCCTTCGACGATGCCTGGCGTCGGGTCGGTCTGGCGATCGACCGTCTGGGCATGACCATCGACGACCGCGATCGCGCCAAGGGCATCTACTACGTGCGCTATCGCGACCCAAGCCTCGACTCCGAGAAGAAGACCGGATTCTTCGGCCGGCTCTTTGCCAGCGACGAGCCCACCTCGGCCAAGCTCTACCAGCTTCAGGTCTTGCGTTCGGGCGATGCCACCACCCGCGTTCAGGTTCGCTCCTCGACCGGCGGCGATGTGGGCAAAGATGCCAACGCCGACCGCATGCTCATCGTTCTGAACGAGCAGTTCCAGTGACGGCACCGCCCATTGCGGCGGGCCTTCGTTTTTCCTGCCTCGGCAGCGGCAGCGAGGGCAACGCCCTCCTGCTGGAGTGGGGAGCCGATTCCGGCACCCCACTGCGGGGCCTCATCGATTGCGGCCTCACCCTCAAGGAGCTGGAGCTTCGTCTCCAGGGCCATGGCCTCCTGGCCCGCGATCTCGACTTCATCCTGGTGACCCACGAGCACGGCGATCATCTGGGCGGCGTGGGTGCCTTGGCCAGGGCCACGGGACTCCCAGTCTTCCTGACCCACGGAACCCACCACGCGGCGCCGGCCGACAGCCTGCGCGGTGCCGAACTGGTGTTCGTGAAGCCCGAACAGTCCTTTGACCTCTGTGGCCTGTCGATCTTGCCGGTGCCGGTCTGCCACGATGCCCGTGAGCCGGTGGCCTATCGGGTGGATGCGGGCGAGGCACGGCTGGGGGTTGTAACCGACCTGGGGATGGGCAGCGCCATGCTCACCGAGGCGTTTCAGGGATGTCGGGCATTGCTGCTCGAGTTCAACCACGATCTCGAAATGCTGCAGCGGGGGGAGTATCCGCCGAAACTCAAGGCCCGGGTGGCGGGAGACTATGGCCATCTCTCCAATCGCCAGGCGGCAGATCTTCTGGAGTCGTGTCTGCACGATGGTCTGCACACGATCGTGGCGGGCCATCTGAGTCAGAAAAACAATTCACCCGACCATGTGCGATCTGCCGTGGAACATCTCGCGTTGGGCGATCGCTTCGCCATCGCCGAGGCCTCCAGCGGCCTGCCCTGGACGGTGATTTAGAAAAAACAAAACCGCCCAGGACCCCGAGGGGCACACTGGGCGGCGAGGGCCTAGACGGCCGAGGACAACTTACTGCTTGGCGGGCGCGGGAGCGGCAGCAGGAGCAGCAGCGTCTGCAGGAGCAGCAGCAGGAGCGGCGGCGGGAGCAGCAGCGTCTGCGGGAGCGGCAGCGGGAGCAGCAGCAGGTGCGGGAGCGGCGGGAGCAGCAGCCTCTTCTTTCTTGCCGCAGGCGGCGAGAACGAGGGTCATCATCGAAACGGCGATCAGGGTCTTGGTCATGTCAGTTCCAAAGTAAGGTGGGGATTGCACGAATTACGCTTGCGCGTGCCAAGAGTGTAGCGAATCCACGGAATATTTTGGGAGCTCCTGCTTGAGCAGCAGCACCAGGCCTTGGGCCAACAGGGCGCCCAGCCATGACTCGATTGCACTGTCTTGCAGTCCAGCCGCACCATCCATCCGGCGCCGAAGTTCTTCGGTGGACAGTGGCTGACGGCCGGCCAGCACCGACCAGATGGGCGAAACCCGACGCGCCTCGTCCTCGCTGCATCCCAAGACCTCGGCCAGGGGCTGCCCGTGGATGACCCAGGTGCCCGAGGCATGCAACATCCGCACGCCGGGGGCTAGCCGCAGATGGTGTCTGGGCTTGGGGCTGCGCAGGCACTGCCGCCAGTCGCGCGGAGGCTCAAAGGGTGGGGCATGGACATCGGGATGCGGGGAGGAGAGGCCCAGGGCGATGCCACGCAGCAGCTCCTCGGTGGTGGGCATGCGCGCCCGAATCTGGGCCACCAGGGACTCCTGCATGCTGCTGGGCACCTCACCCGCCGAATCGCTGGGCAGCAGGCCCGGATCCCTCCAGGCGGATTCGCCCAGCCCGGTGGTGGCCTCGGCCATGTCTGCCATCGACTCGGCCTTGGCCATCATGGCTTCTTCCAGCAGATGCTGTGGGCTGGCGGTGCGAAAGCCCACCGACAGGGTCGTGCAGCCGTCGGTCGTGGCTGTGCCCCGATGCGCGATGCCGGGGGGCAGATACAGGAGGTCGCCCGGCTTGCAGTGGGCCTGCCATTCGGGAACAAACTTCGCCAGCACCCGCAGGTCTTGGCTGGGCGCGAGGCTGCGATCGAAGGTCGCTGCGGTCTCCCAGAGGCGCTCGCCCTCGCCTTGAATGAGAAACACGTCGTAGCTGTCGACGTGGGCGCCAATACCACCGCCCGCATTGGCCAGACTCACCATCAGGTCGTCGAGCCGTGCCTCGGGGATGAAGCGGAAGTGGTCGAGGAAGAGGTCGGCGGCGAGGCTGGCGGCATTGGTCTGCTGCACCAGCAGGCTGAAGGGCTTGGCCCGAGGACCCTGGGGCGGGGGGCGGCGCAGGGGTCCCGAGCGCATGCGGCCCTCGGAAATCCAACGCACGGGCAGCTCGATGTCCTCGGCATCGCCGGTGCCCTGGGCCAAGTCCAGAAGCTCCGACACCGACATCGGCAAATGGTCTTGGGGCGCCGTGGCAAAGCCCGGGAAGGCCCCAGGCACAAAGAGGGGCTTTTTCTGCCAGTGGTCGCGCATGAAGGCCCGGGCCGACAGTCCACCCAGCCAGGGCAGGGGGGCATCGAGCGGCAGGGGCAGGGTGGGGCTCTGGATGGGGCGGTGCACGGCAAAGACCCTCGCGTCAGAAGAGATCGAGCTGGGGGCTGGATGCCCGGCCCATGGAACGCTCGCGCTGGGCCCAGTCCTCGGCGAGCTGCTCGGCCTGGCGAATCACCGCGTCGGGAAGGCCGGCGAGCTTGGCCACCTGCAGACCAAAGCTGCGGCTGGCCGCACCCTCATTGATTTGGTGCAGGAATCGAATGCTGCCCCCGTGCTCGACCGCCACGCTGTGCAGATTCACGGCGGCCTCCAGCCGATGGGCAAGGCCCGTGAGCTCGAAGTAGTGGGTGGCAAAGAGGCTCAGGCTGCGGCGGCTCTCGCAGAGTGCAATGGCGATGGCCTGGGCCAGCGCCAGGCCATCCTGGGTGGATGTGCCTCGGCCCACCTCGTCCATCAGCACCAAACTGGCGGGGCCGGCCTGATGCAGGATCTGCGCTGCCTCGGTCATCTCGACCATGAAGGTGGAGCGGCCTCCTGCGAGGTCGTCGGCGGCGCCCAGCCGGGTGAAAATTCGGTCGATGGGGCCAATGCAGGCGCGCTGCGCAGGCACGGGGCAGCCCATGCGCGCCAGCAGCACGATGAGCGCGGTCTGGCGCATGAAGGTCGACTTGCCGCCCATGTTCGGCCCGGTGATCACCATGAGCCGCCGCGCCTCGTGCAGCAGGGCATCGTTGGGGGTGAAGTCGGGCATCGAGAGCGCCATGGCCGGGTGGCGGCCCTGCACAATATCGACGCGCGGCTCCTCGCTGCTTTCGGCATAGACCCACTGCGGCAGGCTGGCGAGTTCGGCCAGCGCGGCCAGGGCATCCACCTCGGCCAGAGCCTCGGCTGCGATCTGCAGGATTCCAAGGTGGGGCAGCAGGGCCTCAATCAGCGCATCGAAGAGCTGCTTCTCCAGGGCGATGGAGCGGTCGCGCGCCGAGAGCGCCTGGTCCTCGAAGGCCTTGAGCTCGGGCGTGATGAAGCGCTCGGCATTCTTGAGGGTCTGCCGGCGGGTGAAGTGAACCGGCACTTTCTCGAGGTGGCTGCTGGTCACTTCAAAGTAGTAGCCGTGCACGGCGTTGAAGCCCACGCGCAGGTTCGGGATACCGCTCTGGGCGCGGGCCTCGGCCTCGAGGGCCAGGAGTGCCTCGCCTGTGTCTTGCGATAGCCGCCGCAGTGCGTCCAGGTCGGCATCGAGGCCCGCGCGGATCACCCCACCATCGCGCAGCAGCATCGGGGGATCGTCGGCGATGGTGGCCTGGATGCGTTGCGCGGCCTCGGCCAGGCCCGGAGAGCGCAGGGCCTCGGCGATGCGCGAGAGTGTCTCGTTGGGTCCATGCCCGATGGTCTCGGCCAGGGGGCCACAGACCCCCAGGCTGCGCGCCATGGCGAGAAGGTCTCGGGGCCGTGCCTGCCCCAGGGCCAGACGCCCGAGCAGGCGAGAGAGATCGCCCAGCCCGCGAAGCTGCTGCCGCACCTGGGCCAGAGGGCTCTCGGGCCCTTGGCCCAGCGCCTGCTGGGCCGAGACTCGTGCGGCCAGCGCGCGGTTGCACAGCAGAGGCGCCAGCATCCAGCTGCGCAGCAGCCGGCCCCCCGGCGCGGTGAGGCTGCGATCGAGCGAATCAAAGAGGCTCTGGCCCCCCGAGCCGGGCAGCAGTGGCTGCACGATCTCCAGGGTGCGGACAGCCACCGCATCGAGCACCAGGTGCTGGGCCCGTCGGCTGCCCTGGGGGGCCTGCAGGTGGGTGAGTGGTCGCCCGAGGCTGCGCTCGGCGTAGGCGAGCAAGGCGCCCAGGGCGGCCATGCTGGGGGCGTGCTGGGCGATCTCGAAGGCCTCGAGGCGCGAGACGCACAGCCGCTGCATGAGTCGGTCGACGCCTTCGCGGCCGTCGAACTGCCAGGCCGAGAGGCGGCGCGGGGTGGGGATCTCTGCGAGGGGCAGGGCCTCGAAGCCCTCGGGCACCAGCACCTCGGCGGGCTGGGTTCGGCCGAGCGCATCGGCCAGTTCGCTCGGCGTGGTGGGCGCCTGCCAGCGCAGCTCGCCGGTGGAGACATCGAGCAGCACCAGGCCGCTGCCGCAGGGGGAGATGGCAGCCAGCCAGGCGCTGGCCCGCTCGGGGATGAGGCCCTCTTCGCTCAGGGTGCCGGGCGTGGCCACGCGGACCACCCGGCGCTCGACCGGCCCCTTGCTGGTGGCGGGGTCGCCCACCTGCTCGCAGATCGCCACCGTGAGCCCGGCCTCCAGCAGCTTGGCAAGGTAGGCCTCGGCACTGACCGCGGGCACGCCCGCCATGGTGATGGGCTGGCCCGCGCTCTGGCCACGCTGGGTGAGGCTGATGCCCAGGACCCGTGCGGCCACCTCGGCATCGTCGTAGAACAGCTCGTAGAAGTCGCCCATCCGATAGAACAGCAGGGCATCGGGATGCTCGCCCTTGATGCGCAGGTACTGCTGCATCATCGGGGTGTGGGGCGTGGCGGGCTGGCTTTCCAGTGTCATCGATCGGTGGGCGTCAATCGACGGGATTCAATCGGCGGGCTTGAGGCCTGGAGCCTTGCGGGGTGGGTGGAGCTGGAAGGGCGAGAGCAGCGAGACCATCTGCGCGAAGACCTTCGGGGTTGCCGCAATCAGATTTTCGCTGAAGAGAAAGTCTTCATTTCCCTGGAAGTTGCCCACATAGCCTCCGGCCTCGGTGACCAGCAGAGCGCCTGCGGCAGCGTCCCAGGGCATCAGGCCCATCTCGAAGAAGCCGTCGAAGCGGCCTGCTGCCACGTAGGCGAGATCGATCGCAGCAGCACCCGGGCGGCGAATGCTGGCCAGGCGGCTGCTGAATTTTTTCAGCATGGCGCTGTAGAGCTCGAAGTCGTCGTCGGGACGAAACGGAAAGCCCGTGCCCAGCATGGACTCCTCGACTCGATCCTGGCGCGAGACGCGCAGTCGGCGATCGTTGAGGTAGGCCCCCTTGCCCTTGCTGGCCATGAAAAGCTCATCTCGGCTGGGGTCGTAGACGACGCCCTGGGTGAGTTTGCCCTCTTGCATCAGGCCGATGGAGACGGCGTAGATGGGCAGGCCGTGGATGAAGTTGGTGGTGCCGTCGAGGGGGTCGATGATCCAGAGGTTGCGCGTGTTGGCGGCGCAGGGCGACTCGATGACCTCGCCGCGGGCGTTGGTGTATCCGGACTCTTCGCCCAGGAAACAGTGATCGGGATAGGCTTGGGCCAGCACCTCGATGATGGCGGACTCGCAGGCCCGGTCGATTTCGGTGACGAAATCATTGCCGCTTTTGCGGGAGACCTGCACGCGCTCGAGTTCGAGGCTTGCGCGGTTGATAATGGCGCCTGCGCGCCGAGCGGCTTTCACGGCCGTGTTGAGCATCGGATGCATGGTTTCGATCACTTAAAGAACTGCCTGCGAGTTTACCTTTTGTCGTCACTTCATCCCTCCCCACCCAATGCGGCCTTCGGCCACACCACCGCCGATGCGCCGGCCCTGCAGGGCCTGATGTCGCGGGTTCGGTTCGTGCTGGTGGGCCCCACCCATGCGGGCAACGTCGGCTCGGTGGCCCGGGCGCTGGGCGTGGCAGGGGCCGCCCCCGACAGCCTGGTGCTGGCGAGCACAGACGAACGCAGCGCCGAGGCGCTCGATGCCCTGCGCCACGACCCGCAGGCCGAGGCCCTGGCAGCCGGCGCCGAGGCCTGGCGCCTCGGAGCCCGAATCCTTTCCTTGCGCGAGGCCCTGGCCGACACCCAGATGTCCCTGGCCTTCACCGCGCGGCCGAGGGAGTTTGAGCCGCCGCGCCTGTCGCTCGAGGCCGGGCTGCTGGCCCTGGCGCAGGCGGCCTCAGAACCGGGGCTCCGCAACGCCGTGGATCCGCCTGCGGTGGATTCATCTGCCATGGGGTTATCGAGCGAGGGCGGCCGGGTGGCGGTGGTCTTTGGCACCGAGCGCTCGGGCCTGACCAACGAGGAGCTCATGCTCTGCAGCCATGTCTGTGGGCTGGACGTGAACCCGGCCTTCTCGTCGCTCAATCTTGCCCAGGCCGTCTCGCTGGTGGCCTTCTCGCTGCGCCAGGAGTGCCGCCGGCAGGCTGCGGTGCCGGCACCCAGCCCCGCCACGGGTGGGCAGGGCCGGCCGACGGCCCGTCCGGCTGCCGCCGCCGCGGTGCATGGCCTGCACGATCACCTGATGCGTTTGGCCGAGGCCTCGGGCTACTTCAATCCCGAGGTGCCGGGCCGCATGTCCGAGCGCCTCTTGCGCCTTCTGCATCGGGCCTCGCCCCTGGAGGACGAGGTGCAGATGCTGCGCGGCCTGTGCACTGCGCTGGAGAAGTCCTCTCTGGGGAAGTCCCCGCTTAAAAACTCCTGATAGTCTCCCGCGATGCATACCCCACCGCCGACGCCAGTGCCGAAGACATCCTCGGCCATTCCATTCCTGGAAGACATCGATGCCATCCTCGAGCGCGACCCCGCCGCCCGTGGCCGCTTCGAGGTGCTCACCTGCTATCCCGGATTGCACGCGCTCTGGTCGCACCGGCTCAACCACGCCCTCTGGCGCACGGGCTTTGCGCCGCTGCGTTGGCTCGCCCGCTTCCTGGCCCACCTCACTCGGCTGTTCACGGGCGTGGAAATCCATCCGGGTGCACAGCTCGGGCGCCGGGTCTTCATCGACCATGGGCATGGCGTGGTCATTGGCGAGACGGCGGAGATTGGGGATGACTGCACGATTTATCAGGGGGTGACCCTCGGGGGAACCTCACTCGTCAAGGGCAGCAAGCGCCATCCCACCCTCGAGGTGGGGGTGGTGGTGGGTGCGGGGGCGAAGGTGCTCGGGCCGTTCACGGTGGGTGCCGGTGCCCGCATCGGCTCCAATGCTGTGGTGGTTCGGGCCGTGCCCGCGGGCGCCACCGCCATTGGGATTCCTGCCCGGGTGGTGGGCCAGGAGGCCCATGCCGAGCCACTGCCCTTTGGGGATCCCGCCACTGGCTTTCGGGCCTATGGGGTCTCGCCCGATCAGCCCGACCCACTCGACGTGTTGCTGCACCAGCTCATGGACGAGCTCAAGGCGCAGAAGGCTCAGGTCGAGGCGCTCTCCGCCCAGCTCGGCCGGGCCGCATCGGGGTCGGACGAGAACACGCGCCACGACAAGCCCTGAGGCCCCAGCCAGAGGCCCCCGCCCGAGACTGCATCGCCCTCGGTCCGCCAGTCGGGCAGTACCCAGCGCATGCCGCGCCGATGGCGGTGGCAGCCGGGCCGATGCGTGTGGCCATGGATGAGGGTGCGTGCCTTGCGTTGGATGAATTCCCGGTCGCATGCCTGCTCGGTCACATCGGCCCAGGGCATGCTCGCGCCGGACAGCGATCCATACTTGGCCATGCTGTGGGCGCGCAGCCGTCGCGCGATCGCCAGGCGAAGCCGTCGGGGGAGGGCGAGAAAGATCGCCTGAATGGTTCGCCGTCGGGACAGCCAGCGAAACCGCTGGTAAGCGCGGTCCTCGGTGCAGAGGGTGTCGCCATGCAGCACCCAGATCCGTCCAAGGCGGTTGTGTTCCACGGCCACGCCCTGGGGCCGTGCATCGGCGCCCAGCGCCTTGCAGGCCCGCTCTTGAAGCAGAAAGTCGCGGTTGCCGGCAATCCAGATCACCTGCCCACCCGCAGCGCGGTAGTCGGCGAGCAGCTGGCGCAGGGGCTCAAAGCTCGGCTGGAAGGCGCGCCCCTCGTCGCTCTCGAGCAGGTCGTCGCCCACCCATGCCTCGAAGAGGTCGCCCACCAGAAAGAGCCACTGGGGCTGGCGCTCGCTGAGCTCGCGCCCCAGCCAAGCCAAAAAGCAGGCCTCCAGACTCTTGGCAGACTCCGGAGAGCCCGAGAGGTGCTGGTCGGAGCAGAAGAGGGCCGTGTCTTCTGCGCGAAGAACGATCACAGCAGCTTGGCGCTTTCGATGACCACCGGCTCCAGCGGAACGTTTTGGTGGAAGCCGGAATTGCCGGTGCGCACTCCCTTGATGGCATCAACGACATCCTGGCCCTCGACCACCTCGGCAAACACCGCATAGCCCCAGCCGCTGGGGGTGGGCGAGGTGAAGTCGAGGAAGTCGTTGTCGACCACATTGATGAAGAACTGGGCCGTGGCCGAGTGCGGATCGTTGGTCCGGGCCATGGCCAAGGTGTAGCGCTTGTTTTTCAGACCATTGTCGGCCTCGTTCTTGATCGGGGCTTGGGTGGCCTTTTGCTTCATGCCAACCTCAAAGCCGCCGCCCTGGATCATGAAGTTGCCGATGACTCGGTGGAAGATGGTGCCGTCGTAGAAGCCACTGCGGACATACGACTTGAAGTTGTCGACGGTGACCGGGGCCTTGTCGGCGTGGAGTTTGACCACGATGCGTCCGTGATTGGTGTTGAGCTCGACCATGGGTGACTTTCTAAGGGTGGGTTGAATAAAACCGGAAGGGCATCCGCTGCGACCTCGCCGCGGCCGCGATTATCGGCTGGCGGGCTGGCCGGGTCCAGCGGGCATCGCCCGCAGGTGATCGCGCTTGGCGGGTGCGTAGGCCGTGCTGCCTTTGCGGCGGGCCGCATCGGTGTAGGCCTCGCGTGCAAGGCGGGAATAAAGGTCGCCGAGATTCTCATAGGCGAGGCCATAGTCGGGGCGGTTGAGGATCGCCCGCTCGAGGGCCTCGCGGGCCTCGCGGGTTCTGCCCTGGCGCAGGTGAAGCACAGCGAGGTTGTTGTAGGGCTCGGCCAGCTCTGGAAATGCCTGGGTGAGGGACTCGAACTCCACGATCGCGGCCTCGGTCTGGCCCTCCTGGGCGGCCAAGACCCCGCGCAGAAAGCGCCACTGCGGGTCGCGCGGCCTCTCTTGCAGTCGCCGCGCGATGGTTGCGCGGGCCTTCTCCGTCTGACCGGCCGAAA
This sequence comes from Burkholderiales bacterium, assembly GCA_027486725.1. Taxonomy (GTDB): domain Bacteria; phylum Pseudomonadota; class Gammaproteobacteria; order Burkholderiales; family Burkholderiaceae_A; genus Hahnella. The sequence goes on along the minus strand of JAIXOP010000011.1, from coordinate 7,140 downwards.
TGAGCAGGGCCGTCTCGTTGACTTCGGGGTTGACCTTGGGTGAGAGGCCCTCGGCCGAGGTGATGAGGCCACCGGCGGTGGTCTGCGATGCCGGCCCTGAGGTGCGGCTGGTGATCTGGGCGGCGGTGGGAGCGCTGGCCATCAACGAGATGGCGGTGACCAGCAGGCCAGCAACAACGGGGAGCGGTGGGAGGTTGGGCATGGTGGTCGGGGCAGGAGGCGGTGGTCAGTCGCTAGAATGCTGTCTGCGCTGGCTGGATGCCGGCAGTCTAACACGGTGAATTTTTGAAGCTTTTCAATACACTTACCCGCGAAAAGACCGAACTTCGGCCATTGGAGCCCGGCCACGTCCGCATGTATGTCTGCGGCATGACGGTCTACGACTACTGCCATGTGGGGCATGCGCGGGTCCTGGTGTCGTTCGACCTGCTGCGGCGTTGGCTGGAGGCCCAGGGCCTTCGGGTGACCTACGTCCGCAACATCACCGACATCGACGACAAGATCATCCGGCGCGCCGTGGACAACGGGGAGACCACGCGGAGCCTTACTCAGCGATTCATCGAGGCCATGCACGAGGATGCCGACCGCCTGGGCGTGCTTCGGCCCACCCACGAGCCCAAGGCCACCGACTACATTCCCCAGATGCTGGGGCTGGTGGGCCGACTCTTCGATCGAGGCCTGGCCTATCAGGCGGGCGACGGGAAGGATGTCTATTTTTCGGTGCGCCGTTTCCCCAGCTATGGCCGGCTCTCGGGCAAGAGCCTGGACGACCTGCGGGCCGGGGAGCGGGTGGCCGTGGCCGATCAAAAGGAAGACCCACTCGACTTCGTGCTCTGGAAGCAGGCCAAAGCCGGTGAGCCCGAGGAGGTCATCTGGCCATCGCCCTACGGACCCGGCCGACCGGGCTGGCACCTCGAGTGCTCCGCCATGGGCTGCAGCCTCTTGGGTCCGCAGTTCGACATCCATGGCGGGGGTGCCGATCTGCAGTTCCCCCACCACGAGAATGAAATCGCCCAGTCGGAGGGCGCCAACCCCGAGGCAGTCCCGTTCGTGCAGCTCTGGATGCACAACGGTTTCGTGCGCATCGACGACGAAAAAATGTCGAAGTCCCTCGGCAACTTTTTCACGATCCGCGAGGTGCTCGAGGTCTGCCCGCCCGAGGTTCTGCGCTTCTTCATCCTCCGGTCCCACTACCGCAGCCCGCTCAACTACTCCGACGCTGCCCTGGACGACGCCCGACAGGGGCTGCTGCGCCTCTATGGCGCCCTGCACCAGGCGGGTGTTCGCGGGGCGGTTCCAGACCAATCCCCCGAGGCCGAGGAACTCCGCCGCGAGGCGCTGGGAAGTGGGCTGCCCGAGGCAGTGGCCTTTCGCCAGGCCCTCTCCGATGACCTCGCCACCCCCGAGGCCTTTGCAGCGCTCTTTGGCCTGGCCTCGGCCATCCATCGCGCGGGTTCGGCGGCCGAGGCCAACACCATGGCTCGGGCGCTGCGCGGCTGTGGCCTGATTGCCGGACTGCTGCACGATGACCCGCAGGCGGTGCGGCAGGGTGGCCTGGGGTCCGGCCAGGCCGAGGCCCCGGCCCTCGACATCGAGGCGCTGATTGCTGAACGCGCCAGCGCCAAGGCCCAGCGCAACTTTGCCCGCGCCGATGAAATTCGTGAGACCCTGACGGCCCAAGGCATCGTGTTGGAAGACGGGCCCAGCGGCACCCAATGGCGCCGCGCCTAGGCCCCACCGACGACCGAGGAGAACTTCGATGAGCAACATGACCTATCTTGAATTCGAGCAGAGCCTCTCGGAGCTCGACAAACGCATCCGTGAGCTGCGCGCCACCCAGGACTCCGCTGGGGTCGACATCAGTGCAGAAATCCAGACGCTCGAGGAGAAGTCGGCGCAGCAGATGGCAGAGATCTACGCCAAGCTCACGCCCTGGCAGGTCTCCCAGGTCTCGCGGCATCCACAGCGGCCCTACACCCTCGACTACATCCGCATGCTGTTCACCGAGTTCCACGAGCTGCATGGCGATCGGGGTTTCGCCGATGATCCCGCCATCGTGGCGGGCCTCGCCCGCTTCGAGGGGCAGTCGGTGGTGGTGATCGGCCACCAGAAGGGCCGAGATCTGAAAGAGCGCACCCGGCGCAACTTTGGCATGCCCCGGCCCGAGGGCTATCGCAAGGCCGAGCGCGTCATGCTGCTGGCCGAGAAGTTTCGACTCCCTGTGCTCACCTTCATCGACACCCCCGGAGCCTACCCTGGGGTTGGCGCCGAGGAGCGGGGCCAGTCCGAGGCCATCGGGCGGAATTTGTTCGTGATGGCCGGTCTGCGCACCTCCATCATCGCCACCGTGATTGGCGAGGGCGGCTCGGGCGGAGCCTTGGCCATTGCGGTGGCCGATCAGGTCAACATGCTTGCCCACTCGACCTACTCGGTGATCTCGCCCGAGGGCTGCGCCTCGATCCTTTGGAAGAGCGCCGCCAAGGCACCCGATGCGGCGGTCTCGCTGGGAATTACGGCCGAGCGCTTGCAGGGGCTGGGCCTCATTGACACCATCCTGCCCGAGCCCGTGGGCGGCGCCCACCGGGCACCCGAGTCCATGGCCGCAACGCTTCGCGATGCCCTGCGAGCGCAGCTTGCCCAGCTCGTCCAGCACGCGCCGGATGCCCTGGTCGACCGTCGCCAGGCCCGCCTGCGGGCCTACGGCCGGTTCGATGAAAGTCAGGCCGCCTAGCCTCTGGGTTGCCACCTCCGGAGGAATGGATTCCTCCGTGCTGCTGGAGGGCCTGGCCCGAGGGCACTTCCCACAGCCCACGTCGGTCCGCCTTCCCTTGCGGGCAGTGCATGTCCACCACGGCCTGCAGCCTGCTGCCGACGACTTCGCCGCGCAGGCGGTGCGCCATGCCGAAGGGCTTGGGCTGGCCTGCGATGTGCTTCGGCTGCAGATTCCACCGGCACACATTGCCGCCCAGGGCATGGAGGCCGCCGCCCGACAGGCCAGGCGCCTGGCTCTGGAGGCCCATTCGGCGGGCGAGTGGATCGCCCTCGGCCACCACCTCGACGACCAGATTGAGACCACGCTGCTTCAGTGGATCCGCGGTGCAGGCCTCGATGGACTCTGCGGCATGACGGCCTCGTCTGCCCCGTATTGGCGGCCGATGCTGAGCCTTGCCAAACAAGAGCTGATGACCCTTGCCCAGACATGGGGCCTACAGTGGGTGGAGGATCCGAGCAATGCGCAGTTGGATATGGATCGAAACCGCATTCGTGCAGAGGTGATGCCGGTGATCACCGACCTGAGGGCAGGAGCGCGGCAGGCCATGGGCCGGAGCATTGGACACCTTCAGGCGGCCCGTGCTCGCATGGAGGGTTGGGACGAAAAACAACTCGGGGATTGCCTGGCGGTGCCAGGTGCCCCGGCCGAGGGACTGCGGCTTGCCCCGTTGCGGGCACTGGATGAGGCCGAGAGGCCCTGGGTTTTGCGGGCATGGCTGAGGCAGATGCAGCTGGCCATGCCGCCCGAGCGTCGCCTGCGCGAGTTCTCTCGCCAGCTCGGGCAGACCCGCGATGGCCATGCCGGCCAGCCCGGCCAGAACTGCGAGCTGGTGGTCCACCCCCGCGTTGGCGGCCCCCTGGGCTTTCGGGTATGTTTGCGGGCTTCCATCCTTTGCATTCAGCCCCGACCCATTCAACCCTTATCCCCCGAGATCCAGGAATGAGCCTCATCGTTCACAAATATGGCGGCACCTCGATGGGCAGCGTGGAGCGCATCCGCAACGTTGCCAAGCGGGTGGCCAAATGGCAGCGCGCGGGCCATCAGATGATTGTGGTGCCCTCGGCGATGTCCGGTGAGACCAACCGTCTGCTCGGTCTGGCCAAAGAGATCACCGACCGACCCAACCCTCGGGAGTTGGACCAGATTGCCGCCACCGGTGAGCAGGTGTCGGTGGGGCTGCTGGCCTTGGCGCTGCAGGCCGAGGGGCTCGATGCCATCAGCTTCTGCGGCTGGCAGGTCCCCATCAAGACCGATGCAGCCCACACCAAGGCCCGCATCGAGTCCATCGACCGCACGGCGGTGCAGGCCCACCTGGATGCAGGCCGTGTGGTGGTGATCACCGGATTCCAGGGCGTCTCGCCCGAGGGGGCCGTGGCGACGCTCGGCCGCGGCGGCTCTGACACCTCGGCGGTGGCCATTGCGGCAGCCTTCGATGCGGCCGAATGCTTGATCTACACCGACGTCGATGGCGTCTACACGACCGATCCGAGGGTCGTGGCCGACGCCCGCCGTCTCTCGCGCATCACCTTTGAAGAGATGCTGGAGATGGCGAGCCTGGGCTCCAAGGTCCTGCAGATTCGCTCGGTGGAGTTTGCTGGAAAGTACAAGGTCAAGACTCGCGTGCTCTCGAGCCTCACCGACCCCCTGATGGATCTGAACGACGAAGCCCAGTCGGGCACCCTGATCACTTACGAGGAAGACCCCAGCATGGAACAGGCCGTTATCTCTGGCATTGCCTTCAACCGCGACGAGGCGAAGATCACCATCGCCGGCGTGCCCGACAAGCCGGGCGTGGCGTACAAGATTCTTGGCCCAGTGGCGGCAGCCAATGTGGATGTGGATGTGATCATCCAGAACGCCAGCCACGATGGCACCACCGATTTCTCGTTCACGGTCCACCGCAATGAGCTGGCCAAGGCGCTCGAAGTCATTCAGACCAAGGTGCAGCCCGAAATCCACGCGCGCGAGATCACCAGCGACAACCAGATCGCCAAGGTCTCGGTGGTGGGCATCGGCATGAAGAGCCATGTGGGTGTTGCCAGTCAGATGTTCCAGACCCTGGCCGATGAGGGCATCAACATCCAGATGATCAGCACCAGCGAAATCAAGATCTCGGTGGTGATTGCCGACAAGTACATGGAGCTGGCGGTTCGGGCCCTGCACAAGGCTTTTGGGCTAGAATCCTGACTCTTCGCGCCAAGCAAGAATTGGAGACGTGACCGAGAGGCCGAAGGTGCTCCCCTGCTAAGGGAGTATGGGCCAAAAGCCCATCGAGGGTTCGAATCCCTCCGTCTCCGCCAAGAACAAGACCTGCTAACTCGCTCAGTCGAGTTGTCAGGCGCTCAGAGCACCGCACCACGCGGGGCTTTTTGCTATGGGCTCCTGACTGACCCCATGGCCACTCACCCCCGTAAACCGTCTCAAAACCCGTTCCGTCTCAGAGCCTCCTGACTTTTTCGCCGTGGTACGGCGGGCGGGGTGTGGCGAAAAATCGGCGTTTTGGTGCCGTACCGTTTGAACAAGTCCAAGGTGATCTGTTCCCTACCATGCTAGTCATCGCCTGCAATATCGGGTTTGGGAACCTCCGGTGCATCGGGTAAAAGGTCAAGAAGCTCCAAGAGCGCTTGTACTTCGAAGTCGATCGAAGTGTCGCCTTGCTCGATCCACTAGCCAGCCCCCATTCCTCCAAAACTGCCCCAGTACGTTTCCTGCCATTCGTAGACTTTGGTGTCCCCAATCCAGAATTCACAGGGTAATCCCCCCATTATTAGCTGGGGCGAGAAGTAGAGCTAAGCGGCCATGGCCAGCCGCTGTTTTGGTGTGATGCCGCCCAAGGCCATGTTTGGGCGTTCATGATTGTAGGTCCAGAGCCATTGGGTGGCGTGATCTCGGACTGCATCGAGATCGCCCCAGTAGTACTGGCTCAGCCACTCGTATCGAACCGTCCTGTTGAATCGCTCGACGTAAGCATTTTGCTGCGGTTTGCCTGGTTGGATGTACTGGAAGGTGATGCCGGCCTCTTCGGTCCAGTTTTGGATGGCGCCACTGACGTTCTCAGGGCCGTTGTCGCAGCGGATCACCAGGGGTTTGCCTCGCCACTCGATGATCTGTTTTAACGCTCGGATCACGCGCTCTGACGGTAAGGAGAAGTCGATCTCCACACCCAGTGCCTCTCGGTTGTAGTCATCGATCACGTTGAGCACCCGGAAGGTCCGGCCGTCAGACAACTGGTCGTGCATGAAGTCCATTGACCAGACCTGATTGATCGCCTCGGGCACAGCCAAGGGCTCAGGCTTCTCCCGGGTGAGCCGCTTGCGCGGCTTGATTCGAAGGTTGAGCTCAAGCTCCTTGTAAATCCGATAGACACGCTTGTGGTTCCATCGCATTTTGGTCATAGGGCCTTTGACGTTGCGCAGATAGAGGTAGCAAAGGCCGAAGCCCCAGGTTCGGTGGTTGTCGGTCAGCCGCAGCAGCCAGTCCGCGATCTGCTCGTCCTCGGCGTTCTTCTTGGCTTCATAACGGTAGCAGGTCTCACTGACCGAGAAGATCACACAAGCGAGCCGAATCGATACCCCCCGCTCAGCCACCACCCGCTTGGCCGTCTCGCGCCTGCGCGAGTTGAAAACATCAGGCCTCACCACTTTTTTGTGAGCGCCTCGTTCAGGATCTCGGCCTTCAGCCGCTCCTCCGCATACATCTTCTTCAGCCGAGCGTTTATAACCTCCAACTCCTTCATGCGGGCCACCATCGAGGTGTCCATGCCCCCAAAGCGCGAGCGCAACTTGTAAAACGTCGCCGTGCTGATGCCCATCCACGGCATAGCTCCGGCACTGCCAGCCCAGCCTCCACGCGCTTTAACGCATCCACAATCTGACTGTCCGTAAACCTCGACTTCTTCATCTGCAGAACCTCCTCGTAGCGAGAAAATTCTACTTCCCGCCCCACCTAACCTGAGGGAGGATTACCGCCCTGCTCCTGAGGTTCTGAAGTGGCTTGATCGCAAGGGCGAGCGGGGCCACGAGTTGGCCATGCAGGACAAGGCTCTGGAGTTTGAAAAACTCCGCGGCGCCCAGCGCATGGCCGAGATCAGCGCCGCTGCCGACGGAGCATGGAACACCGGCGCCATTGAAGCCTTGAAAGAGGCTGTGGCGGCTCAGGGGCGTTCTTCTGGGGGTGGGTGGGCGGACGCCCTTTCAGCGAGCGTTCGCCCTGTCATTACCTACTGGTTCATGGGGCTGTACTGCGCAGCGAAGACGGCCGTCTTCATCGGTGCACTAACCGCGGGCGTTAGCTGGGGCGATGCGATTGTGCATGCTTGGACCCAAGCAGATCAGGCGCTATGGGCTGGTGTTTTGAACTTCTGGTTC
>JAIXOP010000014.1 GCA_027486725.1 Burkholderiales bacterium | reverse complement strand
GTTGGTGGTCAACAGCAAGGTGTGGCCATCTGCAGGCGACTTGGCTACTGCTTGAGCACCGATCAATGCGCCAGCGCCAGGCCGGTTTTCGACCACCACAGGTTTGCCCCACTGGGCGGCTAGTTTTTCTGCAAAAACACGTGCCATCAAATCCGGCCCACCCCCTGGCGGGAAAGGCACCACCAGACTGACGTTTTTGGATGGAAAAGACTGCGCCCAAACAGGCTGCAGCAAGCCCACAGTGATGCAGGCCAGGGTCACGAGTTGGCGGCCCCATTTCGATTGATGTTGCATAACTTGTCTCCTTTTGTTGTTGAAAAATTTACGCCAGGCTCAGCTCTTCTGACCAAGTCCAGTGGTCCAGGCATCGTACCCATAAACACCATCGGCATTGCCCTGGGTTTTCATCCATTGGTTGCCGCGAGAGCCGATCTGGATTTCGGCTGTACGAGCCTGTCGAGCTGCTGCGTAACGCTGTAAAGCTGGAGCGACATCATTCAATTGCTGCGCCTGTGCCAAACAACGCGCCACCACCACACCGTCTTCGATGGACATGCCCGCGCCTTGCGCCATGAATGGCAACATGGGGTGGCAAGCATCACCCAACAGACTGACACGGCCCACCGACCATTGCGGCAGTGGTTCACGCTCGTACAAAGCACTTTTGAGCACGCTGTCACAAGCGTCCAGCAGCGCACGTGCATCCGGGTGGTAGTCGCGGTAAAAGCTGCGCAACTCATTCACGTCGCCCGGACTCGTCCAGGACTCTTCATGCCAGGAGTCCTGCCCCGTGGTGGCAAATATGAAGGTATCCCGGCCCTGATTGAGAGGAAAAGTCACGATCTGGCTTTGCGGGTTGGGTCCCCACCACTTGGTAAAAGCTTCGATCTCGGGCACCTGCCGTACCTTGTCGGTGGGCACCACGGCGCGAAAAGACACCACCCCTGTAAAGCGGGGCTGCTCTTCGCCAAACAAAGCTGTGCGAACCTTGGAGTGGATGCCATCAGCACCCAACACGACATCATGCGATGCTTGCCCCCCGTCTTCGAACACCAATTGCACACCCTCATCACTTTGGCTCAGGCTGCGCAGACGTTTGGAAAAAACGACGCAATCGGCGGGCACGGCATTGGCCATCACCGCCAGTACATCGGCGCGGTGAATCGTCAACTGCGGCGCGCCGTAACGCTGCTCGGCTGTATCGCCCATGGGCAGGCGCGAGGTCTCCAGCCCAGTGTCCCAATCACGGCTGATGCGAAAAGTCGGGCGTGCGCCGCTGGCACGAATGCCTTGCGCCACCCCTTCACCCAAACCATCAAGGGCACGGACTGCGTTAGGCGTGAGGTTGATGTCCGCGCCCACACGCATGAATTGCCCAGCCTGCTCATAAACCGTGACGGTGTGACCTTGGGCACGCAAGGCGATGGCAGCCGTCAAGCCGCCAATGCCAGCTCCCACAATGCCAATGTTCATGTGAAACGTCATGTTCAAGTGTCCTGAAAAATAAAATTTTTTATGGGCCAACGGCCTGTCAAAAGACGCCGGGGAAGGACCCCCCGTCTAGCAAAATATTTTGACCATTGATGTAACCGGCATGCACGCTGCACAAATAGGCGCAAGTGTTGCCCAGCTCATCGGGACGGCCAAAGCGATGGGCCGGGTGCTTGGCCAAACGCGCAGCGATGGCCTGCTCTGCCGTGATGCCCTGGCGTGCGGCTTGGGCCGCAAAGTTACCCGCCAAACGCGCAGTGTCAAAGGTGCCCGGCAAGAGGTTGTTGATCGTCACGCCTTGCGCCACAGTGGCACGCGCCAGTCCCGCAACAAAGCCCGTCAATCCACTGCGAGCGCCATTGGACAAGCCCAGACCATCGACCGGTGACTTGACCGCGCTGGAGGTGATGTTGACGATGCGCCCGAAACCTCGCGCCATCATGCCGTCCACCGTGGCCTGGATCAGCGCGATGGGTGCCAGCATGTTGGCCTCCAGGGCGTGCACCCAGATGTCACGGTCCCAAACGCGAAAATCGCCCGGAGGCGGCCCGCCTGCATTGGTGACCACGATGTCAAATTCTTGCTGCATGGCAAAAATGCGCGCACGGCCTTCGTCGGTCGTCACATCGGCGGCCACGCACTGCACCGCTCCACCCCCCCAACTGCCCAAGCGCTCAGCCGCGGCCAGCAAAGGGGCCTCGGTGCGCGCCACGATGAGCACATCGACCCCTTCGCGCACCAGCGCCTGAGCACAGGCATAACCCAGCCCAGCGCTCGCACCACACACCAGTGCTTTCTTCCCGGCGATGCCCAAGTCCATTGGTTCAGTCCTTTTTGTCTTGTGGGTCTGTTGATGCAGGCGTAAGCGCTTGTTCAATACGCCAAAATTTCATAACAACGCCCAAGGCATGGGGGCTTCGTTCATGCCCCAGTAGAAACTCTTTTGAGTGGTGTATTCCAAAATACCCTGACGCCCTTTTTTTTTTTTTTTTCCACTCAATTTGACGCCTCCAAATGGCGTGCTGACCGAGAACAATTTGTAGGTGTTGACCCACACGGTCCCGGTCTGCAAAGCACGGCCAATGCGCCAAGCAGCTTTGTAGTCGCGCGTCCAGATGCCCGAGGCCAGGCCGTAGTCGTTGTCGTTGCATTGCGCGATCAGGTCAGCCTCATCGCTCCAGGGCAACAGCGCCAGCACCGGACCAAAGATTTCTTCGCGGCACATGCGGGCGGTGTTGGGCAAGCCTTCCATCACCGTGGGCAGGTAATAGCTGCCCTGCTCGTAATAGCCACCTTGTGGGCGCGCACCACCACACAAAATTTGGCCACCTTCATCACGACCGATTTGCACATAACGCTCCACTGAATCACGGTGTCCCCGATTCACCAAAGGTCCCATGTGGGTATTTTCCAGAGAAGGGTCGGCCACACGCAACCCCTTGACCGCAACCAGCAAACGCGACTTGAATTCGTCGTACACCGAGGTATGCACAAAGGCTCTTGAGCCTGCAATGCAGGACTCGCCTGACGAGCTGAAAATGCCGTAAACCACACCGGCTACCGCATGGTCAAGGTCGGCATCGGCGCACACAATGGTCGGTGATTTGCCGCCCAACTCCAACGAGGTGGGCATCAGCTTTTCAGCAGCCAAGCGCTGAATACCCATGCCGACCGACGTACCCCCGGTAAATGCAATGCGCTTGACCAGCGGGTGGCGCACCAGCGCGTCTCCCACCACAGAACCTTTGCCCGGCAGCACACTCACGATGCCATCGGGTACACCCGCTTGCTGCGCAATGCGCGCCAGCTCGATCGCCATGCGCGGCGTGATTTCGGCCGGTTTGATGACGATGGCGCAACCTGCCGCCAAAGCCGGGGCCATTTTTTGAGCCTCACTGGCAATGGGCGAGTTCCAAGGCGTGATGGCACCGACCACGCCCAAAGGCTCGTGCACACTCATTGTGAGGAAATCCCCACGCGTGGGTGTGACCGCATCCTCCCAAGTCTCGGCTGCCGCAGCAAAGTACTGAAACGTCCCCGCTGCACTGGCCACCAAGGCGCGGCATTCCTTGATGGGTTTGCCGTTGTCCAGCCTTTGCAACTGCGCCAAAGTTTCCGATTGTTCACGTATGCCTTGGGCGATGCGGTGCAGCATGCCCGCACGCTCATGGGGCATGAGGCGAGCCCACGCGGGCTGCAAGCGCGCTTGTTCGGCGGCGTGAACAGCCTCGTCCACATCGCCCACCGTCGCCGCATGCAGCTGGGCCACTGACGAACCATCATGCGGGTATTCGGTCTCATAGGCAGGCCCCGAGGCATCACGCCAGCGGCCCGCAAGCAAGGTCTGGATTTTTTCGGTCATCAAGGTGGCTCCGGGTCAGGTGGTCAAGCTGGCCGTGCGGTTGTGCAGAAAGCGTACAGCGGACAGGACCGTGAGTGCCGACGTTTTGGGGTTGTCAGCCAAGGGCTTGCCACGCAAGCGCAGCTGCATCTCACCAAAAGCGCCCTTGGCCTCAAATTCATGGATGTTCTCGGTCACACCCGGGTCGGCGATCAGGCGCACGCGGGTTTTATCCAACCCCACCCCGGCCAAAGACAGGGTGGCGGCCACATTGGCATTCTTGGGGTACAAGCGGGCCGCTTCGCGGGCGGTGGCATCCAGAATAACTGTGGGTTCCGTCAATGCATCGAGGTTGACCAGCTGCTCGGCTGGCGAGCCACGCCAGCCCGCAGGCGGCTTGCGACCAATGTAGGTCACGCTGTCCAGCCCCGCTTGGCGTGCCGCCGTAATCGCATCGATACCGCCTATGGCACCTGCCAGCAGGTGCAACTGTGTTCCCCCCTGCTCGGCTGCAGCTTGCAGCTGTTCGGGCAAGCCCGGTTCAGCCAACGCACCGATCGACAACACGGCGCACTCGGTGCCGCGCCGCAAAGCCGGCAACACATGCGCGGTCAAGGCGGTGTGGCCTGCGCACTCCAGCACCAAAGGGGTCGTCTCTGGCACTTGGTGCGTCACCGTCACGCCCGAGCCCAATTCGGTCTGCAAAGCAGCCACTTTGCCCTCTGACACCACGATGTGCGTGATAAGCACCCCCGCATGCCCCAGCATGCGCTGGTGAACAGCACGCCCGATAGCGCCAAATCCAATCAAGGTCAGTTCTTGGGTGCGCATGGCTCAGTCCGTCTTTTTGGGCGGGCCGGCAAACTTCACAGCAAACGCACCCCAAGCGGCCATGTCCACCTCGACCACCACGGGGCCAGGGGTCTGCAGGGCCTGCAGCAAAACGGCGTCGGTCTGCGCCGGATCGCTGAGCTTGTGGTGCGCCACCTGCAAGCTGGCGCAAAACTGCGCAAAGTCCGGGTTGTGCAATTCCACATAGCAATGGCGGCTGCCATACACGGCGTCCTGGATGTTTTTGATCACGCCATAGCGGCTGTCGTTCATCAGCAAAATCAGCATGTCGGCGCGCTCTTGCGCCGCGCAGGCCAACTCGCCCACGTTGAGCATGAAGCCACCGTCACCCGCCATCACCACGGTCTTGCGTCCCAGAGCGTGTTCATGATTGGCCAGCGCCACACCAATGCCCATGGCCAAGCCTTGCCCAATGCCGCCCCCCAAGGCGTGTACGCCTGCACGCGGGTGGTCAAGCACGGGTGCGCGGTTGCCCCACATGGTGTTGGACAAGGTGATGTCTCGCACCCACCACAGGGCTTTTCCGGTCGCAGCTTGCAGGCTGTTTTTGAGCTTGACGTAAGGCCCCAAAGTACTGTCCACCAAGGACTCGGCTTCACGCCGGGCATTTTTTAGATCCGTCAAAAATGCCGAATCGGTCTGCATCCGGCCCTCCAATGCATCGGCCAGCGCGTTCAGGGTCAAGGCGGCATCGCCTTGCACAAAATACTCGCTGTCGTAAGCCCGGTTCTGGGTGAGAGCATTGGCGTCAATGCGAAAACGGTGCGCAGGCAGTTGCAGCTTGTAGGTCAAGGTCTCGTTGCTGCGCAAACGCGAGCCCACCACCAGCAAGGCGTCAACGCTCTGGTAAAAAGCCTCGCTGGGTTTTTGCAGGTTGTACGAGCCCAGGCTGGCGGGATGGTCTTCGGCCAGCACGCCACGCCCCTGCACCGAGGTGACCACACCCCATCCCATGGCCACCAAACGCTGCACCGCAGCACTTGCGCCTCGGGCGCCACCGCCCAGCCAGAGCAAAGGGCGCTTTTTGGAGGACAGCCTGTCGGCCAGCGCCTGCACCGCCTCTCGCGATGGGGCCAGCGGAGCCACGGGCAAAGGCATCAGGTCAGGGGGTAAAGTCAATCGCATGGCCTGCACATCGATGGGGATTTCAATGCTGACGGGGCCACAGGGCGGCGTGAAAGCCAGCCGCACTGCTTCGCGCAAAGTGGCCAGCGCAGTCTCGGGATTGCGGATTCGAAAAGCCTCCTTGCCCACCGACTTGAGCATGGCCAACTGCGCCGGATGCTCATGGATGAAGCCCAGATCGCGATCCAAAAACTCTGACTCGATCTGGCCAGTCAGGTGAAGCATGGGCGTACCCGCGGTGATGGCTTCAACCATCGCACCTGCAGCGTTACCGCAACCGGTACCCGTGCTGGTCACGCACACGCCCAGCACGCCGCTCACACGGGCTGCGGCATCGGCCATGTTGCAGGCGCCGGCTTCCCCGCGTGCCGAGACAAAACGGATCTGTCCACGGGTGTGGAAAGCATCGAGGATGGGCATGTTGTGGATGGAAATCACGCCATAGGCGGTTTTCACGCCGCACGCTTCCAGGAAACGGGCGACCAATTCGCCCACGGTGATGCTGTCAGAAGACGTGTTCATGCGATTTTCTTTTCTTTGGATTTGGCAGGCCATGCACCCCGTTGGGGCAAATGGCTCAGACGTTCTGTCAATTGCGCTGCCGCAGCTTTCACCATCTCAACAAGCGGCATCAACGCCTCGTCTTCAATGCGCTGCGAAGGCACTGAAATGCTGATGGCTGCAGTGACCCGGCCTTGCTCATTGAAGACCGGCGCGGCAATGGTGGAGATACCGGTTTCGTACCCCCCCATGCTCACGCCATAACCTTTGTCACGGTCCTGGTCCATCAAGGCCTTCAGGTCCTGCAAGTTGGTCGGCGTTTTGGTGGTGTACACAGGCAGCACTTCTTCGGGGTAAAGCGCAGCCAGGTCTTTCATGTCCAGATCCGACATCAAGGTTCGGCCCAAGACGGTGGCATGTGCGGGTAACCGCGCACCCACCTGAATCGAGTGGAACATGGCATTGCTGCCTGCAGCCTTGGCGATGAACACCACATCGCGGGCATCGCGCACCACCACATGGGCCGAAAAACCGCTTCGATCGCGCAAGGCTTCAATCACGGGCCGCCCCACCTCGGTCAACTCCATGGAGGCAAGCAGCTCAAAACCCAAACGCAATACCGCCAAGCCCAGTTTGTAGCTCACGCCATCGGGGCAGCGCTCCAGAAATCCACTTTGCTCGAGCGTGAACAGCATGCGAAACACCGATGCGCGAGGCAAACCCATGCGACGCGAAAGCTCGGCGCCACTGAGCTCCCTTTCGTCGCGGTTGAATTGCATCAGCAGTTGCAGGCCGCGTGCCAACCCGGGAACGGTGTAACGGTCTTCGTTTTGAGGCTTGTCATTCATGTCACGTTCATCCTAATCCGCCCAAAGCGGGCAGACCCAGCAATTCATTCACAGCCTCGGCAGCCTCCAACGGGCACGCATGGCCCACAGGGCCCAAACTGATGCGCTTGGCGGCTGCATCCTGGGCCACTGCATCGCAATTCGCGGGCGTTGTCACCGTGTCGGCTTCGCCACTGGCTACCCCAACAGGACAAGCCACAGTTTTAAGGTCTTGCGCCAAACAGGCCTGCCCCAGCATTTGCACCGCCTGGGTGTAGCCTGCCGGGTCAATTTGGGCCATGGTCTCGCGCACAGCCTCTTGCAGCGCAGGCGCGGCACCGGGCGACAACATGGCCGCTGCCCGAGCCAAAGCCATGCCATGGGGGCCGAGCTGCTGCAATTTGCCCAGTCGGCCTTGCACCACGCGTTCGCGCTCAGCCAATGGTGCATCACCGTAGCCTCGGGCAGGTGCCAATAAAACCACTCGGCTGACGGCATGAGGGCGCAATCGCGTGGCACTGGCGGCCATCAAGGCCCCCAAAGAATGCCCTGCCAGCACCACAGGCTGATTCACATACAAGGCATCCAACCACGACCACAGGCGCTCAGCGTAGTCTTGCGCACTGGGCAACTCCATGGGCAAATGCGTGCTGCGGCCATACCCCGGCGCATCCCAAGCCAGCACACGAATGTCGCTGCGTCCCACAGCAGCGCCCAATTGAAAAGCCCAACTGGCCGAACCCGAGCCGATGCCGTGCAGCAACACGTGCGTGACTTTCGGCGCCATCCCGGCACTGCGGAACTGAACCTTGCCGTGCGCGGTGTCCACGGTGGACCGCACCACGCCCGACAAGGCATCCGAGGGGGTGAGGTTCATGTCAGCGCTTGATTTTGGACAAAGGCGAATCGGGCGGATAAACCGGCGTGATCGGCTTGGGGGTTCCCAACATCACGCACATCAGGGCGTCTTCGTCGCCGATATTCACCTCTTCGCGGTACACGCCAGGCGGCACCGAAATCAGATCCCGCTCGCCGAGCGTGGCTTCCCAGCGTTCGCCGTCCTTTTCGCAAACGACCTTCATGGTCCCGCGCAGAACAAAGAAGATTTCTTCCACGTCGTAATGGATGTGCGATGGCCCAATGCCGCCAGCCGGAATCAACATGGTCGAAAACGTGAAGTGGCCTGAGGGCACGGTGTTGCCGTCTTTGGCGACGCCCGTGGCACCGGTGCCGACATAACGCATTTGGGCTCGGCGGTATTTGGGGTCAAAGTCCGCTTGAAACTTCAATGCATCCCAGTCGTAACGACGGGTGGACTTCAGCGCCACACGGCTTTGCATCCAATCGGCAAAGGACTGGCCGCTTTGCTGCAGCATGCCCGCCTGAATTTGAAGCTCAGGCGGAATTTGGGCATTGAGCAGGCCGTTTTCATTGAAATGCGGCTGGTTGGCAGCCTCCAGAACTTTTCTCGCGTGTGCGTCCATGGTTTTTCCTATTTGTTAATTCATGACAAAACCACCGTTGACCGGCAGCAACTGGCCCGTGATGAAGCCACTGCCCTGGGTCAACAGGAACAAGGCTGCGGCGTTCACGTCCTCTGGTATTTGTGGACGCTGTATGGCGCGTCCGTTCAGGTAGTGCTCGTGCCGCGCTTGGGGCACGTACTCGGTCGCTTCCACCAAAGTCAGTCCTGGCGCGATGGCGTTCACGGTGATGGCATCGCCGCCCATCTCGCGGGCCAAAGATCGGGTCATGGCAATCACGGCCCCTTTGCTCGCTGCATACGCGAGCAAACGGGGAGCGCCCCACAAAGCCGTGTCCGAGGCCAAATTGACCACCCGACCACGACCGCTGGCCGCCAGATGCGGCTTGGCCGCCTGGGTCGCCAACCAAGTGCCGCGCACGTTCACGTCCATCACGCGGTCCCACATGTCGAGTTCCAACTCGTCCATGGTCTTACCGCCTGAATTGGTGATGGCTGCGTTGTTGATCAGGCCCGTCAAGCCGCCCATGACCGCTGCAGCTGCATCGACCCCGGCACGGATGCTGGCCGGGTCCAGCAAATCCAGGGGCACATAAACCGCCAGCGGTCCGAGTTCAGCTGCCAAGGCTTGGCCGCGTTCGTGCAGCACATCGCTAATGGTCACTTGGGCTCCTGCGGCCACCAAAGCCCGGACGAAGCTCTCACCCAAACCTCGGGCTGAGCCAGTGACCAGCACTTTGCTGCCCTGAAGATTGATTTCTTGCATGCTGGACTTTCTTTCAGGCACCGTTGCGTTGGGCATTCACCAGGTAATGCAAGACTCTGTTTTCAGCCAGTACAACAGCGTAATAAGCCAAGATACCGATCACAGTGAGTGCACCAATCACCACAAATACCCCTGCCGTGTTGCCCTGGCCCTCAAAGAAAACCAGCAAAAAGCCAAGACCCATGTTGCCGCCGACCAACTCGCCCACCACGACCCCGATCACCGCCAGTGTGCTGGCAATGCGCAAGCCGGAAAACAGGGGAGGCAAAGTGGTCGGGAACTCGACCATGCGAAACACCTGAAAGCGCGTGGCAGAAAAGGACCTGGCCAGGTTGATCAAATCGCCGTCCATGGCGCGCATGGCCGACAACACATTGATCAGCACCGGAAAGAACACAATCAGCACCGCCACCAGGATCTTGGGGTAGATGGTGTAGCCCAGCCACATCACAAACAAAGGCGCAAATGCGACCTTGGGCGCAATTTGCAGCGCCAACAAGTAGGGAGACAAAATGGCTTCAACTCTGGGAGAGACACCCAAGGCGTAACCGATGACCGCGCCCAAAAACGAACCCAGCACAAAGCCAATCACCACCTCGGCCGCTGTGATACCGGCGTGCCACATCAGGCGCTCGGTTTCCCAAATGCGCACAGCTTCCGTCAACACCTGGCTGAAAGGCGGCAGCACGAATTTGGGAACATCCAGCCACCCTGGGACAAACTCCCAAACAAGCAGGAACACCACCAAAACGGCCACACTCCAGGCCGAGGTTGTCATTTTTTCATTGGACATTTTGAATCGTTCACAGCTTGTTCAGGCTTTCGTCTGGCTCATTTGCCCATGACGAACTGGTTGGTGTACAACTCTTTGGCAGGGGTTTCCTTGGGCACCACGCCATTGCTGACGTAGAACTTTTGCAGCTCGACCAGACGCGCTTCGTCCATTTGACCGGGCACCTTCTGGCTCGCGTAAACGAACTTGTTGTACATCTCGAAAACTCTCTGGATATCGGCTTCTTTGCCTTGGTGGGCTGGTACATGTTTGACATACGCGATGGCAGCATCCTTCGGATTGGCCATGATGTCTTTCATCCCCTTGATCGTTGCGCGCACGAGTTTTTGGATCAACTGGGGATTTTTCTGGATGGTCTCATCGGAAGCCAAAATGGCTTGGGCCATGCTCTTGAAGTACACATCGGCAGGCAAGATGTCCACTTGGGCGCCTGCTCCCATGGCAGAAGCCGTCCAGTCAGGCACCCCCGCCATGGCCACTGCTTTTTTGGAGGCAAATTGTTGCCAAACGCCAGCAGGTCCAGCCGCCTGAATGGTCACATCATTTTTGGTCAAGCCTACTTTGCTCAGCATGCCCAACAAGGCGTAGTAAGTCGTGTCGGTGTACGAAATGACCGTCACAGTTTTGCCCTTGAGCTCCCTGGGGCTCTCAATGCGCTCGTCCTTGTGGCTGACCAACTGGGTCAAAGAGCCTGCGCCTAAAACAGCCACGGCTTTGACCGGAATGCCCTGGGCACGGGCGATGATGGGCGTATCACCAATGGCGCCACCAATCACGGCATTGCCTGCGCCCACTTGCTTGGCCACGTCCACGCCGCCTCGGGCAGCCACGAACTTCACATCCAAACCTTCGGCCTTGTAATAGCCCTTGGCTTGCGCCAGCATCCACGGTCCAAATGCCGGCAAAGTGCCAGGCGCTGGCAAGAGGTAGGTCACCTCTTGAAGGGGCGTCTGTGCGTGCGCGACAGATGGCATCACCGTGAGCATGGCTGAGGCCAGGAGGCTCACACAGGTCAAACGTTTGCTGATCATCGAAGTGGTTTTGTTCACAGTTGTCTCCAGTTGGTTTTCAGGGTCAAAAAAATCAGTGCATGTGGGTATGGGCATCGAGCTTGAGCAGCTCCATCAGGCGGCTGACGTAATCAGCCAGCTTGGGGTGCTTGCGCCGCTGCATCGGATTGTCCCGGTCGGGGATATCAACCACGATTTCTTCGATCATGGTGCCGGGCCGCTCGCTCATGACCAAGATACGGTCCGATAAAGCCACCGCTTCGGCCAAGTCGTGGGTGATGAACACCACCGTTTTGCCTTCGCGCTGCACGGTTTGGGCCAGATCCTGCTGCAGGATCATTTTGGTTTGGGCATCCAGCGCAGAAAAGGGCTCATCCATCAGCAGCACCAGGGGGTCTACCGCCAAGGTGCGCGCCAAAGCCGCGCGCTGGCGCATGCCCCCAGACAGTTGATTGGGGTAGTGCTGGCCAAAGCCCTTCAGATGGCATTGCATCAGCAAACGCTGGGCAATGGCCTCGCGTTCGGAGCGCTGCACACCGCGCAACTCCAGTCCAAAAGTCACGTTCTCCATGATCGTGCGCCAAGGCATGAGCAGATCTTTTTGCAACATGAAGGCCACATGTTTGTTGGGCCCGACGACCACTTCACCATTGACCTTGACCACGCCTGCAGAAGGCTTGGACAAGCCCGCCCCCATGTTGAGCAAGGTGCTTTTGCCGCACCCTGAGGGACCAATGATGGACACCACCTCGCCCTTGGCAATGGCGAAATGGATATCCCGCGCAGCCAACACCTCTGCAGACTTTCCGCGTGCGGCAAACCGCTTTTCCACCCCGATGAATTCAATCGCCGGGATTTTGGATTCGGGTGTGATGCTCATGCTTTTTGTTTTACCAAAGAAACGTTGATTTACTACGGAATCAATCCTACACTTTTACGTGGATTTGGCAAGACCTGATCAAAAGCCGATCAAAAAAAATCAGGATTCAAAAAACGGACGAAAAAAAAACCTGAAACACCGCGATGTTTCAGGTTTTTAGCGGCCCGGCTCACCGGGACATACCGCTCAGGAGCTGAATAAGAAGTTCATCACGTCACCGTCTTTCACGACGTATTCCTTGCCTTCGGCGCGCATCTTGCCCGCGTCTTTGGCGCCTTGTTCGCCCTTGAAGGCGATGTAGTCGTCAAACGCGATGGTTTGGGCGCGGATGTAGCCTTTTTCGAAGTCGGTGTGGATCACGCCAGCGGCTTGAGGGCCGGTGTCGCCCACGCGGATGGTCC
>JAIXOP010000007.1 GCA_027486725.1 Burkholderiales bacterium | reverse complement strand
TTGCCGACAGCCGGGACCAGGCCACCAGCGAGCGCCTGGACAATCTCGAGGACCCCTATCGCCTGTTCCGTTGCCACACCATCATGAACTGCGTCGATGTCTGCCCCAAGGGTCTGAATCCCACCAAGGCCATCGGCAAGATCAAAGAGTTGATGGTTCGGCGCACGGTCTAGCTCTCAGCACATCGGCGCACGCGTGAGCTTTCTCCCCGATCCGTCCCTCCAGGGCAGGGCACAGGCTGCCCTGGCCCCGGAGGACCAGATCCGTCGGCTTCGCTGGCGGGCGCGGCGGGGTCTCCTCGAGAACGACCTGATCCTCCAGGGCTTCTTCGATATGGTGGGGATGAACCTGAGCGAGGCCGAGCACGATGGCCTGGCCCACCTGCTCGATCTGACCGACACCGACCTTTTGCCTTTGTTGCTCTCCCAGCGCGAGCCCGAGGGCGAGATTGATCTGCCCGAGGTGCATCAGGTCTTGGGCCGTCTGCGCAGCGCCACCCCCCAGCTTCTATCCAAAAACAACTAAACCAAGCAAAGGATTCCCATGTCCACTCAGCACAAGGCGACGATGTCGTTCTCGGACGGCACCCCGTCCGTCGAATTCCCCATCATGACGGGCACCATGGGCCCGGACGTCATTGACATCCGCAAGCTCTACGGCCAAACGGGCAAGTTCACCTACGACACCGGATTCCTCTCGACCGCATCGTGCGCCTCGACGATCACCTACATCGACGGCGACAAGGGTCAGCTCCTCTACCGCGGCCATCCCATCGAGCAGCTGGCCACCCACTGCGACTTTCTCGAGGTCTGCTACCTGCTCTACTACGGCGAGCTGCCCACCCAGTCGCAATATGAAGAGTTTCGCTCCACCGTCATGCACCACACGATGGTCCACGAGGCCATGCAGTTTTCGGTCCGAGGCTTCCGCCGCGATGCCCACCCGATGGCGGTGCTCACCGGCCTGACGGGTGGCATGGCCGCCTTCTACCCCGACAGCCTGGAGATCAACTCGCCCGAGCAGCAGGACATCTCCTTCATTCGGCTGATCGCCAAAATGCCCACCATGGTGGCTATGGCTTACAAGTACTCCATCGGCCAGCCCTACGTCTACCCGAAGAACGACCTGTCCTACGCGGCCAACTTCATGAACATGATGTTCGCCACGCCGTGCGAGAAATATGAGCCCAACCCGGTGCTCGTGCGCGCGATGGATCGCATCTTTACCCTGCATGCCGACCACGAGCAGAACGCCTCGACCTCCACGGTCCGCCTCTGCGGATCCTCGGGCACCAGCCCCTTCTCGGCGATTGCTGCTGGCGTGGCCTGCCTCTGGGGCCCAGCCCACGGCGGCGCCAACCAGGCCTGCCTTGAAATGCTGGAGGACATCCAGGCCAAGGGCGGTCTGGCCAAGGTGGGCGAGTACATGGAGCAGGTCAAGGACAAGAACTCGGGCGTGCGCCTGATGGGCTTTGGCCACCGGGTCTACAAGAACTTCGACCCCCGCGCCAAGCTGATGCAGGAAACCTGCAAAGAAGTGCTGCAGGAGCTGGGCCTGGAAGACGATCCGATCTTCAAGCTGGCCATGGCGCTCGAGAAGATTGCGCTCGAAGACGATTACTTCGTCCAGCGCAAGCTCTATCCCAACGTCGACTTCTATTCGGGCATCGTCCAGCGCGCGCTGGGCATCCCTGTGGAAATGTTCACCTGCATCTTCGCCCTGGCCCGCACCATTGGCTGGGTGGCGCAGTGGAAGGAGATGATCACCGATCCTGAGTACAAGATTGGCCGTCCCCGCCAGCTGTACCTCGGATCCACCGAGCGTCCCGTCACCCCGATGGCCCAGCGCAAGGGTTAAACAGGAGACCAACGGCCCTTCGGGGCCGTTTTTTTTGATGCAGCGGTGCTAGAGTTGCACGTGCTGTACTTTGATTTTGCAATCCGCAAGGCAACGTCGTTGATGCGCGGAGAGGCTTGCCCTGCATCGTTCCCGGCCGTCGGCCAAGAAAGGTGAAGCACCATGATGAAGAGCTTTCAGCTCAATTCGCATTTGTTTGGCGCCAATGCGCCCTACATCGAGGAGCTCTACGAGCAGTACCTCGACAACCCCACCTCGGTGTCCGAGCACTGGCGGCGGGTCTTTGACCAGGCACAAAATGTGCCGGCCGTCGACGGTACCCCCGATGCCCCCGACTATGCGCATGCGCCCGTGGTGGAGGCCTTCGCCCACCGGGCCAAGCACAATCAGTTTCTGCCTCGGGTCGCCGAGCGAGATCTGTCGGTCGCGCGCAAGCAGGTCCATGTCCAGTCGCTGATCGCGGCCTACCGCAATCTGGGCAATAAATGGGCCGACCTCGACCCCCTCAAGCTGCGCGAGCGCCCGTCCATCCCCGAGCTCGACCCCAGCTTCTACGACTTCACCGAGTCCGACCTCGACACCCCGTTCCGTGCCGACAACCTCTTTTTCGGCAAGGAGCAGATGACGCTGCGCGAGATCGTGGCGGCACTGCGCGAGACCTACTGCGCCAAGATCGGCGCAGAGTTCATGTACATCACCGATCCGGCCGAGAAGCGTTGGATTCAAGAGCGCCTTGAGTCGACCCGCACGAATCCCGCCTTCTCCCCGGAAAAGCGCAAGGCGATTCTGGCCAACCTCACGGCCGCCGAGGGCCTGGAGCGATACCTGCACACCAAATATGTGGGCCAGAAGCGTTTCTCGCTCGAGGGTGGCGAGTCATTCATCGCCTCCATGGACGAAATCATTCAGGCCTCCGGCGCCCACGGTGTGGAAGAAATTGTGGTCGGCATGGCACACCGCGGCCGACTCAACGTGCTGGTCAACACGCTGGGCAAGATGCCCAAGGACCTCTTTGCCGAGTTCGAGGGCCACCATGCCGACGATCTGCCCGCCGGCGATGTGAAGTATCACCAGGGCTTCTCGAGCGATGTCACCACCCCGGGTGGCCCAGTGCACCTCTCGCTGTCGTTCAATCCCTCGCACCTCGAGATTGTGAATCCCGTGGTCGAGGGCTCGACCCGCGCCCGTCAGGACCGGCGCGGCGACATCGAGGGCCGCAAGATCCTGCCGATCCTGGTGCACGGCGATGCGGCCTTTGCCGGCCAGGGCGTGGTTATGGAGACCCTGAACCTCGCCCAGACCCGCGGCTACTCCACGGGCGGCACCATGCACGTGGTCATCAACAACCAGATCGGCTTCACCACCTCCGATCCCCGCGACACCCGCTCGACCCTCTATTGCTCCGATGTGGTGAAGATGATCGAGGCCCCCGTCTTTCATGTGAATGGCGACGATCCCGATGCCGTGGTCTTTGTCACCCAGCTCGCCGTGGACTACCGCTTCAAGTTCGGCAAGGACGTGGTGATCGACATTGTCTGTTTCCGCAAGCTGGGCCACAACGAGCAGGACACGCCCTCGTTGACCCAGCCGTTGATGTATCGCCAGGTTGCCAAGCACCCCGGCACCCGCCAGCTCTATGTCGACCGGCTGACTGCCCAGGGAGTGCTCGCCGAAGGCGAGGGCGATGCCATGGTCAAGGCCTACCGGGCTGCCATGGACGAGGGCCGCCACACCCGGGAGCCTGTTCTCACCAACTACAAGTCCAAGTTTGCTGTGGACTGGGCGCCGTTCCTCGACAAAAAATGGACCGACGAGTGCGACACCTCGGTGCCGCAGAGTGAGCTGCAGCGCCTGGCCGACCGCATCACCACCTTGCCCAAAGACTTCGCGCTGCACAACCTGGTCGACAAGGTCATTCGGGACCGTGCCGCCATGGGCCGTGGGGAGATGAACCTCGACTGGGGCATGGCCGAGCATCTGGCCTACGCCTCGCTGGTCTCCTCGGGCTATGCCGTGCGCATCACTGGACAGGACTCGGGCCGCGGCACCTTCGTGCACCGCCACGCGGTGCTGCACGATCAAAACCGCACCGCCTACGATGCCGGCATCCACATCCCACTGCAGCACGTCTGTGAGGGGCAGGCACCTTTCACCGTGATCGACTCGGTGCTCTCGGAAGAGGCTGTCCTCGGATTCGAGTATGGCTACTCCACCGCCGAGCCCAATGCCCTGGTGATCTGGGAGGCCCAGTTCGGTGACTTCGTCAACGGCGCCCAGGTCGTGATTGACCAATTTATTGCCTCGGGGGAGGTCAAGTGGGGCCGCCAGAGCGGTCTGGTGATGTTCCTTCCCCACGGCCATGAGGGCCAGGGGCCGGAGCACTCCTCGGCACGTCCTGAGCGCTTTTTGCAGCTCTGCGCGGATACAAACATGCAGCTCTGCCAGCCGACGACCGCCGCACAGATCTTCCATCTGCTGCGCCGTCAGATGATTCGGCCCTTCCGCAAGCCCCTCATCGTCTTCACGCCCAAATCTCTTCTGCGCAACAAAGATGCGGGCTCTCCCATCGCCGAGTTGGCCCACGGCGGCTTCCAGACCGTCATCGGCGAGGTCGACAAGGCCATCAATCCGAGCAAGGTCAAGCGCATGCTGGCCTGCTCGGGCAAGGTCTACTACGAGCTGGTGGCCCAACGGCGCGAGCGGTCCAAAGAAGATGTCGCGATTGTTCGGGTGGAGCAGGTCTATCCCTTCCCCCACAAGGCATTCGCCGCCGAGGTTAAGAAGTATCCCAACCTCACCGAGATCGTCTGGGTCCAAGACGAGCCCCAGAACCAGGGCTTCTGGTTCCAGGTGCAGCACAACCTGCGGGAGTCGATGTCCGAGGGCATGAAGCTGGGCTACGCCGGCCGGCCTGCCTCGGCCTCGCCCGCAGCCGGCTATTACGAGAAGTTCCTCGCCCGTCAGCGCGAGCTTCTCGATGCGGCCTTCGCGCGCCTGAAGAACCCCCAGATCATCTAGCCCACTATTTCTAGAGAAACGAATTCACCATGTCGATGACCGAAGTCAAAGTTCCCCAGCTGTCGGAATCGGTGGCCGAAGCCACCCTGTTGCAATGGAAAAAGAAGCCCGGCGAGGCCGTGGCGATCGATGAAATCCTGATCGAGATCGAGACCGACAAGGTCGTGCTCGAAGTTCCCGCCCCGTCGGCAGGCGTGATTGTGGAGATCCTGAAGGGCGATGGCGGCACCGTTGTCTCCGATGAGGTAATCGCGCGCATCGACCCCCATGGAAAGGCGGGTGCCTCGGCACCAGCCGCTGCAGCAGCGGCTCCTGCCGCATCTGCTCCCGCGGCAACGTCGGCTCCTGCCGCAGCGCCTGCGGTGGCGTCCGCCAGCGCATCTTCCAGTGCGGCTGCCAGCCCGGCAGCGGCCAAGATCATCGCCGAGACCGGCGCCGTGCCCGCCCAAGGCAGTGGCCGCGATGGCCGCATCACCAAGGGCGATGCCCTGGCGGCTGCTGCAGCGCCTGCGGCGTCCTCTGCTCCTGCGGCACGCCCCGCGGCACCGCTGCCGTCGGTCGGTCCGTCCTCGACCCTGCCGCCGTTGCCCATCTCGGTGGGCCCAGAGGCGCAGCTCGAAGGCCGTCCGGAGCAGCGCGTGCCGATGAGCCGTCTGCGTGCTCGGGTGGCAGAGCGTCTTCTGCAATCGCAGGCGACCAACGCCATTCTCACCACCTTCAACGAGGTGAACATGGCCCCAGTCATGGCCATGCGCAAGCAATACGCCGAGCGCTTCGAAAAAGAGCATGGCGTGAAGCTGGGCTTTATGTCGTTCTTCGTGAAGGCGGCGGTCGCGGCCCTCAAGAAATACCCCGTGCTCAACGCTTCGGTCGACGGCAACGACATCGTCTACCACGGCTACTTCGACATCGGCGTGGCCGTGGGCTCGCCCCGTGGCCTGGTGGTGCCCATCATTCGCAACGCCGACCAGCTGACCTTTGCCGAGATCGAGCAGACCATCGCCGACTTTGGCGTGCGCGCCCGCGACGGCAAGATCACCCTGGAAGAGCTCACCGGCGGAACCTTCTCCATCTCCAATGGCGGCGTCTTTGGCTCCATGCTGTCGACGCCCATCATCAACCCGCCCCAGTCGGCCATCCTCGGAATCCACGCCACGAAGGAGCGTGCGGTGGTTGAGAACGGCCAGGTGGTGGTGCGGCCGATCAACTACCTTGCCATGTCCTACGACCACCGGATCATCGATGGCCGCGAGGCTGTGCTGGGCCTGGTCACCATGAAGGAAGCCCTCGAGGATCCTTCGCGTCTCTTGCTGCAGGTCTAAGGAGCCGCCATGAGCCAGACATTCGATGTGATCGTCATTGGTGCAGGTCCGGCCGGATACATCTCGGCCATTCGCGCCGCGCAGCTGGGCAAGTCGGTGGCCTGTGTGGAGAAGTGGGTCAACCCCGCGGGCGAGCGGGTTCTGGGAGGAACCTGCCTCAATGTGGGCTGTATTCCTTCGAAGGCCCTGCTGGCCAGCAGCGAGCAGTTCGAGCAGATCGCTCACCACGCCTCCGATCATGGCATTGCCGTGAAGGGAGCCTCGATGGACGTGGGCAAAATGCACGCCCGCAAGGACGGCATCGTCACCAAGATGACCAAGGGCATCGAGTTCCTGTTTCGCAAGAACAAGATCACTTGGCTCAAGGGCACGGCCAGCCTGATGGGTGAGCAGGACGGTTCCATTGTGGTGGCCGTGCGCGAAACCGAGGGTGCCGAGCCCAGCATCAGCCTGGCGCGCAATCTGGTGATTGCCACGGGCTCGAAGGCACGCCATCTGCCCGGCATCCCTGTCGACAATGAACTCATCTGCGACAACGAGGGCGCTCTCCGTCTCTCGGCGGTGCCCAAGACGCTGGGCGTCATCGGTGCGGGCGTCATCGGCCTGGAGCTGGGATCGGTCTGGCGTCGCCTGGGTGCGGAGGTCAAGATCCTCGAAGCCGCTCCCCAGTTTCTGGCTGCCTGCGACGGTGCCGTGAGCAAGGAAGTCTTCAAGATCTTCACCAAGCAGGGCCTGTCCATCGAGATGGGCGTGAAGATTGGCGAGGTCAAGGCAGGCAGCAAGCAGGTCAGCGTCGCCTACACCGACGCGCAGGGTGCCGCCCACACCCAGACCTTCGACCGGCTCATTGTGTCGGTCGGCCGCGTTCCCAACACCGAGGGCCTCCATCTGGAGTCCATTGGGCTGTCGACCGACGAGCGGGGCTTCATTCCTGTCGACGACCAGTGCCGCACGGCCAAGCCCAATGTGTTTGCCATTGGTGACGTGGTTCGCGGCCCGATGCTGGCCCACAAGGGGGAGGACGAGGGCGTTCTGGTGGCCGAAGTCATCGCCGGCCAGAAGCCGCACATCGACTACAACTGCATTCCCTGGGTCATCTACACCAGCCCGGAGATCGCCTGGGTCGGAAAGACCGAGGAGCAGCTCAAGGCCGAGGGTCGGGCGTTCAAGGCTGGCCAGTTCCCCTTTGCCGCCAACGGCCGGGCCCTAGGACTCGGGTCCTCCGATGGCTTTGTGAAGGTGCTCGCCGATGCGGCCAGCGACGAGATTCTCGGTGTTCACATCATCGCGGCCACCGCGAGCGATCTGATTGCCGAGGCTGCGGTGGCCATGGAGTTCAAGGCCGCCTCCGAAGACATCGCGCGCATCTGCCATCCCCACCCAAGCCTCTCCGAGGTGGTGCGCGAGGCAGCCCTGGCCGCCGACAAGCGGGCGCTGAACGGCTAACTTGAAGTCCGACGGGCCTGTCTTTGAGGTCTATCGGGCGGAGCTGGCCCGTCGAGGGTTTCTGCCCGACGAGGGACAGCAGCCGGGGCTTGAGGCCCTCGACCGGTGCGAGCGGGAGTGGCGCAGCTACAAGTCCCGCCGCACCAATGCCATCACCCGACGGCTGGTGCACCCGCCGCTGCCTCGGGGCGTTTACCTCTGGGGTGGGGTGGGGCGGGGCAAGAGCTTTTTGATGGACTGCTTTTTCAAGGCAGTGCCCCTGGAGCGCAAGCTGCGCATCCACTTCCACGAGTTCATGCGGGCAGCGCACCGCGAGATGCACGACCTTCGCGGCACCCCCGATCCGCTGGGCGAGGTGGCGGTGCGCATCGCCCGCCGCTATCGGCTCATCTGTTTCGATGAGTTCCACATCTCCGACATTGCCGACGCCATGATTCTCGATCGGCTGCTGCGCGCGCTGATTCGCGCGCGGGTTGGGTTCGTGATGACATCCAATTACCCGCCGATGGGCCTCTACCCCGACGGCCTGCACCGCGACCGCCTGGTTCCAGCGCTGGAGCTGTTGCAGGACACGCTGGAGGTGGTGGAGCTCGGCCATGCCACCGACTTCCGCAGCCGCGCCGAAGACGCCCGCCTGGCCCCCGAGGTCCTGCCCATCGACACCCCCGACCCGGTCTATGTGACGCCGCCTGGCCCCAAGGCCGATGACCTGCTGGAGCGCGTGTTTTCGCATCTGGCCGATGGGCCGCGGGAGCAGAATCCTCAGCTCACGATCGAGAGCCGGGTGATTCCCGCGCGGGCCTCGGCCGGTCGGGCCATCTGGTTCGACTTTGCTGTGCTCTGCGGAGGTCCCCGCAGCCAGAACGACTACCTCGAGCTCTCCCAGCGCTATCACTCGGTGGTGCTTTCGGGCATCCCCCAGATGTCGAGCGGCCAGGCGGCCGAGGCACGGCGCTTCACCTGGCTGATCGACATCCTCTACGACGCCAGTGTCCGTCTCGACGCCAGCGCCGAGGTCGCCCCGGAGCTGATCTACACGCAGGGGCTGCTGGCCGGAGAGTTTCAGCGCACCGCCAGCCGACTGCGGGAAATGCAGACCCGATCGTTTCTTGCGCGTTCTCACCGGCTTGCGCTCGAGCGCTTTACAGGGTGAGATAGAGGGCTATGGATTTTTCGCCGCACATTTCTTCACTCATCGCAGCATCGCCAGGATCGGCACGGTCGTTGGGATCGGCACGATCGTCGGCATCGGGGGCATCGGCGGGGTCGGCAGCCTGGGCAGCCATGATGCTGTTGGCTCTGGGCGGTGCGGGATCCCTTGGCGCTGCCGAGATCACGGCCGCCGATCGTGCTGCTGCGGCTGCCGTGTTTCAGCGCGACCTGCAGGCACTCACGGTGCGCGAGCGCGAGATCGCTGCCGAGGCCCATCGTCGCGAGCAGGAATGCCTGGAGCGATTCTTCTCCTCGCCCTGCCTCGAATCGCTGCGGCAGGACATCGCAACGCAGGAGCAGGATGTTCGGCTGGCGCGCGCTGCGGCCAACCGTGGCCTGCGTGAGCTCGATGCCCTGGAGCGATCCGAGCGTCGTGCTGCAGCCTTGGCCAAGCCCGGCGCTGCCGCGGACAGCCCCTCGGGGGGTGTCCGTGCTGACTGATGTCCGGACTCTGCAAATGCGCCTTCTGGAACTGGAGGCTGAGCACCGCGAGCTCGACCACCTCATTGCCTCGTGGGACCTCGAGCCGGGAGCCGACGAGCTTGGCCTGCGTCGGTTGAAAAAGCGCAAGCTCCAGCTCAAAGACCAGATCGTCTCGATCCAGCATCGGCTCATGCCCGATGAGCCCGCTTGAGGAGCTGACCGCCGCTGCCTTCGCAGATGGCGGTCCAGTCTCGGCGGGATTCTCCAGCTATCGCCCGCGGGGTGGCCAGATTCAGCTGGCCCGCGCCGTAGCTCGACGAATCGAGGAGGGTGGCTGTCTGGTGGCCGAGGCCGGGACAGGCATCGGCAAGACCTTCGCCTACCTCGCCCCCCTGCTGCTGGCCGATCAGCGGGCCCTGGTGTCGACCGCCAGCAAAGCACTCCAAGATCAGTTGTTTGTCCGTGATCTGCCCCGGCTGGCTGCCCTGCTGCAACGCCCCGTGCGGATTGCCCTGTTGAAGGGCCGCTCCAACTACCTCTGCCCCTACCGCATCGAGAAGGCCGCCCTGGAGGCAAGCTTCGCTCGCCGGCAGGACGCCGAGGACTTTCAGCGCATCCAGGTCTTTCTGCCGCAATCTGGCGATGGCGACATTGCTCGGGTGCCGGGGGTCTCCGAATCCAGCGGTGTCTGGCCCGTGGTCACGTCCACCGCCGACAACTGCCTGGGCTCTGCCTGCCCAAAACTCTCCAGCTGTCCGGTGGTGGCCGCCCGCGAGCGGGCCTCCGAGGCCGATGTGGTGGTGGTCAATCACCATTTGCTCTGTGCCGACTGGGCCATGCGTCTCGATGGGGGCGGCGAACTGCTGCCCGAGGTCGATGTGGTCGTGGTCGATGAGGCCCACGGACTCAAGGAGATTGCGTATCAGTTTTTGAGCCACAGCCTCTCGACCCATGGCTTGCTGAGTTTTGGCAAAGAGCTGGAGGCTGCGGGACGGTCGCTGGCCAGAGACCACTGCGACTGGGTGCTGCACTGCTCGCAGCTCGAGACTGCCGCCAAGAGCCTGCGGCTGGCGATTGCGGCCCCGCATGGCCCCCATGGAGGACGTACCGCCTGGGCAGATCTATCGCCCGATGTGGAGCGGGCTCTGCGCGATGCCATGGCGATGACGGAATCGGCCCTGATGCGTCTGCTCGATGTCATGGCCGACGCGCGCAGCCGCCATCCTGAACTTGAAAAGCTCGCCCAACGGCTCTCGGAACTACTTTCGGGCTTTGAGCGGGTCGTGCCGGGCGCGGTCTCCGATGGTGTGTTCTGGCTGGAATCGAGCCGCACGGGGGCAGGGCTGCACTGGGCGCCGTTGGAGCTCGCCCCCATGGTTCAGGGCACCTTCGCCCGGCCCAGGCCTCGGGCCTGGGTCTTTCTCTCGGCCACCCTGACCCCCCAGCCGGCCCAATTCGGCCATTTCTGCGACGGTCTGGGCATCGTGCCCGACGAGACGCTCAGCCTGGAGAGCCCCTTCGACTACGCGCAGCAGGCTCTGCTCTGTGTGCCGGAGGGCCTGCCCGACCCCAAAGACCGCGACCTCATGCGCAATCTGCTCGAGCGCGAGGAGATCTGGCAGGCTCTGATGGCTGTTCCTGGGGGCATCTTCATTTTGTGCACCAGCCTGCGTGCGGTTTCACAGGCCGCAGAATGCCTGCGCGAGGGCGGGCGGCGGGCGAATCATGGGCGCCGACTGCTGGTGCAGGGGGAGCACCCGAAGGACACCCTGTTGGAGATGTTCCGAAATGATGGTCGGGCCCTCTTGGTGGGCAGCGCCAGCTTCTGGGAGGGCGTGGATGTTCCCGGCAGCGCCCTTCAGCTCGTGCTCATCGACAAGCTGCCCTTTGCGCCCCCAGACGATCCGGTGCTCGATGCTCGGATGCGGGCCTGTCGGGGTGGGGGCGGTGACCCATTCAAGGACATTCAAGTGCCCGAGGCGAGCCTCACCCTGAAGCAAGGTGCAGGAAGGCTCATTCGTTCGGAGGACGACCGCGGGGTTTTGATGGTGGGGGATCGGCGTCTGGCCGAGACCCACTATGGGCGCCAGATGGTGCGGGCCCTGCCGGCCTTTGCCCGCACCCGGGACTTAAAAGATGTTCAGAAGTTTGTCGCCCAGCTTGGTGAAAAAGCCCGGACGCTCGAGCTTTGAGCGCTCGGGCACGCCACCCCGAATCTTGGGGTCGTAGGGCTTCTTGAGGTAGGGGCTGCCGGCAAAGTTCAGGGCCAGAACCCGCTCGCTGTCGTTGGCAAGGTCGGTCAGGCCCATCTGCTGATACCCATAGCGCATCTGCGCAAGGGCTTCTTCCACTGCCGGCGTTTGAGCGTAGGTCTCGACCACCGACTTGGCCCGGTTGACTCCCGCGAGGAAGGCGCCGCGACGCAGGTAATAGCGCGCCACCACCACCTCGTTGTCGGCCAGTGTGTTGACCAGGTAGGTCAGGCGCGACTGTGCATCGTTGGCGTAGGGGCTCTGGGGAAAGCGCTCGACCACCGCCTTGAAGTTCACGAAGGCCTCTTTGGCGGCCTGCGGATCGCGCTCCGCCAGCTCCTCGCCCGTGATCACAGCAAAGAGCGATTCTTGGTCATTGAAGTTGATCAGTCCGCGGAGGAAGTAGGCGTAGTCGAGCCTTGGGTGGCTGGGATAGAGCCGCTCGAACCGGTCGATGGTGGCCAGTGCCGGGGCCAGGTCGCCCGCCTTCCACTGCGAGTAGGCCGTCTCCAGCATGGCCTGCTGCGCATACGAACCAAAGGGATAGCGCGACTCGAGTTTCTGCAGGGTGGCGATGGCGCCCGCCCAGTTGCCCACGGCCATGTCTTCTTTGGCCTCGCTGTAGAGGCGCTCGGCCGACCAGCCCAGGGTCTCGTCTTTCTGGGTGGACGCGCAGGCCGCCAGCACCAGGCTTGCAAGCCCGATCGATGCCCAGCGCCGAATGGAGGCCAGTGCAGCCGAGGGGAAGACACGCGACAATCGGGAATGGCTGACAAAGAGATTCATGGGCAGGGGGCGCTCGAGGCTTGGGAGGGCGAAGACGATGGTTTTGATTATAGGCCTGAGGCACTCGCGGCCGAGCCCTCCGATGGCAATTCGGAGGAATCCCTCGCCTTCGCCGTGGGCGCAGAGAGTCTTGGCCTGCGGCTGGAT
This sequence comes from Burkholderiales bacterium, assembly GCA_027486725.1. Classification (GTDB taxonomy): domain Bacteria; phylum Pseudomonadota; class Gammaproteobacteria; order Burkholderiales; family Burkholderiaceae_A; genus Hahnella. Next base: position 102,738 of record JAIXOP010000007.1, on the reverse strand, counting down.
CAGTTCCTCGCCAAGGCCATGCCCGAGCAGTCGAGGGCAAGGATTCAGAAATGGATTGCCGAGGGGGCGGTGGCCATCGATGGCAACACCTCCAAGCTCAAGCCCAGCACCCCCTTGAAGGCCGAGGGCATGGTTCGGGTGGCCGTGCCCGCTGAAGTGGATGCCGGGGAGTGGGTCGCTGAGCCCGTTGCCTTTGCACTCGTCTACGAAGACGAGGACCTGCTTGTGGTCAACAAGCCCGCTGGCCTGGTGGTTCATCCCGCCGCGGGCCACGCGCGGGGAACCCTGCTCAACGGTCTGCTCCATCGTTTCCCCCAACTGCGCAGTCTGCCGAGGGCCGGGATCGTGCATCGGCTCGACCGCGACACCACCGGATTGATGGTCGTGGCCAAGACCCCCGAGGCCCAGACCAGTCTGGTGCGGCAGCTCCAGGCCCGCACCGTATCCCGCGCATACTTGAGCCTGCTCTGGTCGGCCAAGCTGGCGGGCAGCCAGAAGATCGATGCGCCCATCGGCCGAGACCCCAAGGATCGACAACGGATGGCCGTGGTGGGGCAGGGCCGTGGGGCGGGACAGAGTCTGGCCCATGGCAAAGAGGCCATCACCCACCTGGAAGTGCTGGGGCACGGCGAGTTGCTCGGCCGCCCAGTGAGCCTTGTCCAGTGCCGCCTGGAGACCGGCCGCACCCATCAAATCCGTGTTCATGTGCAGCATGTCCAGGCACCGATGGTGGGTGACCCCGTGTATGCCAAAGGCTCGCCGGCGGCAGCCAAGGATCTGGACTTTCGTCGGCAGGCCCTGCATGCGGCCTCGCTGGCCCTGGTGCATCCAAGGACTCAGACGCCGATGCAGTGGTCGGTCGACCCCCCCGAGGATTTTCAACGGCTCTGTGCCAAGGCTCGCATTGCCGAGGATTTGTGGGTGCGCGACTCCGAGATCATCGACCCAGGCTTTTGGCCCGTGGGGGTCGAGGCCGCACTCCTACCCCGGGAGCATCGTCCGGTGCCCATGCCCGCGAATGCCCGGCTCCACCAAGTTCGGCAGGTCCATGGCATCGCGGTGGTGGAGGCCGATGAGATGGGCACGCGCGCGGATCGGCCGAACCAGCCCGCCGCAGGGGAGGTCAGCGCCGATGCGGTGTATGCCGATGCACTGATTGCCCGACAGCCTGGCCAGTGGCTCGAAATCCGGACGGCCGACTGCCTGCCCGTTCTTGCCGCCTGGAGCGATCCAGAAACCCAGGGGGTCTGGGCAGTGGGCGGTGCCCATGCTGGCTGGCGAGGTCTGGCGGGTGGGGTCATCGAGGCGATGCTCAACCGGCTCGTCGCCGACACCCCCGGTGGGCCAGGTCGTCTGCACCTCTGGCTGGGGCCCTGCATCGGGCCCGAGGCCTTCGAGGTGGGGCCCGAGGTCTGCGACGCTTTTTTGGACGCGGCGGCCGTGCGAGGCATCCGCGAGGAACGCATCCGCGCCTGCTTTGGACCGCCTCTGCCTGGCCGAGAGCCCAGGTCACGGGCGGACCTTCACCAGATTGCACTGCTCTGGCTGGAGGCTTGGCGGCAACGCCAGGGCAGGGTGGGGGAGGTCTTTCTTCTGCTGGATCCTCGATGCACGGTGCAGAACGCCCGTGGACTGCTTTCTTATCGCCGGGGCGATCTCACCGAGCGCATGCGCAGTGTCATTGGGCTTGGGTTTGGGTTTGCCCGCCCATCGGGTTCGCCCTAGGCCAGCGATCACCCCGGTCTGGGCAGCTTGAAATAATCTGTAAGGGAAGTCCATTTCCCCGTGGAGCTGCGCTGTGACCCCTTTCGTGCCCAACCCGACCGATGCTGTGCAGCGCGACTTTCTTGAGCGGGTCTCGGCTCTGTTCTTGCGGCCAGAGACTGCGCTCGATGTGGTGAAGGGCTCCAAGCATTTCACCGACCCCCTCTGGCACCAGCCCAGCGCGCTCAGCTTCGCTGCGGCGATGTTTGCGCTCTACCGCGAGGCCATGACGCAGTTGGCCGAGCGCGCGGACCTGCCTCCGAAAGAGAAGCAGACCCTGCGGTACCTGGTGGAGCAGACGGTGGAGGCCGCCTCGCCGGCAAATTATTGGGCCACCAACCCCGTGGCCCAGCAACGACTCATCGAGACGCAGGGGCAGAGCCTGCGTCAGGGCATCGACAATTTCTTGGCCGATCTCGGTCGTGGCCGGGTCTCTCAGTCCGATGAATCCGCCTTTGCAGTGGGCGAAACCCTCGCCATCACCCCCGGGGATGTGGTCTTTCGCACGCCGCTGTTTGAGTTGATTCAGTACAAGCCATTGACCGAGACCGTGGGGAGCAGACCCTTATTGATGGTCCCCCCCTGCATCAACAAGTTCTACATCATGGATCTTCAGCCGCACAACTCCCTGGTGCGGCATGCAGTGGAGCAGGGCAACACCGTATTTCTCATGTCGTGGCGGAATCCGGGTCCCGACCTCGCCCACGCCACCTGGGATCAATACATCGAGGATGGGGTGCTCGAGGCGATTCGCGTGGCGCTGGAGATCAGTGGTCAGAAGGACCTGAACCTCTTGGGCTTCTGTGTGGGAGGCACACTCGTGACGGCGGCCCTCGGCCTTCTTGCCGCCCGCAACCAGAAGCCCGTGCACAGCCTGACTCTGCTCACCACCCTGATTGATTTCTCTCATGTGGGGGCACTCGAGGTCTTCATCAATGAGCAGCATGTGCGCACCCGCGAGGCCACCCTTGGCCAGGGTGGAATTCTCTCGGGCCGCGAGCTCGCCAGCACCTTTTCCTCGCTGCGGCCCAAGGACCTCATCTGGAACTACGTCCAGCGGAACTATCTCCTCGGCACAACGCCACCGGCCTTCGACATCCTTTTCTGGAATGCGGATGCGACCAATCTGCCGGGGCCTTTCTTTGCCTATTACCTGCGCAACACCTATCTGGAGAACCGCCTTGCGACGCCGGGTGGCATGCGTGTGGCAGGCCTGCCCATCGATGTCAGTCAGATCGATGTGCCGGTCTATGCCTTCGGTGCAAAAGAGGACCACATCGTCCCCTGGGCCTCCGCCTGGTCCTCGGCCTGCCTGCTCGGTGGACCCGTGCGCTTTGTTTTGGGTGCCAGCGGCCATGTGGCTGGAACCATCAACCCCGTCCGCAGCAACAAGCGTTCGTACTGGGCTTCAAAGGCCGCCACTGGTCCGAGCCGGCGCAAGGCCAGCAGCGCCGAGGCTTGGCTCGCCCAGGCCGAGGAGCATCCCGGCAGCTGGTGGTCGGACTGGGCAACATGGCTCGAGTCTCACCAGGGCCCGATGGTGAAGGCCCCGCGACGCCCGGGCCGAGCGAAGCGCTACGAGTCCATTGCGTCGGCACCCGGCGACTACGTCCGCACGAGTGCCGACGAGGCCATGCAGATCCAACCCCGGCGGTCGCAGCCGCAATAATTTTTTAACCAAGGAGATGGTCATGTCACAACGCATTGCATACGTCACGGGTGGAATGGGCGGCATCGGCACCGCCATCTGTCAGCGCCTGGCCAAAGCGGGCTATCGCGTCATCGCTGGCTGTGGCCCCAGCCGCGACCATGCCAAGTGGCTCGACGAGCAAAAGGGGGAGGGCTATGAGTTCTTCGCCTCGGTGGGCAATGTGGCGGATTGGAATTCCACCGTGGCCGCCTTTGACAAGGTTCGCGCCGAGCATGGCAATCCCGACATTCTCGTGAACAACGCCGGCATCACCCAGGACGGGCTCTTTGTGAAGATGAGCCTCGACCAGTGGCGGGCGGTCATCGACACCAATCTCAACAGCCTCTTCAACGTGACTAAGCAGGTGGTGCCGGGCATGGTGGAGAAGGGCTTTGGTCGCATCATCAACATCTCTTCGGTCAACGGTCAGAAAGGGCAGTTCGGCCAGACCAACTACTCCACGGCCAAGGCGGGCATTCACGGCTTCACCATGGCGCTGGCCCAGGAACTCGCCGCCAAGGGCGTGACGGTGAACACCGTCTCGCCGGGCTATGTTGGCACCGACATGGTGCGGGCCATCAAGCCCGAGGTCTTGGAGAAGATCGTTGCCACGATTCCCGTCAAGCGCCTGGGCGAGCCCGAGGAGATCGGCGCCATGGTGGCCTGGCTCGCCTCGGACGATGCCGGATTCGCCACGGGTGCGGACTTCTCGCTCAATGGCGGCCTTCACATGGGCTAACGCCCCCAGCCGTCCAAGCGGTACGATCCAAGGCTTACAGAGGGAACCGTCATGCCCACACCCCAAGGCCCACGCCTGATCAAGAAGTATCCCAACCGCCGCCTCTACGACACCCGGACCAGCACCTACATCACGCTGGCCGATGTCAAAGAGCTGGTCCTGTCGCAGGAGGAATTTCAGGTGGTCGATGCGAAGACCTCCGAGGACCTCACGCGCAGCGTCCTTCTGCAGATCATTCTGGAGGAGGAGGCGGCCGGCGCGCCCATGTTCTCGACCAACATGCTGGCGCAAGTCATCCGCTTCTATGGCAACGCCATGCAGGGGGTGATGGGCACCGTGCTTGAAAAAAACATCCAGGCATTCATGGAGATGCAGGAGAAATTTCAGAAGCAATCCAAGGCCTTCCAGCCCAACGCCGGCCTGCTCAATCAAGAGGCCTGGTCTCAGTTCATGGCGGGCCAGGCGCCCATGATGCAAAATCTCATGGGCCGCTACATTGAGCAGACGCAGCAGGCGTTTCTGCAGATGGAAGAGCAGTTTCAGAACAATGCGCGGTCCATGATGTCGGGCTTCGTGAAAAACCGCGATGGTCCCGGCGGTTCCAATCCCAAATAACTGAAGGTTTCCCCGTGTCCGCCAGTCCTTCCGCTCCACCCGTTGTTGGTTTTGTCTCGTTGGGGTGTCCCAAGGCCCTGGTGGATTCCGAACGGATCCTCACCCAACTGAAGGCCGAGGGCTACGAGATCAGCGGCCAATACGAGGACTCCGATCTGGTCGTGGTCAACACGTGCGGCTTCATCGACGATGCAGTCCAAGAGAGTCTGGATGCGATTGGTGAGGCCCTGCACGAGAATGGCCGCGTGATTGTGACGGGCTGCCTTGGCAGCAAGCCTGCGGCCGGAGCCCAGGGCGAGACGGGCGAAGACCTGATTCGCCGGCTGCATCCCAAGGTGCTGGCGGTGACCGGGGCCCACGCCACGGCCGAGGTCATGGCTGCCATCCACAAGGAACTTCCCAAGCCCCACGACCCGTTCATCGATCTGGTGCCCGAGCAGGGCATTCGGCTCACTCCTCACCACTCGGCCTATCTCAAAGTCTCCGAGGGCTGCAACCACCGCTGCACCTTCTGCATCATTCCCAGCATGCGTGGGGATCTGGTGTCTCGGCCCATCGGCGAGGTGATGCGGGAGGCCGAGGCCCTGGTCAAGTCTGGCGCGCGCGAGATTCTGGTGATCAGCCAAGACACCAGTGCCTACGGCGTGGACCTCAAGTACCGCACCGATTTCGTGGATGGCCGTCCGGTGCGCAGCCGCTTCACCGAGCTCATCCGCGAGCTCTCTCAGCTCGATGTCTGGGTGCGTCTGCACTATGTGTATCCCTATCCGCACGTCGATGAGGTGTTGGATCTGATGGCAGCGCAGTCGGGCGTGCGCGGGGTCTTGCCTTACCTCGACATTCCCCTGCAGCACAGCCACCCCGAGGTGCTCCGTCGCATGAAGCGTCCGGCCAGCGGAGAGAAGAATCTCGAGCGCATTCAGGCCTGGCGTCGGGCAGTGCCCAACCTCACCATCCGCAGCACCTTCATTGCGGGCTTTCCCGGCGAAACGGAATCAGAGCATCAGCATCTGCTCGACTTCCTCACCGAGGCGCAGATCGATCGGCTGGGCTGCTTTGCCTACAGCCCCGTCGATGGCGCGGCAGCCAACGACCTGCCGGGGGCGCTCCCCGAGGAGGTGCGCGAGGCCCGCCGCGATGCCGTGATGGCCCACCAGGCACCGATTGCGGCAGCGCGGCTCTCGCGCTGGGTGGGTCAGCGGGCCGTCGTGCTGGTCGACGAACTCGACATCGACGAGGGCTGCCTGATTGGGCGAACCACAGCCGATGCGCCAGAGATCGATGGCATCGTGCGCATCTATCCCGACCCCAACAGCCGCCACACCGTCGAGGCTGCCGTGGGCGAGTTCTGCGAGGTGGAGATCACCCAGAGCGACGATTACGACCTTGAGGGCATTTATATGAAGGCCCTCACCCAGCCACATTCCAACTAAGTCCCCCGCCTTTTCCACCCATCCAAGGAGAGTCTCATGCGTGAAGTTCTGGTTCTGAGTGCCGTGCGTTCGGCCATCGGTGGCTTTTCCGGAAGCCTATCGGGCATTGAGCCCTGCGAGCTGGCAGGGCAGGTGATGGGTGCCGCAGTCTCGCGATCGGGCGTTGCTGCCGAGCTCATCCAGTATGTAACGGTGGGCAATGTGATCCCCACCGAGGTTCGCTCGCCGTATGTGGCTCGGGTGGCCTCGATCCAGGCCGGGCTGCCGATGTCCTCGGTCGCCGTGGCCGTCAATCGCCTCTGCGGCTCAGCGCTGCAGGCCATCGTGTCGACATCTCAAAACATCCTGCTCGGGGACTCCGACTTTGGCGTGGGCGGTGGGGTGGAGGTCATGAGCCGGGGTGGCTACATGAGCACGGCCACCCGCAGCGGTGCGCGCATGGGCGACACCAAATTGATCGACATGATGGTGGCGACCTTGACCGACCCCTTTGGCGTTGGCCACATGGGCATCACGGCCGAGAACCTCGCCACCAAGCACCAGATCAGCCGCGAGGAGCAGGATGCCTTCGCCCTCGAGAGCCAGGTCCGCGCAGCGCGCGCCATCGCCGAGGGCCGCTTCCAGAGCCAGATCGTTCCCATCACCATCAAAGGGCGCAAGGGCGATGTGATCTTCGACACCGATGAGCATCCCCGCGAGACCACGATGGAAGCCCTGGCCAAAATGAAGCCGGCCTTCAAGAAAGAGGGCGGAACGGTGACCGCCGGCAATGCCTCGGGCATCAACGATGCTGCCTCGTTCCTCGTGCTGGGCGAGGCCAAGGCCGCAGCCCAGGCCGGTGCCAAGCCCCTGGCACGCATCGTGAGTTATGCCGTGGCGGGTGTGCCCAATGAGGTGATGGGGGAGGGCCCGATTCCGGCCACCCGCGTGGCCCTTCAGCGTGCAGGCCTCAAGCTCGACCAGATCGATGTGATTGAGTCCAACGAGGCCTTTGCGGCCCAGTCCCTCACCGTGACCAAGGTGTTGGGCTTTGATCCGGCCAAGGTCAACGTCAATGGCGGTGCCATCGCCTTGGGACATCCCGTGGGCGCCACGGGCGCCATCATCGCCACCAAGTGCATCCACGAGCTGCATCGCACGGGTGGGCGCTACGGCCTTGCCACCATGTGCATCGGGGGCGGGCAGGGGATCTCGGTGGTCTTCGAACGCTGCTAGCCGAGCGTTGCTAGCTGAGCGCTGGAGGGGTGTGGAGGTGGCTCCAGAGGATGTGGCAGCCCACCCCAATCAGCAGCAGGCCACCGACCCGCTCGGCCCAGAGCCCGACGTGCACCCCGAGGGATCGGCCGAGCAGGTGGCCAGCAAACGACATGGCCGCCGTGACCAGGCCGATGGATGCCGAAGCCACATAGATGTTCACATCCACAAAGGCCAGGCTGAGGCCCATGGCCATGGCGTCGATGCTGGTGGCGAAACCCGCCGCGGCCAGTGCAATCCAGGCCTTCCAGTTCTTGCGGCCCGCGGCATGCTCGGCGCCCGGGCTCTCGGGCACGTGGGCCTCGGGTGGTTTGAACCCCTCGCGCAGCATCAGAACGCCCAGGCCGGCCAGAATGCCGAAGGCGAGCCAGTGGTCCCAGGCCTGAACCCAGGTGACGGCGCTTCGACCAATGAGGTAGCCGATGACTGGAGTCAGGCCCTCAATCACCCCGAAGACGGCGCCCGTGGTCAGCGCCGCCAGAAGTGCGGGGGAAATGCCCATCCAACGCCGGCGCGAGCGAGGGCTGCCGGCACCGCGAACCAAGGCAGCAGCAAAGGCGTCGGCCGAGGCAGCAAAAGAGATGGCGAGGATTCCGAAGGGGGTCATGCAGCTCTCATGTTGTGAAGTCTGATGTTACATAATATAGATTAAACGACACTACGGACGGGTGCTGACTACGGACGGGTGCTGAGCGGCACCGCGCCCGCGAACCGGAGGAAGTTCCGCGTGGTGGCCTGGGCCACGGTCTCCACCGCAACCCCCTTGAGCTCGGCAATGCGTTGGGCCACATGGACCACCCAGGCCGGCTGATTGGACTTGCCTCGGTGTGGCACGGGTGCCAGGAACGGCGAGTCCGTCTCGATCATCAGGTGCTCGAGCGGAATCTCGCGGGCCACCTCGTGGACCTGCGTGGCACTCTTGAAGGTCACGATGCCCGAGAGGCTGATCAAGAATCCCAGATCGATGGCGGCCCGCGCCACCTCAACGCTCTCGGTAAAGCAATGCATCACCCCGCCCACCGCTTGGGCATCTTCCTCGCGCAGAATCCTCAGGGTGTCCTCGGCCGACTCGCGCGTGTGAATCACCAGGGGCTTGCCCAGCTCCCGTGCTGCCCGAATGTGGGTCCGAAACCGCTGGCGCTGCCACTCCAAATCGCCTTTGAGCCGGAAGTAATCCAGCCCGGTCTCGCCAATCGCGGCAATCCTGGGGTGGCTGCCGCGCGCAACCAGCTCCTGCACGCTCGCCTCCTGCGAGGACTCGTAGTCGGGATGCACGCCCACCGTGGCTGCAATGTGCGCATGCTGAAGCGCTGGGGCCAAGACCGCATCGGCCTCATCCATTTCGGTGCAGATGTTGAGCGCGTAGGCCACACCTGCGCTGCGCATCTCTCCCAACACGTCTGCAGTCTTGCCCTGAAGCCCCTCGTAATTCAGGTGGCAGTGGCTGTCGGCATAAACGATGGCAGTGGACTCGGTGGGAAGGCTCATGGGCTGGTGGCGAGGCGGTAGGCCTCGAAGATCTGTTCGAAAAAGAGCTTGGGATTCAGCGGATGTCCAGCATGCCTCAAAAGCGCCTGCAGTCGGGAGGTTCCCTCGGCCAGATGGCGTGCCCGCCTTGCCCTAGCATCGACATCCGCAGGCAGAGGCTGCGCCCTCAGTTCGCGATCGAACCAGGCGGCAGGCGCGCCCTGCATCACCGCCTGGGTGTCGATCAGCCAGAGCAGCAGCCACTGGATCACCGCCTCGGGAGGCGTCTTGCCCGCACGCTCGGCCCAGGCGGTGGGACTGACCCGGCCCGAGACCACCAGTGGCAGCAGCCAAGACTCCGGGCTCTCGCTGCAGCCCTGCCCCAGCAGGGCCAATGGGATGCGCTCGCCCCCGATCGAGGACGATCGCAATGCGCCGGAACCCGACGAGCGAGCACCGCCCTCTCCTGCCCTGGCCATGCGCAGCCGTCGACAGCGAGACAGAACCGTCGCAGGAATCCCCTGGCTGCGCTCCGACCACAGCAGGAACCGAAGACCCGGCGGTGGCTCCTCCAGGCTCTTCAACAGGGCATTGGCCGCTGGGGTGTTGAGGCACTCCACGGGCCCCAGAACCACCAGCCGGGGTCCACCCCGGTGGGCCGAGAGGTTGGCGAATTCCTCCAGCGCGCGGATCTGGCCGATCTTGATGTCCCAGGAGCCCCCCTTGTCCGAGCCTGCACCCTCGCTGCCCTCCCCGCCCATCTCTGCGGAAGTGCCTGCGCCGGCATCCTGGCCTGCGTCGGCCTCCACCTCCGGGCCGCCCACACTCAACCAGAGGGCCTCGGGCATGACCCAGCGAACATCGGGATGCTGGCGGGCAGCCATCCAGCCACAACTCGCGCAGCCGCCACAGGCAAGGCGGGTGCCGGGCTGCCGCTGAGTGCACAGCAGGGCCGAGGCCCAGGCCACCATCAGCGACCAGAGGTCTTCTCCGGGCGGTGCCTGCACCAGACAGCTGGTCGGCGGGCGCTCCAGAAACGGGCCCAACTGCTCCCAGAGCGGATGCGCTGCAACGGCCTCGGCCATCGGTGTCTCAGTGGTCATGGGGCTTGCCTGCCAGCCGCGCGATGGCGGCGGCCTCGACCGCGGCGGCGATGGCCTCGATGGGCTGCTGCGCATCGATGACGGTGCAGGCGATGCCCTGCGCCCGACGGCGTTGTGCGGCAGCAAGAAAGCCCTCGCGCACCCGCTCGAAGAAGTCGATGGCCTCTTGCTCGATGCGGTCTTCGGGCGCACGGCCCGAGCGTCGAGATGCTGCGACCTGTGCTGGGCAATCAAAAAACAGAATGGCATCGGGGACCGCCACCTCGGGAGCAAAGGCCGACTCGAGGCTTTGCAGCAGCTCCGCACCCAGGCCGCGCCCCGCGCCCTGGTAGGCCCAGGTGCTGTCCCAGTATCGGTCGCAGACCACATCGACCCCCGAGCGCAAAGCCGGAAGAATGCGCTGCACCGTGTGGTCGCGGCGGGCGGCCACCATCAGCAAGAGTTCGGTGAGGGCGTCCACGGGTCGGTGCAGCACGCACTGCCGCAGCTCCTCACCGAGTGGCGTGCCACCCGGCTCTCGGGTCACGAGCACCGTCCTGCCCTGCGACTCGAGAAGGCCCTGCAGGCGTGCCACCTGGCTGCTTTTGCCCGAGCCATCGATGCCCTCCAACACCCAGAACATGCCGCGCCCACTCACTGCCCGTCCTCCGGGGGTGGGCTGCCACGGCCGCGCTGAAAATAGGCCACGGCCGTGTTGTGCTGCTCCAGCGTGGGGCTGAAGTAGGAGCGGCCATTGCCCCTGGCCACGAAATACAGATCGCGATGGGGCGATGGATTGAGGGCCGCCACGACCGCCGCACGGCCAGGGTTGGCGATGGGATGTGGGGGCAGGCCGCGATGCTGATAGGTGTTGAAGCGCGACCGACTGGCAAGGTCATCGCGCCGCAAATTGCCATCGAATCGAGCGCCGAGGCCATAGATGGTCGTGGGGTCCGACTGCAAGGGCATGCCCAGGCGCAGACGGTTGTAAAACACCGCAGCCACCCGCTCCCGGTCGAAGTCCACCTGGGTCTCCTTCTCGACCACACTGGCAAGCACCAGGGCCTCGGCCACGGATTCCACGGCCACCCGCGGGCTGCGCGCCTCCCAGGCCTCCGAAAGAAGGCGAATCTGCAGACGAATGGCCAGACGCAGGAGGTCCGCTTCGCTGCTGCCTGGGGCCACATGGTAGGTGTCCGGAAAGATCAGACCCTCCAGCGGTTGGGCATCGGCATGGGTGCGCGCATCGCGCAGGCGAGGCTCCAGCCACACCGCAAAGGGCGCACCTGTGGCCATGAGCTGCTCGGCGAGCACCATGCCCGCCTGCCGAGGATCGCTGGGAAGTTCGGCGCGCAGCTCGGGCGTGGCCTGGAGCTGCTGAAGAATCTCGGCAAAGGTGAGGCCCTCGATGAGCGTGATGCGCAGCTGCTCCGCACGGCCATCGGCCAGCTGCGCCACCATGCCGTGCAGGCTCGTGCCCGGCGCAAAGCGATAGACGCCCGCCTGGAGTTGGTTGGCCTTGCCCAGAATGCGTGCCGCCCAGCGAAACTCGCGCGCCCCCACATCGGCGCCCTGCTCGCGCAGGACTTGGCCAACGCCGAGCGCACTGCTGCCGGGTGGAATGGTGACCAGAAGGCCCGAGGGAACACGCCCCGAGAAGAGCCACAGGGCGCTCGCGGCCACGCCGACCAAGGCCACCACCGCCAACAGCGTCAGGCCCAGCAATGAGGTCCTCAGTGCCCCGGCACGGAGCGATCGCCGGGACCCTGGGGAGGGGGGATTGCTCATCGGGCGCCCAGGCAGTTCAGAATGTGCATGGCGAGATGTTAAAAGAAACCCACCCAAGAAACCCGCTGCTCTTCCCTTCCGCTCCCCCTGCCCATGGCCCCTGCTCCCGACCTTCCCCTGCTGACGACCCACGGATTTGCCCTTCACCGCATCTCGGGCGCCGATGCCGATGCCTTTCTTCAGGGGCAGCTCACCCAGGCCATGCCCACCCAAGTTGGTGCGATGGCCGTGGCCGGTTACTGCACGCCCCAGGGCAGACTCCTGGCGACCCCCCGCTTTCTTCGCCGGCCCGATGGCGATCTGGAGATGCTGCTGCCGGCGGTGAGCGCCGAGTGGGTGGTGGGTCGGCTGCGCCGCTTTGTGATGCGCTCCAAGGTGGTCTTTGAGCCTCTGGATTTGGCATCGTCGGCAGCGCAGGCCATTCAGCGCCTCGCCCAGCCCGCCGAGGCGGCCGCCTGGCTGGAAGCCGAGATGCGGTCCGGCCGGCCATGGCTGCAGGCCACCGCCTCGGCCAACCCACCCGAGGAGCGATTCACGCCGCAGATGGTCAACCTCGATCTCGTCGATGGGGTCAGCTTCACCAAGGGCTGCTATCCGGGGCAGGAGATCGTTGCCCGAACCCACTACCTCGGCAAAAGCACCAAGCGGGCGGCCGTCTTTGCCTGGCCCAAGGGCTTTGCCGACGGCTGGCGCATGCCCGAAGACCACGGCGAATGGGCGTGGGGGGTGCTGGCCCCCAGCATCGGGCCCGGGTCGGTCTTGGCGATGGTCTGTCTGCCCGATGGCTGCGATCCCATCGCGGTGGCGACGTCGGCAGCGCTCTGGGGCGCAGAGGTGGTCGCACTGCCCTACCCCGTCCCCACCCCCAGCCCGGCAGTCCGCCCGAAGCTGGGCTGAGCCCATGACGCTGTTTGACGAGCAGGTGCCCATGGCGCCCATGCCGGCCATGCATCCAGCCCTCCCCTGCGATGCCATGGCCTCGGTCTCACTGAGCGACCTGGGCCTGGTGCCGCCGCGGCCGGATGTTGCCCCGGCGGGCCTGGCAGCCACCCTGGGCGTGGCCACCGCCCCCACCCCACTCGAGGGCGCGCGCATCCTGGCGGTCTCGCCCACCGCCGCTGCGCTCTTGGGCACCACGGCCGAGGCCATTGCCGGCTCTGAGTCCTGGCGTCGCCTGCTCTCGGGCGAGGCCTGCCTGGCGGGCATGCCACCGGTGGCCACCGCCTACGCAGGCCACCAATTCGGGGTTGGTGTTCCGCGCCTGGGCGACGGGCGTGCCCACAACCTTGGGCGCATCGCCCGCTGGGAGCTTCAGCTCAAGGGCGCGGGGCCCACCCCCTTCAGCCGGGGCGCCGATGGGCGTGCTGTGCTGCGCTCGTCGATCCGCGAGTTTCTCGTATCGGAATACCTCCACGGCCTGGGCGTTCCCAGCACCCGGGCACTGGCCCTGGTGGGCAGCCGCAGCCATGCCATCCGCGAGACAGTCGAGCCCGCCGCCATCGTCTGCCGCATGGCACCCAGCTTTCTGCGCTTCGGCCACATTGAGTGGCTGGCGCGCACCGAGGGCATGGATGGGCCCGGCCTTGCCGAGGTCCTCAACCACCGATCGCCCGAGGACTTCATCGCCGAGGCGGCCGAGCGCACCGGCCGACTGATGGGCCTGTGGCTGGCCGAGGGCTTTGTTCATGGGGTGATGAACACCGACAATCTCTCGCCCCTGGGAATCACGCTCGACCATGGTCCGTTTGCGTTTCTGGATGGCTTCGATGCGATGGCGGTCTACAACCACTCCGATGGCCAGGGCCGATATGCCTTTGCCCGCCAGCCCCAGGCTGCGCTCTGGAGCCTTGGCCGCCTGGCCGTGGCCCTGGGCCTCCCCCGCCGGGGCTACACCGAGGAGGACCTTCGGGGGCACTTTGAACCTGCGGTTCAGCAGTCCTTCGAGGGGCGGATGTCTGCCAAGCTGGGACTGCCCGAGGGTGCGCCCCATGCGACCGGAGCCAGCCCCCCCAGCACCACCGGCACCACCGGCACCATCGACTCCATGGCCTCTATTGATGCCGTGCTCAACCCACTCTTTGCCTGGGCGCAGGCCTTCGGTGTGGACCTCCAGCGCTTTCTGCGCGCCTGGGCCGAGGCCGGGGGCCCCGCCCACCTCACTCCACCGATGCAGCGAGTCCTCGAGGAATCGCCCTCGGCGCAGAAGGATCCCCAGGGTGCAGCCCAGGGGTTCAACGCCTGGCGAAGCCTGCTGCCCGAGACCATCGACGCAGCACGGAGCCTGTCGGCCCTGCCAGCCTGGGGGCTTCGCACCTGGGTGCTGGAGGAAATCATCCGCTCGGTGGAGGATCGGGGGGAGCTTGGGTTGTTGAATGCTGCACTCCTGGGCTGCGCGAATCCCTTTGAGATCGGAACTGCGCCAGGCGCCGAGCATCGAAGCCGCTGGTCCGGGCCACCGCCCGACCACTCCCGCCACATTGCCCTGAGCTGCTCCAGCTAGAAAGGCCAACCATGACCCGCCCCGACCTTCCCCCCGCCCCGCTGCAAGAGCCCGACGAGGCCTATCGTCAACGCCTCGACAGCACGCAATACGCCGTGGCCCGGAAGGCCCACACCGAGCGGCCCTTTTCCGGAAAATACTGGGACCACTGGGAGGCGGGCGAGTATGTCTGCGTCTGCTGCGGCACGCCCCTCTTTGACTCCCAATCCAAATTCGATGCGGGCTGCGGCTGGCCAAGCTACGACCGGGCCCTGGGTGAAAGCCGCGAGGAGCGGGTGCTGGAGGTCCGCGACACCAGCCACGGCATGATCCGGACCGAAATCCTCTGCCGCGCCTGCAATGCCCACCTGGGCCACGTCTTTCCCGATGGCCCCACCGACACTGGCCTGCGCTACTGCGTGAACTCCGCATCGGTGGAATTCAAGGGGTCTGAGCGATGAAGCTGCTGGCCGACTGGCTGCCCATCCTGATTTTCTTCGTGGTCTACAAGACCGTGGATCTGCTCACGGCCACCGCTGCGGCGATTGTTGCCAGCGGGGCGATGTTGGCGCTGCTGCGGCTGCGCGGGATGCCCATCGACCGGATGCAGTGGATCAGTCTGGGGCTCATCGTGGTGATGGGCGGTGCCACCCTGCTGCTCAACGACGAGGTCTTCATCAAGCACAAGCCCACAGCGCTTTATGTGGCCCTGGGCTTGGCCCTGGTGCTGCCCCGCCTGTGGGGTGCAAGGCCACCGCTGCAGAGCCTCATGGGGCAGCAGCTGCGCCTGCCCGACACCGTCTGGCCCAAACTCAATGCTGCCTGGGCGCTCTTCTTTCTCTCGATGGCGGGGTTGAACTTCTGGGTGGCCGAGAACCTCAGCACCGACGCCTGGGTGGACTTCAAACTCTTTGGCACGCTGGGCCTGACCCTGGTCTTCATGGTCGGCCAGGTGGCGGTGCTGGCGAGCAAGGGATATCTGCGCGAGGACAAGCCATGACTGCTCCGCTGCACGAGCAGATCGAGGCCCGACTGCGCGAGGCCCTGGCACCGGAATCCCTCTGGGTTCGAGACGACTCCGAGGCCCACCGAGGTCATGCGGGTGCGGCCTCGGGTGGCGGTCATTTTGAGGTGGCGGTGGTGGCGGCCTGCTTCGAGGGCAAGGGGCGCCTGGCCCGCCATCGGCTTGTGTATGATGCCTTGGCCGACTGGCTGCCCCACCGCATTCACGCGCTCTCCATCGATGCGCGGACCCCGGCCGAGGCGAGCACACAATTCAAAGATTCCACCCCTGTCCCAAACCCAACGCCCTGAAAGTCATCGGATGACCTCTGCCCGTTCCCTTCGCTCAATTTCCCGGATCTCGGCGGCCCTGATGGCTGCCGCCCTCGCCGTGGCTGCAGCACCCGCAGTCGCCCAAAACACAGCCGTGGTCAATGGCCGGGCGATCAAAACCGAGACCCTCAATCGATTCATTGCAGAGATCGGCCGCCCCGAGACCCCGGAGCTGCGCAATGCCGTGCGCGAGGAGCTGATCTCCCGCGAAATCCTCACGCAGGAGGCTGAGAAGCGTGGCCTGGCCCAAGATCCCAATGTGGCCTTTCAGCTTCAGACCAGCCGACAGCAGGTGCTTGTCCAGGCCCTGGTCAAGAGCGAGCTGGAGCGCAACCCCGTGACCGATGCTGAGCTGCGTCAGGCCTACGAACAACAGGTCGGCAAGGGGGGCAAGGAGGTCAATGCCCGCCACATCCTGGTCAAGTCCGAGGCCGAGGCCAAGGCCATCATTCAGCAGCTCAAGGCCGGTGCCTCATTTGAGAAGCTGGCAGCCAAATCCCTGGACACCGGATCTGCCGCGGCTGGCGGCTCGCTGGGCTGGGCCAACCCCGACATGTATGTGCCCCCCTTTGCTGAGGCCGTCCGCCGCATGAAGGAAGGTGAACTCACCCAAACGCCCGTGCAGTCCAACTTTGGCTGGCACGTGATTCGGGTCGAGGGCGTGCGCGAGGCCGAGCGGCCCAGCTTTGAGTCGGTGGCTCCGCAGCTGCGTGAGGCCCTGCAGCGCGATCGCCTCCTGGCTCTTCAGGACCGCCTCAAGCAAAAGGCCGTGGTGCGCTAAACAGGGGCCAGCGTTCAAAGAGGCCAGCGTTCAAAAAGGCCTTCGTTCTCAGAGAAGAATGTCGACCGTGGTGCCTGGCACCACGCGGTCGAAGAGTTCCACCACATCGTTGTTGCGCATCCGAATGCAGCCATGGGAGCCGGGCAAGCCCATCTCCACCCGATCTGGGCTGCCGTGGATGTAGATGTACCGGCGGGCAGTGTCCACCGATCCCCACCGGTTGAACCCGGGCTCTAGGCCGCTGAGCCACAGGATCCGAGTGAGGATCCAGTCGCGCTCGGGATTCGCATCGTCGAGGGCGGCACTGAAGATCTCGCCGGTGGGGCGGCGCCCAACAAACACGGTGTTCAGGGCTGCGCCGCGGCCAATCATGACCCGCACCCGGTGGCGCCCCAGCGGCGTCTGAAAGCTGCCCATCTCCTGCCCCACCCCCTTGGCCGCACTCGAGATCCAGGTCCCCCAGCTCGGTGTCTCGGGCATGGTCTCACCCTCGGCCCACTCGAAGAGGTAGAGCTGCTGCGCGTTAATCCGGATTTCGATGTGCTGTGGCATGGCGTCGGGCCTGAAAGAATGCTTGTAGAAGTGCGCGAGATTCCTCGGCACGAAGGCCTCCGAAGACCTGGGTGTGGTGGTTGAGTTGCGAGTTCTCAAACACCCGAAGCTGACTTGCCGCGACCCCAGTCTTGGGCTCGGAGGCAGCATAAAAAACACGCCGGATGCGCGCCTGAAAGATGGCCCCGGCACACATCAGGCATGGCTCGAGGGTCACATAGAGATCGCACTCGGGCAGACGATAGTTGGACTGGACACGACTGGCCGCGCGCAGGGCCTGGATTTCTGCGTGGGCCGTGGCGTCGCACTCCCCAATGGGCGCATTGTGCCCCAGGCCAATGCAGGTGTTTTCGCGGTGATGCACCACCACGGCTCCCACCGGCACTTCACCAGCCGCAGCGGCCTCTCGGGCGGCCTCGAGGGCCAGCCCCATCCAGTGGTGGTCGCGCTCGGTGAAGTCCTCGGTTCCGGTCTTTTCCGGGGATGGGTCCAGCGGCGGACTGGGCAGTGCGCTAGGCGACGGGCTGGTGGTCATTGAGTTTGAGGAATCCCTTGACCAGCCGGTAGACGATCCAGATGTAGGTGGCAAAAAGAATGGGAATGCCGATGATCACGAACGACAGCAACCAGCCCAGCACAATGAAGACAAAGCCCCAGACTGCCGTTCGGATCTGCCAGCCAAAGTGGCTGTCGACGAAGGTTCCGCGCACATCGTCGCGCTTGATGAGATTCATGATGAAGGCCACGATGGCCGGCAGCATGGTGAAGGCACCCAGCGCATAGAGCACATAGGCGACCATCGCCAGGGTCTTGCCCGCCGATTCGCGGGCATCAAGCATCACATGGGTTCTCACCGTTGCTCCTTCTCTCAGTGCTTGTGGGCTGGACCGTATTCTGATGCATCCACCGATGGCCCCGCTGGCCGACTCGCCGCCGGCGCCGCCAGCGCCCGGGCAATGCGCTGCTTCCCCACCGTTGGCCTGGGGATCTGAACCTCGGGCATGGCCTCGGCGAACCAGCCGCGCACATCGTCCTCCAGGGCAACCCCATGCATGTAGTTGTAGAGCGCCTTCTTCAGGGCGGTGCCCAGGCGATCGTGGTCGGTGCCGGTGGGGTCGATGAAGCCCACATCGTTTTTGGCAAAGCCCCCCTCGGGCAGTGGCCGCAGCTCCACACCGTAGTCCTCGGGTGAGAGCCCCACCGGCGAATGCACGGTGCAGACAAATCGATGAAAGAAGCCACTCTGGATGCAGCCATTCCAAAACAGCTGGCGCACGAGCTCCAGGGCGTCGACAGTGTCTTGCAGCGTCTGAGTCGGAAAGCCATACATGAGGTAGGCATGGACCAGAACGCCAGCCTCGGAAAAGGCGTGGGTGACGCGGGCCACCTGGTCAACGGTCACGCCCTTGTTCATGAGGGCCAGCAGGCGATCCGAGGCAACCTCCAGGCCCCCCGTCACAGCGATGCACCCGCTTTGCGCCAGCAACTGCACGAGCTCTGGGGTGAAGGTCTTCTCGAATCGGATGTTGCCCCACCAGCTCACCGCGAGGCCACGCCGAAGGATCTCCTGGGCCATTGCCTTGAGGGCCTTCGGGGGCGCTGCCTCATCGACCAGATGGAAGCCCGTTTGGCCGGTCTCTGCAATGAGCGCCTCCATCCGATCGACCAGCAGGCTCGCCTCGATGGCCTCGTAGCGGCCGATGTAATCGAGGCTCACATCGCAGAAGCTGCACTTTTTCCAGTAGCAGCCGTGCGCGACGGTGATCTTGTTCCACCGCCCATCGCTCCAGAGGCGATTCATCGGGTTGAGGAGGTCGAGCAGGGAGAGGTAGGAGTCCATGGGAAGGCCATCCCAGGTGGGGGTTCCCACCTGGGCAAAGGGCACATCGGGCTCGGCCCAGGCATGAAAAACCACCCGGCCGGCCGCGCTCAACCCGACGGCATCCGGGTCGAGGGTGTAGGTGCGGATCAGGCGCGAGGCGGAGCGCCGGCCCTGCAAGTGCTCCAGAAGCGCCAGAATCGGCCGCTCGCCGGCATCCAGGCAGATGTAGTCAACAAAGTCGAAGATGCCCGGGTCCGAGAGGCTGCGCAGCTCGGTGTTCACATAGCCGCCACCCAGCACAATCCTGCAGGCGGGCGAGTGGCGTCGAACTTCTTGGGCAATGCGCAGGGCCCCATAGACGGAACCCGGAAAGGGAACCGAGAGCAAGACCACCTCGGGCCGGTGCTGCTCCATCACCGCATGGGTGAGGCGCTGCAGGGTGCGGTCCAGCAGGTTGGCAGGCGCGGCCAGGGCGCGCGCCAAGGGCTCGAAGGTGGGCTGGCTTCCTGCCAGCGACTCCGCATATCGAACAAATTCGAACCGGCCCTGGGTTATCGCCTTCAAAACATCGGCCAGGTCATTGAGCACGAGGGTGGCGATGTGCCGGGCTCGATCTTGCAGCCCCAGGGCACCAAAGGCCCAGCCCAGCGGGTCCCCGCTGCCATCGTCGGGATAGCCATCGAGTGCGGCAAAGCGCGGGCCCTCGGGCAGCCAGGTGCGGCTAGCGATGCGGTGCGCGAGGGTGGGGTTCCTGCCTTGGAGAAAGCCGACCAGAGGACCGATGACCGCCTGGTAATCGGCCAGACGATCCAGAAAGTGGCGGGTGGATGCGTTGCGCTCGGCCTTGGGCAGGGCCCGCACCTCGGCGGCCACGGCCTCCAGACCCTGGGGGGTGAGGGTTTCCAGCACCAGGCCAAGAGCCAGGTCGGCCTGGTGTGCCTGGATGCCCAAGGCCTCTGGAAGTCCGCGCAGAAAGCCCGTGAGGTATGCCGTGGAGGGATACGGCGTGTTGAGCTGCGTCATCGGTGGGATGAGGCTCAGGATGCGCATGGGTGGGTGGCGGGGTGCGGCGGTGTCGATGGGGGGAGTATAGATGGCAGGACCTGGAGGCTCTGCAGCAGCGCCCTCTCCCCCGCGGTGTGCCAACATCCAGAGGCGATTGACCGCATCCGCGAGACGATCGGCACCGCCATCCAGGTGAATCTCTCGATTGTGACGATTGAGGAGTCGGAGATCACCAAGCGCCTGGCCGCCTGGGCCGAGATCTTTGGCGTATCCACCGCCCTCGCTGGCATCTGGGGTATGAACTTCGAGCACATGCCGGAGCTTCAGTGGGCCTACGGCTACCCTGCGGCGCTGGCCATCATCGGCGGTGCGGGCGCCATCCTGTTCTGGCGATTCCGCAAAGCGGGGTGGCTATGACCGGCGCGTTCGTCGCGCTCCTGCAGTGCTTCCATCTGACCGGCTTCGTGATTCACTTCGAGATCGTCGACGAAGCAATGGCCGAGGGAGAGTGATCAAAGGCTCCGTTTCGGACCATTGCGGGCTATCATGGAGCCAAGCAAAGGAGATCCCTATGGCCGTCAATGTCAAATTGTCCGAAACCCTAGTCGAGACTGCCAAGCGCTACGGCTCCATCGAGCACCGTTCAGTGCCCAAGCAGATCGAGTACTGGTCTCAAATTGGCAAGATCGCAGCAGAAAACCCTGACCTGCCCTTCAGCGTCATCCGCGACATTCTGATCGCTGACCAGGAAGAACCCGTGGGTGAATACCAGTTCGGCTGATGCGGATCCTTGTCACCCCGACCTTCGAGCGCGCCGTTAAGAAGCTGCACAAGCAGCAAAAAGCTTTGCTCGACGAAGCGGTGCGAGCCGTTGTTAGCCAGCCCGACGTGGGAGAAACCAAGGTTGGAGATCTCGCCGGAGTGCAGGTCTACAAATTCCGCATGGGCACTCTGTTGTGCCTGCTTGCCTACCGAGTGTTGGATGAGAACACGCTGAAGCTGTTGATGGTCGGTCCGCACGAAAATTTCTACCGCGACCTCAAACGCAGCGAGCGTTGACATGGACTCACGAGGCGACCAATGCCTCCCGACCCAAATGTTGCAGGCCGAACCTTCGTTCAGCTCGACCTGCTCGCCTCGAGCCGTTCAGCAAGCCACACCTTGATGATCGACTGCCTTGTGACTCCCAGCTTGTTGGCTTCACGATCCAGTGAGTCGATCATCCAAGTTGGAAAGTCGACATTCACCCGCTTTTGATCCTGCAGTACGCGCTTGGCTCTGGACAAGTCCAGCGAGCTGGCGATGTCGACGCCGTCGTCAAACTGTTGGTCGAACTTTTTAGCTTTCATAGAACGCCACCTCGCCTGTGCGTGAGCAACATACGGATGCATCAGTTAGAGAGTAAGCCGCTTCAGTTACTCTTCATTCCCACTCAATCGTCGCAGGCGGCTTGGAGCTCACGTCGTAGGCAACCCGGTTGATGCCCCGCACCTCATTGATGATCCGCCCCGAGACCCGCTTGAGCAGGCCATAGGGCAGCTCCGCCCAGTCAGCGGTCATGAAGTCGCTTGTCTGCACCGCCCTCAGCGCCACCACATAGTCGTAGGTCCGGCCATCGCCCATCACGCCCACACTCTTAACTGGCAGGAAGACGGCAAATGCCTGGCTGGTGAGCTCGTACCAGGTCTTGCCGCTGGCGGCATCGACCTCGCGGCGCAGCTCCTCGATGAAAATCGCGTCGGCACGGCGCAGCAGGTCGGCGTACTCGCGCTTGACCTCCCCCAAAATGCGCACGCCCAGGCCGGGCCCTGGAAATGGATGCCGATCGATCATCTCGCGCGGCAGACCGAGCGCTAGGCCCAGCTGGCGGACCTCGTCTTTGAACAGGTCCCGCAGCGGCTCCAGGAGCTTGAGCCCGAGTTGCTCGGGCAGGCCACCCACGTTGTGGTGGCTCTTGATGGTCACGGCCTTTTTGCTCTTGGCGCCGCCCGACTCAATCACGTCTGGATAGATGGTGCCCTGGGCCAGGAAGGTGGCCCCCCGGTGCTGGCGGCCCCCAGCACCAAGGCCCTGGGCATCACTGCCCTGCCCTGCACCGCCGGCCTTGAGCTTCTCCGCCTCGGCCTTAAAGACGTCCACAAACAGCCGGCCAATGATCTTGCGCTTGGCCTCGGGGTCCGCCACTCCGGAGAGCTCGCTCAAAAACAGCTCGCTGGCATCCACTCGGATCACGCGCGCGTGGAGCCGCCCCTGAAACATCTCCATGACCATATCGCCCTCGTTCAGGCGCAGCAGGCCATGGTCCACAAACACGCAGGTGAGCTGATCGCCAATCGCGCGATGAATGAGGGCGGCCGCGACCGAAGAATCCACGCCCCCCGAGAGCCCAAGGATCACCTCCTCATCGCCCACCTGCTCCCGAATCCGGGCCACAGCCTCTTCGATGTAGTCGCCCATGATCCAGTCCTGGCGGGCGCCGCAGATCTCCAGCACGAAGCGCTCGATGATGGCCTTGCCCTGCACTGTGTGGGTGACCTCGGGATGGAACTGCACCGCATAGAAGCCTCGGTCCTCGTCGGCCATGCCTGCGATGGGGCAGCTCTCGGTTGAGGCCATGAGCTTGAAGCCCGGTGGCAGTGTGGTGACCTTATCGCCATGGCTCATCCAGACCTTCAGCATCCCATGGCCCTCGGGCGTGGTGAAGTCGGCGATGTCGCGCAGCAGGCGCGTGTGGCCCCGGGCCCGGACCTCGGCGTAGCCGAACTCGCGGGTCTCGGAGCCCTCGACCTTGCCGCCCAGCTGTGTGGCCATGGTCTGCATGCCGTAGCAAATGCCCAGCACGGGCACACCCAGCTCAAACACCGCATCGGGCGCGCGATCATCAACCTCGTACACGCTGGCGTGCGAGCCCGAGAGGATGATGCCCTTGAGCTGGCCATCGGCCGCAAAGCTGCGCACCCAATCGCTGCTCACATCGCAGGGGTGCACTTCGCAGAAGACCTGCGCCTCGCGCACTCGGCGGGCGATCAGCTGCGTGACCTGCGAGCCAAAGTCGAGGATGAGAATCTTGGAATGCTGGGCCAT
The DNA here is from genome assembly GCA_027486725.1 of Burkholderiales bacterium. Lineage (GTDB taxonomy): Bacteria > Pseudomonadota > Gammaproteobacteria > Burkholderiales > Burkholderiaceae_A > Hahnella. Next base: position 79,848 of record JAIXOP010000007.1, on the reverse strand, counting down.
CGGTTTGGCTCTTCCTGTGGCCTGCTAGTCGGCGCGGTAGTTGGGGGCTTCTTTGGTGATCTGCACATCGTGGACGTGCGACTCGCGCATGCCCGCGTTGGTGATCTCCACGAACTGCGCACGCTCGTGCAGCTCGGCGATGTTGCGGCAGCCGCAATAGCCCATGGATGAGCGCACACCGCCAGCAAGCTGGAAGAGGATGGTCTTCACGCTGCCCTTGTAGGGCACACGGCCCTCGATGCCCTCGGGCACGAGCTTCTCGGCGCTGGGGCTCTCACCATCCTGGAAGTAGCGGTCGGCCGATCCTGCCTGCATGGCGCCCACCGAGCCCATGCCGCGGTAGGCCTTGTAGGAGCGGCCCTGAAAGAGCACGACCTCGCCGGGTGCCTCTTCGGTGCCCGCAAACATGCCGCCCATCATCACCGAGTCGGCGCCCGCAGCCAGCGCCTTGGCGATGTCGCCCGAGAACCGGATGCCACCATCGGCAATCACGGGGATGCGGCCCTGCAGGGCAATGACAACGCCCTCGACCGCCGAAATCTGTGGCACCCCCACCCCCGCCACGATGCGGGTGGTGCAGATCGAGCCTGGGCCGATGCCCACCTTCACGGCGTCGGCACCGGCGTCTTCCAGTGCCCGGGCCGCATCGCCGGTCGCGATGTTGCCGCCAATCACCTGCACCTGAGGAAAGGTCTTCTTCACCCAGTTCACGCGGTCGAGCACACCCTGGGAATGGCCATGGGCCGTGTCGACCACCAGCACATCCACACCCGCTTCGACCAGAAGTGCAGCCCGCTCCTCGGTGCCCTCACCCACGCCCAGTGCAGCGCCCACGCGCAGCTTGCCCTGCTCATCGCGGGCGGCGTTGGGATGCTCGATCCCTTTGAGAATGTCTTTGACGGTGATGAGGCCACGCAGTCGGTCGGCCTCGTCGATCACCAGCACACGCTCCAGGCGGTGGGCGTGCATGAGCGCGCGGGCCTCGTCGAGCGAGGCGCCCTCGCGCACACTGACCAGACGCTCGCGGGGGGTCATGATGCTGCGCACCGGCTGATCGAGCCGATCTTCGAAGCGCAGATCGCGGTTGGTGACGATGCCCACGACCTTGCCCTGCTCCACCACCGGCAGGCCGGAAATCTTGTGTTCGCGGGTCAGAGAGAGTACGGCCCGCACGGTCATGTCCGGGCTGATGGTGATGGGGTCCTTCACAACCCCGGCCTCAAATCGCTTGACCTTGCGGACCTCGGCCGCCTGCTCTTCGGGCCGCAGGTTCTTGTGGATGATGCCGATGCCGCCTTCTTCTGCCATCGCGATGGCCAGCCGGGCCTCGGTGACGGTGTCCATGGCCGCCGACACCAGGGGCAGATTCAGGCGGATGTCGCGGGTCAGTCGGGTCGCCAGCGAGGTGTCGCGGGGCAGCACATTGGAGTAGGCCGGGACCAGTAGAACGTCGTCGAAGGTCAGGGCTTTTTGAATCACGAGCATGTTGGTGGCTCCCCGATGGATTTAACCCTCCATTATGCGGGAAGCCAGCAGGTCTTTTTGCCGCTTGCCCGCCGCACCTTGCGCTGCTGGGCCACCCGCTGACGGCGGGCGAGCTTGGGATCGGCCCGCAGGGGCAGCACCGCCGTGAGCTCATCCCCATCGACCAGCTCCGCCTCGGGCTTCAGGAGCACGCCCCAGCGGGCCCAGCCCACCGGCGTGCCCGGGCCTTCCACCGAGACTTCCGCCGCCCGCGTGCCCACTGGCAGCAGCAGTTCGCGGCGCTGGGTCGGGAGCCTGGGCAGGCACCAGACCAGCACCACCCGAATCAGACCCGCCTCAGCCACGCCGCTAGACCTTTCTGGGACCGTGGAGCTGCTCGGCCCTGCGCACAAAGGCATCCACAAAACTGCCCGTGATCTGACCAAAGACCGGGCCCACCAGCGCCTCGAGCAGGCGGCTGGAGAAGTGGTACTCCAAATGAAAGCTCACCTTGCAGGCCTGCTCGGACAGGGGGACAAACTGCCAGTGGCCCTCCAGGCTGCGAAAAGGACCCTCGTGCAGGGTCATGCGGATGCTCCCAGGGCCCGATGCAGGCGGCGTCTGGGTATTGGCCGTGGTGAAGCTCTGGCGAATGCCTTTGAAAGAGATGATCACCGTGGCCAGGACTCGGTCGACGGCCCCAGGGGATCCAGAGGCTGGGACTGCCGAGCCCTCTGGGTGGGGAGCGACACTCGATCCCCCGCACCAGGGCAGGAAACTTGGATAGGATGCGACGTCTGACACCAAGGCAAACATCTCGGACGCGGAATACGGCACCAACACCGTTTTGACGACTTCGGGCATCCGCGCATTTTATGACGATCATCGACAACAAGAAGGCCTTCCACGACTACTTCATCGAGGACCGCATCGAGGCGGGCCTGGTGCTGGAGGGCTGGGAGGCCAAATCCATCCGCGCGGGCCGGGTTCAGATCAAGGAGGCCTACGTGGTGATCCGTCAGGCCGAGCTCTGGCTGATTGGCGCCCACATCTCCCCCCTACCCACAGCCTCCACCCACATCAGCCCCGACCCGGTGCGCTCGCGCAAGCTGCTGTTGAAGACTCAGGAGATCAGCAAGCTGATCGGCAAGGTCGAGCGTGCCGGCATGGCCCTGGTTCCAATCAATCTGCACTTCAGCCGAGGCAGGATCAAGCTCGAGGTGGGTCTGGCCAAGGGCAAAAAGCAGCACGACAAGCGTGCCACCGAAAAAGAGCGCGAATGGCAGCGCGACAAGCAGCGCCTGATGCGCACCGAGGTCAAACGGGGCTAGACTGAAATCTCCCAACCCACTGGAGATCCGCATGCATCCGCACCGCCGCCACCTCGCTGCCTTCTCGGTCCTGGTTTCTGCCCTCGTCGTCTCCGCCCCTGCGGCTGCACAGGGCGCCGATTTGGTGCTCAAAATTGGCCATGTGGCCCCGCTCACTGGCAATCAGGCCCATCTGGGCAAAGACAACGAGATCGCCGCCAAGATGGCCGTCGCAGACCTCAACAAGGCCGGCATCCAACTTGGGGGCAAGAAGGTCCGCTTTGAACTTATCTCTGAAGACGATGGTGCCGACCCCAAGCAAGGCACCGCGGCCGCCCAGAAACTCGTCGATGCCAAGGTGGTGGGCGTGATCGGCCACCTGAACTCCGGGACCACCATCCCCGCCTCGGCGATCTATCACAAGGCGGGCATCCCCCAGATCTCGCCCTCGGCCACCAACCCCAAGTACACCCAGCAGGGCTTTGATGGGGCCTTCCGGGTGGTGGCCAACGACCAGCGCCTGGGCGGGGTCTTGGGACGCTATGCAGCCACCGAGCTCAAGGGCCAGCGCGTGGCCGTGATCGACGACCGCACCGCCTACGGCCAGGGCGTGGCCGACGAGTTCGTCAAAGGCCTGAAGTCGGCCGGCGTCGAGGTGGTCGCCCGCCAGTACACCAACGACCGCGCCACCGACTTTTCAGGAATCCTCACCGCCATCCGTGGCAAGAAGCCCGACGTCGTCTTCTATGGCGGAATGGATGCCGTGGCCGGACCCATGATCCGGCAGATGCGCCAGCAGGGCATCGATGCCACGGTGGTTGGGGGCGACGGCGTCTGCACGGGGGATCTGCCCAAGCTGGCCGGCCCTGCCCTGGGCGATCGCAAGCTCTTTTGTGCCGAGGCCGGTGGTGTGACGGGTGCCTATGTGGCCAAGGACAAGGCGTTCCGGGAGCGCTTCCGCAAAGAGACAGGCCAGGAGGTCAAGCTCTACGCCCCCTACGTCTACGACGCCACGATGATGCTGGCCGAGGCCATTCAGAAAGCCCAGAGCGCCGACCCGAAGAAGGTCATCGCAGCCCTGAAGGGCCTGAAGTACGAGGGCGTCACCGGCCCGATTGCCTTCGACGCCAAAGGCGATGTGCTGAGCGGCACGCTCACCCTCTTCACCTACGAGAAGGGATCGCGTTCCTTGGTGCGCGTGATTCAGTAGTTCATTAATTCAGTAGTTCATTGAAAGGCCGATCGGTGACCCGATCGGCCACCCAAGCTTAAGCAGCCGCCCCGCCGAGCTGGCGCCATGTCGCCAGCACGGTGTCGGGGTTCAGAGAGATCGACTGAATCCCCTGCCCCACCAGCCACTCGGCCAGGTCCGGATGGTCGCTGGGGCCCTGGCCACAGATGCCCACATACTTGCCGTGGCGGTTGCAGGCCTCAATGGCCATGGTCAGCAGCTTCTTGACTGCCGCATCCCGCTCATCAAAGCCCTCGGCCACCAGCCCTGAATCTCGATCAAGGCCCAGGGTGAGCTGCGTGAGGTCGTTGGAGCCGATCGAAAAGCCATCGAAGTGCTGCAGAAACTCATCGGCCAGCAGCGCATTGGAAGGCAGCTCGCACATCATGATGAGCTTGAGGCCATGCTGGCCCTGGGCATCGGCGCCCGAGCCACGACCCAGACCATGAGCGTCGAGCAGGCGGTTGACCAGCTCGGCCTCGCGCAGCGTGCGCACAAAGGGCACCATGATCTGCACATTGCGCAGGCCCATCTGCTCGCGAACGCGGCGCAGCGCCTCCACTTCCATTTCGAAGCAGGCGCGGAAATCCTCGGCGATGTAGCGCGAGGCACCGCGGAATCCCAGCATGGGATTCTCTTCCTCGGGCTCGTAGCGGGTGCCGCCGATCAGCTTGCGGTACTCGTTGGACTTGAAGTCCGACATGCGCACGATGACGGGCTTGGGCCAGAAGGCTGCTGCAATGGTGGCCACGCCCTCGGCCAGCCGATCCACGAAGAAGTCGCGGGGCGAGGCATGGCCCCGGGCGATCCGCTCGACCGCGCTCTTCAACTCCGCATCCACCTGGGGGTAGTCGAGAATGGCCTTGGGATGCACGCCGATGTTGTTGTTGATGATGAACTCGAGCCGGGCCAGGCCCACGCCGTGGTTGGGCGTGGACTGAAAATTGAAGGCCAGCTGCGGATTGCCCACGTTCATCATGATCTTCACCGGGATCTCGGGCAGCTCGCCCACCTCGATGGTGTTGACCTCCGTCTCGAGCAGGCCCTCATACACATTGCCGGTATCGCCCTCGGCGCACGACACCGTGACGAGGGTACCGTCTTGCACATGGTCGGTGGCGTCGCCACAGCCCACCACCGCTGGAATTCCCAGCTCGCGGGCGATGATTGCCGCGTGGCAGGTGCGGCCACCCCGATTGGTCACGATTGCCGAGGCCCGCTTCATCACGGGCTCCCAGTTGGGGTCGGTCATGTCGGTCACCAGCACATCGCCAGGCTGCACCCGCTCCATCTCGCTGGCGTCGCCCACCACCCGCACGGGTCCGGAGCCGATCTTCTGGCCGATGGCGCGGCCCGAGGCGAGCACTGCACTGCTGCCCTTCAGGGTGTATTGGGTCTGCTGATCGCTCGACTTCTCCTGCGACTTTACGGTCTCGGGGCGGGCCTGAAGAATGAAGAGTTGCCCATCCTGGCCATCGAGGCCCCACTCGATGTCCATCGGACGGCCGTAGTGGCGCTCGATGATGAGGGCATAGCGGGCGAGCTGCGAGACCTGCTCGTGGGTGAGCGAGTAGCGGTTGCGCTGCTCGGCAGGAACGTCGACGGTCTTCACCGCCTTGCCGCCCGAGGCCCGCTCCTCGGGGGTCGAGAAGACCATCTTGATGAGCTTGCTGCCGATCTGCCGCCGGACCACGGCCTGGAATCCGGCCTCGAGGCTGGGCTTGTGAACATAGAACTCATCGGGGTTCACGGCGCCCTGGACAACGGTCTCGCCCAGCCCATAGGAGCTGGTGATGAAGACCACTTGATCGAAGCCGCTCTCGGTGTCGATGGTGAACATCACGCCCGAGGCGCCGGTGTCCGAGCGCACCATGCGTTGGATGCCGGCAGACAAGGCCACATCGGCATGGGCAAAGCCCTTGTGCACCCGGTAAGAGATGGCTCGGTCGTTGTAGAGCGAGGCAAAGACGTGCTTGATCTTGTCGAGCACATCCTCGATGCCCACCACGTTGAGGTAGCTCTCCTGCTGGCCTGCAAACGAGGCGTCGGGGAGGTCCTCGGCCGTCGCGGACGAACGCACCGCCAGGGAGATCTGGGGATTGCCCGCAGCGATGCGCTCGTAGTGGGCCCGAATCTCGGCCTCCAGCGCCGGCGGCAGCGGTGTCTCGACGATCCACTGGCGAATCTGGGCGCCGGTCGATGCCAGGGCGCGGAGATCCTCGGTGTTCAGGCCCGACAGTGCCTTGGCAATCCGATCGCCGAGGCCCCCGTGCTCGAGAAACACCCGAAAGGCGTGCGCCGTGGTGGCAAAGCCGCCGGGAACATTGACCCCGGCAGAGGCCAGCTGACTAATCATTTCCCCGAGGGAGGCGTTCTTGCCTCCCACGGACTCAACATCCGTCATGCGAAGCTGCTCGAACGGCAGCACCAGGCTCTGGGCCGACATGGAATTCCCCTAAGATTGAATTGGATTGAAATGGAAGTGTGAAAATTGGGTAGGTGTGCGGAGTTTACCGGGCCGGCCCCCAAAAACCGACAAGAGGAGAGCAGCGTTTGACATCCCTGAGGACTGTGTTTTTTGTGTCGGACGGCACGGGCATCACGGCGGAGACCTTCGGCAGCTCGGTCATGGCCCAGTTCGATTCGGTGAAGTTTCGACACCGCAGGCTGCCCTTTGTGGATTCCATCGACAAGGCCGAATCCGCAGTGCGCGAGATCCATCAACAGGCCCAGGCCGATGGCGCCCGGCCGATTGTGTTCTCCACCCTCGTGAACCCGGCCATTGCCGAGCGTGTGCACCGCGCCCAGGCGCTCCATCTCGATCTCTTCTCGACCTTCGTTGCACCGCTCGAGGCCGAGCTGGGCTTTAAGTCGAGCCACGCCATTGGGCGCTTTCACCACGCCACCGACACCGACTCCTACCGCAATCGCATCGAGGCCATCAACTTTTCGCTGGCCCACGACGACGGCCAGTCGGCCAAGAACCTGGTCGACGCCCAGGTGATCCTGATTGGGGTCTCGCGCAGCGGCAAGACCCCCACCTCGCTCTACCTCTCCATGCAATACGGCATCAAGGTGGCGAACTACCCGCTCATCCCCGAGGACTTCGAGCGAGGGCAGCTGCCCGAGCCCATCCGGGCATTCAAGTCCAAGTGCTTTGGCCTGACCATCGATCCGATGCGGCTTGCCGACATCCGCAACGAGCGCCGGCCGGGAAGCCGCTACGCCAGCATCGAGAACTGCCGCAGCGAGGTCTCGGCGGCCGAGTCGATGATGCAGCGCGAGGGCATTCGCTGGCTCTCGACAACCACCAAGTCGATCGAGGAGATCGCCACCACGGTGCTCGATGTCTTGCGGCTCGAGTCTTAGGCAGACAACATCGTGCGGATGACGTGAGACCCGTGCTTTAGCCCGAGACCGCCGCCAGCTGCTGGCGGCGACGCTCAAACAGGCAGACGGCTGCCGCTGCCGCCACATTCAAGGATTCGACCGCGTTGCTCTGGGGGATGGTCAAGTGCCAGGCCCGCGGGTGCGACAGAAGCTCAGCCGAGAGGCCCTGCCCCTCTTGACCCATGCACCAGACCAAGGCTGGATGCGCCTCGAGCGACGCGGCATAGAGGCTCTGGGCACCGGGATGGTCGGGTGCCACGGTGGCGACCCAGGGCACATCGAAGATTGTCGAGAGCTCTTGCCAGTCGAGGCCCTCGTGTATCGAGAGCCCGAACTGGGCCCCCATGCCCGCACGCAGCGCCTTGGGCGAGTGGGCCTCGGTCGAGCCCGACAGCAGCACCACCTGGCCAATGCCAGCGGCCGCCGCCGTGCGCAGCAGGGTTCCCACATTGCCCGGGTCCTGAAGCCGATCGAGCAGCAGCAGGTCCCGGCGGGGGTCGAGGTCTTGCGCCTCTGGCCGGGCCACCCAGGCCGCGATGCCCTGAGGGCTTGCCACGAGGCTGAGCCGCTTGAACAGGGGAGCGGCCACCACGCAGGGCTCAAGGCCAAATGCAGCCTCGGCCTCGACCGCAGTCTCCGGGGTGGCCACGAGAACACGAATGCTGCAGCCTGCCGCACGGGCAGCATCCACCATTCGTCGGCCCTCCACCCAGAGCCCCGCCTCGCGGCGGCTGCGCGGGCTTTCCGCCAAGGAGAGCAGCTCGCGGAAGCGGGGGTTCTGGGCCGAGGCAATCATGCGGATGCTCGGCGCAGGGCGGCCACCGGTGCAAAGCTCTGCCGATGGACGACGCAGGGACCCAGGCGCTCCAAGGCGCTGAGGTGCTGGGCTGTGCCATAGCCCATGTGCTGGGCGAATCCGTAGCCCGGATGCTGGGCGTCGAGTGCCACCATGGACTGATCGCGGTGGGTCTTGGCCAGAATCGAGGCAGCGCTGATGTCGGCCCGAAGCCGGTCGCCCTGAATCAGCGTCTGGGTGGCGTAGGGCCAGTCGCTCGAAGGCAGGCTGCGGGCAGGAGACAGATTGCCATCCACCCAGACCTCGAGCTCGGACTCGTGGTGGCCAGACAGTTGCGCGCGCAGGCCCTGCAGGGCCCGGAGCATCGCCAGGTGGGTTGCCCGAAGGATGTTGAGGGCATCGATCTCCTGGGGGCTGGCCTCACCAATTCCCCAGAAGACGCCTGGGGTGCTCAGGAGCTGATCACGCAAGGCCTCCCGTCGCCGGGCGCTCAGGGTCTTGCTGTCGGCCAAGCCAGGGATGGACATGCCCGCCAGGCAGACCGCCGCAGCGACCACCGGACCCGCCCAGGGCCCACGGCCTGCCTCATCAATGCCGACGAGAATCATCGAGGATCTCGCTCAGTCGCGCGGTCACCTGCCCCGCACAGCCCTGCCGCAGGGCCCGGTGCAGGTCCGCGAAGGCCTCCACCACCCGGGCCCGCCTCGGCGCATCGTCCCAAAGACGCTGCAGGGACTCGGTGAGGGCCGAGCCCTCGCAGCGATCCTGCAGGAGCTCGTCGGCAAGGTCCTGGCCCGTCAGGAGGTTGGGCAGCCCAACCCGATCGACGATGGCCTTGCGCTTCATGATCATGGCCGTCAGCGGCGGCACCCGGTAGCCGATCACCATGGGAAGCCCGTGCAGTGCGGCCTCCAGCGTTGCCGTGCCGCTGGCAATCAGGCCCAGATCGGCGGCCGCCATCGCCCGATGCGACAGGCCGGGACTCCATTCGGGCAACACCAGGCCGGCATCGAGCGCGGCCACGGTCTGGGCCCGCAGGCTGGGGTCCTCGAGCAGGCGCTGGCGGCCCTGCGCGCTCGCCACCGGCAGCACCACCTGCCAGCCACGGCGCAAAAAATCGAGCGCGGAGGCGAGAAATGGCCGGCCCAGCCGCTGGATCTCCCCGGCACGCGAGCCTGGAAGTACCGCCAGCAGGGGACGCTGGTCATCGAGGCCGAGCGCGCGCTTGGCTGCTGCCCGATCGATGCTGGGCGAAATCTGATCCGCCATGGGGTGGCCCACAAAGTGGGCCTGGGTGTTCGTGCCTTTGAAGAGGGCTGGCTCGAAGGGAAAGAGACAGAAGAGATGCTCCACGGCGGCGGCAATGCCATCTCGGCGCTCGGGGCGCCAGGCCCAGATGGTGGGGCAGACCAGGTGGGCGGTTTTCACCCCCAAGGCCCGCATCCGGCGGGCAACCCCGAGGTTGAAGTCGGGGGCGTCGAGGCCGAGGTAGAGGTCGGGCGGGGAGGAGCGCAGGTTCTTCAGCAGATCGTGGCGCAGCCGAAGAATGTCGGGCAGCCGGGAGATGGCCTCCACATAGCCCCGCACCGCCAGGCGCTCGCTGTCGGCGAGGCGATCCATGCCGATGCCCGCCAGTGCTGGTCCTCCGACCCCACGCAGCTCGATGTTGTTGACCAGGGGGGCCAGCGCCGCAGCGCCGATGAGGTCTCCGCTGGCCTCGCCCGCCACGGCCACGAGGGTCTTGCGGTGCTGGGGCTGCGCGGCCATGGGTCTAGCGAACGATGCCGCGGCCAGGCCGATCCAGAAACTCGATCAGGCGGCTCAGATCTTCTGCCGCGCCGCGCTCTTCTGCGGAAGGCGACGCCAAGCACTGCGCATGGTCGGCTTGGAGGGCAGCCAGCGCCTCGGAGAGGGTCAGCGAGGCCTTGTAGATGGTCTTGTAGGCACGCTTGATCGCCGAGAGGCGCTCGGGCGAGAAGCCCCGACGGCGCAGGCCTTCGGAATTCAGGCCATGGGCAGCGGCCGGGTTGCCACTGCAGATGACGTAGGGCGGAAGGTCCTGCAGCAAGGTGGTGCCGCCGCCCGTCATGGCATGGGCGCCAATGCGGACAAACTGATGCACGCCGGTATTGCCGCCCAGAATCGCGAAGTCGCCCAGGTGCACATGGCCCGCGATCTGGCAGGCATTGGCAATGATGGTGTTGCTGCCGATGTGGCAGTCGTGGGCAATGTGCACATAGGCCATGACCCAGTTGTTGCTGCCCACGGTGGTGAGCCCGCCATCTTGCACCGTGCCCCGATTGATCGTGACGCACTCGCGAAAGAGGTTGCCATCGCCGATGGTCAGCCGTGTGGTCTCGCCTGCGTATTTCTTGTCTTGCGGGTCGCCACCAATCACGGCATGGCTGTGGATCCGATTGTTGGCGCCCAGCGTGGTGTCTTGGACCACCTGGGCATAGGCCGCCAGCCGAGTCTGGGCGCCGATCTGCACCCGGGGACCCACGATGGCAAAGGGCCCGATCTCGACGGTGGAGTCGAGCTCGGCACTGGGGTCCACCAGGGCCGTTGGGTGGATCCGAGTCATGCTGCGCTGTCCACCGCAGGCACGTCTCGGGCAGCGCTCATGAGCTTGGCCTCGGCGACCAACTGGCCATCGACCATTGCGCGGGCCGTGTATTTCCAGACGCCCATGGTGTATTTGTCCATGGTGACCTCGAGCTGCAGGATGTCGCCGGGCACCACGGGCCGCTTGAAGCGAGCACCATCGATGCCCGCGAAGAGGTAGATCTGCTCGCCGGGAGCCTTCTTGTTCTCCATCGACTTGAAGGACAGGATGCCCGCTGCCTGGGCCAGCGCCTCGATGATCAGAACACCCGGCATGACGGGAAACTTGGGGAAGTGGCCGCTGAAGAACTCCTCGTTCATGCTGACGTTCTTCTGCGCGAGGATGCGCTGATTGACCTCGAGCTCCAGCACCCGATCAACAAGCAAGAAGGGGTAGCGGTGGGGCAGAGCCTCCATGATTTGGCGGACATCCATCTGCATAGGTTTACTCCGAACTGCTGGGCAGTAGTTTCTGTTTGAGACGCTCGGGCAGGGTCCGGACCAACACTGCGGCCCGCTCGAACTTTTTGCGCGTCATGATGGGGAAGAAGCCAACATAGTGCCCGGATTCTTTGATCGACCCATGCACGGAAGACATGGGGCCGATCACGGTGTTGTCGACGATCTCGATGTGGCCATTGATGCCCGCACCGCCCGCCAGCATGCAATGCGATCCGATCTTGGTGCTTCCCGCAATGCCCACATTGGCAGCGATCGCGGTGTGGTCTCCGACCTGCACGTTGTGGGCAATCTGCACGAGGTTGTCGATCTTCACGCCGTGGCCGATGCGCGTGGGCGCCAGGGTGCCCGCGTCGATGCAGCTGTTGGCGCCGACCTCGACATCGTCTCCCAGGACGACCCCGCCGACCTGGGGAATCTTGACCCAGTGGCGCTGTGCATCGGGGGCAAAGCCAAATCCGTCGGCACCGACCACGGCACCGCTCTGCATCACCACCCGGGCACCGACCACCACCCTCGGTCCGATGGACACGCGGGCATGGAGCAGGCCGTCGTCGCCGACGCAGCTCTGCTCACCGATGGTGCAGCCCGCGCCGATGTGGGTCCGGTCGCCGATGCGAACCCCCGCACCAATCACCGCGTGGGGGCCGATCCAGACCTGCATGCCCAACACCGCCGAGGCATCGACCACCGCCGTGGGATGGATGGTGGTGGTGGGTGCCATCGCGCCCCGGGCCTGGGCCTCGAGGAGCTGGGAGACCCTGGCAAAGGCAAGGTAAGGCTGATCGATCAGCCATACCGACGAGGCACTGGCCGGTGCAGCATCGGCCACAGCGGGAGGAAGGATCACACAGCCGGCCCGACAGTCGGCGAGGAGGCCCACCTTGCTGGCATCGGCCAGGAAGGCGGCATCGGCGGCACCGGCGCTCGACAGAGGGCGAAAGCCCCCGAGCTCGAAATCAGGGCCGCGCAGGACAGTGCCGCCAAAGCGGGCGGCGAGATCCGACAGGCGCACTAGTTGCCGCTGTTGATGGCCTGCAGAACCCGGGCCGTGATGTTGGCACGGTCGGAGGCATAGACCGCATCTTGGACAATCAGGTCGTACTTCTCGCTGGCCGCAATGCGGGCGATGGCCTTGTTGGCCCGCTCCACGATGACCGAGAGTTCCTGATTGCGGCGCAGATTGAGGTCTTCTTTGAACTCTCGCTCACGGCGCTTGAAGTCGCGGTCGAGGTCGGCGAGATCACGCTGGCGCTTGGCCCGATCGGCCTCGCCCAGCACGGGGAGGTCCTTCTGGAACTTGTCGCCCTCGGCCTGCAGCTTGGCAGCCAGCTCCTGGAGCTCACGCTCGCGCTTGGAGAACTCGCCCTTCAGCCGCTGGTCGGCGGCCTTGGTCAGGTTGGACTCTTGGACCACGCGCTGGGTATCGACGTAGCCAATCTTCAGATCGGCGGCCTGGACCGCCGACCCTGCCAGAACGGCAGCAACGGCGAGGGTGCGAATGGAATTGCGAAGAAAAGAGGCGCTCATGTGGATCCTGTGGAATTAGAAGGTGGTGCCGATCTGGAACTGGAATCGCTGGGTGTCGTCGTCGAGGCTGCGGCGCAGGGCCTGGCCAAAGCTCAGCTTGAGCGGGCCCACCGGCGAGAGCCACGACAGGCCAAAGCCGTAGGAGTAGCGCAGCTGCGAGAGGTCGAGGTCTTGGTTCTCGGCGTAGACCGTGCCCGCATCAAAGAAGGTGAAGAGCCGCAGCGTTCGGTCGTTGCCTGCGCCGGGGAAGGGAAAGAGGAGCTCGTTGTTGAACACAATGCGCCGATTGCCGCCCTGGCGGCCGCCGATTCGGCCGTTCTGGTCCGGAAAGCGGGGGCCGATCGAGCTGGGGGCAAAGCCGCGCACGGATCCAATGCCGCCGGCAAAGAAATTCTTGGTGAGGGGGAAGTTCTTCCCGCCCAGACCCACGCCATAGCCAAAGTCGCCGCGAATCGCGAAAGTGATGCTGCGCGTGATGGGCTGGAAATAGCTGTGGGTGTAGGTGGCGCGAACATACTCGCGCTCGCCAATGGGGGTCGCGTACTCCACGTTCAAGGACTGCAGCGTGCCGCTGGAGGGTGCGATGGCCGAATCTCGGGTGTCCCGGCTCAAGCCCGCCGTGGCGAGGTAGGCGGTGGAGTTCCGGCCAAAGGCCTGCTGTTCCTGAACCAGTTGGATTGGGCTGGTGGGCTCGAGGTCGAGCTGCGTGTTCTCGAGGCCCACCCCCGCAAACAGGCGCGTGGTCTCGGTGTAAGGGAAGCCAAAGCGCAGGGCACCCCCCTGGGTCAGCACCCGGTAGTCGTCGAGGTTGTTGAGGGCTCCGGCATTGAAGAGGCGCGAGTACAGCTCAAAGGAGCGGCTCACCCCGTCGTCGGTGTAGTAGGGGTCGGTGTAACGGAAGGCCGCAGTGCGATTGACCTCCGAGGTGTTCAGTTCCACCGACACCGCGGTGCCAGTGCCCAGGAAGTTCTGCTGGGACACGCTGCCCGACAAAACAATGCTCTCGGAGGAGGAGAAGCCCAGACCCAAGGACACGCTGCCCAGCGGAAGCTCTTCAACCTTCAGATCGAGGTCGACCTGGTCGGGTACGCCCGGCACGGGATTGGGCTCGAGGCTCACATTCTTGAAGTAACCAAGGCGGTCGATGCGGTTGCGCGAGAGACGGATGCGCTCGGCATCGTAGAAACTTGCCTCGAACTGCCGAAGCTCCCGGCGAATAACCTCGTCTCGGGTCTTGGTGTTGCCCGCGATGTTGATGCGGCGGACATACACGCGGCGGCCGGGCTCCACGCGCAGGGTGAAGTCGACGGCCTTGGTCTCGCGGTTGATGGTAGGCACCGGGGTCACGGTGGCAAAGGCGTAGCCCAGCTCGCCGAGTCGGTCGGTGAGCGACTTGACGACATCCTGCAGGTCTTGGTTGGAGAAGACCCGACCCTCTTTGAGCACCACCTTCTTCTGCAGCTCCTCGTCGGCGCCCAGCAGCTCACCGCGCAGCACGGTCTTGCCAAAGGTGAACTTGTCGCCCTCGCGGACCACGATGGTGATGAAGACCTTCTTGCGGTCCGGCGAGAGCTGGACCTGCGTGGAGTCGATGGCGAACTCCAGATAACCGCGATTCAGATAGAAGTTGCGCAGCGTCTCCAGATCCTGGGTGAGCTTCTGGCGCGAGTACTGGTCGTTGTTGGTGTACCAGGACAGGTAGTTGGGCGGCGAGAGTTGCAGCTCGCGCAGCAGCTCGCGCTCGCGAAAGGCCTGCGCACCCACAATGCGGATCTCGGAAATGCTGGCATCGTCGCCCTCATCGATGGCGATGTTTAGCGCCACACGGTTGCGCTCCAGCGGGGTGACTGTGGATTTGATCTCCACGTCGTATTTGCCGCGCCCCAGGTACTGGCGCTTCAGCTCGGCCTCGGCGCGCTCGAGCAACGATCGGTCGAAAATGCGGGCCTCGGCCAGGCCAGTGTCGGCCAGGGCATTCTTCAGAACATCCACCTCAAACTCTTTGGCGCCGGTGATCTCGATGTTGCCAATGGCCGGACGCTCATCGACCGTCACCACCAGAACACTGCCCTCAAGCTTGGCCTGAACGTCGTTGAAAAACCCGGTTGCAAACAGACGGCGAATCGACTCGGCCAGCAGGGTCTGGTTGATGGCGTCGCCCGACTTCACTGGCAGGTAACTGAACACCGTGCCCGGCTCAATCCGACGCAGACCCTCAATGCGGATGTCGCTCAGGGTCGTGATGGCCTTGTCGGCGGCATCAATCGGCGCCTCGGCGGGGGGAGGAAGAACCACCTGGGCCTGGACGGCATGGCCAAAACTGGCGAGGGCCATGGCAACGGCCAGGGCGCGGAGTGCGGGGGGTTGGTGGGTCATGGATCGCTTTGAGAGGGATAGCTCGGGAAAAGACTCAGGTGCCAAGGAGGCGCAGAGCATCGCTGGTCAGGGCAAGGCCAGTAAGCATGACAATCAGACCCAGGCCTATTTTCTGACCAAGCTGCTGGGCCTGCATGGACAGGGGCTTGCCCCGGATCCACTCGATCGAATAATACAAGAGGTGGCCGCCATCGAGCATCGGAACGGGCAGCAGGTTGAGCACCGCGATGCTCACGCTGATGAGTGCCATGAAGGCCAGGAAGCTCTCCCCTCCCCGCTTGGCCGACTCTCCCGCTGCGGTCGCGATCGTGGCCGGTCCGCTCAGCTCAGTCCAGTGGAGTCGCCCCTCAATCATGGCACCCATGGCCTGAAGCGACAGCACCGACAGTTCCACGGTGCGCTGCACGCCCGCCCAGAGGCCACTCAACAGGCTTCGGTCGATTTCCACCATGGCCACCTTGCTGGAAACGCCGGCACCGAGCTGTCCGTGCCCCTCGGGCGCACTGCCCAGGGTCACCGACCAGCGTTGACCAGCCTCCCCCTCAAGCAGCATGGCGGCGTTGGGTTTGGCACGCACGCGGGCAATCAGATCGTCGGCGCCGCCCAGGGCTTGTCCATCGGCACGCACCACCAGGTCGCCAGGTTTCAGGCCGGCGCGCTCGGCGGCCGAGCCGGGTCGAATCTCGCCCAGCACGACTCCCTGCGCCGCGGGGGCAAGGCCCAGCACACTGGCCGAGAGGGACTCGGAAGAGCCCAGGCTGGCGGGAAGGGCCAGCACCAGCGACTGCTCAGCGCCCTGCCGCTGCACAGTGATGGGAATGTCGGAACGCCCCGCGATGCCGCTTCGGGTCAGGGCCCACTGGACATCTTGGAAACCATCGACGGGCCTGCCCGCAATGCTGCGAATGGTGTCACCGGCGCGCAGGCCAGAGACCTCGGCTGGGCTACCCAGCGCGGGCGCGGCGAGAATCGGCGCCGGAACCTGCTGACTGCCCGAGTACAAGACCGTGAGCGCAGCAATCGCAAAGACGAGGTTCATCAAGGGGCCGGCAGCCACCACCCAGGCCCGGGCCCAGAGGGGCTTGCCCAGGAAGCCCTCGGTGGGATGGTCCTCGTTCATTTGCACGAAGCCGCCCAGGGGGATGGCTGCCAGGGTCCAGCGGCAGCCCTGAGCATCCCGGCGCTCCAGCAGCACCCGCCCGAACCCGATCGAGAAGCGCTCACACCGCACGCCCACCGACCGTGCGGCCCGATAGTGGCCCCATTCGTGCACAAAAATCAGCACCCCCACAGCCACCAAAAACGACAAGATGGTTGTCATGCAATTCGCTCCCTAGCGCGACTCCGCGCCCATTGATCGAGGTCGATGATCTCACCGAGTCCCAGGCTTGGCGACGACGGCATTGCAAGATGGAGGCAATGCGCCACCACGGCAGCAATGTCCCCAAAGCCCACCTGCCCAGCCAGAAAGGCCTCGACGGCCACCTCGTTGGCTGCATTCAAGACCGTGCAGGCTGCCGTGCCCTGTTCCAGGGCCGCACGACCCAGGGAGAGCGCCGGGAAACGCTGCTCGTCGGGGGCCTCGAAGGACAGCGCGGCGTGGTCGCTCCACCGAAGACGACGGGCGCCGGAGTCTCGCCGCTCGGGGTGGTGCAGCGCGTGGGCGATGGGCACCCGCATGTCTGGGCTGCCGAGCTGTGCAAGCACCGAGCCGTCGCTCATCTCGACCATGGAGTGGATCACACTCTGCGGGTGCACCAGCACCTCGATGCTTGCCGAGGGCATGGCAAAGAGCCAGTGGGCCTCGATGACCTCGAGCGCCTTGTTCATCATGGTGGCGGAGTCGATCGTGATCTTCGCCCCCATGGACCAATTGGGATGCTGCAGCGCCTGCTCGCGGGTGGCCTGCCGAATCTGCTCGGCCGACCAGGTTCGGAAGGGACCCCCCGAGGCGGTGAGCGTCAGGCTGCGCACCCCATCGGGGGGCGCAAAGCATCGGTACTGGGAGCCAAGGCACTGGAAAACTGCGTTGTGCTCGCTGTCGATGGGCAGGACTTCCCCCGACGAGCCGACCAAGGCCTCGCGCAGAAGATGACCGCCACAGACCACCGACTCCTTGTTGGCGAGCAGGATGGATTTGCCCGAGCGCGCCGCGGCCAGGATTGAACTCAGACCTGCAATTCCCACGACCCCAGCGACCACCAGGTCGACCTCGGGGTCGGCTGCCAGAGCATCGAGCGCTTCGGGACCTGAGAGCCACTCGGGTGGGCGATGCCCCTGGGGGGCGGCTGCCCGATACCGATCGCGCAGCAGGTCCATCGCCTTAGGATCGGCCATGGCCACCCGCTGGGGCGACCACCGAAGCACCAGCGAGAGCATTTTCTCGACATCTCGGTGCGCAGACAGCGAGACCACATCGAAGGCATCGGGGTGGAGTGCGAGGACCTCCAGGGTGCTGTCTCCGATGGAGCCCGTGGCCCCAAGAATGCAGACGCGGCGCACGACTCAGAGACTTCCCGAGAGGACCAACCCGAGGGCCACGCCGATGGGAACCACCACCAGCATGGCATCGAACCGGTCGAACAGGCCGCCATGGCCGGGCAGCAGGCTGCCGGAATCCTTGACCCCCGCCTGGCGTTTGAGCAGCGACTGGTGGAGATCGCCTGCGATCGAGAGCACGGTGAGGGCCACCAGGGCCATGGCAAGGCCCTCGAGTCCCAGCACCGAGGCGAGTCGGGCAGGCCAGCTCAGCTCCCACAGGACGGCGCTCGCCAGGCCAAACACCAAGACTCCCGCCACGGCCCCCCATGCCCCCGCCCAGGTTTTTCCAGGACTCAGGCTGGGGGCGAGCTTGGCGCCACCGATGGCCCGGCCCGCGAAGTAGGCGGATGTGTCGGCGACCCACACCACGGCCATCAGGGACAGGAGGTAATCGAAGCCTTCCAGGCGCGCCACCCAGAGGGCGGCCGTGCAGACCGTCATGGCCCAGGCAGCCAGCAGCGCGCCGCCCAGACCCCGGGGCGAGCGGCCGCGCTGAAGCGCGATCCAGAGCACCACCGGCCAGACGAGCACGGCACTGAGCACCGGCAAGCTGGCCAACTCTTGGGGCTGAACCCAGGGCGACAGAATGAGGGATGCGCAGAGGGCCACAAAGCCGCTGGTGATGGCACAGCGTGGACCCGGCCCCAGGGTGGTGAGACCCAGCCACTCCCAGAGGACACCCGCCGACAGAACCATCAGCACCAAGGCGAAGTGGCTGGGCGAGAGAAGGATGGCCGCCGGGAGCATCGCCCCAGCGAACACCACTGCAGTGACGATTCGGGTTCGGGTGGCGCTGCTCAAGCGACGGCCCCGGCTTGGACCTGGGCGGATGTTTTGCCAAAGCGCCGTTCGCGCTGCGCATACATCTCGAGCGCCTCGGCAAAGCTCGACTCGGAAAAGTCGGGCCACAGCGTCGGCAGAAACAGCAGTTCGGCATAGGCCGCCTGCCAGAGCACAAAGTTGCTGATTCGGTACTCGCCCCCGGTGCGAATGAGCAGGTCAACCTCGGGAAGATCCGACATGGACAGGTGCTGAGCCATGGCCTCTTCGGTCCAGCCGGTGGGGTCGGGCTGCGCGCGAGCGAGAGACTGCGCCGCCTGAAGGATGTCCCAGCGACCGCCGTAATTGAAGGCGACATGGAGCACCATGCGGGGGCTCTCGATGGGCTGAGACTCCGCGGCCGCGATCGCACGGCAGAGAACGGGCGAGAGGGCCTCTCGGTCGCCCACGACCCGCACGGCAATGCGGTGCTCGGCCAGTCGCCGGGACTCCCGACGCAGGGCACGACCCATGAGCGCCATCAGCAGACGCACCTCGCGCTCGGGACGGCGCCAGTTCTCGCTGCTGAAGGCAAACACGGTCAGCGCCGCAACCCCGGCTGCCGAGGCGGCGTTGACGCAGCGTCGGAGGGCGTCGATGCCCGCTCGATGGCCTGCTGCCCGGGGAAGACCTCGCGACTCGGCCCACCGACCATTGCCATCCATCACGACGGCAACGTGGCGCGGGATCCTGGGGCAGGGTCCGTTCACCGGTGCGGCTCCGAAGGGCCTCAGACCGTCAGCAGCTCGGACTCTTTCTGGGCCGTCAACTTGTCGATCTCAGCCACAGCCTTGTCGGTCATCTTTTGGACATCGTCTTGGGCGCGGCGCTCGTCGTCCTCGGAGATGGTCTTGTCCTTGACCATCTTCTTCAGGGCCTCGTTGGCATCTCGACGGGCATTGCGCACCGCCACCTTGGCGTCCTCGCCCTCGCCCTTCACCACCTTGACGAGCTCCTTGCGGCGCTCCTCGGTCAGGGCGGGCATGGGCACACGAATCAGATCGCCAGAGTTGGCGGGATTGAGGCCAAGATCGCTCTCGCGGATGGCCTTCTCCACCACAGCAACCATCTTCTTCTCGTAGGGCGTCACGCCAATCGTGCGCGCATCGACCAGGGTCAGGTTGGCCACCTGCGACAGGGGTGTTGGGTTTCCGTAGTAGTCGACCTGGATGCTGTCGAGCAGACCCGTGTGGGCGCGGCCAGTGCGGACCTTGGCGAGGTTGGCCTTGAGCGCATCGATGGTCTTGGCCATGCGCTGCTCGGCGGATTTTTTGGTGTCTTGGGGGGTCGACATGGTGGGTTCCTCTGGTGTGCTGCAGCCGGCTTAAATGTGGACGAGGGTTCCCTCGTCGTCGCCGCGGATCGCGGCGCGCAGGGCGCCCGGCTTGAAAAGACTGATCACCCGAATGGGCAGGCGCTGGTCGCGGCAGAGCGCAAAGGCCGTCGCGTCCATCACCCGAAGGTTTTTGCCGATCGCCTCATCGAAGGTGATGGCCGAATACCGAGTGGCATCGGCGTGGACTGCGGGGTCGGCGGAGTAGATGCCATCGACCTTGGTCGCCTTGAGCACAATCTCGGCCCCGATTTCGGCACCGCGCAGGGCTGCGGCGGTGTCGGTGGTGAAAAATGGGTTGCCCGTGCCCGCAGCGAAAATCACCACCTTTTTCTCTTCGAGGTAGCGAATGGCCTTGGGCCGGATGTATGGCTCCACCACCTGGTCGATGCGCAGGGCCGACTGGACCCGGGCCTCCAGGCCTGCCCGACGCATGGCGTCCTGCAGGGCCAGGGCATTCATGACCGTGGCGATCATGCCCATGTAGTCGGCAGTCGCCCGGTCCATGCCGGCTGCCGCGGGGGCAATTCCTCGGAAGATATTGCCCCCACCAATCACGATGGCGCACTCACAGCCATCAGCAACGACCTGCTGAATCTCGGAGACGATGGACTCGATGACGGACTTGTTGATGCCGTAGGCATCATCGCCCATCAGGGCTTCGCCACTGAGTTTGAGCAGAACGCGCTGATAGGCCATGGGATTAGGCTCCCGCTGCGGCGGCTGCAACCTCGGCGGCGAAATCGGTCACCTTCTTCTCGATGCCCTCGCCCACGAGGAACATATCGAAGGAGGCGATCGAGGCGCCCCGGGACTTCAGAAGCTGCTCGATGGTCTGCTTGCCGTCCTCGGCCTTCACAAACACTTGGCCCAGCAGGGTGGCTTCTTTGAGGAATTTGGCGGCGGCACCGTCGACCATCTTCTGAATGATCTCCTCGGGCTTGCCCGCCTCGATGGCCTTCTCGCGGGCCACACGGCGCTCGGCTTCGATCAGGCTGGCATCCACCCCCGATGCATCGAGGGCCTTGGGCTTGGAGGCAGCGATGTGCATGGCGATGTCTTTGCCCAGAGCCTCATCGCCGCCGACCATGTCGAGCAGGACGCCGATCTTGGAGCCGCCGTGGATGTAGCTGTGAAACTGGCCCTTGGCCGTGCGCTGGACAAAGCGGCGAATGGTCAGGTTCTCACCGATCTTGCCCACGAGCTGGGTGCGGGTGGCCTCCACCGTGTCGCCCTGCAGGCTCAGGCCCGAGAGGGCAGCGACATCGGCAACATCCTGCTGGGCGAGGATGCCGGCCAGCCCGCTGGAAAAGGCAAGGAAGTCGTCGTTCTTGGCGACAAAGTCCGTTTCGCAGTTGACCTCCACCATGGCACCCCGCTTGCCCTGGACAGCAATGGCGACAATGCCCTCGGCCGTCACGCGCGAGGCGGCTTTGGATGCCTTGGAGCCAAGACGCACGCGCAGAATCTCTTCGGCACGGTCGAGGTCTCCGGCGGCCTCGGTGAGGGCCTTTTTGCATTCCATCATGGGAGCGTCGGTTTTCTCGCGCAGGGTTTTGACCAGCGCTGCTGTAATTTCTGCCATCTGTTTCTCCGGGGAAGGATTTCAAAAAAAAGGGGCTCGAAAGCCCCTGGGATCTGGGCTTTAGGCGGCCTGTGGGCTGTCGTTGACCTCGACGAACTCCTCACCACCCTCGGCAACCGCGGCGAGCACCTCCTGGGTGGCTTCGCTGCGGCCCTGCAGGATGGCGTCGGCGATCTCGCGGGCGTAGATCGACACGGCGCGCGAGGCATCGTCGTTGCCGGGGATCACGTAGTCCACACCCTCGGGGGAGTGGTTGGTGTCCACGATGCCAATCACGGGGATGCCCAGCTTGCGGGCTTCCTGGATGGCAATCTTGTGATAACCGACGTCGACCACGAACAGGGCGTCGGGGGCGGTCGACATGTCTTTGATGCCGCCCATGGTCTTGTTGAGCTTGTCGATCTCGCGCTGCATCGACAGGCCCTCTTTCTTGGAGACCCGCTCCAGGGCGCCTTCTTCGGCCATGGCCTCCATGTCCTTCAGGCGCTTGATGGAGGTCTTGACGGTTTTGAAGTTGGTGAGCATGCCGCCGAGCCAGCGCTGGGTGACAAAGGGCATGCCGGCGCGGGTGGCCTCGGCCTCGATGATCTCGCGGCTGGCGCGCTTGGTGCCAACAAACAGCACGGTGCCGCGGCGGGCCGAGAGCTTACGCACGAAACTCAGCGCATCGGTCATGTTGGCGACCGTGGCTTCGAGGTTGATGATGTGGATTTTGTTGCGATGGCCGAAAATGTATTGGGCCATCTTGGGATTCCAAAACCGGGTCTGGTGACCAAAATGCACACCGGCTTCGAGCATCTCTCGCATTGAAACTGCCATGGACTTTCCTTCCGAGTTGGACTTGCGGGCGGGTATGGAGGAAGACTTCCTCACTCGGGACCACCGGACCGCTAGATTTAGCCACCATTGGCGGCTAGCCTATAATTCTAGGCTGTTATGAGCGTTTCGATCAAATCCAAGGACGACATCGACGGGATGCGCAAGGCCGGACGGCTTGCCTCCGAGGTGCTCGACCACATCGCCCCCTTCGTCAAGCCCGGTGTGACCACCGGCGAGCTCGACCGCATTTGCCACGACTACATGGTGAATGTGCAAGGGACCATTCCCGCACCGCTCAACTACTGCCCCCCGGGCTACACGCCCTACCCCAAGAGCATCTGCACCTCGGTCAACCACCAGGTCTGCCACGGCGTTCCGGGAGATAAAGTGTTGAAATCCGGGGATATTCTGAACATCGACGTGACGGTGATTGCCGACGGCTACCACGGCGACACCTCGCGCATGTTCTTGGTCGGCCCCCCCAGTGTGGCCGCCAAGCGCCTGTGCGATGTTACCCACGAGGCCATGTGGCGGGGAATCGAGGTCGTTCGGCCCGGCGCCACCCTGGGCGATATCGGCCACGCCATCCAGCACTTTGTGGAGGCCCAGGGCTTCTCGGTGGTGCGCGAGTTCTGCGGCCACGGGATTGGGAAGGTCTTCCACGAGGAGCCACAGATCCTGCACTACGGCCGACCGGGGCATGGCATGCGGCTGGAACCCGGCATGACCTTCACCATCGAGCCCATGATCAACGCCGGCAAGCCGCACATCCGCGAACTCGCCGACGGCTGGACCATCGTCACCAAAGACCACTCGCTGTCGGCGCAGTGGGAGCACACCGTGGCGGTGACCGACAGTGGCGTCGAGGTGCTGACCCTCTCCGAGGGCAGCCCCGACTGGAACCGGAATGTCGGCGCTCGCTGAGGCGGGCAACGCCCAAGACATTCGGCAGCAGATTCATGCTGCCCGACGGCAAAACGCCGAGGGCTGGACAACACGAGAGCCCGCCCGACGGCTCATGCGGGCTCTGGCGAAGGACATCGATGCGGCCCTCGGCACCCTCTGGCAGCGCTGCGGCTGTCGGCAGGCCAAGCTCCTCGCTGTGGGCGGCTACGGCCGCGGTGAGCTGGCACCCTACTCCGACATCGACCTTCTGCTGCTGCTCGACGATGGCGTGAGCGCCGACGCCATCGAGGCCGAGGTGGCCGAGTTCATCTCCTCGTGTTGGGATGCAGGCCTGGAGGTGGGGCACAGCATCCGCACGCTGGACGAGTGCATGGCGCTGGCCAAAGAGGACCTGACGGTCGCCACCGCACTGCTCGAGATCCGCGCCATCCCTGGCACTGGCCTGAGCGCCGCCGAGGCCTCGGACCTGATCGCCTGCATCCATGCCGCCTGGTTCAAGGCCATGGCACCGGCCGACTTTGTTCGCGGCAAGCTCCAGGAACGCCGCCAGCGGCATCTGAGGTTCCAGGAGGCCACCGATGCCTTGGAGCCAAACATCAAGGAGAGCCCTGGGGGGCTGCGCGACCTGCAGGTCGTGCAGTGGATCGCCATGGCCCAGGGACTGCCCTCGGACTGGCAGGGCATGGCCGCGGCCGGGCTCATGACCCCCGAGGAGGCCCGCCAGCTCGAGCGGCAGCAGTCCATCCTGCACACCCTCCGCGCCCAGCTGCATCTGGCGGCGCGGCGGCGCGAAGACCGGCTGGTGTTCGATCTGCAGCATCCGGTGGCGCTGCAGATGGGCATCGAGGCGGTCGGCAGCAAGCGGGCGAGCGAGCTCATGATGCAGCGCTACTACCGCGCCGCCCGCACCGTGGCGACGCTGAGCGCCATGCTGATCGAAATTCTGGAGCACCGCCTGGAGCCCGAGTCGCAGGCCATGGGTGCTGCAGCGGCCGGCGCCCCAGGCTCGGCTGCGGGTGACAGTGGACCCAAGGCCAGGCCCCTGGGCCAGGGGTTTTCGGAGCGGCGGGGCTGCCTGGACATCGACGATGACGGGGTCTTTCTGCGCCGACCCGAGCTCATCCTTGAGGCCTTTCGGCTGATGGGTGAGGCCTGCAGCCATCGCGCAATGACGGCCCGAACCCTGCGCGCCCTCTGGGGGGCTCGCCATCAGGTCGACCGCAACTTCCGCGAGGACCCAGCCAACCGTCAGGCATTCCTCGACCTTTTCAAAATGCCCCGCGGCATCGTCCACAGCCTGCGCCTCATGAGCCAGCTCGGCATTCTGGGCCGCATGCTGCCAGTGTTTCGCCGCATCGTGGGCCAGATGCAGCACGACCTGTTCCACATCTACACCGTCGACCAGCACATCCTTCAGGTCATTCGCAATCTGCGGCGGCTGACCATGCCCGAGCACAGCGATGAGCTTCCAGAGCTCTCGGCCCTGATGGCCGAGCACGGCCGGCCCGACCTCCTCTACCTCGCCGCGCTCTTTCACGACATCGCCAAGGGTCGAGGCGGTGACCACTCGGAGCTTGGGGGTGCCGAGGTGCGCCGATTTGCTCGGGCCTTTCGCCTGCCTGCCGAGGAGGCCAGCCTCATTGAATTCCTGGTCGAGGGGCATCTCACCATGTCCTCGACCGCACAAAAGCACGACATCACCGATCCCGAGGTGGTGGCCCGCTTTGCCGCCTGGGTCCAGACGCCCGAGCGCCTGACCTCGCTCTACATTCTCACCGTCTGCGACATCCGCGGAACAAGCCCCAAGGTCTGGAACCAGTGGAAGGCCAGGCTCCTGTCCGACCTCTACCACGCCGCCATGGCCCAGCTTCGCCCCAATGAGCCCTCTCAGGCCATCGCCAATGCCCGAGGCCGCAACGCGGCCCGCGATGAGGCCGAGCGAATGCTTCTCCAGTCGGGTCGGGATCCTCAACTCGCCCAAGACCTCTGGAGCCGGCTCGACATCGGGTATTTCCTGCAGCACACCGCCGAGGACATGGCCTGGCATGCCCGGACCATCGCCCACCGGCAAC
This sequence comes from Burkholderiales bacterium, assembly GCA_027486725.1. Taxonomy (GTDB): domain Bacteria; phylum Pseudomonadota; class Gammaproteobacteria; order Burkholderiales; family Burkholderiaceae_A; genus Hahnella. The sequence continues at coordinate 54,613 of JAIXOP010000007.1, read as the reverse complement.
ATCCCGAAGCCCCGGAGGTGGCGGCTCGGCCAGCACCCTCGGGCGATGCGCTGCAGGTCATGGTCTACCAGCCGGATCGCCCTGCCCTGTTTGCCCGCATTACCCGATGCTTTGACCGCATGGGTCTTTCAATTCTCGAGGCCCGCCTGCACGAGACGCGCGACGGCTGGGTGCTCGACGCCTTTTTGCTGCAGTGCCCTGCCGAGGGAGAGGAACTCCGCGCACTGGTGGGTCTCATCGAGGGCAGTCTGCGCGAGGCACTCTCCAACGATCAGACGCTGAGCGCTCCCAGCTTGGGCCGGCCCTCGCGGCAGTCCAAGCACTTTCCCCTCACCCCGGTCGCCGAAGTGCAGCCCGAGCAAAAGGCCGGACGCTACAGCCTGCATTTGGTGGCTGCCGATCGGCCGGGACTGCTCTATTCCGTGGCGCTCTGGCTGTCTCAGGCGGGATACGCGGTTCACACCGCCCGGATCTCTACCCTAGGCAGTCGGGTTGAGGACAGCTTTCAGATTTCCGGTCCTGGCCTCGAGGGCGAGAAGGCCCGGGCCAAGCTCGCCTCAGACCTGGTCGAAGTTCTGCGCGGCTAGCCAGCGCCGGAACTCGTCGCCCTCGTCGGGATGACGGCAGCCCAGGGTGACCGAGGCCTGCAGATATCCCTGCTTGCTGCCGCAGTCGTACCGCACGCCCTCAAACCGATAGGCCAACACTGGCTCATGGCCCAGCAGGCGCGAGATCGCGTCGGTCAGCTGAATCTCTCCCCCCGCTCCGGGCGTCTGCTGCTCCAGAAGATTGAAGATGTGGGGGGTGAGCAGATAGCGGCCCACCACGGCCAGGCGGCTGGGAGCCTCGGCGGGCTTGGGCTTTTCCACAATGCCGACGATGCGCTCAGCGCGATCGTTCCAGGGCGTGGTGGAGACGATGCCGTACTTTTGGGTGTCATCGAGCGGCACATCCTGCACGGCGATGATGCTGGCCCGGTGCTGCTCGTGGGCCTGCACCATCTGCCGCATGATCGGCTCGCCCTGGGCACCGTTGTCCATCAGATCGTCGGCGAGCAGAACCGCAAATGGCTCATCGCCCACCACCGGGCGGGCGCAGAGCACGGCGTGTCCCAGGCCCAGAGCCTCGGCCTGACGAATAAAAATGCAATTGACGCCGGGGGGCGTCACGCCGCGAACGATCTCGAGCAGCTTGGTCTTCTGCTTGCGCTCGAGCTCGGCCTCCAGCTCGTAGGCCTTGTCGAAATGATCTTCGATGGCGCGCTTGGAGCGTCCGGTGATGAAAATCATCTCTGTGATGCCTGCGGCCACCGCCTCCTCGACCGCGTACTGGATGAGCGGCTTGTCGACCACAGTGAGCATCTCTTTGGGACTGGCCTTGGTGGCGGGCAGGAATCGGGTTCCCAGGCCAGCCACGGGAAATACGGCCTTGCGCACAGCGCGGGGGTTGGTCATTCGATCACTCCAAGGGATTTCAAGTACGAAACGAATTCGTCGGCCGCCATGATAGCGACCCCGAGGGCCTGGGCCTTGTCGAGTTTCGAGCCGGCGTCGTCGCCCGCGATCAGGCGGGCTGTCTTGCCCGAGACGGATTTCGAGACCTTGGCGCCCAGGCGCTGGGCATAGGCCTCGGCCTCATCCCGGGTCATGCCCGGCACCACACCCGTGACCACCACGGTGTCGCCCTGCCAGGGGGCGTTGGTCAGCGCAGCGGGCGTGAGCTCGGGCCCCGGCTGAAGTTCGCGAATGAGATCGGCCACCACGGCGCGGCTGCTCTCTGCGCGAAAGAAGGCCTGCAGGGATTCGGCCACCACGGGTCCCACATCCGGCACGGCCAGCAGGGCCTCGGCCGGCGCGTCGCGCAGCGCCTCGAGGGACGCAAAGCAGCGGGCCAGATCCCGCGCGGTCTGCTCGCCCACATGGCGAATGCCGAGCCCGAAAATTACCCTGGAGAGGGGCTGAGTCCGGCTGCGCTCGATGGCCTCCACCAGATTCTGGGCCGAGCGCTCACCTTGTCGCTCCAGGCGCTGCAGGGCCTCGGCCGAGAGGCGATAGATGTCGGGGATGCGCTGCACTAGGCCGGCATCGAAGAGCTGGTCCACGCGTTTATCGCCCAGGCCCTCAATGTCCATGGCGCGCCGACTGGCGAAGTGGATGAGTGCCTGGCGCTGCTGGGCCTCGCAGGCCAGCCCTCCCGTGCAGCGCAGCACCGCCTCGCCCTCGGGCCGCGCCACCGCCGACCCACAGACGGGACATGCCGAGGGCATGCGAAACAGGGCCAGATCTCGGTCGCGCAGGGCCAGGACCGGACCAACCACCTCGGGGATGACATCGCCCGCACGGCGCACCCAGACAAAATCGCCCACCCGAACATCCTTGCGATGGATCTCATCCTCGTTGTGCAGCGTGGCGTTGGACACCACCACCCCGCCCACCTTGACCGGTGCAAGACGAGCCACTGGCGTGAGGGCCCCAGTGCGACCCACCTGAATTTCAATGTCGAGCAGCCGCGTCTGGGCCTCCTCGGGCGCAAACTTCACCGCCAAAGCAAAGCGCGGTGCCCGAGCCACAAAGCCTGCCCGCTGCTGCAGGGTGCGGTCTTCCAGCCGCACCACCACCCCATCAATGTCGAACGGCAGACTGGGCCTCAAGGCCTCGACCTCCGACAAAAAATCCCGCAGGCCCTGAAGGCCCAGATCTCCTCGACGCTGCGAATAGACGGGCAGTCCCCAGTCCACCAGGGCATCGAGCAGGGCGGTGTGTGTGCCCGGCAGCACCGCCTCGTCCTGCACCCCACCCAGACCCCGCACCTCCCCCACCCCATAAGCAAAAAACGACAGGGGGCGCTGGGCAACGATCTCTGGATTGAGCTGGCGAAGCGTGCCCGCCGCCGCATTGCGTGGATTGGCAAAGACCTTGTCGCCCATCGCCGCCTGACGCTCATTGAGCCGCACGAAATCCGATTTCGACATCAGGACCTCGCCCCGGACCTCCAGCACCTCTGCGCGGCATCCAATCGATGAGGGAATGGCCGCGATGCGGCGAATGTTGTCGGTGACATCCTCGCCCACCGTGCCATCGCCGCGCGTGGCGGCCCCCACCAACTGTCCGTGCTCGTAGCGCAGGTTGATGGCCAGGCCGTCGAACTTCAGCTCGGCCGCATAGCGCAGCAGCGAGGCGCTGCCCACCGAAGCCGACGAAAGTGCAGCCCCCGCACCGAGCAGATTCTCCAACCGTCGATCGAAGGCCTCGACGTCCGCCCACTCAAATCCGTTGTTGAGACTGAGCATGGGCACTGCATGCTGCACCGATCGAAAGCCCTTGGCCACTGGCCCGCCCACCGCCCGAATCGGCGAGGACTCCTCGCTGCGAAGCTGTGCTTCGATCTCCTCGAGGGCGGCCACCAGACTGTCGTACTGGGCATCGGAGATCTCTGGCTGATCGTGGGTGTGGTAGAGCGCCTGATGGCGCGAGACCTCTCGACGCAGGATGTCTCGGCGGGCAATCAAGACCTCATCGGATTCGCGGTCGGACACGGCTGGGCTCCCCGATGGACGATCTACTGAAACACCCAGAGCGCGGATGGGCTGCCCGGTGCGAGCCCAGCACGCGTGAGTGCCTCGGCCCGCTGCAACAGACCACGACGGATGGCGTCGATGTCGCGCTCCCCGAGCGCGCGTCCCGCCTCGTCGTGGAGCTCACCGCCAAACTGTTCGATGAGCGCCGCGCCTGTGGCAAACAGCCGGCCAAGGGCCACCTCCGGATCCACAACCCTCGGCACGTCCAATGCCAGAATCAGCTCGCGCTCCGCGGGTCCGGACAGCAGGGCGAATTGCACCAGGCCCTGTCGGTCTCTCGCCAGGAACTGCGAGGCCCGTTCGGGAATGTTCTGCAGGTGCAGCTCGGCCGCGGCAACGCCAAGCGCGGCGGGGGTCATCTCGACCACCCGGGCATGGATGACCAGGCGCGTGTCCAAGGCGAGCAGCATCTCACCGGCGGCTTCGGAGGCCTGCCGCAGAGATTCCAAGGGCGGCGGGGAATAGAACAGCGGGTCGCCATGGCCATCGACCATGGCCGCCATGAGTTCCCCAAAGCTGCGGTGATCGGCCTCGGTCCAGAGCCCCGAATTGCGGGCATTGAGCAGCACGGCGAGCCCCAATAGATCCCCGCCGGGCGAGGTCACGCGCGCCACCGGCTTGGTTCCCACCCGCCGCGGGATGGCCTGCAGGCGCGTGCTGGCCGTGGCATCGAGGGGCTGGTCTGGATTGCGCCGAGGAAGAAAGCACGAGAATTGCTCGTTGAGGTCCGCACCCGAGAGCTGAGCCTCGGCCAGGGCCTGGATCGAGGCGGGCCTTCCGGGGGGCAGCCCCAGCTGGGGCTCGGCGTCGGCTGCCCGACTGGGCCGCAGCGCCTTCGCCTCACGCAGGCTCTCGCGCAGAATCAGGCCAAAGGCAAGGGCTGCCACCACCAGCAGCAGCCACAGCAGAGGCATCTCGGAGAGAAGCTCAGAGATGCTCATCGCACCGTTGACTCGATCCGCTCACCACGAGCCCAGCACGCCATCGGATCAGGCCGCCATCACATCGTCGTCCAGCAGTGCGCTGGCCGCCTGGAGGTCGACCGCCACCAGGCGCGAGACACCCCGCTCCTGCATGGTGACGCCCACCAGATGCTCGGCGAGCTCCATGGCGATCTTGTTGTGGGTGATGAAGATGAACTGGGTCGCCGCCGACATCTCGCGAATGAGTTTGCAGAGGCGCTCGGTGTTGGCCTCGTCCAGCGGGGCATCGACCTCGTCGAGCAGACAGAACGGGGCGGGGTTGAGCTGGAAGAGCGCAAAGACCAGGGCCGTGGCGGTCAGTGTCTTTTCGCCTCCCGAGAGCAGATGGATGCTGGAGTTGCGCTTGCCGGGCGGCTGGGCCATCACCTGAACGCCGGAATCGAGGATCTCCTCTCCGGTGAGCACGAGCCGCGCCTCGCCGCCGCCGAACAGCACCGGAAAGAGGCGGCCGAAGTTGGCGTTGACCGTGTCGTAGGTCGACTGCAGCAGGGCACGACTCTCTTGGTCGATTTTTCGGATCGCGTCCTCGAGCGTGTCGACCGCTTCTTGAAGGTCGGCGGCCTGAGCATCGAGAAACTCAGATCGCGCCTTGGCCTCGGCCAGCTCTTCGAGGGCCACGAGGTTGACCGAGCCCAAGGCCTCGATGTCGCGATGCAGGCGAGCGATTTCCTGGCCCAGGCTGGCGAGCTTGGGCGCATCGGGCGGGGGCAGGCGGTTGGGCCACTCGGCGCGCAGGGCCTCGGGGTCCAGCGAGAGGCCCGCTGCCTGCTCTGCCACCTGCTCGCGCGTGGCCGAGGCCACCGCCACAGCCTGCTCCGACTCATGGATCTTCGAGCGCAGGGGGCCAATCTGGGCATCGAGGGCCTGGCGCTGGCGGTCCCGCTCGCGCATGGCCTCGGAGGCCTCGTTGAGGAGATTGTTGGCCTCGGCGGCATGCTGCTCGGCCTCGGTCTTTTGCAGCAGAAGGTCCTGCAGTCGGCTGCCGGCGAGCCGCTGTCGGGCGGCCTGGGCCTCGGCCTCGGCCTCGGCCTGCCGCTGCTCCGACTCGGTGCGTGCGGTCTGGGCATATTGGATGTTGTCCGCAAGACGGCTCGCCTGCGCCTGCAGCGACGAAAACCGCTCCCGTGCTGCGTCGACGCGATCGCGGCAGAGGGTGAGCCGCTGCTGTTCGGCGGCCAGCATGGTGCGGGCGCTGGCCTGCGAGGCCTCGCGCTCAGCCAGCTGGGCCGCCAGAGTCTCCACGGAGGCCTGAAGGCCGCTGTCCTGAGCCACCGACGCCTCGAGTGCTGCGCGGCTGGCCTCGAGCTGCTGGGCCAGCTGGGCAATGGCCGACTCGATGGCCTCGCGCTGAACCTGCTGGCGCGACACCGATTCGCTCAGGCGCACCAGGGCCATGTCGGCCTGGTGGGCCGCCTGCTGAAGTGCTTGACGCTTCTGCTCGAGCTGCTGTACCTGGGGCCGCACCGCGCGGAGCTGTTCGGCGATGGCCGCATGCTCGGTGCTGGCCGACGCCAGCGCGTTCTGCGCGGCGGCGTTGTCCGTCGCCAGCGCCTCGACCTTCTCGCCCTGCTCGAGCAGCCCCAGGCTGTTGGGGTCGGCGCGCCGACTCGGACTGGCATAGCCTCGCCCGATCAGATGCCCATCGGCGGTCACGATCGACTGGCCCACCCGCAGGCGGCTTCGCAACGCCAGCGCCCGGCTGAGATCGTTTTGAAAATACACCCCATGCAGCAAGGCCTCGAGAACCGGCGGAAACTCCGCCCCCTCGGCCCGGAGTTGCTGCAGCCATGGCTTGCCCAGATCGGAATCGGCCGCATCGGCGGGGTGATCGGAGGCGCCCGAGGTGGCGGCAGCGCCAGACTCCAGAGCCTGTGCATCCAGCACCGTCACGGCACTGGGCGGGGCTTGGCGGCTCGAAAACTCAATGAGGCCCTCCAGCGATGCAACGCCGCGGGACTGAAGTCGGTCGCCCAGAAAAGATTCCAGTGCCTTTCGGTGTGCGGCCGGGACCCGGATGGCCTCGAACAAGGGGCTGCCCACATGGCCAGCGCCAGCATCGCGCGCCTTGTCGAGCCAGCCCGCCAGACCCTCGGGGCTGCCCATCTGCCGCAGCAAGGCGGCCTGGGCCCGATGGGCCGCCTCGGTGCGCGCCGCCTCGGCCTGGGTTCGCGCCAGGGTGGACTGGCTGGTTTGATGGCTGGCCTCGAGCGACTGCAGCCGCTCGCGCAGGGAGACAAGTTCCGCCTCGGCCTCGGCGAGCTTTGCCTGGGCAGCGTCGCGCTCCACGGCCGCAGCTGCGGCCTGTTGCTCGAGTGCGGTGGGGTCGGGCAGCGCCGCCAGCGCCGACTGGCGCTCTGTCTGACGCTGCTCGGTGGTCTCGACCTGGCGTCGGGCAGCATCGATTTGCTGCCGAAGATTGCGCAGGTCTGCCTGGGCTGCGGCGAGTGTGCTGGCTGCCTCGAGCTGGTCGTGGCGGGCCGCCTCAGCGGCCTCGGCCAGGGGCTTGAGGCCCTGCTCGCGCTCCGAGCGCTCGGACTCCAGTTCGGTGAGCGCCTGGCGGGCGGCGACCTGCTGCTGCTGCGCCAACTCGAGCTGGCTCTGCAGGTCCTCCGACTTGGCATCGGCCTCCTCGATGGCCTGAGCCTCGGCCGTGGCACGGCGCTGGGCGGCCTCGAGCTGGGCTCGAGAGTTGCGCTCCTCGGTCTCCTGCTGCAGCACCTGGCTGTTGATTTCGTAGACCCGCGACTGGGCGTGCTGGGCATTGCTCTGAGCCACATCGACCGAGCGCTGTGCCTCGTCGAGGGCCTGGCGCGTGAGGACCAGTTCCTGCTCCAGCTGATAAACCGCGGTCTGGGCCCGGTCGCGCTCGAGGGTCTGGCGCTGCACGGTCTGTTCGGCATCGTGCAGACGGAGGGCCAGCTGCAAGGTCTGGGCCGTGGTGCGCTGGGCAGTGAGCTCGCGGTAGGTCTGGGCCACACCGGCCTGGGTGGTCAGGGCAGCGATGCGTTGATGGATCTCTTGACGGATGTCGTGGAGGCGCTCCAGGTTCTCGCGGGCCGTCGACAGCCGGCCCTCGGTCTCGCGGCGGCGCTCCCGATACTTCGACACCCCAGCGGCCTCCTCCAGAAAGACGCGCAGCTCCTCCGGTCGGCTCTCCACGACGCGGCTGATCATGCCCTGGCCGATGATGGCGTAGGCGCGGGGGCCCAGGCCCGTGCCCAAAAAAAGGTCGGTCACATCGCGCCGGCGCACCGTCTGGCCGTTGATGGAATACGTGCTCTGGCCATCGCGCGAGAGCACCCGGCGAACCGAGATTTCGGCGTAGCGCGACCAGCTCCCGCCAGCCCTGCCCTCGGCGTTGTCGAAAATCAGCTCCACACTCGCGCGGCCCGCGGGCTTTCGGCCCGAGGAGCCGTTGAAGATCACGTCCTGCATGCTCTCGCCACGCAGCTCAGCGGCGCGCGACTCCCCCAGAACCCAGCGCACCGCGTCGATGACATTGCTTTTGCCACAGCCATTTGGGCCAACAATGCCCACCAGTCGGCTGCTCACGGTGAGCGCTGTGGGGTCAACGAAGGATTTGAAGCCCGAGAGCTTGAGCTGGGTTAATCGCATGGTGGGAAGATCCTCAGGGGTCGACCTCTATAATACTGGCTTGCCCTCAAGGACCCTCCCCTGGGGCCTCCACCGCACAGCCCATGTCGACCCAGCCCAGCAAACAACTGCAGACCTTTCCGAACCCAGCACCCCAACGGGACACCCACATTCATATGGAGGTCCCGGAGTTCACCTGCCTGTGCCCGCTCACCGGCCAGCCCGACTTCGCCCACTTTGTGCTCGACTACATCCCCGACGAGCGCAATGTCGAACTCAAGGCCCTCAAGCTCTACATGTGGTCGTTCCGCAATGAGGGGAAGTTTCACGAGGCCGTGACCAACGAGATCCTGGGCGACCTCGTGGCAGCCACCGAGCCCCGCTTCATGCGCCTGACCGCCCGCTGGTATGTGCGCGGTGGCATCTACACCACCGTGGTGGTCGAACACCGCAAGCCCGGCTGGCAGCCCCAGCCCTTCGTCCAACTCTCCACCGACGCCGTCGGCCAGTGGGGTGGCCTGAACCAGGGCCTCGATGCGCCGGTGCGCAGTCCGGGCCGCCCTGCGGGCATCTGAGCCCCACCGCTGCACATCACCCCTGCGCCAGGACCCACCCAATCCACCTTCCCCCTCACCCACGCCAATCCACGCCAACCCACGGAACCGACATGCTGATGACCAACCCCCTCGAATCCACCATCGACGCTGCCTGGGAGCAGCGGGCCGACATCTCTCCCAGTCAGGCCAGTGCTGAGGTCAAGGCCGCCGTGGCCGAAGTCATCGCCCGCCTCGACCAAGGCGAACTGCGCGTGGCCGAAAAGCGCGATGGCCAGTGGCAGGTCCACCAGTGGATCAAAAAAGCCGTGCTCTTGTCCTTCCGGCTCTCGCCCAACCGCCCCATGCAGGCGGGCGAGCTGACCTTCTACGACAAGGTCGAGACCAAGTTTGGTGGCATGAGCCCCGAGGCCCTGGCGGCCTCCGGTGTGCGCGTGGTGCCCCCGGCCGTCGCCCGGCGCGGGTCCTACATCGCGCCCAACACCGTTTTGATGCCCAGCTACGTGAACATCGGCGCCTATGTAGACAGCGGCACCATGGTCGACACCTGGGCCACGGTGGGTTCCTGCGCTCAGATCGGCAAGAACGTCCACCTCTCGGGCGGTGTGGGCATCGGTGGCGTGCTGGAGCCGCTGCAGGCCAACCCCACCATCATTGAAGACAACTGCTTCATCGGTGCCCGCTCGGAGATCGTCGAGGGCGTCATCGTTGAAGAGAACAGCGTGATCTCGATGGGCGTGTTCATCGGGCAGTCGACCAAAATCTACGACCGCACCACCGGCGAAATCATCCAGGGCCGCGTGCCGGCCGGAAGTGTCGTGGTCTCCGGGTCCCTGCCCTCGGCCGACGGCAAGTACAGCCTCAACTGCGCGGTGATCGTGAAGCGCGTGGATGCGCAGACGCGCTCCAAAACCGCCATCAACGACCTCCTGCGCGACGCGGGCTGACCGTCAACATTCACCCACGCCGCCACCCATGTCCACCGCCCAAGCCACCCTCGAGCTCGCCCAAGCATTGATTCGGCTGCCCTCGGTCACGCCCGATGACCAGGGCTGCTGCGGCCTGATTGCATCCCGTCTGGCGCCTCTGGGTTTTGTCTGCGAGCCGATGGTGTTTGGCGATGTGACCAACCTCTGGGCAGTGCGCGAGGGCGGCAGTCCCGGGCCCACCGTGGTCCTGGCCGGTCACACCGATGTGGTGCCCACAGGACCCCTGGACCGTTGGACCCACGCGCCCTTCTCCGCAGACCTTGCCGAGGGCTTTCTCTGGGGGCGCGGCGCCTCCGACATGAAGAGCTCCCTGGCGGCGATGGTGGTTGCGGTCGAGGCCTTCTGCGTCGAGCAGCCCCGATTTTCGGGCCGCATCGCATTTCTCATCACCTCCGACGAGGAGGGGCCAGCGATCGACGGCACCGTGCAGGTGCTGCGCACCCTGGCCCATCGAGGTGAGCCGCTCAACTACTGCATCATCGGTGAGCCGACCTCGAGCCAGGCCCTCGGCGACACCATCAAGAACGGCCGCCGTGGCTCCCTGTCGGGAAAGCTGCGGGTCTTTGGCAAGCAGGGGCACATCGCCTATCCCCATCTGGCCGAGAACCCCATCCATCGATTCGCCCCCGCCCTGGCAGAGCTCGCTGCGGTGGTCTGGGACGACGGCAACCAATACTTCCCCGCCACCTCCTGGCAGGTCTCCAATCTGAAGTCTGGCACCGGTGCGGGCAATGTGATCCCTGGCGTTCTCGAGGCCGACTTCAACTTTCGCTTCGCCACTGTGAGCACGCCCGAAGCGCTGCGTCAGCGGCTGGAGGCGGTGCTTCACCGGCACGACCTGCGCTTTGAGATCGACTGGAACCTCGGGGGCGACCCCTACCTCACCCCCGCGGGCACCCTCTGCGAGGTCATGCAGACAGCCATTCGCAGTGTTACGGGTATGCAGGCCGAACTCTCCACCACCGGTGGCACCTCCGATGGCCGCTTCATCGCCAAGCACTGCCGCGAGGTGATTGAGTTTGGCCCCCCCAACGCCACCATCCACCAGATCGACGAGCGCATCGCCCTGGTCGACCTGGAACCCCTGGCCGACATCTATCTGGCGGCGCTGCGCGGTCTTCTGCCGTCGCGCTCCGCCTAGATCTGCATCGTGAGCACGGTGGCTCTTCCTGCCCCCGGTGCGGCGGTGGCCGACTGGGTTCGGGCCGTTGAGCTTGCCCTCGAGGACAGCGATGCCGCCCTGGGGCAGGGCTGCTGGAACGCCTGCGACGAGGCCCACTGGCTGGTGCTGGGGACCCTGGGCGCCGAGCTCGATGCCGACCCCGCCGACCTCCCGACCCCAAGCATTGAGCAGTCGCAGCGGCTGCGCGATGCCGCGGAGCAACGGCTGACCCAACGCATTCCCACGGCTTACATCTTGGGCGAGGCCTGGCTGGCCGGGATTCCATTTTCGTCCGATGCGCGCGCCATCATTCCGCGCTCATTCCTTGCCTTTCCCCTGGCCGAAGGCGAGATCTCGCTGGACCACTGCCCCACCCCGAAGATCTTGGACCTCTGCACGGGCGGGGGCTCCCTGGCGGTCATCGCGGCCATGGCCTATCCCGAGGCCGAGGTCTGGGCAGCCGACCTGTCCACCGATGCCCTCGAGCTCGCCTCCCTCAATCTGTCCCGCCACGGCCTGGGCGATCGCATTCGCCTGCGCTGCGGTGACCTCTGGTCGGCACTGCGCGACACCGATCCCCAGCAGTTCGACTTGATTGTCTGCAACCCCCCGTATGTGCCCACCACCGCTGCGCCCCGGTTTCCGCCGGAGTTCCGCGCCGAGCCCGCCATGGCCCACTTTGCGGGCGAGCTGGGCATGGACATCGTGGAGCAGATCCTGCGCTCTTTGGGGCAGCGGCTGCGCCCCGGGGGGCAGCTGCTGCTGGAGGTGGGGCGCGAGGCGGAGTCCGTCGATCCGCTGCTCCGACTGCTTCCCGCCAACTGCGACTTCGACTGGCTCGATGCGCCCGCCCAAGAGCGTGCAGTGCTGTGGGTTGGCATGCCCTCCCCCGAACATCCCTAACCCACACCGGAGACGACCATGATCGACCTCTACAGCTGGCCAACCCCCAACGGCAAGAAAGTCACGATCGCCCTCGAGGAGCTTGGCCTGGCCTACCGCGCCCATCCCATCGACATCGGTCAGGGCGACCAATTCCAGCCGGAGTTTCTGCGCATCAGTCCCAACAACAAGATCCCCGCCATCGTGGACGATGATGGTCCCGACGGCAGGCCCATCTCCCTGTTCGAGTCGGGCGCCATCCTTTGCTACCTCAGCGGAAAGACCGGCCGGCTTCTGGGGCGAACCGATGCCGAGCGCTGGGAGGTGCTGCAGTGGCTCATGTTTCAAATGGGCGGCTTTGGCCCCATGCTGGGCCAGACGCACCACTTTCGGGTCTATGCACCGGAGCCCATCCCCTACGCGATTCGCCGCTACACCGAAGAGGCGCGACGGCTGTATGGCGTGTTGGATCGGCGCCTGCAGTCGACTGGCGGCTGGGTCGCCGCGGGCACCTACACCATCGCCGACATTGCCCTCTATCCCTGGGCCTGCTCCCATGACAAACAGGGGGTCGACCTGAGTGAGTTCCCAGCGGTGGCTGCGTGGATGGCGACCATGGGCGCTCGACCGGCTGTGCAGCGGGGCATGGCGGTGATGTCCGACCTTCGGCGCCCCCTCACCGACGACAAGGCCAAGGCCGTGCTCTTCAACATTCCCCAAGACGCGCCCAAGGCCCGCGGGAGTTGACCCCGCAGGAGGCAACCCCACCGAAGGACAGCCCCCTGTCGGGCGGCGTCGGCAACCCGCCTGGGGCTGGTTTAGTGGAGCTGGCCCTCGCCCCAGCCCGCAGCCGGATTCGGGCCGGCAGTGCTGGTGCTGTTGGTGCCAGATGCGTTTGGCGAAACCCCCGCGAGGCCGGAGTCCTCCAACGCAGCACGGTGCGCCTGCGTCGCCTCAACAATTCGTTGCTGCAGACGTAAGATGGCGGCCCGGGCCGCGGTGATTTCGTCGTGTACTGGGTGCAGACTGTCTTCGGCGACCAGCGCATCGATGGGCTGGAATGCGGCAACCTCCCCCACATGGGCCACCCAGACCTTGCGGCTCAGGCAGGTCGGGCACCCAATCTGCTGATGGTGGACCTGTCCATCGAAGGCGTCTTGGCTGGGGAACCAGCCCTCGAAGAAGTGCCCCTGGTGGCATTGCAGTGTGAATACTTTGAAAGCAGACATGGCGGCAGATAACCCTCAACAAATTGGCGTAGAAGCGATTGCTGCTGGTTATCGTCGATTCGACGCGATTCTGGATGTCAGAACGCCTTACGAGTACGAAATCGACCACATCCCTGGTGCGCTCTCACTGCCGGTATTGAGTCAAATAGAGCATGCCGAAGTGGGCACCCTGCATGCCTCGGATCCCTTTGCTGCTCGGCGTTTGGGGGCAGCCTATGCCTCGCGACGCATCGCTGAGGCCCTGGAAGGATTTCTCGCCGCAAAGCCAAAGGACTGGAGGCCTCTGATCTATTGCTGGCGGGGTGGAAACCGCAGCGGATCCATGGCCCATGTGCTCGCCAAAGTCGGCTGGCGGGTCAGCATCCTCGAGGGCGGCTATCGCTCATTTCGCCGCACGGTGGTGGCCCAACTGCCCGAGCTCTGCGCCCGGGTCGATCTGCGCGTCGTCTGTGGCCTGACGGGCACCGGCAAAACCCGGCTGTTGCAGACCCTGGCCCGCAGTGGCCATCAGGTGCTCGACCTCGAGGGCATTGCACGGCATCGTGGCTCGATCCTTGGCGCAGACCCGATGGCTCCTCAGCCCTCACAAAAATGGTTCGAATCTCAGCTCTGGGAGGCCCTGCAGGCCTTCGATCCCCATCGCCCCGTGTTCGTGGAGTCGGAGAGCCGAAAGGTTGGAAATGTGCAGGTCCCCGAGGCACTGATCCAGCGCATGCGGGCAGGCCCATGCCTCGAGGTGATGCTCCCCCTGGAAGACCGGGTGGCCCTGCTGTGCGAGGACTACGATTATTTTCGTGCCGATCCAGCGCCACTGGTGGCGCAGCTCAAGAAGCTGCATGCCCTCGTAGGGGCCGAGCGCCTTGAGGGCTGGCTTGACCTGGTCGAACAGTCGCGCTGGTCTGAGTTTGTGGCGGACATGCTGGTGCACCACTACGACCCCAGCTATGCCCGCTCCATGGCGCGAAACTTCAGCCAATGGGAAACCCGCAACACCATTGCCCTGACGGGGATCGACGCCGAGTCGATGATGGCCTGGGCAAACGCCGCCGCCCAGGCAGGCTCCTAAGCCCCCAGACCCCCGATCAGCGGGTCTCGGGCTCCAGCCGGGATGGGAACCGCTCCACACCGCGCGGGCCCTCGGCGGCCTGGATCACGCCCGGCAGCGATGCCTTGCGATCGATCTGCTCGAGAAGCTCAATGACGGGCCGCAGCTGTGCCACCACGCCGGGAGCGCTCTCGCCGGCCCACTGCTGATCCAACAGCTCGAGTGCCAACACAGAATTCCCGAGGCTCACCACCGAGCGCTGCCCCCGCACGAGTTGATCGCCAAAGACCTCGTTGGCGATGCGGCCAGCGAGCGCCTTGTCGTTGGGTGCCAGGGCCTGCAGGGCCGCAGAGTCGGTGCGGCGCAGTTCGAGGCGACGCTCACCCGGCAGAGACCCGTTCGGCGCATTGCGCCAGCCCTCGGCCATCTCCAGAAGCTTGGCTGCGGCCTTGTCGTCCCGCAGTCGCTGCACCAGGGCCGCACGGACTTCGGAGAGCGGCTGGATGCGGCTGGCCTGAACGGCCTCGACGCGCATGCTCAAAAGCACGCCAGGAGCAGCCTCCAGGGCCTCGGTGTTGCTGCGGCGGCTGGCCTCGTTGGCCACGGGACCATCCTCACCAAAGAGCTGTTGGAGGGCCGCGGGGCTTGCCACCGCGGAACGAACCTCGGCCGGGACGGACTTGGGGTCGGCCATGGTGCCGTTGGCCGAGAGACCGCGGACGCGGACCACCGAGAGGCCCAGGGCCTCGGCGGCGGGCTTGAGCGACTCGGGGGACTCAAACACGAGGTTGGTGAAAGACTCGGCCCGGGCAGCGGATCCCTCGGTCTTCAACAGCAGCACATCCACGTCCACGGTGGCGGGCAGTTGAAACTTCGAGCGGCTTTCCTCGTAAGCGGCATTGATCTGGTCCTCGGTCACCTCCACCGCACCGGCCATCGCCGGCGTCAGCAGATGCAGACGAACCACCCGAACTTCGGACTCCGACTGGGCCAGCCTGCGCACCAGCTTGCGCGGGGCGACAGCCCCACTCGATACCCAGTACGGCAAAAGTTCGCGCGCCAGCTGGCCACGCAGCTCCGCCTCGAACTTGGCGGGCGTGTAGCCCTGATCCTGCAAGACCAGCTTGGCCTGGTCGTAGTCGTAGCGGCCGTTTTTCTGGAACTCGGGAATCTGGGCGATCACCTGCTGCATGCGCGAATCGGACACCGTGAGGCCCTCATCGCTGGCGATGTCATTGAGCAGCTTGGCCTGAATGATTTGCTCGAGGGTCGCTCCTCGGGCTGCCACGGTCTCGAGCTGCTCGCGGCGAACAGCGCCGCCCAGCTGGGTCAGCAGCTCGGCAACGCGCCGCTCGTGAACCTGATTGAGCTCGGTCTTGGTGATGGGTGTGCCATCGATCTCTGCCACCGCCTGAGGGTTGCTGCCCGAGGGAACGAGATCCCATGCCCCGACCACGACAAACGACGGGAGGATGAGGAGAAGGAGGATGCCGAGAAAGAGACGGCGGTACTGCCGGATGGTATTGAGCATGGGATTTGTGAAGGTTGGCGGAGCGGACGGGGCTCGAACCCGCGACCCCCGGCGTGACAGGCCGGTATTCTAACCAACTGAACTACCGCTCCGCGCGCAAACATCACAAAACCAAAACAACCACACTCACATCAACAGCAATCCAACACTGCCGGACTGATCAACCACCGAGGCATGCACAGTGGTCGCCACCGACAGATATTGCAGCGTGGTGGGTGCTGAGAGGCTCGAACTCCCGACCTACGCCTTGTAAGGGCGCCGCTCTACCAACTGAGCTAAGCACCCCAGACGAAATCATCAACTCACTGACGTCGGCTGAAAGCTTCGCTGCAACATCGAAGAGCGGAATTCTAGTGAAGAACCCATCGGCATGCAAATGAGGGAGACCTCAGTGCATGGAAGGCGGTCCATCGGCCTTCAACGTGTCGGCCTTGAGGGCGTCGACCTTGGCTGCCTCCGAGGCGCGAAGGCCTGCGGCGATCTCCTCTTCGGTCAGCGGCACGGGTGCCCGAGCCAATGCATGCTCCAGCACCTGGTCGATCCAGCGCACCGGGACAATCTCCAAAGCGTTCTTCACAAGATCGGGAATCTCCGCGAGGTCGCGGACGTTCTGCTCGGGGATGAGCACCTTTTGGATGCCACCGCGGTGCGCTGCGAGAAGCTTCTCCTTCAAGCCACCAATCTGCAGCACCTCACCGCGCAGGGTGATCTCTCCGGTCATGGCCACCGTGGCCTTCACCGGAATGCCGGTAAGCGCCGAGACCATCGCCGTGGTCATGGCAATGCCGGCGCTGGGGCCGTCTTTGGGCGTGGCGCCCTCGGGGGCATGGATGTGGATGTCTTTCTTCTCGAAGGCCGAGGTGGGAATGCCCAGCTTGGCCGAGCGGCTGCGCACCACGGAGCGTGCGGCCTCGACCGACTCCTTCATCACATCGCCCAGCGAACCGGTGCGGGTGATTTGGCCCTTGCCGGGCATCACCGCCGCCTCAATCATCAGCAGCTCTCCGCCCACTTCGGTCCAGGCCAGGCCGGTCACCTCGCCCACCTGATCGTCCTTCTCGGCCACGCCGAAGGTGTACTTCTTCACCCCCAGGAAGTCGCCGATCACCTGGGCATCGATCCGAATGGGGAGACTCTCCTTGCCTGCGGCCAAGAGAACCCGGCGCACCACCTTGCGGCAGATTTTGGAGATTTCCCGCTCGAGGCTGCGCACTCCGGCCTCGCGCGTGTAGCTGCGAATGATTTCACGGATGGCCGACTCGTCGACCTCGATCTCGGAATCCTTGAGTCCCGTGAGCTTGATCTGCTTGGGCAGCAGATAGCGCTGGGCAATATTGACCTTCTCTTCTTCCGTGTAGCCCGACAGGCGAATCACCTCCATCCGATCCAGCAGGGCTGGGGGGATGTTGAGCGAGTTGGCGGTGGCCACAAACATCACATCGGAGAGGTCGAACTCCACCTCGGCGTAGTGATCAATGAAGGCATGGTTCTGCTCCGGGTCGAGCACCTCGAGCAGCGCGCTGGCGGGGTCGCCCCGGTAGTCCATGCCCATCTTGTCGACCTCATCGAGCAGGAAGAGCGGATTGCGCGTGCCGACCTTGCTGAGGCTGGTGAGGATCTTGCCAGGCATGGAGCCAATGTAGGTGCGGCGGTGGCCGCGGATTTCGGACTCATCGCGCACCCCGCCCAGGGCCATGCGCACGAATTTGCGGTTGGTCGCGCGGGCAATGCTCTGGCCCAGCGAGGTCTTGCCCACGCCCGGGGGGCCCACCAGGCAGAGGATGGGTGCCTTCACCTTGTCGACCCGCTGCTGCACCGCCAGCGCCTCGAGGATGCGCTCTTTGACCTTGTCGAGACCAAAATGCTCGGTCTCGAGCAGGGCCTCGGCATCGGCGAGGTTGGTGTTGACCTTGCTTTTTTTCTTCCAAGGCAGGGCCACCAGGGTGTCGATGTAGTTGCGCACCACGGTGGCCTCGGCCGACATTGGCGACATCATTCGCAGCTTCTTGAGCTCGCCCAGGGTCTTGTCGCGAGCCTCCTTGGGCATGCGCGCGGCCTTGATCTTCTTCTCGAGCTCGTCGAGTTCGCCGTCCTCGCCCTCGCCCAGCTCCTTCTGGATGGCCTTGACCTGCTCGTTGAGGTAGTACTCGCGCTGGCTTTTTTCCATTTGCCGCTTCACGCGGCCGCGGATGCGCTTTTCCACCTGGAGGATGTCGAGCTCATTTTCGATCAGCGACAGCAGGCGCTCCAGACGGTCTGCCACAGGCAGCACCTCGAGCACCTCCTGCTTCTGCTCCAGCCGCATGGGCAGGTGGGCGGCGATGGTGTCGGCCATGCGGCCGGCGCCCTCGATGCTCACCAGGCTGCTGAGGATTTCGGCAGGAATCTTTTTGTTGAGTTTGACGAACTGATCGAACTGGGTGAGAAGGGTTCGACGCAGGGCCTCGATCTCCGGGCTCTCCTCCTCTTCCAGCACCAGCGGCATGCATTCGGCCAGAAGGTACTCGCCGGTGTCGGTCATGCCCAAAAGCCGAGCGCGCTGGCTGCCCTCGACCAGAACCTTCACGGTGCCGTCGGGGAGCTTCAACATCTGCAGGATGCTGGCGAGGCAGCCAATGTCGTAGATCTCGGCCATGGTTGGGTCGTCCTGGCTGGCCGAACGTTGCGCCACCAGGAGGATGTGGCTGCCCGTTTCCATCGCGCGCTCCATGGCCTTGATGGACTTGGGGCGGCCCACAAACAGCGGGATCACCATCTGCGGAAAGACGACCACATCCCGCAAGGGAAGCATCGGGGTGGTCGTGCGCTCGGCAGACAGCTGGCTGGGTTTGCTCATCTTAGGCACTCGCGGCTTCGTTGTTGGCCTTGCTGGGCTTGGCCGATTCGCCGTAGATCAGGAGTGGCTGCGATTCGCCGGTGACGGCATTTTCATCGACCACCACCTTGACCACCTTCTTGAGGTCGGGGAGTTCAAACATCGTGTCCAGGAGGATGTGTTCAAGGATGGACCGCAGCCCGCGCGCGCCCGTCTTGCGCTTGATGGCCCGCTGAGCAATTGCCCGCAGGGCATTGGGGCGGACTTCGAGCTCCACGCCTTCCATCTCAAAGAGGGCCTGATACTGCTTGACCAGGGCATTTTTGGGTCCGATGAGGATCTCCATCAGCGCCTCTTCGTCGAGCTCATCGAGGGTTGCCACGACGGGCAGTCGGCCAATGAGCTCCGGAATGATGCCGAACTTGATGAGATCTTCGGGCTCGGCCTCTTCGAGCAGCTTGCTTAGGCGTCGCTCGGTCGGCGATCGCACCTCGGCACCAAATCCGATCGAGGTCTTTTCGGTGCGGTCGCGGACGATCTTCTCCAGACCATCGAAGGCGCCGCCGCAGATGAACAGGATGTTGGTGGTGTCGACCTGAACGAAATCCTGGTTGGGGTGCTTGCGGCCTCCCTGTGGAGGCACCGAGGCCACCGTGCCCTCGATGAGTTTGAGCAGCGCCTGCTGCACCCCCTCGCCCGACACGTCGCGGGTAATCGAGGGGTTGTCGCTCTTGCGCGAGATCTTGTCGATCTCGTCGATGTAGACGATGCCCTGCTGTGCCTTCTCGGCGTCGTAGCCGCAGTTCTGCAGAAGCTTTTGGATGATGTTCTCGACATCCTCACCCACGTAGCCTGCCTCGGTGAGGGTGGTGGCATCGGCGATCACAAAAGGCACATCAAGCAGACGCGCCAGGGTCTGAGCCAGCAGGGTCTTGCCCGAGCCCGTGGGACCGATCAGCAGGATATTGCTCTTCGAGAGCTCTACGCCCGGGGCCTTATCGCCCTTGGCCGAAGTCTTGCCTGCCTTGCCGCCAGCGGGCTGGGCCAGAGCCTCGGCCTCGGCCGTGGCATCGGACATGACGATCGACTTCTCCGGCACATGCGAGGGCGCGTTGCCGCGCCGCAGGCGTTTGTAGTGGTTGTAGACCGCCACAGCCAGCGTGCGCTTGGCACGATCCTGGCCAACCACATAGCCATTGAGGATGTTGGCGATCTCCAGCGGGGTGGGCAGGCCCTTGGGCGAGCCGGCAGCCCCGGCGGCGCCCTCCTGCTCGTCCTGAATGATGTCGTTGCAGAGGTCGATGCACTCGTCGCAGATAAAGACGCTGGGGCCCGCAATCAACTTCTTGACCTCGTGCTGGCTCTTTCCGCAGAACGAGCAGTAGAGAAGCTTTTCGTTGGATTTCTTGTCGGTCATTGCGTCGTCCGTGGTGGTGGCTTCCGATTTGCTACGAGCATGCGCCCAGATTCACTACGCCCGGTGGGTGAGAACCTCATCAATCAGGCCGTAATTCTTGGCATCGTCGGCGGCCATGAAGTTGTCCCGATCTGTGTCGCGGGCGATCGTCTCCAGGCTCTGACCCGTGCGCTCCGAAAGAATTCGGTTCAATTTGTCGCGCAACGACAAAATTTCCCGGGCGTGGATCTCGATGTCGGATGCCTGGCCCTGAACGCCGCCCAGCGGCTGATGAATCATGATGCGGCTGTTGGGCAGGGCAAACCGCTTGCCCTTCTCGCCCGCGGCGAGCAAAAACGCGCCCATGCTCGCTGCCATGCCCATGCACAGCGTCGAGACGGCCGGCTTGATGAACTGCATCGTGTCGTAGATGGCCAGGCCAGCGGACACCGATCCGCCGGGGGAGTTGATGTAGAACGAGATGTCCTTGTCGGGGTTTTCGCTCTCCAGGAACAACAGCTGGGCCACGACCAGGTTGGCCGAGTGGTCATTGACCGGACCCACCAGAAACACCACCCGCTCGCGCAGCAGGCGGGAATAGATGTCGTAGGCCCGCTCGCCGCGGCCAGACTGCTCAATCACCATCGGCACCATGCCAAGGGCCTGGGCGTCGAGGGCGGAATTGTGGATGGGCAGGTTCATGGGGTCTCCTTAAGACGTTGGACTCAGTCTACGACCTAGCCGCGGGCGTTTTCCTGCATGAGTTCACGGGTATTTGAGGTCGCGGTCTCGACCTTGGCTGCCGCCAGAACCCAGGCCACGACGTTGTCCTCGATGACCACCGCCTCGACCTCAGCGCGGCGATCGCGCTGCGACATTGCCCACTCCACAAACTTCTCGGGCGACTCGTAGCTCTGGGCCATGTCGCTCAGGAAGGCGCGGATCTGCTCTTCGGTGGCCTGAAGCTTTTGCTTCTTCACGACCTCGCCCACCAATAGGCCCAGGTGCACCCGCTGCTGGGCCTGGTCGCGGAACAGCTCGACGGGCAGGGGCATGTTCTTGGCATTCATGCCGCGCTGCTCGAAGTCGCGCCGCATCTGCTCGGCCATCCGTTGCGACTCCTGGGCAACCAGCGCCTGGGGGACGTCAAAGCTGCAGGCCTTGGCCAGCGCATCCATCACGGACTTCTTGGTTCGGGCCTTGCACCGGGCCTTGGTCTCGCGCTGAAGATTGGCGCGCACATCGTCGCGCAGCTTGGCAATGCCGCCATCCTTCACGCCAAAGCCCTCGGCAAAGGCATCGTTGAGCTCGGGCAGCACCGGACCCAGAACCTCGCGAACCGTGATGGAGAACTCGCTGGCCTTGCCCGCGAGCGCCGGTGCGTGGTACTGCTCGGGGAATTGCAGGGCGAAGGTCTTGCTTTCGCCGGCCTTCATCCCCACAGCGGCGGCATCAAACTCGGGCAGCATCTGGCCCGCGCCGACCTCGAAGCGGAAGTCCTCGGCGGTGCCGCCCTCGAAGGGCTCGCCGTCGACCGTACCCTTGAAATCGACGCGCAGCTGATCGCCCGCCTGGCTGGCGCGATCGACGGGCGAAAAGTCGGCCCGCTGCTTGCGCAGGTTCTCCAGCGTCTCTTCCACATCGGCGTCTTGGACCTCGCAGACGGTCTGAGTCACGGAGAGCTCGCTGGGATTGGGCAGAGAAATGCTGGGATAGACCTCGAACTCCGCCTTGAAGAACAGGGTCGACTCCGAGGCACCGGCCTCGGCGGGGATCGCCTCGATGTTGGGGGGACCTGCCGGGCGCAGCGCCGCGGCAACCAGGGCCTCGGCGTAGGCCTGGCTCACGGCGTCATTCAGCGCATCGGACTGGGCCTGAAAGCCATAGTTTTGCTCCAGCACCTTGAGCGGAATCTTGCCCGGACGAAAGCCCGCGATCTTGGCTTTGCGGCCAATCTGCCGAAGCTTGGCCTCGATCTGGGGTTTGATGGCCTCGAGATCAACCTGGAGGGTAAGGCTGCGGGTAAGGCTGCTGGCGGCTGCCACGGCGTTTTCGGACATCGTTGGAACTCTTTCTAAGTGAGCAAATAGGAATCGGGGGGTGCGAAGGGCGGGACTCGAACCCGCACACCTTGCGGCGTCAGGACCTAAACCTGGTGCGTCTACCAATTTCGCCACCTTCGCGTCGCCTTGCGGCTTCGCCCTTCCCGCATTGTAGCGAAGCCGGCGTCCCGGCCCGGACTGACTAGAATGCCCGCCATGAAGGCGGTCTTTGCCGAGGGCCATCCTGAGAACTTCCCGGTGGCCTCGCTGCTCATCCCCCGAACCCTGCGTGCGCCGGTGCAGACGATCTATCGTTTCGCGCGGGCGGCCGACGATGTGGCCGATGAGGGGCAACGCCCCACGGAGCAACGCCTCGCGCTCCTGTCGGCCATGGACAGGGCACTCCATGTCGGGCTCCCAGACCGCCTCGGTCATGAGCCCCTATCCGAGGTCGAGCCGAGTCTGGAGGGCATGAGGCTCATCCAGCATGCGCAGGAGTTGCGGGCTGTTCTGGCCGAGCGGGGAGTCTCCGTCGATCCGGCCCGTCGGCTGATGCATGCCTTCCTGCGCGACGCCAACTTTCGCCCCTTCGACGATGACCAGGACATGCTGGGCTACTGCAGACACTCGGCCAACCCCGTGGGCGAGCTCATGCTGAGCCTCTGGGGCTTCGAGCGCGATGCGCCGGGCGAGGCGATGCTCTATGCGCTCTCGGACCACATCTGCACGGGCCTTCAGCTCATCAATTTCGCCCAGGACATCGCCCAGGACTGTGCCCGGGGGCGCCCGACCTTCCCCAAGACGCTTTGGCCATCCCACTGGCAGTGGGTGGCCGGCACCGCGAAGGCCCCGCCCCAACTCATCGGCTGGAAGGAGACCGAGTCCAGCACTCAGGCAGTGCTGTGTCGAACCCTGGCCACCCAGGGCGGAGAGCAGCTGCGGTTCGGTGCCCCACTCGTGGAGCTCGTCCACCAGGCTGGACGGCCGCACGCCCGCCGCCTGGCCATGGAGATCGCCGCAGTCGTGGCCGGGGGCCGGTCGATGGCCACAACCCTCCTGCGGGATCCTTGGCGCCCATGGCATCAACCGCCGCGCCTCGGCGCTGGGCAATGGCTGGCTCTGGCCGCACGTTGGCTGCCCCAGGTGCTGCGCCTGGAGATGCAGCGCCTCGGCCGGACGCCCTCCCCTCGAGCCCCCCGCGGCCCCCAAGCATGACCACTCGAGCATGAGCACCCACGCATGACCATCCCAGCATGACCCCCCAAGCCTATTGTCGAGACAAGCTGCTTCGCAGTGGCAGCACCTTCCGCCATGCATTCCGGGGCCTGCCGCGTGCACAACGCGAGGCCCTGGAGGCCCTCTACGCCTACTGCCGTGAGGTGGACGATGCCGTCGATGAGCCCTCGGACCCGGCGGTGGCGGCGGCCAGGATCGCCTGGTGGGAGGAAGAGACCGATCGTCTGTTTTTGGGGACCCCGCGGCACCCGGTGACCTTGGCCCTCGCCAGCGTTCTCGAGCGCCAGCCCTGGTCGGAGGCCGACTTCCGCTCGATGCTGCTGGGCATGCGCGCAGACCTGAACCCCCAGCCCCCGCGCGACTGGGCTGCACTGGAGGATTACTGCGACCAGGTGGCAGGCACCGTCGGTCGTCTGTCCGCGCAGATTTTCTCTGCGGAGCTCTTCGCGCGAACGGGCGCCAGCAGCAGCCCAGCCGAAGACCATCGCAGGAGCAGCCTCCTGCAGTACGCCACGCACTGGGGCATCGCCCTGCAGCTCACCAACATCCTTCGCGATGTCGGCGAGGACTACCGCCGCGGCCGGGTCTACATCCCCACCGAACTCATGGCTGCACATGGCGCAGGCCGGCACAACATCACCCAGCCCCAGGCTGAGCGGGCGGTCGAGGCCTGCCTGCTGGCCCTGGCCGAACGCGCCCGCGGGCACTTTCGTTCAGCGCTGGAGCATCTTCCCCCCGCGCAGCGGCGCGCGCAGCGGCCCGGACTCACCATGGGTGTGATCTATCAAGACCTCCTGGATGTGCTTTGCGAGGCACCGCTCCTCGTGCTCACCCACCGAGTGCGTCTGGGCCCCGGTCGCAAGCTCTGGCTGGCCCTGCTCGGCTGGGCGGGGATTCTTCCGAGAATGCCGCGGGGTCTGCACCCCGCTGACCAACCTCGGCGGCTCCGCCCGCCCAACGCATGAGCCGACTCGCGGTGGTGGGCGGCGGATGGGCGGGGCTTGCCGCTGCGGTGGAGCTGCGCCGCGCAGCCCCCCACGCCGACATCCACCTATTTGAGGCGGCCAGCGAGTTTGGCGGCCGTGCTCGGGGCCTCGAGTGGCAGAGCCCCCAGGGCCGCGTGCCCATCGACCATGGTCAGCACCTGGTCTTGGGCGCACACCGCGCCTTTTTGCGTCTGCTGGATGACTGCCGGGCGGCCTGCTCCCAGGACCCCGGCAGCACCCATGCATTTGTGTGGCATTGCCAGGGGAGTGCCCTGCACTTTGGCCGCAGCGCTGCCCCCTGGGGCCTGATCGAGGGTGGGATTCAGACCCTTGCAGACCAGATCCGCGGCAAGTCGGGTGGCTGGCCCTGGGCCTGGCAGGCGGCGATGCTTCGCCTGCTGTGGACTGCCCAGCAGCGCCGCTGGACGACCTCCGGCACCGTGTCGGAGCTGCTGGAATCGCTGGGCCAGCCGCAGGGCCTCATCGAGGCGCTCTGGCAGCCCATGGCCGAGTCGGCCCTGAATACGGGAATCACCGAGGCGCCGGCGGCCATATTTCTCGAGCTCCTGCGCCGAACGGTGGCGGGCCCCAGAGATTCGCTGGCGATCTGGCATCCCCAAGAGAATCTCAGCACTGCGGCCGTGGCCCCGGTGGTGGCCTGGCTGCGGGCCCGGGGCGTGGGCCTCCATCCCCGAAGCCGGCGCCGGGTGGCCGAGCTGCGGGCGGCGGGATTTTCCGGTGCGGTGATGGCCATCTCGCCGCGGCACCGCCCCCACACCCTGGCCGATCGTGCGCCGGGGACGGCAGTCCCCCATCCCCTGCCAGAGCCCCGCTGGCGGGGCATCCTGACCCTCTTCTTGCTTCGGCCCACGGGCTGCGAGGATCCCGGCCGCATCGACATCGTCCACCCGGCGGGCGTTGGCAACATTCCCCTGGTTCGCCTGCATCGCCCACCCGGACCCTGGGGTCAGGTGGAGGCCTGGGTGGCCTCCGCCCTTCCCTCCCGTGAGCAGCCCGAGGCCGTGGCAGACATCCGGGCACAGCTGCGCGCCCTGGCCCTCCAGCGCCTAGAGAGCGATGGCCTCAGTGCGGAATACCTGTTTGAGCACCATGACCCCCTGGCGACCTGGGCCTGCGACAACGACGGCACGCAACGCCCATGGCGGCTGCCGCTGCCAACCAACGATGGGCCCATGGCGCTGAGGTGGGCGGGGGACGACGGGGCCGAGGGGCTGCCCGCCACCATCGAATCGGCGGTGCTCTCTGGCCAGGCGGCGGCGCGCGCTCTGCTCTCAGCGGTGGGCTGAGAGCCAATCCAGGGCCTCGGCGAGGCTCGAGACGCCCACCACGGTGAGGCCCTCCATCTCGCGGCGAGGAAGATTCGCCTTGGGCACCAGGGCAGTCGCGAAACCCAGCCGTGCCGCCTCGCGCAGGCGCTCCTGGCCTCGAGGCGAGGGGCGCAGCTCTCCCGAGAGGCCCAGCTCGCCGAAGACCACCAGCCGCTCGGGCAATGGACGGTCGCGCAGCGAGGACATGATGGCCGCGAGAATGGCCAGGTCGGCCGCAGGCTCGGAGACGCGAATCCCGCCCACCACATTGAGATAAACATCCTGGTCAAAGCAGGCCACCCCCGCGTGGCGGTGCAAAACGGCCAGCAGCATGGCAAGCCGTTGCGGCTCCAGGCCCACACAGAGCCGGCGCGGGTTGGGGATGTGGGCCGCGTCGACCAGGGCCTGGACCTCCACCAGCAGTGGCCGGGATCCCTCCTGCGTTGCCAAGACACAGGAGCCCGCGACCGATCGCCGCGCCGGAACTTCAGAGTCGGCGTCCGTGGGATGGGCATGGCTCAGAAACAGGGCCGAGGGATTGCTCACGCCACGCAGCCCGCGGTCGGTCATCGCAAAGACCCCGAGCTCATTCACGGTGCCAAAGCGATTCTTCACGGCACGGACCACGCGAAATGCCGCATGGCCATCGCCCTCGAAGTACAGGACCGCATCGACCATGTGCTCGAGCACGCGCGGACCCGCAATGGCCCCCTCTTTGGTGACGTGACCCACCAGAAACACACACCGGCCCTGGGATTTGGCCCAGCGGGTGAGCTGGGCCGCGCACTCGCGGACCTGGGCCACCGACCCAGGGGCCGAGGGAAGCTGCTCGCTCAGCGTGGTTTGAATGGAGTCGATCACCACCATGGTTGGACCCAGGGCCGCGAGGGTTTCATTGATGCGCTCGAGCGAGGTCTCGGCCAGCACCTGGATTCGGGCGAGCAAGGCCTCGGGCACACCCAGACGGCGGGCCCGATGGGCGAGCTGGTGCGCCGACTCCTCCCCGGACACATAGAGAAGGCTTGCTTGGGGCGACTGCTCTGCGTGCTGCGCCAAGGCCTGCAACAGCAGGGTGCTCTTGCCAATGCCCGGGTCTCCGCCCAGCAGGACCACGCCCCCCGCCACCATGCCTCCGCCGAGGACCCGGTCGAGCTCCTCCATTCCCATCGAGAGCCGAGGCCGATCCTCCAGGCTGACTTCCGAGAGGGGCTGCATCTTGGAGACCACCGAGAATCCTGCCGCCAGGCGCCCCCGGGCGCCCTTGGGGGCCTCGATCGTGGTTGTCTCATCGAGGGTATTCCACTCGCCGCAGCCCTCGCAGCGGCCCAGCCACTTGGAATGCTCATGGCCGCAGTCGCGGCAGGCGAAGATGGATTTCTTTTTCATGGGATCAACCGGCGCGGCACGCGCGCAGAGACGGCTGTGAGCAGCTCGTAGGCAATCGTGCCGCAGGCGGCAGCCAGGGCATCAATGCTGCTGGCTGGCCCCCAGAGTTCCACCGCAGATCCCACACCGGCCTGCGGCAGCCCAGTGATGTCGAGCGTCAGCATGTCCATCGACACCCGCCCCACCAGGGGGGCGAGGCCGCCATCCACACGCACCGCCAGGCCCTGGGGCAAACCCCTCGGAAGGCCGTCGGCATAGCCCGCGGCCACCACCGCAATGCGGCTCTTTTGGGAGGCGGTCCAGATGCCCCCATAGCCCACGCGCTCGCCCGCCTCCACCTCCTGCACCGCGATGACCTCGCTGACCAGCCGGGTGGCAGGACGCAGGCCATCAAAGCCACCTGCCCCATAAAGCGCAATCCCGGCGCGAGACCAGACCTTGCCCGGGCGATCCGGATCCAGAAGCCCAGGGGCCTGCAGGCAGCCCGCCGAGTTGGCAACACCCAGGGCGTCGTTGGGCTGCGCGCTCAACACCTCCAGGCCTCGATGGAATCGGTCCATGGGCTCGGCGAGGGTCTCGGGGTGCTCGGCATCGGCAAAATGGGTTATGAATCCCAGGGGGTGACCGGCTCCCCGCAGCTCGGCCAGCAAGGGGCGCAGGGACGGCCAGTCGGGCTCGCGAAACCCCAGACGATTCATGCCCGTGTTGAGCTTGATCCAGATGCGGGTCGGCAGCGGTGCTGCCGAGTCCAGGCGATCGAGCATCCACGACATCTGGTGGGGGGCATGGACCACGACATCAAGATCGAGCTCGACGGCCTGCGCCAGATCATCGGGCTGGAATGCCCCCTCCAAGAGAAGGATGGGCCTGCGCCAGCCCAAGTCGCGCAACGACTGCGCCTCGGAGAGATCGAGAACCGCCAGTCCATCGGCATGGGCCAGGGCCTCGATCACCATGGGCAGCTGCAGTCCATAGCCATGGGCCTTGACCACGGCCCACACGGCGTCTCCCCGGGAGACTCGTCGGAGGTGGTCGAGGTTTTGGGACAGGGCCGAGCGGGAGATCTCAAAGGCGATGGGCCGAGGCATTCCCCAATTCTATGCGCTCACCGCGCCGTGTTCTAATCCACTCGCACCGGGGTCCGCGGCCCATGGTTGGCATGTCTCCGACCCCTTCAGGAATCTCAGCGAATGAATCGTGGCTTCTACACCATCATGGCGGCGCAGTTTTTTTCCTCGCTGGCCGACAACGCCCTGTTGATTGCCGCGATCGCGCTGCTGGTGGAGATGGCAGCCCCGGACTCTCTCACGCCCCTGCTGAAACTCTTCTTCAACTTTTCGTATGTTGTCCTCGCACCCTTCGTGGCGGCCTTTGCCGACTCCATGCCCAAGGGCCGAGTGATGTTCTTCACCAACGGCATCAAAATCGCCGGATGCCTGTTCTTGTTTCATGAGATCCACCCTCTGGCGGCCTACGCCGTGGTGGGCTTCGGTGCCGCCGCTTACTCGCCGGCCAAGTACGGCATCCTCACTGAGCTGCTGCCAGCGAAAAAACTCGTGGTGGCCAATGGCTGGATCGAGGGCACCACGGTGGGCTCCATCATCCTGGGCACCGTCTTGGGCGGGGTCCTGATCAATCCCACTGTGAGCGGCTGGCTCTTTGGCATCACCGTGCCGGGATTCTCCTTGGGCCTGCGAAGCCCCATCGATGCCGCCATTTTGGTCATTGCGGGGCTCTACGCGATTGCAGCCGGATTCAATCTTCGAATCCCCGACACCGGCGCGCGATATGAGCAGCGGGGCATCTCGCCGATGGTCCTGATCAAGACCTTCTGGGCCTGCAATACTGCACTCTGGCGCGACAAGATTGGGCAGATCTCTCTGGCCGTCACCACCCTCTTCTGGGGGGCCGGTGCTGTGCTGCAGTTTGTGGTGCTCAAGTGGGCCGAGGTGCAACTTGGCCTGCCACTGGACCAGGCGGCCATCCTGCAAGGCGTGGTGGCGGTGGGTGTGGCTGCGGGCTCCGTGCTGGCCGCCAAGCTCATCGGCCTGGAACACTCGCCCCGCGTGTTGATCCTCGGGGTGCTGATGGGCCTTTTTGTGCCGCTGATGACCCTGGTGCACCAGATGAGCACCGCCCTGCCTCTGCTGATCCTGATTGGCGGACTGGCGGGGTTCTTCGTGGTGCCCATGAATGCCCTGCTGCAGCACCGCGGCCACACCATCCTTTCGGCGGGGTATTCGATTGCCGTTCAGAACTTCAACGAGAACCTCAATGTCCTCTTCATGCTTGGCCTCTATGCCCTGCTGTTGGAGCTCGACTTCCACGTCAATGAGGTGATCGTGATGTTCGGTGCCAGCATCGCCATCGCGATGTCCTTGGTCATTCGCCGCTATCGCAAGAACAAGCGCAACCACGACCTCGACGCGCTGATCGCCGAGGAGAAGCCCAAGCCCTTCTTGGACTGATCGGTCAGCGGCGGGGACCCGACCGCAGCGGTGCCAGCTGCTCAAAGAGCCAGCGCCGGCCTGCTGCCGAGGCCAGCCAAGCCCCCGAGGGCGCCGCAATGCACAGCCGCCCGGTGGGTTCGGCCGCGGCACTGAGTTCGGGCTGAGCGCTGGGCTCGGCCGACTGCGCCCAGCTCAGGCTCCAGGCATTGGGCGCTCGGCGATTGAGCCAGGCAGCCAGTGCTGCCTCGTAGCGCGGAGGCTCGAGGTCCGCAAGGTCTGCAAAGCCTCCGCGTGCGGGGGGTCCCGCGGCCTCCGAGGATCGCGAGACTTCGGCGGCCGCAGCAGCGCTCAGCGCCCCGCCCTCGCGCAGGGCCCACCGGGGCACAAGTTCCAACACGCGCAGGGCCTCGGTCGAGAGCTCCGCCAAGGGCGACCCCGGAGCATGATCTGTTGTCGAGGTGTGCATCGTCATTGCGCGGAGCCCGAGATGGGTCGGACCATCACCAGGGCGTCCTCGCGCCCATGGTCGCCGTTGGGGTAGTAGCCCACGCGGCGACCCACCTGAGAAAATCCAAAGCGCCGATAGAGGGCCAAGGCCGAGGCATTCGAGGGCCGCACCTCCAGCACGATGCGAACCAGCCCCTCGGACTGTGCTCGGGCAATGAGCTGCTTCATGAGCCATGAGCCCAGCCCACGGCGCTGGCGTGCCGGCGCGATGGTGAAGTTGAGCAGGTGAAGCTCATCGACTGCCCGCATCCAAACCCAATAGCCCACGAGGGCGCCTTGATCGATGAGGCACTCGGCGCAATAGCCGCTGGCCATGGAGTCCTCGAAGTTGCGCGTGGACCAGGGAAAGGGATAGGCCTGCCGCTCCAAGACCATCACCGAGGCCAGGTCTCGGGATGTCATGGGGCGCAGGGCCAGCGATGCCTGCTGGCGCCGCTCCTCGGTGGTCTGCGCCACCTGCTCGCGGACATACAGGGGCTGGAGCTGGCTGGGATCATTGAGCCTCAGCCGCGCCGCTCTGGCCGAACCCAGGCCACCGAGGGCTGCGACATAGGCCAGGGCCAGACTCGCCCAATCCGGAGCGTCGTCGGCATCGGGCGAGGCCGTGGGGTCCAAGGCCACGTCGCCCCCGACATGGAGTTCCGACCGGGGCTGAAGCTGGGGCGTGCCGACCAGGGTGGGCACCGGATCGTCGGCACCCCAGGCAAGCTCGCCCACATAAAACTCATCGAGGCGGGCGTCGAGGGCCATCTTGGGGGCGGGCCAGGCAGCCCGGCCCACGGCAAAGGCCGCGAGTTCAAAGCGGGTCACGGTGAGCACCGGCAGGCGGGCCGCGTACGCCAGCCCCTGACCAAAGGAGAGCGCCATGCGCAAACCCGTGAAGGAGCCCGGGCCAACACAGACCACCAGGCCCTGCAGGTCCGAGGTCTTCAATCCCAGGGACTCGAGCCCCCGCTGGAGTGCAGCGGCGAACTGCGGGGTGGCGCCGGAGCCCAGGCGGTGGCGCTCGCGCCATGACGGCGCCGAGTTGCCATCTGCGCCCAGTGCCAGATGGCCCCAGGCCCCGAGGCTATCGAGCGCCAGCAGCATTGGCTACCGAATGGGGCACCAACACAGCGACGGCCTCGGCCGCGATGCCCTCGCGACGGCCAGTGAAGCCGAGGTGCTCGGTGGTGGTCGCCTTCACATTGACCCAGGGCGTTCCGAGGTCTTCCTGAATGTTGGCCACCATCCGATCGATGTGGGGGCTGAGCTTGGGGGCCTGGGCAATGATCGTGGCATCGACCTGGGCGGGCACCAAGCCCTGCGCCCGGACACGCTCAACCACGGAGCGCAGCAGCACCCGGCTGTCGGCCCCCGCATATTGAGGATCGGTGTCCGGGAAGTGGCGGCCGATGTCCCCCAGGCCAGCGGCGCCCAGCAGCGCATCGGCGATCGCATGCAGCAGCGCATCGGCATCGGAGTGGCCCAGAAGCCCATGCGTGTGGGGAATGGTGACGCCCCCCAGAACCAGGGGCCTGCCCTCGACCAGGGCGTGGACATCGTAGCCGGTGCCCATGCGCACGGGCGGAAGAGGGATATTGCTTGAGGAGGTCATGGGCACAGAGTCGGCGAAGTCTTGCGGGAGCGTGAGTTTACGATTGATGGGATGCCCCACCACAAAACCCAGCCGATGGCCTTGGGCCCGCAGGGCGGTGGCCTCATCGGTGGCCTCGGGCATCCGAGTCAAAGCGCGCTGAAGATGCTCGGCCATGGCAATCTGCGGGGTCTGCGCCGACCAGAGGCCATCGCGCGATGGTGCTGCCCGGTCGGGCGAGGCGCTGTGCAGAGTCTCGAGCACAGGCAAACCCAGCACCATGCAGTCGGTGATGCCGTCGGCCTGGCCATCCAGGGGGCTCCCCAGCGCTGAGCGCTGAGACCAGGCGGCGCCCAAGGCATCGAGGCACTCGCGGGGAACCCAAGGCCGCGCGGCATCGTGAACCCACAGCGGCGTGTGCGCCAGGCCCGCCGCCACAAAAAGCTCCGCGGCCCCCAGCACCGATCGGCCACGGCTGCTGCCACCACAGAGCACGGGCAGCACCGGAAGCCCCACATTCAGTTTCACCAGGGCATCCGCCACTCGGGCCCAGGTGTACGGCCCATCGTCCTGCCCCTCGGCCGGCGAGAGCACGACCACAATGCCGGCCATCCCAGGCGCCTGCGCCAAGGCCGCTATGGTGTGGGCCAGCATGGGAAGCCCCTCGGCACCCAGGCCTGCATATTGCTTGGGCATCGGGAGCCCCGATCGCGCACCGACGCCGGCGGCGGGAATCACCCCCCAGGGTGCGGGAGGCGGCACCGCCCCTGCAGGCAACGCTTTCCCATCTGCGCCGGCCGCATGCAGGCGCGCTAGCACATCCGCCGCCTCGTTGGGCGACAGGGGTAACGGGTGGATCCGGGGCAAGGTGGGCATGGGCACTAAAATTAGCAGATGAGCAGCACACCCACACTCCAACGCGACATTCTCGGGCGCCTGGGCCCCTCGGCCGAGGCCCACTTCATTGCCCAATGGGCGAAAGAACAAGGACTCCAGCATCAGGGCCGCACGGCCGGTGCGGGTGCCCTGCTCGTCTTCGACGATGCCCAGACCGCCCAGCGTTGTGTGGATGCCCTTCACCTCATGGCGCCCGAACTCTGCGTTCGCTTTCTGTCTGACTGGGAGACCCTGCCCTACGAGGCGTTTTCTCCCCACCAGGACCTCATTTCCGAGCGGCTGCTGGCCCTCTACGACGCCCTCAGTGGGCGCGCCGACCTTCTGGTGGCCTCTGCACCCACGGCCAGCCAGCGCCTCGTGCCCACCGCATTTCTGGCCGCCAACACCTTTTTCTTTCGGCAGGGCGAGCGCATCTCCCGCGAGGCCCTGATGGAGCAACTGCGCACCGCCGGCTACAGCGCTGTGGGCCAGGTGGTGCTCCCGGGCGAGTACGCCCTGCGTGGCGGCATCGTGGACCTCTTCCCCACCGGAGCGGCCCTGCCGTTTCGCATCGAGCTGTTCGACGACGAGATCGACTCGATCCGAGTCTTCGATCCCGACACCCAGCGCACCGTGCATCCCGTGCAGGAAGTGCGTCTCCTGCCGGGGCGGGAGTATCCCCGTGACGAGGCAGCCGCCACGCGCTTTCGAAGCCGCTGGCGCGAGGTCTTCGAGGGCGACCCATCGAAGGTTGCGCTCTACAAAGACGCAGGCAGCGGCCTGTTCGGCGCGGGGATCGAGTACTACCTGCCCCTGCTCCACGAAGACGCGCTGGCGGGAATCGACGCCTACCTCTCGACGGATGCGCCCGTGCTGCTCTTGGGCCGCATCGACGAGGCGCTTCAGCAGTCCTGGGCCGATCTCAAGGGCCGCTACGCGTTTCTAAAGCACGACATCGAGCGGCCGGTGATGGCACCCGAGGCCCTGGCCCACACCCCCGACGCATTCTTTGGTCTTTTGGCGAGTCGCACGCAGGTACGAATGCTGCCCGACAAGGCGCCGCCCGAGGGCTATGGGCCGCTGACCGACATCCGCGCCGACCGGCGCGCCGAAGAGCCGCTGCAGAAATTTGTCTCGGCCGTGCAGTCGAGCATCCGGGGCGGCGACCGAGTGATGTTTGTGGCCGAGTCTGCAGGGCGCCGCGAGACCCTGGCCGAACACTTCTCGCAGGCGGGCCTAGCCCCATCGATGGCAGAGGATTGGGCAAGTGCCGTGGGCCATGGCCCGGGCCTGGTGATGCTGGTGGGCAGCCTGTCCGAGGGCTTTGCCCAGGCCAGCGAAGGCTTCGCGGTCTACACCGAGACCGAGCTCTACGCCGAGGCAGACCGGCGCACCCGCGGGCGTGGCAAGGGGCGCGAGACCCAGGTCGACGCCATCGTGCGCGACCTCTCCGAGCTCAAGATTGGTGACCCCGTGGTGCACCTGCAGCACGGCATCGCGCGATACCAGGGCCTGGTTGCCATCGATCTCGGTGACGGGGTGAGCGAATTCCTTCACCTCTCTTACGCGGGCGACAGCACGCTCTATGTGCCGGTGTCGCAGCTTCAATTGATCTCGCGCTACAGCGGCGCGGACCCCGAGAATGCCCCGCTGCATGCCCTGGGCAGTGGCCAGTGGGAGAAGGCCCGCAGCAGGGCTGCCAAGCAGGTTCGCGACACCGCGGCCGAGCTGCTCGATCTCTACGCGCGGCGCGCAGCACGACGCGGGCACAGCTTCCAGTTTGGCCCGAAAGACTACGAGCGCTTTGCGGATGGGTTTGGATTCGAGGAGACCCCGGATCAGCTCGCTGCCATTCATGCGGTGGTGCAGGACATGGTCCGCCCACAGCCCATGGATCGCCTGGTCTGTGGGGACGTGGGCTTTGGCAAGACCGAGGTAGCCCTGCGGGCGGCCTTCATTGCCGTGATGGATGGGCGGCAGGTGGCGGTGCTCTGCCCGACCACCCTGCTGGCCGAGCAACACACCCAGACCTTCCGCGACCGCTTTGCGGGCTGGCCAGTTCAGATTGCAGAGCTCTCTCGCTTTCGCTCGGCCAAGGAGACCGCCCAGGCCCTGGCGCAGATCCGCGAGGGCACCGTGGACATCGTGATCGGCACCCACAAGCTCTTGAGTGGCACCACCGACTTCAAGCGGCTGGGCCTGGTGATCATCGATGAGGAGCACCGTTTTGGGGTGCGCCAAAAAGAGGCGCTCAAGAACCTGCGGGCCGAGGTCGACATCCTGACCCTCACGGCCACGCCCATCCCCCGGACTCTGGCCATGAGCCTTGAAGGCATCCGCGACTTCTCCGTGATCGCCACCGCGCCACAGAAGCGGCTGGCCATCAAGACCCTGGTTCGGCGCGAGAGCAACGATGTCATTCGCGAGGCCCTGCTGCGCGAGCTCAAGCGCGGTGGTCAGGCCTATGTGCTCTACAACGAGGTCAGCACGATGGAGAATCGGCTGGCTGGCCTGCGCGAGCTCATGCCCGAGGCCCGCTTTGGCATGGCCCATGGCCAGATGAGCGAGCGTGAGCTGGAGCAGGTCATGCGTGACTTCACTGCCCAGCGCATCAATGTGTTGCTCTGCTCCACCATCATCGAGACCGGCATCAATGTGCCCTCGGCCAACACCATCGTCATCTATCGAGCCGACAAGTTTGGCCTGGCTCAGCTCCACCAGCTGCGCGGGCGTGTGGGGCGCTCTCACCACCAGGCCTACGCCTACCTGCTCGTGCCCGACGAAGGCGCCGTGACCAAGGATGCGGCCAAGCGGCTCGAGGCCATTCAGGCGCTCGAGGAGCTCGGCAGCGGGTTCTTCCTGGCCATGCACGACCTGGAGATTCGCGGCGCCGGCGAGGTCCTGGGCGACAACCAGAGCGGCAACATGATGGAGGTGGGATTCCAGCTCTACAACGACATGCTGACCGAGGCGGTGGCGGCCCTCAAGTCGGGCCGCGAGCCCGATCTGGATGCCCCCCTCAAGGCCGGTATTGAAATCAACCTGCACCTGCCCGCCCTGCTGCCTGCCGACTACTGCAAGGATGTCCATGAGCGCCTGGTGATCTACAAACGGCTGGCCTCGGCGCGCGACCAGACCCAGCTCTCCGAGCTCCACGAGGAACTCATCGATCGATTCGGACGCCTCCCCGATCCCGCCCGCACCCTCATCGAGACCCATCGGCTGCGGCTGCGCTGCCAGTCTCTGGGGATCAGCAAGCTCGACGCCACGGGCGAGGCCATCTCGATCACGCTCTCGAGCGACTCGGTCGTGGACCCGGCCCATGCCATCGCTCTGATCCAGAAGGACCGACGCTTCAAACTCGCAGGCCAGGATCGGCTGCGCTTTGCCGCCGCCTCCGAGGATCTGGCCGCCCGTCTGGGCCATGTCCGCGACATGATCACCGCCGTCTTCCCACACAAGGTCTAGCCCATGCCGCACCCCTCGCTGTCCCCGTCGCAGGCCTCCTACCCCGTGGTGGTGGTGGGCGAGCCATCCCAGCTGGAATCTCATCTCCCTGCCCTGATGACGCGGGGCGACTTGGGCAAAGCCCCAGCTCCGACGATGCAGCCCGTGGGTGGTGGCCAGGGCGCCTGGGCCCATCATTTTCCCGACCCTGCCGCTGCCCAGGCCGCCATTCATGCCTGGACACCCATCGCCCAGGAGGCGCAGCTCGACCTCGCCCTGCTCGCGCCAGCAGAGCGTCTGTCGGACCGCTCGGTGCTGGCGATGGACATGGATTCCACGGTGATCAACATCGAGTGCATCGACGAGCTGGCCGACTGTGCCGGCAAGAAGGCCGAGGTCTCCGAGATCACCGAGGCGACCATGCGGGGTGAGATCAAGGACTTCCCCGAGAGCCTTCGTCGCCGGGTGGCGCTGTTGGCGGGGCTGCGCGAGGGCGCGATTGCCGAGGTCATTCGCGATCGGCTGCGGTTCAACCCCGGCGCGGTCGAGCTGCTTCGGGCCGCCCGCAGCTCAGGCCTGCGCACTGTGCTGGTCTCGGGCGGCTTCACCGTCTTTGCGCAGCACGTGGCCGAGGCCCTGGGCTTTGATGAGTTTCATGCCAACACCCTCGAGGTGATCGATGGCCGGCTGACCGGCCGCGTGCTGGGCCCCATCGTGGATGGGGAGTTCAAGAAGGCCACCCTGCTCCGGGTCTGTGCCGAGCGTGGCGTGCCCGCGAGTCGGTCGATTGCGGTGGGCGATGGCTCCAACGACCTGCCGATGATGGCAGCGGCGGGCCTGAGTGTGGCCTACCATGCCAAGCCCAAGGTGCGCGCTCAGGCGCAGCGCGCCATCAATTTCGGCCGCCTGGACTCGCCCCTGCTGCTGGGCATGTCGGAGCCCGCGGCACGCTAGTCGCCGCAGAGCCCCGCAAGGGCCGTGCCAAAAAGAACTTGGCAGCCGAGAGACTAAGCGGCTGCCTGCAGCGTGGCCAAGTACTCGTCGTACTTGCCCTGGAAGTCGATGACGCTGCCATCGCCTTTCAAAATCCAGACCCGATCGGCCACGGCATTGATGAACTCTCGGTCGTGCGAGACCACGAAGAGCGTGCCGGTGTATTTCTCGAGGGCCATCTGCAGGGACTCGATCGACTCCATGTCGAGGTGGTTGGTGGGCTCGTCCATGAGCAGCACATTGGGCCGCTCGAGCATGAGTCGGCCAAAGCTCATGCGGTGCTTTTCGCCCCCCGAGAGCACCCGGACCATCTTGCCCACGTCGTCGCCCGAAAAGAGCAGCCGGCCAAGAATGCCTCGCCGGGCCTGCTCATCGTCGCCCTCTTGGGCAAAGCGCGAGATCCACTCGGTGAGCGTCACATCCTGCTCGAAGTCGGGATAGACATCCTGCTGCATCACCCCGAGCTGGGCGTTGTCGGACCACTTCACCATGCCCTCGTCGGGGTCGATGCCGCCCTGCCCTGCACCCACCAAGCACTTGAGCAGGGTGGACTTGCCGGCGCCGTTGGGGCCGACGATGGCGATCTTTTCGCCCGCCTCGACCATGAGGTTGATCTGCTTTAAGACCACCTGGCCATCGTAGGCCTTGCTGATCTTGCGCAGGTGCACCGCCTGGCGATAGAGGGGCTTGGCCAGCTCGAATCGGATGAACGGGTTCTGGCGCGACGATGGCCGAATCTCCACGGCCTCCGACTGCAGCTTGTCGATGAGCTTGCGGCGGGAGGTGGCCTGCTTGGCCTTGGATTTGTTGGCCGAGAATCGCCGCACGAACTCCTGGAGCTCGGTCACCCGCTCCTTGCTCTTGGCATTGGCTGCCATCATGCGGGCGCGCGACTCCGTTGCCGCCAGCATGTAATCGTCGTAGTTGCCGGGATAAATGCGCACCTCACCGTAGTCCACGTCGGCCATGTGGGTGCAGACCTGGTTCAGGAAATGGCGGTCGTGCGAGATGATGATCATCGTGCTCTCGCGCTCATTCAGCAGGTCTTCAAGCCAACGGATGGTGTCGATGTCGAGGTTGTTGGTCGGCTCATCCAGCAGCAGCACATCGGGGTTGCTAAAGAGGGCCTGGGCCAGCAGCACCCGCAGTTTCCAGCCCGGGGCAATCTCGCGCATCGGGCCGGTGTGCTGTTCGAGCGGGATGCCTGCGCCCAGCAGCAGCTCGCCTGCCCTGGCCTCGGCGGTGTAGCCGTCGTACTCGGCGAATTTGGCCTCGAGGTCTGCCGCCCGCATGTAGTCTTCTTCGGTGGCCTCCATATTGGCGTAGATGGCATCGCGCTCGGTCATGGCCGCCCACATCTCCTCGTGGCCCATCATCACCACATCGAGCACGCGCACATCCTCATAGGCAAACTGATCCTGGCGCAGCTTGCCCAGGCGGACCTCGCCCTCCTTCACCACCACGCCACCGCTGGGTTCCAGGTCTCCCCCCAGAATTTTCATGAAGGTGGACTTGCCACAGCCGTTGGCGCCGATCAGGCCGTAGCGATTGCCGTCGGTGAACTTGACCGAGACATTCTCGAACAGCGGCTTGGGGCCAAACTGCATGGTGATGTTGGCGGTAGAGAGCATGAATAACCTTTAAGAAGACGCGCCGGTGGTCCAGCGGTAGGCATTGAGAAAGATGTTGTGCCAGGGCGAGGCACGGCCATCGCTGCCGAGTGCCGGCAGTTCGGGCGGGACCCACGAGAGCTGATCGCGAAGGAAGACCCGCTCCGGATGGGGCATGAGGATGGTGATGCGGCCATCGGCGTTGCAGAGGCCCGTGAGCCCGCCCTCGGTGCCATTGGGATTCTCGGGGTATCGATCTGCGGCGGTGCCCTGGGCGTTGATGTAGCGCATGACCGCATGGTCCTGGGCCTGAGTCTGGCTCTTGCCATCGGCCCACACCATGCGGCCCTCGCCATGCGAGACGACCACCGGAAAGCGCAGCCCAGCAAGTCCAGAGAACAGAATCGAGGGCGAGTCGGTGACTTCGACATAGGACAGGCGTGCCTCGAAGCGCTCGGAGCGATTGCGCTGCAGTTGGGGCCAGAAGCCCGCGCCCGGAACAATCTCGCGCAGCCCCGACATCATCTGGCAGCCGTTGCAGACACCCAGCGCGAAGTGCGAGCCATCCGCAAAAAACTGCTCGAACTGCTCGCGCAGCTTGGGCTCAAACAGGATCGACTGGCTCCAGCCTCGGCCTGCGCCCAGCACATCCCCAAACGAGAATCCGCCGCAGGCCGCGAGGCCTTCAAACTGCGCCAGAGACACCGCCCCGGAGCGCAGGTCCGACATGGCGATATCCCAGGGCTCAAAGCCGGCTCGGGCAAAGGCCGCAGCCATCTCGACCTGACCATTGACGCCCTGCTCGCGCAGGATGGCGACCTTGGGGGCGGCACCGCGCTGAATCATGGGGGCAGCCGGCGGATGCTGCATCTGCTGGGCCAGCCCCTCGGGCAAGACCAGGGGCATGCCGCAGCCCGTGGCGCTGGGGGCCTCGTAGGCCTCGGCCACGGCATCGGGCGCATCGCGCCGTTCGGCGATTGATCGGCTCACCGCATTCCAGATGCCCTGCAGGGCCGCCCGAGGGCGGGTGAAGATGCACTGGGCGTCGCGGTAGATCTCGACCACATCGCGGGGATTGGGCGAACCAATCTCAATGGTCGCGCCATAGAGGCCTTCCTCGCGCAGGATGTCCATCACCGCCGTGCGCTGGGCCAGCGAGATCTGAATGACCACGCCCGGTTCCTCGCAGAACAGGGCCCGCAGGGTTGCCTCATCGCGCTGCACCTTCACCTGGGCGGGACGGATGTTGTAGGCACCCCAGTCGCTCGCCTGCTCGTTGTGGCAGAGCAGGTCGATGGTGAGGGTCACGCCGCATCGGGCGGCAAAGGCCATCTCCGAGACGCAGGCCCAGAGGCCGCCGTCGGATCGATCGTGGTAGGCCTGCACCAGACCGGCTGCGCGCAGCCGGGCCAGAGCGCGCTGCAGGCGGGCCAGGTCCTGCACATCCGCAAGATCCGCAGGCTCGCCACCAAACACCCCCTGGGTGAGCGCCAGAACACTGCCGCCCAGGCGCTGACGGCCTCGGCCCAGATCAATCAGAAGCAGCCGGCTGGGGGCCTCATCGATGCGAATCTCCGGGGTCCAGGTGCCCTCGACCGTGGTCAGATCGCTCACCGCGGTGAGGTTGAGCGAGACCGGAGAGACCACCGACGCGGGGCCATCGCTCGCCTGCCAGGTGGTGCGCATGCTCAGGCTGTCTT
Organism: Burkholderiales bacterium; assembly: GCA_027486725.1. Taxonomy (GTDB): domain Bacteria; phylum Pseudomonadota; class Gammaproteobacteria; order Burkholderiales; family Burkholderiaceae_A; genus Hahnella. Next base: position 14,719 of record JAIXOP010000007.1, on the reverse strand, counting down.
TGCCCACGGGGATCGACATGCCCAGGGGGATGCAGACCTCTTGGGTGAGCGCATGGACGGCGGCGTAGAGCGCGGCATCTTGACCCGGCTCGCCGCAGGCGGCCATCCAGTTGGCGCAGAGTCGAACCCGCTCAAGGCTGGGCACGGGAGCGGCCAGCAGATTGGTGATGGCCTCGGCCGCGGCCAGCCGCACCGAGGCGGCCGGATTCACGATGGCCACCGGCGGGCGCTCGCCCACGGCCATGGCCTGGCCTGCGCGGCCTTGGAAATCGCGCAGCGTGACGGCGACATCAGACACCGGCGTCTGCCAGCTGCCGACCATCTGATCGCGGTGGGTCAGGCCCCCCACGGTCCGGTCGCCGATGGTGATGAGGAATGACTTGGAGGCCACGGTGGGGTGGCCAAGAACGGTCTCGCAGGCCGCATCCAGTGCCACATCGGCCAGCTCCAGCTCGCCCGCAGGCTCCGGCTGGGAAGTGGCCTTGCGGTGCATGCGGGGCAGTTTGCCCAGCAGCACCGACAACGGCAGGTCCACGGGCTTTCGCCCCGAGGCATGCTCGCGGTCGCTCAGGGTGAGTTCGTCGGTGTCGGTGGCCAGGCCCACGACCGCCATTGGGCACTGCTCCCGCTCACAGATGCGGGCGAGGTCAGCCAGGCGGTCGGCAGCGATGGCCAGCACATAGCGCTCCTGGGATTCGTTGCACCAGATCTCGGCGGGCGAGAGGCCCTCCTCATCGAGCGGGACTGCGCGCAGCTCGAAGCGGCCACCCCGGCCACTGCCATGAACCAGCTCGGGAAAGGCGTTGGACAGGCCGCCAGCTCCCACGTCGTGAATCTGCAGGATGGGGTTGTCATCGCCCAGCGCGGCGCAGGCATCGATGACCTCTTGGGCACGGCGCTGCATCTCGGGATTGCCGCGCTGCACGGAATCGAAGTCGAGGGTTTCGGTGTTGGCTCCGGTTTGCAGCGACGATGCCGCGCTGCCCCCCATGCCAATGCGCAGGCCTGGGCCACCGAGCTGAATCAGCAGGGCTCCGGGAGGAATGGGCAGCTTGTGGATCTGAGCTTCGGAGATGACCCCCAGGCCCCCCGCCAGCATGATGGGCTTGTGATAGCCCCAGCGGCGGCCTGCATGGACCAGTTCAAACTCGCGGAAGTAGCCGCAGAGCCCTGGCCGGCCAAACTCGTTGTTGAAGGCCGCAGCACCGAGCGGCCCCTCGGTCATGATTTCGCGCGGCGAGGCGATGCGGCCAGGAAGGTCATCGACCGAACTGCGGTCGAGGTCGAGGCGAGACACGGCAAACCCCGTGATGCCTGCCCGAGGCTCAGCCCCTCGGCCTGTGGCCCCCTCGTCGCGGATCTCGCCGCCCGAGCCGGTGGCCGCACCCGGAAAGGGAGAGATGGCGGTGGGATGGTTGTGGGTCTCGGCCTTGAGCACCAGGTGCTGGGCGTCGGGCACCTGCCGATAGGGGCCGGGCTGGCCCGAGGGCTGCAGCAGACGCAGGGCGTGCCCACCCTCCAGCACCGCGGCGTTGTCGCTGTAGGCCGACAGGGTGTGGGCCGGATGGGCCGCGTGCGTCTGTCGCACCAGGCCGAAGAGGGAGTCGGGCTTTGCCTCGCCGTCGACCTCGAAGCTGGCGTTGAAGATCTTGTGCCGACAGTGCTCGGAGTTGGCCTGGGCAAACATCATGAGCTCGACGTCGGTGGGCGCGCGGTCGAGCTCCAGGTAGGCCTTGGCGAGGTATTGGATCTCGCCGTCGGAAAGAGCCAGACCGAGCTCTGCACTGGCCGAGGAGAGGGCCTTGCGGGCCTCGGCCTCGCTGCCGCCAAGGTGGATCTCGCGCAACGCCGCGGCTGGCCGAACGGCAAACAGGTGGCTCGGTGCGGCTCCCCAGAAGGGGGCCTCGGTCATGCGGTCGTGGAGCTGCCCGGCCAGCAGGGCCAGAGCCTCGGGCTGCTCGGGCAGGCGGCCCGAGAACTCCAGCCGAATGCCCCGCTCCACGCGGGCGACGTCGGCCAGCCCGCAGCGGTGGAGAATGTTGGTGGCCTTGGTCGACCAGGGCGAGGTGGTGCCAAGCCGGGGAAAAATGAACAGCTGCTGGGCGCGGTGGGCCAGTCCCCAGCCTGGGGCGAGGCATTCGGCCGAGGTGTCGAGCTCGAGCAGGGTGGCCAGGCGGGCGTCGTTTTGCAGCTCCACCACCCGGTCAGAGGCCGTCTCGGAGGCCTGAGATGAACTGGCTGCGGGGGTCTGGGCCGGGCGGACCCGAAAGAGGTAGACCCAGTGCGCCGAGACGTCCTGAATGCTGGGTTGCAGGGCCCGGAGTCGGGCAAGGGTTTCCGTGAGTTGGAAAGAAGAAAGGGCCGGCTGGCCCTTTCGACAGAAGATCGCGTCCATCCCGAAATTATACGAGTCGGCCCGCCTCCAGCCGGATCTGCTGCTGGCATTTTTCGGCCACCGCATGGTCGTGGGTGACCAGCACCAGGGTGGTCTGGGTCTGACGCTGCAGATCAAAAAAGATCTCCATCACGCGTGCCCCACTGGCGGCATCGAGGCTCCCCGTGGGCTCATCGGCAAACAAAAGCCGCGGGCGACCAACGAAGGCGCGCGCCAGGGCGACCCGCTGCTGCTCCCCGCCAGAAAGCGTGCTGGGAAAATGGTGCATGCGCTGGCCAAGACCCACGGCCTCAAGCATCTCTGCTGCCGCGGACTGGGCCTCGGTGCTGCGGCTGAGCTCGAGCGGCAGCATCACGTTCTCGATGGCCGAGAGGTGCGGCAGAAGCTGAAACGATTGGAATACGAAGCCCAGATTCCCGCGCCGACGTGCTGCCCGGGCCTCCTCATCGAGGCAGGAGATCTCCTCGCCCGCCCAAAAGACCTTCCCGGCGCTTGGAACATCCAGCCCTGCCAGAAGACCAAGCAGGGTCGATTTGCCACAGCCCGACGGCCCGACCACGGCGGCAGAGCTGCCCGCCGGCACGGCCAAATGGATATCTGTCAGGATCGGCAACACATCCTGGCCGTCGGTCACGGTCTTCCCGAGCCCCACGGCCGCCACATCCCACGCTGCGAGTTCCTTCGATGTCATTGATTCCTATCCGATCCCGGTTGTTCGTCTTGGGCCTGCTGGTGCTTGGTGTCTTGGCGGGGCTGCAGGTTCCGGCAACGGCCAGCGAAGCCACCGCATCCAAGGCCAAGACCGTGATGATCTACGGCGACAGCCTCTCGGCCGCCTATGGCCTCAGTGTACGGGAGGGGTGGGTCCACCTTCTCTCCGAAGAGATGGGCCAGGTGCGCGTCATCAACCGAAGCCTCTCGGGGGAGACCACCTACGGCGGGCTTCAGCGCCTTGAGCGCATTCTTCGGCAGCAGCCGCCCGATGTGTTTGTTCTGGCCCTGGGTGCCAACGACGGACTGCGCGGACTGCCCATGCAAAAGACCGAGGAGAACCTGCGCGCCATGCTTCAACTCGCCCGCGCGGCGGGGGCCAAGACCGTGATTCTGGGCATTCAACTGCCCCCCAACTTCGGGGCCCACCTCAATCGCGGCTACGAGGACATGTTCCGCCGCCTGGCGAGGCAGACCCAGAGCGGCCTGGTGCCCTTCATGCTCGAGTCCTTTGCACTCGACACCCGGTACTTTCAGGCCGACCGCATCCATCCCACGGCCGAGGCCCAGCCGCTGATTCTCAAGACCGTGCGGCCGGCGATCGTGGCGGCCCTGCAGAAAGCGCGCTGAGGGGAACTCGCGTCGTGGAGCGGCTTAAGCAGCAATCCCCGGGTTGCCGGCCACGCCGATCAGGCGAGGGGTGTTGATCTTTCGGGGAGCGATGGTCTTCTTGGCCTTGAGGTAGGACTCGACCACATCCCAGACCGGCTCGCCGCTTGCCCCCTCGGCCACGGGCGCCCAGCCCGCCACGGTATAGGTCTTCGAGACCTCGATGGGCTTGCCATGAAGGCGCATGTCCTGAATCCGACGGCCCATGCCTTCGTTGGGCGCGCAGGCATAGGTCAGGCCACCCACCCGAACCATATCCCCACCCTGCTGGTAGTAGGGATCGGGGTTGAAGAGGTTGTCGCAGACATCCTCGAGGATGGTCTTGATGGTCTCGCCGGTCATGCGGGTGACGGTGGAGAAGGAGTAGGTCGTGGCGGTCTGATCCATGAGGTGCTCGCGCGTGATGGCCTGCCCGGCCAGCAGCGAGGTTCCCCAGCGAAAACCTGGCGAGAAGGCGATCTCCGCCTGCTTGACTTCCATCAAGGCATCCACGATGAGTTGATCGAAGGAACCGTTGAAGTTGCCGCGGCGATAGAGGGTCTCCTGCGTGGTGGCCAGGGTCTCTTGCAGGCGCCCAAGATGCGGGGCGCGAACCTTGTCGATGAGCGCCTGCATGTCGGGGTCGGCCGGCAGCAGATCAGCAAAAATCGGCAGCAGCTTGTAGCGGAAGTCGGAGACCCTGCCCGAAACCACCTGGAGGTCGAGCACCCCCAGGAACTTGGTGTTGGAGCCGGCATTCGTGACCAGGGTCTGTCCGCCCGCATTCTTCACCACCACCGGCTGGATCACCCCATCGTGGGTGTGGCCGCCCAGAATGGCATCGATGCCGCGCACCCGAGAGGCCATCTTGAGATCGACATCCATGCCGTTGTGCGAGAGGACCACCACAACCTGCGCCCCCTTGGCCCGCACCTCGTCGACGGTCTTCTGCATCTGATTCTCTTGAATGCCAAAGCTCCAGTCGGCCACCATGTGGCGGGGGTTGGCGATCGGGGTGTAGGGGAAGGCCTGGCCAATCACCGCAACGGGAATGCCGTTTTGCTCACGGATGACGTAGGGCTTGAACACGGGCTCTTCGAAATCCACCGTCTTCACGTTCTGCGCCAGAAACTCGATCCTTCCGGCGAGATCCTTTTCCACGATCTCCATCACCCGGTCCTGGCCGTAGGTGAACTCCCAGTGGGCCGTCATCATGTCAACGCCCAAGAGCTTGGTCGCATCCACCATGTCCTGAGCTCGGGTCCAGAGGCTGGTGGCCGAGCCCTGCCAGGTGTCTCCGCCATCGAGGAGAAAGACTCCCGGGCGGCTGGCACGCAGACGCTGAACCAGGCTGGCCAGGTGGGCGAATCCTCCGACCTTGCCGTATCGCCGAGCCGCAGATTCAAAGTTCAGGTGGGTGTAGGCATGGGCCTCGGGGGTGTTGGGCGCCACCCCATGGGCCTTGAGCAGGGCCTCGCCCACCAAATGCGGCACCCTGCCCTTCATGCCAGCGACGCCGAGGTTCACACTCGGTTCGCGGAAGTGAATGGGCGTGAGTTGGGCGTGGCAGTCGGTGAAGTGCAGGAAGCTGACGTTGCCGAAGCGGGCCAGGTCGTAGAGTTCAGCCCCCCGGGTCGCGGCCGCCTCGGCCGAGGAGAAACCTCGGAACATGCCGGTGGCCGAGGCCGCAGCCATCACCCCCAGAAACTCGCGGCGCTGAAAGTCCATGGGGTCGATCCTTTGAAGGCGTGAGGCTCAGTCTTGATTGACGGGCGAATTGGGGTCGAGCAGCAGCGCCATGATGTCTTTGATCTGCGACTCCGACAGGATTCCGAAATGCCCGAACCGCGGCATGTTGGTGCAGGCGTTGTAGGCCTTGGCGTTGTAGATCTTGCCCCAGGTGTACTTCACGGTGTCGGCGTCGTAGCCGCGCAGCTTGCCGTATTGATAGAGCGAAGGACCCAGATTGCCGTAGGAAATCTCTTGCTTGCTGATCTGATGGCAGTTGTAGCAGTTGCCGCCATTCACATCGCTGGCCTTGTCGGTCCAGGTCGATCCGCGGCCACTCTGGGCGAGGACCTCGCCGGCCTTCCAGTCGCCCAGATACTTTCCATCGGCCGGATGCACGATGGTCTTCATGTTCTCAGCCTCGACTCGGGCGCGCACAGCCTCGGGCAGATCCTTGCGCGTGGCGTCGGCGCTGGTGCAGGCGGCGTTGGTCTCGTCTTGGCCCACCCGACCGAGGTTGGCGATGCCCTTGGCGCGGAAGGAGTCCAGAAACACTCCCTTCACTGTGTCGGGGGTGACGGCCTGGGCTGCTGCGGGCCCAACGCCTGCGGCGACCGCAGGAAGCCCCGTGCTGCCCAAGGCGGCCAGGGCGGCCAGGGCAGTCGGGGCAGCCGCGGCCAGCACCGAGGCGATGGCGGTGGCACGACGGGGGTGGGCGGTGCGATGGCGAATCATGGTGGGGTCTCCTGGGTTCAGCGCTTGACGGTGGGGGCCAACGAGGCCACGCCCTTGCCCGTCACACCCATGTAGGTGGACAGGGCAATGGTGACCTCGGAGCCGAAGATCGGCTCGGGAAAGCGCTGCTGGCGGAAGCAGTCGTTGATGCGCTGCTGCATGGGCCAGAGCTGACCATTGCTCACGCGGTAGGCAGGCCACGAGGTGAAGGCCTTGCCCGCCGGTTCATTCTGAGTGAGGTTGGGCAGGCCCTGCAGACGAATGCGCTGATCATCGGCGTTGTGGCAGGTTGCGCAGGCAAAGTCGTAGGGGCCGGCGCGGTAGAAGAACGCCTGGCGACCCAGCTCGTACATGCGCCGTTCCTCGGGATGGGACTGGGGTACTGCCACCGGCATGCCCTTGGACTGGGTGGCGATCCAGGTCACCAGCGCAACGATCTTTTTGTGATCGCCTTTGTTGTACTCCGAGACCGTGGGGGCTTCGATGCCTTGCACCGTCTTCATGCAGTGGGCAAGGCGGGTCTCGAGGTCCATGACCGCATTCGCATCTTTGAAATAGCGCGGCAGGCTCACGTAGGCGCCCTTGACCACACCAGGGCCCCGGCCCAGGTCGCAGGACTCGAGCGTGGCCTTCTTCGGACCCGCTGGGGTCTTCCAAATCTCCTCGCCCTCCACCTCCCAGAGCTCGGCGGGGTTGCCGTCGGCCACCAGCTCGCGGTACTTGTCGATGCCTTTTTCCACCTCCGACTTCTGGGCGAAGGCAGGCTGAAGCAGCACCGTGGCCGAGACACCAGCCAGCACGAGGAGCATCAGCGAGCGCGAAAGCGCCCTGGCGCTGTGCCTGTAGAAGGGGGACTCAATGGGTCGTGGATGCATGAACATCTCCAGAAGAAATGGGCAACGGGCCTCGGCGACGCGCCTCGATGGCGGGTTTAGGCGATGGTCGCCTCATCGGTGCGGGTATCGCCCTTGTTGTCGGTCCAGGTGATTGAGACGGTGTCGCCCACGAGCGCGCCCTTGGCACGAAACTCCATGTAGGGGTTTTTGGACACTGCCGGACCCCACTGGGCCTCGACCACGACCTTGCCGTTGATCCTGCCCACGACCTGCTGAATGAAATGGGCGGGCACCAGCGTGCCATCGGCCGCCTTGCGCTGGCCGGTCTCCATCTCGTGGCGCATGATGGCGCGAACAACTGCGGTGTCGCCCTCGAGGCGGGCTTTGATGCGCATTGGACTTCCCATGGTGAACTCCCGAATTTGGTTGGATGCGGAATACTTGAATGCGATGCTGACGCGGGGTGAGGAGGATCCGAGGCTCCGAGGCTCCGAGGCTCCGAGGCAATTAGCCGCCGCAGCCGCCGAGCGTGACTTTGATTTCCTTCTTGGCGACATAGAACTTGTTGTCCGCCTTGACCAGTGCGTAGACATCGGAGCTCTGGCCCATCTTCACATTGAGGCGAACAAAGCCACCCGATGCAGGCGTCAGGGCATACATGCCTGCCAGCGCGGCGGGGTTCTTCTCCACCATCACCGCGACCATCTGCACATTGGGCAGGCTCGACTCCACCGACACCGGCACCACAGCGCCGTTTTCGGCGATTTCGGGCGACACGATGGTGATTTTGTCGCCGGCATCGGCCGGGCCCTCGCCACCCAGGGTCTTGATCGCTTCAGCGATCGACTTGGCTTTGAACGCAGCCTCGTTCCAGGCGGCAGCCATGGCGGGATTCGCAGGCACGAAGCCCATTCCCCCGAGGGCCGCCATCAGGGCAGCACCGCTGCCAGCTTTCAGCACATCACGACGTGTTGCAGACATGGACTTTCTCCTAAAAATCATCGATTCGTTGGGGCAATGGAAAGGAGCTGCTCAATTTGGACCTGGCCTAACCTGCGGAATGGTCTCCACCCCACGGACGGGCCCGATGGTGCGATTCTGCTCCATCAGGTTCCCGTGCGTCCCTCGGGCGAATTCTGGCAGAGACGAGGTCACCTTGGCCGATGGCGCGCAGTTTGTCATGCAGGCGACATTCCGAACATCGGGCTTGCCCCGGACATCGGCCAGACCGTGCCGGATGCTCATGCCATCGCGATTGGGCATCCGGGCCTGGACTTCGGCGATGTTGTGGTTCGAGAGCACGAAGTCCTCGGGAACCATGTCACCCAGATGGAGGATGTACCCCACGACCCCATAGACCTCCTCCACGGTGAGTGTTTTGGGGTTGGTCCAGGGCATGGCCCGATGGATGTAATCCCAGAGGGTGGAGACGGTGGCCAGCTTCATGAGGGTGGTGCGCTGAGGGAAGTCGGGCCGCGCCAGATTCGCCACCCGACCCCGTCGGATGTCCTCGGCCGTGGTGCCGCCCACGATGGGCGTGAACACCTCGCTGCTCTCGCCAAAGTAGCCATGGCACGAGGCGCACTTTCCCTCCCAGACCTCCATGCCGAGCCGCACCGAACCGGAGCCTGCGGGCAGGCCCTGGAAGTCGGGCCGCACGTCAATATCCCAGGCCTTGATTTCATCGGGCGTGGCGGCGCGACCAACCCCGCGGAAGGACTCGGCCTGGGCGATCGAGACCCCTGCGAACCCCACGAACAGCATGGCCGCCGCCACAGCCACCCAGGCCCGGGTTCTGCCCCCAGATCTAGCCCACTTGGACATTGCTCACCTCCCCCGACTCCGCCACCTTCCACGACTGAATCATGTTGTTGTGATAGATCGACCGGGTGCCGCGCACCTCGCGCAGCTGCCGGATGGTGGGCTGCACATAGCCGGTGTCGTCGATGCAGCGGGATTGGAGGATGCAGGGCTCGCCGCTCCAGACCCAATCGATGTTGAATCGGGTGAAGGCCTTGGTGAGGATCGGAGTCTCCAGGCGCGCCGTTCTCCAGTGCCGGCCGCCATCGGTGGAGACATCCACACGCCGGATCTTGCCGCGCCCCGACCACGCCAAACCAGTGATGTTGTGAAAGCCACGATCGAGCAACACCTGGCCGCCGGAGGGCGATGTGATGACCGACTTGGCCTCTTGAATGCCGCTGTACTGACGGTGGGTGCCATCGGGCATGAGGTCCATGTAGTGGATGGCCTCGTCTTTGGTTGCCCAGGGCTTGTCGCCCACCTCGATGCGGCGCAGCCACTTCACCCACGATACCCCCTGGATGCCCGGCACCACCAAGCGCAGCGGGTAGCCATTCTCCGGCCGCAGCATCTCGCCATTCATGCCGTAGGCGACGATGACATCGTCGAGGGCGCGCTCCATCGGGATGGTGCGGGTCATGCCCGAGCCGTCGGCCCCCTCGCCCAAGACATATCGGCCTTGCTGGCGATCGACGCCGCAGTCGTCGAGCAGCACCGACAGGGGCACGCCCGTGAACTCCGAGCACGAGACCATGCCGTGGGTGTATTGCACCGTAGGAACCGCCACATTGCCCCACTCCATCGCGGTGTTGGCACCGCACTCGATGAAGTGAATGCGCGAGACCGAGGGCAGGCGCATCAGATCGTCCATGGTGTAAACCTTGGGGCGCTTCACCAGTCCGTTGATCATGAGGCGGTGCCGGCTGGGGTCGATGTCCCACCAGCCCTGATGGTGGCGCTCGAAGTGCAGGCCGCTGGGCGTGATGATTCCGAAGGTGCCCTGCAGCGGTGTGAAGGCCACCGAGGCCGCCGAGACGCGCGTGAGGCCCGGGCTCTCCCGGCGCTGAAGATTCTTCTCGTGCTGCGATGGCATGCCATAGGGATTGGCTGCCACGGGCGCGCCCAAGTTCGTGGAGTGTTCGGGGAGCTGAAGGATGTTGGGGTCGCCCTGAGGCTCAGCAGCGGAGCGCTGCGGGGCGAGAGACGCCAGACCCGCCGCCACGCCTGCCGCCGAGGCGAGCATGAATTTGCGGCGCATCTGCTCGGGCTGACGGGCATCGTCGGCGCTGAGAAAGTTTTCGGGAGCCTTGCGCAGGCGGCCCCGGACCCAGCCCGATGTGCTCATGCGGCCGACCTCCGCGGTTTGGAGGACGCAGCAGGCCTGGAGGGCGCAACAAAAAGCCGGCGATCCATCCGCTGCTCGGGTGCCTCGCCGGCCAGACGCACGCAGACGGTGCGGCAGAGCTCGGTCAGCATCGGGTCGCTGATGCGGTAATAGACGAAGGTGCCGCTGCGGCGGCGGGCCAGAACACCCGCACGATGCAGGAGGCTGAGGTGGCGAGAGACGTTGGGCTGCGGCAGCTGGGTCGCCTCCACCACCTCCTGGACCGAGCGCTCATCGACGCAGACCGCCTGAATGATCCGCAGGCGAGCCGGCTCGGACAGGAGGGCAAAATATTGGGGTGCCTGGTCGAAGACCGCGCCGAGTTCGTCATGGTCGGCGGCGGCAGAAATGGCAAGAGATGGTGTGCCCATGGGAGACCTGAATGAAGGCCAGAGGGGAGAGCTGGGATAGCGGGAGGAAGCAATATATGTGTGTATGCGCATATATTGATGGATCTGCTGTCGCGCCAAACTCATGACAAACCCTAGGCACAATGCAGGTTGAACCACGACCCAAGCCATGACGCCCATCGACCATCCCGAACGCCGACTCCTGCACGAGGAGGTCCACGCCCGACCGCCCGTGGCGCTCTGGCCCAACGAGCGGATTCTTTCCCAGGCCTTCTTGCTCTCCTCGGCGGGTGCGCGCGAGGCACAGCTCTCCTGGATCAATGCCCTGAGCGATCGCCTGGGCGTCTCGAGCCACCCCGTGCATGGCCAGGTCCTGCGGCTGGTGGAGCTCCAGCCCGAGCCCCAGCGCATTCTGCTCAAGTGGGAGCAGCATGGGGAGTTCGTGGTCATCACCTTCTATCTGCACGAGATCACCAATGTTGCGGAGTGCCAGACCACCAGCCGAGTTCAGCGTCTGGCGCTGATTGCCCAACGGCTCGAGGCCCTGGGCATGCCTGCCCTGCCCCAGATTCCGGGCGAGCGCATCAGCGCCATCGACATTGCCCTGGTGCAGGAGCCCCTCGAAAATGATGCCGGCGCCAAGGCAGTGCTCTTCGAGGGCAACACCCTCGTGGGTGCCACCATTCTCTCGAGCCAGCGCGCCCAGGTCTGGACCGACTTCCATCTCGACTCTCAGGGCTACAACCGATTCCTGGTGGCCCACGACACCATGGGCTCGCGCCAGGCGGGCCGCGTGGTGCAGCGGCTCATGGACGTCGACACCTACCGGATGATGGCCATGATGGGCCTGCCCCACGCCAAGGGCCTTGCGGGCCCATTGAAGGCGGCAGAGCTGGAGCTCACCTCGCTTTCTCAGCGGATCGCTGCGGCTGCCGGCCAGCCCATCGACATCCACAGCCCCACCGGCGAGCGCGACGCCCTCCAAGGCGATGCCGAGCTGCTGCGGGGCGTCTCCGCCCTCGCCTCTCGGGTGGAGGGCTGGATCAGCGAACATGGCCTTCGCTTCACTGCGGCCGAGGCATATTCCGAGCTGGTCCGTCGGGCACTCCAGGAGCTCAACGAGCAGCCCATCCCGGGCATCCAGACCCTGACCGAGTTCATGGACCGCCGCTTTGAACCCGCCATGCGCACCTGCCGCTGGACCCAGCGGCGGCTCCGAGAGCTCTCGGACCGAGTCACTCGCGCGACCCAGAGTCTGCGCACCCGACTCGAGTTTGTGAACGAGCAGCAGACCCAGGCCCTGCTCAGCAGCATGGACCGCCGCGCCAATCTACAGCTCAAGCTGCAGCAGACGGTCGAGGGCCTCTCGCTGGTGGTGTTGACCTACTACGGCGTGGGCCTGGTGGGCATCTTCGCCAAAGGCCTCAAGGCCCAGGGCCTCGACATCTCGGTCGACCTGGTCACTGCCCTGGCCGTGCCCATCATTGCGGGTGCCCTGGCTTTCGGCATTCGACGTGGGGTGCGCAAGATCCGAAATTCCCATTGACCTCAACACGAAGCCCAAGCCATGACCCAGAGCTCCCCGTCGGTCCCCATGCATCCCCTGAACGCACAGATCTCGGTCGCACCTCAGATCGATGCGAGCCATGTGAAGTCAATTGCGGACGCTGGATTCCGATCGATCATCTGCAACCGCCCCGACTTCGAGCACGGCCCCCATCAGGCCACGGTGAAAGAGGTGGCCGAGGAGGCCCAACGGCAAGGGCTGCACTTCGCATTTCTGCCCGTGAGTGGTGGCGGGCAGACGCCAGAAGAGGCGATGGAGATGGCCAAGCTGCTGCGCGAGATGCCCAAGCCCATCCTGGCCTACTGCCGTTCGGGCCGACGCTGCATCAGCCTGATCTCGCTCGCAGCGCATTTGGGGGAAGAGATTCCCGGCTGATCGGCGATAATTTGAGCACCGCATGCGCTCCATGCCCGAGTGGTGAAACAGGTAGACACAAGGGACTTAAAATCCCTCGGCCGCAAGGCTGTACCGGTTCGATTCCGGTCTCGGGCACCAAGCCACAAAATCCAACCTCACAGCAGCAAAGCTGGAACAATCAAGAACGTTCTATTTCTGCTATTTTTCAAGCAGTTAGGCTAGAATTGCGTTGCAATATGGCGCAACGAATTTGCAAAACATTGGTTCAATTTGCCCGTTTTTAAGTAAGTTTTGGGGTCAAGTGCACCACAAGTGCACCAAATTCAGTGGCCGACTTCACCCAACTGATGCGGGTCGAGAGCAACTGAACCGATGCTTTGGTGGCCTTTTGTTCGCGTCGATGCGTAGCTGGAGTTACGACATTGAGTGAGGTTTGATAAGCATGGGAACACTGCAGCGACGAGGGGCGACCTGGCGAGCATTCGTCTCACTGGGAGGAAAGCGTCGTGTAGTCTCCCCCGTCAAGTAGACACGTTGATTGCGGACAAATCTGCTTGTTTGGGGTTTTGCCAGTTGTGGACGGGTGGCAAGTTCCCGTTGGCCGCGTGGGGCCGGTCTTCGTTGTAATCCTTGATCCAGTCTTCGGTGACGCTGCGCACCTCCTCAAGGCCTGAGAAGAGGTAGGCATCCAAGACCTCGTGTCGATAGGTCCGGTTGAACCGCTCGATGAAGGCGTTTTGGCTCGGCTTGCCGGGCTGGATGTATCGGAGTTCGATGCCGTGGTCTTCGCACCATTGGGCAAGCACTGCCGACCGCAGCTCGGGGCCGTTGTCTAGCCTCAGGGCTTGCGGCAGGCCGTAGACCTCGCCGAGCTGCTCCAGGGTTCGAACTACCCGGGCCGCGGGTAGGCTGGTGTCGATCTCGATGGCCAAGACCTCTCGGTTGGATTCATCGATCACGTTGAGCGTCCTGAAGGGCTTGCCGTAGTAGAGCGTGTCGTGCATGAAGTCGAGCGCCCAGACGACGTTCTTGGTCTCTGGCGCCACCAACGGGATGGGCGGGCCTGGGTTGCCTATTAGGCAGCCTGCGCTTGGTGCGGTGGGGAAGGTTTAGGCCCATGTCCTTGTTGGAGTTGCCCCTATTAAACCGGACATGGTGCCGCTCTTTGGGCGCGGATGAACTGACGTGGTGATTTCATCCGCAGACCCTTGTGTGGGTGCCACTCGTTGTAGTCATTGAACCACCGATCGAGTTGCGCCAGCACAGTCTTTGCATCAGGCCGATCATGCACGTAGACATAATCCCGCTTAAAGGTCTTCACGAAGCTCTCGGCCATGCCATTGGATTCTGGGCTTCGCACCGGTGTGAAGCAAGGGAGCAGGTTCAGGCTCGGGGCAAACGCCACCGTCTCCTTGGCAGTGTAGGCGCTGCCGTTGTCGGTCAGAAACTCGATCGGCTTAGGGGCCGCCGGAGCATTAAAGCGCGCTTCGACCGCAAGCACCATCACGTTGCGAACGCTCTCCCCAGAAAAGCCTGCCGTGCTGGCCTCCCAAGAAATGATCTCCCGATCACAGGTATCGATCACAAAGGTTACCCGCACCACTTCCTTGTTCCAGCAGGGAATCTCAAAGCCATCGGATGCCCAGCGCGTGTTCGAGTGCAGAGTGATCACCTTGCCTTCGTGTGGCCGGGTGGGATGTTTGCCCTTGTGCCTGGTCAGCAGCAGCCCGTTCTGGCCCATGATGCGATAGACCCGCTTGTGGTTGATCGCAGGCAGACTCTGCTCTCCGCGCAGGCGGTTGAGCACGGCAGCCACCCGCCGGTAGCCATAGGTAGTGCGGCCATCCACAATCGACCGGATCTGCGGCAGCACCTCGGCATCGGCGGCCTTGCAATAGCGGCCACGGGCGCCAGGCCTCGCGCTGCTCGACGCACCCTCGCCTCGCACGCTTTTCACCCGCTCGGCCAGATTGCTCCGTGCCACGCCCAAGGTCTCGGCGATGGCCTTCATGCTGTGCCGTCCCCGGGCAACGAGGGCAGCCGCGAGATCAGTTTTTTTTGGTGCGCCAGCTCCACTGCATCCCGCAGGATCTCGTTCTCCAGCGTCTTTTTGCCAAGCACCCGCTCGAGCTCCCGGATCCGGCGCTTGAGCTCTCTGACCTCCGAAGCAGCCACCACATCGTCGTCTGCTTGGATTGCCTGCTT
>JAIXOP010000001.1 GCA_027486725.1 Burkholderiales bacterium | reverse complement strand
CCGGGACGGGGGCCGACAGCATCCAGGGAACCGCTTTGGATGAGAGCATCTTGACGGGCAACGGCGCTGACACGGTTTTGGCAGGAGAGGGCAACAACTTTGTGAACGTGGCGGGTACCGACGCCGCGAACGACCGCGTCTTGGCCGGACTGGGTAACGACACAGTGTTGTTGGGTGCAGGGTCTGACTTCGTGAGCATCTCGGGGGGCAACAACTATGTGCTCATGACCGGCGGTGCACTGGATACGGTCAACCTGGGTGCCGGTAACGATACCGTCATGGGTTTTAATGGTTTGCAATACTACAAGACCTACAGCGTCACCAGTGGCGGCAGCACTTGGAATAACAGTACCGTGCCCTCTGTGCTGAACGCGGGGAACGGCAACAATTATTTGGCGGGCATGGACTGGATTGACGGGGCCGAATCGGTGATCACTGGCACTGGCAATGACTTCATTGATACCGGTCGCAACGACCGGGGTTCTGACACCGTGCGCTCGGGTGCAGGGGACGACACGGTTTTCATGGGCGGCGCTCACTCCACTTTCGCTCAAGAGGTCGAGCTGGGTGACGGCAACGACTGGTTGCTGGCCACCAGTGGCAACGACTCGGTCAACGCAGGCACTGGCAACGACACCATCGCAGTGGGCCAGGGGGCCAACACGGTGATGGGTGGCCAAGGCGCTGACTCCATTGTGGCCGGTTCGGGCAACGACCGCATCTGGGGCGACGACACCACCGGAAGCACCGGCGGCAACGACACGATCGACGCCGGAGCAGGCAGCAACACGGTGCTGGGCGGCGCAGGCGATGATTACATCCTGAGCGCCGGCTCGGGGTCGCTCTGGGGAGATGCAGGCAACGACACCATCTTGTCCACCGGCGCCATCAACTTCATCAATGGCGGTGATGGCCTCGACCTCATCCGTCAGACCGGATTTTTCGCAGCAGTGATCTCGGGCGGCGCTGGCAACGACAGCATTTTCAGCACAGGCTCCACAGGTGTTGAAGCGGTGTACGGTGGCGCAGGCAATGACTTGATCGACATGCGCAACGGCGGCACAGGCTTTGGGGACTCCATTTTTGGCGACTCCGGATCTGCATCAGATCTGGTCAATATCGGCAACGACACCATCTATACCGCCGATGCGGCCAGCACGGTGCACGCTGGGGCTGGCACCGACTGGGTCTGGGGTGGTTTGGGCAATGACCAAATGTTTGGTAATGAGGATTCGGACACGCTTTACGGCAACGCTGGCAATGACACCTTGCGCGGCAATGCCGGGGCCGATTGGCTCGATGGTGGTGCCGGCGCCGACTCTTTGCTCGGCGGCACAGAAGACCAAGCCAGGGACACCCTGATGGGTGGTGCTGGCAACGACACCCTGGACGGCGGCACCGGTGACGACTGGCTTGACGGTGGCGCTGACAACGACACCATTTATGGCGGCGAAGGCACGGTGGCTGGGGCTTTTGGCAACGACTCCATGGTCATTGGGGGAGGCTCGAACGCGGCCTACGGTCAGGCCGGTGCCGATGTGTTCATTTACAACAGTGCTTGGATGAACGACGGCAATGCCGACACGATCGACGGCGGTGCTTCGTTTGACATGATCAAGTTCGATTTCATCTCAGGCTTGGTGCTGGACCTGACCAGTACGCTTTGGGCCAATGCCAACGCGCTCAACATTGAGGCGATCGACATCACCGGCGATGGCAACAACGCACTCAAACTGGCTGCCGCAGACATCGTGGAGTTGAGTGATGTGACCGATGTGACCAATGCTTCAGTCAACCTGAGGGCCAAGTTGATGGTCAATGGTGATGTGGGCGATGCGGTTGACCTGAGTGCGTTCGGTGCCACCTTGACCCGGTTGACGTCGGGCAATCTGACCTATGACTTCAATGGCAACGGCGTGCTTGACACCAGCGAGCAGGCTGCCATCCAGAGCAATGGCACGATCACCTTCAATACGGTTCTCAATGGCACGCAGACTTACACCGTCTACAACGCGGCCAACGGGTCCACCAACTTTGGTTTGCTGTTGATCGATACCGACATTGCCTTGACGGGTATCTGATGTGGGCAGCTGCCAGCCGGAGGGTTCCTGTGCAAGGCCTTCCGGCTTGTGTGCTTGTTCACATCACAAAGGGTTTTTTAAGCCTTTGTGATGTCAAGGTTCAAGGGTCGATGTCAAAACTCGTGGGGGGTAAACCTGCGGCGTGTTGCGTGGCCATGCGGTGGCAAGCTTGCACCATTTGGGTTGCATGGTTTTGGCCGTTGAAGAGCTGCTGGCGCAAAGGGCTGTTCAAAAGGTATTGGCGCAGCGCCTGGAGGCGTTGTGGGGCGCGCATCAAGGCCAGTGCGCTGGCCTTGTATTGCGGCAAGCTGTGGGTGATGAGTTCGTCAAGCTCCAGTTGGCGTAACAAGCTGGCGCACACACGCGATGCAAAGGTTTGGCCTTGAAGCGTGAGCACCGGTGTGCCCACCCACAAGGCATCGCTGGCGGTGGTGTGGGCGTTGTAGGGCAGGGTGTCCAGAAACAAATCGGCCAGCCGGTAACGTGCCAGGTGCTGCGCCAGCGGCGCGTAGGGTGCAAACACCAAGCGCTCTGGTGCCACGCCGTGCGTCTGCGCAAAAGCACGAAGGTGCTGTTGGGCGCTCGGGTCTTTGTCAAACAACCACAGCACAGCGTGGGGGACTTCGCGCAGCAATTCGAGCCACACACGAAACAAATCGGGGCTGATCTTGAAGGTGGCATTGAAGCAGCACAACACCAGGGCCTGGGCGGGCAACCCGGCTGTGGCCCTGTCGATGCCGGGGCTGCTCACTTCGCGCAGCAGGTCGTTGCACTGGTAGCAACCGGGCAAACGTACCACTTGCTCGGTGTAGTGCTCGCGGTCGGCATCGGTGATGAGGGTGTGGTCGGCCACGATGTAGTCGATCCAGGGTGCGCCCAGTGTGCCGGGGTAGCCCAGGTAATTGACCTGCACCGGTGCGGCGCGCCAGGCAAACAGGTGGGGCAGCCCTTGGCGTGTGTGGCCTTTGAGGTCGATGGCCACGTCAATGCCGTGCTGGCGAGCCAGTTCAGCGATCGGGCGGGCCCCCCAGCCGTTGACGTCGTGAAAATTCTCAATGCCACGCTTGAGCCGCTGCCGATAGGCATGGTCATCGGCTGAAGGCCCCCAGGAGTAGGCAAACACTTCGACTTGGCTGCGGTCATGGGTTTCGAGCATTTGCGCCATCAGGTAGGCCGTGGCGTGGTTGTGCAGGTCGGCCGAAAAATAGCCGATGCGCAAACGCCGCCCGCAGCCTGGTGACCAGGGCGTGCGCTTGAAAGGGCCCAGGCCGCCTTCGGGCAGGGCTTGAGCGATGACGGCCGATTCCAATTGCGCAGCGCGTTTTTGCAGTGCCGGGTCGTCCCACAACACGGTGCTGAGGAAGGGGTTGACGGGCGTGTCGCTGGTGCGAGCGATGTGTTCGAGTTGTTGTAGTCGCTCGTTGTGGTGGTGCCAGTCGGCCACGCAGCGTTCGGCACGCGTCAGGGCGGCCAGCGCATGCACATGACCGGGTTGCAAGGCCAAAGCGGCCCGGTAAGCATGCACGGCTTGTCTGTCCTGGCATTGGTTGGTGCAGGCGTGGCCCAGTTGCAGCCAAGCGTCCAGCAGGTCGGGGTGTCGCTGTGTGGCCAGTTCATAGCGGCGTATGGCTTCGGGCAGCTGCTGCAGTCGCTCACAGGCGTGTGCTTGCAGCAAGATCAGTTCGCGCTCGTCCGACAGGGCTTGGTTGGCCAGCTTGACCCACCAGGGCCGGGCGTCGATCTCGCGGCCAAGTTCATCGAGCGTCAGGGCCATGTTGGCGATGTACCAGAGCTTGTCGGGTTGCAGCCGGTGTGCGGCTTCAAAGTGCTCCAGGGCTTCGGGGCGCGCTCCGGTCGCGTCACGCGCCAGCATGCCCAGTTGGTTGTGGGCATCTGCCTGCATCGGGTCCAGGTGAACGGCTTGACTGGCCGCAAGCAAGGCCGTTTCGGGTTGCTTTAAAGCGAGTGCAGCAGAAGCCATTTGCACCCAAGCCGGTGCATGGAGCGGCTGTCGCAGCGTCCAGTTTTGGCTGATTTCAAGCGCTTTGTCGAGCTGGTCTTGCTGGCGTGCGTGCAGCACCCGTTGAGCCGGGTATTGAGGCGCATCGGGCAGGGCCAGTTCGAGTGCGGCGAGCAGACGGTCAGCGGAGGCGTCCTCTCCTGTGCCATGCAGCGTGAGAGCCAACTCCCAAGCGATGTGAGGGTTGTTGGGGGCCAGCTGATGGGCGTGCTGCAGATCGGCGCGACCGGCCAAGCGCTGTTCGGCGCTGTCCATGCGCAACCGGGTATGGGCGCGCACTTGCCACAGCTGTGCCAGTTGGGGGTGTTGTTGCAGCGGAGCATCAAAGACCGCAAGGGCAGCGACGCCATCGCCTGCGCGCAGGTGCTCCAGGCTCCGGCGCTGCAACTCAGACGGGTCGGGAGCTGGCTGCTGGAGGCGATCCACGGCAGGCCCCAGGTCGGGCAGGTCGAAGCTGGCAGGGGGGAGCTTGTCTTGCCAGCGTTGCCAGGCTTGGGTGTAAGCCCATTCCAGGTCACGGCAGGTGCGGGCCGCATCGAACAGCGGTGCATGAGTGCGTTGGCTTTGCAGTTGCTGGCGAAGTTCGGCCAAACGGGTGGGTGTGTTGCCCAACACAATGGCTCGGGTCTCGTAAGTTGGTAGGTCGGTGGCGCAGAGTGTGAGCGCATCGGACTTTGACAGGCCACAAGCGTTCAGCAGCGACAAGCCTACTCGGCTGGAAAAGGATTGCCCCACTCGGGTCAGCAACGGCAGGCCCATCCTCAGGGCATCTGCCGCTGTGGTGTGGGCATTGACCGGGAAGGTGTCAAGGAACAGGTCGGCGTGTTGGTGACGCGCCAGGTGTTCGTGGGTGGGAACGCGCTTGGCAAAGATCACGCGGTTGGCATCGATGCCATGCAGGCGCACTTGCTGATGCAGGTTTTGGCGTAAGTCATCGCCGGGGGCGAGTAACCAAAGCACGCTGCCTGGCACTTGCTGCAAGATGCGCATCCACGCAGCAAACATTTCGGGTGTGAATTTGTAAGGGTTGTTGAAGCTGGCGAACACGGTGCCTTGTTCTGGCAGGCCGTGTTCGGCCCGACGGCTTTGCCTGGCAGATGTTTGCCGCAAGGGGTCGTTGGCCTGGTAGCTGTGGGGCAAGCGGACAATGTGCTCGTCGTAATGGGCGCTCAGTTCGGGGGGGATGGTGTGCCGGTCGGCGATGAGGTAATCGATGTAGGGCACGCCCAATGATCCGGGGTAGCCCAAGTATTGCATTTGAACCGGCGCGGGGCGGTGCGCCAAGATGCCCAGTCGGTAACCACTGGCCAAACCTTTGATGTCGATGGCGATGTCGATTTGGCGGTCTGCCATCCAGCGCGCGACGGCCTTGTCGCTGAGCGTGCTGACATCCACAAAATGTTCGATCGTGCGCTGCAAACGACGGGTCATGTCGTCGTTAAGAGGGCTCCAGGACAGCGCAAAGACCTCAAACCGATCGCGGTTGTGCAACTCGAACACGCGCGCCATGAGGATGGCTGTGGCGTGATTGCAAAAGTCGTTGGAAAGGTAGGCGATTCGAATTCGGGGGTTGTGCCAGCGCTGCGCCGTGACCAGTGGCTCCTGCGCAGGGTGAGCCTGGCGACACCAGTTCTGGGCGCAGCGCAGGTGTTGGGCCGGGTCGTCGCTGAAGCCCAAAAATTCAAAGGGAAAGGTGGCGCGCTGTCCTTGTTTGACGCTGGTTTGCAGTGCCTGCGTGGTGCTGGCGTCACCTTGCCAATCGGCCAACAAGCGACGGGTGTAGGCCAGTCGCCCCAGCAGCCCGTCGGGTGGCGGGCCAGGTTGGGCCAGCCATTGCTGGTAGAGCGCCAGGTTGTCGCTGTAGCGCTGAGATTGGTGCAGCAGGCCTGTCAAATTTTCCAAGGCGCTGGGCTCGTCGGCTTGCAGTTTGAGGGCTTGGCGAAAGGCCGTTTCCGCCGCGTCATTTTGGCCCAGGCGTGAGAGCGCGGCACCTCGGGCGTTGTGCACAGCGGCACTGTGCTGACTGAGCTGGAGCAGTCGGTCAAAGACGGCCAGTGTCTGGCGGCTGTCCTTGCTTCGGTCGGCATGCAGTTCGCAGCCCCATTGGTAGAGTGCCTGGGCCAAGGCCTGGCGCAAGCTCATGTTGTGAGGCGCTTGTTCAAGCGCTTGTTCGAGCACCGCCACAGCTGGAGAAAAGGGGGCGTTGCCTGGCGTTTCTTGGTTCGTGGGCGGTGTGCTCATGAGGTCGCGGTCATTGTCCGGTGATGATGCGTTCGTGCTGCGGCAGGCAAACATTTTGGAAGTCGTAACGGTCCACCACGGTCTGACGCGCAGCGCGGCGTATGTCCTGGTAGTCCTGGGGACGCTCCAGCACTTCACAGACCTGACGTGCAATTTGCTCCGGATTGAAGAAGTCCACCAGCAGGCCGTTCTTGCCGTGTTCGATCACTTCTTGCACGGGTGGGGTGGCCGAGCCAATCACGCAGCAACCCAGGCTCATGGCTTCGAGCATGGACCATGACAACACAAAGGGCACGGTGAGGTAAACATGTGCGTCTGACACGCGCAGCATGTTGACCATGATGTTGTAAGGCACTTGGCCCACGAAATGCACCCGCGACAGATCGATCCGATCCTGTACTTCGCGCAGAAATTGGGCTTTATAGCCACCACCGCTGGCCGGAGCGGGTCCGTAACTGACCTCATTGCCACCGAGCAGGATCACGCGGGCCTTGGGTCGAGCTTCAAGAATGAAGGGCAAAGCGCGCATGAACGAGTGGTAGCCGCGCATGGGTTCGAGGTTGCGGTTGATGAAGGTGATGATTTCATCGCCGCGCTGGGCTCGGATGTTGTCGCGGCCCAGCTGAATCCAGGCACTCTCGTTCGGCGTGAGTCGGTGGGTTTCGATGCCGTCATGGACCACCTCGATTTTTTTGCGCAAAAAAGAGGGAAATTGATCCGCTTGCCAATGTGTGGGGCTGACGCCTACATCGCTGTCAACCAGGGCCGATGTCAGGTGTAAGTTGCGCACATGGCAGCGCAGCATGGGGTCTTGGGTTGGGGGGAATTCGGGATCGAAATCGACGTCACTGCCGCTGCCGTTGTAGAAGTATTCGCAAAATGACACGATGCGCGCATGCGGGGTGACTTGTCGAATGAACTGCATCTCGCCCCAGCCGGAGTGTCCCACGATCACGTCGGGCACAAAGCCATTGCTCACCAGTTGTTGCAAGCTTCGTGCGACCGATTCACCACGGATGATGGCCGATTCGGTGGACTGCAGCCATGGGTGAATTTGATGGCTGGAGTTTCGCCCATTTTGGTAGCTGATGTTAGGAATGCCCATCAGGTGCATGTCTTTGCGCGTCGACATCACCATGACCTTGTGCCCTTTGTGTTGCATGGTTGGGGCCAGGGCCCTGTATTGTCCAGGGAAATTTTGATGAATGAAGAGGATGTTCATGCCGTTGGAGTCCCGGGCTTGATGCTGTTCGGGTTGGAGGGTGTGTTCGGGTTGGAGGGTGTGTTCGGGTTGGCGGGCAAAGGCCCCCAGTGTTTTTTGCAAAAAATCTGGTATGTCTGCCGCCATCCCTCACTGTCGTAACGGCCCGCGCTGCCGTGACTGATGGCGATGGGCCAGACGCCTGCGTGCAAACCAGCTTTGCCCAGTTGCAGGCAAAAATCCAGATCGTAGAAATGAAAGGCCAATGCTGGATCAAAGGCCAAGCTTTTGCCACGCAAGACACCAGCCTTGGCCGCGATGAAAAGACCATCTAGGACAGCCGCTTTACAGCGGGTATCGCCATAGCGTGTAAAAACTTCGCGACCATCTGCAAGGCTGTGGTGAACAGCGCCCAGCAGACGATGCGCTGCGTCCCATTGGCCTATTTTTTCGGGAAATGACCATGCTGGCTGGCGCGGCCGTATGACGCGGTTGCCCACCACACCCAGAGCATCAAAGTGCTGCAAGCCTTCTTGCAAGCGCTGCGTGATGTGCCGGTCAAGCAGTCCCACATCATCGTGCACAAAAATAAGAATTTGGTTGGCGGGAGCTTGCTGAATGGCACGGTTGTAGTGTGTGGCCAAAGGACTTTTGTTGCGTTCGGCCAAATACAAATCGAAGGGAACATTCAAGGCTTGCAGTTGTGTCAATGACTTGCCAAGTGCAGACGATTGCATGAAGCTGTCACGGTCGTTGCGCGTGGCCGAGACCAAACCAATGGGACTCATGTGTTCTCCTCGCTGTGGGCCATGTCAATGGGCCAGTGACCGATGGACCTGCTGGTGGGGTCAAGCTTCGAGTTGTGCAGAAAACTTGCCCAAGGGTTCTTTTTTTTGAATTTCAAATCATTGGATTTGGAATGGGCAAACGCCTTGTGGAGCCATTCAATGGCATCGTGCCGCGCTGCGAACCAAGGCAGAGTGGACAGTTCGGTTTCGGGGAGATGGTCCGGCTTGAGTGGGGCGGACAAGACGATGGAATAGCGTGCAAAAGCATCCTGCAAGCGCTCGTAGAGCCAGTAGTCTTGGGTCTGCGTCTTGGGGCCAATCCAAAAAAAATGAGAGCCTTTGGCGTAAGCCTCCATCATTTCATCCAGCATGTTGCCCGAATGCACGGTGCAGTGGAGGCGAGGATCACTGGCGAGTCGTTTGAGCCAATCTGCAGCGGGTGTGTGGTGCACCAGGACCAGTGGGCGCTGGAGTTTGCTGGGGTCCTGGGGCTTGCTTCGTGCCAAGCCCAACCGGCTTAAGCGGGCCAGATCGGCCAGGCGCTGACCTGGCGACCGTCCATGTGCCTGTGCGGTCTCTTTGGCGTTGGCGCCCCAGTGCGCCTGTGCGTCCAGCCATTGCACCAAGCTGTGCGTGTCTTTGTAGATGTCTGCTTGCTGCGCTTTGGGCAAGGTGTGGTGCAGTGGTGATTTGTTGGTCAGCAGTTGGCTGACCCTGGTTTTGAGGTGGGCCTGACCGACGCCCAGCTGTGAATGGAAGCGGCTGAGGGGGGTGAGCATGCCGGATGCGAAAGGGCGGTAAATGTCGCTCAATGCCGCCTGAGCGGGGTCGCCTGATTGGGCTGGGCGTTGGTTGGGCTGCTTGTTTCTGTATTGATGAGCCCAGCAAGCTTGGTAACGAGCCAAAACCGATGTCCAGTGGTGTGTGTCACGCGCATGTGTTTGTGCGTGTTGCCCAAGGGTGCGGCGCAGCGCAGAATTGGTGCACAGTGTCGTCAAGGCCTCAACGGCCTGGTCAAAATCTATGCAAGCGAGCTCGCTCCAGGAGGGGGCATGGTTTTGCAAGCTGGCCGGCAATGCACTTTTGTGGGTGATTCGTGTAGGGACCAAAAACCCACTCTGAGGCGCGGCCAAATCATCGCGGTGTGCGCCCCAGTCGCTCAGGACACAAGCCAACCCGGCAGCCATGGCTTGCAGGTGCAAGTTGTCAAAACCCATGTGCAAGTTCAATTGGAGACCGGTGTAAATGTCAGCTGCGGCCAGGCAACGAAGAAAATATTCGGGGCGATTGATGTCTGAGCGTCCAACCAACAAGCCAAGGTCTCGCGCAGCGCGGTCTGCTGCTTGTTTGGCCGAGTCATCCGAAAAACTGCAGCAGTCGACGATTTGCACACGGTCAGTTATGCGCTTTTGAACTTCGGCAACCACCCTGTAAAGAACCGTTGGATCGAAACCATGGGCTGGATCGACACGACCTGCCTGAACGATCACGATGTCGCCAGGCGCAATTTTTAAAGTGGTGCGAGCGGCGATGCGGTCCGCATCGGTAAAAGGTGCCGGGTTCAATGGCAAACCTGCGCTGATGGCTTGAATCTGTGGCAGTCGAGGGGGCTGTTGCAGAGCGCCAAAGCGCCGTTGGAGTTTGGCTGTTTCCAGTTTCCACAAACGCTTGACGCTTTCGGTGGCCGCTTGGCTGGCGCAAAACAGAAGATCATGGGTGTGGAAATTTCCCAGGAGATAGGACTGCATGGCCGCCGCATGCCAGTGGTCCAGCGTGCTGCTCAATATCAAGGCGCGGTGTGCAGCGAGGCCACGTTGTTGAACCCAATTCAAAGGGCTGGGCTCAAAGCTGTGGAGGATGTCCAGCTCGCTGCAGCGGTCCAGGCCAATCCATGGCATTGCTGGGTGTTGCGGTGACAAATTCAATTTGCCAGCACATTGTCGCTGCGTGTCAGGGTGGTCTGCGATCAATCGGATGTTGGTCAATTGATCAGGGTGATCCATGAGCGCTTGAAGGAATTGAATGCCGTATTGGCCGAGCCCGCAAGGGTGCTGCTGCGCTTGGCGCAACATGTCTTGGGTGAAAAGCAGGCCAACCAACGGGGCTTTGACGGTCATTGGGTAAGACTCCTGGTGATTTAATCAAATCCAGACCACATTTTGCCTTATGATGAAACAAAAAGAGCAAATTAAAATCATTTTTTTCGTTTTATGTATACATGTTAATGATTTTACTGCTTTGCAAAAAATTCATTTTTACAATGATTTCTTGAGATTTTTGTCACCCTCACATCGTTGTTGGACATCACTGCAAAAGTCGGACGCGATGCCCCTTTCCATGATGGTTTTAGAGCATGAACCCTGCTGACTACTACGGGAACGCCAATCCCACTTTGCTGCAAATGGTCGATCCATTGGCATCTCGAATTTGCGAGTTCGGGTGCGGAGCCGGAGCTCTGGCCAGGGCCATCAAATCACGTTCTTCTCAAGCTGTGCACTATGTCGGCTTGGAAATCGAGGCCGACCAACTGGTCAAGGCCAGAGATGTGCTAGATCTGGGTTTGGTGCGCAACCTTGATCACATCCAGGATTGGTCAGCGGACAAGGAGCTGAGCCAGGCTTTGCCCCATGACAGTTTTGACCATGTCATCTTTGGCGATGTGTTGGAGCACCTCTACAGCCCTGAGTTTGTTCTGGGTCAAGCACTCAAGGCCCTCAAGCCTCAGGGTACTGCCTTGGTCTGCATACCCAATGTCCAGCACTGGAGTGTTTGGCTGCATTTGCTGCGCGGTACTTGGCCTCGGCAATCTCAAGGCTTGTTCGATCGTACCCACATACGGTGGTTCACACTGGCCGATATGGTGGCCTTGCTGCAAGGACAAGGGCTGCAGGTTGAAAAAGTGATCCCTCGAATCTTTGACGCTGAAAAAGGGCAAGCCCTGATTGAGCAGTTGATGCCCGCAGCCAAGTGGGCGGGCGTGGACGAGGCCAAATTTGCCAAACTGACCCTGCCGCTCCAATATGTTCTGGTGGGTAGAAAAGCGGCATAACCCAAGCCGGGATACACCTCTTTTCAAGATGCAAAAAGGGCCGCTTGTGGCAGCCCTTTTTGGGGTTTAACTGGTCTGGTGAGACTGCAGCATGTGTTGGTCGATCAGCAACTGGGCTGAGGAGTCGGTGGTGCCGCTGTAAACGGCGTAGTTGTGGCCGTCTGGGTTGACCCCGGTGTTGGTGTCGGTCCACTCGCCCTCGGTCAGCATCACCTTGTCGTTGGCAGCGCCGGACAGCACCAGCATGTTCACACCGTCGGTCGGCGGCATGCTCAGCAGGGCCAACGCTTCGTCGCTCAGTTCATATGGCTTGTTCTGCACTTTGGTGGTCTGATCGGCCACGTACAGCCACACGTCCACCAGTTGGTGGGTTTTGCCATCGGCTGTGGTGTATTCCGAGATCAAGCCCCGGGTGTTGCCGTTTTGGTGCATGTCCGAGGTTTGCGCATTCAGCTTCATCGAGACGATGCCCAGCTCTTGCAGCGACTTGAGTTCGCCCTCATCGGCCACGCCGTTGCCGTTGGCATCGACCCAGACCTTCAGCTTGGCAAACGCAGCGTCATTGGTGTCGATCAGGCCGTCCTGGTTATCGTCCAAATCACGCAAGGCATGGAAGCCATCGGTCGCGACTTCGCCCGACTTGAGCACCGTGGCCGAGCCAAATAACTCGTGTCCATTGGCGATTTTGCCGTCGCCATTCAAATCGAGCTTCAAAGGCGTCATGCCCGATGGCGACTGTTTGATCACAAATGGTGAAGCCTCGGTGATCACGGCGTTGGTTGCATTCACAACCACCTTGGTCACGAAGCTGTTGGTGATCAAAGCCGCGCTGGAGGGCCTTTACGACCAGGCCATGAAGCGCGTGGAGGGCCGCTTCAAGGGAGAGACCTTTTGGTGCCATATGACGAGAAGAACTCTGAAATTTGACTCAGAAGTTGTGGGGGGGTGAAGTGGTTCAGAACGACTGTCCGCTAAAAATTGGGGGCCGCCGATGCTTGCGCTACGGCGATCGGCGCACCCCCAATCATTCACACACCCAATCACGAGACAGGCATGTGCTGGTCATCCAGCAGCTGGGCAGCCGATACGTTGGTGGCGGTGTACAGGGCATAGTCGTGGCCATTGTCGTTCACCAAGGCGCCGGTGTTGCTCGAGTCGTTGGCACTGAACACAGCGGTGTCGTTGATGTCGCCGATCAGCTTGAGCTGGTGCACCGCGTTGCCCGAGGCCAAAGCCTGTGCACCGTCTGCACCCAACACATCAGCCAATGACAGCTTGACCGTGCTGGCAGCCGTGTCGGCAGACAAGTCCAGCGCAGCCAGCTTGGCCGCTTGGATCACGCCAGACAAGTCCAATGACATGCCGCTGCTGAGCTTGAACACGTTCTCACCCTGGGCGATGGCGTGCGAGGCTTGCTCGGCTGCCGTGGCTGTGTGGAAGTCAAAGCTGGCATCGGCCACCACCATGGTGGAGCCATCGGCCAAAGTGGCGGAAGACTGACCGGCTTCGTGCACACCGGTTGCGGGTGTGCGTGCCACACCGTCGCTCACCAAGTTCAACGAAGTGATACCCACATCGGCCAGGCTGCGCACCTCGCCAACGTCGCTCACGCCGTTGCCGTTGGCGTCTTGCCAAACCTTGAACTCGGCAAACTTCGCGTCGGCTGCGTTCAACTGGCCGTCGTGGTTGGTGTCAAACACCTCCGCCAGACCTTGCAAGTCGGTGCCACCGTTTTGAGCAAACGCAAACTGGCTGTGGTTGTGCACCACGCCGTCTGCGTATTTGTCCCACACCAGCACGCCGTCTTGCGGTGCCGCCCAGTGGGTGGCATCCAAGGTGCCATCGCTGTTGATGTCCATCACAGCAGGGGCGTAGCCAATGGTGCCGTCACGGTTCAAGTCCAGCAACACGGGGGCCACGTTGGCGTTCACCATGACGCCAGACTTCACAATCACTTGCGATCTGGTGGCGCTGTTTTGCCAGACCACGTAATCGCTGCTGCCGTTGTTGACAGTGCCTGCGTTGGTCCAAGTGCCTGCGCCCGACTTCAAATTTACGCTGTCGGCACTGTCACCATCCACCACGACCTGGTGGAACTTGGTGGTGTCGCTCAGCGCGGTCCCACTGTTCTTATTGAACCAAGTCCTGCCATCGGCGCTGACGGTGCCGGTGCGGATGCTGTTGAAGCCCGCCATGTCGTTCACGTCCTTGCTCGCGATGGTCAGCGTGTTGGCCGCTGTATCGGTAGCCATGTCAATGCGCTCGATGCTGTTGATGCGGCTGGAACCATCCGAAGCGCTGCCACTCACATTGCTGATCGCGGACAAATCGAGGTTTGCGCCACCGCTCAAGCGAATCGTGTCAAACCCTTGTCCACCGTCCACCATGGCTTTGAGGCTGGCCACAGTGTTGTTGGCCAAGTTGGTTGCGTCAGACGCTTGCAACACGATGGTGTCGTTGCCACGACCTGCGTTGAAGCGGTCAATGCCGCCGTTGCCGGTGAGTGTGTCGTTGCCAGAGGTACCGATCACCATCTCATCTGCGCTGGTGCCAGTGCCAGCTGCGATGTTGCCGCTGATGCGCGAAGCGCTGCCATAGACCGCATAAGTACTGGTACCGCTACTTGAACCAATGTACAAATCGTCATAGCCATCGCCATTCAAATCGCCTGCATTCGTCACGCCTGCAAAGTCACTTCCCAACCCACCTGGCAAACCTGTCCAGATCGCAAAGCCACCGGAACCGGCGGCAACAGCGGACAACTCAATGGCGGACGTGCCTGATTGACCATAAACCACATAGACTTTGCCTGCGCTCATTTGGCCTGCAACAGTTGAAAAGGAAGCAGAGACGATCAGATCCGCTAAGCCGTCGCCGTTGATGTCCCCTGCGTAAGATACAGAAGTACCCGCATTACCAGGGTTGTTAATAGCCAAGGCCGATTCTCCGTTCATCACGAAGCCCCCGCTGCCTGCCGCCACGGCGGACAGGTTGAGCGCCGTGGTGTCCGATTTACCAAACACCACATACGCACGGCCCGCATTCATCGTGAAACCATTTCCCGAGATATAAGATGCGGCAGTTCTAGCGCCAACAACCAAGTCGGCCAAACCGTCGCCATTCACATCACCCGCATGGGACACCCGTGTCTCTGTCGTTGACTCTTGACTGATTCTGAATCCGTTGGTGCCCAGAGCATCCAGATTAATGGCCGTGCCGTTGGTCTTACCGAACACCACATAGCTGCCTACCACAGACGACTCAACGATCACATCCGACAAACCATCGCCATTGACATCGCCTGCATTGGAAAGCTGCGCGCCAATAGCCGAGTTCGCAGTACCTGTGGTGATTGAAAAGCCACCGACACCACTGTTGACAGTGCCTAAGTTGACCGTTGTCGTTCCGGTTTGACCAAACACGACGTAAACCTTGCCCTCGGATGAAATGCTACCGGCGTCACGTGCGCCAATGAGCAAGTCTTCAATACCGTCGCCATTCACATCGCCTGCGTTAGATACAGCAGACCCACTGTAGTAACCGCGAACATCTGATTCACCATTGATGGTGTATCCGCCCGTGCCCAGGGTCTCCACGTTCACAGCGGAGGTGCTGGTTTTACCGTACACAACATAGGTTGCACCCGCCATGATTTTCCCTCCAACAGTTACACCATCGACACCTACCAGCAAATCGGCCAAACCATCGCCATTCAAATCGCCGGCACCAGACACAGCCCCAATACTTGAGGAAGGAGTGGTGATGACAAAACCATTGCTGGAATTCCCGCCCGTGAGCGTGGACACAGGGACCAACGGAGTCCCTGCAGAGGAACCGAATACGACATAGTTGTTAAAGCTTCCACCAATGATGATGTCGTCATAGCCGTCGCCATTCACGTCTCCCGCATCGGAAAGGACTCTTCCTGGCGCGCCGTTGATACCCTTCGACAACACGACGGGGTCGGTGTCTGTCCGGTCGTTGTTGTTGGTGACTACGTTCTTGTCCACGATAACTTGCGTGTTCGTGGTGTTGTTTTGGTAGACGTAGTAGTTCTTG
>JAIXOP010000013.1 GCA_027486725.1 Burkholderiales bacterium | reverse complement strand
ATCGTGGCCGACCTCACCCTTGAGAACAAGGCGATGATGGGGCTGATTGCAAAAAAGCTCTGACGCCAGCCGGTAAGAGAGAAGCGGTGGAGTATCTGGTTGGCGAGGAAGGATTGACGCTTCAGAGGGCTTGTAGGTGCGTTGGGCTTGCCAGGGCGAGCTTTTATCGAAAGCCTGCCGACAAGGCCGAGCGCGATGCGCCCGTGGTCGATGTGTTGAACCAGATCATTGCCAAGCATGGCCGGGGTTTTGGGTTTCTGGCTTTGAGCTCTGCTACTACTGGATGAGGAACCACGGGTATGCCTGGAGCCATAAGCGCGTCTGGCGTGTGTACAAGGACATGGGCCTAAACCTTCCCCGCCGCACAAAGAGACGGCTGCCTAATGGGCAACCCAGGGCCTCGCATCCCGCTGGTGGCGCCCGACACCAAGAACGTCGTCTGGGCGCTCGACTTCATGCACGACACGCTCTACTACGGCAAGCCCTTCAGGACACTCAACGTGATCGATGACTACAACCGAGAGGTCTTGGCCATCGAGATCGACACAAGCCTACCCGCGGCCGGGGTAGTTCGCACTCTGGAGCAGCTCGGCGAGGTCTACGGCCTGCCGCAAGCCCTGAGGCTAGACAACGGCCCCGAGCTGCGGTCGGCAGTGCTTGCCCAATGGTGCGAAGACAATCACATCGAACTCCGATACATCCAGCCCGGCAAGCCGAGCCAAAACGCCTTCATCGAGCGGTTCAACCGCACATATCGACACGAGGTCTTGGATGCCTACCTCTTCTCAGGCCTTGAGGAGGTGCGAGGCGTCACCGAAGACTGGATCAAGGATTACAACGAAGACACCGGCCCCACGCGGCCAACGGGAACTTGCCACCCGTCCACAACTGGCAAAACCCCAAACAAGCAAATTTGTCCGCAAGCAACATGTCTACTTGACGGGGGTGATTACATGTTGGCAACATGGTTCCGAGGCAAGACAGGGCAAAAGTTTCGCTATTACCGATTGCTGGGTTACGGAGGCAAGGCCCAGCCAACCCGACGATCCATGATGTTTGCTATGAAGGAGGTTGATCGCCTGGTGCTTGATCAGGTTTATGGGGTTCTGAAGTCACCCTCAATTCTTGAGAGCGCCATCCTGGAGGTGGAGAAGGTGCGCCCGGATATCAGCGAGCTAACGGTTTACCAGGCGATGCAAAACATGGCGGCAATTTGGAATGAGCTCTACCCACAAGAGCAGCGAAAGATCATCGAGACTTTGATCGAGCGCGTTGTCCTGTCAGATCAGGAATTGGAAATTACCTGGAAGTGGATTGATTGGAACGTGTCGCTTAATCAGCTCCGACCGAATGGAATTCTACCTGAGCTCGTGCGGCGGGAAACCGGGGCCGGATGGATATGATCAAGGTTGTCGGGGAGATTCAGACAATCAACATAGAGCCCTCAGCTGAGGGCGAGCGACCAGTAGTGAGGACGGTTATTCCGATCCGCCACCGGCGCAAGGGAATCAAGAATGTGATTGAGCCAAATCCGGCGTTGCCGGCTGACGGCATCGGACCGCAAGAGAAACCCCAGTTCGAAATGCCACTCCTCACTGCGTTGAGCCGGGCCTTTTATTGGCAATGGCTCTTGGATGAGGGAAGGGTAGAAAGCGGCAGTGAGATATCGCGCAGGGAGGGGCTGCATCCATCCACGGTTAACGAACTCCTGCGTTTGACCATACTTGCTCCCGATTTGATTCAGAAGATCTTGAAGGGGGAATAACCTGAGGGGCTCAGTATTTTGTGGTTCACACGAAACCGCCTGCCTCTAGGGTGGGGTGAGCAGCGATTGGAAGTCTTCAGGGTTTGAGTCTCGATACAAAATTTATTTTTTAAAAGGAGTAATTTATCTAGAGAATTCCTGGATTATTAGGTTAAATCATCAATCTTTCGCAGGGTTTAAATTGTCAGGGGGTGAAAAGTGAGATTTCACTACGTTCTACTCGACGCCAATGTGGTTGCGGCTTATTTCTCACCGAAAACTACAAGAAATAAAACTCTCGTAGCGCGAGCGTCGAAGTTAATGGAGGGCCAGTCCTCCGAAATTAAAGTTCGATTTTTAATATCTAACTTTTGCATAGCTGAGGTTTTTTCAGTTTTTGAGAAGTATCGCTGGGGTCGGACATGGAATGCCCACGTAAAGAAGGTGAATACGCTTACGCCCAAAGAATTTTCAAAGGTTCGGCAGAGCTTCAGAGCGGCGATCCACAATTCCTCACGCCTCAATCAGGTTGAGCTCGATAGGTATCACGTCCTCTGCGTCGATTTAATCTCACCCATCAACAATGCGTACAAAATTACTCGTGACAGGGGTCAATCGAAAAAAAATAGTAACCCTGCCAGTACCTACGACATGTTGATTGCTGCGATGGGTATTTGGCTTGCGTGTCTTCACGGCAGGGATAACTTCACGATAGTTACTGGAGATCGGCGCCTGGCAGATGTTTTAGTTAGAGCAAAAAGTGTGTCTTTATCAACTGCAATGAAAAACCACCTCAAGGAGACTGCTGCGTATTTGGGGCTGTCGTATTCCTCTGACCTGTATCCTGAAGTGGTGGATTTAGCTCACTCGTCCAAGGCCGACCTTAGGGGCCGGTTCCCTCAGTGGTTGCCAGATTGGTAAGCCGAGTTGTTTTCAAACCCTAGTCCCGGAATCGGTATAACTGCGTGCTCGGGGCTGCTGCTATCAGCAAGTCAACAGAGAAAAGAGACGAAGTCTCGTCTGTTGGGCCGGTTTTCTGGCGCTTCTGGGGGCGCCAAATCCGCAGCCCGGGCGGGCTAGACCCGCGCCAACACTGGGGTTTCAGGCAAACAAAAAGGGCTCGGAACCAGGTCTGAGCCCTTTGTAATGGTGGAGCCGGCGGGAATCGAACCCGCGTCCGCAAGACTTCCAAGACCAGTTCTACATGCGTAGTTTGTTTATTTGGATTTAACCGCAGGCTTAGCCAACAAACAGGCCGGCCAACAGCGATCCGCTGGTTTTAGGCGTTGCAGCCACGGCTTCTGCAACGACGATCTAGCGTGAGATGACACTGCTGCGGGTTACCCCGCCTGGCCCGCTAGAGAACCAGTGCAGCGCCCGCTGGGTTAAGCAGCGAGTGCGAAACGCTCGTCGTTGGCGTTTATTGATTTCCGAATGGATTTACGAGGGTATCGGTCCTCGGCATGCCCTGTGCCCCTTCTTGACCCACGTCGAAACCAGGTCGGCCCCAAGAGGGTGTAAGACTACGCCGAATCGCCGGCAAAGCCAAGGGTTAGTTGCCCAAGAGCTGAGCAGGCAGCGCAGTGTGGAGCGCGTAGGCCATCTGGTGGAGTGACATCACTCGACCCGTTCGGCACAGTGCCGAGAAGCGCAAGTGGCTGTGCAAAAACCCCTCAGCCCCACGTCATTGTGTACACTCGTGGTACACAATCAACGGGGAGCCTGTCTCTATGGAAACCATCAAAGTGGGCGTTCGTGAATTCCGCGCCGATTTGGCCACATACCTTTCTGCCAAGAGCCCAGTGGCTGTGAAAAGACACGGCCAGACCATTGGCTACTTCGTCCCCGTAAGCAACAAGACCGCCGCTGAGGTATCGCAGCTCAGAGAGGCAGGAACGGCATTGGAGCAAGCATTAAAAGCCCATCAGGTTGCCGAAGACGACCTTGTTGAAGAGTTCAAGGTCTCTCGTCGAAATGCTCGAGGCGGTCGGGGTCAGGGAGAACACAATCCAAAATGATGGGGAGGTCCATAGTGAGCCCCCCATTCAATCCTTTTGAACGCTGCCCCCACGCCCCTCGCACGCGGACATTCCCCACATCTGCCACAGTGCGGCATCTCACCCCCACCGGAGTCCTCCCATGTCCACGACCCTCTTTAGCCCCCTCACCGTTGGTGACCTCTCTTTTGCCAACCGCATGGTGATGGCGCCGCTCACCCGCAGCCGCGCCGGCGAGGGCGGCGTGCCCACGGCACTCATGGCCGAGTACTACGCCCAGCGCGCCAGCGCAGGCCTCATCATCACCGAGGCCACCCAGGTGCACCCCACGGGCCAGGGATACATCGCCACCCCCGGCATCCACACCGATGCCCAAGAGGCAGGCTGGAAATCCGTGGTCTCGGCCATCCATGCCCAGGGCGGCAAGGCCTGCCTGCAGCTCTGGCATGTGGGCCGCATTTCCCACACCAGCTTCCAGCCGGGCGGCGCCGCGCCCCTGGCCCCCTCGGCCATTCGCGCCAACATGAAGGCCTACACGGTCGAAGGCTTCGTGGATTGCTCCGAGCCCCAGGCCATGAGCGAGGCCCAGATCCGCGAGGTGGTCTCTGCTTATGGCGAGGCCACCCGCCGCGCCATGGCTGCCGGCTTCGACATGGTCGAGGTCCACGCCGCCAACGGCTACCTGATCGACCAGTTCCTGCGCAGTGGCAGCAACCAGCGCACCGATGCCTACGGCGGCTCGGTCGACAACCGCCTGCGCTTTCTGAAGGAGGTCGTGGCCGAGGTGCTCCGCCATGCCCCCGCCCAACGCGTGGGCTGCCGCATCTCGCCGGTCTCGGGCTTCAACGACATCGCCGATGCCAAGCCCGCCGAGACCTTCTCGGCCGTGGCCCAGTTCCTGGGCAGCCAGAAGCTCGCCTATCTGCACATCATCGAGGGCCAGACGGGTGGCGAGCGCGCGACCGACCTAGTGGACTTCGCCGCCCTTCGCGCCACCTTCAAGGCGGCCGGTGGCCACACCACCCTGGTGAACAACGGCTACACCCGCGAGATGGGCGATGCCGCCGTGTCCTCGGGCGCGGCCGACTGGGTCGCCTATGGCGTGCCCTTCCTCGCCAACCCCGATCTGGTGGCGCGCTTCAAAAACAATTGGCCGCTCAACACGCCCGATCAGGCCACCTTCTATGGCGGCGCAGAGAAGGGCTACACGGACTACCCGCGTTACGCAGCCAAATAAAAGGACGGGGGTGTCAGCCGCCCGATGCCAAGGCGGCTAGTTCAGTAGGCAAATCCCGTCTACAATTGTGGTAAAGGAGCGTCTCCCATGTCGAGTGTGTCGGTTCGAATTGATGAAACCCTGGTGGCCGAAGCCAGGGCCGCGGCCAAGGCCGAATTCCGCACAGTGCAGGGCCAGGTGGAGTTCTGGGCCAAGGTCGGCCGTGCCGCACTCGACAACCCGGATCTGCCGGCCTCGTTCATCGCCGAGTCTCTGATGTCGATGGCCGAGTCGCCCGACGAAGCGACGCCCTTCGTGCCGCGCGGCAAGAAATAAACTGGGCAATGCCGCACCAGGTGCTGCAGACGCGCCGCTTTGCCCGCGTATATAAAAAGCTCTTGCCCGGCCTGCAGGGAGCCGTCGATCAAGCGGTCGAGTCGATTGCCCAAGACCCGAGCCTGGGTGAACGAAAGAAGGGCGACCTTGCCCAACTCTGGGTCTACAAATTCAAGATCGGCAGCCAGCTCTACCTGTTGGGCTACACCCGCGATGACCAAGTGCGCCTGGTCATGCTGGAGGCCCTGGGGTCCCACGAAAACTTCTACCGCGACACCAAACGCCAAACCCGATGAAACTCTCCCCCCCAAGATTCGCGCAGCGGCTGCTCGACAAAGATTTCCCCGCCATCTCTCAAAAGCGCGTCGGTCTCCTATTGGGCCTCGCCGGTGCGGCAGCCCTCGGCGCCGTGGCCGCGCTGGTCATCTCCGGCGGGGGAGGGCAGGGCAATAAGTCAAAGGGCGGGGCAGAGACGAACTCAGCCACATCCGCAGCCCCCGGCGCCTCGGCTCTCACCGTCCAGACCCTGCGCCCCGCCCAGCGCACCATGTCGCAGCGGCTGGGCGCCAGCGGCGCCATCCAGCCCTGGCGCGAGGCCATCATTGGTGCCGAAATCCCTGGCATCGCCATGGCCCGCATCGTGGCCGAGGTGGGCCAGCAGGTGAAGAAGGGCGACCTGCTCGCCGAATACGAATCCGCCAGCGTTCGCGCCGAGCGCGACCAGGCAGCCGCTGCTGTGCGCGAGGCCACAGCCCAGGCCGCCGAGGCCCGCGCCAACCTCGAGCGCCAGAAGAGCCTGCGCGAGCAGGGCATGGTGAGCGCCCAGGCGCTGCTTGCGGCCGAAACCGCTGTCTCCACCGTCGAGGCCCGCGCCGAGAGCGCCCGCGCACGCCTGCGCTCGGCCGACATCCGGCTTGCCCAGACCCGCATCACTGCCCCCGACGATGGCCTCATCTCCAGCCGCACCGCAGCCCTGGGGGCGGTGGCCTCGGTCGGCCAGGAGCTCTTTCGCCTCATCGTGAAGGGCCGCCTGGAGTGGCGGGCCGACCTCACCGCCGAGGAGCTCTCGCGGGTCCAGCCCGGCATGTCGGTCGACATCGCCCTGCCGCCGGGTGCCGCCGAGCCGGCAAGCCTGGTGGGCACCGTACGGGCGGTCTCGCCCGCGGTGGCCTCGGGCAGCCGCACAGGCCCTGTGCTGGTGGATCTTCCGCCCCACCCATCCCTGCGGGCAGGGGGCTTCCTGCGCGGTGAAATCCGCATCACCCAGACCCCGATGCTGGCCGTGCCCGCCACGGCCCTGGTCCTGCGCGATGGCTTTGAGATGGTGCTCATCGCCGAACCTGCCGAGCCTGCAGAATCGGGCTTTGCGCGCATCCGCTCGGTGAAGGTCAAGGTCCTCGCCCGCGACGGCGACTTTGTGGGCATCGCCGGCCTCGACTCTGAGGGTGAGGGTGCCGCCACCATCTCCGTGGACAACAACATCGTGGCCCGGGGCGGTGCATTCCTCGCCGATGGCGACCGCGTGACCATCGCACCCGCCACTGCCCAATGAATTTCTCCGCCTGGTCGATCAAGAACCCGATCCCCGCGATCGTTCTCTTTGTCCTGCTCGTGATTGCGGGCTTCATGGGCTTTTCGGCCATGAAGATCCAGAACTTTCCCGACCTCGATCTGCCCACGATCAGCGTGTCGGCCGCGCTGCCCGGCGCGGCTCCGGGCCAGCTCGAGACCGAGGTCGCGCGCAAGATCGAAAACGCCGTGGCCACCATCTCGGGCGTCAAGCACATCTACACCAAGCTGCAAGATGGCCTGGCCACCATCACGGTGGAGTTCCGCCTCGAGAAGACCACCAACGAGGCGCTCGACGACGTGCGCGATGCCGTCAACCGCATCCGTGCCGATCTCCCCGGCGATCTGCGCGACCCGGTGATCTCCAAGCTCGACCTGGCCGCCACCCCCTTCATCGCCTACTCCATTGGCTCGGCCAGCCGCGACGAAGAGTCGCTCTCGTGGTTTGTGGAAAACGAGGTCGCACGCCGGCTTCTGGGCATCAATGGCGTGGGCCGTGTGGCCCGGGTGGGCGGTGTGACCCGCGAGGTGATCGTGGCGCTCGACCCCGCCCGCATGCTCTCCCTGGGCGTGACGGCATCAGACATCAGCCGCCAGCTGCGGGCCGTGCAGCAAGAGGCCTCGGGCGGCCGCGTAGACCTCGCCGGCAGCGAGCAGGCCGTGCGCACCCTCGCCACTGTGAAAACGGCAGCCGAGCTCTCTGCCATGGAGATTCCTCTGGCGGGGGGCCGCAGCATCCGCCTGGAAGAGGTTGCCGAGGTGAAGGACACCATTGCCGAACGACGCAGCATTGCCCTGCTCGATGGCAAGCCCGTGGTGGGCTTTGAGATCTCGCGCAGCCGGGGCGCCAGCGAGGTCGAGCTCCACGAGAAGGTCAAGGCCGAGATCGCCAAGATCCGCAGCGAGAACCCCGACCTGGTGTTTGGCGAGACCTTCAATATGGTCGACCCCGTGCGCGAGAACTACGAGGGCTCGCTGGCCCTGCTCTACGAGGGCGCGATCCTCGCCATCATCGTGGTCTGGTTCTTTCTGCGCGACTGGCGCGCCACCTTCGTGGCGGCCACGGCACTGCCGCTTTCCATCCTGCCGGCTTTCTTCGGAATGGTCCTCTTCGACTTCTCCATCAATGTGGTCACGCTGCTGAGCCTCTCGCTGGTGGTGGGCATTCTGGTGGACGACGCGATCGTCGAGATCGAGAACATCGTGCGCCATCAGAAGATGGGCAAGCCCCCCCTCGTGGCTGCCCGCGAGGCAGCCGACGAGATTGGCCTGGCGGTCATCGCCACGACCTTCACCCTGATTGCGGTTTTCCTGCCCACCGCATTCATGGCGGGCATCCCCGGCAAGTTTTTTAAGCAGTTCGGCTGGACGGCAGCACTCGCGGTGTTTGCCTCGCTGCTGGTGGCGCGCCTGCTCACGCCGATGATGGCGGCCTACATCATGAAGCCGCCGAAGGTGAGCACCCACGAAGACGAGCCTCCCTCGCGCTTCATGGCCGGCTACCTGAAGCTCGCCGACTGGTGCTTGAAGCATCGCTGGAAGACCACCCTGGGCGCTGGCCTCTTCTTTGTGTTCTCCATTGCCCTGGTGCCGCTGCTGCCCTCTGGGTTCATCCCGCCCGATGATTTCTCGCAGACCCAGATCTCGCTGGAGCTGCCGCCCGGCAGCCGCTTCGAGGACACGCGTCAGCTCGCCGAGCTCGCCCGCGCCAAGGTCGCAAGCCACCCCCAGGTGCGTCAGGTCTACACCGCCGTGGGCGGGGGCGCTGCGGGCAGCGATCCGTTCCTTCCGGGCGGCGCCGCCGAGGCGCGCAAGGCCACGCTCACCCTCACGCTCGCCCCGCGCGAGGAGCGCAGCGGCATTCGCAAGCAGGCCATCGAGGCCGACCTGCGCCGCCTGCTTGCCGACATTCCCGGTGCTCGCGTCTCGGTGGGCCTGGGCAGCTCGGGCGAGAAATACATCCTCGTGCTCGCCTCCGAAGACGGCACTGCCCTCACAGCCGCAGTCCGCGCGGTGGAGCGCGACCTGCGCACCATTCCGGGCCTGGGCAACATCAAGAGCTCGGCAAGCCTCGTGCGGCCCGAGGTGGTGGTCCGCCCCGATTCGGCTCGCGCCTCAGCCGCGGGTGTGACCAGCGCCCAGATCGCCGATGCCCTGCGTGTGGCCACCAGCGGCGATTTCGACACGGCCCTGCCGAAGTTGAACCTCTCGTCGCGCCAGGTGCCCATCCGCGTGCAGCTCCCCGACTGGGCCCGCCAGGACCCGGCGATGCTGGGGCAGATCACGGTGATGGGCAGTGCGGGCCCCGTGCCCCTGCGCGCCATTGCAGACATCTCCATCGAGGCCGGCCCCGCGCAGATCAACCGTTACGACCGGCTGCGCAATGTGAACATCGACATCGAGCTCAATGGCCTGCCGCTGGGCGATGTGATTGCGCAGGTGGAGAAGCTCCCGAGCCTTCTGAATCTGCCCGCGGGCGTCTCCCGCACCACGGTGGGCGATGCCGAGGTGATGGGCGAGCTCTTTGCGAGTTTCGGCCTGGCCATGCTCACTGGCGTGGTCTGCATCTACCTGGTGCTGGTGCTGCTCTTTAAGGGCGTGCTGCAGCCCATCACCATCCTGGCAGCGCTGCCGCTGTCTCTGGGCGGGGCGTTTGTGGCGCTCTTGGCCACCAACAGCGCCTTCTCCATGCCCTCGCTCATTGGCCTGATCATGCTGATGGGCATCGCCACCAAGAACTCCATCCTGCTCGTCGACTACGCCGTGATTGCCGAGCAGGCCGGGCTCTCTCGCCACGATGCCCTGCTCGATGCCTGCCGCAAGCGGGCCCAGCCCATCATCATGACCACCATCGCCATGGGCGCCGGCATGATGCCCATCGCCCTGGGCCTGGGGGCCGATCCGAGCTTCCGTCAGCCCATGGCCGTGGCCGTGATCGGCGGGCTCATCACGAGCACCTTCCTCTCGCTCTTGGTGATCCCCGTGGTCTACACCTACCTGGACGATCTGGGCCGGCTGCTTCGCCGCGCGAGGTAGAAGGCCCGCCGCCCCGGCACCCCGGCCCCGGTGCTCCGGCAGGGCTTTCCCGAGTGAAAGGCTCCCTTGCTGGGCAGGGGAGAGCGGGTGGGGCAGTCTGCGTGCATTGAAATCCATTCATTGGAGATGTCGATGCACCAGCCCTCTGCTGTTTCTCAAAAGTTCGGCCTTGCTTTGAGGTCCGCGATGAAGCCTGTGGTCGCCTCGGTGGCGGCAGCGTTGCTGCTGGCCGCCTGCGGCGGGGATGACCTGAGCACTGGCGGGGGCGGGGGCGGCCAGAAGCCCGAGGGCAAGTACTCCGCCACCATTGTGCGCACCGACATGGGCATCCCCCACATCACCGCCAACTCCTATGGCGACCTGGGCTTTGGCCAGGGCTACGCCTTCGCCGAGGACAACCTCTGCGTGATGATGGAAGACTTCATCACCATCCGCGGAGAGCGGGCCAAGTTCTTTGGGGTGGGAGGCGACAAGGGCAGCTACCTCATCGAGCCCAATGGCTCGAGCGCCGACAACATTTCTTCAGACTTCTTCTGGAAGTTTGTGGCCGACGATGCCGCCTGGCAGCGCACCCGCGACCGAACCAAGGCCGACTTCAAAGAGCTGGTCACTGGCTACACCGCAGGCTTCAACCAATACATGGCGGAGTTGAAGGGCGGCCAGCACGCCGGCCGCCATGCCGCCTGTGCCCAAGAGGCCTTCCTGCAGCCCATCACCGAGGCCGACATGTATCGCCGCTTTGTGCGGCTCTCGATCCTGGCGAGCAGCTCGGTCTTTGTGAACGAGATCGCCAACACCCAGCCGCCCAGCGTGGATACGGCCACCGGCCTGCTCGCCCCGGTGCTGGGCCAGCTCCCCGAGCCCCTGCGCGATCTGATCAACACGATCCTCGAGCCCATCCAGGGCATTCTTTCCATGCTGCAGCAGGCCCTGGGGATGGCGCCCAGCCTGCCGGGCGTCTCGGAGCTCAGCCCCGAGGCGGTGGCGCAGAAAACCGCTGCGCTCCAGTCCGACCCGGGGGGCTTGGGCCGCCTAAAGGAGCACGACAAGTTCGGCAGCAATATGTATGCCTTCGGCAAGGATGTCTCGGCCACGGGCCAGCCGATCGTCTTTGGCAACCCGCACTTCCCTTGGCGCGGCACCGAGCGGCTCTACATCAGCCACAGCACCATCCCGGGCGAGCTCGACATCATGGGCTCCTCGCTCTACGGCGTGCCTGCGGTGCTCATTGGCTTCAACAAGGCCGTGGCCTGGAGCCACACGGTCTCCACCGCCTATCGATTCACGCTCTATGAATTGGTGCTCAATCCATCCAACCCCACGCAGTATTTTTATGATGGCGAGATGCGGGACATGACGGCCGTGCCGCTGACCATCGAGGTCA
This sequence comes from Burkholderiales bacterium, assembly GCA_027486725.1. Classification (GTDB taxonomy): domain Bacteria; phylum Pseudomonadota; class Gammaproteobacteria; order Burkholderiales; family Burkholderiaceae_A; genus Hahnella. The sequence continues at coordinate 105,694 of JAIXOP010000013.1, read as the reverse complement.
AGCAGGCCGATGGCAGCCTCACCACCCAGAACCGCACGCTCTACAAGAGCCACTACGGGCCGATGTTCACCCTGGGCGCAGCCGGTGTGCCCATCCTCACCTGGTCGCCGGCCGTGGCCTACACCATCCGCGATGCGAACCTGGAAAACGACCGCCTCATCAACCAGTTTGGTGAGTGGAACCGTGCCAAGTCGCTCGACGAATTCATTTCGCTGCACGGCACGGAATTGGGCGTGCCCTGGGTGAACACCGTGGCCAGTGGGCCCAACGGCAAGGCCTACTACGGCGATGTGACGGTGGTACCCAACGTGCCCGATGCCAAGCTCGCGCCGCCCTCGCCCTGCGCTGCCACCCTGGTGGGCCAGGTGGTGGCCCAGGTGGCCCCGGGCCTGCCTGTGATGGCGGGCTCGCTCTCCCAGTGCGAGTGGGATACCGATGCCGATGCCCCGGTGCCCGGCATCTTTGGCCCTGGGAATCTGCCCAAGATCCAGCGCGACGACTACGTGCACAACTGCAACGACTCGTATTGGCTGACAAATCCCCGCGAGCGGCTCACGGGCTTTGCCCGCATCATCGGTGATGAGAATGCACCCCGCACCCTGCGCACCCGGCTCTGCATCCTGCAGGCCGAGCGGGCCATTCGGGGCGATGGTCTCAGTGGCCCCGATGGCGCCATGGGCGGCAAGTTGGCGGTGAACAACACCGACTTCTTCAATCCCAACAAGGTGATGGCCACCAACCTCCAGGAGGTTGTTCTGCGCAGCGACATCTACAGCTGGGAGATCGCCAAAGACGGCGTGATTGGCACCGCACCCGGCGCCATCTGCGCCAATCCGCTGGTGGCCCAGAATGCCAACGCGGCACGCGCCTGCCAGGTGCTCGCCGGGTGGGATGGCCGAGACAATGTGGACGCCGCCGCCAAACCCGGCAGCCACATCTGGCGCGAGTTCTGGCGCAAGCTCAATGCTCCGCCATCCATCAGTCTGGGGGGCATGACCCTGACCCTGCCGCTGGGCCTGCCGCTGCCGGCCAACCCACTTCCCATTCCCCTGCCCACGGATATCTTCGCCACGGGCTTTTCGGCGACGGGCGACTCGGCCTTCACCACGCCCCGAGGCCTCAATCCCACCAACCCGCAGGCCATCCAGGCATTCATTGCTGCGGCCGACGAGATCGTGGCGGCCGGTGTGGCACTCGATGCGCCGCTCTCTGCCCTTCAGATCTCGGGCGTGAATCGCGGTCCGGGCAACGCGCCGATCCCCATCCCCGGAGGCGAGGGGGGCACGGGTGCCTTCACCATCATCTCCACCCAGGGGGCGGCTGATAGCCTCTTGCAGTCGGGCAAGTACAACGTGGTCTATGGCAACAGCTACATCCACACCGTGACTTGGGACAGCGCGGGCAATCCGCTGGCCGAGGGCTTTGTGACCTACTCACAGTCCACCGACCCCGCCAGCCCGCACTTCAGCGACTTCACGCAGGCCTACGGAAAGAAGCAGTGGCAGCGTTTCCCCTTTGCTCCGGCGGATGTGCAGGCCCAGAAGAAATCTGAGAAGGTGGTGGCGAATTAGCCGAACAGTTCGCTGTGGGGTCCGAGCCGCGCAAGCCTCAGCGTGGCTTAGAACATCCGCAGCCGCCCCCTCAGGATGTCGGCATACATCACCCAGTCGCCCATGAAGCTGTAGACGGGATTTTTGAAGGTTGCGGGCCTGTTTTTCTCAAAGAAGAAGTGGCCCGCCCAGGCAAAGCCGTAGCCGGTGAATAGCCCAGCCAGCAGAAACCAGGGATTGCCGGTAGCGATGAGGGCGGCCAGCCAGCCCAGCACCAGGGTGCTGCCAATGAAGTGCAGGCGGCGGCAGGCGAGGTTCTCGTGCTCGCTGAGGTAGTAGGGGTAAAACTCTGCAAAGCTCGCGAACTGGCGCTGTGGCACGGGGGGCTCCTGGATTCTAGGACTCGGGGTCTCGGCTACACTTCTTCGAACATTTAAACGGGAGTTTGAATTATGGGCGCCACACCCGCAATCCCCATCCGCACTGAATCCTCCAGCACTGGCTCCAGCACCGGCTCCACCACATTTGGCCGGCTCCTTGCCCCCCTGCAGGTGGGCGGCATTACCCTGCGCAACCGCATGGTGATGGGCAGCATGCACACCGGCCTTGAAGACCGCCTCTGGCACCACGCCAAGCTGGCGGCCTACTTCGAGGAGCGTGCCCGCGGCGGTGTGGCCATGATGATCACGGGCGGCTTTGCCATGAACCTGCGGGCCTGGCTGCTGCCATTCAGCGGCATGATGACCAACTGGATCCATGTGCTGAGCCATCGCCGCATCACCCGGGCGGCCCGCCAGCACGGTGCCCACATCCTGCTCCAGCTCCTGCACAGCGGCCGCTATGGCTATCACCCCCTGCAGGTCTCGGCAAGCACCGTTCCCTCGCCCATCACCCCATTCAAGCCCAAGGCGCTCACCACCGCCCAGATTCGCAGCACGGTGCGCGACTACGCCCGCTCGGCGCGCCTGGCCCAGAAGGCCGGCTACAGCGGCGTGGAGATCATGGGCTCCGAGGGCTACCTGCTCAATCAATTCATTTGCCCGCGAACCAACCAGCGCACCGACGAATACGGCGGCAGCCTCGAGAACCGCATGCGCTTTCCGCTGGAGATCGTGCGCGCGGTGCGCGAGGCCTGTGGTCCCGACTTCGTCATCTGCTACCGCATGTCCCTGATCGATCTCGTGCCCGATGGCAACACCTGGGACGAGATCGTGGCCATCGCCCAGGCGCTGGAGAAAGCCGGCATCGACCTGCTCAACACCGGCATTGGTTGGCATGAGGCCCGCGTGCCCACCATCGCCACGGCCGTCCCCCGGGCGGCCTTCCGCAGCCTCACCGGCCGCATCAAGTCCGCGCTGCGCATCCCCGTCATGGCCTCCAACCGCATCAACACCCCCGAGGTCGCCGAAGACATCCTGGCCCAAGGGCAGGCCGACCTCATTTCCATGGCCCGCCCGCTGCTGGCCGACCCCGACTTCGCCCGCAAGGTCGCCGAGGGCAAGCCCGAGGCCATCAACACCTGCATTGCCTGCAATCAGGGCTGCCTAGACCTCACCTTCAGCAACCAGCGCGCCACATGCCTGGTCAATCCCCGCGCCGGCTACGAGACCGAGATCGTCTACAAGCCCGTGGCCCCCGGCGCCCAGAAGAAGGTGGCCGTGGTGGGCGGTGGGATGGCTGGCCTCACGGCAGCCACGGTGGCCGCAGACCGCGGCCACGAGGTCACCTTGTTTGAATCCGCCAGCGACATCGGCGGCCAGTTCAATCTGGCCGCCGCCGTGCCAGGCAAGGAGGAGTTCCAGGAGACCATCCGCTATTACCGCCATGAACTTGCGCGCACCGGCGTGACGGTGAAGCTCAACACCCCGGCGGGAAGCGACACCCTCCAGGGCTTTGACCATGTGGTGGTGGCCTCGGGCGTGAAGCCCCGCGTGCCCTCGGTGCCCGGCTTTGGCGGGGCAGGGCAGGCGCGCCACCCCAAGGTGGTGCTCTACTCCGAGCTGCTCAGCGGCGCCAAGACCGCGGGCCAGCGCGTGGCCGTGATCGGCTCGGGTGGCATTGGTGTGGACACCTGCAGCTACCTGCTCGAAGAACACCACCAGCCCACCGCCGAGTGGGCAGCACACTGGGGGGTCGATCTCCAGGTGAGCGATCGCGGCGGCCTCGCTCCCGCGCAGCCGCGCCCCCAACGGCGCCAGGTCGTCATGCTCCAGCGCAACCCCAACGGCAAGAAGATGGGCGCAGGCCCCGGCAAGACCACGGGCTGGGCCCACAAGATTCTTCTCAAGCAGCTCGGCGTGAGGATGATTGCGGGCGCCGAGTATGTGGCTGTGGACGACGCGGGCCTGCACATCCGAGCCGAGGGCAAAGACCAGTGCCTCGATGTGGACACCGTGGTGCTCTGCGCGGGCCAGGAGTCGGTGGACGAATTGAAGTCCGTGGCCCAGGCCCTGGGCCTTGCCGAATCGGCCGTGCAGGTCGTGGGTGGCGCCAAGCTGGCCGGCGAACTCGATGCCCGCCGCGCCATCCGCGAGGGGGCGCTCGCCGCGGCCAGCATCTGAGCGGCCATCCAGCCAGCGCAAGCCCACAATCAAACCCCCGCCCGCAGGCCTCGGGCCGGGGTCCTTGCCGGTAAACTGGAGGATTCCTGTTTTTCTTTTGGAGCCTTCGATGTCTGCAGCCCGCGTTTCCTGCCACCGCCTTCAGGTCGCCGCCGACCTCCACGCCTTCATCGAGACCGAGGCCCTGCCGGGCACGGGCATCTCGGCCGAGGCCTTCTGGGCCGGCCTCGACAAGATCGTGGCCGAACTCGCCCCCGAAAACATCGCCCTGCTGGCCGAGCGCGATCGCCTGCAGACCGAGCTCGATGCTTGGCATTCGGCCCACCCCGGCCCCGTGAAGGATGCCGCGGCCTACCAGGCATTCCTGGAGAAGATCGGCTACCTCGTGCCTCAGCCCGAGAGCGTTCGGGCCACCACCGCCAATGTAGATGCCGAGCTCGCGACCCAGGCCGGCCCCCAGCTGGTGGTGCCCATCCTCAACGCCCGCTACGCGCTCAACGCCGCCAACGCCCGCTGGGGCAGCCTCTACGACGCGCTCTATGGCACCGATGTGATCTCGGAAGAGGGCGGCTGCGAGAAGGGCTCTGGCTACAACCCCCAGCGCGGCGCCAAGGTCATTGCCTACGCCCGCGCATTCCTCGACTCGGCAGCACCACTGGCCCAGGGCAGCCATGCCCAGGCCACCGGCTACCGGGTGGTCGGCGGTGCGCTGGAGGTCGCGCTGTCCTCCGGCACCCCATCGGGCCTGAAGGACCCCGCCCAGTTCGTGGGCTTCCAGGGCGAGGCCTCGGCGCCCTCGGCCATCCTCCTGCGCCACAACGGCATCCACTTTGAAATCTCCATCAACCGCGAGACCCCCATCGGCAAGCAAGACCCCGCGGGCGTCTGCGATGTGGTGATGGAGGCCGCACTCTCCACCATTCTCGACCTCGAGGATTCCGTGGCCGTGGTCGATGGCTCCGACAAGGTCGTGGCCTACCGCAACTGGCTGGGCATCCTGAGGGGCAGCCTCACCGAGTCGGTGAGCAAGGGCGGCAAGACCTTCACCCGCGGCCTCAATGGCGACCGTGTTTATAAGACTCCCTCGGGCGCTGAGCTGCGCATGCATGGCCGCTCGCTCATGTTCGTGCGCAATGTGGGCCACCTCATGACCAACCCAGCCGTGCTCTACACCGCGGCCGATGGCTCGGTGAAAGAAATCCCCGAGGGCATTCTCGATGCGGCGGTCACCACCACCATTGCCCTGCACGACCTGCAGGGCCGGGGCCAACTGCCCACCGGCGAGAAGATCCGCAACAGCCGCACGGGCAGCGTCTACATCGTGAAGCCCAAGATGCACGGCCCCACCGAGGTCGCCTTTGCCGCCAAGCTCTTCGATCGCGTCGAGCAGATGCTGGGCCTGCCCAACAGCACCGTGAAGCTGGGCATCATGGACGAAGAGCGCCGCACCAGCGTGAACCTGAAGGCCTGCATCGCCGCGGCCTCCAGCCGCGTGGCCTTCATCAATACCGGCTTCCTCGACCGCACGGGCGATGAAATGCACACCGCCATGCTGGCCGGCCCCATGCTGCGCAAGGGCGACATGAAATCGAGCGCCTGGATCCAGAGCTATGAGCGCAACAATGTGCTGGTGGGCCTCTCGTGTGGCTTGAAGGGCCGCGCCCAGATCGGCAAGGGCATGTGGGCCATGCCCGACCTCATGAAGGCCATGCTCGAGCAGAAGATCGCCCACCCCAAGGCGGGTGCCAACACCGCCTGGGTGCCCAGCCCCACGGCCGCCACCCTGCACGCCATGCACTATCACCAGGTGAACGTGGCCGCGGTGCAGGAAGAGCTCTCGAAGATCGACGCCAACGCCGAGCGCGCCAGCCTTCTGGCCGGCCTGCTCACCGTGCCCGTCTGCGCCACGCCCCAGCAGTGGAGCGACGCCGACAAGCAGCAGGAGCTCGACAACAACATCCAGGGCATCCTGGGCTATGTGGTGCGCTGGGTCGATCAGGGCGTGGGCTGCTCCAAGGTGCCCGATATCCACAACGTGGGCCTGATGGAAGACCGCGCCACCCTGCGCATCTCCTCGCAGCACATCGCCAACTGGCTGCACCACGGCATCGTGTCGGAGGCCCAGGTCCGCGCCACCTTCGAGCGCATGGCGGCGGTGGTCGATGCCCAGAATGCGGGCGATCCTCTTTACAAACCCATGGCCGGCAACTTCACCACCAGCAAGGCCTATCTGGCTGCGACCGACCTCGTCTTCCAGGGCAAGGCCCAGCCCAGTGGCTACACCGAGCCCCTGCTGCACGCCTGGCGCCTGAAGGTCAAGGCTGCGGCCTAAATGGTCCCCCACCTGTCGCGAGCACTGCTGCCATGAGCCAAGACAACCTCGAGATCCCCTCCGAAGGCATTCGGGTCTTCATCCCCGAGTCGGGCTGGTCCGAGCTCGAGGCGAGCCTGTCCCCGCGCTCTGCCCCGGCACCGGCCGAGCCCGTGCCCGAGTCGGTGGCGTCCCTGGCCCAGGCCATGCATGGGCTGGGCCTCGAGGGGGGCCGGGCCGAGGTGGGACCGGCTGAAGTGCGGGAAGCTGAGGTGGGGCAGGAGATGCCCATGTCCTCGGAGTCTGGGTCGATGGGGCAGGACCGGGTGCCCGAGCCGGCCGTATTCACATCTCCCCGTCCGGTGACCGAGACCGTCCTGCCCGAGCAGGTCGAGGCGCAGATCCAGCGGCTGGGCGAGCTTGCCGACCGCAGCGTGGGGGTAGGCTCCACCAAGGAAAGCGCTGCCCTGGTCGAGGTGGGCGAGGCGCTCTCGAGTTTCTTTCACACCCTGACCGGGCCGCACTCGGGCGCGGGCTTGGTGGCTGCCGAAGGCCCCAGCTGGCGAGACGTCTCGCACCTCACGCATCAGCTCGATGCGCAGCTGCGCGAGCGCTCCGAGCTCGCCGAACAAATGACTGCCCTGGAGCGCGACATTCGAACCACACGGGAAAATCTGGCGGATCTGCTGCGCGCCTTGGCCGAGCTCGAGCGCCGGAATCTGGACACCGCCAGCCTGCGCGCCCAGTTGAGCGCCATGGCGGCCGACGTGATCAGCCGCCGCTACGCTGGCCCGACGCCCTCAAGAACCGAGGAATAAACCGCAGCACCTTGGACTCGTCCTCCGGGGCTGCCGCCGGCGAAGTTGCCGGGGAGGTTGCCGGTGTCGGTGTCGGAGCCGCCGATGGCGGTGCCTCTGCTGCGGAGGCCGACCACGAGGAGGCCGACCACGAGGGGGCGGCCGGCATGGGCGGGACCTCGGCGGCCTGAAGGTTGCGCAGCCGCTGGGCTGCCAACACCGAGGCGGTCATGGGCTTGGACATCGCCGAGGGCGACTGCACCATCGAAGGACGGGCCATCTTGGCGTGGGCCTCTTGGTGGTAATGCATGGCCTGACGCACGCCATCGACAAAGCGTAGAAACGACTGCCGCAGCTCCTCGTCGCCACTCTCGATCAAGAACGAGGCGCCGTAGGCCTCGCGGGCCTGCCGCGACTCCAGGATCGGTGGGGTGAGCACCATGGGAAGCTGAAAGCGCGCAAAGGCCGCACCCACGCCACTGAGCTGATCGACTGCGACTCGACTGGGCGCAATCACGAGAGTGGGGGAGCGCCCCGGGGTCTTGAAGGCCCAGGCATGGCGCTGGGCAAACTCCAGGGTGGTGCGCAGCTCCACTTCGGAGAGGGCGGTGGGCATGACCACCAGATCAAAGCAGTAGAAGAGCTCGGGATCGAGCAGCTCGTTCCAGGTGAGGTCGGCAATGACCATCTCGCGGCCATCGCGGCTTAAGCGCTCGAGCACCTGGCGCACCTCGATCACATAGCGGCGGCTCGCGCCCAGGGAGGGGCGGGCAGGCAACGGCATGGCCTGCAGGTTGGGGCAGCGCGAGGCCTCGCGAATCCAGCGGCCTGCCGACTCGTGGGGGTCGAGGTCCACCAGGGTTGTTTTCTGCCCCGAGGCCCCCAACGCATAGGCCAAGTTGGCGGAGATGGTGCTCTTTCCGACCCCGCCCTTCACATTGGTGATCAAGATGCGCATGCCTGGCCTCTGGTGAGAATGCGACGCCGTGCGAACGCACGGCTGTCACAAACATCGACTAATTTCGCGAAATAGATCAAACGTCTGAATTGTTGCGGACGTCGCGCTGAAAATCTTGCGCTTTCTTGCGCATTGTGGCCGCGCGTCAGGATTTTGAACATCTCAACTGGGAGTTTTCGTGAAACGTCGTTCTGTTCTGAAGGCCATGGCCGCCGCCCCCCTGGCAGGTCTTGGCACCTCGGCCCTGGTGGGCTGCTCGGGCGATGAGCTCGCCGACATGCTGGCCGAGACCCCCAACCCGCAGGCGGTGTCCTTCCCCAAGCCCGGACTGGAGCCCGCGGGCTTCGACTTTCCTGTGGTGCTGCCTTTGCCCTTTGCGCACGGCGTGGCCAGCGGCGATCCCCTCTCCGACCGCGTCATCATCTGGACCCGCATCACCCTGCTCGATTCGATCCTGGCCGAACTGATGGGCCCCGCGATGGTGTCTTGGGCCGTGGCCACCGACCCGCAGATGCAGAACGTCGTGAAAACCGGCATTCAGCCCGCGCTCGAGGAGCACGACCGCACTGTGAAGGTCGATGTGGTGGGCCTCTCGCCGATGACCACCTACTACTACCAGTTCTCCACCCTGGGCGCGCGCTCCATCGTGGGCCGCACCCGCACTGCACCGGCCATGGAGAGCAGCGTGTCCGAGGTGGGTAGCATCCGGGCGGCCGTCATTGCCTGCTCGAGCTACTGGAGCAGCACCTGGAGTGGCTTTCAGGCCATCGCCGACCGCAACGACCTCGACCTGGTCATCCACTGCGGCGACTACATCTACGACTTCGTCGACGAGGACGAGCAGGTGCGGGCCCGCAAAGACATTGCCGACACGGCCTATGTCGACTATCGCGACTGGCTCGACCTCGCCGAGGTGCGTCGCCGCTACGCCCTCTGGCGCAGCGACCCAGCCCTCATGGCGGCCCACCAGCAGCATCCCTGGTTCCTCACCTGGGACAACCACGACATCTCCCCGGGCTTTGGCAACGAGCTGCCCGCCGAGGCCCCCAGGGACTCGATCTGCACGCTGCAGGATGTCTGCCGCGCCTTCTATGAGTGGACGCCCACCCGCCCGGTGAAGGCCGATGGCTCGGGCGAGTTCGTGCTCATCAACGATGGCAGCTATCCCGTGCCGCCCGATGCGCGCTATGTCTATCGAACCCTGCCCTATGGAAAGCTGGCGAGCTTTCGCGCCGTCGACACGCAGATCTTCCTGCAGCAGCGGGAGGGCCGCGACGGCACCAAGGAGACACTCCTGGAGCGCGATGGCAGCCACATCGATGGTGCCCCCACGATTCTTGGCAGGCAGCAGTTTGGCTGGCTGGCCGATGGATTGAAGCAAGACCAGCAGCAGGGCGTGGTCTGGAAGGTCATCAACAACCAGAGCTGGATTGCCCCCTGGCTAGTGCCTGGCCTGGCCGATCTCCAGTCGGTTCTGGGACCACTGGCCGCAGTGCCCGGCATCGCCGAATTGGCCGGAGGCTTGTCCCAGGTGCCGGCCTTGGCCCAGCCGGTGCTGCAGCTGCCCGTGCGCTGGAGCACCTACTCGGTGGAGCGCGATGCCCTGTTTGCCCGTCTCGCTGCCGATGGGGTCAACGGCACCGTCTTTGTGACGGGCGATATGCACGGCAACTGGGCCTCGGACTGCGTGCCCACCGCGGCCACCGCGCTGGTCTCGGCCCGCCCTCTGCCGCTGCCCCTGCCCAATCCGCGGGCGGGTGCCATGGAGCAGAATCCCGCGGCCGGCATGCAGCAGCTGGTCACGGGCAATCTGCCGGGAATCAACCTGCGCAATGCCTCGGTGGCGGTGGAGTTCGCGCCCACCTCGATGGGCCGGGGCGGCGCCGACGAGGTCGTTGCCAATGCAGCCCCGGGCACTCCCTTCCCCCTGCAGGTGGCAGCCAGCCGAGCGATCGAGACGGCAACGCTGCTTGGCAATCGCCATGTGCGCTTCATGGAGTGGGTGGAGCATGGCTACGGCATCGTTCACCTTCAGGCAGACCGTGCCGAGTTCGAGTTCTGGTGGCAGGACAAGACCCGGCCGAACTCGCCCGATGTGCTGGGCCAGAAGATGGTGAGCTGGGCGGCGGCCTCGCCCATCGCAAGCTTGGGCGTGCCTCGATTCCCCAACCAGATCGACCCCGCCCAGGCCCATGGCCTGCCCGTGGAGCCCAGCTCCGGCGGGCGTGCCGCAGCCCCAGCCCCGGCCCCGGCCCCGGCGGCCGATGAGCTGCGGCCACGCTAGGGTTTGTCGGGTGTCAGGTTATTCTCGGCCGACACCGCGGTTCTGCCCCCCAAAGAAACCTTATGCCCATCCGGGTTGTCTCCGTTCCACGCATTCGGGACGTGAACACCACGGTGGGCACAGCAAGGCTTCCTGGAGCGTTTCAACTGTTTCACCCACTGTCGAACCAAGGAGCCGTGCAATGAAATATCTCGTCACCGCAGGACTGATCGCCGCAGCCCCCTTCGTGGCTGCCCCCACCTTTGCCCAGGGTGCCCCCGTGGACCCCACCGCCATGGTCGATGCCTTCGAGGGCGTCTTTGGCGTGCAAAACGGCTTCCGCCGCTCGGGCGCCCGCGGCGTCTGCGCCAGCGGTACCTTCGTGGGCACCAAAGAAGCCAAGGGTCTGTCCTCGGCCTCGGCCTTCTCGGGCAAGCCCGTGCCCGTTACCGTTCGCTTCTCGATCGGCGGCGGCAACCCCAAGGCCCCCGAAAATGCCTCCACCGTGCGCGGCATGGCCCTGCAGTTCAACCTGCCCAAGAATGAGCAGTGGCTGATGGCCAACATCAACACCCCGGTCTTCACTGCGGCCACGCCCGAGAGCATGTTGGCCTTCCTGCAGGCCCGCAAGCCCGATCCCGCCACCGGCAAGCCCAATCCCGACCTCATCAAGGCCACCTTCGAGAAGTATCCCGACCAGAAGGCCCAGCCCGCTTACCTCGCCTCGGTCGATGCCGCAGCCAGCTTCGGTGCCCAGAACTACTGGGGCGTCAATGGCTTCTATCTTGTGAACGCCAAGGGCAAGAAGCAGCCCATCAAGTGGGTCTTTGAGCCCGTCTCGGGCGTCGAGGGCATTCCCAAGGACAAGCTCGCCACCACCCCCACCATGTTCCTCAACGATGAGCTGCGTGCCCGCGTGGCCAAGGCCCCGGTCGAGTTCCGCTTCATGGCTCAGCTGGCCGATGCCAACGATGTGATCAACAGCGCCGTGACCCCCCTGCCTGCCGAGCGCAAGAAGGTGAGCCTGGGCACTCTCAAGGTCACCAAGGTCGAGGCCGAGGGCAGCGCCACCTGCAACGACATCAACTTTGACCCCAACGTGCTGCCCAAGGGCGTGGAGCCCTCGAACGACCCGATCCTCGAGGCCCGTTCCGGTGCTTATGCCGTCTCCCAGGGCCGTCGCCTCAGCGGAAACTAAGCAGCACCCTGCAGCCATGGCGCTGCAACGGAGCCGGGCCTGAGCCGAATCTGAGCCGAATCTAAGCTCCTTTCGGCCCGGCGCCACCCGCGCCCTCCAGTCGTTTGGCTGGGGGGCGTTTTTGCTGGCTCTCCGGTAAAATCTTGGGTTTCGCCCAAGTGATTGCCGATGACCACGCCCGACAACGTTTTTGCCAAAGAAACCCTGCCCGTCAGCCTCGAGCAGGAGATGCGTCGGTCTTATCTGGATTACGCCATGAGCGTGATCGTGGGGCGTGCCCTGCCCGATGTGCGCGATGGCCTGAAGCCCGTCCATCGGCGTGTGCTCTACGCCATGCACGAGCTCAACAACGACTGGAACCGGGCCTACAAGAAATCCGCCCGCATCGTGGGCGATGTCATCGGCAAATATCACCCCCACGGCGACTCTGCGGTCTACGACACCATCGTTCGCATGGCGCAGGACTTCTCCCTGCGCTACATGCTGGTCGATGGCCAGGGCAACTTCGGCTCGGTCGACGGCGACAACGCGGCGGCCATGCGCTACACCGAGATCCGCCTCTCGAAGATCGCGCATGAGCTGCTCGAGGGCCTCGACCAGGAGACCGTCGATTTCGGCCCCAACTACGACGGCTCCGAAAAAGAGCCGCTCATCCTGCCGGCCCGCATCCCCAACCTGCTCATCAACGGCGCCAGCGGCATCGCGGTGGGCATGGCCACCAACATTCCGCCCCACAACCTCACCGAGGTGGTCGCAGGCTGCCTGCACCTGCTGGCCAACCCCGAGTCCTCGGTCGATGACCTGATGGAGTTCATCCCCGCGCCCGACTTCCCCACCGCCGGCATCATCTATGGCGTGGAGGGCGTGCGCCAGGGCTACCGCACGGGCCGTGGCCGCTGCATCATGCGCGCCAAGACCCACGTCGAAGATCTCGACCGCGGCAATCGGCAGTCCATCATCATCGATGAGCTGCCCTACCAGGTGAACAAACGCACCCTGCTCGAGCGCATCGCCGAGCTGGTGAATGAGAAGCGCATCGAGGGCATCTCCGACATCCGCGACGAGTCCGACAAGTCGGGCATGCGGGTGGTGATCGAATTGAAGCGCGGCGAGGTGCCCGAGGTCATCCTCAACAACCTCTACAAAAACACCGCCCTGCAGACTGCCTTCGGCATGAACATGGTGGCCCTGGTCGATGGCCAGCCGCGCGTGCTCAACCTCAAGCAGATGCTCGAGGCCTTCCTGGCCCATCGGCGCGAGGTCGTCACGCGGCGCACCGTCTTCGAACTGCGCAAGGCGCGCGAGCGGGGTCACCTGCTTGAGGGCCTGGCCGTGGCTGTCGCCAATGTCGATGAAATGATTGCCCTGATCAAGGCCTCGCCCACGCCGGCCGAGGCCAAGGCCGGGCTTCTGGGCCGCAGCTGGCGCGCCCAGCTCGTGGTCGACATGCTCTCGCGCGCCACCGAGACCACCATCGCCGAGGCCTTCCGTCCCACGGGCCTGCCCGAGTCGCTGGGCCTGCAGGCCAACGGCGAGTATCGGCTCTCCGAGGCTCAGGCCGCCGAGATTCTCCAGATGCGCCTGCAGCGCCTCACGGGCCTCGAGCAAGACAAAATCGTGTCGGAATACGGCGAAGTCATGACCGCCATTGCCGATCTGCTCGACATCCTGGCGCGGCCCGAGCGCATCACGGCCATCCTGCGGGAGGAGCTCGAGGCCATCCGCACCCAGTTTGGCGATGCCCGCCGTTCGGTGATCGAGCACAACGCCGAAGAGCTTGAGACCGAAGACCTCATCACACCGCAAGACATGGTGGTGATCCTCACCCACGGCGGCTACATCAAGAGCCAGCCGCTCGCCGAATACGAGGCCCAGCGCCGCGGCGGCCGGGGCAAGTCGGCCAGCGCCACCAAGGAAGACGACTGGATCGACCAGCTCCTCATCGGCCACACCCACGACCATCTGCTTGCCTTCTCCGACCGCGGCCGCGTGTATTGGCTGAAGGTCTGGGAGGTGCCGCAGGGCTCGCGGGCCTCCAAGGGCCGCCCCCTGGTGACCATCTGGCCGCTGGAAGAGGGCGAGAAGATCACCACGGTGCTCTGCACCTCGGCCTTCGACGACGACCACTTCGTGTTCATGGCGACCTCGCTGGGCACGGTGAAGAAGACCCCGCTGTCGGCCTTTGCCCGCCCCATGAAGCGCGGCATCATCGCCTGCTCCCTTGATGAGGGCGACTTCCTCATTGGCGCGGCGGTCACCGATGGCAGCCACGACATCATGCTGTTCTCCTCCGAGGGCAAGGCGGTGCGCTTTGCCGAGACCGATGTGCGGCCCATGGGCCGCGAGGCCCGCGGCGTGCGGGGCATGAACCTGCCCGAGGGCGAGCGTGCCATCAGCATGATCGCCACCTCCGACGAGTCGGCCTTTGTGCTCACCGCCACCCAAAATGGCTACGGCAAGCGCACCCTGGTCTCGGAGCACACCCGCCATGGTCGCGGCACCAAGGGGATGATTGCCATCCAGACCAGCGAGCGCAATGGCCCGGTGGTCGCTGCCACCCTGGTCCACGAGCCCGACGAAATCATGCTCATCACCGACCGTGCGGTGGTCGTGCGCACCCGCGTGAGCGAGGTCCGTGCCCTGGGCCGCGCCACGCAGGGCGTCATGCTCATCCGCCTCGACGAGGGCGCCCAGCTGGTGGGCGTTCAGCGCATCGTCGAAGACGACAAGGCCATGGAGGTCGACGGGGCTGACCAGGCGGATCAGGCCAACGGGGCCAGCCAGGCCGACGGGGCAGAATGACCGACGCCGTCCTCCAGGTCTTCCTCCTGGTGTTGGTGGGAGTCCTGACGGCGGCGGTGGGCTGGATCCAAGAGGACTCGGCCCGCACCTTCTCTGAGTTTGTCTTTCGGGTCTTCATGCCGCCGCTGCTGTTTCGCGCGATGGCCACGGTCGACCTCTCCATTCTTTCCATCGCCCCGGTGCTGGCCTACCTCGGCACGGCCAGCCTGCTCTATTTGGCCGTCTACATGCTGATGGGCCGCTGGGGAAGTCGGTCTGCCGCCCACGCCGGCGACCGTGCCGCCGTGGCGCTGTCCATCGTCTTCTCCAACAATGTGATGGTGGGCATTCCTGTGGTGAAGATTTTCTTCGGGCCCGAGGGCCTGGCCATCCTGCTCTCGGTCGTGAGCATTCATGCGCTGGTGCTGCTCGGCCTGGGCACCACCGGCTTTGAGCTTGCCCGGGGACTCGAGACCAGTCGCGCCTTTCGCTGGTCGGTGCTCGGGCCCGTGCTCCAGAAGGCCGTGTTCTCGCCGGTGGTTGTGCCGATCTTTCTGGGCCTGGGCTGGAATCTTCTGGGCCTGCCCATGCCGCTGCTGATGGACTCCGTGCTCGCGGTGCTGGGCCAGGCCGGTGTGCCTGCCTGCCTGGTTCTTCTGGGCGCCACCCTCTATCTCGATCGCCACCGCATTGAGCCCAAGGCCGTGGGGCCCATTGTTCTGGGCAAGCTGGTGGTCTTCCCGGTGCTGGTCTACCTGGTCGCCCAGCACCTGCTGGCCCTCACTCCCCTCCAGGTGGCCATCCTCACGACCATGGCCTGCCTGCCCACCGGCGCCAACACCTACCTGCTGGCCCAGCGCTACGGCATGGGGGTCTCGCTCACCGCCACCGGGGTGGCTGCCACCACGGCACTGACGGCCTTCACGCTACCCTATGTGCTTTCTCTGTTTTCCGCGCCATGACCCGTCCATACAACTTCTCCCCCGGCCCTGCCACCCTGCCCGAGGCCGTGCTTCTCCAAGCCGCCGATGAAATGCTGAGCTGGCGGGGCACCGGCATGTCGGTGATGGAGATGAGCCACCGCGGCAAGCACTTCACCCAGATCGCCGAGCAGGCCGAGGCCGATCTGCGCAGCCTGCTGGGCCTCACCGAAGACCACCGGGTGGTCTTTCTGCAGGGCGGTGCCTCGGGCCAGAATGCCTTTGTGCCCATGAACCTGCTGGGCCAGAACCCCCGCTGCGACTACATCGACACCGGCCACTGGTCGCAGAAGTCCCTCAAAGAGGCCGCGCGCTATGGCGATGTGCATGTGGTGGCCAGCGCGGCCCAGCCGATGCGCGATGCGCTGGGCGAGTGGCAGCCCTACACCTACCTGCCCGAACTCTCGGCCGACATGGTGCGCGCCGATGCGGCCTATGTTCACCTCTGTGGCAACGAGACCATCGGCGGGGTGGAGTACCAGACCTTCCCCTGGGATGTGCTGCCGCCCGCCACCCAGGTGCCGCGCGTGGTCGACATGTCCTCGCACATCCTCTCGCGGCCGATGGATTTCTCGCAGATCGATCTGGCCTATGGCGGCGCCCAGAAGAACATCGGGCCCTCGGGCCTGACCTTCGCCATCGTGCAGCGTCGGCTGATCGAGGAGCGTTGCCCCGAGGCCATGTCCATCTGCCCGAGCGTGTTCGACTATCGCCTGCAGGCCGCCAACCAGTCGATGCTCAACACCCCATCGACCTATGCCCTCTATCTGGCCGGACTCGTCTTCCAGTGGCTCTTGGGCCAGGGCGGGGTCCCGGCCATTGCCGAGATCAACCGCCAGAAGGCGGCGCTGCTCTATGGCGCCCTCGATGCCTCGTCCTTCTACAGCACCCGAGTGCATCCCCAGGCCCGATCGTGGATGAACATCCCCTTCTTCCTGCCCGAGGATCGCCTGATGGCACCCTTCCTCGAGGGGGCCGAGGCCCGCGGCCTGCTGGGCCTCAAGGGCCACAAGGCGGTGGGCGGTCTGCGCGCCAGCATCTACAACGCCATGCCCCTCTCGGGCGTCGAGGCCCTGGTGGCCTACCTGGCCGAGTTCGAAAAGGAGCACGCATGAAGGAGTCCGCATGAAGGAGCACGCATGACGCCGGAGCAGCTCAAAGGCTTTCGCGATCGCATCGACGCACTGGACGACCAGATCATCCCGCTTCTGGTCGAGCGCTCCAAGGTGGTCCAAGAGGTGGGCCAGCACAAGCACAAGGTCGGCGCGGCAGTCTTTCGCCCCGAGCGCGAGGTCGACATCCTCGACCGCATGTGCGCGGCCAACCAGCGCCTGGGTGGGCCCCTGCCCGACATCTCCATCTCGCGCATCTGGCTGGAAATCATCTCTGCCTGCCGTGCCCTCGAGCGCGTCATGCGCGTGTCCTACCTCGGCCCTGCGGGCACCTACAGCGAGCTGGCGGTGCGCCAGCTCTTTGGCCATCGCGTGGAGGGCCTGCCCTGCGCGACCACCGACGAGGCCCTGCGCGCTGCCGAGACGGGCACCGTCGACGCGGTGTTGCTGCCCATCGAGAACTCGATCGAGGGCAGTGTGGGCCGCAGCCTCGATCTGCTCTTTGCCACCGACCTGCTGATCAGCAGCGAGATCGCCATTCCCATCCACCATTGCCTGCTCTCCAAGGAGTCGGAGCTCTCAGCCATCCGCCAGGTCTGTGCCCATCCTCAGGCCCTGGCCCAGTGCCGCAGCTGGCTTGCCCAGCATCTGCCCGGCATCCCCCAGGTCCCCATGGCCAGCAACGGCGAGGCCGCGGCACACGCCGCACGCACCCCGGGCGTGGCGGCCATCGCGGGCCAGACGGCGGCCACGGCGCACCAGCTGGGTGTGTTGGCCGAGCGCATCGAGGACGATCCCTCCAACCGCACGCGCTTTGCTGCCCTGGGCCGCTTCGCGCCCGAGCCCTGTGGCACCGACCAGACCTCCCTCATCCTCTCGGTGCCCAACCGCGCGGGGGCCATGCTCGCGCTGCTCGAGCCTCTGGCTCGGCATGGCGTCTCGATGCGCCGATTCGAATCTCGGCCCGCCCGCAACCGCGGCGGCGAGAGCTGGGAATACCTGTTCTATGTTGACCTCGTGGGCCATCACAAAGATGCGCCGGTGGCCGCTGCCCTCGAGGAGATCAAAGGCATCGCGGCGTTCTACAAATTCCTCGGCTCCTACCCCCTGTTTGATCGCCTCACATCCTCCGACATCGCCTGACCCATGAAAGCCATCGATCAACTGCTGGCGCAGATCCCCGACCACATCCATGGCCTGTCGCCCTATCAGGGGGGGCTGCCCACCGACGTGATCGCTCGGCGCATCGGCATGCCCGAGGCGCAGATTGTGAAGCTCGCCTCCAATGAGAACCCGCTGGGCATGTCGCCCAAGGCGCAGGCGGCCGTTGCCGCGCAGCTCCCGCAGCTGGGCCGCTATCCCGACGGCGATGGGGCACAGCTTAAGGCGGCGATCGCACAGCGCTTTGGTCTGGCGCCGGGCCAGGTTCTGCTGGGCAATGGCAGCAACGACATCCTCGAGCTGGTGGCCGAGGCCTTCCTTCGCCCGGGCCGCAGCGCGGTCATGAGCGACCATGCCTTTGCCGTCTACTCGCTGGCCACCACCGCCCGGGGCGGCGAGCGCATCGTGGTGCCCGCCACCCCCGCCGAGCTCGGCCACGACCTGCCCGCCATGGCGCGCGCGGTGCGCGCCGACACTGCCGTGGTCTGGGTCGCCAACCCCAACAATCCCACCGGCAGCTATCTGCCGCCCAGCGAGATCCGCGCCTTTCTGGCCGACCTGCCCAGCAGCACCCTCATGGTGCTCGACGAGGCCTACACCGAATACCTCTCGCCCGAGGAGTCGGTCGACACCCTGGCCTGGACGGCAGAGCACGCCAATCTGATCGTTTCGCGCTCGTTCTCGAAGGCCTATGGTCTGGCGGGCCTGCGCGTGGGCTTTGGCGCTGGCGATCCTCAGCTCATCGAGCGGCTCAACCGCATTCGCCAGCCCTTCAACGTCAATCTGCTGGCCCAGGCCGCAGCCCTTGCCGCCCTGGGCGACGACGATTTCCTCCATGCCTCGCGGCGGGTCAATGCCGAGGGCGATGCCCAGCTGCGCGAGGGCCTTGCTGCCGTGGGCCTCTCGGCCCTGCCCAGCAAGGGCAATTTCCTGCTCATCGATCTGGCGCCGCAGGCCGCGCGCATCCGTGCCCTCGGCACGGGCGAGGCCCTGGGGCCAGCGCTCTTCTCGGCCCTGCTGAGCCAGGGCGTGATCACCCGGCCGGTGGCCAACTACGGTCTGCCCAGCCACCTGCGTGTGTCGATCGGCACGCGCGCCGAGAATGCCCGCTTCCTGGCTGTGCTCCACAGCCTGCTGGGCGGGCCTGCGGCGTGAGTCCTGCATCGGGCATGGGCGCAGACCAATCCCCGGAGCCCCGCGCTCTGAAGGCCCTCTGGGTGGTGGGCGCTGGACTCATCGGCGGCTCGGTGGCCGCGGCTGCCCGCCACGCCATGCCCAACCTTCAGGTCTGGGCCATCGATCCCAAGGCGGCCTCCTCGGCGGTGGCGCTGGGTCTGGCCCACGAGGGCTTTGACACCCTGGCGCAGGCCGCAGCCCGTGCCGAGGCCCTGGGCATCGACCTTTCTTCCACCGCGCTGGTGCTTGCCGTCTCGGCGCCCGTGGCCGAGGGCCTGATGGCCGAGGCCCTGGCCCGCCCGCACGCCTGGGTCACCGACTGCTGCAGCACCAAGGGCCGGCTGATCGGTGCCCTGGGTCAGGCACCGCACTTTGTCTTCTCCCACCCCATGGCCGGCAGCGAGAAATCGGGCCCTCAGGCAGCGCGGGCCGATCTTTTTTCGCATGCCCGCGTGCTCATTTCGCCCACCGCCCAGAGCAGTGCGGCGGCGGTGGCGGCCGTGGAAAACTTCTGGCTGATGTTGGGGGCCCAGCCCACGCTGCTGCCGCTGGAGGACCACGATCCGCTGCTGGCAGCCACCAGCCATCTGCCACATCTGGTGGCCTTTGCGCTGGCCGGAGCCCTCGCGCGCAGCCCCATGTCCCAGGCGGCGCAGAGCCTCTATGGGGCGGGCCTGCGCGACACCACCCGCATTGCGGGCTCCGACCCGGCCCTCTGGCGCGACATCCTCATCGACAACCGGGCCGCCGTCCTGGCCCTGCTGCCCGGCTGGCGTCTGGCGCTCGCCGAGCTCGCCGCAGCCCTGGAGCAGGGCGATGCCGAAGGCCTGGAGGCCACCCTGCGCGAGGCCTCGGTCTGGCGGCGGGGCTTTGTCTCGCGCGACCCCTCATGAGCGGGCCGGCCACGCCCGCGGCGGTCTCTTTCCCGCCTCAGCTGCCCCTGAGCCTGCGCGACCGTGCCGCCGGCAGCGTGCGCGTGCCCGGCAGCAAGAGCTATTCCAACCGCGCCCTGCTGCTGGCAGCGCTCGCCGGTGGGACCACCCGCATCCACCACCTGCTGCACAGCGACGACACCGCCGTGATGATCGAGAGCCTGCGCCAGCTCGGCGTGTTGATCGAGGCCGAGGGTCCGCAGGTGCTGCGGGTTCACGGCATGGATGGGGTGCTGCGCAGCTCGGCCGAGCCCATCGCCTGCTTCGTGGGCAACTCGGGCCTGACCATCCGCACGCTGCTGCCCGCCCTGGTGCTGGGCCTGGCCGATCGCGAGGGCACTGCGGTGCGCCTGCACGGCGTTGCGCGCATGCACGAGCGTCCGATCGCCGATCTGGTCGAGGGCCTGCGCGCCATTGGTGCCCACATCGAATGCGAGGCGGCCGAGGGCTTCCCACCCCTGCGGCTGCATGGGCGGCCACTCGATCCCCAGGCCGAGCTCTCGGTGCGCGGCAATGTCTCCTCGCAATTTCTCACGGGCCTGCTGCAGATCGCGCCGGGCCTGGCCAAGCTCTGGGATCTGCCCGAGATCATCGTGCGCGTCGAGGGCGAGCTCATCAGCCGGCCCTACATCGACCTCACCCTGGCCCTGCTCTCGATGTTTGGAGCCCAGTGGCGAGAGCCCGAGCCCGGCATGTTCTGGATCTCTCCGGCGCCCAACTCGGGCCGCTCGGGCCTCATCTCTCCGGGCGATGTGACGGTCGAGGGCGATGCCTCGTCGGCATCATATTTTCTTGCTGCCGGTGCCCTGGGTGGTGGTCCCCTCGCAGTGCTTGGCGTGGGCAGCCAGACCCTGCAGGGCGATGTGGCCTTTGCCCAGGCGCTCTCGGCCATGGGTGCGCGGGTGTCCATGCACGCCGATTCCATCGTGGTGCAGGCCCCGGCCTCGGGCCGCCTGCAGGCCATCGACTGGCCCTGCGGGGATATTCCCGATGCAGCCATGACCCTCGTGCCCCTGGCCCTCTATGCCGAGGGCACCACCCACCTGCGGGGCATTGGCTCTTGGCGGGTGAAGGAGACCGACCGCATTGCGGCCATGGCCACCGAGGCCCGCAAGCTCGGTGCGGTGGTGGCCGAGGGCCCCGACTGGCTGAGCATCACGCCGCCCGCAGCGCTGCAGAGCGCCGAGATCGCCACCTACGACGACCACCGCGTGGCCATGAGCTTTGCCCTGTGCGCCTTTGCCCATCCCGGCGATGCCGATCGTGGGCGGCTACTCACCATTCTGGAGCCGGGCTGTGTGGCCAAGACCTACCCCGAGTTCTTCAACGACTTTGCCCGCGTGGCCGCGCAGGCTGTGCCGGTGATCGCCATCGATGGCCCGAGCGCCTCGGGCAAGGGCACGGTGGCCGCCCGCGTGGCCGAGGCCCTGGGCCTGCATTACCTCGACAGCGGGGCGCTCTATCGCTGCCTGGGCTTGCTTTGCCTGGAGGCGGGTCTCGACCCCAACACGGCCGTGCAGCCCGAGCAGCGCCAGCGCATCCTGGACCTCGCCGCCCGCCACGCACCGCAGTTTGTGGGCACCAACATTCTTCTGCAGGGCCGGCCGGTGGGCGAGGCCATCCGCACCGAGGCGGTGGGGCAGATGGCCTCGTGCCTGGCGGCGCTGCCCGAGGTGCGGGCTGCCCTGCTGCGGCAACAGCACGACTTCGCCCGCAGCCCCGGGCTGGTGGCCGATGGGCGCGACATGTCCACGGTTGTTTTCCCCGGCGCCGTGCTCAAGGTCTTCCTCACCGCGACCGCCGAGGCGCGGGCCGAGCGCCGCTACAAGCAATTGATCGAAAAAGGGTTTTCAGCTACCCTTTCGCTCCTTCAGCAGGATTTGGAAGACCGGGACCGCCGCGACCGCGAACGCCCCGTGGCGCCACTTCTGTTTGATGCCGAGGCCGGCATGGTGATGCTCGACACCACCCGCTTGTCGATCTCGGAAGCCGTCGAGTTCGTGCTGCAGCGCGCTCGCCCACTCCTCTAACGCGTTTTCGTTTCGCAAACGCCAACACCGCCCACCTGCAGCCGGGCGAGACCTCTGGAACCTCAATGACCGTTCAAACCGCAGCAGCAGCACCCGAATCCTTCGCCGCCCTTTTTGCCGAGTCGATCTCGCGCCAAGAAATGCGTGCCGGCGAAGTCATCACCGCCGAAGTTCTCCGCATCGACCACAACCACGTGGTGGTGAACGCCGGCCTGAAGTCCGAAAGCTTCATCCCCGTCGAAGAATTCCACAACGACCAGGGTGTCCTGGAAGTCAATGAAGGCGACTTCGTCTCCGTGGCGATCGAGTCGCTCGAAGATGGTCGCGGCGAGACCCGCCTCTCGCGCGATCGCGCCAAGCGCCTGGCCGCGTGGCTCTCGCTGGAAGTTGCCCTCGAGTCGGGCGAGCTGGTCACCGGCACCGTCTCCGGCAAGGTCAAGGGTGGCCTCACGGTCATGACCAACGGCATCCGCGCCTTCCTGCCCGGATCGCTCGTCGATGTTCGCCCCACCAAAGACACCTCCCACATCGAGGGCAAGACCCTCGAGTTCAAGGTCATCAAGCTCGACCGCAAGCGCAACAACGTCGTGCTCTCGCGCCGCGCAGTGCTCGAGACCAGCATGGGCGAGGAGCGCGCCAAGCTCATGGAGAACCTCAAAGAGGGCTCCACCGTCACCGGCCTGGTCAAGAACATCACCGACTACGGCGCGTTCATCGACCTCGGCGGCATCGATGGCCTGCTGCACATCACCGACATGGCCTGGCGCCGTGTCCGCCATCCCTCCGAAGTGCTCGCCGTTGGCCAGGAAGTCACCGCCAAGGTGCTGCGCTTTGACCAGGAAAAGAACCGCGTCTCGCTGGGCATCAAGCAGCTGGGCGACGATCCCTGGGAAGGCATTGCCCGCCGTTACCCCCAGAACACCCGCCTCTTCGGCAAGGTCACCAACATCACCGACTACGGTGCATTCGGGGAGATCGAGCCGGGCATCGAGGGCCTCGTCCACGTCTCCGAAATGGACTGGACCAACAAAAACGTCTCCCCCAGCAAGATCGTTCAGATGGGCGACGAGACCGAAGTCATGGTGCTCGAGATCGACCCCGAGCGTCGCCGCATCTCGCTGGGCATGAAGCAGTGCCGCGCCAACCCCTGGCAGGAGTTCGCCACCACCATCCAGAAGGGCGAGAAGGTCACCGGACAGATCAAGTCGATCACCGACTTTGGCGTGTTCATCGGCCTGCCCGGCAACATCGATGGCCTCGTCCACCTCTCCGACATCTCCTGGTCGGAGACCGGCGAAGAGGCCGTGCGCAACTTCAAGAAGGGCGATGAAGTCACCGCCATCGTGCTGGCTGTCGATGTGGAGCGTGAGCGCATCTCGCTGGGCATCAAGCAGCTCCAGGGCGACCCCGTGGCCGGATACACCAGCCAGTTCGAGAAGGGTGCTGTGGTCAAGGGCACGGTGAAGTCGGTCGATGCCAAGGGTGCCACCATCGCCCTGTCCGATGACGTCGAGGGCTACCTGCGCGCCAGCGACATCTCCCGCGACCGCGTGGAAGATGCCCGCTCGCACCTGAAAGAGGGCGACACCGTCGAGGCCATGATCGTCAACGTCGATCGCCGCACCCGCTCGATCAGCCTGTCGATCAAGGCCAAGGACAATGCCGAGACCGCTGATGCCATGCAGAAGATGGCTGCCGACGCCTCCAGCACGTCCTCGGGCACCACCAACCTGGGCGCCCTGTTGAAGGCCAAGCTCGAGGGCAACGACAAGGCCTAAGTGCTGCACCCACCAGGCAGCGTGCTGGCCCCGGCAAGTTGGGGTTAGCGCCTGCCTTTTTTTATTCCTCGAATGACCCGATCCGAATTCATCCAACGCCTGACCGCTCGGCTCAACCATCCCACCCTGGGGGTGGCGGCCGATTTGCAGCCGCGCGACTGTGAGCTGGCCGTGCGCCTCATGCTGCAGTCGATGACCGAGGCCCTGGTCGAGGGCAAACGCATTGAGATCCGCGGCTTCGGGAGCTTTTCGGTGACCGTTCGGCCGCCGCGCATTGGCCGCAATCCGCGCTCGGGCGAGACGGTGGAAGTTCCTGCCAAGCGCGTGCCCCACTTCAAGCCGGGCAAAGAGCTGCGCTACCGAGTGGACAAGGCCGCACAGCAGGCCAAGGGACCCTCGGCATGATCAGCCTGGATCCCATCTGGCTGCTCATCCTGCCTGCCATCTTCGCCTTGGGCTGGCTGGCCTCGGGCTTTGATCGCCAGCAGTCGCGCCGCCAGCGCCAGTCCGATTTTCATCAGCTCGTGCTGGCACTCCAGCACCTGGTTCGGCGCGAGCGCCGCGAGGCCATGATCCCGTTGCTGCGGGCTGCCCGCGAGAACCCCGATGCCTTGGGCATTCAGAGGGCTCTGGCGAGCCTGCACCGCGAGTCCGGCGAGCCCGATCGTGCGCTGGAGGCGCGCGAGATGTTGCTGCTGCTGCCCAGTCTCTCGCCGCGCGAACGCGCCGAGCTCGAGATCGAGCGGGCCGAGGACGCGATGGCCTGCGGTATTTTTGATCGGGCCGAAGCCGCACTGAAGCTCGCCCTGAGCCACCTGCCCAGCGATGCCCTGCCGGGCACCGAGAGCTCGCACTGGGCCCTGGTGGTGTATGAGCGCATGCGCCAGCTCTACGAGCGCCTGGGCCGATGGAGCGAGGCCTTGCAGGCCGCCGAGTGGCGGGCCAAGCATTTGGGCGACAACACGGTGCTGCTGGCCGAGCGCTTCCACTACCTCATGAATCTGGGCCGGCGCAGCGATGCCGAGGCCCTGATGCCAGAACATCCCCGCCTCGTGGAGCCCGCACCCGAGTCGCGCCAGGGGGCGCAGGTCTGCCGCCATTGCGGCTTTCGCTCTCGCCGGCACGACTGGCAATGCGGAGGCTGCCGCCTCTGGGATCAGCTCACCCCCTTCGCTTAGCCATTCGGCAGAAGACGCCGGCAACCCCGCCACCCCACCATGAGGCTTTCTCTTGAAGGCTCTCATGGAGGCCCACATGATTCATCTTTGGCTGCTGGTGCTGGCATGCATGGGCTGGGGCGAGGTGCTGGGCGGGTGGTCGCCATCGGCCTGGGCGGCGCCGTCGCCCGCAGCACCATCGACCCGGGCCCGGCCACCCAAGGTCCCACCCCCCGCCTACCGCGTCGCCGTTCAGATCAACACCGCCAGCGCCCAGGAGCTCGATGCCCTGCCGGGCGTGGGGCCCACCATGGCACAGCGCATCGTGGAGGCCCGTCGCACCGGTGGACCATTTCGCGGGCCTGCCGATGTCGTGGCCCGCGTGCCGGGACTGGGCGAACAGCGCCTGCGCCGCCTTGTGCAGGCAGGGCTTCGTCTGGGCACCGAGTCTCCGCTGCAGCGCGCCGAGCCGTACACTTTGGAGGATGAACCCGACCGCACTCGCCCTCGTTCAGCTCGCCCGCCTCGATAGGCCGGTGGGCATCTGGCTGCTCCTGTGGCCCACCCTCTGGGGCCTCTGGCTCGCGGCCGAGGGGCTGCCCGATCTGCCCCGGCTCGCCGTCTTTGTGGCGGGCACGGTTCTCATGCGATCGGCCGGCTGTGTGTTCAACGATCTGGCCGACCGCAAGGTCGATGGGCATGTGCAGCGCACCGCCCAGCGCCCTCTGGCCCGCGGGGCGGTGGGCGTCCCCGTGGCCCTGGCCTGGGGCTTTGCCCTGCTGCTGGGTGCGGCGAGTCTGCTCGCCTTCATGAAGCCGCAGACGCTGGGCTGGGCCCTCGCCTCGGCGGGCATCGCCCTGGCCTATCCGTTTTTCAAGCGCTTCTTTGCCGCACCGCAGGCGGTGCTCGGGCTGGCCTTTGCCATGGGCATCCCCATGGCCTGGGTCGACACCCACGGCCAGATCGATCCGCAGGGAGTCCGGGTGGTGCTGGTGCTGCTGGCAGCCAGCGCCTTGTTCACGCTGGCCTACGACACCCTCTATGCCTGCGCCGACGCCGCCGACGATGCCCCCTTGGGCATTCGCAGCACGGCGCTCAGCCTGGGTCCCTGGCTGGTGCCTGCGGTCTGGGCCATGCAGGCCCTGGGCCTGGCCCTGATGGCCAGCTTCATCCCCTGGCTGGGGGCGGGCTACGCCGTGGGCTGGGCCGCGGCCGCTGTGGGCTCGGTGTTCATTCTCTGGCAGGCGGTGGGCTGGCCCCGCCATGGCCGTGTGCCCAACCCAGAGGCCGCCTTCCAGGGCTTTCTGCGCAGCCACTGGGTACTGGGCGCGCTCTGGCTCGGCATGGTCATCTAGCGCCGCAGCTCAGCCCTGCGAGAGCTCCTGTGCCCGACGTTGGGCTGCGGCCAGGGCATCGGCCACCAACTCCCGAAACCCCCCGGCCTCGAACACCGCCAGCGCCGCCGCAGTGGTGCCGCCTGGGGATGTGACCTGCGCGCGCAGGGTGGCCGGCTCGGCCGCTCCCGGCTGAGCCATCAGGGCAGCACTGCCCCGCAGGGTCTGGAGGGCCAGGGCCCGGGCCTGTTCGGGGCGCAGGCCCAGCCGAATGCCCGCGGCCTCCAGGGCCTCTTGAAACAGAAACACATAGGCCGGTCCGGAGCCCGAGAGGGCAGTGACCGCATCGAGCATGGCCTCGGTCTCGACCCGAACCACCGCCCCGGCGGAAGACAGCAGCGACTCGTAGGCGTCGAGCGCTTCGAGGGCGGCCGCTCCAGCACTGCCCTGGAAGTCGGGGGCGGCCACCAGGCCTGAGATTCCTTGGCCAATCTGGGCGGGCGTGTTGGGCATGGCGCGCACGATCCGACCATGGCCGATGGCGGCCTGCATCTTGCTCATGCTGAGGCCCGCCGCAATCGACAGCAGCGACCAGCCGGGCGCCAGCAGGGCGGCACCGCGCGCGGCGAGGTCGCTCAGCACATCGAGCGCCACCTGGGGCTTCACCGCAAGCAGCACGCGCTGGAAAGTCGGCCCCCGACCGCGCAGCTCATCGAGGTCGGCATACAGCTCGGCCGAGGCCGCCAAGCTGCCGGCTGGCGCTTGGAAGAGGGCCATGCCAAGCTGCTCGCGGGCCGCTGCCTGAGGCTCGACAATGGCCAAGGGCCCATGGCCGGCCGCTGGAGCTTTCAGGCCAGCAAGCAGGGCGCGGGCCATATTGCCGCCGCCCAGCACAAGCAGACCAGCGGTGCCGGGGGCAGGGGAGTTTGGGGAGCTCATGGCTTGGGCGTCTCGTCGGTGTTGGAAGAAGAGGGGATGGTCGGCTTGCCTTGCGAGGCAGCCACGGGCGCATTGGGCGGCGAGCGCAGCAGCCGATGGGCAGGCAGCCCCATGGCCCAGAGGCTTCCAAAGTACACCAGGGCCGAGGCCAGCAAAATGCCAAACAGGAGGGCCACGCGCAGCAGCGGCTCGGAGCGCAGGCCGATCCAGTCGAGCTGGCCCTCGGCCAGCCCAAGCCCCAGGCCAAGCAGGGCGCAGGCCACCACCAGCCGAAGCAACAGCAGGCCCCATCCAGGGCTCGGACGATAGCGGCCCGAGCGCAGCAGCCCCGCCAGCAGCAGCCCCGCGTTCAAGAGCGCAGCCAGGCTGGTGGCCAGCGCCAGGCCCGCATGGGCGAGCATGGGCACGAGCACCAGGTTCAGCGCCTGGGTGGCGGCCAGTGCCACCAGCGCGATCAGCACCGGCGTGCGGACATTCTGCTGGGCATAGAAGGCGGGGGCGAGCACCTTGATGGCAATGAGCCCGACCAGGCCAGCGGCGTAGGCCTGCATGGCGAACTGGGTCTGGTGCACATCGGTGTCGGTGAAGGCGCCGTAGTGAAAGAGGACTGCGGCCAGGGGCTCTGCGAGCACCGCCAAGCCAACCATCGCGGGCAGCGCCAGCAGAAAGACCAGACGGAGGCCCCAGTCCACCAGGGCCGAGGTCCGGCCGGCATCGCCGTCGGCATTGGCCCGGGTGAGGGCGGGCAGCAGCACCGTGCCGAGCGCTACCCCCAGCAGGGCGGTGGGAAACTCCATGAGGCGATCGGCATAGCTCAGCCAGGAGACGCTGCCCGCCGGCAGGCCGGCGGCAATGTAGGTGTTGATGATGAGGCTGAGCTGGGCCACCGAGACCGCCAGACTTGCGGGCAGCATGAGGGTGAGGATGCGCCGAACGGTTGGGCTGCGGGCCGCCTCGATCAGCGCCTTCCAGGGCTGGGCCAACAGTGTGCCCAGGCCCTGCAGCAGGCCATGGCGGTGCAGGGCCCAGAGCTGCACGCCGAGCTGCAGCACGCCACCCACCATGACCGAGATCGCCAGGGCGAAAATGGGGGTCTCCAGCCGGGGGGCCAGAAGCAGCGCCCCGCCGATGAAGGCGAGGTTGAGCAGAACCGGGGTGAAGGCCGGAATGCGGAACTCCCCCCAGGTATTGAGGGCGCCCGAGGCGAGGGCCGTGAGCGAGATCAGCACGATGTAGGGAAACATGATGCGCAGGAGCTCGACCGTCAGGCCAAAGCGCAGGGCATCGCCATCGAAGCCCCCGGTCATGGCCCAGACAATGGCTGGGGCTGCGGCCATGGCCAAGGCACTGAGCGCCATCAGCACCACGAGCATGAGCAGCAACAGCTGCTGGACCAGCCGCCGGGCATCGTCGTCGCCCTCGTTGCGGCGCGCCGCGCCCAGCACCGGCACGAAGGCCTGGGTGAAGGCACCCTCGGCAAACAGCCGGCGCAGCAGGTTCGGAATGCGAAATGCGACGAAAAAGGCGTCGGTCTGGGGCCCCGCGCCAAAGAGGCCGGCGGTCAGAATCTCCCGAATCAGGCCGGTGACCCGGGAAAGCAGGGTGAGCCCGCTCACCGCGGCGGCAGTCTTGAGTAGATTCATGCTGGGAGGTATGATAACGGGCTAACCTTTTTCAGCACCCAGGATTCATTCCTTAGGATCATTCATGGCCAACTCCGCCTCCGCTCGCAAGAGCGCCCGCAAAGCCGCTGCCCAGCGCCTTCACAATGCCAGCCTTCGCTCGGCCTATCGCACGGCTGTGAAGTCGGTGCGCAAGGCCGTGGCCGCTGGCGATGCCACCGCTGCCAAGACCGCAT
Organism: Burkholderiales bacterium; assembly: GCA_027486725.1. Classification (GTDB taxonomy): domain Bacteria; phylum Pseudomonadota; class Gammaproteobacteria; order Burkholderiales; family Burkholderiaceae_A; genus Hahnella. The sequence continues at coordinate 76,818 of JAIXOP010000013.1, read as the reverse complement.
TCCAGTCGGCCGTCAGCGTCATTGACCGCATCGCCGACAAGAAAATCGTTCACAAAAACAAGGCCTCGCGCCACAAGAGCCGTCTGGCCGCTGCGGTGAAGCACCTGGCCGCTTAAGTTTTTCGACCGGTCTTAGAACCGTTCCAGTTTTGATGTTTTAGTTCTGGTGTTGCGCGGCCCGCGGGCTGCGCGCACCAAAGAGTGCGGTGCCCACCCGCACCATCAGCCGGGCCGAGGCCTCGCCCGAGGCCAAGGCGGCAATCGCCGCCGGATAGTCGGCCGACATCCCCATCGACAGCCAGGGCAGCTCCACCCCCAGAGGGCCCAGACGCGCCACCAGCTGCTCGCGCAGCCGAACCACCTGAACGAACGCCGCCGTCTGGGCAGCCAGGTCTTCTCGCGGCGCAGGAATGACCATCAGGCCTTGCAGCGACAGCCGCGGCATGAGCACCAGCTCGGCCAACAGCTCCTCGGCCTCGCGCACGGGGACCCCGGACTTGCTCTCTTCGTCGTCGAGATTGATCTGCAGGCAGACCTTCAAGGGCGGGAGCTCTGCTGGACGCTGCTCCTGAAGCCGCTCCGCGATCTTGAGTCGGTCGATGCTGTGCACCCAGTCGAAGTGCTCGGCCACGGCCCGGGTCTTGTTGCTCTGGATGGGGCCGATGAAGTGCCACACCAGCTCCGAGCGATGGGCCGACAGGGCCTCGATCTTCTCGACCCCCTCTTGCACGTAGTTTTCGCCAAAGTGGTGCTGGCCGCAGACGAGCAGCTCGGCCACCCGGTCGGGGCCAAAGGTCTTGGAGACCGCCATGAGTTCGATGCGCGCGGGCGCAACACCGTGCTGCGCCGCTGCCTGGGCAATCGCACCGCGGACCTCGGCAAGACGCTGGCCCGCGGTCTGCACCGCCTCGGCCGTTGAGCCGATGGGGTCTGCTGCATCGCTGCGGGCGGAGCCCTCCGAGGTGGCCCGGGCGGAGCCCTCTGGGGTGGCCCGGGCGGAGCCCTCCACCATGTCAAAACGCATCCAACGGCATTCCAGATCGCCGTTGAAGCACGGAATGCGCTGGCTGGCCTTCAGCCGCAGGGCCGAATCGAATTTCAGGTCGTCCGACAGCAGCCAGAAGGTCCACCCCACGTAGCGCTGCTTCATGGCCTCGGACATGGACCGGGGCCCCTGGGTGTCTTCTAGGCGCTCGCCGTAAGGCGGGTTGCAGATCACCACCCCCGCGGGTGCCGGGGGCGGCGCGGTGGCAAAGTCGGCGATGCTCCAGCGCAGTTGCGCGGCCAGGTGCGGCGGCAGGGCCCGCTCGGCATTGCTCTGGGCGGTGGTCACCATGCGCGCATCGAGATCCCGGCCCTCGACCCGGCAGGGCAGCACCTTCTGACCCGCCGCCTGCCAGGCGTGCATGCACTCGCGGCGCAGCTCGGCCATGGCCACGCGCCCAAAGGGCGAGCCCGGTCCAAAGTCTTCCAGTGAGAATCGGCGGTGGTCGATGGGGTTGAATCCGGGTGCCAGACCCGCCCAGGCCGCCACGGCCTCAATGAGCAGGGTGCCGCTGCCGCACATCGGGTCGAGCAGGGCACGGCCATCAGCACCGCCGACGGAACCACCATCGGGGCTACCCTCAGAACCGGCATTGGCGCCCCCCTCGGCTCCCCGCAACAACGGGGTGCCCATTGACTCCTGGGCCATGGCCACGAGCGCTGCCGCCAGGTTCTCCCGCAGCGGGGCCTCGCCCTTGCCCAGGCGCCAGCCGCGCTTGAACAGGGGCTCGCCGCTGAGGTCGATCGAAATGGTGGCCTTCTCCCCATCGATGTAGACCCAGACCCGATGGGTGGGGCTTCGGGTGTCGACCGAGGGCCGCATGCCCTTGGTCTCGCGCATTCGGTCGCAGAGGCCATCCTTCACGCGCAAAGCCGCGAAGGCCAGGCTCAGGGGAAACTTCGGCGGCTTGCCCTGGTTGGCGTCCACCCGAAAGGTCTGGGTGGGGGTGATCCACTGCTCCCAGGGAATTTTCTGGGTGGCCGAGAGCAGGTCATCGGCCGAGCGCAGCTTGACTTGGTCGAGCAGCAGCAGGATGCGGGTCGGCACCCGGCACCAGAGGTTGAGGCGAGCAAGCTCGGTGGCGGTGGCCCGAAGCTGCACGCCGCCCTTGCCAATGCCCGCCTCGGCGATTCCCAGAGCCTGGATCTCGCGCAGGCACGCGGTCTCCAGCCCCGAGGGACAGACCGCGAATGCGGGCAGCAGGGCAGGCCCGGCGGCCTTCCCGGGATCGCCCAGCGGCTTGCCCACAGGCTTCCCCGAGGGCCTCCCCGCCGGCTTTCCAGCTGGCCTCCCCGCGGGCCGGCGCGTGGGCGCGGCCGGGGGCGTGGGCTTTTTGGGCGGGAGCTTGAGCGTGGCCAAGTAGGGTGGGTGCGCGCTGGCTTAGAACGGCTTGAGCAGCACGAGGAAGGTGATGCCGGTGAGTGCCACCACGGGCACTTCGTTGAACCAGCGGTACCAAACGTGGCTCTTGGTGGGCAGGCCGCGCTCAAACTTCTTCACATGGGCGCCGGCGATGTGGTGGTAGCCAATCAGCACGACCACCAGGGTGAGCTTGGCATGCATCCAACCACTGCCGGGGCCCATGCCCACGCCATAGCCCAGCCAGAGCATGAAGCCAAAGACCAGCGTGCCCACCATCAGGATGCCCATGAAGCGGTAGAGCTTCTGACCCATCAGCACGAGCCGCTCGCGCTCAAACCGACGCTCCTCGCCGGCGGGAACCATGGCGAGGTTGACGAGGATGCGGGGCAGATAAAACAGGCCCGCAAACCAGGACACAAGAAAAATCACATGCAGGGACTTCACCACGTTGTACGAATCCATGACTGCTCCGGAGTGGGGGTTGGGGGGAAAAAGCTAGCGGCGAATCTCGCCCTGGCCCAGCACCACCCACTTCATGCTGGTGAGGCCCTCGAGGCCCACGGGGCCGCGGGCATGCAGCTTGTTGGTGCTGATGCCGATTTCGGCGCCCAGGCCGTACTCGAAGCCATCGGCAAAGCGGGTGGAGGCATTGATCATCACCGAGGATGAGTCGACCTCGCGCAGAAACCGCATCGCTCGGCCGTGGTCTTGGGTAATGATCGCCTCGGTGTGCTGAGAGCTGTAGCGCCGGATGTGGTCCATGGCGGCATCCAGCCCATCGATGGTGCGGATCGAAATGATCGGTGCGAGGTATTCGGTGCGCCAGTCCTCCTCGGTGGCGTCGACCAGCCCAGCGAATCCGGCGGCCTCCAGGTGGGCCCGCGTCGTTGCACAAACCCGCATCTCTACCCCCTTGTCTTGGTAGATCCGCGCGATCCGCGGAAGAAAGACGGCAGCGATGGGGGCATCGACCAGCAGCGTCTCCATGGCGTTGCAGGGGGCATAGCGCTGGGTCTTGGCGTTGTCGCAGACGGACACCGCCATCTCGAGGTCTGCGGCGGCATCGACAAAGGTGTGGCAGATGCCGTCGAGGTGGCGAATCACTGGAACGGTGGCCTCGTTGGAGATGCGCTCGGTCAGCGACTTCCCTCCCCGAGGAACGATCACATCGACAAACTGCGGCATGCGAATGAGGGCGCCCACGGCGGCGCGGTCTGCGGTGGGCACGACCTGCACGGCCTCGCGCGGTAGGCCTGCGGCGGCCAGCGCCTCTTGGATGAGGCCAGCAAGGAACTGATTCGAGTGAAATGCCTCGGAGCCGCCGCGAAGAATGCAGGCATTGCCTGACTTCAGGCACAGCGCGGCGGCGTCGATGGTGACGTTGGGCCGGGACTCATAAATGATGCCGATGACACCCAGCGGCACCCGCATCTGTCCGACCTGAATGCCGCTGGGCTGGCGGCGCAGGGGGCCGAGTTCGCCCACCGGATCGGCCAGTCCCGCGATCTGCACCAGGCCCGCCACCATGCCATCGATGGCCTTGTCGCCCAGAGCCAGTCGATCCACGAAGGCCTCGTCGTGGCCCGCGCGCCGGGCGGCCTCGAGGTCCCGATGGTTGGCGCTGCGCAGGGCCTCGCGCGCGTCGCCGATGCGTCGGGCAAGGTCGAGCAGAAAGGCGTTTTTCTCGGCCGTGCTTGCCCGGGCTGTGGCCACGGCCGCAGTGCGGGCCGCAGCGCCCAGTGCGAGCATGAGTTCAACAGGATCGGCGTGGTCGTGCGGCATGGTCATCGGCGGGCGGGGATTGGGGAGCGCGGGGTGTGCAGCCGCAGGGCAATCCTCTCGAGGGCGAGCCAGGGATCATCGCGCGAGAGGCCTTTGATCATTGTATCGATGCGGGCGAGTTCGGAGAGCAGCGCCCCGGACTGACCTTCGGGCAGGCGGCGTGCGGCCTGCGAGACGCTCCACAGAATGAGTGGCAGCGGCTCGCCCTCATCGCGCAGGCCCCGCAGCATGCGCAGACTGCGGGCCAGAGGCCCCTGCAGCAGCAGATCCCCGGCAGCAAAGGCGCTAAAGCGCGCCTGATCGGTGAGCAGCCCCTCCAACTCAGAGCGGCCCACAGGGCCGGCATCGACCGCCCGCGGGAGGTGGCTCAGCTTGGTGATGAGCTGCTGGGCGGCTGCGGAATTGTTCTCGCACTGCTCGGCAGCCCAGCGCAGGGCCTCGGGCTCGATGGTCAGCCCCTCGGCCTGAAGGCTCGTCTGAATCCAGCGCGCGAGCTCGGCCAGGCCCAGGCTTGGCACCTCGACCCGCTCGCCGGCCGCACACAGGGCCTTGAACCAGGGCGTGGCGGCCTGCGTGCGATCTGGGGCAGGCATCGAGACCACCAGCACCACCCCCTCGGGCGGGGCGCTCGCCCAGGCCACCAGGGCCTTGCCGCCCGAGACCCCCGGCTTGCCGGTGGGCAGGGTGAGCTCCACCAGCCGCCGCTCGGCAAAGAGCGAGCCCGCCTGGCCCTGCGAGAGCCAGCCCTGCCAGTCAAAGCTGCGGTCGGTGGTCTGTGCCTCGCGCTCGGTGATGCCCGCTCGGGCCAGACCATCGCGCACCGCGATGCGGGCGGACTGCATCAGCACCGGATCGTCGCCGGTGAGCAGCCAGATGGGGTGTGGCTGGGTGGCGGCCAGATCCCCCAGCCGCGACAGGCCGCTGGGATCGATGCGCATGGTCAGCGGGCCAGAGCAGCAATCCGCCCCACCAGGCGGTCTTGCATGTCGTCGGCGAGGTTGTCGCGCAGGCTCTGTTCGGTGGCCTGCCCAGAGAGGGTCTGATTGTCGTCAAAGCTCAAGCGACGGCGCAGCGCGATGGTGTCGGCGGGAATGAGCGGCCGGCCATCAGGGCCTTCGGCAATGATGCGGGCCACCAGCTCCACCACGCGCTCGGTGGTGCGGCCCGCACCAGAGAAGCCCACCAGGTCGGTCTGGCTGCGGATCTCCAGAATGCGAAAGACGAAGTCGGCCTGGATTGGGCTCTCGACGAGCTGCACCCCATAGCGCCGGACCAGCTGGCGGCGGACCCGCTCGGCCATGCCATTGCCCTCGGTGGGCTGGGCATAGCGGATGGGGGGTGCGTCTTCGGGCAGGCGGCCAGATTCGGTGCGCGGCGCGGGCAGTGGCGACTGGCCGGGCCCCAGGATGAGGAGCTTGTTTTTGTTGAAGGTGTAGGCGCCCTGCACCCGCCAGCCGCAGCCGGCCAGCACGAGGCCGACAGCCGCCAGCACCCCGCGTCCAAGAAGGCGACGTCGGGCCGAGCGCTGCGGATTCAAGGCATGGGTCATGGCCATAGTCTAGACCACGAGGTTGACCAGCCGGCCGGGCACCACGATGGCCTTTTTCAGGGGCCGCCCCTCGCTGAATTTCTCAAAGGCCTCGCTGGCGAGCGCTGCCGCCCGAATCTCCTCTTCGCCCGCGCTGGCCGAGATTTCGAGCTCGCCCCGCAGCTTGCCGTTGACCTGCAGCATGAGCTTTAAGGTGTCGCGCACCCGGGCCGATTCGTCCACCTGGGGCCAGGGCGCATCGAGCAGATCACCATGCAATCGGGCATAGCCGAGGTCGGTCCAGAGTGCCCAGGCGGTGTGGGGCACCACGGGATAGAGCAGGCGCAGCAGAATCCCCAGGCCCTCGTGCAGCACCCCCACCTCGGCGCCGGACTTCTGGCCATCCTCGAGCGCATTGAGCAGCTTCATGCAGGCCGAGACCACGGTGTTGTATTGCCGTCGCCCATAGTCGAAGTCGGCCTGAGCCAGGATCTCGTGCACGTCGCGCCGCAGGGCCTTGCCCGCATCGCTGAGGCTTGCCGCCGGGGAAGTTCCTGCAGCACTCCAGCCCGCAAGCTCCAGACACTGACGGCCCCAGGTCCAGAGTCGGCGCAGGAAGCGGTGCGCACCCTCCACGCCCGAGGGATTCCAGTCGAGGGTCTGCTCGGGCGGGGCGGCAAAGAGCGTGAAGAGGCGCGCGGTGTCGGCCCCATATTGGTCGATGAGACGCTGTGGGTCGATGCCGTTGTTCTTCGACTTCGACATCTTCTCGACGCCACCGATCTCCACCGGCTTGCCGTCGGACTTGAGTGTGGCGGCCGTGGGCCGGCCCTTGTCGTCGAACTGCACCTCGACCTCGGCGGGGTTGAACCAGACCTTGCGGCCCTCGGCATCGACCCGGAAGTAGGTGTCGTTGAGCACCATGCCCTGGGTGAGCAGGTTCTGGAACGGCTCGGCGAAGTCCACCAGGCCCAGGTCGCGCATGACCTTGGTCCAGAAGCGCGCATAGAGCAGATGCAGCACGGCATGCTCGATGCCGCCGATGTACTGATTCATCGGCATCCAGTACTTCACGCGCTCATCGACCATCGCCCCATCGCTGTCTGGGCAGCAATAGCGCAGGTAGTACCAGCAGGAGTCGACGAAGGTGTCCATCGTGTCCGTCTCGCGCCGTGCTGGCGCACCACAGCTCGGGCAGTCGACGTTCAAGAACGACGCGCAGTGGTTGAGCGGATTGCCGCTGCCATCGGGCACGAGGTCTTCGGGCAGCACCACCGGCAGGTCCTGTTCGGGCACCGGCACTTCGCCGCAGTGGGGGCAGTGGATGATGGGGATGGGCGTGCCCCAATAGCGCTGGCGCGAGATTCCCCAGTCGCGCAGCCGCACCTGAACCCGCTTCTCGCCCAGACCCAGAATGGCCAGATCGCGCGCCACCGCATCGACCGCCTCGGCATGGCCCAGGCCGTTGTACGGGCCCGAGTTCACGCAGACCATGCCGTCTTTCTGGGCATACCAGTCCGCCCACTCGGTGGTGGAGAAGGGCCGCTGAAGATCGTCGGCCGGGGCCATCACCTGCCGAACGGGAAGGCCATATTTGTTGGCGAACTCGAAGTCGCGTTCATCGTGGGCGGGCACGGCCATCACCGCACCATCGCCGTAGCCCATCAGCACATAGTTGCCAATCCAGATCGGCAACTCTTCGCCCGTGATGGGATGGCGTGCCTTGAGCCCGGTATCGATGCCGGCCTTCTCGCGCGTGGCGATGTCGGCCTCCGACACCCCACCCGTCTGGCACTCGGCAATGAATTGCGCGATGGCTTTTCCGCCGGCTCGGGCCTCGAGCTCGGCCGCATGCTGGGCGATGGGGTGCTCGGGGGCCACCGCCACGAAACTCACCCCCATGAGGGTGTCGGCGCGGGTCGTGAAAACATACAAACGGCCGCCGGTCAGCAGATCCAAAGGAGTTCCATCGGCGCTGGGCCCGCTGCTGGTGCGGATCTCGTGCGGGAATGCAAAGCGCACGCCCACGCTGCGGCCAATCCAGTTCTCCTGCATGGTCTTCACGCGCTCGGGCCAGCCCAGACCCTCCAGGCCCGAGATGAGCTCGTCGGCGTAGCGCGTGATGGCGAAGTAGTACATCGGGATCTCGCGCTTTTCGACCACGGCGCCCGAGCGCCAGCCCCGGCCATCGACCACCTGCTCGTTGGCCAGCACGGTCTTGTCGACCGGGTCCCAGTTCACGGTGCCCGTCTTGAGGTAGGCGATGCCCGCCTCGCGCATCTTCAGAAACAGCCACTGGTTCCAGCGGTAGTACTCGGGCCTGCAGGTGGCGATCTCGCGCGACCAGTCGATGGCCAGGCCCAGCGACTTCATCTGCCCGCGCATGACCTCGATGTTTTCGTAGGTCCATGCCGCGGGCGGCTTGCGGTTGGCCATGGCGGCATTCTCGGCGGGCAGGCCAAAGGCGTCCCAGCCCATGGGCATTAGCACGTTGTAGCCCTGCATGCGCAGTGAGCGGGCCATCACATCGTTGAGGGTGTAGTTGCGCACATGGCCCATGTGCAGGCGGCCCGAGGGGTAGGGCAGCATCGAGCAGGCGTAGTAGGGGCCTGCGGGCTTGTGGGGTGCGTGCTCGAGGACGCGGTAGGCCTGGGTCTGCTCCCAATGGGCCCGGGCCCGGGCCTCGATGTCGGCAGGAGAAAAGGCGGATGGCGTCTGGGTCTGGGACACGGGGCGGTCTCTGGGTTTCGTCGAAAGGCTGGATTTTAGCCCGGGGCCCCCCACCGTAGAATGCGCCCATGACGCCCTCGACCCACCCGCCAGCCCACTCCCCATTCCTGCAGGGCCTCAACCCCAAACAGCTCGAGGCCGTGACCCTGCCGCCCGAGCCCGCCCTCATCCTGGCCGGCGCAGGCAGCGGCAAGACCCGCGTCCTCACCACCCGCATCGCCTGGCTCATCGCCACCGGCCAGACCAGCCCCCTGGGTGTGCTTGCGGTCACCTTCACCAACAAGGCCGCCCGCGAGATGATGGGCCGCCTGTCGGCCATGCTGCCCATCAACCTCAAGGGCATGTGGGTGGGCACCTTCCATGGCCTGTGCAATCGCCTGCTGCGGGCCCACCACAAGGATGCGGCGCTGCCCGCCACCTTCCAGATCCTCGACTCCCAAGACCAGCTCGCCGCCATCAAGCGGCTGATGAAGTCGGTGGGCGAGAACCCCGAGAACGACGCACAAAAGCCCAAGGAGCTGCAGCGCTTCATCAATGGGTTCAAAGAGCGGGGCATGCGGCCCCAGGCCATCACCTCGGCCGACAGCTACAACCAGAAATTCATCGAGCTCTATCAGCTCTACGAGGACCAGTGCCAGCGCGAGGGCGTGGTGGACTTCGGTGAGCTCTTGCTGCGCTCGGTGGAACTGCTCTCGCGCAACACGGCGCTGCGCGACCACTACCGCAGCCGCTTCCAGCATGTGCTGGTCGATGAGTTTCAGGACACCAACCCCCTGCAGTACCTCTGGCTCAAGGCGCTCTCGACCCCCGAGACAGGCCTGTTTGCCGTGGGCGACGATGACCAGAGCATCTACGCGTTTCGCGGGGCGGATGTGGCCAATATGCGCCGCTTTGAGCGGGAGTTCGCGGTTCAGCACCTCATCAAGCTCGAGCAGAACTACCGCTCGCACGGCCACATCCTCGAGGCAGCCAATCAGCTCATTGCCAACAACCAGGGGCGCATGGGCAAAAACCTCTGGACCGACGCGGGCGTGGGAGACCCGATCCGCGTGATGGAGGCACCGAGCGATTTGATGGAAAGCAGCTTCATCGTCGAGGACATCCGAGCCCTCATCCAAGAGGGCTACTCGCGCGATGAGATCGCCATCCTTTACCGCAGCAACGCCCAGTCTCGGGTGATCGAGCAGAGCCTGTTCAACGCCGGCATTGCCTACAAGGTCTACGGCGGGCTGCGCTTTTTCGAGCGCGCCGAGATCAAGCACGCCCTGGCCTATCTGCGCCTGATGGAGAACCCCCACGAGGACACCGCCTTCCTTCGGGTGGTGAACTTCCCCATGCGCGGCATCGGCGCGCGCTCCATTGAGATGCTGGCCGACGAGGCCAAGCGCCAGGGCAGCAGCCTCTACACCGCCTCGGGCCTGCTCGATGGCAAGGCAGGCACGGCCATCCGGGGCTTTGTGCAGACCATCGAGTCGCTGCGCTTTGAGACCCAGGGCCTGACCCTTCCCCGACTGGTCGAGACCATGCTCGAGCGCTCGCAGCTCATCGCGCACTACGAGAAGGACCGAGAGGGCCGCGAGCGCATCGAGAACCTGCGCGAACTCATCACTGCGGCGGCGGCCTTCATGGTGGAGCTCGGCCAGCCCGCAGATTTCCCTGCCACTGCCCAGGCCGATGCGGACACCATGAGCCCATTGGCGGCCTTTCTCTCGCATGCCTCGCTCGAGGCTGGAGACAACCAGGCAGGCGAGGGCGAGCGGGCAGTCCAGCTCATGACTGTCCATGCGGCCAAGGGGCTGGAGTTCAAGGCGGTCTATGTCACGGGCCTCGAGGAGGGGCTATTCCCGCACCAGCAGAGCGCCGACGATCCCGACGGCCTCGAGGAGGAGCGGCGGCTGATGTATGTGGCCATCACGCGCGCCCGCGAGCGCCTATCGATCAGCCTTGCCCAGACTCGGATGCTCCATGGCCAGACCCGCTACAACATGCGCAGCCGATTCCTGGACGAACTTCCTGAGGGCTGCCTGAAGTGGCTGAGCCCCAAGCGCAGCCACCGCTCGGTGGTGGGCGAGGCCTGGGACACCCCCAGGATGGGCGGCTACAGCGCTGGGGGAGGACATCCACCCGCCCACCTGGGCAATGCTGGCTTTGGAACGGTGGGGGTGGCCCGTCCGCCGGCACTCGCCTCGGCCAAGGGCCACGAGAGCGGCTTTGCGGTCGGCCAGCGCGTGGGCCACGCGCGCTTTGGCGAGGGGGTGGTGACGGGCTTTGAGGGCGCGGGTCCCGACGCCAAGATTCAGGTCAGCTTTCGGCAGGCGGGCAGCAAGTGGCTGGCCCTCTCGGTGGTGAAGCTCGAGGCCCTCTAGTCCCCTCCAACCTCGGCGGAAGTCTCGGCAAACAGCGCCACGGTGCTGGCATAGACCGATCCGTGGCCGACGGCCATCAGCAGCAGGCTCGCGGGCAGCACCGCAAGAATGAGCTGGCCTGGGGTGGCGGCAGGAAACACACTCAGGATCAGGCCAAGAATCATCGCGAAGATGAGGCCAAGGCCAACCCAGCTCGCGCCATAGAGCAAGAATGCGCCCCGGTTGAGCCAGACCGCGAAGAAGCTAAAGAAGATCGCCTTGCCGATGCCATAGCCCTTCCAGACCACCAGTTGCGGCGAAAACCAAAAGGCCATGAGGATGGGGATGTAGAGGGCCATGCCCCAGAGGAGCTGGCCAGTGCCAAAGCCCAGCGAGCCCACGGACTCCGGCGATGCAGCCGATCCTGCAGTCTCAGCCGCTCCGGTGGATTCCGGCGAGGCCACCAGCCCCACCAGAGCGACCAGAAGTGCGATGGCCACCGCGTAGACCAGGCCCAGCCGCAGCATCGGGCCACGCGCCTCGCCGCGAAGGCCCACGAACATGAGGTCCACCCGAGGCCCCAGGGGCATATCGGCTGCCGGGTCGGCGCGGTCGACGGCCTCGGCCAGAGCCACAAAGCCCAGTGCCAGGGCCGGCGCGATCAGCAGTGAGATCACCATGCCCGCAATGGGGATGAGGCCCAGAAACGAGATCACCGCCCAGTAGACCATCAGCGCGGTGAACCAGGCCAGGGGCCGGCGACGCAAGAGCCGGATGCCCTCGGGCAGCCAGCGCAGGCCTTCGGCGGCAGTTATGGGGCGGGGGTTGTTGGCCAGCTGCATGGGTGGGTGCGTCGATGTTGGAGCATGCGGCCGAAGTGGGCCGGGTCCTTGGGGGTGAGCATGGCCGCTGCCCGTGGCCGGTGCCAGTCGTCCAGCCGCGAGACATAAAACCGCAGGGCAGCCGCCTGCAGCATCTGTGGCCAGAGGGCCATCTCATCGGCGGTGGGCCGACGCACCGAGGTGTAGGCCGACAGCAGGGCTAATGTCTTCTCTGGGCAGAGGGCGGTGTTGTCGTCGGCAAGGCACCAGTCGTTGGCGGTCACCGCGAGGTCAAAGACCAGGCGGTCGGTGCCGGCGAAGTAGAAATCGATGAAGCCGCCGAGCACCGGTGGATCTTCTTGGGCAAAGAGCACGTTGTCGCGAAACAGATCGGCATGCACTGCCCCCACGGGCAGGCGGGCGTAGGCCTCGGTCTGGGCGATGGCGGTCTGCTCGGCCAGGGCGGCCGTGAGCAGCTCGGCCTCCTCGGGCGCCACCCGCGGCACCAGGGCGGGGATGGTCTCCTGCCACCAGGACAGGCCGCGCAGATTCGGCTGCTGGGGCGCGAAGCTGGCCACGGCGTTGTGGGCCTGCGCGAGCGCCTGGCCCACGCAGGCCACCTGGGCGGGGGTGGGCCTTGCCACATCGCGCCCAGCAATGCGGCTGGCGATCAATGCGGGCTTGCCCATGGCCTCGACCTGCAGTGCGCCCGAGCGGCTGGGCATGGGCCGTGCGCAGGGCACCTGGGCATCGGCCAGGTGACGCATCAGCTCCAGGTAGAAGGGCAGCTGCTCGGCGCGCAGCTTCTCGAAGATGGTGAGAACAAACTCTCCGCGCTCGGTGGTGAGGAAGTAGTTGGTGTTCTCAATGCCCGAGGCGATGCCCCGATGGTCCACATAGCCGCCCAGGTCGTAGAGCGACAAGAGCCGCTCGAAGTCGGCCGGCTCCAGGTGGGTGAAGACCGCCATGGGGAGACTGAACGGAAGGGAACCTGGCTGCCCGGGCCGCTACTTCAGGCGACGGATCAGGCTGGAGGTGTCCCAGCGGCCCCCGCCCATGGCCTGCACGTCGGCGTAGAACTGATCGACCAGGGCCGCCACCGGCAGCTTGGCGCCGTTGCGGCGGGCCTCATCGAGGCACAGGCCCAGGTCCTTGCGCATCCAGTCCACGGCAAAGCCGAAGTTGAACTGATCGGCCACCATGGTCTTGCCCCGGTTGTCCATCTGCCAGCTCTGGGCCGCGCCCTTGCCGATCACATCCAGCACGAGGGGGAGATCGAGCCCTGCCTTCTCCCCGAAGGCCAGGGCCTCGGCCAGGCCCTGCAGCAGGCCAGCGATGCAGAGCTGGTTGACCATCTTGGCGAGCTGGCCCGAGCCCTGGGCGCCAATGTGGGTGAAGGCCTTGGAAAAGGCCATGGCCACGGGCTGGGCCTTGGCGAAGGCCTCGGCCGAGCCGCCCACCATGACGGTGAGCTGGCCGTTGACCGCACCGGCCTGGCCACCCGAGACTGGCGCATCCAGAAAGTCGAGACCGCGCTGACGGGCGATCTCGCCCAGTCGGCGGGCGATCTCGGCCGAGGCCGTGGTGTGGTCAACCAGCAGGGCGCCCGGCGACATCCCGGCAAAGATGCCCGAGTCGCCCAGGACCACGCTCTCGAGGTCCTGATCGTTGCCCACGCACGAAAAGACGATGGCCGCACCTCGGGCTGCCTCGGCGGGGGTGGCCGCCACGCGCCCGCCAAACTCTGCCGCCCAGGCCTCGGCCTTGGCACGGGTGCGGTTGTAGACCCGAACGGTGTGGCCGGCGCGGGCGAGGTGCCCGGCCATGGCGATGCCCATGACGCCCAGGCCCACGAAGGCCACGGTCTGGGAGGGGGTGGCGGCGTAGTCGCGCTGGCCGATGGTGGTGGGTGCTGCGGCGGCGGGTGCTGCGCTGGCAGTGTTCGATGGCATGGAGATCCCTCGGGCAAAGGCGGCGGGCAGGACGCCCGCCGCCGGAGCCGAGAGTTTAATCGCCATCGCCCTGGAAGGCTTCCTCCCGACGCTTGCGGATGGCGGGCATCAGCATGAGCAGCACCAGCACGGCGGCAATGCCGATCAGGGTTCCGGACAGGGGGCGCTCGACGAAGGTCATCCAGTCGCCGCGCGAGAGCACCAGGGCGCGGCGCAGGTACTCCTCCATGAGCGAGCCCAGGATGAAGCCCATCAGCAGCGGCGCGGGCTCGCACTTCCACTTCTTGAAGTAGTAGCCCAGGATGGCAAAGGGCACGATCAGCAGAACATCCCAGACATTGTTGTTGAGGCTGTAGGCGCCCAGACAGCAAAAGACCAAGATGGCCGGGTAGAGCAGGCGGTAGGGCACCCGCAGCAGCCGGATCCACAAGCCGATGAGCGGCAGGTTCAAGATGACCAGGAAGAAGTTGCCCACCCACATCGAGACGATGAGTCCCCAGAAGAGCGCCGGGTTGGAGGTCATCACCTGGGGGCCTGGGGTCACGTCGTGGATCAGCATGGCGGCCACCATGAGTGCCATGACGGGCGTGGTGGGAATGCCGAGGGTCAGCATGGGAATGAAGCTCGTCTGCGCGCCCGCATTGTTGGCGGCCTCGGGTCCGGCCACCCCCTGAATCGCGCCATGCCCAAACTCCTTGGGATTGCGCGAGATTTTCTTCTCGATGGCGTAGCTCACAAACGAGGAGAGAATGCCGCCGCCGCCGGGCAGCACGCCCAGCACGCTGCCTAGGGCTGTGCCTCGCAGGACCGCGGGGGCAGCCAGCCGGAACTCCTTCTTGTTGGGCATAAAGCCAGTGACCTTCTCTTTCAAGAGGTCGCGGGTTTCGGTGGCCTTGAGGTTGTGGATGATTTCAGAGAAACCAAAGAGGCCCATGGCCACCACCGCGAAAGGCAGGCCATCGAGCAGCTCCGGAACCCCCATGGTGAATCGCGCCTGGCCCGAGTTCACATCGGTGCCCACGAGGCCAACGAGCAGGCCCAGCACCACCATGGCCAGCGCCTTGATGAAGGATCCTGAGGCCAGCACGACCGCGGCAATGAGGCCCAGAACCATGAGCGAGAAATACTCGGCGGCGCCAAACTGGAAGGCGAGTTCGGCCAGGGGCGGGGCAAAGCCAGCGATGAGGAAGGTGGCCACGGTGCCCGCAAAGAACGAGCCCAGGGCGGCCACCGCCAGAGCCAGACCTGCCTTGCCCTTGCGTGCCATCTGATAGCCATCGAGGGCGGTGACCACCGAGGCGGACTCTCCCGGGAGGTTCACCAGGATCGCCGTGGTGGAGCCGCCGTATTGGGAGCCGTAGTAGATGCCCGCCAGCATGATCAGGGCTGAGGAGGAGTCGCCCAGCTTGTAGGTGACGGGCAGCAAAATGGCGATGGTGGCCAAGGGGCCGATGCCGGGAAGCACACCGATCAGGGTGCCAAGCAGCACGCCGACCAGGCACCAAAACAGGTTTTGAAGGGTGAAGGCGGTTTCAACGCCAATCATTAGGTTGTTGAGCAGTTCCATGGGGACGCCTTGCGGAAAGAGGGCTGGGGAAGGCCGGATGGGCGCTTCAGGTGAGTGCGGGAGGAAGCAGGGGGATGCTCATTTCGAGCCCGACCTTGAAGACCAGCACGCAGAAGGTGGTGAGTACGGCGGCCAGGGCGAGTCGCTCTTTCCAGCTGCTCTCGCTGTTGGCAAGGCTGCCCAGCAGAATCAGGATGGGCGCGGAGATCAGAAAGCCCGCCACGGGCAGCAGCTGGGCAAAGACCAGAACACTGCCGCAGATGATGGTGAGGCCGCGCCAGTCGCTGGGTCCGCTGTCGGGGGCGTGGTCGGCGTCTTGGAATGCGCGCAGCAGAGTGAGCAATCCCAGCACCAGCAGCAGCAGGCTAAGAAGGCTTGGGAAGTAGCCCGGGCCCATCTTGCGCGAGGTTCCCAGGTCGTAGTCGGTGGCGCCAAACAGAAAGAGGCCGGCCACAACGATGAACATGATGGCCGCACAGAGATCGTCGCGGCTTTGGAGGCGGAGGTTTTTCATCGCGGGATTATCCCCCACACATTGCAGTGGCGTTGCCCTCGCACGCACCCAGGCATATCGGGAATTCCCCGCCCCAGGACCAAGATCCGACGGCCCGAAGCCCGATCCACTAAAATCGGGGGCTGACCCACCACGGTCTTGCCCAGCCGGGACCCAACTCCTCACTTCACACAGCCATGGCACAAGTCCTGTCGCAAGTTCTGTCGGTATCCGAGATTCGCCAGCGTTTCCTCAACGCCTTTGCCCAGTGGGGCCACACCATCGTGCCCTCGAGCCCATTGGTGCCGGCCAACGATCCGACCCTGCTGTTCACCAACAGCGGCATGGTGCAATTCAAAGATACCTTCACTGGCCGCGAGCAGAGGCCCTACACCCGCGCCACCAGCAGCCAGCGCAGTGTTCGTGCCGGGGGCAAGCACAACGACCTCGAGAATGTGGGCTACACCGCCCGGCACCACACCTTCTTCGAGATGCTGGGCAACTTCTCCTTTGGCGACTACTTCAAGCACGACGCCATCCGCTTTGCCTGGTCGGTGCTCACCGAGACCTATGGCCTGCCCAAAGAAAAGCTCTGGGTCACGGTCTATGCCGAGGACGACGAGGCCTACAACATCTGGCGCGACGAGATCGGTGTACCCGCAGAGCGCATCGTGCGCATCGGCGACAACAAGGGCGCACGCTACGCCTCCGACAACTTCTGGCAGATGGCCGACACCGGCCCCTGCGGCCCCTGCAGCGAGATTTTCTTCGACCATGGACCCGATGTCTGGGGTGGCCCACCGGGCTCACCCGAGGAAGACGGCGACCGCTACATCGAAATCTGGAATCTGGTGTTCATGCAGTTCGACCGCGACGAGGCGGGCGTGCTGCATCCGCTGCCCCGGCCCTGCGTCGACACCGGCATGGGCCTAGAGCGCCTGTCGGCGGTGCTCCAGGGCGTGCACAGCAACTACGAGATCGACCTCTTTCAGGCCCTGATTCGCGCCGCCGCCCGAGAGACCGGCGCCACCGATCTCGAGAACCCATCGCTGCGGGTGATCGCCGACCACATCCGGGCATGCAGCTTTCTCATTGTTGATGGCGTGATTCCTGGCAATGAGGGCCGGGGCTATGTGCTTCGCCGCATCGTGCGTCGCGCACTGCGCCATGGCCACAAGCTGGGCCAGGGCAAGCCATTTTTCTACAAGCTGGTGGCCGATCTGGTGGGTCAGATGGGCCAGGCCTACCCCGAGCTGGCAGCGGCCGAGCAGCGCGTGGCCGACACCCTGCGCCAGGAAGAAGAGCGCTTTGGCGAGACCCTCGAAAAGGGCATGGGCATTCTGCTGGAGGCCGTGGGTCGACTGCCCGAGGGCGCACAGCTCGATGGCCAGACCGCCTTCACCCTCTACGACACCTTTGGCTTCCCGCTCGACCTCACCGCCGACGTGCTGCGCGAGCGGGGCCTGTCGGTCGATGAGGCGGGCTTTGAAATCGCCATGAATCAGCAGCGCGAGCAGGCCAGGGCCTCGAGCAAGTTCAAGTCGGGCGCAGGCCTCGCCTACGACGGCGTGGCCACAGCCTTTGTCGGCTACGAGCGCCTCACGGCCTCGGCCCAGGTGGTGGCCCTCTACCGCGAGGGCAGTGCCGTTGCCGCACTGGCCGAGGGCGAGGATGGCGTGGTCGTGCTCGACACCACCCCCTTCTACGCCGAGTCGGGTGGTCAGGTGGGCGATGAGGGTCGGCTGGTCTCGCCGCCCGCAGCCCCGGCCGCCTGGGAGTTCCAGGTCGCCGACACCCAGAAAATCACCCCCGAGGCCTTTGGTCATCATGGTCGGCTCGTGCGCGGTGCGCTGCGCGTGGGCGACACGGTGCAGGCCGAGGTCAACCTCGAGCGCCGTGCTCGAACCATGCGGCACCATTCGGCCACCCACCTCATGCACAAGGCCCTGCGCGATGTCTTGGGCGCCCATGTGCAGCAGAAGGGCTCGCTGGTCGATGCCGACAAGACGCGCTTCGATTTCTCGCACAACCAGCCGCTCACGGCCGCCGAGCGCGCCGAGATTGAGCGCCGGGTCAATGCCCAGGTTCTGCAGAACACCGACACCCAGGCCCAACTCATGGGCTTTGATGCCGCGGTGGCCGGCGGGGCGATGGCCCTCTTCGGCGAGAAGTACGGCGATGAGGTGCGCGTTCTCGACATCGGCGACTCGCGCGAGCTCTGCGGCGGAACCCATGTGGGCCGCACGGGCGACATCGGCCTGTTTAAGATTGTTTCGGAGTCGGGCGTGGCCTCGGGCATCCGCCGCATCGAGGCCGTCTGCGGTGAGCGGGTCTTGGCCCGCCTCGACGAACTCGAGTCCCAGATGGACTCGCTGGCCGCGTTGCTCAAAGGCCCCACCGCCGAGGTGGCGGCCAAGGTCGCCCAGCTCCTCGAGGCACAAAAGGCGGCCGACAAGGAGATTCAGAAACTCAAGTCGCAGCTGGCTGCCAGCGCGAGTGCCGACCTGCTCTCGCAGTTCCAGGCCGTGGGCAACTCGGGGGCCCAGCTCCTTGTGCACTCCATCGATGGCGCGGATGCCTCGTCGCTGCGCGCCATGCTCGACGAGATCAAGGGCCGCGTGGCCCGCTCGGTGATTCTTTTGGCCGGAGTCTCTGCCGACCGCATCGCGCTGCTGGCAGCCGTGACCCCCGACCTCACGGCGCAGGTCAAGGCCGGTGAGGTGGTGGCGCACGTGGCCGGGCAGATTGGCGGCAAGGGCGGTGGCAAGCCCGACATGGCCCAGGGCGGAGGCACCGACCGTCAGGCCCTGCCGGCGGCGCTCGCCTCGGTGGCGCCCTGGGTGGCGGGCGCACTGGCCAAGGCCGGTGCTGCCTGAGCCCAACCCCAGACCAATCTCAGACCAACCCCAGCCCAACAAGATCGCAGACGATGGCCGACATTCACCAGACGCTCGATGTGCAGGGACTCAGCTGCCCTCTGCCGATCCTTCGCACCAAAAAGGCCCTCGCGGGCATGGCGCAGGGCCAGGTGCTCGAGGTCTTGGCCACCGACCCCGGCTCCTGGGAGGACATGGCCTACTACTGCAAGAACACCGGCCACACCCTCTTGGAGCGCAGCGACCAGGGACCAGTGCTGCGCTTTCTGATCCAGGCCTAGCCGGCTAAGAAAGCCCTCGCAGGCCTGGGCGCTTAGGTGGGCGCTTAGGTGGGCGCTTAGGCCTGGGCGGCGAGCTCCGCCGCCTGAGCGTTCACTCGCTCCAGGGCCTGGCGGAACTCCGCCAGACGGGCCTTCTCCTGGGCCACGACCGCCTCGGGGGCACGCTCCACAAAAGATGCGTTGCCGAGCTTGGCCTCGGCCTTGGCAATCTCGGCCTCCAGTCGCTGACGCTCCTTGGCAAGGCGCTGGCGCTCTGCCTCCGGATCGATTTCCACCTCCAGCATCAGCTTGAGATCGCCCACGATTTGAACTGGGGCCGCACCGAGCTCGGGGCGTTTCTGCAGACCATCCACGAAGGCCACGCTCGAGAGACGGCCCAGGCCCCGCAGGGCCTCGGCCATCAGGCGCCGGGCATCGGAATCCTCGCGCAGGTCCACGGCCGTCGCGGCCAGAGGACCGCGCACCAGCTCCACGCTGACCTGCAGGGGGACGCGCTCCTGCGGACCCAGGCCCATTTCAGAGCGCAGGGCACGCACCGCACCGACCGCCTGCTTGAGGGTCTCCATGAGGGCATCGGCGGCGGGGTCGATTTTCTTGGGCTCGGCCACAGGGTAGGGGGCCTGAACGATGCTGGCTGGACGGCCGTCGGGCCCTGGGGCGGGCAGCCTGCCGGCCTCGTCGGCCACCACCTGCCAGAGCGACTCGGTGATGAAGGGCAGGATTGGGTGGGCCAGCCGCAGGATGGCCTCGAGCACGCGCAGCAGGGTCCGGCGGGTTGCGCGCTGCACATTGGGACGGGGATCGGCCAGGCTGCATTTGGCGACCTCGAGATACCAGTCGCAGTATTGATTCCAGACCAGCTCGTAGAGTGTTCGGGCGGCCAGATCGAAGCGGTAGTCGCGCAGATGCTGATCCATCGCTGCCTCGGCGCGCTGCAGCTCCGAGACCATCCATTGGTCGGTGAACTGAAAATGCAGGGGGCCATCGGGGCCGCAGTCTCCGCCGCAGACCCCCAGGCCGTTGTCCTGGCCCTCGGTGTTCATGAGCACGAAGCGGGTTGCATTCCAGAGCTTGTTGCAGAAGTTGCGATAGCCCTCGCAGCGCGCCATGTCGAAGTTGATGTTGCGACCCGGGGTGGCCAGGCTCGCAAAGGTGAAGCGCAGGGCATCGGTGCCAAAGGCCGGGATCCCCTCGGGATACTCCTTGCGGGTCTTCTTCTCGATGGAGGCTGCCTGCTTGGGATTCATCAGGCCCCGAGTCCGCTTGCCCACCAGCGACTCGAGGTCGATGCCGTCGATCAGGTCCAGAGGATCGAGCGTGTTGCCCTTGCTCTTGCTCATCTTCTGGCCCTCGCTGTCGCGCACCAGGGCATGGACATAGACATCGCGGAAGGGCACGCGGTCGGTGAAATGCAGGGTCATCATCACCATGCGGGCGACCCAGAAGAAGAGGATGTCAAAGCCTGTGACGAGGACCGACGAGGGGAGGTATTGATCGAGCTCCGGGCGCAGCATCGGCTGGCCCCACAGGTTTTGCCGACCATTGGCCGAGACCACGCCCTGCCCATCGGCACCGCGGTCCCAGACCGCGCCATGGTCCACGAGGGTGGAGAAGGGAACTAGGGCCGAGGAGAACCAGGTGTCGAGCACATCGGGGTCTTGCACGATGGCGCCCTGCCATCCGGCGGCCCGGGCCTGGGCCTGGGCGGCCTCGGCCGAGCGCGCCACAAACACAGTGCCGTCGTGGATCGGCGCGCCCTGGCCATCGGCCTTGTACCAGGCGGGGATCTGGTGGCCCCACCAGAGCTGGCGCGACACGCACCAGTCTTGGATGTTCTCGAGCCACTGGCGGTAGGTGGAGCCCCAGTTCTCGGGCACGAGCCGAAGCTCTCCCGAGTCGAGGACCTCCAGGGCCCGCTGCACGATGGACTTGCCGGGGGTGAATGTTCCCTCGGGGGCCGGTGCCGACATGGCAATGAACCACTGGTCGGTGAGCATCGGCTCGATGACGGCGCCACTGCGGTCGCCCTTGGGCACCATCAGGGTGTGCTTCTTGGTCTCGATGAGCAGGCCCCGGGCCTCGAGGTCGGCCAGAATCTGCTTGCGCGCAGCAAAACGCTCCAGGCCACGATATGCCTCGGGCACCGCGTCGTTGAGGTGGGCGTCGAGGGTGAAGATGTTGATGGGTGCAAGGCCGTGGCGCTGGCCCACCTGGTGGTCGTTGAAGTCGTGGGCCGGTGTGATCTTGACGCAGCCCGAGCCAAAGGCAGGATCGACGTAGGTGTCGCCAATGATGGGAATGGTGCGGTGGGTCAGGGGCAGCCGAAGCTGCTGGCCAATGAGGTGGCGATATCGGTCATCGTCCGGGTGCACCGCCACCGCCACATCGCCCAGGAGGGTCTCGGGCCGGGTGGTCGCCACCACGAGCTGGCCCTGGCCCTGGGCCAAGGGATAGGCAATCGACCAGAGGCTGCCCTCGGTCTCCTCGCTCACCACCTCCAGGTCGGATACGGCCGTGCCAAGGGCCGGGTCCCAATTGACCAGCCGTTTGCCGCGGTAGAGCAGTCCCTGTTCGTAGAGCGAGACGAAGACCTCGCGCACCACCTCGGAGCAGTGCGGGTCCATGGTGAAGTATTCGAGGGACCAGTCGCAGGAGGATCCCAGGCGGCGCATCTGCCCGGTGATGGTGGAGCCACTCTCGGCCTTCCAGGCCCAGACCTTCTCTAGAAATTTCTCTCTGCCAAGGTCGTGGCGCGACTGACCCACGGCATCGAGCTGGCGCTCCACCACCATCTGGGTGGCAATGCCGGCGTGGTCTGTGCCGGGCAGCCACAGGGTGTTGTCGCCCTTCATGCGGTGCCAACGGACCAGGGTGTCCATGAGGGTCTGGTTGAAGGCATGCCCCATGTGCAGCGTGCCCGTGACATTGGGCGGGGGCAGCTGGATGCAAAACGGGGCGGCACTGGGCCGGACCCCTGCCGCATAGAGCGCCCGGGCCTCCCAGCCGGGGCCCCAGTGGGATTCCAGGGGGGCGGGGTCGAAGGACTTCGAGAGGCTATCGAGTTTCTGGGGCATGGCCTAGGTCGTGGCGGGTCATGGGGTAGCCGCGGTCGCGGTAGAACGAGAAGCGCTTGCGGGCCTCAGTGCGGTCGGCCTCTTCGGGGCCCACCACCTCGAGGAGCCGGGTGTAGCGCGAGAACATCTCGGGCACCGCGTCATCGAGATTGATGAGCAGGTGCGGGGTGCGTGGATGCTCGGGGGTGTA
This sequence comes from Burkholderiales bacterium, assembly GCA_027486725.1. Classification (GTDB taxonomy): domain Bacteria; phylum Pseudomonadota; class Gammaproteobacteria; order Burkholderiales; family Burkholderiaceae_A; genus Hahnella. Next base: position 54,773 of record JAIXOP010000013.1, on the reverse strand, counting down.
GGGCTGGCTGCTCAAAATGACCGGCGCCTCCTCGGCCATCGGATGGTCCTGGGCCACATGGGGCAGGAAGTCGTCGTCGGCAAAGGTGTAGAGCAGGTCGTCGAACTCCGCCAGGCGGGCGGCGTTGCTGCAATACACCACCAGTGGCTTTTCCTCGGTCGCCGCACCGGCCCGCAGGGCCTTCCTCACCAGCCGACAGGCCGTCTCCAGCCGGCTGGGGGTGTTGAAGTAGAACTCGACCGAGGTCACTGGGCGGCGCCAAGGCCACGGCGCAGGAACTCCACGAGCAGGCCCACCGGCCGCCCTGTGGCGCCCTTCTGAGCGCCCGACTTCCAGGCGGTGCCGGCGATGTCGAGGTGTGCCCAGCGCATGGTTTTGGCAAAGCGCCACAGGAAGCAGGCCGCCGTGACCGCGCCGGCCATGCGGCCGCCGATGTTGGCCATGTCGGCAAAGGGCGACTTGAGCTGCTCTTGATAATCGTCTTGCAGGGGCATGCGCCAGGCCGGGTCGAGCTGGCTGCGGCCACAGGCCAGCAGGGTTTCGGCGAGTTCGTCGTCGGCGCTGAATAGGCCTGTGTTCACACCGCCCAGGGCCACCACGCAGGCACCCGTCAGGGTGGCGATGTCCACCACCGCGGCGGGCTTCAGGTGACGCTCCACGTAGGTGAGGGCGTCGCAGAGGATGAGGCGGCCCTCGGCGTCGGTGTTGAGGATCTCCACCGTCTGGCCCGACATGGTGGTCACGATGTCGCCGGGGCGGGTCGCCGTGCCACTGGGCATGTTTTCGCAGGTGGGGATGACGCCCACCACATGGCGCTTGAGGCCCATCTCCGCGATGGCGCGCATCACGCCAAGCACGGTTCCAGCGCCCGACATGTCGTACTTCATCTCGTCCATCTCGGGGGCCGGCTTGAGCGAGATGCCGCCAGTGTCGAAGGTGATGCCCTTGCCCACCAGCACGATGGGCTGACTCTTGGCCGAACTGCCGTGCTCGAGCACGATGAACTGCGGCGGCTGGGCCGAACCCTGGGCCACGGCCAGAAGCGAGTGCATGCCGAGCTTTTCCATGGCGGCGCGGTCGAGCACGGTGCACTTCAGACCAAACTGGCGCGCCATGGCCTTGGCCGTCTGGGCCAGGTGGGTGGGGGTGCAGACATTGGGCGGTGTGTTGCCCAGGTCTTTGGTGAGCTCGATGCCATTGGCCAGCGCCTGGGCCTCGGCGATCAGTGCTGGGGCCTCGGTGGGCCGCAGGTCGCCCGGCAGGAGCATCTCGATCTCGCGCAGGGCGGCCGGGGGCGTGGCGGCCGATGCCGCCTTGGCCTTGGTGTCTTTGGCGCCCTTGGCCTCGCCCGAGGACTTGTAGCGGTCGAAGACGTAGCTCGCCTCGCGGGCTGCGGTGATGTGGGTGGCCATGCGCCAGCGCCCATCCCGGCCCTCGCCCTCGACGGGCAGGTCGGTGAGGAAGGAGGCCAGACGCTTGACACCGCGCAGCGGCGTGACAGCGCGCACGGCCGCACGCACGGCGTCGGCGTATTGCTTCTCGCGGAACGCATCTTTGGGGCCCAGGCCCACCAGCAGAATCCGGGGCGCCTGAAGGCCGCTCACATCGCGCAGCAGCAGGGTGGCACCGGCCTTGCCGTCGAAGTCTCCGGCCTTGACGGCGCGGCTGATGGCGCCGCCGGTGGCCTTGTCGGCCTGCCGGGCAGCACTGCTGAGCTCAACGCCGGCTTCGGTGGAAAACAGGCCCACGGCCGCGCAGTCCGCGGTGACGCGGTCTGCGGGTTTGTTGCTGGCGGTGAACATGAGGGGCTCGCGGCTGCTCGCGTCGCGCCCTTTGGCGGGGGATTTGTCCTTGGCGTCTTTGGGGCTCATGACACAATGCAGTGATTGGCGGGAACTGCATTATAAAAGGTCGTGATATTTCATAAATCCGTGGTGCGAGAGCTGCGCAATGTCGCAGGGCTATTGTTTGCCAGCCTGCTCACCGTGGTGGTCACCACCACCCTGGTGCGCACCCTCGGCAGGACGGCGGCCGGCCGGGTTGACCCCGACCTGGTGGTGCCGCTGCTGGCCTTGTCCACCATCACCAGCCTGCCCCTGGTCCTGGCCCTGTCGGCCTTCATCGCCCTGATGCTGGTCTTTGGCCGGATGTGGCGCGACTCCGAGATGGTTGTGTGGATGGCCTCGGGCCAGAGCCTGCTGTCTCTCTATCGGCCCACCCTGCAGTTTCTTTGGCCCGTGCTGGCGCTCATTCTGGTTGCCGCCACGGCCGTGGTGCCCTGGGCGCGCTATCAGTCGGAGGTCATCCAGAAAAAGGCCGAGGCCCGCCAGGAGTCCCGACAGCTTGCGCCGGGCCAGTTCCGGGAGTCCTCGGGGGGCAGCCGGGTGCTGTTTGTTGAAAACCCCACCGACAATTCCGCCCAGTTGGGCAAGGTCTTTGTGGTGGAGCGCGACCGGACCCTGGGCAGCGAGCGGGTGATCATGGCGCGCTCGGGCGAGCTGAAAAACGAGGCCATCGATCCCAACAACGCCCTGTCGCCCGCGGCCCCCATGGTCGAGATCCGCGATGGCACCCGCAGCGAATTGCCCGCGGGTCTGCTTTCGTCCGAGACCTCGGGCCTCGACGCCAAGACCCTCAGCTTTCGCGAGTACCGGCTCGCCCTGGAGAGCATCCCCATCACCGACGGCATCACCGCCACCATCCGAGCGCAGAGCACGCCCCAACTGCTCATTGAGAACAGCCCTGCCCAGAAGGGCGAGCTCGTCTCGCGCTTTGGATTCCCTCTGCTGGCACTCATGCTCGGCCTGCTGGCTGTCCCGCTGGCAGTCACCAACCCCCGGGTGGGCCGCACATTTCAGTTCATCACCGCGCTGCTCGTGACGGTGCTGGCCAACAACCTGCTCTCGGTCAGCCAGAGCTGGGTGGCCCAGGGGAAGATGACCCTCTGGCTGGGCATGGCGGCACTGCCCGCCCTGATGGCCCTGGTGCTGGCGGCCATGCTCGCCTGGCAGATGGGGCTTGACCGACAGGTGCAGCGTCTGCGCGGCTGGGTGGCTGGTGGCCTGTTGGGCGATCGGGGAGCAGCATGATCTTCGACCGCTACGTCTGCCGCCTGGTCTGGCAATACGTCGTCATCATCCTGGCGGGCTTTGTCGGGCTCTTCGCCCTCTTTGACCTCATCAACGAGCTGGAAGAAATTGGCAAGGGCAGCTACGGCATTCCCCAGGCCCTGGCCTTCATTGGTCTGCGGCTTCCGGGCATGGCCTACGAGGTCTTTCCCCTCTCGGCCCTGATTGGTGGGCTCTGGGCGCTGTCGCAGGTGGCGGCATCCTCGGAGTTCACGGTGGCCCGGGCCTCGGGCTTCACTCCGGCCATGGGCCTGCGCATGGTGGGCCGTGCGGGCCTGCCCCTGGTGCTGCTCGTGCTCATCCTCTCGGAGGTCGTGCTGCCAGTCACCGAGGCGGTGGCCAACAACATTCGCCTGAGCTCGCTGGGGCGCAGCAATGTGAGTGCCCTTCAGACCGGCTTCTGGCTGCGCGACCGGCCCGCCGAGGCCGGGGTGGAGCGCATGGTCAATGTGCAGGGCGGTCAGCCCAGCGATCGGCTCATGGGGGTCACGGTCTACGAGTTCGACGACAGCCGCCGACTGCGACGGGTGCTGCGGGCCGAGGGTGCCCGGGTCGGTGCCGAGCAGGCCGACGGCCAACAGGTCTGGACCCTCGATGGGGTGGTGGCGGTGCAGATGAACGGCGAGGGCATGACCCAGCGCAGCCGCCATGAGCGTCTGGAGCTCAGCTCGGCGCTGGGCGTTGGAACCCTCGGGGCTCTGCTGGTTCGGCCCGAGCAGATGTCGGCCTACAAGCTCGCGGTCTATGCCCGCTACCTCGACGATGGGAAGCTCAAGTCCAAGGTCTATTGGCAGGCCTTCTGGCGCAAGGTGGCCTACCCGCTGTCGGTCTGGGTGATGCTGGTCTTGGCACTGCCGGCGGCCTATCTGCAGGCGCGGGCCGGCTCCGTGGGGCCAAAGGTCTTTGTCGGTATTCTTCTCGGAATTGGCTTTACCCTGCTCAACAGTTTTTTCTCCCACCTGGGGGCCCTCACCACCTGGCCCGCGCCGCTCCTGGCGGCGATGCCAGGCCTGATGGCCCTGGCCCTGGGGCTTGGGCTGTTTTGGATGTCGCAGCGTCGCCCCTTTTAGTCGCACCACCCTTTTCGTGTCCCGTTTCTTTTTGTAGGTATTTCATGTCCACCGTCACCCTCGTTCCCGCCGGAAAAACCTTCGACGTCAACCCCGGCGAAACCATTCTGGAGGCTGCCCTGCGGGGTGGCATCGTTCTGCCCTACGGCTGCAAAGACGGGGCCTGCGGCTCTTGCAAGGCCCATCTGCAGGCGGGCGAGGTCGAGTACGGCACCTACCAAAAAAAGGCCCTCTCCGACGAGGAGCGCGCGGCCGGCCAGATCCTCATCTGCCAGGCCCAGCCCCTGGGCGATGTCACCGTCTCGGCCCGCATTGTCGCGGCCGAGGGCATGGTGCCCATCCGCAAGCTGCCCTGTCGCGTTGCCAGCATTGAGATCGCGGCGCCGGATGTGGCTGTGGTGCGCCTTCAGTTGCCGTCGGCCGACCGCTTCGAATTCCTTGCGGGCCAGTACATCGACATCCTGCTGAAGGATGGCAAGCGGCGCAGCTACTCCATGGCCAATGCCCCACGCGATGACCAGCAGGTGGAACTCCACATCCGCCACACGCCCGGGGGCGCGTTCACCGACGCCTTGTTTGGCACCGGCACACCCTCGATCAATGCGGTGAAGGTGAAAGACATCCTGCGCTTTGAGGGGCCTCAGGGCACCTTCTTCCTGCGCGAAGATTCCGCTCGGCCCATCGTGTTTCTGGCCAGCGGCACGGGCTTTGCCCCGATCAAGGCCGTCATCGAGCACTGCCGCACCAAGCACGTCGTTCGCCCCATGACGCTCTACTGGGGCGGACGTCGTCCGCGCGACCTCTACATGATGGATCTGGCCGAGCAGTGGGCCCGCGAGATGCCGCACTTCAAGTTTGTGCCGGTGGTGAGCGACGCCCTGCCCGAAGACCAGTGGGGCGGCCGCACCGGCTTCGTGCACAAGGCCGTGCTCGAGGACTTCCCCAGCCTGGCCGACCATTCGGTCTATGCCTGTGGTGCCCCCATCGTGGTGCAGTCGGCCCTGCAGGAGTTCACCGCGGTGGCGGGCCTGCCCGAGGGGGAGTTCTTCGCCGACGCCTTCACCACCGCCGCCGACAAGGCCAAGGCCTAGCCCTCGCGACTCAGGTACTCCGCCAGGGCCGAGCCCGTGGCGGTGTTGGCCTGATGCAGGGCAATGTCGTGGGGTGTGCCAGCTGCCATCAGCTGGCCGCCGCCATCGCCACCCTCGGGCCCCAGATCGAGCAGCCAGTCGGCCTGGGCCCAGACCTCCACCGCATGCTCAATGGCAAGCACCGTGTGGCCCGCATCCACCAGGCGATGCAGGGCAGAGATGAGCTTTTCCACATCCGCCATGTGGAGTCCCACCGTGGGCTCGTCCAGCACATAGAGCGTGTGCCCAGGGTTTCGTCCTCGGCCAAGTTCGGCCACCAGCTTCATGCGCTGGGCCTCACCGCCCGAGAGGGTGGGGCTGGGCTGCCCTAGGCTGAGGTAGCCCAGGCCCAGGTCCTGCATCAGCTGCAGTGGCCGGGCGATGCTGGGGAAGGGCTCAAAGAAGGGCAGGGCCTCGTCCACCGACATCTGAAGAATTTCGGCCACCGACCGACCCCGCCACAACAGCTGGCGGGTTTCGCTGTTGAATCGGGCACCTGCACAGGCATCGCAGGGCACACGCACATTGGGCAGGAAGTTCATCTCCACGGTCTGCATGCCCTGGCCCTCGCACTGCTCGCAGCGCCCCTGGCCTGTGTTGAACGAGAAGCGCGCGGCCGTCCAGCCCCGCTGACGCGCACCCTCCGAATCGGCGAGCTGCTTGCGGATGTCATCCCAGACGCCGATGTAAGTCGCCGGAGTCGATCGGGGTGTTTTGCCAATCGGCGTCTGGTCGACCTCGATCACCCGCTGGATGGACTCCCAGCCGAGGATGGCCTCGCAGCCCTGCCAGGCCAGCGCTGCAGCGCGTCCGGCCTTGCTGCGCTGCTGGTGCACCACGCGCCCCAGGTTGCGTCGGATCACATCGCGCACGAGGGTGCTCTTGCCCGAGCCCGAGACCCCGGTGACCACCGTGAGCCGCTTCAATGGAATGCCCAGGGTGAGGTCCTGAAGGTTGTGGCGCTGGGCGCCCTGCACCTCCATCCATTCCTGGGGGCTGGGCCGCAGGGGTTCGGCCGGTGGCCGGATGGGCTCGCGCAGGGTCCGGCCGGTCACGCTCTGGGCACAGTTCTGGAGGTCTTGCACAGAGCCTTGGGCAACCAGAGTGCCACCGCGCTTGCCTGCCCCCGGACCGATGTCGATGAGGTGATCGGCCAGCAGCATGGTCTCGGGATCGTGTTCGACCACCACCACGGTGTTGCCCTTTTCCTGAAGCTGTCGCAGCAGCCGCAGCAGCGCCTGGTTGTCGCGGGGATGCAGGCCGATGGAAGGCTCATCGAGCACGGTGCAGACACCTTGCAGGTTCGAGCCCAGCTGAGCGGCCAGACGGATGCGTTGGGCCTCGCCGCCCGAGAGGGTCGGGGCCGAGCGGTGCAGGGTGAGGTAGCCCAGGCCCACCGATTCGAGGAAGGCCACGCGGCTGCGGATTTCCTTGAGCAGGCCCTCGGCGATGGTGCGCTCGCGTTCGCCCAGGCCTGCTTCGAGCTCTTGCAGCCATGCCGGAAGCCGGCGCAGGGGCAGTCGGCTCACACCATCGATGCTCTGGCCGCGCAGGCGAATGCTGCGGGCGATGGGGTTGAGGCGGGCCCCCTCGCACTCGGGGCAATCCTCGTCGACCAACAGTTCTCCGGCCTCGTCTTCCTCGGCCCGCTCGAGGTGCCGGTCCTCCTCGCCGATCTCCTCGTCTTTGAGGGCGAGGTTGGCAAGTCCAGTGCCCGTGCATTCGGGGCACCAGCCGAGGCGGCTGTTGTACGAGAAGAGCCGCGGCTCGGGCTCGGGCAGGCTGATGCCGCAGCTCGGACACGCCCGCTGGGTCGAAAACAGTCGGGTGCTCAGCGGCCGTCCGCCCTGCAAGGGGGTCAGCAGCGAGAGCACTCCATGTCCCTGGCCCAGGCACTGACCGATCAGCTCGCGCAGCCGATCCTCGTGCTCGGGACCGACCACCAGATCGCCCATGGGCAGTTCGATGGTGTGTTCTTTGTAGCGGTCGATCTTGGGGAAGGGGTCGGTGGGGAGAAACTCCCCGTCCACCCGCAGGTGGGTGTGGCCCCGGCCTGCCGCCCAGCGGGCGAGGTCTTGATAGATGCCCTTGCGCTGGATCACCAGCGGGGCCAGCAGCCCCACATGCTCGCCCGCATGATCCCGCAGGATGCTCGCCAGAATCATCTCGGGGGTCTGCGGTGCAATCGCGGTGTGGCACTCCGGGCATTGCTGCTCGCCGAGCTTCATGAAGAGAAGCCGCAGAAAGTGGTGGATCTCGGTGAGGGTTCCGACCGTGCTCTTGAGGCCCCCGCGGCTTGTCCTCTGCTCGATGGCCACCGTGGGTGGAATCCCGTGGATGGCATCGACCTCGGGTCGCGCAGCCGGCTGCACGAACTGTCGGGCATAGGCGTTGAGCGACTCCAAATAGCGCCGCTGGCCCTCGGCAAACAGGATGTCGAAGGCCAGGGTGCTCTTGCCCGAGCCCGACACGCCGGTGATCACTGTGAGTGCGTTGCGCGGAATTTCGACCGACAGATTCTGCAGGTTGTGCTCGCGCGCCTGCTGGATGGCGATGACCTCGCGCCGGGGGGCCGCCGAACGCCGCGCCATGGCCGAGGCCGAGGCGGTGGGGCTGGCGCTGTCGCGCACGGCCAGGGTGGCATCGATGGTTCGCAGGGCCTCGCCCGTGTGCGAGCGCGTCGACGCACGGATGTCCTCGGGCGTGCCCTCGGCCACCACCTCGCCGCCGGCAGGGCCAGCCTCGGGTCCGAGGTCCACGATCCAGTCGGCCTGGCGGACCACATCGAGGTTGTGCTCGATGATGAGCAGGCTGTGCCCGGCCGACTGCAGGGCGCGCAGCGCCCGCAGGAGCTTGGCGATGTCGTCGAAGTGCAGGCCGGTGGTGGGCTCGTCGAAGATCAGCAGCATGCCCTGGGTCTTCTTGGCGCCGCGCTGCGCGGCGTCGGCCAGATGCCCAGCGATCTTGAGGCGCTGGGCCTCGCCGCCCGAGAGGGTCGGCACGGGCTGGCCCAGGCGCAGATAGTCCAGGCCCACCTCAACCAGGGGTGCCAGGCGCGCCTGCACCTCGGGCACTTCAGCAAAGAAGGCCAGAGCCTCTTGCACCGTCATGTCCAGCACATCGGCAATCGACTTCTCGCGGACCCGCACCTCGAGGATCTCGTCTCGGTAGCGTCGGCCCTGGCAGTCGGGGCAGCGCAGGTAGAGGTCGCTCAGGAACTGCATCTCGACCTGCTCATAGCCACTGCCGGCGCAGGCCGCGCAGCGCCCTGTTCCAGCATTGAAGGAGAAGCTGCCCAGGGTATAGGCGCGCTGCACCGCCAGGGGTGCCTTGGCGAACTGGGCGCGGATGGCGTCGAAGGCACCCACGTAGACCGCGGGATTGGAGCGGGCCGTGCGCCCGATGGGGGATTGATCGACCAGCAGTGCGTCGCCCAGGATCTCGGCGCCGCGCAGTGCGCGGTGTGGGCCTGGCGCCTCGGTCGCATGGCCAAAGTGCTTGCACAGGGCGGGGTAGAGCACGTCCTGAACGAGCGTGCTCTTGCCCGAGCCCGAGACTCCGGTCACCACCACCATGCTGTGGAGGGGAATGCGGAAGGTGATGTCTTTGAGGTTGTTGGCCGTGACGCCCTCGAGCACGAGCTGAGGACGGTCTTGGGGTGGCTTCCAGCTGGCGGGGGGCAGGGGCCGAAGGCTCGTGGCACTGGCCTGCGCCCCCTCAATGCTGCGCCGGCCAGCGAGGTAATCCCCGGTGAGGGTCGGGGCGGCATGGAGTGCTGCATAGCTGCCATCGAAGCAGATGGAGCCACCCGACTGCCCTGGGCCGGGACCCATATCCAGGATTCGATCGGCAGCGGCCATGACCTCGGGATCATGCTCGACGATCAGCAGGGTGTTTCCTGCGTCTCGGAGCTGATGCAGCACGCCGATGAGCCGCTGAAGGTCGCGCGGGTGCAGGCCGATCGAGGGCTCATCCAGAACGAAGAGGGTGTTGACGAGCGATGTGCCCAGTGCGGTGGTGAGATTGATGCGTTGGACCTCACCGCCCGAGAGGGTGCGGCTCTGACGATCGAGGGTGAGGTATCCGATGCCCAGCGCCCGGCACAGCGACAGGCGATTCCGCACCTCGCGCAGCACCAGGTCGGCGGCGGCCCGAATGCCCGAGGGCATGGCTTCGACCTGAGATTCCACCTGCTGCATCCACACCCAGGCATCGTCAAGCGAGAGCGACATCACCTCATGCAGGGCGCGGTCGGCCAGCCGCCAGTTCAGTGCCTCGGGCTTCAGGCGCGAGCCCTGGCAGGCACCACAGACGGTGTAGGAGCGGTAGCGCGAGAGCATCACGCGCACATGCATCTTGTAGGCCTTGCTCTCGAGGTAGTCGAAGAAGCGCCGCACCCCATACCATTGCCGCTTCCAGTCTCCACGCCAGTCGCTGTCGCCCTGCATGACCCAGTCGCGGTCGCTGGCGGGCAGATCCCGCCAGGCGATGTCGGTGGCCACGCCCCGTTGGCGTGCGTGGGCCATGAGCTCGACCTGGCACTCGCCGTAGGCCTTGCCCGCGAAGGGCTTGATGGCCCCAGCGGCCAGGCTCTTGGATTCGTCGGGCACCACGAGGCCGGCATCAAATCCAATGACCCGGCCGAAGCCTCGGCAGGTCTCGCAGGCGCCCACCGGGGAATTGAAAGAAAAGAGGGCCGGCCTGGGCTCCTTGAAGCTGAGCTTGCATTGGGCGCAGGCCAGCGCGCGGGAGTAGCGGTGGATCGTGGGCGCATCGCCCAGCACCACGGCCTGGCACTGACCCTCGCCGTAGCGCAGTGCGGTCTCCAGCGCCTCAATCAGTCGGCTGCGGTCCATGGCCGGGCCCACCACCATCCGGTCCACGATCACGCGGACCTGGTCGCCGGTGCGCGACTCAATTTTGGTGAAGCCCTGGGCCGAGAGCCAGGCCTCGAGCTGGTCGTCGGGCAGGTCGGCGGGCACGGGCCGCTCGAAACAGATGGCCAGCTTGGTGCCCGAGGGCATGGCCGACAGCAGGATGGCGATGCCCTCGCTGTTGTCGCGCTGCACCGGCTGGTCGCAGCCAGGGCAGACCAGTTGGCTGCAGCGCGCGAACAAGAGCTTGAGGTGGTCGGCCAGCTCGGTCATCGTGCCCACGGTGGAGCGCGAGCTGCGCACGGGGTTGGTCTGGTCGATGGCAATGGCGGGTGGAACGCCATCGATGCTGTCGACCACCGGCCGGTCCATGCGATCCAGAAACTGGCGCGCATAGGCTGAGAAGGTCTCGATGTAGCGGCGCTGCCCCTCGGCGTAGATCGTGTCGAAGACGAGCGAGCTCTTGCCCGAGCCCGAGGGCCCGGTGACCACCACCATCTCCCCGAGCGGGATGTCGAGCGAGAGGTTTCGGAGGGTGTTTTGTCGGGCGCCGCGGACCTTAATGGTCATGGCCGCAGCCCGGACCGTGAACATGCCCGCCATGGCTGTGGCCGTGGTCGTGGCCATGGCTGTGGTCGTGCCCGCAGCCGGGGCCGTGCACATGCACTGGAATGGTGGTGGCCGCGATCAGCGGCTTGAGGCGCTCGGCAATGTTGGCGGTGGTGTCGGGCGAGAATTCGTCGGTCACCGAGGCCACCCGAAGTCCCAGATCCTTCAGGGCCTGGGCGGCAGCATCGGCGGCAGACTCGCCGCGTGCAAACTTGAGGAAGGTCTTGCCTGCCTCCGTTGCAACGCCCCGATCGGCCAGCAGGCGGGAGACCAGGAGCAGCAGTTGGGGCTCACGGGAGGTCAGCAGGTGCAGCGGGGTTCGATTCATGGGCTTGGGCGACGAGGGCGCGGGGTGGATTTGCGGGGTGTCGTTGTGGAGGCAATCCTAATGGAAACCGCCCTTGGGCACCCGACAAACCCCGGTGTCATTCCGGCGCTGCGGCAGCGCAGAGCAGCACCTTGCCGAGCTGCTCACCCCGCTCCAGCAGGCCATGGGCATCGCCGGCGGCGTGCAGCGAGAGTGTGGTGTGGAGGTGGGCCACCAGTCTGCGCTCGGTGAGCAGGGGCCAGACCTCGGCCACCAGGGCTTTGCAGGCCTCGGCCTTGTGCATGCTGGGCAGGCCGCGCAGGGTGGCCCCCAACACCGTCAGTCGGTGCGAGAGCAGGCGTGGCAGGGGCAGGGTGCTCTGCGCACCATCCATCAGACCAACCAGCACCAGGCGTCCCTCGGGGGCCAGGGCCATGAGGCGGTCCTCCAGTCCCGCACCGCCCGCAATGTCCCAGATGAAGTCGTAGCGGCCACGCTCCCAGGGGCCGCTGTGCGGCAGCACTGCCGTGGCGCCCAGGCTCCGGCAGAACGCCCGCTTCTCCTCGGCCTGGGCGGTGGCGTCGCGCACCGGATTTCCCCAGGCGACAAGAAGTTGCAACAGCCAGTGGCCCAGACCCGATGCGCCGCCCATGATCAGGCATCGGTCGCTGGGAGAAAGGCGGCCGCGCTGCACCCCATGGCACCAAAGCGTGAGCAGAGCCTCGGGCAGGGCCGCCGCCTCGGCCATGGACAGCCCGTGCGGGATGGGCATGCAGTGCCCCCAATGGGTATTGACGGCGCTGGCATAGCCGCCGCCCGGTGTGAGCGCGCAGACCCGCTGCCCCAAGGCATCGGCTGGGACGCCGCTGCCCAGGGCAATGACCTCGCCCGAGACCTCCAGGCCGAGGCGGGGGGATGCATCGTCGGGCGGGGGATAGGTGCCCTGCCGCTGAAGGATGTCGGGCCGATTGACGCCCGCGTAGGCCACCCGAATGCAGACCTCCCCAGGGCCGGGTGGGTCCAGCTCCAGCGATTCGAGCCTCAGGTCTTGGGCCAGACAGCCAGGGCTGTGGACCACCGCATCGATTCGCATGGCGCGGCGTGCGGGGCCTGGCTCAGCCCTGCCAGGTGTCTTTGAGGCCCACCGTCCGGTTGAACACGAGGGCACCGGGCCGGCTGTCGCGGGCATCGACCACGAAGTAGCCATGCCGCTCGAATTGCAGCGGCTCGGCCGCCTTGGCCTGCGCCAGTGCGGGCTCGCCGTAGGCCTGGAGCACCTCGATGGAGTGGGGATTTAAGTCGTCGAGGAAGCTGCGCTCGACCTCGGGTCCGTCGCCCTCGCGGCGTGCTCCGGGAATGGGCACCGAGAAGAGCCGGTCGTATTGACGCACTTCAAGGTCCACCGCGTGGCGCTGCGCGACCCAGTGGAGATTGCCTTTGACCTTGTAGAGATCGGCGCCCGGGGTTCCGCTGCGGGAGTCCTCGAAAATTCGGGCGCGGACCTGCGTGACACGGCCATCGGCATCGGCATCGAAGCCTGTGCATTCCGCCACAAACGCATATTTCAGGCGCACCCGGGCACCGGGGGCCAGTCGGAAGAATCCTTTTTGTGGCTCGGCCTGAAAGTCCTCGCGCTCAATCCAGAGGCGCCGCTCGAAGGGCATGGTTCGGCTGCCGAGCTCGGGGCGCTGGGGATGATTCACCACCGTGCACTCCACCGTCTCGCCTTCGGGCATGTTTTCGATGATGAGCTCGAGCGGATCGAGCACGGCCACCCGCCGGGGCGCCTGCTCGTTGAGCACATCGCGCATGCTGCCCTCGAGCACGCTGTAGTCGATCCAGCCATCGGACTTCGAGACCCCCGACTGCTCCACGAATCGGCGGAAGCCCTCGGCGGGATAACCGCGACGCTGTGCGCCCACCAGGGTTGGCATCCGAGGGTCGTCCCAGCCAGAGACCACCTTCTTCTCGATGAGCTCGATGAGCTTGCGCTTGGACAGCACGATGTAGGTGAGGTTGAGCCGCGAGAATTCGTATTGGTGCGGTCGGGTGGGGTGGGGTAGCAGCCCGAGCTCGCGCACCCGATCGACCAGCCAGTCGTAGAGGGGACGATGGTCCTCGAACTCCAGGGTGCAGATGGAGTGGCTGATGCCCTCGATCGCATCCGACAGCGGGTGCGCGTAGTCGTAGAGGGGATAGATGCACCAGGTGTTTCCGGTGCGGTGGTGTGCCACATGGCGGATCCGGTAGAGCAGGGGATCGCGCAGATTCATATTGGGCGCGGCCATGTCGATGCGGGCGCGCAGCACATGGGTGCCATCGGGGAACTCGCCGGCCCGCATGCGGCGGAACAGTTCGAGGCTCTCGTTGGCGCTGCGTGCGCGAAAGGGTGAGTCCTCGCCCGGCTCGGTGAGGCTGCCGCGCCGTCGGCGCAGGTCTTCGGTGCTCTGGGAGTCCACATAGGCGTGGCCCGCCAGGATCAAGGCCTCCGCAAACCGATAGAGCTGCTCGAAGTAATCGCTGGCGAAGTGGTGGTGCTCACCCCAATCAAAACCCAGCCAGCGAACGCTCTGCTCGATGCTCTGGACATACTCGTCGTCCTCGGTCGCGGGGTTGGTGTCATCGAGCCGGAGATGACAACGACCTCCATAGCGTTGGGCCAGGCCAAAGTTCAGGCAGATCGATTTGGCATGACCGAAGTGCAGGTAGCCGTTGGGCTCGGGCGGAAAGCGCGTGACGACCCCGGCGACCCGGCCCTCGGAGAGGTCGGATTCGATGATGTGGGTCAGGAAGTTGGTGGCAACGGTGGCTGCAGAAGACATGCCCATGATTCTAAGCGCGCTCGGCCATAATCCCGGGATGAGCGCCCCCGCCCCCGCGACCCCCGCCCGCCTGCTGCTGATCGACGCGTCGAGCTTCCTGTACCGGGCCTACCACGCCCTGCCCGATTTGCGCAGCCGCAGTGGCCACCCGACCGGAGCCATCACGGGCATGGTGAACATGCTGCGGCGGGTGCAGGCCGACTACCCCGCCAGCCATGTGGGCTGCGTGTTCGACCCCCGGGGGCCCACCTTCCGCGAGGAGATCTACCCCGACTACAAGGCCAACCGAGGAACCATGCCCGAGGACCTGGAGGCTCAGGTCCCCGCCATCTTCGAGGCAGTGCGGGCCCTGGGCTGGCCCCTGATTCAGATTCCCGGCGTGGAGGCCGACGACGTGATCGGCACCTTGGCCCAGCAGGCGCACGCCCGAGGGCTGGAGGTGCTGATTGCCACGGGCGACAAGGACATGGCGCAGCTCGTCCACGATGGCGTTCGCCTCGTCGACACCATGGCGCGCGAGGGCTCGGCCGTGCGCATCTCTGGCCCCGCCGAGGTTTTTGAAAAGTTCGGGGTCCGCCCCGACCAGATCATCGACTATCTCACCCTGGTGGGCGACACCAGCGACAACGTCCCTGGGGTGCCGAAGGTGGGCCCCAAGACGGCGGCCAAGTGGCTTGCCGAGCATCACACCCTCGATGGGCTGGTGGCCGCCGCCGCCTCGGTCTCGGGAGTGGTGGGACAGAACCTGCGCGATGCCATCGCCGGTGGCTTCTTGCCCACCGCCAAGGTCCTGGTCACCATCAAGACCGATGTGGATCTCTCGGGCGCCGTGGCAGAGATGGATGTCTGCCTGCGCATGGGGCCCCTGCAGCCCGAGGTGCTGGAGCGCCTGCGCCGCGAGTACGACCTCGACCGGACCCTCAAGGGCCTGACCGATGCCTCGGCCAGCTCGGCGACATTGGGCGCTGCCGGCCGCACCGGCAGCAACAGCAGCCCCAGCGATTTGGCCGAGCGCACCGGCCACGGGGACCTCCCTGCGCCACCCACCGACATCCACTACGCCACCATCGACACGCCTGCCGCGCTGGCTGCCCTGGCGAGCTCGCTGCTGTCGGCGGAGCTTGCCGCCTTCGACACCGAGACCACCTCGCTCGATGCGCGCCATGCCCAGCTGGTGGGCCTGTCTTTTTCGTGGGCGCCCGGGCAGGCGGCCTATGTGCCGGTGGGCCATGCCTACGCTGGTGCACCCGCGCAGCTGGGCTGGCCCGAGGTGGCCGAGGCTCTCCGGCCCTGGTTTGAATCCGAGGCCCACGCCAAGCTCGCTCAGAACATGAAGTACGACCTGCATGTCCTGCGGGCGGCGGGCATGGAGGTGCGCGGCCCGATCCACGACACACTGCTGCAGTCGTATGTGCTCGAGGCGCACAAGAGCCATGATTTGGGAAGCCTGGCCGAGCGCCATCTCGGCCGGCGCGGACTGTCCTACGACGATGTCACCGGCAAGGGCGTGGGGCGCATTGGCTTTGAGCAGGTCGATGTGGCGGTGGCCACGCAATACTCGTGCGAGGACTCGGACTTCACGCTTTGCGTGCACCAGACCCTCTGGCCTCAGATCGAGGCCGATGCGAAGTTGCGCGAGATCTACACCGAGATTGAGATCCCCAGCCTGCGGGTTCTCTTTGAGATGGAGACGCAGGGCATTCGCATCGACTCTGCCCTGCTCGAGGCACAGACCCACGAGCTCGGAGCCCAGATCGATGCCCTGGAGCGCCAGGCGCATGCCCTGGCTGGCCAGCCCTTCAATTTGGGGTCGCCCAAGCAGCTGGGCGAGATCCTCTTTGATCGGCTGGGCTATCCCCCGGTCAAGAAGACGGCCAAAGGCGCACCCTCCACCGACGAGGATGTGCTCGAGACCCTGGCCCAAAATTACCCGCTGCCCAAGGTCCTGCTGGAGTGGCGCAGCCTCTCAAAGCTCAAGAGCACCTACACCGAGAAACTGCCGCGCATGGTCGATGTGCGCACGGGCCGAATTCACACCACCTTCTCCCAGGCGGTCGCCATCACCGGGCGCCTGGCCTCGAGCGACCCCAACCTTCAAAATATTCCCATCCGCACCGCCGAGGGGCGGCGCATCCGCAAGGCCTTCGTGGCTCCCCCGGGGCATCTGCTGGTCTCGGCCGACTACTCGCAGATTGAGCTGCGCATCATGGCCCACCTCTCGGGCGACGAGGGCCTGTGCAGCGCCTTTCTCTCGGGCAAGGACGTCCACCGCGCCACGGCAGCCGAGATCTTCGGTGTGCCGACCGATGCCGTCGACGACGATCAGCGCCGCACCGCCAAGGTGATCAATTTCGGACTCATCTACGGCATGAGCGCCTTTGGGCTGGCGCAGAACCTGGGCATCGACCGGGGTGCCGCAGCGGGCTACATCGAGCGCTACTTTGCGCGGTATCCCGGTGTGGCGGCCTACATGGAGCGCATCAAGGCCGAGGCGCGGCAGCGCGGCTATGTGGAAACGGTCTTTGGGCGGCGGCTCTGGCTTCCCGACATTGCGGGCGCCAATGGCCCCCGGCGTGCGGCCGCCGAGCGGGTGGCCATCAATGCACCCATGCAGGGCACAGCCGCCGACCTCATCAAGCGGGCGATGGTGCAGCTGCATCGGGCCATCGAGCAGGAACGGCTCCCGGCAAAGATGCTGTTGCAGGTCCACGACGAGCTGATTTTTGAAGTGCCCGAGGCGGCGCTGGCTGAAGTTGCAGCCCGCGTGACCTCGGTGATGGAGGGCGCTGGCCAACTGGCCGTGCCCCTGCTGGTGTCGGTAGGATCGGGTCCCAACTGGGACGATGCACATTGAGTCAACGCTGAATGCACACTGACGACAAACCCAATGCAAACCCAACGCAAACCAAGGAGATCGTGATGGATTCATGGATTCAAGAAGTGAAGTCGTTGCGCGGTGCGAACTCGGGCGACCTGCCCGAGGGGCTGCTTCCCCACAGCCGCCGTGGATTTTTAGCGGCCTCCGCGCTTGCTGGGTTTGCTGCCGCCGTGGCCCCCACTGGGGACCTGCAGGCGCAGGTCATCACCACTTCCGACCAGGGCCTCACCACGGGCACGGTCAAGCTCACGGGCAATGGCAGCCCCATCGATGCCTACTTCGCCCGGCCTGCCCAGGGGAAAAATTTCAAGACCATCATCGTGGTCCAAGAGATTTTTGGTGTGCATGAGCACATCAAGGATGTCTGCCGCCGATTCGCTCAGCAGGGCTACCTGGCAGTGGCCCCGGAGTTCTTCCAGCGGCAGGGCGACCCCACGAAATACGACAGCGTTCCAGCCCTCTTTCAGAACATCGTGAGCAAGGTGCCCGATGCCCAGGTTCTGGGCGATGTCCGCTCGGCCATGGCCTGGGCCCGGACCGAGGGGCGCGGCTCCGGCCAGGTGGGCATCACGGGCTTTTGCTGGGGTGGCCGCATCGTGTGGATGGCCTCGGCGGCGATCCCTGAGATTCGCGCCGGGGTGGCCTGGTATGGCCGGCTGCGCACGACCGTCACATCCGAAACGCCCGTGCATCCCATCGATGTGGTGGAAAAGCTGAAGTGGCCCGTGCTCGGCCTGTATGGCGGCGCAGACTCGGGAATTCCGAATGCGGATGTGGAGGAAATGAAGTTTCTGCTCTCCACTGGCCCTGCGGCGGCCCAGGCCTCGGACATCATTCTCTACCCTGACACGCCGCACGCCTTCCATGCGGACTACCGGCCGAGCTACCGCAAGGAGCAGGCCGAAGATGCCTGGAAGCGTTGCCTGGCCTGGTTTGCGAAGACCATCGCATGACCCTGTTGGCGAGCGTTCTTGCCGCCTGCGTGGTGGCATCGGCCATCAGCATTCTCTTGGCGAGCCTGGTTTCAGTGGGCCGGCTCTCCAAGGCGGTGGATCAGATGGTCAGTTTTTCGGCGGGCCTGCTGCTGGGCACCGCCCTGCTGCATCTGCTGCCCGAGAGCCTGCATCAGCCCGGCAGTGAGCCCCACGCCATGACCACCACCCTGCTGGGCGGTCTGCTGGGGTTCTTCTTGCTGGAGCGGCTGCAGCTGCTGCGGCACGACCACCACCATGAGATGGACGGCCACCACCATCCGCACGGGCGGGATGCCCAGGCGGCGGGCCGAGGCGGCGTGAATCTGCTGGTGGGCAGTGGCATCCATGCCCTGGCCGACGGCGTGCTCATCGCGGCAGCGTTTCGCGTGGATGCCTATCTGGGACTCATGACGGCGGTGGCCATCGCCACCCACGAGGTGCCGCAGCAGATCGGGAATTTCATTGTGCTGCTCAACAGCGGCTTCACCAGAATCAAGGCCCTGATGGCGCTGCTGCTGGCGGGCTTGGGCTCAGCGGCTGGTGGTGTTGCGGGCATTTACTTCCTGGGCGAGAGCTCCAGCCTGCTGCCCTATGTCTTGGTGGTGGCAGCCAGCAGCTTCATCTACATCGCCCTTTCGGACCTCATTCCGCAGCTGCACGCCGAGGCCGAGCACCAGCATGCCCATGGGCACACGCATGCCACCTGGCGTCAGCCACTGCTGATGGTGGTGGGCGTAGCGGTGGCCTGGCTGGCCAGCACAGGACTGCACGCGCATTGATTCTCCTCGCTGCGCCTCCCTCGGAGGGGGCGCGGCGGTCTGGGTCCCCCTGGCCTAGGCCCCCTTGTTTATGACTTTCACTTAGGCCATCTGCACGATGGGCAGGCCCCCGCGAAATTGACAGACTCTGAGCTCCCCAACCCCCCTGGAGCTCAGCATGCAATTTCTCATCCCACATTCCTTCCGCGGTCTGCGTCCGGGTGTTCTGCCCTTGGGTCAGGGCATGACCGAGTACATCATCGTCGTGGCGGTGGTCGCGGTGGCCGCCATCGGCGTCTACACCCTCCTTGGTCAGACGATCCGAAATCAGACCGCTGGCATTGCTCAGGAAATCGCGGGCAACGATGCCTCCAGTGCGTTGAGTGCGGCGAGCACCTCTGCCAATGCCGCCCGGGGTGAGGCCAACACCCGGAAGGATCTGCGCAACTACAACGAGGGCAACCACTGATGTCGGCGCCCCGGGGATTCCTCGCGGCGGGTGGCCTGGCACTGCTTGCTGTGGCTGGCCTCGCCTTGGTCCTGCTGGGGCGTCAGACCAATGCCGTGCAAGAGCGCAATCAACTCGATCATCTGGCCGATGCTGCCGCCCTGTCGGCTGCCACACAGATGGCTCAGGCGCTGAATTATCAGGCCTATGCAAATCGAGCCATCGCTGCCAATGAAGCCATGATGGCCCAGAGCCTGACTCTGGCGGCCTGGGTTGCGCAACTGGAGAAGACCTCGGGCAATGGTGCGCAGCTCGCGCAGTTCATCCCTTACATCGGTCCCACCTTGGAGTCGATTCATCGTGGAGCCGAACTCCTCAAGCGCTCAACCCATGCGGCGGTGGCGGCCGAGGTTCCGCTGCGATCGTTTTACACCCGAGCCCTGGCAAGCTCCCAGCGGGTCATGCATGCCTCGGCCTCGCCATTCCTCACGCAGTCGCTCGTCAATGAGGTCATTTGGAGTGCTGACCGCCGTGCGTTTGGCCAGACGCTCGCCACGGCAGATGTGGTGGCCTATTCGCGTGCGGTCGTAGATCACACCGGCACTGCACGGCAGCCCCATGTGGCCCATCTCCGCCAGACCCTGGACCCTTTCACTCAGGGAAGGAGCTTCGATCAGTCGCTGGTGCCGTTGGTGACCTGCATCCCCCGGAGCGCGTCGCATTTGTTCGCCCCGATCCGACGTCGGGGTGCCACAGCGTTGGCCGACGATCTCTCGGGCTGGGTTGCCACCGACACGCTCTCCTTGCACTTCTGGCGCCGGGGTGGTCGGTTCAACCCATTCTGTCGCAACACCTCCGAGGGCATCGCCCTGGGCTGGGGGGCAGCGCGGGGAGCCGGCGAATCCGATCCCTGGTCTGCATCGGTGCATGCCGCCAGTGCCGTCAATCCCAGCGCCCGCAGGTCGGCCGAGGCCGACCCCATGGTGGCAAGAGGCTACCTGGGGCTGGCCAGCCTGCGCGATTTTGCCGATGGCACTGCCGAAGCCCGGCTGCGCCAGCGCTTTCGCGTTCCCGTGATGGTTCGTCTTCCTCAGCACCAGAGTCGGTTCGCCCGAGCAACGCACGAGTCGGCTCCGCAGAGCAACCTGCTGGGCGGGGCGCTCTGGACCCTGGCAGCGGCCGAGGCAACCTTTGTTGCGCCCGCGGGCAGCAACGAACTGCCGAGTGTGTTCCAGCCCTACTGGACGTCGAGGCTGGTTCCGGTCAGTGCGGCCGATGAGCTGCTCGCCACCACCCTGGCATCCCGACGAACGGAGGCACCATGAGTCGCCCATTGCGCAGCCCTGGTTTGCGTTCCCGTCCACCGAGCGGACAGGCAATTCTCGAATCACTCATCTTGGTGGTGCCCCTCGCATTGGTGGCTGTTGGTCTGTCTGTGGTGTTTCGGGTTGGCCTGCAGGAGTCCGAGGCCATCTCGGCCGGCCGCGGTCTTCTCGATGCCTGCCGACTGGACCCTCAGGGCTGCAGCCGATGGGTGAAGGCGGCGGGGGTTCAGGGTCTTCCCAGTCCCGACATTTCGATCGATCGGCCCGTGGCCGATGTCGGGGGACAACGCCCTTTGGATCGCTTGGGGGATGTGCTTCGGGGCGCCACCCAGAGGGCTGCAGACCAGCTGTTTGAGCTCCCAGATCCTCGCAGTCTCGTTCGTGTCTCGGTTGCGGAAGACTTCCATTGGGCCTCGGCCGGCCGCATCGCAACCCATCGTTCCCTGGCCATGCACACCGAAGACTGGGCCACGCAGAATCAGGGCCTTGCCCAGCTGCGGGTGGCGTCCGGGGCAGAGCCATCGGAGGCCATGCGCGCGTTGATCTCGGTGGTGCATGCGCCGGCGACTCAGGTGCTGATGCCTTTGTTTGAATCCATCGGCCTTGAGCGTGGGAGCCGCCCTTTTTCGCGGGGCTTTCATCGACTCGACTGGATGCGGCCTTTCCCGGGCACCCAGGCTCCGCCAGGGGTTCGGCCATGACCCGCCTCCTTTTCGTGATCGTGTCGTCGTTGCTGCTCTGGTCCAGTGCCTCGGCGATGCAGCTGGAGCACCGCCGTTCCGAACTGGGCGGCTGCGCCGCCCGCGATGCCACCGCGGTGCTGTGGGAGCGTCAGACGACCATGGTCTTTCGTCATGAGGTTCCCGGCTGGTGCGTGGTGGCACGCCTGCTCACCCCTGGGCGTTGGCAGGCCGAGCAGTGGCGTGCCGTAGACCGTGAGGCCACCGGCTGGCGCGTCACCGCGGAGCTCGCCACCCTCCGGCCCGATCCTCGGCTGGTCAGCGGTGCCGAGTGGGCGCCCGCGGATGGGGTTGTCATTCGCGTGACACCACTCACCCTGCCGTCCACATTCCCCTCTGCGCTGGAGATCGCCAATGCGCACCAGGAGCTTCGGCTTCGCCACGGCGTGGTGGGTGAACTTCCAGCCATGCCAGAGGCCACCCAGCCCTGGATCAGCCACGCATCCCGTCGCGGGGAGTCGCTGTCGTTGCTCACGATCCCCGTCGATGAGGGTCGTTGGGTCCACGTGGTGTTTCAACGCAAATCGCCGCAGGTGCAGCCATGAGTGCCCTGGAGTCGGTGCTGCTCGCTGTTTTTCTGAGTCTCGCCTTGGCCAAGGCGCTGTTGAGTCATCTGATGCCCGCCCTCGAGCGGTATTGGGGGCATGCGCTTTGGATTCTGAGTCTTCCCTAAACCCAAATGGAAGGATTATCGATGTCCACCCCCGTGCACTCCATGCTCCGCCGATGGGCTTCTCCCGTGCATCGCGCGATTCACTCTCTTCGACTTCGGCTGCCATGGTTTCGAGAGCGTCGTGCGCTGGTGCTGGCGGTGCTGTCGGGGCTTGTGTCGGCGGTGTTGGGCTTCGTGTTGCTTGGCGAGGCAAAGGACGCTGCGCGGGAGGCGGGTCTGCGCGAGGCCCAAGAGGCCACATCATCATCGGCTGCGACTCAAGGCCTTCGGACCCGGAGCGTGGTGGTTGCCCAGGTCGTCCTCGCACCGGGAACCCCGCTGTCGGCGGATTGGCTCGCGCTGCGCAGCCTTCCATCGCAGTGGCTCTCCGAGGAGCACCTCGATGCTGCGGGGCTGGACGCCCAGCTGGGCAAGTTCCTTCGCCGCGAAATTCGGCCGGGCGACCCAATCCGCGTCACCGATCTGGAGCGGCCTGGCCAGGCTCGAAGCAGCCCCGATGAGCTGCCTCCCGGGCACCGGCTTCTGGCGCTGCAATTGGGCGTTGGGTGGCAGGGCATTCTTCGCGATGGTGACCTGGTCGATCTCTACGAGGTGGAGACGCTGCCCTCCAATCTGGGCGATGGCAGCGGCATTCAGGTCCAGTCCTCGGCCATTGCATCGCCGCCCGCAGCACGCCTGGTGGTGAGTGCAGTGCGCGTTCGTCATATGACCTCCGGCAACGCCGCGTGGTCCGTCGCCGGCACAGCACCCAGCAGTCTGCTCTTTGAGATTCCCAACGGTCGGGTCTCTCGGGTGCTCGCCGCCCAATCGCGGGGGCAGCTCAACCTGGCCCTTCGATCGCCCAGCGACATCGGCCCCACCGCTGAGTCTCCAGCCCCCCGTGCGACGTCATCCGAGGTCGAAATCCTTCTCCACCAAACCCAATCCAAAGGGGAGTAGCCATGCTCAGCCTTCGTCCATCTGCCCCGGCGGTGCCCATGCCCCCACCGCCGCCTCCTCCACCGCCGAGCCCCCGGCCCGCAGCGTCTCGGGTGCCCAAGGCCGATCGTCCTGGCCTTTGGGTTCACCCGGCTGCCAGCCGACTCCAGGGCCTTCTCGTTGCCCTGGCGACATGCCTGCTGGCCTTTGGCCCCATGGCTGGGAACAGTGCCTGGGCGTCGGGCAGCCCATCGGTTCGCGACATCAGCATCGCCCTGGGCGAGCCCGAGGTCGTGAACATCCCGGACCTGCACCGGGTTGCTGTGGGCGACGCCGAGGTTGTGTCGGTCAAGTCTCTGAAGTCACCGTCGGGCCTTCTGCTGGCAGGCCGTCGGGTCGGCATGACCAGTCTGCTGGTCTGGCAGCGGGGTGCGGCGGCTCCCAGCCGGATCCGAGTTCGGGTCCGTCCCGAGTCTTTGGAGGCACGGGCACAGGCGATGCAAGCCACCCTGGCCACCGACACCGCCGCCACTCAGTTGAAGCTCGACATTGTGGGCGATCGCATCGTGATCTCGGGCACCGCCCGCGACGAGCACGAGGCAGCGAGGGTTGGCCATTTCGCGAAGTCGGATGCTGCGGTGTTGAATCTCGTCGAGTCCTCCGGGACCGAGGAAATGTTGGCGCTCGAGGTCCGGTTTCTGGAGATCAAGCGCAACGCGTTGGAGCGCATCGGCATCAACTGGCAGAAGAGCATCTCGGGCCCCATCGCTGCTGCCGTGGGCGATGCCAAGACCAATGGGGTATTTCGACCTGCGGCCACCGGCAATCTGGTGGGTGGCGCCCCCGAGGTCTCCCTCAACTTTCCCGGCACTGATTCGGGTGCGGTTGCCGCAGCGGGCGCGAAGGTCTCCCCATTCGCGGTGTATGTGGGCCTTCAGACGGCGGTTTTGTCGGTGATCAATCTGCTGGAGCAAGATGGAGATGCGCTGGTATTGGCCGAGCCAGTGCTTTCTTGCCGCAGTGGCGGCAGTGCCCGGTTTCTCGCGGGCGGCGAGATTCCTCTGCCCGCAACCAGCGCCTTGGGCACCACCACCATTCAATTCAAGCCCTATGGGATCCGTTTTGAAGTTCAGCCTCGGGTGAACGACAACGGCAGTCTTTCGGCCAACATCCTGACCGAGCTCTCCACCATCGATCCATCCATTCGGGTGGGCGATATTCCGGCATTTCTGTCGCGATTGACCGAGACGCAGATCAAGCTGAATTTCGGCGAAACCCTGGTCATGTCTGGTCTCTACGCCGAAGAGGGCTCGCGCTCGGAGGAACGTCTTGCTCTGCTGGGGCGGCTACCCATCCTCGGCCCCCTGTTTCGTTCCACTGACTTCCGAGAGAACCGCAGCGAGATGGTGGTGTTTGTGACGCCTCGCCGAATGTCGGCCAGCAGTGTGGAGAACATTGACCGCATCGAGAAATCCCAGCAAGACCTGGATTCGGTTCGAGGCCGACTGCGCGATGGTGGGAGGTAGCGATGTCCTTCGAACTGAGCTCAACCCCAAGCACCCACCTCGGCTCCCACCCCAGTTCCGATGCCGATGGCAGGTGCGCTGCTCTGCGTGTCCGCCTGTTTCGCGGGATGGAGGATCAGGGTGTGGTCACCAAGAGCCTTCGTCACGCAGTGCGGATTGGCCGACAGGCCGATCTCGACATCGTGTTGGCAGGGCTAACGGTCTCTCGGGTCCACGCTGAGATTGTTGCCACGCCCTCGGGCCCATTGGTCCGAGATCTGGGAAGCTTCTCGGGCATTCAGGTCAATGGCCGAAGCGTCAAGGAGCATGGCCCTCTGCGGAGCAGCGATGAGGTGGGAATTGCCGGCTGGAGGCTCGTCGTCGAAGACCCGCCCGCAGCCGCTCCGGGATTGAGCTTCCTCGACAACGAGGAGATTCCGGCGGAGGTCCTGGCGGATCTGGTTCGTGAGCTTCGCACCGCCCTCGATGCAACCCGGCGCGATTGGGCGGGCATGAGCGACAAGGCCCTGCGCGCCGAATGCGCCGTCTTGGCGTTGCGCATCCTGTCGGCCCGAAACGCGGTGGCTGTGGATCATCGACCCGCATGGATGGATCGGATGGTTGCAGAAGTTGTGGGCTTTGGCCCTTTGGAGTCCTTACTCCGCAACCCCGAGGTCACCGAAATCATGGTCAATGGTCCGGGCAGTATTTTTGTGGAGTCTTCGGGCGTCTGTCAGCGCACCCCCTTCTCATTCGAGAGCCCCTTTGCCCTTCGGCGGGTGATCGAGCGGATGTTTTCTCCCTTGGGGCGGAGGATCGACGATGCGATGCCTATGGCCGATGGGCGCCTGGCCGATGGGTCTCGCATCAATGCAGTCCTTTCGCCGCCCGCGGTGTCGGGGCCCAGCCTCACAATTCGGAAATTCCAGCCCCATCAACTGACTCTGGATGATTTGGATCGCGGTGGTTCCATGACTCCGGCCATGTCCAGCTATCTGCGGTCGTCGGTTGAAGGAAAAAAGAACGTGGTGGTCAGCGGCGGCACGGGTTCGGGAAAGACCACTCTTCTGCGAAGCCTAGCCATGTGCATCCCTGCGTCGGAGCGCTTGATTACGGTCGAGGATGCCGCCGAGCTGCACCTGCAAGCGCACAATCTCGTGTCTCTGGAGTCGCGCGAAGCCAATGCCGAGGGCGAAGGAAGAATTACCATCCGCGACCTGGTCCGCAATGCGCTTCGCATGCGGCCCGACCGGATCATTGTTGGTGAATGCCGAGGCGGTGAGGCGCTCGACATGCTTCAGGCCATGAACACGGGCCATGAAGGAAGTCTCACGACGGTCCACGCTAACAATCCCCGCGATGTGTTGGCTCGCCTTGAGGTGATGGTCATGATGGCGGGCTTTGACCTGCCAAGCCAGGCAGTGCGCGAGCAGATTGCTTCCGCCATCGACGTCATCGTTCATCAGCGACGATTCCCGGATGGTCGCCGTCGCGTCAGCGATATCGTGGAGGTCTGTGGCTTGGAGTCGGGAACCATCCAGACCCAGAGCATCTTTGCCTGGGACCGCCTGTCCAACGGCTATATCCAGAGTGAGTGGGGACGGGCATGAGTTTCTTCCACATCGTGGATATCACGGTGGTCGCGGGGATGGGGCTCTGCGGCGGCCTGGCGGTTCGGTGGATCCTGCAAAGTCGAACCTTGCATTCATCAACCCCAGTCCGTCTGGGGTGGAACTTCGCGTTCCACTGGCTGAATACCACCGCGAACCATTTCCTCACTGCACTGAGAAAAACCCGCCGCCGTGAGGCTCTCAAGCAGGCCATGCCCGATCTTTGCGATCTTCTGGCGGCAGGCCTTCGAAGCGGCCTCGCCCTTCGGCATGCCTTGTCTCAGATCGCGCCTCGGCTTCCCGAGCCGATGCAGTCCGAAGTGATGGCGTTGCTCAACGACCATCGAACGGGTGTTCCCCTGCCTTTGGCGGTAGGCCGATTTGCCCAACGGTTGGAGATCCCCAGCGCGCGACTCTTCTCCTATTGCCTTCAGATGTCCATGCACAGTGGGGGGAGCCTGTCGGAGGCGCTGCTGCGATTGTCGAAGGCGATGCGGGATCAGCTCGGTCTGGAGGCGAAGATTCGTGCTCTCACCGCGCAAGGCCTTCTGCAAGCACTGGTCATGCTGTTGATTCCGCCCTTGCTGTTTCTGGTGATGCTGTCGATCGACCCGACAGCCGCAGATTTCTTTTTGGGCAGTTCTTCAGGAGCCGTCGTCCTGGGGCTCGTGGTTGTGCTGGAGGTCCTCGGCAGCCTCTGGATTCGAAAAATTATTCGCATTGAGGTCTGACATGTTTCAGGATCTGTCATCGTCCTTGTCGCTTGTCCATGCCACTGCCACCCTGGGATTTTCTACCAGCGTTGCGCTGCTGGTGTGGCTCTTTGCTCCCTTATTGGAGTCTTGTTTGCTGCGCCTGCTGTGCGCCATTCGGTCGTGGCTTCAGCGCCGGGCTGCGGAGGTCCGATCGCCTCTGCCCCCAGCCTCCAACCCCTCGGTTTTCGGGAGTCCGGTGGTTCGGCCCCGTTTTTTTCACTTGATGGCGATGGGTTACCGGTTTGGTCCCTGGCTGTCCCGCTGGACTCGTCCCAACCCCCGCATGCTCTCAGAGCTTCGAGCCTTGGGCCACGACGATGCCCTCGATGAGGGGAGTTTTCTGATGGTTCGGCTGGCCTTTGCAGCGATGGGACTACTCGTTGCTTTGCTTTTGTTGCTGTTGGCCAAAGGTGCAGCCATCGATTTGTCCGCATTGCAAAGTTGGTGTGTCTGCCTGGGTGCAATGGCTGTGGGCGCTGTGCACCCGGCATCCGTCGTTCGCACTGAGAACAAGCGATTGAGGGGCGCGGTGGCCCGGGCCTTTCCCAGCTTTTTGGATGGCCTAGCTCTGGCGTTGGAATCGGGCCAGGCATTCGCACCGGCATTCGCCCAAGCGGCCGAGCGGATGGCGGAGGGGCAGGGTCCCTGGGTACAGCATTTGCTGCGCGCGGCATCGGAATTGCGTGCTGGTCGAGACCGGGCTGAAGTCCTCGCTCGACTCGAGGGTGTACTGGGGGAGCGCAGCGTGCAGCAGTTTGTTGCAGCATCGATCACTGCGGAACGAGCGGGCATCGGCCTGGCACCCATCTTCCGAGATCAGGCCGCACTGGCCCGCACGCTCCTCCACCATGAGGTGGAGCGTTTGGCGATGCAGGCCCCAGTCAAGCTGCTGGGACCGTTGATGGTGTGCATTTTCCCCTGCACTTTCTTGGTCCTGCTGTCGCCGTTGGTGGCTCAACTGCAGGCCAGCCTGCTGGGGGGTGGAACATGATTCCCGACTGCCTGCCCGCCCAGGCCTTCATGGCCCGCAGTTTCATGCAGAGGCTGCTGGGGGTTTGGCACCCCAAGGCCCGCGGTCTGCCTGTGTTTCTGGAAAACTGTGCCTGGGTCCATGGGTTTGGGCTCCGTGAGCCACTGATCGTCTGGTTTTTTGATCGCGATGGGAAACCTTGCGGCTCGCGCTTGCTCCAGCCCTGGGGCTTGGCGTATTGCCCAGGCGCTCACAGTTGTTTGGAGATTCGGCTGTGATGTCTCCACGTGGATCTGGCTTGATCGAGGCCTTGGTTGCTCTGCCGGTGCTGCTTTTTCTGGGGCTTGCGGTGTTGCAGCTTGGCTTGCTTCTTGAGGCCAGAATCTTTGCCGAGCGCGCGGCGGATCGAGGTGCTCAGGCGGGTGCTCGCAGCAAGGCCGACCCGAATGCCATCGCTGGTGCCATGGCGGAGGCCTTAGCGCCGGTGATGCTTCGGGAGAAATCGCTGCAGGGCGGAGGCCGCGGTGTGCCCGAGGCTCTGGCCGTCGGGCCGAGGGCACGTTTGGCATTGGTGGAACTGCAGTTGAGGCAGCTTTACCGTTGGCGTTGGCTGGCGCCCACCCCCGAGGCATTTGCGGATTGGGCGGAGTCTGCATCGGGCGCCATGGAGCCACCCACCTCCTTGCACTCGGGACCGGTGCGCCGACCGCGCAGCGGTACCTCTCGAATGCTGGGCCCGTGGCCTGTGGGTCAAAGGTCCGGCCAGGCCGAGTTCGAGGCCAAGCGGCTTGAGTTGGAGGTGGCATGGGCGGTGCCACTTCGAATTCCCCTCGCAGGCCCAGTCCTGCGGAAGGCTCTTCAGCAATATCTTCGGTGCTCCGTGGCAGCGGTCTCGGCAGCATGCCTTGCCCTTCGCGACCCACAGAGTCCACGGATGCTCATCGTTGCCCGAGGCTCGGCACAACTCCAGTCGGCCGTGCACGAGAGAGATCGGCGGTAGTGAGAAGTGCATTGGTTGACATAATTTACATGATTGACACAGTTGACGAGTCACAGTTTGGCGCGCATGCTGGAACCATGGCGATCAACAAAGTGACTGTTCAATCGGCTGCGCGCAGAAAAGTTCGTGCTGCGTCTACCTGGGGGGCGGTGAGCGATCAGGAGGAACTGATTCGCGCATTCAGCATCGTTTCTGGTCTCACTGAAACGGAAGTTAGGGCAAATGCAGCCTCGTTCCGGACGCCTGCGTTGTTGGAGCTCCTACTCGAGGTCAAGGTGAAGACCGAGCACCTCATTGATGCCGCGGCGCGGTACTCGGATGACTCCAACTCATCCGACGGGGTCGCAACTCCATCGACCATTTTGAGGCTCGCAAAACAGCAGTCAGACGCGTTCAGAGCGGACTTGATAGAGAAGGGTTTGGTCGCAACGTCGTCAGAGATGTGTGAAGCCTTGGGTTTTACTCGCCAGGCTCTCAGTAAGGCCGTCAAAGAGCATCGCATCTTTCGTTTGCGGCAAGGCTTTCAATCCTTTTACCCCGTGTTCTACGCAGATCCCACCATTTCTCGATCCGTGCTGGAGGAGGTCACCAAAGCACTAGGAAGCATCACGGGCGGCGAGAAATGGCAATTTTTCACCCGCCCAAAGGCTTCGTTGACGGGCAAAACCCCTTTGGAAGCCATTCGAGCTGGTGATGTTGATCAGGTCTTATTGGCTGCAGCAGCCTTTATTGAGCGTTGAGACTCGAGTCTTATGCTGAATCCGCCCAGTCCTGATTTTGGAGCGCGGAACCTCCCTGCCGTTCGGTTGAATGCAGGGAATTTGTATCGAATTGGTCACGCGGGTCGCGTGGAACCCCATTTCGGACGAAGCCCAGCCAATCGCTTCGATGACCGTAGCTGTCCCCCGACGGAGCCGTTCAGAACTTGCTACGCAGCCCTCAGTCTGCGGACCTCATTTGCCGAGACCGTTCTGCATGATGAGCACCCTGTAGGCGGAGCTTTTGTGTTGACCTATGAGCAACTGAGGCGACGCACTGTGGTTCGCTTTGATGCTGTTGCAATTCGGATTGCGGATCTGACGGGGTCATCGCTCAAGGTTCTGGGTGGCAACGGCGCCCTCTCGACGATCATCCCGTACGATTTGCCTCAGCAATGGTCCAGAGCTGTATACGATCACCCCGACCGGGTTGATGGCTTCCAATACATGTCACGCCATATCAATACCGACCGCGCGGTCGTCGTTTTTGACCGGGCAAAGGCACAACTTCGTGTTTCCCGGTGCACCCCGTTGCTCAGCCATCCTGACCTTCTCCACACCTTAGGAGAGTTGCATGTGACTTTCGTTGGCTAGGTCGTACCCCACCCAAAAACAAAAGCCCTGTGCCGGGAGACACGGGGCTCTTCTGAAACAACGGCTGGCCCAGGGACTAGGCCCAGGCAGCGAACTTACTTGATCTTGGTTTCTTTGTAGGTCACATGCTTGCGAGCCTTGGGATCAAACTTTTTGATCTCCATCTTCTCGGGCATGGTCTTCTTGTTTTTGGTGGTGGTGTAGAAGTGGCCGGTGCCCGCAGTGGACTCCAGCTTGATCTTTTCACGTCCGGACTTGGCCATGGTGTTCTTTCCTGTGCTGGGCTAGTTAGATCTCGCCGCGGGCGCGCAGGTCTGCGAGCACGGACTCAATGCCGTTCTTGGTGATGGTGCGCACGGCGGCGTTGGAGACGCGCAGACGCACCCAGCGGTTCTCGCTCTCGACCCAGAACCGGCGATAGTGCAGGTTGGGCAGGAAACGCCGCTTGGTCTTGTTGTTGGCGTGGGAAACATTGTTTCCCACCATGGGCTTCTTGCCCGTCACTTGGCAAACGCGTGCCATAGAAATCTCCCGGAAAAACCCGAGATTGTAGTCGGGCCGGGGGGGCAAGTCAAAGCCGCCCGGGCCCCGAGCGGGCGGTAGAGCCCGCCGACGGGGTGGGTACCCAGCGGGCCGCCCAGGGGCTGCCCTCAGGAAGGCCCACCACCTCGGAGCCGGCAACGATCAGATGATCCCAGATGGCGATGTCGAGGGGGGCCAGCTGCCGCCCCAGGGCCTCGGTCAGGCGCAGATCGGCCGCGCTGTGGGTCGGGCTGCCCGAGGGGTGGTTGTGGAACAAGACCAGCCGCGCGGCATTGAGCTGGAGCGCCCGGGCAGCCAGTTCGCGAGGATAAACATGGGTCTGGGTGAGAGTGCCCTGGAACAGGGTTTCAATGGCGGCAAGCCGGCCGCGGGCGTCGATGAAGGCGGCACCAAAGCGCTCGTGGGGCAGGCCACCGAGGTGACACAGGAGCCAGGGCTTGAGCTCGAGAGGGTTCTGGACCAACGCGCCCGGCATCGGGGCCTCGAGATAGCGCAGGACCAGCGCCTGCGCCATGCGCAGCTGCTGCCGATGCTTGGGCATGAGAATGGGCTTGCCGCCGTCTGCAATGCTGGGCCACGGCCCCAGGTCGATCTCGGATGCTGACTTCTGCAGCAGAGCGCGCAGGGAGCCCTGGCGGGCCAGGGCGGATTCGAGGGCAGTGATCTGATGCCGCATGCCGAGGACCTGGGCCAGCAGCCGGGCATCGGATTTGATCTGGGCGGAAGTGGGCATGGGCGTCGCTCTGGCCTTCATACTATGGGCTGCGTCCCCATCCAGCCATCGGCCAGATCGCCGAACTCTTCCCACCATGCCCGCGACCGTCATTCAGCCCGATTCCCACGTCACCTTCCACTACCGCCTCAGTCTGGCCGATGGATCGGTTCTCCTCGACACCTTTGCCGAGCGACCAGCGACCCTTCAGATGGGAGAAGGGCAGTTCTCTCCCGGCCTCGAGCGCTGCATGCTCGCCCTGGCCGAGGGCGATGAGCGCGCCTACGAGCTGGCCCCCGAAGATGCCTTTGGACCCCGCAACCCCGAGCTGGTGCAGCGGGTCGCCAAATCCCTGCTCGATGCCCACACCGACCCCGACGATCCCCTGGAGCCGGGCGATTTGATCGAGTTTCCCACCCCCGATGGTGGCCGCATGGCTGGGGTCTTCAAGGGATGGGAGGGCGATGGTGCCCTCTTCGATTTCAACCACCCACTCGCTGGCCAGACCCTCAAGTTCGAGGTCAAGATCATCGGCATTCTGGGAGCCTGAGGCCATGAGCAAGATGGAGGTGGTGCTTGCCTCGCCCCGTGGGTTTTGCGCCGGGGTCGACCGGGCCATCGAGATCGTGGAGCGTGCTCTGGCTCAGTTCGGCGCGCCAGTTTATGTGCGGCACGAGATCGTCCACAACGACCACGTGGTCAAGAGTCTTCGCGATCAGGGTGCGGTGTTCGTGGAAGACCTGGCCGATGTGCCACCGGGTGCGAGGCTCATCATGAGTGCGCATGGGGTCTCCCAGGCGGTTCGCCGCGAGGCAGCCGAGCGGGGCTTTGAGGTGTTTGATGCCACCTGTCCGCTGGTCACCAAGGTCCACATCGAGGTCAAGAAGCTCGCTTCCGAGGGCTTTGAAATCATCATGATTGGCCATGCAGGACACCCCGAGGTGGAGGGAACGATGGGGCAGCTCGCCGGTGGGATCCACCTGGTCGAGACCTTGGACGATGTCGCTGCTGTCCCGGTCATCCAAACGGAAAAGCTCGCCTACGTCACCCAGACCACCCTTTCTTTGGACGACACCCGAACCATCGTGGAGGCACTTCAGAAGCGGTTCCCCAGCATCCGAGGCCCGAAAGTGAGCGACATCTGCTACGCCACGCAGAATCGGCAGGATGCGGTGCATGTCCTGTCCGGTGCTGTCGACCTGGTGTTGGTGGTTGGAAGCCAGACGAGTTCCAACAGCAACCGCCTGCGCGAGGTGGCCGAGCGCCATGGGGTCCCGGCCTATCTCATCAATGGTGCGCATGAGCTGGAGCCTGCCTGGCTAGAGGGCAAGAGCCGCGTGGGCATCACCGCCGGGGCCTCGGCACCCGAGGGGCTCGTCCAAGGGCTGGTGCAGCGACTCAAAGAGTTGGGCGCGGGCAGCGTGCGCACACTGCCGGGCGTGGAGGAGCACGTGAAGTTCCCCTTGCCCAAGGGCTTGGGATAAACTCCGCCCCACGCCGGTGTAGCTCAGTCGGTAGAGCAGCGCATTCGTAATGCGAAGGTCGAGGGTTCGATTCCTTTCACCGGCACCAGTTGACACCGCCCAGATCTCTCTGGGCGTTTGTCTTTCTGGACTTCCCCCGAATAAACGCAAGGGTTTGCACGCTGCTGGTTTGCAGTGAAACCACACCTACCAGACAACCAGGCTCAACCATGGCACGGGTGAGTCTCTGTCACGGAAATTCACTAAGTGATATAGTTTTGCAATGCGCCGAGTTTTCAAGACACGCCACTTTTCGCGTTGGATGCGCAAGACAGAGCTCACGGACAGCAGTTTGTGCGCGGCAGTGCTGGAGATGGCCCAAGGACTGATCGATGCAGACCTTGGCGGTGGTGTTGTCAAGAAGCGTGTTGGCTTGGCAGGACGCGGTAAGCGCGGCGGGGCTCGCACCTTGGTCGCAACCAACAAGGGAAATCGGTGGTTCTTTTTGCTCGGCTTTGAGAAGAACGATCGGGTCAATATCAGTGCCGAAGAAAAAGAAGCGCTGCGGTCGATCGCGCAGGATTTGTTGGCCAGAACAGGCAAGGATCTGGATGCACAGGTAGAGGACGGAACCCTTCAGGAGATTTGCAATGACCACTAAAACCAAGGCCAAGAGCAAGATCATGGAAGCCGTGTACGACACGGCTGTCGATTTGCATCGCTTGGGCTTCATTGATCAACGCAAGATGCGCAAGTACGACGCCCTGTGTCTGGACCCCATTCCTGCGTACGACAGTGAACAGATCCGCTCTTTGCGGGACCGTTACCAGCTCAGTCAGGCCGTGCTGGCATCCTTGCTCAATACAAGCCTATCGACGGTGCGTCAGTGGGAGCTGGGTGACAAGCATCCCAGCGGTCCCTCACAAAAGCTTTTGAATCTGCTGGAGCGTAAGGGCATTGAAGCCTTGATCTGACGGGCAGCGATGTCTGACCTGCAGCCTGCGGTTTGAATCTGTCCCACAGCTTGTGGGAGCCTTTTGGCATCGGCCCCTTTAGTGGCCACCGGCAAGATGAAGCCGCTGTCTGATGTGGTGGCGCGACTTAAGGCCAAGAAAGCCATGGCCTGATGCCAGTTGATACAGAGTCTTGCCCACAGCGGGTGCTGAGCATGTCCTGGATCGGTTGATGGCCGCTACGGCACCACCCAAGTTCCCACCCAGCCACTGCCCCTCTCAAACACCGCCCGGCGGTGGGGCTCTCCCAAGTGCAGCACATCCAGCCGATCCAAACTCAGCGTGAGCACCACCAGAGCGGTGGGGTCCGGTTCGGCCACCCACGCATCGGGTCCATCGATGGGGCTGCCCGGCACTGGGCCAGCGCTGTAAGCCCGGCGAGATGCCTCGGGGATGCGCTCCCAGACCGCCGCAACATCGTCGCCCCGGGCCATGGAGACCCGACCCACTCCCCGAATCTGAAGGCGGGGTGTCGCATCCCAGATGTGCACCGCGGCGATTGGCTGTTGCTGCAGATGGGCAACCTTCTCCGAGCCCACCGCCGTGTGGAATTCCAGGCAGTGGGTGGCCGGGGTCGCAGCGCGCAACACCACCGTTCGGGCACTGGGCAGGCCATTGGCCGAGACCGTTGCGAGGGTGGGGTGCCGTGCCGGCGAACGGCGGTCGGCCACGCCCCGCACCAGGCGCTGCCAGACGAATTCGTGCATGCCGGCGAGGCTCGTGGCCCATGGGTAGTGCTCCCGATGAGAGATGCGCGAATTTGAGGGATCGTCGGACTTGCGGGAACTGCGATCAAGGTCTGAATTCATGGAATAAGCGTCTCATACAGCGCCTGCCACAGTGCAGTGATACCTTCCAGACTTCCAGTCTTGGAATGACCCTGGAACGACCCATTCGGAGAGCAGCCCCATGACCGACAGCCCACGAACCCAGCTACCCAACATCCCGCTCACCCGGCTCGATGGAAGCCCAGCGCGCCTGCAGGATTACGCCGGCAAGGTGCTGCTGGTGGTGAATGTGGCCAGCAAGTGCGGCTTTACTCCGCAGTACGCCGATCTTCAGGCCCTCTACGATGAGTTCAAGCCCAAGGGGCTCGAGATCCTGGCCTTCCCCTGCAATCAGTTTGGCAAGCAGGAGCCCGGTTCTGCGGCAGAGATTGGCGAGTTCTGCCAACGCAACTATGGCGTGACCTTTCCGGTCTTTGAGAAGACGATGGTCAATGGCCCCGAAGCCCACCCGCTCTACACGTTCCTCAAGGCAGAAAAGCGCGGCAGCCTGGGTTCCCAGCGCATCAAGTGGAACTTCACCAAATTCCTGATTCACCCCAGTGGCGAGGTGCTGCGGCGCTTCGGCCCGATCGAGGGGGGCGGCATCATCCGGCGTCATTTGCTGAAGCTGTTCGCCAGCCTAGAGGCCGCGAGCGCCGACCCCAGCGTCCAGTAACACCGCTGTAACGCGGAAGTTCCAAACTTGTAGAGTTCGTGCCTCGGAAGTTGTCGAGGCACTCTTTTTTTGGAGCTCCACCGCATGCGTCAGGCCCGTCGCTCGAATCCTCATCGTTCCCTCCGAGTTGCGCTCATCACCCTGGGCGTGTTGGGCCTGGCCGCCTGCGGCACCGACGAAACAGCGCAAGCCCCAGCGACACCCCCGGTCGCAACGACCCCCGAGACCACGCCCCCCGTAGCAGCGCCAACGCCCCCGGTGGTGGCTGCGGGAGCCCCGAGCATGCCGAGCCTGAATCGAATCCTGGGCCGTCTGGGCATCACGGCCTTCACGGATTCGGCCGGATCCTGCGCTCCCGCCCCAGTGGATCCTTCCGGCCTGAAGCACTTCACGGGCTCATTGCATGAGCACACGGCCTATTCGGACGGCACTCTCAACACGGCGCCCCGGGATGTTTTTCGTCAGGTCGCCGATCGCGGCTTTGACTTCGCCTTCATCACCGATCACTCCGACACCTTTCAACTGCCCTTTGGTGTTGGTCTGGCCGACAGCCCAGAGACCTGCCTCACAGCGCCGCAGCAGTGCTTTCTGTCTGATGTGGCCGAGCCCCAGAACAACTTCATGAAGTGGGCGGCCATGGCAGCCCAGGCCGATGCCGCCACCCGGCCCGCCAATGGCACTCAGCCCGGATTCACGGCGACCCGTGGCTTTGAGTGGACCTCGGATCGGTTTGGCCACATCAATGTGCTGTTCTCGAGCAACTACATCAACGCCAAGCTGGGGCCTGGCTACTTGCTGAGCATGGAGGGATTCTGGCAATGGTTCCTTGCCCCGGCAGCCAAAGGCGGCGGAGGCGATGGCCTCATCGTCTTCAACCATCCAGGCCGCGAGGACCTCTTCCAAGGATTCGCCCAAAACTTTGGCGCCCAGGACAGGGCCTACGCGTACAACGACTTTGCCTACGAGCCTCTGGCGGACTTCCGCACCGTGGGTGTGGAGGTCTTTGGCAAGGGCGAGGAATACGACCTGCGGGGCCCCAAGCAGAGCTGGATGGCCCACGCACTCGACAAGGGCTGGTTCCTGGCTGCTGCCGGCTCCGAGGATCACCACGGCACCGACTGGGGAGCAGCCAGCCTGCCCAAAACCGTGATCGTTGCGCCCACGATCGCCCGCGAGGATCTTCGCCAAGCCATGCTCGCGCGCCGCTTCTATGCGGTGGCCCAGAACTTCAACAACATCCGCCTGGACTTCAACATCCTGCCGGCGGGAAGCGCATCACCCCTTCCGATGGGCTCGCGTCTTCGGCTGCCGGAGGGGTCTGCTGCGGAGCTGGCGGTGGTGCTGGGTGCCCGGCCAGGAACCGAGGGCCAAGCGCTGTCTCCCGACAAGGCCTTGATCGAAATCCTGAGCTCTCAGGCCAACAATGCAGATCTCTATACCCCGCTGAGCAGCAATGCGGAGGCAGTGGGCGGATCCCGCTCGACGCTGAAGTCGAAGATCTCGGTCCGAGGCCAGCGCGACTGGTTCTTCGTTCGGGTCCGCGATCGTTCCCGCGAGGGCAGCCCGATCGTGGCGGTCTCGGCGCCCATCTGGGTGGAGGCGGGGAACTCGCCCCTGCCCCAGTGTCCGGCCCGCTAGTACTTCTGCTGGCGGTATTCCCGGGGGCTGATGCCCTGCCATCGGCGAAAGGTGCGGCTGAAGTTGGAGGAATCCGCAAAGCCCAGCGCCTCGGCGATCTCGCCGATCGTCTGCCGGGTCTGGTTCAGCAGCAGGCAGGCCATCTCGGCCCGGGTCTCATCCAG
Organism: Burkholderiales bacterium; assembly: GCA_027486725.1. Lineage (GTDB taxonomy): Bacteria > Pseudomonadota > Gammaproteobacteria > Burkholderiales > Burkholderiaceae_A > Hahnella. The sequence goes on along the minus strand of JAIXOP010000013.1, from coordinate 17,951 downwards.
AACCCGCTGAAAGCTCGTGTCCTCGTCGGCCAGCCAGCGAATGAGCGTGCGCGATGAGACATCCCACTCGGCAGCAATTTCTTTGAGCTGGGGGAAGCCGCCCTGGCTCTCGGCCAGACGGGCGCGCAGCCGGATCTCTGCCGACCCCATCTCCACAAAGCGCGTCTCGTGGCGGCACTCCACAATGGCCCGGCCATGCATGCGCAGGTCGCTGGCCAGCAGCGGCTCGGCCAGCAGATCCATCGGGAAGTGCATGGTCAGCTCTTCGGCATTCCACTGGGCATTGGGAAAGACCTCCCGATAAAGGGCACCGGCCTCACCCTCGGGCTCGGGAAAAGGCCAATCGATGCGGCAGGCCGAGGGCAGGGGATGGCCCAGGGCCGAGGTCAGCAAGTGCTGCACCGAACCGGCGATGTTGCTCAAGAGGTAGACGCGCATGTCGCCCAGGGGCATGCGCTCCTGGAAGTGAAGGCTAACCCGCCGATCCTCCGCCCACTGCTCGACCACCAGTGTCACAAGCCGCTGGCGCATCGAGCCAAAGCGCTCCAGAACATCGAGTGCCATGGACACGGTGGCAGCATTCGTGACTGCCACGCCCAGCGCACCGTGCAGGCTCGTCTCGGTCTGCAGCCCGAGGTGAAGCCCCAGGGCGGGGTGGGGCAGCAGGGCCTGGGCCCGAAGCACCAGCGCCCGGGTCTCGGCCAGGGTCAGGAAGCGATGCGTGTGTTGCAGGCGCACCGGCCGAACTCCGGTGCCCTCGAGAAACTCGGAGATTCCGAGCCCCTGGGCCTTGAGTTCGGCGGCGAGTCGCCGCAGATACAGGGGATGGACGCAGGGTTCCAGCCAGTAGCGCAGCGGCTCCGTGGGGGCGGGGGGCTTTCTCATGGGGCGGGGTGTGGGCAGCTTGTCTGAGTGATGGATCGCCAAAAATGTCACTTTAAGACGAAAACCTGCCACTTCCACCTATGGCTTGTCCCGAATCCAGCGCTCAAACTTCCGTTTGAAATCCTTTTTCCCCTTGGAGTTGTCCATGCTTGCTTCGCCTCCCGCCGCCGTCACCATTCCCGAGAGCCTTGTTCAGGCCCTAGAACTTCAGCGCCGGGCCTACCACGCCGATCCCGTGCCCAGCGCTGCCCAACGCAAGAAGGACCTGGAGCAGATCATCCGTTTCCTGAAGGACAACCGCGACGACATCGCTGCGGCCATCTCCCAGGACTACGGCCATCGGTCGAAGCACGAGACGCTCTTTGCGGAAATCTTCTCCGTCATCGATATGGCCAAGGACGCAAAATCCAAGGTGCGCCGTTGGATGCGGCCGCAGCAGCGGCATGTGGATCCCATGAATTTTCTGGGCGCCTCCAACACCGTGGTTCCTCAGCCCCTGGGCGTGGTCGGCGCGATTGTTCCGTGGAACTTCCCGATCAATCTGAGCTTTGGCGCCCTGGTGAGCGTCTTTGCTGCGGGCAACCGCGCCATGGTGAAGATGAGCGAGAACTCCCGCCACCTCACCCGCCTCATTCAGTCGCGCATCGGCCAATACTTCCCACCCGAGAAGCTCGTCTTCTTCGAGGAGACGGGTGGCGTGGGGGTTGCCTTCTCGCAGCTCAAGTTCGACCACCTGCTATTCACCGGATCGGGCCAGACTGGCCGCGCGGTGATGGCCTCGGCCGCTGCCAACCTGGTGCCCGTGACCCTGGAACTCGGCGGCAAATCGCCGGCCGTGGTCTGCGACGACTTCCCGCTCGCCAAGGCTGTCGAGCGCATCATGTTTGTGAAGTGCTTCAATGGTGGCCAGATCTGCACCACCGTGGACTACACCTATGTGCCGCGGGCCAAGGTCCAGGCATTTGTCGATGAGGCACGGCGCGTGGTCAAGGCGCGCTTCGGCAGCCTGGCAAGCCCCGACCTCACCAGCATCATCGACGACAAGTCCTTTGCCCGCATCACCCAGGCCATGGAGGCCGCCGAGGCCAAGGGCGCAACCCTCGTGCCGCTGCTCGATGGGCCGCGCTGGGATGCCGCCACCCGCAAGATTGCCCCCCACATCGTGCTCAATGCACCGCCCAGCACCGAGCTGCGCTGCCGGGAAATCTTTGGTCCCGTGCTGCCGCTCATCCCCTACGACAGCCTCACGGCCGTGGTCGATGAGATCAATGCCGGCGACCGTCCGCTGGCCTTCTACCCCTTCAGCTACGACCAGCGCACCACCCGCATGCTGATCGATCACGTGATGTCGGGTGGGGTGAGCGTGAACGATGCGCTCTTCCATGTCGCCCAACACGACATGCCCTTCGGTGGGGTCGGTGAGTCCGGCATGGGCCACTACCATGGCCGCGAGGGCTTCATCACCTTCTCCAAGCTGCGGCCAATCTTCCACCAGGCCCGCTTCAGCGCTGCGAGCCTGATGTACCCCCCCTACAAAACCTTCGCAACCAAATACCTCGATTGGCTGACCAAATGACCCAGGCGAAACTCTCTGCGGTGGCCTCGGCCACCACCGTCGACGTCCTCATCGTCGGTGGTGGATCCTCTGGCTCGGCGTTGGCAGCCCGTCTGTCGGAGGATTCCTCCTGTCAGGTGATGGTGCTCGAGGCCGGTGGCAAGAATGCCGACAAGCTCACCCACATTCCGCTGCTCAGCATTGCCCTGGCCAGCGTCTTCAAGCTGCGCAACTGGGCCTACGAGACCGTTCCCCAGCTCGGATTCCGGGGACGGCGCGGATACCAGCCGCGCGGCAAAGGATTGGGTGGCAGCTCCGCGGTCAACGCCATGGTCTACACGCGCGGCAACCCTGCCGACTACGATCGCTGGGAGGCCATGGGCAACCCGGGCTGGGGCTGGAAGTCCCTCGCGCCCCTGTTCAAGGCCAGCGAGACCAACCACTGTGTGGGTGAGACCAATCTGCGCGGGGTCCATGGCCCCCTGCAGGTGAGCTACCTCCCAAGCCCCAGTTCCATGAACGAGGCCTTCCACGAGGCCTGCGCACTCCAAGGCATCCCCCGCAACCCCGACTACAACGGGGCACAGCAGTTCGGCGTGGGCAGCAGCCAGACCACCACGCTCCATGGCGAACGCTTCAGCGCTTCTCGCGCCTACCTCGAACCCAATCTGCACCGCCCCAATCTGCGCATCGAGACCGGCTGCCTCGTGCATCGGGTTCTGTTTGAGGGAAAGCGCGCGGTGGGCGTCGAGTTTGAGCAGGCGGGCATGCGCCGCATCGTGCGGGCGCGCCGGGAGGTGGTGCTCTGCGCCGGCGCCTTTGGATCGCCGGCCGTATTGCTGCGCTCGGGCGTGGGCCCCAAGGCCGAGTTGGATCGCCACGGCATTCCCATGGTCCACGAGCTCCCCGGTGTGGGCGAGAACCTGCAAGACCACCTCTCCACGGTGTTGATCTATTACTCCGACCGCAAGGACGCGGCGGTGGGCTTCTCTCTTCGGGGATTCTGGGACAACGGCGTGGATGTCATCCGCTGGTTCTTCTCGCGAAAGGGCCGCGTGACGAGCAATGTGTCGGAGAGTCAGGCCTTCTTTCACACCGAGGGCCGGAACGAGCACCCCAACATTCAGCTGGCCATGTGCATCGGCATGGTCGACGATCACTTGCGCAAGCCCCATTGGGGTCATGGCTACACCCTGCACGTGACCCTCATGCATCCGGAGAGTCGGGGCACCGTTCGGCTGGCGAGCATCGATCCCAAGGCCGATCCCGAGATCGACTTCCGATATCTCGACAAGCCGGCCGACATGGCAAGACTCAAGACAGCGCTGCGCAAGGGCTACGAGATCATGGAGTCGGCCCCCTTCGATGCCTACAGGGATCGGCTGCTCTATCCCTTGGATCCGTCCTCGGATGCCTCATTGGAGTCCTTCATTCGCGACAACTCCGACACCGAGTACCACCCGGTGGGCACCTGCAAGATGGGTCCGGCCTCGGACCCCATGGCGGTGGTCGACGCGTCGCTCCGGGTCCATGGGCTCGAGGGCCTGAGGGTGGTCGATGCGTCGATCATGCCCACCATCTCCACGGGCAATACCAATGCCATCTGCGTGGTGATCGGTGAGCGTGCAGCCCAGATCATGAAGGCCAAGGCAGAATGCGGCCATCGTGAGGAGCTTGCCGCCTAATTTCCATGCTGTGGTTCTCGGCGCCACCGGGGGCATTGGTGCCGCCCTGGTGCGCGAGCTTGAGCAACAGTCCAGTGGCCGAGTCCTTGGGTTTGCACGCCCCCAGCTTCAACTCGAAGACGAGGCCAGCATCGTGGCCTGTGCCGCCCAGGCCAAAGACTGGCTGGGCAGCGCCCCGGGCCTGGATCTGTTGCTCGACGCCACGGGTGCGCTCACGATCGATGGGCGCGGCCCCGAGAAGCGGCTCGACGCCCTCGACCCCACGGCCTTGGCGCGCAGCTTCCAAGTCAATGCCATCGGCCGTGCCCTGGTCTTGAAGCACTTCCTGCCACTGCTGCCCCGAAACCAGCGCAGCCTCGTGGGCGTCCTGTCGGCGCGGGTGGGCTCCATCGAAGACAACCACAGCGGTGGCTGGTATGGCTATCGCGCATCCAAGGCCGCAGGCAACCAGCTGCTTCAGAGTGCGGCCATTGAGATGGCACGAACTCGACCGCAGGCGGTGTTGATGGCCCTGCAGCCCGGCACGGTGGCCACCCGGTTGTCGGCCGCATTCTCGGCCGGCCATGAGACCCTCACGCCCGAGGAGAGTGCGCGCCGACTCCTGGCGGTCCTCGATGCGGCAGAGCCCACAGGACGGGCACAATTCCGAGACCATACCAACACATCCATTCCCTGGTGATTCCATGACCCAACGCAGCATCATCCACACCCCCCACGCACCCGCGGCCATCGGCAGTTATTCGCAGGCCGTCGCCGTGGGCAACACCGTCTGGCTCTCGGGCCAGATTCCTCTGGACCCCGCCACCATGACCATGGTGGGCGACAACACCCCCGCCGGGGTGGAGCTGCAGATCCGCCAGGCCTTCGCCAACCTGAAGGCCGTGGCGGAGGCCGCGGGGGGAAGCCTCAACCACATCGTCAAACTCAATCTCTTTCTCACCGACCTGGCCCACTTCGCCAAGGTCAACGAGGTCATGGCCGAGCTCTTCACCGAGCCGTACCCAGCCCGTGCGGCGGTGGGCGTGGCCAGCCTGCCCCGAGGTGCTGCCTTCGAGGCCGAGGCCGTGATGGTGATTTAGTGGCGCCAGCGGCAGGCACCGGCCTGGAGGCCCTGGGCCTTCGGCACCCGCACGAGGTTCTGCTGCACCTGCCCCTGCGCTATGAGGACGAGTCGACCCTGCACGCCCTGGGTGAGGTGGTCGATGGACAGACCGTGCAGGTGCCGCTGCGGGTTCTGCGCAGCGAGGTGGTGTTTCGGCCTCGCCGGATGTGGCGGCTGGAGGCCGAGGACCCCGAGGGCCAGCACATGGCCCAGATCCGTTTCTTTTACTTCAGTGAAGCGCAGCGCAAGACCCTGCCGGTGGGTGCAGAGTTTCGCGCCTTGGGAGAAGCCCGGCGCGGACCCGGTGGCGTGCAGTTTGTCCATCCAAAGATTCGTCTGGGCTGGGTGCAGGCCGAGGCCCTCGAGGACAAGCCCCTGCTGCCCGTCTATCCCACCAAGCAAGGGGTGGCCCAGAGCCTGATCCGGCGGCGGGTCGCCCATGCACTCGACACCGCATTGCCGGGCGAGTGGCTGCCCTCCAGTGCCCTGGGTGGGCTGCCCAGCCTGCCGCAGGCCCTGCGTCTGCTGCATCAGCCGCCCCGGGGTGCAGACCTTCAGCCCGCCTGGGCACGCCTGCGGCTCGACGAACTGATTGCCCAGCAGATTGCGCTTCGGCTCGCGCGCCAGCGGCGGGATCAGCGGCGGGCCCATCCCCTGGTGCAGCCCGAGCTGGCCGATCGGTTGATGGCAGGCCTGCCCTTTGACCTCACCCCGGCGCAGCAGCGGGTGTGGGCTGAGGTTCGGCAAGACCTCATGGCCGCCCGCCCTGCACACCGCCTCATCCAGGGCGATGTGGGCAGCGGCAAAACCGTCATCGCTGCCCTGGCGGTGGCCCAGGCCTTGGGCTCTGGCACCCAGGCTGCCGTGATGGCCCCGACCGAAATTCTCGCCCGGCAGCTGGCCGACCGACTCTCTGCCTGGCTTGCTCCGCTGGGGGTGAACATCGCGTTGTTGACCGGCCGACTGACGGGCAAGGCTCGACAGCCTCTGCTGGAAGCACTCGCCGACGGATCCCTGCAGGCGGTGGTCGGCACCCATGCCCTCATTCAGCCGGAAGTGAAATTTCACCGCCTGGGGCTGGCCCTGGTCGATGAGCAGCACCGTTTCGGCGTGACCCAGCGCATTGCGCTGCGCGAGGAAGAGCGTGGGCGTGTGCCGCATCTTCTGGGCATGTCGGCCACCCCCATTCCGCGGACCCTCGCCATGACCTTTCTGGCAGACCTCGATGTCTCCTCCATCGACGAGCGCCCCCCGGGGCGCACCCCCATTCGCACCCGGCTGATGTCCTCGAGCCGCCGCCCCGAGCTCTTGGAGCGGCTGCGCCACTTTCTCGATCATGGCGATGGCCGCGCCTATTGGGTCTGCCCCCTCATCGAGGAGCAGCCCGATGCCGAGCGCGAGGTCCGGGCCTTGGAGGAGACCGAGGCCTGGCTGCGGCCCGCCTTGGGCGAGCAGCTCGCAGTCATTCACGGCCGACTCTCGGCCGAGGCCAAGGCCCAGGCGATGGAGGACTTCGCCGCGGGCCGCGCCCGGGTGCTGCTCGCCACCACAGTGATCGAGGTGGGCGTGGATGTGCCCCAGGCCAGCCTCATGATCGTGGACCATGCGGAGCGCTTTGGCCTGGCACAGCTCCATCAGCTGCGCGGCCGCGTGGGCCGGGGAACGGCAGAGAGTCAGTGCGTGCTGGTCTACGATGAGCCGCTGAGTGCGACAGCGCGCGAGCGGCTGCGTGCCCTCTATGAGAGCGACGACGGCTTTGTGTTGGCGCAGAAGGACCTCGAGATCCGTGGGCCGGGTGAAATCCTGGGGCTGCGCCAGTCCGGTGAGGCGGGGCTTCGCTTCGCCGATCTGCTGCGCGATCACGATCTGCTGGCCCAGGCGGTGGACTGGGGCAGGAATATTGCCGAGGCGGCTTCGGTGGATGGGGGTATCCTTTCGGATGCCTCGCTGGAGCGCCTGGGCATCCGGGCGGCCGATGTGCAGTGCCTGCTGGCACGTTGGACCCAGCGTGCCGAAGACCTTCTCACCAGCGCATAGAACCCGTCCATGACCCTCACCGAACTTCGCTATGTGGTCGCCGTGGCCCGCGAGCGGCATTTTGGCCGCGCGGCCGAGGCCTGCTTTGTGAGTCAGCCGACGCTCTCGGTGAGCATCAAGAAGCTCGAGGGCGAGCTCGGCGCACAGATCTTTGAGCGGGGCGGCACGGAGGTGAGCCTCACCGCAGTGGGTGAGCGCCTGGTCGCGCAGGCCCAGCGCGTGCTCGACGAGGCCGCCCGCATGAAGTCGATTGCTGCCGAGGGCCGCGATCCCCTGGTGGGCCCATTGAAGGTGGGCGTCATCTACACCATCGGCCCATACCTGCTGCCGCGCATCGTGCATCGGCTGATCGCCACCCAGCCCTCGATGCCCCTGATTCTTTCCGAGAACTACACCAACAAACTCATCGAGCAGCTGCGCACGGGCGAGGTCGATGTGGCGGTGATGGCCGAGCCGTTCGACACCACAGGCCTGGACATCTTGCCCCTCTATGACGAGCCCTTTTTGGTCGCGGTGCCGCCCGATCATGAGTGGGCAGGCCGCGCCAGCGTGCCATCGGTCGACCTGAAATCTCAGACCATGCTGCTGCTGGGCATCGGCCACTGTTTTCGAGACCACGTGCTGGAGGTCTGCCCCGAGGCCGCCCGGTTCAACGTCAACTCCGCGGGCATCCAGCGCACCTTCGAGGGCAGTTCGCTCGAGACCATCCGCCATATGGTGGCCTCGGGCCTGGGCATCACGGTGCTGCCCAAGATGGCCGTCGAGACCTCGGCACCCAACGAGGGCCTGCGCATCATTCCCTTTGAAGCGCCCGCCCCCGAGCGTCGGGTGGTGCTGGCCTGGCGCAAGAGCTTTGGCCGCGTGGCGGCCATCGAATGCCTGCGCGAGGTGGTGCTCTCCGTCGACCTTGCTGGCTGCACACCGCTCTAGAAATCCCAGAGATCCCATGACCACTGCCCACGACCTCTCGGCTGCCATCGGCGCCACGCCCATGGTGGCTCTTCAACGCCTGCTTCCCGCCCGCGACCGCGACCGTGGCGTGGTGGTCTGGGGAAAGCTCGAGGGCAACAATCCCGCGGGATCGGTGAAGGACCGTCCGGCGTTCTCGATGATCGACCGCGCCGAGCGGCGTGGAGAGATCCGTCCCGGCGACACCCTGATCGAGGCCACGAGCGGGAATACTGGCATCGCCCTGGCCATGGCCGCCGCCATCAAGGGCTACCGCATGGTGCTGATCATGCCGGACAACCTCTCGGTGGAGCGGCGGCAGCTGATGAAGGCCTATGGTGCGGAGCTGGTGCTGGTGACCCAGGCCCAAGGCATGGAGGGCGCCCGCGACCTCGCCGACGCAATGCAGGCCGAGGGCCGGGGCCGGGTCTTGGATCAGTTCGCCAACGACGACAACTGGATGGCCCACTACGAGGCCACTGGCCCCGAGATCTGGGCCGACTCGGCGGGCCAGGTCACCCACTTCGTCTCGGCCATGGGAACCACCGGAACGATCACCGGCGTGTCGCGCTTTCTCAAAGAGAAGAACCCCAGGATTCAGATCATCGGCGCGCAGCCCACCGACGGATCGTCCATCCCCGGCATTCGCAAGTGGTCGCCCGCCTACGTCCCCAAGATTCGGCAAAAGGCGATCATCGATCGAATCGAGGAGGTGAGTCAGGCCGATGCGGAAGACATGGCCCGCCAGCTCGGCACGGTCGAGGGCCTGCTCTGTGGCCCCTCAGCGGCAGGTGCTTACGCGGTGGCTCGGCGTGTGGCCAGCACCGCTCCGGACGGCGCGCAGATTGTGTTCATTGTTTGCGACCGCGGAGACCGCTATTTGTCGACGGGAATCTTTCCCGGCTGAAGCTGGGCGTCGACGGTGCGGCGCTCGTCGAACACATAGCACTCGCCCTCCCAGTGGCGTCCATCGGTGAGCTCGAGGTATTTCAGAATCCCGCCCTCGAGCTGGTAGACCGGATGGCCCAGGGCCTGCATGTAGAGGGCGGCCTTCTCGCAGCGAATCCCCCCGGTGCAGTAACTCACCACCACCGCCCCCGCGAGGTCGGTCTGCGCACGCTCGGCCACCCGGCTTGGAAACTCGGTGAACTTCTGGATGTTCCAGTCGATGGCGCCGCGGAAGCGGCCGGCCGACAGCTCGTAGTCGTTGCGGGTGTCGAGCATGCGCACGGGCCGTCCCGCGTCGTCGTGCCCTTGGTCCAGCCAGCGCTGCAGGGTGGCGGCGTCGATGGCCGGGGCTCGGCCCTCGGCAGGGCGGATGGTCGGGTGGTCCATGCGGATGATTTCGCGCTTGATCTTCACCTTGAAGCGCCGAAAGGGCACATCGTCGGACCAGCTCTCTTTGGCCTGCAGGTCGTGCAGCCCGGGAATGCGCTGCAGCTCGGCCAGCATCGCCCGGCAGGCCTCGGGCGTCCCGGCCAGAAAGCAGTTGATGCCCTCGTCGGCCAGCAGGATGGTGCCCAGCACCCCCAGGGCCTGCCCGCGCTCGATCAGCCGAGACTGAAGCTCGGCCAGCTGCACCAGGGGGTGGAACTTGTACGCGGCAAGGTTCAGCGTGGTGGGCATGGCCTTATTTTAATTGGGCGAGCAGCTCCGAGCCGCTCCATTGGCGGCGTCCGCCGAGTTCGGCATCGCGAATGAGCGCCACAAGGCGGGCATTGACGGGCGCTGCCCGCCCCAGACGATCGGCAAGGCGAACCACCTCCCCGTTGATCCAGTCGATTTCGGTGGTGCGGCCTCGCTCGAGGTCTTCCCACATGGACGAGCGGGCCGTGGGGTCGATGTCGAGCATCTTGCGCCCGAGGATGCGGAAGAGGGCATCGGGCACGGAGATGGCTCCCGGGACCCAGGCGGTGGGGATGGCGATGATCTTGGCCAGGGGAATGCCCGCTTCGGCAATGAGTGTCAGCGCCTCACGCTGGGCGAGCGCCAGGCAGCGCCGAAAGTCGCGCTGCGAGAGCTCTTCGCGCAGCGGCAGGCCCGAGAGTGCGTTGATGGGGTTGTTGAGGTTGAGGATGAGCTTGGACCAGAGCACGTCGGCCATGCGGTCCCGACGCCGCAGGGGCAGGCCGGCTCGCTCGAATGCCCGCCGATGCTGCGCTCCGTCTGGCCTGGCCCACCACGGGTCGTCCTGAACATCGATCTGCCCCTCGGATCCCTGGTGGAAATGGCTGGCGGAGAGTCCCACGACATTGAAGGGAACCATGCCACCCAGCACTCGAATGCCTGGCAGGGCGTCGCGCAGGGCCTCGGCGTTGTGAATGCCGTTCTGAAGGCTCACGACGGTGTGGGCTGCGCCGAGGTGAGGGCTCAATTGCGCTGCGGCCTGAGCGGTGTCGGCCGATTTCACGCACACCAAGACAAGGCCATGGTCGGGCAGGCCATCCGCGCTGGTGGCCACCGAGACTGCACCGGGCGGCACACGCCAATCCTGCCCTCGAAGATCGGTGGCGTGGAGGCCCGCCTCGGCGACAGCCTGGGCGAGGGCAGGGCGACCAATCAGGTGCACGGATGCGCCGGTGGCTGCCAGTCGTGTCCCGATGTGTGCCCCAATGCTGCCGGCCCCAAAGATGGTGATGGGTGTGGCGCTGGGCGGGCTGGAGTGGGGTGGGGCGGAGTGTTCGCGCATGGGCGGGGCCTGGGGCGGATGGCGTCGCCGGCAGGAATCGAACCTGCGACCCTCTCCTTAGGAGGGAGATGCTCTATCCACTGAGCTACGGCGACCCTGTTTTGGGCGATTATCTCACCCATGTTGAAATCCATCTTCATCAGTGCCTATGTCCCCGCCGTGCTTGCGGCCCTCGCCCACACCGCTGGAATGCTCTTTTTTGTCGAGCGCGACGAGAGCTTCAACGCGCTGGCCTGGTGGGGCGCTGCGGTCTCGCTGGCGCCGCTGGGCCTCTTCTTCATCGGCCTCTACACCCATCCCCAGCCCCGAACCACGCGGGTGCTGACGCTGGTCTTCACCGCCCAGCTCATTGCCGCGCTGTTGATGATGCTCTCGGCCGCCCACTCGATCGCGGTGCTTCCCTTGCTCTATGTCGCTGGCCTGGGCTGGCTGGGCTACGGCGCCTACGAGTTCTGGTATTCGCTGCTGGGGCCACGGGCTAGCCGCTTGAGGGTTGGAGAGCCTCTGCCTTCCGCTCAACTGATGCGACCCGACGGCAGTCGGATCGCCTTGGCGGAGCTTCAGGGTCCGCTGGTCGTGCTCTTCTATCGCGGAAATTGGTGCCCACTCTGCATGGCCCAAATCCAGGAGATTGCTCGCGGTTATCAGACACTGGAAGCCCGCGGGCTGCGCATGGTCTTCATCAGTCCGCAGCCGGCCGACAAAACCGCAGCCCTGGCGCGTCGGTTCTCGGTGCCCCTGGAGTTCTATGTCGATGAGGGGGGCGTGCTTGCCCGGCAGTGGGGCATTGATGCTCCAGCAGCCCTGCCGGCGGGCCTGCAGGCCTTGGGCTACCCGGCCGACGCCGTGCTGCCCACCGTTCTGCTCACCGACGCCCAACATCGGATTCTCTGGCTCGACGAGACCGACCACTATCGGGCGCGACCGCACCCGAATCGATTCCTAGAAGCTTGGGACGAGCATCAGCAGGCGCTCCGGGCGCCCATCGTGCTGGATGAGGCGCGTCATGATGCTCGGCATGAGGCGCGTCATGAGCCGCCGCCGTTCTAGCCGGTGTTGCGCAGGGCTGTGGCGATGCCGTTGATGCTGATGTGAATGCCGCGCTTGGTGCGGTCCTCGGCCGTGCGGGGCGTCTGGCCGCTGCGGCTGCGCCGGATGAGCTCGAGCTGCAGCAGGTGCAGGGGATCGATGTAGGGAAAGCGATGTCGAATGGATCGAGCCAGGGTCGGGTTGTCGGCGAGGCGCTCGGCCTTGCCGGTGATGCGCTGCAGAGCCTCGCGGGTCTTTTCCCATTCGGATTCGAGCAGGGCCAGGATGCGCTCCCGAACCTCGGGGTCGCGCACCAGCGTGGCATAGCCCCGGGCAATGGCTGGATCGGTTTTGGCCAACACCATATCGATGTTGGCCAGGATCACAGAGAAGAAGGGCCATCGTTGCGCCATCTCGACCAGAAGGTCGGTGGCCCCCTGTGGCGTGAGCTGAGGGTGCTCGTGCACGAAGCGATGCACGGCCGATCCAAACCCCAGCCATCCAGGGGCTGCCCAGCGGCTCTGTCCCCAGCTGAACCCCCATGGAATGGCGCGCAGGTCCTCGATGTTGAGCTGAGTCCGGCCCGGCTTGGGCCGGCTGGCAGGGCGTGAGCCGATGTTGAGCTCCATGATCTCCCGCAGCGGGGTCGCTTCAAAGAAGAAGTCGCGAAAGCCCGGGGTTTCGTAGACCATCTCGCGGTAGGCGCGATGGCTAAAGCGCGCGAGCAGGTCGGCCGCATCGAGAAACTCATCGCTGGGCGCTGGACTGTCACGACGCAGCGTCGCCTCGAGGGTCGCCGCCAAGAGGGTCTCCAGATTGCGCCGACCGATCTCGGGGTTGGCATATTTGGCGCCAATCACCTCACCCTGCTCGGTGAGTCGAATCTGCCCATTCACAGTGCCGGGGGGCTGGGCGAGGATGGCCTGGTGGCTGGGGCCGCCGCCGCGCCCCACGGTGCCGCCGCGGCCGTGGAATAGCCGAAGCCGAATCTGGTGCTGAGCCAGCCGCGGAGCCAGTTCCTCTTGGAGTCGAACCTCGGTCTGGTAGAGCGACCAGGTGCTCATCAAGATGCCGCCATCTTTGTTGCTGTCGGAGTAGCCCAGCATGATTTCCTGTTCACCTCCGCTGCGGGCGACCAGCTCAGCGATGCCGGGCAGGGCATAGAGCTCGAGCATGATGTCGGCCGCCTGCTGCAGATCCTCAATCGTTTCGAAGAGGGGAACGGCGATCAGCGATAGGCGACTCTCTGGGTCTGTCAGAGTACCCGTCAGCAGACCAGCCTCCTTCTGAAGCAGCAGGAGTTCCAGAAGGTCGCTGACCGACTCGGTGTGGCTGATGATGCTGTGGCGGATGGATCTCGGACCCAGGGCCTGCCGCAGCTCGCGGGCCGCATCGAGGATGGCCAGCTCTTTGGCGGCGAGCTCGGTGTAGGTGTGTCGGGGAATGCGCAAAGGCCGAGGATCGCTCAGGCAATCCAAGAGGACGTCGCGCTTTTCGGACTCATCCAAGTCGCAGTAGTGTGGGCAGACCATCGCCACCTTCATGAGCTCTGCCACCACCAACTCGTGCTGGTCCGAACTCTGTCGCAGGTCGATGCTGGCCATGTGAAAGCCAAAGGCCCGAACCGCCCAATGCAGCGAGGCCAGCCGCTCATCGGCCAGGCCGCCAAAGCCCAAGGCCCGAAGGGCATCGCCCAAGATGGTGAGGTCGGCCAAGAGCTCATCGGCCGAGGCATAGGGCTTGCCGGGGGCGACGGCATGGCGCATGGCCTGGGTCTGGGTCAGGGCCTCGAGGGTTCCTGAGAGTCGGGCGTAGATTCCAATCAGGGCACGGCGAAAGGGCTCGTCTTGGCGGTGCTCGTTGTGGTCGTTGGAGGCCTGTGCCAGGGCAGAGAGCCCGGGATGCTCGCCCACCAGCATGGTCGAGAGCGAGAGCTCACCGCCCAGGCGATGGACCTCGGTGAGGTAGTGGCGCAGCACCATTTCCGACTGGCGGGACATGGCAAGCCGAAGCGTTTCAGCATTCACATTGGGATTGCCGTCCCGATCGCCGCCCACCCACTGCCCCATATGAACGAAGGCTTCTTGAATGCGCTCGCCGAGCAGAGACTCGGTGCGCTTGAGCAGCTCGGGCACCTCCCGCAGGAAGGTGAGTTCGAAGTACGACAGGGAGGTCTCTATCTCATCGCGCACCGAGAGCTTGGTGAAGCGCAGCAGGCGAGTCCCCCAGAGCTGGGCGATGCGGGAGCGGATGGCCAGGGTGTTGTCGCGCACCGCAGTGTGGCTGGCCGAGGGCTCATCCACCAGGGCTCCAAGCTGAAGGCGAAGCACATCGCGCTGGGCCAGCAGTCCGGCGATGGCGCGCTCTGCATCCAGAATGCTTTTGCGCTGGACCTCGGTGGGGTGGGCCGTGAGCACGGGGACCACCAGGGTCTGCTCCAGACTGGCGGCGATCTGGGCGGTGGTCAGCCCCTGGCCTGCGAGTTTCTCCACGGCGTCGTGCAGCCCACCGGGCTGGCTTGAGCCGTCTCGGTCGTGGGCCAGCCGTCGGCGCAGGGTGTGTTGATCTTCGGCGAGATTGGCGAGATGGCTGAAGTAGGTGAAGGCTCGAATGACATGCAGCATCTCATCTTCGTTGAGCGCTGCCAGGGCCTCGGCCGTCTCGAGGCTCCAGACCTCGGTGCTGCGCCGGGCCTCGACTGCGGCCTGCCGCAGGCCTTCAATGCGCTGGTAGACCGTCTCGCCCTCGTGCTCCCGAATGACCTCGCCCAATAGGCGGCCGAGCAGACGGATGTCGGAGATGAGGGGGGCTTCGGTGCTCACGGTTCCAGTGCTTTCGCCATGGTTTTGCCCAGTTCAACGCCCCACTGGTCATAGGCGTTGATGTTCCAGACCACCGACTGCACGAAGACCTTGTGCTCGTAGGCGGCGACGAGTGCCCCCAAGGCTTGGGGAGTCAGCTGCTTCATTGTGATGGCGAGCGATGGCACATCGCCATCAAAAACCCGGTGCGGGGCGAGCCGCACTGCATCGTCCTCCGCCATGCCCTGCTCGCGCAGCAGTGCCAGCGTCTCGGCATGGGTCCGGCCCAGGGCAAGCGCGTCTTGCTGGGCTTGGAAGTTGATGGCCACCACATGGTCATGGTCGCCGCCCAGTGGCAGGGGAGAACCCAGGGACTGAACACCAATGAAGTCGATGCTGCTCGGGTGCGTTCCTTGGTGCAGCAATTGGAAATAGGCATGCTGACCGTCAATGCCCAGACCGCCCCAAACGATGGGGCCGGTGAGCACGCCGATGGGACTGCCGTCGAGGTGGACCCGCTTTCCGTTCGACTCCATATCCATCTGTTGAATGAAGGCGGTGAATCTCTGGAGCCCGTAGGCATAGGCGGCGATGTGGTGGGTTGGGGTGCGCAGAAAGTTTCGATTCCACACGCCCAGCAGGCCCAGCAGCAGCGGGATGTTCTGGGCTGGAGGCGCAGTCTGGAAGTGCTGGTCCATGGCGGCACCACCGGCGAGAAATTCTCGGAAGGCCTCGGGGCCCGCCGAAATCATGGCAGGAAGACCAATCGCCGACCAGACCGAGTAGCGGCCGCCCACCCATTCCCAGAAGTGGAAGGTCTTGTCGCGGGCGATGCCGTGGGCCTCGGCCTTCGAGGGATTGGCCGTGACGGCTGCAACATGCCGACCGATGCACTCCTCCGGGCAGCCCGAGTCCAAGAACCACCGTCGAACCGAGGCAAAGAGTGTGAGCGTTTCCTGGGTCGTGAACGATTTGCTCTGCACGATCAACAGCGTGCGATCGGCTGCGCATTGCCGCAGGACGTGGGCCAAGGCCCAGCCATCGGGATTTGACACGTAGTGCACGGTCGGGTGCTGTGGCAACGGCCGGACGGCGGGCGAACACGCCATGGCCTCACTCACCATGCGTGGACCCAGGTCCGAGCCCCCAATCCCAAGATTGATCACCGTGTCGATGGGTTTGTCCGACCACCCAAGCAGTTCGCGGGCCCTCACCGTTGAGGCAAAGGCCAGACAGCGCTCAAGCTCAACGTCGACCTCCGCCTGGATGTGTTGGCCCCAGGGAGGATGTGCTTGACCCTGCCCCCGCAGAGCGGGGTGCAGGGCGGGCCGACCCTCGGTGGTGTTGATGGGTTCGCCGGCAAACAGGGACGCCCTGCGCTCAAAAACACCCGCCTCGTCGGCCAGAGCAGTCAGCTGCTCCAGGATCGCTGGATTGACCTTTTGGTGAGAAAAGTCGAGCTGGAGTCCAGCAGCCTCAACTCGGGTCCACCGGGCTCGGTCCGGGTCGCGCAGGAGGTGGCGCAGATGTTCCTGTGCGGCCTCTTCGGTCAATCCTTGAATGCGTTTCCAGGCGGCGAGCTGGGTCGGTTTTGGATCCATGGGGTGCGGGGGACGGTCGGAATTGGAAGTGATAGTCTCACAGCGATTCCGTGAAACCCAAGGGGCAACGCTGTGAGCAACTCTTTCCCGACCGCTTCCAACTTCCTCATCTACGGCGCCAACGGCTATACCGGCGAGCTCATTGCCCGCGAGGCCGTGGCCCGGGGCCTGCGCCCCACCATCGCCGGCCGGGGTGCTGCCCGCATCGAGGCCCTGGGCCGCGAGCTGGGACTGCCCATCCAAGTCTTCGGGCTCGACGACCCGCAGGCCCTGGTCAAACACATCGCAGGGCACTCGCTGGTCTTGAATTGCGCGGGTCCTTTTTCGGCCACGGCCGAGCCCATGATGCAGGCCTGCCTGAGCGCCGGGGTGCACTACCTCGACATCACTGGCGAGATCGAGGTCTTCGAGCGGGCACAGAGCCTGGGCGGGCATGCCAAGGCCAAGGGCGTGGTGCTCTGTCCTGGGGTTGGTTTCGATGTCATTCCCACCGACTGTGTCGCCGCTGCTCTAAAGGCAGCCTTGCCCGACGCCACGCACCTGGCGCTGGGGTTTGCCACCGGTTCGGGCCTCTCGCCCGGCACGGCCAAGACCTCGGTCGAGGGCCTGGCCAAGGGCGGCAAGGTTCGCCGCAATGGGGTTATCACGACCGTCCCCCTGGCTTACAAGACCCGTTCCATCGATTTCGGTGCAGGCCCCCGCTCGGCCATGACCATCCCCTGGGGCGATGTCTCGACGGCCTTTCACTCCACGGGCATTCCCAACATCGAGGTCTTCATCTCTGCGCCGCCCAAGCTCATCTCGGCCACCCGCAAGGCCAACTGGGTGCGCCCCCTGCTGGGCCTGGGCCTCGTGCAATCGTTCTTGAAGTCCCGCATCGCCAAGTCGGTGCGCGGCCCCGACGAGACGGCCCGCGAGAAGCTCACCACCCTGGTCTGGGGTGAGGTGACCAATGCCCGCGGCGATGTCCGCACGGCCCGCATCCAGACCGCCAACGGCTATGCCCTCACCGTGACCGGGTCGCTCGCCATGGTGGCCCATGTGCTCGAGCACAAGCCCGAGGGTGGCGCCTACACCCCATCAAAGCTGGCTGGGGCCGGCCTGATTGAGCGGCTTCCGGGCTCAGGCACCCTGCACATCTCTTGATGTCTGCTCCGGGCGTTGCGCCGCCTTTGGGCACCGCTTCAGGGCGGGCTCGCCTGTCCGTCGCCCCCATGATGGAATGAGCAGATTGGAGCAGCCCCCATTTCGACCGGACATAGTGCTTTTGAGTAACGCCTAGGCATACGTCTAGGCTTATGACTATGTCTTAGGAGTGATATGGAGTCGATTTCTGTTGTGACCGAAGTGCAGCGCCGCCGGAGGTATTCGGTGGTGGAGAAGCTCGAGGCGGTGCGCGAGAGCAATGAGCCAGGCCGTTCGGTCTCGTTCGTGGCACGCAAGTATGGTATTTCTCCCAGCCTGCTCTTTAACTGGAGAAGGCGCATGGCAGAAGGCGGTAAGCAGGCAATCCAAGCAGACGACGATGTGGTGGCTGCTTCGGAGGTCAGAGAGCTCAAGCGCCGGATCCGGGAGCTCGAGCGGGTGCTTGGCAAAAAGACGCTGGAGAACGAGATCCT
>JAIXOP010000004.1 GCA_027486725.1 Burkholderiales bacterium | reverse complement strand
GGCACGGAGATGGTGATGCCTGGAGACAACGTGAAGATGACGGTGCAGCTGATTGCGCCCATCGCCATGGAGCAGGGCCTGCGCTTTGCCATCCGCGAGGGTGGCCGAACCGTCGGCGCCGGCGTCGTCGCCAAAATCATCGACTAAGTCGACTGCTGCACCGGCGGATCCGGGCGCGCTTTGGCGCCCGGGATTCGCAAATCTGTCTTTTGGGCCCTCGTGGCCCAAAAGACATTGAGAAGACAGATTCGGACGGGCATAGCTCAATTGGCAGAGCGTCGGTCTCCAAAACCGAAGGTTGGGGGTTCGATTCCCTCTGCCCCTGCCAAGTCTGTGAACGATGGATCTGCCGGACACGAAGTACAACCAAGACTGACCACCCATGAAGCAAGAAGAACAGACCAGCCGACTTGCCGATCCCAGAATGAACTTTGTTCTTCTGCCCGCGGCCGTGCTCGTTGTTTTGGGCGCGATCGTTGGCTACCACACGCAACAGGGTTCCGCTCTGGCGTCGCTCGGCATTCTTCTGGCCGGCATCGTGGTCGCCGTGGCGATGGCGCTGCTGAGCCCCGCCGGCAAGGACTTTGTGCGCTTTTCCCGCCAGGCCTACCAAGAAGCCGTCTTGGTGCAGTGGCCCACGCGCAAGGAGACCATCCAAATGACCCTCGTGGTCTTTGGGCTGGTGTTTGTGTCCGCCATCTTCTTGTGGCTTGCCGACAAAGCCTTCGAATGGGTGCTCTACGACCTCTTTTTGGGATGGAGACGCTGATGTCGAAGCAGTGGTACGTGGTCCATGCGTTTTCAGGCATGGAAAAGAGCGTCTCCCGCGCCATCCAAGAGCGCATCGATCGCGCAGGCATGCAGGATCACTTCGGTCAGATCCTTGTGCCCACCGAGGAGGTGGTCGAGATCCGCAATGGCCAGAAGGCCATCTCGGAGCGCCGCTTCTTCCCCGGCTATGTGCTGGTGGAGATGGAGATGAACGAGCAGACCTGGCACCTGGTGAAAAACACCAACCGGGTGACTGGCTTCGTCGGCGGCTCGGGCTCCCGCCCCACCCCCATCTCGCAGGCCGAGGTCAACAAGATCATGGCCCAGATGCAAGAGGGCGCCGAGAAGCCTCGGCCCAAGGTGCTTTTCGAGGTTGGCGAAGTCGTGCGGGTCAAGGAAGGCCCGTTCACCGACTTCAACGGCAACGTCGAGGAAGTGAACTACGACAAGAATCGTCTGCGTGTGTCGGTCAGCATTTTTGGCCGAGCCACGCCCGTGGAATTGGAGTTCGGACAGGTCGAAAAACTGTAGTCCAAACGCCAGGGAAGCCCGGGTGACCGGGTGCCCAAACCGAGGAGCGGCCGCTCATTCATCGGCCGCGATTGAACTCACATAGGAGCCATCATGGCAAAGAAGATTGTTGGATACATCAAGCTGCAGGTCCCTGCAGGCAAGGCGAACCCATCGCCCCCCATCGGCCCGGCGCTCGGTCAGCGCGGCCTGAACATCATGGAGTTCTGCAAGGCCTTCAATGCGCAGACCCAGGGCATGGAGCCCGGCCTGCCCATTCCTTGCGTGATCACCGCCTACGCAGACAAGTCCTTCACCTTCATCATGAAGACGCCTCCGGCGTCCATCCTGATCAAGAAGGCCGCGAAGATCGACAAAGGATCCTCGAAGCCCCACACCGACAAGGTCGGCTCGATCACCCGCGCGCAGTGCGAGGAGATCGCCAAGCTGAAGACCCCCGACCTCACCGCAGCCGACCTCGACGCTGCCGTTCGCACCATCGCTGGCAGTGCCCGCAGCATGGGCATCACTGTTGAAGGAGTCTAATCATGCCCAAGCTCTCCAAGCGCACCGAGGCCGTTCGCAAGCAGGTCGACCGCAATCGCCAGTACAGCCCTGAAGAGGCGCTGGCCCTGGCCAAGACCTGCGCCACCGCCAAGTTCACCGAATCCGTGGATGTCGCTGTTCAGCTCGGCATCGACGCCAAGAAATCCGATCAGCTCGTTCGTGGATCCATCGTTCTGCCTTCGGGCACAGGAAAGACCGCCCGAGTTGCGGTCTTTGCTCAAGGCGAAAAGGCCGACCAGGCCAAAGCGGCCGGTGCCGACATCGTTGGCATGGAAGACCTCGCTGAGCAGGTCAAGGCCGGAAATCTCAACTTCGATGTGGTCATTGCCTCGCCCGACGCCATGCGTCTGGTCGGTCAGCTGGGCCAGATCCTGGGTCCCCGAGGCCTGATGCCCAACCCCAAGGTGGGAACCGTCACCCCCGACGTGGCCACCGCCGTGAAGAATGCCAAGGCAGGACAGGTCCAGTACCGCACCGACAAGGCCGGCATCATCCACTGCACCATCGGCCAGGCCAGCTTCGAGGTCCCGGCCCTGCAGGCCAACCTCAAGGCACTCATCGAGGCGCTGCAGCGTGCGAAGCCCTCCTCGTCCAAGGGCGTCTACCTGCGCAAGGTGGCCGTCTCGACGACCATGGGCCCCGGCATTCGCATTGATGCGCAGGCGTTTGGCCCACAGGCTTCGGCCCAGGGCTAAATCCAGAACTTTGGACCGTGGCGGCAGTGCCCCGATGGGGTGCGGCTTCCACGGCTGTCAAAGACCGTTGGGGCGAGGCCTTGGCCTTGCTTAATCCCGAAAGGGCCCAGCGCAGATGGCGGTTCCGAAGAGCATGCAGGGCAGTGGCCTCGCCACTGCACAGAAGGTTCGACGATCGCCGATTGTTAACCCCCCGCAAACCATCGCGGGGAAACGAAGGAGTCAGAAGTGGCACTAAACCGCGAAGCGAAGGCGGCCATCCTCGACGACGTTGCTGCCCAACTGGGCACAGCGCAGTCGATCGTGATCGCCGAGTACCGTGGCTTGGATGTTGCAAGCATCACCCAGCTCCGTCAGCAGGCCCGCGCCAAGAAGGTCTACCTCCGTGTTCTGAAAAACACGTTGGTTCGCCGCACCTTGGTGGGAACGCCATTCGAAAAGCTGAACGACCACCTGGTCGGTCCGCTGATCTATGGCATTTCGGCCGATCCCGTGTCCGCGGCAAAAGTCATCTCCGACTTTGCCAAGACCCAGGAGGCCCTGGTCATCAAAGGGGGCGCACTTCCCAACTCGATCCTCGATGTCAACGGCGTCAAAGCCCTGGCCTCGTTGCCCTCGCGTGAGGAGTTGCTCTCGAAGCTGCTGGGAACCATGCAAGCGCCGATCGCCAAGTTCGTCCAGACCGCCAACGAAGTCCCGGCCAAGTTTGTCCGGGGTCTTGCAGCGGTCCGCGATCAGAAGGCCGAGGCATAAGGCAGGCCCTCTGGGTCCGCCGCGTCCAACCCCGAAGCTCATCCGAAGTATCGATCGAACCTTTTAAATTTCTGGAGTTATTCACATGGCACTGTCCAAAAACGAAATCCTCGACGCCGTTGGCGCAATGAGCGTTCTCGAGCTCTCCGAGCTCATCAAGATGATGGAAGAGAAGTTCGGCGTTTCCGCCGCTGCTGCCGCCGTGGCTGTGGCCGCCCCCGCTGCTGGCGGTGGTGCTGGCGCTGCTGCTGCCGAAGAGAAGACCGACTTCACCGTCGTTCTCGCCTCGGCCGGCGACAAGAAAGTCGAAGTCATTAAGGTCGTCCGTGCCGCCACCGGCCTGGGCCTGAAGGAAGCCAAAGACCTCGTGGACGGTGCTCCGAAGCCCGTCAAAGAGGGCGTGCCCAAGGCCGATGCCGAGGCCCTCAAGAAGCAGCTCGAGGAAGCCGGCGCCAAGGTCGAGCTCAAGTAAGTCCTGCTGCACTTCTCGGAGCGATCCGGGAGGTGCTTCAGCGATGCCCCCGGGTGCGGCAACACCCGCACCCCGGAGGCATCCCTGAAGTAAACCCATTCCGGCTGGGGCACTGGTGCCTTGGCCCCTTGTTGTCTCCGCTGTTTTCGCTGGCAGCCCCTACCCCATCAGGAGTCCCGCATGGCTTACAACTTCACCGAGAAAAAACGGATCCGCAAGAGCTTCGCAAAGCGTCCCTCCGTTCTGGGTGTGCCTTACCTCCTCGAGACCCAGATCGCTTCCTATCGCGCGTTCCTCCAGGCCGACATTGACCCCCTCCAGCGGGCCGATGAGGGTCTCCAGGCGGCGTTCAAGTCGATCTTCCCGATCGTCAGCCACAACGGCTTTGCTCGGCTGGAGTTTGTGAGCTACCACCTCGGCAAGCCGGTTTTCGATGTGAAGGAATGCCAGCAGCGAGGACTGATCTACGCAGCACCCCTGCGGGCCCGGGTGCGTCTGGTCATCCTCGACCGCGAGGCCGCCAAGCCCACGGTGAAGGAAGTGCGTGAGCAGGAGGTCTACATGGGCGAAATGCCCCTGGTGACCGACAACGGCTCCTTCATCATCAATGGCACCGAGCGTGTGATCGTCTCGCAGCTCCACCGCTCGCCGGGCGTCTTCTTCGAGAACGACAAGGGCAAGACCCACTCCTCGGGCAAGCTGCTGTTCAGCGCCCGGATCATTCCCTACCGCGGCTCCTGGCTCGACTTCGAGTTCGATCCCAAAGACGTTCTCTACTTCCGAATCGACCGCCGTCGCAAGATGCCGGCCACGATTCTCATGAAGGCCCTGGGCTTCACGCCCGAGCAGATTCTTGCCAACTTCTTCGAGTTCGATCACCTGGTTCTGCAGCCCGAGGGTGCGCAGATGGAGGTGGTTCCCGAGCGTCTGAAGGGCGAGGTGGCTCGCTTCGACATCATCGACAGCGACGGCAAGGTCCTGATTGCCAAGGACAAGCGAATCACTGCGCGCCAGATCAATGAGCTCGAGAAGCGCAACATGAAGCGCGTTTCGGTGCCCGACGAGGCCATCATCGGCCGGGTGCTCGCCACCAGCCTGGTCGACCCCGACACTGGCGAGGTGCTTGCCAAGGCCAACGATGAGCTGGAGGGCGGCCTGCTCCAGAAGCTGCGCGACGCCAATGTCCGCGACATCAAGGTGCTCTACACCAGCGACCTTGGCCATGGCCCCTTCATCTCCAACACGCTGCGCCTCGATGAGACGCCCGATCAGCTCTCCGCCCGGGTCGCGATCTATCGCATGATGCGTCCCGGCGAGCCGCCAACGGAAGACGCCGTCGAGGCGCTCTTCCAGCGGCTCTTCTTCTCTGAAGACACCTACGACCTGTCCAAGGTCGGCCGCATGAAGTTCAACCGCCGCCTCGGCCGCGAAGAGGCCACGGGCTCGATGGTGCTCGACACCAAAGACATCGTCGATGTCATGAAAGTCTTGGTGGAGCTGCTCAACGGCCGCGGCAAATCCGACGACATCGACCACCTCGGCAACCGCCGTGTGCGCTGCGTGGGCGAGCTGGCCGAGAACCAATTCCGCTCGGGACTCGTGCGCGTTGAGCGCGCGGTGAAAGAGCGCCTGGGCCAGGCTGAGGCCGACAACCTCATGCCCCACGATCTGATCAACAGCAAGCCGATCTCGTCGGCCATTCGCGAATTCTTTGGATCCTCGCAGCTGTCGCAGTTCATGGACCAGACCAACCCGCTCTCCGAGATCACCCACAAGCGCCGTGTCTCGGCCCTTGGACCAGGCGGACTGACCCGCGAGCGTGCAGGCTTCGAGGTGCGCGACGTGCACCCAACGCACTACGGCCGCGTCTGCCCCATCGAGACCCCTGAAGGCCCGAACATCGGCCTCATCAACACGCTGGCCCTCTACGCCCGCCTGAATGAATACGGCTTCCTCGAGACCCCCTATCGCAAGGTGGTGGATGGCCGTGTGACCGACCACATCGAATACCTCTCCGCCATCGAAGAGGGCCGTTATGTGATCGCCCAGGCCAACGCCCCCATCGACGACAAGGGACGACTGACCGAGGAGCTGGTCTCGGTGCGCATCAACGGCGAGACTTCCCTGGCCAGTCCCGACAAGGTCAATCTGATGGACGTTGCACCATCGCAGATCGTGTCGGTGGCTGCATCGCTCATCCCCTTCCTTGAGCACGACGACGCCAACCGCGCCCTGATGGGATCGAATATGCAGCGCCAGGCTGTTCCGTGCCTGCGGCCTGAAAAGCCCGTGGTGGGCACAGGCATTGAGCGCACCTGCGCCATCGACTCGGGCACTGTGGTGCGCGCCCAGCGCGGTGGTGTCATCGACTATGTCGATGCACGCCGCATCGTGGTGCGCGTCAACGACGGCGAGGCCCAGGTGGGCGAGTCCGGCGTGGACATCTACAACCTCGTGAAGTACACCCGCTCCAACCAATCGACCAACATCAACCAGCGCCCGATTGTGAAGGTGGGCGATGTGGTGGCACGCGGCGATGTGGTGGCCGACGGCGCCTCGACCGACCTCGGCGAGATGGCCCTCGGACAAAACATGCTGGTGGCCTTCATGCCCTGGAACGGCTACAACTTCGAGGACTCCATCCTCATTTCTGAGCGCGTGGTCGCCGAGGATCGCTACACCTCGATCCACATTGAGGAGCACAGCATCCCTGCCCGCGACACCAAGCTGGGACCCGAGGAAATCACCCGAGACATCTCCAACCTCTCCGAGGCGCAGCTTGGCCGTCTCGATGAGTCGGGCATTGTCTATGTGGGCGCCGAGGTTCAGGCCGGCGACGTTCTCGTTGGCAAGGTCACGCCCAAGGGCGAGACCCAGCTCACGCCCGAAGAAAAGCTGCTGCGCGCCATCTTCGGCGAGAAGGCCAGCGACGTGAAAGACACCTCGCTGCGCGTTCCTGCGGGGGTCTCCGGCACCGTCATCGACGTCCAAGTCTTCACCCGCGAGGGCATTCAGCGCGACAAGCGCTCGCAGGACATCATCGATGCCGAACTGATTCGCTACCGCAAGGACCTCAACGACCAGCTCCGCATCGTGGAAGACGATGCGTTTGCGCGGATCGAGAAGCTGCTGATTGGCCAAAAGGCCAACGGCGGACCCTCGAAACTCGCCAAGGGCTCGGCCATCACCGCCGAGTACCTGGCGGGTGTTGATCGACACCACTGGTTCGACATCCGTCTGGCCGATGAGGCGTCGGCCAATGCACTCGAGTCGCAGAAGGCCGCGCTCGAAGAGAAGCGCCATCAGTTCGACCTCGCCTATCAGGAGAAGCACAAGAAGCTCACGCAGGGCGACGAGCTCCAGCCTGGCGTGCTCAAGATGGTCAAGGTCTACCTGGCCGTCAAGCGCCGCCTGCAGCCGGGCGACAAGATGGCCGGCCGCCACGGCAACAAGGGTGTGATTTCGCGCATTGTTCCGGTCGAGGACATGCCCTACATGGCCGATGGACGCCCCGTCGACATCGTTCTGAACCCGCTGGGCGTGCCCTCGCGGATGAACGTGGGACAGATTCTCGAGAGCCATCTGGGCTGGGCGGCCAAGGGCCTGGGCCATCGCATCGGCGAAATGCTTGATGCGCAGGCCAAGACCGCCGAGATCCGCAGCATGCTCGACAAGATCTACAACACCACGGGCAAGACCGAGAACCTCAAATCGCTCAACGATGGCGAGATTCGTGAGCTGGCCCACAACCTGCGCGAGGGAGTTCCCTTCGCAACGCCGGTGTTCGATGGTGCGCGCGAAGAAGAGATTCGCGACATGCTCCAGCTCGCCTATCCCGACGAGGTCGCCCAGCGCATCGGCCTGACCCCCAGCCGCACCCAGGTGCAGCTCTACGACGGCCGCACGGGCGACGCCTTCGATCGTCCGACCACCGTGGGCTACATGCACATGCTCAAGCTCCACCACCTGGTCGACGAGAAAATGCATGCCCGCTCCACCGGACCCTACAGCCTGGTGACCCAGCAGCCGCTGGGCGGCAAGGCGCACTTCGGTGGCCAGCGCTTTGGTGAGATGGAGGTCTGGGCCCTCGAGGCCTATGGTGCCTCGTACACGCTGCAGGAAATGCTCACTGTGAAGTCCGACGACGTGACCGGCCGCACCAAGGTCTACGAAAACCTCGTCAAGGGCGAACACATCATTGACGCTGGCATGCCGGAGTCCTTCAACGTTCTCGTGAAGGAAATCCGCTCGCTGGGTATCGACATCGATCTCGAACGCCAATAAGGCAAGGAGTGTCTCAAATGGATGCACTGCTCGGTCTCATCGGACAAGCCAAACCCGAACAAACCTTCGACACCATTCGGATTGGTCTTGCCTCGCCCGACAAAATTCGGTCCTGGTCCTATGGCGAAGTCAAAAAGCCAGAGACCATCAACTACCGCACCTTCAAGCCGGAGCGGGATGGCCTCTTCTGCGCCAAGATCTTTGGCCCGGTCAAGGACTACGAGTGCCTCTGCGGCAAGCACAAGCGGCTGAAGCACCGGGGTGTGATCTGCGACAAGTGCGGCGTGGAAGTCACGCTGGCCAAAGTTCGCCGTGAGCGCATGGGCCACATTGAGCTGGCCAGCCCCACCGCCCACATCTGGTTTCTGAAGTCGCTGCCCAGCCGCCTTGGTCTGGTGCTCGACATGACCCTGCGCGACATCGAGCGGGTGCTTTATTTCGAGGCATACATCGTTGTGGAGCCGGGAATGACCCCGCTGCGCCGTGGCGAGATCATGTCCGAAGAGACTTACCTGCAGAAGATCGAGCAGTACGGCGAGCATGAGTTCCAGGCCATGATGGGTGCCGAGGGCATCGAGGCGCTGCTCTCCAACCTCGACATCGAGCGCGAGATCGAGCAGCTGCGCAAGGACCTCACCGAGACGGGCTCCGAAGCGAAGATCAAAAAGATCTCCAAACGACTCAAGGTGCTCGAGGGCTTCCACAAGTCGGGCGTCAAGCCGTCGTGGATGGTGATGAAGGTCCTGCCCGTGCTGCCCCCCGAGCTGCGCCCCCTGGTGCCACTCGATGGCGGCCGCTTTGCGACCTCCGATCTCAACGATCTCTATCGCCGCGTCATCAACCGCAACAATCGCCTGCGCCGACTCCTGGAGCTTCGTGCCCCCGAAATCATCGTGCGCAACGAAAAGCGCATGCTGCAAGAGGCAGTGGACTCCCTGCTCGACAACGGGCGCCGCGGCAAGGCCATGACGGGCCAGAACAAGCGCCCCCTGAAGTCTTTGGCCGACATGATCAAGGGCAAGGGCGGACGCTTCCGTCAGAACCTCCTGGGCAAGCGCGTCGACTACTCCGGCCGTTCCGTGATTGTGGTGGGGCCAACCCTCAAGCTGCATCAGTGCGGCCTGCCCAAGCTGATGGCTCTCGAGCTCTTCAAGCCCTTCATCTTCAACAAGCTCGAGCAGCGTGGGCTCTCGACCACCATCAAGGCCTCCAAGAAGCTCGTGGAGCAGCAGGTCCCCGAAGTCTGGGACATCCTCGAGGAGGTGATTCGCGAGCACCCGGTCCTGCTCAACCGCGCCCCAACCCTGCACCGCCTGGGCATTCAGGCCTTCGAGCCTGTGCTCATCGAGGGCAAGGCCATTCAGCTGCACCCGCTGGTCTGTGCGGCGTTCAACGCCGACTTCGACGGCGACCAGATGGCCGTCCATGTGCCGCTCTCCCTCGAGGCGCAGATGGAAGCCCGCACCCTGATGCTGGCCTCCAACAACGTGCTCTTCCCCTCCAGTGGTGAGCCCTCGATCGTTCCGTCGCAAGACATCGTTCTTGGCCTCTACTACGCCACCCGCGAGCGCGTGATGGCCAAGGGCGAGGGCATGGTCTTCACCGACGTCGCGGAGGTCGAGCGCGCCTATGCCAATGGCCAGGTGGAGCTCGGCTCGCGCATCACCGTGCGCATCCCCGAAGTCATCGCCGACGCCTCGGGCGTGCTCCAGCCCCGACTCACCCGCACCGAGACCACGGTGGGCCGTGCGCTGCTTTCGCGCCACCTGCCCAATGGCCTGCCCTTCTCGCACATGAACACCGTGCTGAGCAAGAAGGCCATCTCGGCCCTGATCAACGCCTCGTTCCGCCGCTGCGGTCTGCGGGCGACCGTTATCCTCGCCGACAAGATGCTCCAGTCGGGCTTCTCCCTGGCAACCCGCGCCGGCATCTCGATTGCCGTCGACGACATGCTCGTGCCGCCCGAGAAGGTCAAGATCATCGGCGCAGCCGAGGCCGAGATCAAAGAGATCGAGCAGCAGTACGCGAGCGGCCTGGTCACCTCCGGCGAGCGCTACAACAAGGTCGTGGACATCTGGGACCGCGCCGGCAATCAAGTCGGCAAGGCCATGATGGCCAACCTCGCCACAGAGAAGGTCAAGAACAACAAGGGCGAGATGGTCTCGCAGGCGTCGTTCAACGCAATCTTCATGATGGCCGACTCTGGCGCGCGCGGCTCCGAGAAGCAGATTCGTCAGCTGGCCGGCATGCGGGGCATGATGTCGAAGCCCGACGGCTCGATCATTGAGACCCCGATTCGCGCCAACTTCCGCGAAGGCCTCAACGTGCTGGAGTACTTCATCTCCACCCACGGCGCCCGAAAGGGTCTGGCCGACACCGCGTTGAAGACTGCGAACTCCGGCTACCTCACCCGCCGCCTGGTCGACGTGACCCAGGATCTGGTGGTCATCGAAGACGACTGCGGCACCGACAATGGCATCGTGAAGCGCGCCGTGGTTCAGGGCGGCAAGGTCATTGAGAGTCTGCGCGATCGAATCCTGGGCCGCGTGATCGCCTCGGACATCGTCAATCCCGAGACCCAAGAGACCCTCTACGCCAAAGGAACGATGCTCGACGAGGACCATGTCGACGAGATCGAGCGCCTGGGCATCGACGAGGTGCGCGTTCGCACCGCCTTCACCTGCGAGACGCGATTTGGACTCTGCGCCAAGTGCTATGGCCGAGACCTCGGACGTGGCCATCTGGTCAACGTCGGCGAGGCCGTGGGCGTCATCGCCGCCCAGTCGATCGGCGAACCGGGCACCCAGCTGACCATGCGCACCTTCCACCTGGGCGGTGCTGCCAACCGTGCGGCCGTGGCCAGCAGTCTCGAGGCCAAGTCCTCGGGCGTGCTGCGCTTCACTGCCAGCATCCGCTACGTCACCAACTCGGCCGGTGAGCCGGTGGTCATCTCCCGTTCGGGCGAGGTCATCATCACCGACGCCAACGGCCGTGAGCGTGAGCGTCAGAAGGTCCCCTATGGCGCAACCCTCAAGATGATCGATGGCGCGCAGGTCAAGGGTGGCGACACCGTGGCGACCTGGGACCCCTCCTTCCGCCCCATCGTTGCTGAATATGCCGGCACGGTGCGGTTCGAGAATGTGGAAGAGGGCGTCACTGTGGCCAACGAGGTCGACGAGAAGACGGGATTGGCCAGCCTCCGCGTGATCGATCCCCGCCGCCGCGGTACTGCTGCCAAGGGCGTTCGGCCTGCGGCACGCCTCATCGACGCCCAGGGCAACGACGTGCTACTGGCAGGCTCCGACCGCCCGTTCAGCGTGAGCTTCCCAGTGGGTGCCACGATCACCGTGCGCGATGGCCAGACGGTCAATGTGGGCGACATCCTTGGCAAGGTCTCCAACGAATCCCAGAAGACCCGAGACATCACCGGCGGTCTGCCCCGAGTCACGGAGCTCTTCGAGGCCCGCTCGCCCAAAGACGCCGGCATGCTTGCCGAAGTCACCGGCACGGTCTCGTTCGGCAAGGAAACCAAGGGCAAGCAGCGCCTGGTCATCACCGACCTCGATGGCATCTCGACCGAGTTCCTCATCCCCAAAGAGAAATCGGTTCTGGTCCACGACGGCCAGGTGGTCAATCGCGGCGAGATGATCGTCGATGGACCGGCAGATTCCCAGGACATCCTGCGCCTGCTGGGCGTGGAAGCCTTGGCTCGCCACATCGTCGATGAGGTCCAGGAGGTCTATCGTCTGCAGGGCGTCAAGCTCAACGACAAGCACATCGAGGTGATCGTTCGCCAGATGCTGCGTCGTGTGCAGGTCACCGACCCGGGCGACACCAGCTTCATCCCGGGCGAGCAGGTGGAGCGCTCCGAGCTGCTCGATGCCAACGATGCTGCCGTGGCCGAGGGCAAACGCCCTGCCGACTACGAGAATGTCCTGCTCGGCATCACCAAGGCATCGCTCTCGACCGACTCCTTCATCTCGGCCGCCTCGTTCCAGGAGACGACCAAGGTTTTGACCGAGGCCGCCATCATGGGCAAGCGCGACGAACTGCGGGGCCTGAAGGAAAACGTTATCGTGGGTCGCCTGATCCCTGCGGGAACCGGTTTGGCTTTCCACAAGGCGCGCAAGGAGCGCGAGCTGGCCGAGGCCAACGAGGCAAAGAACCTCGCTGCCGAGGCCATCGCTCAGGCCGAGGCCCTCTTTGCCCCCGAGGAGACGCCCGACGCCGCCGACACCAACCCGGAGGCCGCTGGCGAGTAACGCTCCACCCCAACCACCCATCGGGCTTGACACTCCCGCGGAAAACCCAAACAATCGTGGGCTTTTCTGCGGGCGGAGCCCTCAGATTCAATCAAAGGAAGAGAAATGCCCACCATCAACCAGCTCGTGCGCAAGCCGCGCGAGAGCGAAGTGATCAAAAGCAAGAGCCCTGCGCTGGAGTCGTGCCCCCAGCGTCGCGGCGTCTGCACCCGCGTCTACACGACGACCCCCAAGAAGCCCAACTCCGCGCTTCGGAAGGTCGCCAAGGTCCGCCTCACCAATGGCTTCGAGGTCATCAGCTACATCGGCGGCGAGGGCCACAACCTGCAAGAGCACTCCGTGGTTCTGATCCGCGGCGGCCGAGTCAAAGATCTCCCCGGTGTGCGTTACCACATCGTCCGTGGCTCGCTCGACCTCCAGGGCGTCAAAGACCGCAAGCAGTCCCGCTCCAAGTACGGCGCGAAGCGGCCCAAGGCGGGCAAATAAGCAGGCAAATAAGCTGGTAAATGAGCCTGTAACTCAGCCGGTCTAGAGTTGCGCTCAAGGCCTCAAATCGCAGTACCCGAAACACGAAGTACACACCCAAAGCAGTACCAACCACAGTAAGGGCCCGACCCGTTTCGGGCTGAGCAGGCGAAGCCACCGATCATCGGATCGGCAGCGCCCGGGCTCAACTGATCCCAAAAAGGAATTGATATGCCCCGTCGTCGCGAAGTACCGAAGCGCATTGTTCTCGCCGATCCCAAATTCGGAAGCGAGGAAGTCTCCAAATTCATGAATGTGGTCATGCTCCACGGCAAGAAGGCCGTGGCCGAGCGCATCGTCTATGGCGCCCTCACCCACATCGAGACTGTCGCCAAGAAAGACCCCCTCGAGGTCTTCCAGCAGGCGCTCAACAATGCCAAGCCCATGGTGGAAGTGAAGTCCCGCCGCGTGGGTGGTGCCAACTATCAGGTCCCCGTCGAAGTCCGCCCTGCCCGCCGTCTGGCCCTCGCCATGCGCTGGCTGCGCGAGGCTGCCAAGAAGCGCGGCGAGAAGTCGATGAATCTGCGCCTCGCCGGCGAGCTGCTCGAGGCCTCCGAAGGCCGTGGCGGCGCCTGCAAAAAGCGCGACGAAGTTCACCGCATGGCCGAGGCCAACAAGGCCTTCTCGCACTTCCGTTTCTAATTCGCCGCCGCGCGGGGGGCCTTGGCCCCTGCGGCATCTGAATCTCCAGTCAAACATCTAGGACTCCGAATGGCCCGCAAAACTCCCATCGAGCGCTACCGCAACATCGGCATCAGCGCCCACATCGATGCCGGCAAGACCACCACCACCGAGCGCATCCTGTTCTACACCGGCGTCAACCACAAGATTGGCGAGGTGCACGACGGCGCAGCAACCATGGACTGGATGGAGCAGGAGCAGGAGCGCGGCATCACCATCACCTCGGCGGCCACCACCACCTTCTGGAAGGGCATGGATGCATCCCTGCCCGAGCACCGCATCAACATCATCGATACCCCGGGCCACGTGGACTTCACCATTGAGGTGGAGCGCTCCATGCGTGTGCTCGATGGCGCCTGCATGGTGTACTGCGCCGTGGGTGGCGTGCAGCCCCAGTCCGAGACCGTCTGGCGCCAGGCCAACAAATACAAGGTTCCCCGCCTGGCCTTCGTCAACAAAATGGACCGCACCGGCGCCAACTTCTTCAAGGTTGTTGACCAGATGAAGACCCGCCTGCGCGCCAACCCCGTGCCCGTGGTGGTGCCCATCGGCGCCGAAGACACCTTCAAGGGCGTCGTCGACCTCATCAAAATGAAGGCCATCTTCTGGGATGAGGCCAGCCAGGGCACGAAATTCGAATACGCCGAGATCCCGGCCGAGCTCCTCGAGACCTGCAAGGAGTGGCGCGAGCAGATGGTTGAGGCCGCGGCCGAGGCCAACGAGGGCCTGATGAACGAGTACCTCGAGAGCGGCGACCTCAGCGAAGAGAAAATCGTGCGCGGCCTGCGCGACCGAACCATCGCCTGCGAAATCCAGCCGATGCTCTGCGGCACCGCCTTCAAGAACAAGGGTGTCCAGCGCATGCTCGACGCCGTCATCGACTTCCTGCCCTCGCCCGTGGACATCCCCCCGGTCGCTGGCATGACCGAAGATGGCGAGCCCGCCAGCCGCAAGGCCGACGACAAAGAGAAGTTCTCGGCCCTCGCATTCAAGCTGATGAACGACCCCTTCGTGGGCCAGCTCACCTTCATCCGCGTCTACTCCGGCGTGCTGAAGTCGGGCGACACGGTGGTCAACTCCGTGAAGGGCAAGAAAGAGCGCATCGGACGTCTGCTACAGATGCACGCCAACAATCGCGAAGAGATCACCGAGATCCTGGCGGGCGACATCGCTGCGGCGGTGGGCCTGAAGGAAGTCACCACCGGCGACACCCTCTCCGACACCGAAGACGTGATCGTCCTTGAGCGCATGGAGTTCCCCGAGCCCGTGATCTCGCAGGCCGTGGAGCCCAAGACCAAGGCGGACCAAGAGAAGATGGGCATCGCGCTCAATCGCCTGGCCAAAGAAGATCCCTCGTTCCGCGTCCGCACCGATGAAGAGTCGGGCCAGACCATCATCTCCGGCATGGGCGAGCTGCACCTCGAGATCCTGGTGGACCGCATGAAGCGCGAGTTCGGCGTGGAGGCCACCGTCGGCAAGCCTCAGGTGGCGTATCGCGAGACCATCCGCAAGCCCGTGGAAATCGAAGGCAAGTACGTCAAGCAGTCGGGCGGTAAGGGCCAGTTCGGTCACGTCTGGATCAAGCTCGAGCCGCAGGAAGAGGGCAAGGGCTACGAATTCGTCGACGCCATCAAGGGCGGCGTGGTGCCCCGCGAGTTCATTCCTTCGGTCGACAAGGGCTGCAAGGACACCATGAACTCGGGCGTGCTGGCGGGCTTCCCGGTGGTCGATGTCAAGGTCACCCTGTTTGATGGCTCCTACCACGACGTGGACTCCTCGCAGATCGCCTTTGAGCTGGCCGCATCGATGGCCTTCAAAGACGGCATGCGCAAGGCCAGTGCGGTTCTGCTCGAGCCCATGATGGCTGTGGAAGTCGAAACGCCCGAGGACTACGCCGGAACGGTGATGGGCGACCTGTCCTCCCGCCGCGGCATGGTTCAGGGCATGGACGATATGGTGGGCGGCGGCAAGATCATCAAGGCCGAGGTTCCCCTCGCCGAGATGTTTGGCTACTCCACCACCCTGCGGTCACTGACCCAGGGCCGTGCGACCTACACCATGGAGTTCAAGCATTACTCCGAGGCCCCGCGCAATGTGGCCGAGGCGGTGATGAGCAGCCGCACCAAGTAAATTCACAAAGCAAAGTTTCTTTTAGACCACTCAACTGAACAACTGTAGAAGGAAGCAAGAACATGGCCAAGGGTAAGTTTGAGCGTACGAAGCCGCATGTGAACGTGGGGACGATTGGTCACGTGGACCATGGGAAGACGACGTTGACGGCGGCGATCACGACGGTGTTGTCGACGAAGTTTGGTGGTGAGGCCAAGGCCTACGATCAGATTGATGCGGCGCCGGAGGAGAAGGCCCGCGGGATTACGATCAACACGGCGCACGTGGAGTATGAGACGGCGACGCGTCACTATGCGCACGTGGACTGCCCTGGGCACGCCGACTATGTGAAGAACATGATTACGGGTGCTGCGCAGATGGACGGAGCGATTCTGGTGTGTTCGGCTGCCGATGGCCCGATGCCGCAGACGCGCGAGCACATTTTGCTGAGCCGTCAGGTGGGCGTGCCGTACATCATCGTGTTTTTGAACAAGTGCGACATGGTGGATGACGCGGAGCTGCTTGAGCTCGTGGAGATGGAGGTTCGTGAGCTTCTGTCGAAGTACGACTTCCCGGGCGATGACACGCCGATCGTGAAGGGCTCGGCCAAGCTGGCGCTCGAGGGCGACAAGGGCGAGCTGGGCGAGGGAGCGATTCTGAAGCTGGCCGAGGCACTGGACACCTACATCCCGACGCCGGAGCGTGCGGTCGATGGCGCGTTTCTGATGCCGATCGAAGACGTGTTCTCGATCTCGGGCCGCGGCACGGTGGTGACTGGCCGTGTGGAGCGTGGCATTGTGAAGGTGGGCGAGGAGATTGAGATCGTGGGCATCCGCGATACGGTCAAGACGACCTGCACGGGCGTGGAGATGTTCCGCAAGCTGCTGGACCAGGGTCAGGCGGGCGACAACGTGGGCATTCTGCTGCGTGGCACCAAGCGCGAGGAGGTCGAGCGTGGTCAGGTGCTGGCCAAGCCCGGCTCGATCAAGCCGCACACCAAGTTTGAGGCCGAGGTCTATGTGCTCTCGAAGGATGAGGGCGGCCGTCACACGCCGTTCTTCAACAACTACCGTCCTCAGTTTTACTTCCGCACGACGGATGTGACGGGCTCGGTGGTTCTGCCCGAGGGCACGGAGATGGTGATGCCTGGAGACAACGTGAAGATGACGGTGCAGCTGATTGCGCCCATCGCCATGGAGCAGGGCCTGCGCTTTGCCATCCGCGAGGGTGGCCGAACCGTCGGCGC